>NZ_JBQVSQ010000009.1:0-156675 GCF_052952715.1 Burkholderia sp. YIM B11467
CGCGCGCCCCGCGGTCGGTCATTTCAATTCGGCGGCAAAATCTTCTTCCCAGTATTCGCCGGGCATCCGCGCGGTCGCGTCGTCGCCGCGCTCGATCTCGCGGCGGCGCAGCTCGACGCGGCGGATCTTCCCCGAGATCGTCTTCGGCAGTTCCGCGAACTGCAGACGGCGGATGCGCTTGTACGGCGCGAGTTTCTCGCGCGAGAAACGGAAGATCTCCAGCGCGAGCGCCGGGCTCTCCTCGTAGCCCTGCCGCAACGTGATGAAGGTCTTCGGCACCGACAGCCGCACGGGGTCGGGGCTCGGCACGACGGCCGCCTCGGCGATCGCCGGATGCTCGATCAGCACGCTCTCGAGTTCGAACGGGCTCAGCCGGTAGTCGGACGACTTGAACACGTCGTCCGCGCGGCCGATATACACGTAATAACCGTCATCGCGGCGCATCGCGATGTCCGACGTCCGGTAGTGGCCGTCGCGCATCGCGTAGGCCGTCGCGTCGGGGTTGTTCGCGTAGCCGGTCATCAGCCCCACCGGGCGCGTGACGTCGGCGCCGATCGGCAGCGCGACCTCGCCCTCTTCGACGGGCGCGCCGTCCGGGTCGAGCAGCGTGATGCGGTAACCGGGCAACGGCCGGCCCATCGAGCCCGCGACGACCGGCTGGCCCGGCGAGTTGCCGATCAGGCAGGTCGTCTCGGTCTGGCCGTAGCCGTCGCGGATCGCGATGCCCCACGCCTTCTTCACGCGTTCGATGATCTCGGGATTCAGCGGCTCGCCCGCGCCGACGATCTCGCGCAGCTTCACGTCGAACGACGCAAGCGGCTGCTGGACGAGCATGCGCCACACCGTCGGCGGCGCGCACAGCGTCGTCACCTGGTATTTGACGAGCGCATCGAGCACGACCTTCGGCTCGAAGCGCGCGTAGTTGAATGCAAACACGCACGCCTGCGCATTCCACGGCGCGAAAAAGCAGCTCCACGCGTGCTTCGCCCAGCCCGGCGAGCTGATGTTCCAGTGGATGTCGCCCGGCTGCAGGCCGACCCAGTACATCGTCGACAGATGGCCGACCGGATAGGTGCGGTGCGTATGCTCGACGAGCTTCGGCTTCGACGTCGTGCCCGACGTGAAGTACAGCAGCATCGGATCGCCCGCGTGCGTGACGGCGTCCGGCTCGAACGCGGCGCTCGCCGCGTAGCCGTCGTTCATCGCGAGCCAGCCCGCGCGCGGCGCGCCGGCGACGATCTTCTGCGCGAGGCCGAGGTCGGGTTGTTCGAACTTCGCGGTTTCGTTCTCGTCGACGATCGCGTATTTCGCGCCGCCGATCTGCACGCGGTCGCGCACGTCGTCGGGCGACAGTTGCGTGGTCGCGGGCAGCACGATCGCGCCGAGCTTCATCGCGGCGAGCATCGCGTCCCACAGCTCGACACGGTTCGGCAGCATCAGCAGGATCCGGTCGCCGCGCACGACACCTATTGAGCGCAACCAGTTCGCGATCCGCGACGAGCGCTCGGACATCTGCGCGAACGAGTACGGATCGCCCGTGCCGGTCGCCGCGTCGACGATCCACAGCGCGGGCTGGTCGTTGCCGCGCGCCATCGGGTCGAAGTAGTCGAGCGCCCAGTTGAACGCATCGAGCACCGGCCACTCGAAATCGCGGTAGGCGGTTTCGTAGTCGGTGCGATGGCGCAGCAGAAAGTCGCGTGCGTCCAGGAATGCCTGTACCGTCATCGTCTTCTCCAGTCTCCATGCCTCGCAGTCAACCGGCGCACGCGCTGCAGCGCATGCCCGATTCCCTCTTGCGCGGCGCACGGTCACGTCGTTGCGTGCCGCGTTCACCGCCCTGCCCTCGTGCCCTTCGTGATACTGACGCCGGAACGGCCGGCACGGCTCACAGCTGCCGCGCGATCACCATCCGCTGCACTTCGCTGGTGCCCTCGTAAATCTGCGTGATGCGCGCGTCGCGATAGTGACGCTCGACTTCGTAATCGACCAGGTAGCCGTAACCGCCGTGGATCTGGATCGCGTCGGTGCACACGCGCTCGGCCATCTCGGACGCGAACAGCTTCGCCTGCGACGCTTCCGACAGGCACGGCAGCCCGGCCGTGCGCAGCTTCGCCGCGTGATGCACGAGCAGGCGCGCGGCGTTGATCTGCGTGGCCATGTCGGCAAGCTTCTGCTGGATCGCCTGATGCTCGGCGATCGGCTTGCCGAACTGCACGCGCTCGCCCGCATAACGACGCGCCTTGTCGAACGCCGCGCGCGCGATGCCGAGCGCCTGCGCGGCGATGCCGATGCGCCCGCCCTCGAGGTTCGACAGCGCGATCTTCAACCCTTCGCCGCGATTGCCGAGCAGGTTCTCTTCCGGAATCGCGCAGTTCTCGAACGTGATCGGGCACGTATCCGACGCGCGAATGCCCATCTTCTTCTCGGGCTTGCCGACGATGAAGCCCGGCGTGTCGGTCGGCACCAGGAACGCGGAAATGCCGCGCTTGCCGGCCTCCGGGTCGGTCATGGCAAAAACGATCGCGACACCCGCGCGCTGGCCGTTGGTCACGAACTGCTTCGCGCCGTTCAGCACCCATTTTCCGTCGCGCAACTCCGCGCGCGTGCGCAGGTTGTTCGCCTCGGAGCCGGCCTGCGGCTCGGTCAGGCAGAACGCGCCGATCACGCGGCCGCACGCCATGTCGGCCAGCCAGCGATCCTTCTGCGCCGGCGTGCCGAAACCGAGGATCGGTCCGCAGCCGACCGAGTTGTGCACGCTCATCAGCGTCGCGCACGCGGCGTCGCCGGCGGCGATCTCCTCCATCGCCAGCGCATACGCGACGTAGTCCGTATACGAGCCGCCCAGCTCCTGCGGCACGATCATCCCGAGCAGGCCAAGCTCGCCGAGCTGCGCGACGACGGCGTCGGGCAACTGCGCGTCGTGGTCCCACTGCGCGGCGTTCGGCGCCAGCACCTCGGTGGCAAAAGCGCGCGCGGCATCGCGAATCATCCGCTGGTCTTCGGTGTAAAGCTCGTCCATGGTGCTGCTGTCTCCCGCGGCCGCCGGGCGCGACCGTCCTTGCGTTTCGATGCAACAAGTGTAGGCAAGCGCGCGCGACTGTTCGATGCTCGCGTCGCTCATTTACACTGAGCGTTTTTGCCACACCGGCGGCATGATGAAGCAGGAAGACAAGGGAACCGTCGCGATCAGCCTCGTCGCTTACAGCGTCGCGCTCGCCACCCGGCGCGGCGTCGCGGCCGAGCCGCTGCTCGCGCAGGCCGGCATCGCGGCCGCGCTGCTCGGGCAGCCGCGCGCTCGCGTGTCCGCGCAGCAATACGGCGCGCTGTGGAACGCGATCGCGCGCGCGCTCGACGACGAGTTTTTCGGGCAGGATCGCCACCCGATGCGCAGCGGCAGCTTCATCGCGATGAGCCAGGCCGCGCTGTCCGCGCGCGACGGGCTGCACGCGATGGCGCGCGCGGTGAATTTCATGCACTGCGTGCTCGACGACCTGCACGCGGAGCTCGACGCGAACCCGCAGCGCGTGCGGCTGCGCTTCGTGCACCGCAACACCGGCGCGACGCCCGCGATGTTCACGTACGCGACCTATTTCATCATCGTCTACGGGCTCACCTGCTGGCTGATCGGGCGGCGCATCCCGCTGCTGCATGCGAGCTTCCGCTGCGACACGCCGCCCGCCGACCACGAATACCCGTCGATGTTCTGCGACGACATGCGCTTCAACGAACCCGATTCGTATGTCGATTTCGATCCCGAATTCGCGACGCTGCCGGTCGTGCAGAACACGAAGACGCTGAAGACGTTCCTGCGCAACGCGCCGGCGAGCTTCATCGTCAAGTACCGCAACCCGAACGCGCTCGCGCAGCGGGTGCGCGCGGTGCTGCGCGGGATGCCGCCCGCCGCGTGGCCGGGCGCGGGCGGGATGGCCGCGCGGCTGCACGTGGCCGAGGCCACGCTGCGCCGCAAGCTGCACCAGGAAGGCCACGCGTACCAGTCGATCAAGGACACGCTGCGGCGCGATCTCGCGTTCGAGGCGCTGGCCGACCCCGCGCGCACGATCGCCGACGTCGCGGCTGCAACCGGTTTCGCGGAGCCGAGCGCGTTCTACCGTGCGTTTCGCAAATGGAGCGGGCGCAGTCCGGCCGACTATCGCGACGAGGTGCTCGCACGGGGCGGCGGCTCGGTCTGAATCCGGTCCCAACGGCCCCGGTTTCGCGCTTTGCGTCGAAACCGCCTAATCTTTAAGCATCGGGCCAACGCCCTTTCCGCGAGCCAGGCGGCGCGCGGCCGCGCGCCGCCCGGACGCCCCGATGCGCTTTCACCGTCATGAGCCGCCGCCGGCGCTTGCCGCGCCTGGCGGCCGCCCCCGTCACCCGCTGTCCGCGCGGGTCGCACGCGCCGCGCTGTTCGCGGCGCTGCTCGTCGTATGCGCGGCCGTCGCCGCGCCGCCGCCCGCCGCTGCCCCGGCAGGCGCGTATCCCGTCGTCGTGATCCCCATCAACGGCGCGATCGGGCCGGCCAGCGCCGATTTCATCGTTCGTTCGCTGGAACGCGCGGCACGCGAGCACGCGCCGCTCGCGATCCTGCAGCTCGACACGCCCGGCGGCCTCGACACGTCGATGCGGCAGATCATCAAGGCCATCCTCGGCTCGCCGGTGCCGGTCGCCGCGTTCGTCGCGCCCGGCGGGGCACGGGCCGCCAGCGCCGGCACCTACATCGTCTACGCCAGCCACTTCGCGGCGATGGCGCCCGGCACCAATCTCGGCGCGGCGTCACCCGTGCAGTTCGGCATCGGCGGCGGCGCGCCGGGCGCGAACCCGGCTACGCCGCGGCCGCCGCCGGGCGGTTCGGGCGCATCGAACCCTTCCGCTACGCCCGCCACGCCGGTCGCGCTGCCGAACGACACGCAGTCGACCGAAATCCGCAAGGCGACCCAGGACGCCGCCGCGTACATCCGCGGCCTCGCGCAATTGCGCGGGCGCAATGCCGAATGGGCCGAGCGCGCGGTGCGCGAAGCCGTCAGCCTGTCGGCGAACGAGGCGCGCGCGCAACACGTCGTCGACCTGATCGCGCTGGATCCGGCCGACCTCGCGCGCCAGCTCGACGGCCATAGCGCGACGACCACCGCCGGCACGCTGCGACTCGCGACCGCGCATGCGCCGCTCGTCGTGGTCGAACCCGACTGGCGCAGCCGCTTCCTGTCGATCATCACCGATCCGAATGTCGCGCTGATCCTGCTGACGATCGGCATCTACGGGCTGTTCTTCGAATTCGCGAACCCCGGCTTCGTGCTGCCGGGCGTCGTCGGCACGATCTGCCTGCTGGTCGGGCTGTTCGCGATGCAATTGCTGCCGATCAGCTATGCGGGCCTCGGCCTCGTGCTGCTCGGTCTCGGCTGCCTCGTCGCCGAGGCGTTCCTGCCGACCTTCGGCGTGCTCGGTTTCGGCGGGATCGTGTCGTTCACGATCGGCGCGCTGATGCTGATCGACACCGACGTGCCCGGCTACGGCATTCCGTGGCCCGTGATCGCGAGCCTTGCGCTCGGCGGCGGGCTGCTCGTCGCGGGCGTGTCGAGCGTCGCGCTGCGTGCGCGGCGGCGCCCGGTCGTGACCGGCGCCGAAGCGATGGTCGGCAGCATCGGCGAAGTGCTCGACGACGGCTTGCTCGCCGACCAGCCGCACGGTGCGGCCGGCCCCGCGCCATCGGCCGCGGGCTGGGCGCGCGTGCATGGCGAGCGCTGGCGCGTCGCGAGCAGCGTGCCGCTCGCCGCGGGCTGCCGCGTACGCGTCACCGGCCGCCACGGCCTGCTGCTCACCGTCGCGCCGCTCTACGATGTACCCGCGCCAGAACAACAACACCAGGGAGCATCAACATGATGGGCTACACCTTCGGCTTCAGCAGTGTCCTGATCGTCTTCGTCGTGGTGCTCGTCGCGTCGTCGATCCGCATCTTCCGCGAGTACGAGCGCGGCGTCGTGTTCATGCTCGGCCGGTTCTGGAAAGTGAAGGGGCCGGGGCTCGTACTGATCATTCCGATCGTCCAGCAGGTCGTGCGGATCGACCTGCGCACCGTCGTGTTCGACGTGCCGCCGCAGGACGTGATCACGCGCGACAACGTGTCGGTGAAGGTCAATGCGGTCGTGTATTTCCGCGTCGTCGATCCGGAGAAGGCCGTGATCCAGGTCGCGCGCTTCTTCGACGCGACGAGCCAGCTGTCGCAGACGACGCTGCGATCGGTGCTCGGCAAGCACGAGCTCGATGCGCTGCTGGCCGAGCGCGAACAGCTCAACGCCGACATCCAGAAGACGCTCGACGCGCAGACCGACGCGTGGGGGATCAAGGTGTCGACGGTCGAGATCAAGCACGTCGACCTGAACGAGACGATGGTGCGTGCGATCGCGCGGCAGGCCGAGGCCGAGCGCGAACGGCGCGCGAAGGTGATTCATGCGGAAGGCGAACTGCAGGCGTCGGAGAAGCTGCTGCAGGCCGCGCAAAAGCTCGCGCAGGAGCCGCAGGCGATGCAGCTGCGCTACCTGCAGACGCTAACGACGATCGCGGCGGACAAGAATTCGACGATCGTGTTTCCGCTGCCGATCGATCTGCTGGGGGCGTTGCTGGATCGGTTGGGCAAGCCGCGCGAACACTGAGCCGCGCGGCGCCGCCATCTATCCCGCTGGACGCCAGACCACGACAGCCCGGCGCCCGACACACGTCAGGCCAGCAGCTTGCGCTCGGTCTTGCCGTACTTGATCGACTTCTCGTCCGGGATCATCAGGCCCGTGTGCTCGTCGCGGCCCTGCAGCAGGAAACGCGCGTCCGACTTGCCGATCTGCTCGGCCGCGAGCTTGCTGTCCGCGCCGATCTCGCCCTTCTTCATCCGGTTCACGATCACGCCGGCCGCGGTGTCCTTGAAGTCGCGCAGCATCCACGCGTCGCCGTCGCTGTCGCCGAACACCAGCAGCGGGCCATAACCCTTCTTCGATTCGAGCACGTTGCGGATGCCCACCGTCTTGCCGGGCCCCCAGTTGAAATGCCAGCCGGCCGGGTACGTGCTCGTGTACTTGCCGTCGCGCATGTCGAGACGCAGGCCGATCACGTTTTCGGGCGGCACGCCGTAGCCATAGTTCGGATTGCCGGCGAACACGCGCACGACGTCGTCGAGCGACGCGGTGCTCACGTACACGTCGATTCCATTCGCGCGCAGCGTGTGCATCACCGCGCGGATTTCCTCATGAATGCGGATGCCGTGGAAATGCGTGTCGGCCACCACGCCGGCCTTGCCCGGCAGCGTCTTCGGGCTTTCGTAGCGGACCTTGCGCAGCGCGTCGCCGATGCCGTAGTTGTCCGACGCTTCCGCCATCGCCTGCAGCTCGGCGGTCGTCATGTTCTTGTAGAAGTAGATGATCCACTTGTAGCCGACCTCGAGCGGATGCGTGTCGCAAATCGCGTCGTACATGAAGTACAGCTTCGCGCGGAAATCCTTGAACTGGTCGGTTTCGCGAATCTCGTCGAGGCTCTTGCTGCCGCCGAAGCCCGTGTAGTTCGCGTACAGCCAGCGATAGTCGGATTCGACGTCGGCGGCGAGGTTTTCCATCGTCACCGGCTTGCCATCGGTCGTCGTGTAGTCCTTCATGAACGCGCCCTTCGGCACGTCCTTCCACATCACGTCGACGAATTCGTCCGGCGTCAGCTTGTACTGCAGATGGTTGATCTGGTACATCAGCAACGCCTCTTCGCAGTCGTTCATGATGCACGTGTTGTCCCAGTCGAACACCGCGTACGGGCGGCGCTTTTCGTCGTAGCGCGCACTCGCGACGCCATGCTGGTCAAGCACCGCCTGCAGGCGCGCGGCGTTGAACGGCGACCAGCGGCCCGGGTCCAGCGCATCGGGGGCGGTTGTGCTCTTCGCGTCGGCCGTGCCGGCCTTGAACATCAGCGACGTCGCAGCGGTCGCCGCGGCAAGGGTATTCATGAACTTGCGGCGTTGCATGGTCTCTCTCCGTGGAAATAATGTCGAATCGGCTTCGGTCGCCACCCCGTGCGACGCACCGGCGGCTCGGCGCCGCCGCGAAGCCGGGGCGGCTTCGAATTGGGGGCGAATGATGTGACGAAATTATTTCGTCAATTTGACAACGTCACATTGCGACGCGACGGGGACTTGATCCGGCGCGACATGCCGGGTCGCCACAACGCGGCCGCGCGCGCGGCCATCCGGCCCCAATCCTCGTAAACCTAGAGGCTCCCCTCCATTTCGGCCCTGCATTAGGACAAATCCTCACCCGCGGGGGATGGCGTGCCACGCCGAACCGGCTATGATCGTTACATCACTCAATGACACATTAAATGCTGACTGAATAACCCGCGACGGCGACGCCGGGGGTGCGTTCCGGACAGCGCCCGATTGGAGACGCATCATGGCCGACCACCCGCTGCCGGAAGTCCACCTCGACGAGCTGCCGCAATTCCGCGCGGTCCAGCAGCTTGCCTACCGCTGTGTCGAAACCGTCGGCGCGATGCTCTACCCCGGCATCACCGAGAAGGAGGCCGCGCGCCTGCTGACCGAATGGCTGCAGGACAACGGCGTGCACGACTGGCTGCACAAGCCGTTCGCGTGGTTCGGCGACCGCACCGCGTTCGAGGGCTTCTCGGGCCTCAAGCACATGGGCGGCTTCAATCTCGCGTTCTTCCCGAGCAACCGGCAGCTCGAGACCGACATGCCGGTGATCCTCGACGTCGCGCCCGTGCTCGACGGCATCGTCGCGGACGTCGGCTACGCGCACTGTCTCGGCGACAACCCGATCCTCGAACAGCTGCAGGACGACCTGATGGACCATCGCGACATGATCGTGCGGCTCGTGAAGGAGCGCCGGTCGATGGCCGAGGTCGCGCAGGCAGTCGATGCGCTGTGCCGCCGCCAGGGCGTCGAGCCTCGCCACAAGGCCTATCCGTTCAAGGTGCTCGCGCATCGCGTCGCGAAGATCCACAAGCTGTCGACGCCGCGCTTCGTCGCGCGCTTCGGGCTGAACGCGACGCGCAACCTGCTGCTCGACCAGGGCCGCGCGGCGAAGCAGCAGGGCTGGTCGCCGCTGTGGTCGATCGACCGCCGCTCCGAGCATGCGCCCGTGCCGGGCCTGTGGGCCGTCGAGCCGCATCTCGGTTTCGCCGGCGTCGGCGCGAAATTCGAAGAGCTGCTCGTGATCACCGACGACGATGCGTACTGGCTCGACGACGACCTGCCGCACGTGCGCCGCTGGCAGCGCCGCCAGGCCGAGCGCACGCAGGCCGTCGCGACCGTGCCGGCCGCCGCCTGACGCACCCGCGCGTTTCCTCCCGAATCCCTGAACGACGGACTCACGATGCAGCCTCTTTCCGACGAAGCGCCGCTGGCCCTGTTCGAATCGGTTCATAGCGAGACGGCGGTCGCCTCCGGCGACCTGACGCTCGCGATCAGGACCTGGGGCGACCCGGCCCGCTCGCCGGTCGTGCTCGTGCACGGCTATCCCGACGACAGCAGCGTCTGGCAGCAGGTCGCGCCGCTGCTCGCGCGCAAGCACTACGTGATCGCGTACGACGTGCGCGGCGCGGGCCTGTCCGGCGTGCCGAAACGCACGGCCGACTACCATCTCGCGAAGCTGACCGACGACTTCATCGCGGTGATCGACGCGCTCTGCCCCGGCCGCGCGGTGCACCTGATCGCGCACGACTGGGGCTCGATCCAGGGCTGGGAATTCGTCACCGATCCGCGCCTGGCCGGCCGCATCGCGTCGTACACGTCGTGCTCGGGGCCCTGCCTCGACCACGTCGGCTTCTGGCTGCGCGAACGCGTGCTGCGCCCGACGCCCGCCTCGCTGGCCAAGCTCGGCGGCCAGCTCGTGCGCTCGTGGTACGTGTACCTGTTCCACCTGCCGTTCATCCCCGAGCTCGGCTGGCGGCTGTGGCTCGGCCGCGCATGGCCGGGCCTGCTGCGCCGGATCGAGAAGACGCCCGTCGCGTCGCGCCCGACGCAGGCCGACGACGGCGCGCGCGGCGTGCGCCTCTATCGCGCGAACTTCATCCGCTGCCTGTTCGCGCCGCGCGAACGCTACGCGCATGCGCCCGTGCAGACCATCGTGCCGCTCGGCGACAAGTACGTGAGCCCCGCGCTGTCCGAGAACCTGTCGCGCTGGGTGCCGCAGTACTACCGGCGCGAGGTCGCGGCCGGCCACTGGCTGCCGCTCGCCGATCCCGCGCGCTTCGCGGGCCTCGCCGAACAACTGATCGACGCGGTCGAATCGGGCACCGAACCGCCCGCGCTCGCGAACGCGCGCCGCCGCGCGACGAGCGGGCGCTTCAGCGGCAAGGTCGCGGTCGTCACCGGCGCGGGCAGCGGCATCGGCCGTTGCGCGGCCCTCGCGTTCGCACGCGAAGGCGCGACGATCGTCGCGTGCGACATCGATCTCGCGAGCGCCGAGCGCACCGCGCTGCTGATCGGGCTGACCGGCGCGCAGGCCCACGCGAAACGCGTCGACGTCGGCTCCGCAGACGAAATGGAAGCGCTCGCGGCGTGGGTCGGCAACGCACTCGGCGGCGCGGACGTCGTGATCAACAACGCGGGCATCGGCATGGCCGGCGGCATCCTCGACACGAGCACGCGGCACTGGGAGCGCATCCTGCACGTGAACCTGTGGGGCGTGATCCACGGCTCGCGGCTGTTCGCGCAGCAGATGGCCGCGCGCGGCAGCGGCGGCCACATCGTCAACACCGCGTCGGCCGCCGCGTTCGGGCCTTCACGCGACCTGCCGGCCTATGCGACGACCAAGGCCGCCGTGCTGATGCTCAGCGAATGCATGCGCGCGGAACTCGCGGAGCAAGGGATCGGCGTGACGGCCGTGTGCCCCGGCTTCGCGGAAACCGGAATCATGGCGTCGACGCAATACGCGGGCGCCAACGCGCAGGACGAAGCGCGGCTGCGCAAGCGCGCGACGAAGCTGTACCAGATGCGTGGCCTGAAGCCCGAAACCGTCGCGCAGGCGATGGTCGACGGCGTGCTGCGCAACCGCCCCGTCGTCGCGGTCGGCGGCGAAGCGCACGCGATGCGCTTCGTCGGCCGCTTCATGCCGTGGCTCGGCCGGATGATTGCCCGCGTCAGCATGGCATCGCATTGACGGCGCACGACGCCGCACAGGGAGACACAGATGACCGCAACCGCCGACTACCACAAGATCAAGGCCCGGCACGTGAAGTTCGACTTCAGCGACACGCCGATCACGTGGGTGCCGAACGACCCGGGCAGCACGCACATCATCAACACGCTGAACCTGCTGTTCCCGGAAGGCGAGCTGTGGTTCTGCCGCGTGTACAACAAGGCGCTGCCGCTGATCACCGATGCACGCCTGCGCGACGAGGCCGAAGGCTTCCTGCGGCAGGAAGCCGTGCATTCGCGTTCGCACGGCGGCGTGCTCAAGCACTACTACGACCGGCACGGCATCGACACGAAGCCGTTCACGCAGAAGCTCAACCGGCTGTTCACGCGCGTGCTCGGCGAACAACCGCTCGGGCTGAAGATCGGCCATACGCGCTTCTGGCTGCGGCAGCAGCTCGCGGTGATCGCGTCGCTCGAGCATTTCTTCGGTTATCTCGGCAACTGGGTACTCAACGCGCACGGGCTCGACGAAGGAAAGGCCGACCCGACGATGGTCGACCTGCTGCGCTGGCACGGCGCCGAGGAAGTCGAGCACCGCACCGTCGCGTTCGACATCTACCGGCACCTGGGCGGCAACTATGCGGAACGCTGCGTGCACATGACGTTCGTGATCCTGCTGCTGCTCTACTACATCACGACGGGCGCGAAGTTCATGTACCAGCGCGACCCGGCGGCCGGCCGTTATCCGGGTTTCGTGCGCGCGTGGTGGCAGGGTTCGCGGCGCGGGCACCTGCCGTCGTTCTGGAAGGTGATCGGTGCGGCGCTGCGTTATTACAAGCCGAGCTATACGCCGCACCACGAGGGCTCGACCGAACAGGCGCTCGACTACCTCGCGCGCTCGCCGGCCGCGCAGGCGGCCGCGCACGGCGGCAACTGGGGCACGACGAAGGGGGCGTAACCGGGTTTCTTGGGCGCGCGGCGGGCGGCGCCCGCCGAAATGCGTACAATCGCGGCTTCATTTCCCGGAGGTGCCGCGATGGCCATGAAGAAAACCGATCTCGAAAAGAACAAGGCGCTCAAGCTGACGCAAGCGATGAAGCAGTCGGGCGCCGCCCGTTTCGGCAAGGGCGCCGAGGACGCGGCAAAGCTCGACCGCCGTGCGCAGCGCAAGCTCGACCAGGAACAGGGGCTCGTGCCGTTCGCGTGCAAGCTCAACGCCGAACTCGTCGAACAGCTGAAGACGCGTGCGGCAACGCATCCGGACGGGATGACGGGCCTGCTGTCCGAACTGCTCGTGAACGGGCTCGCGCAGCGCGACGCGTAACCGCCACGCATCTCGAAATTGCCGTTGACATCGTAGCGCTGCCACGACACACTCGTTCGCATGCCTATGCTCAAGCCCGTCGCCATCGCGCATAAAACACCAGTGAACGCCCATGCGGGGCGATCACCGGGGGCGCTTGTGCGTTAGCATCGAGATTCAGACACGCATGTCACAAGGCCTCGCCGGAAACGGATGAGGCCTTTTTGTTCTGGTGCGCGTCATCCTGCCCGGCTCAACGGATGGAGATGACGATGGACCAAGCAAGCCGCCTGATTGTTTGCCCCGATCGATGCCGCACCGACTCGATCGCGTTGCCGCGCGTCACGATGCATTTCACGGTCGCGCCGCGCAAGGTACTGACGTGGCGCGCGCAGCGCGACGCCGAGATCCGTGTGCACGACGCGACGCTGTGGATCACGCGCATCGGCAGCGTCGACGATTACTGGATACGCACCGGCGACGTGCTGCGCGTGCGGCGCGGCGATCGCATCTGGATGAGCACCGACGACGACCGGCCGGCCGAGGCGTCGATCACGACCGCGTACGCGATGAAGCGCGACGCGTGGCGTCAGCGTGCGCTCGAATGGATGCGCGGCATGCTGCGCGGACGATGTCGAAGTCGCGCATGACGAACGCGTCGCCGCGCACGCGATCCGGGTGCGCGGCGACATCACGCAACACCGAAGGCGCGCGGCGACGACTCTCCGCGCATATCTTGAAAATTGTCATTGACAACGCCGCACCGCGGCGACAAACTCGTTCGCATGCCTACGTACAAGCTCATCGCCATCGCGAATCATTGCCCGGTGAACATTCGAAAGAATGGATCACGGGAGGCGCTTGTGCGTTAGCATTCGAGCAGTACCGCATGTCACACAAGGCCTCACCGGAAACGGATGAGGCCTTTTTGTTCTGGTGCGCGCCATCCGTCCTCCGGCTCAATCAATGGAGAAGACGATGGACCAGGCAAGCTCGCTGTTTGACCGTCCCGATCGGCGCCGTGCCGGCACGATCGCGTTACCGACTGTCGTGATCCGTTTCGCGGTCGCACCGCGCACGACGATGACCTGGCGTGCGCCGCAAGACGCGGAGATCCGCGCGCACGACGCGGCGCTGTGGATCACGCGCCCGCCGAGCGTCGACGATTACTGGGTGCGGCCCGGCGACGTGCTGCGCATCGCACGCGGCGACCGCATCTGGCTCGGCACCGATGGCGACGGACCGGCCGAAGCGTCGATCACGACCGCCTACGTGCGGCGTGGCGAGCGGTTCAGACGCACGCTCGCGCAAGTGCAACGTTGGCTCGTCGGGGTATGGCGAAGAAGTGGATAAGCAAGTGGATGCGCGACGCGCCGTCACGCACGCGAGACGCGGAACGGTCGCGACCGGAAACGGACGCACCCGCGGCGCAACGCGCCGCAGGTGCGCATCGAATGACGCGGCACGCCGGTGCGTGCCGCGAGCGATCGCGCGCCGTGCGCAGCCACCGGATACATCAGGTGCATCAGGTGCTGGCGGCGAGACGCGGGCCCGTGCTTCGGGGAGTTGAATCGAGCTCGGATCGTTGCGAAGCCTGCGAGGTCACCCACGGATCGATGCCTTGCTTCTGCACCTCTTCGAGAAATGACACACGTGCGCGCCAGTAATCCGCCTGTAATTTCGCATCGATGACGCGCTGTTCGGCTGAGAACAGTTCCATGCGCGCCGTCACAAGCATCGACGCAGCGGTTTTTTCCGGCGTGGGGGCGTGTCGCATCGCCCAACGGCTGATCCAGTTCAACATGCTGACCTCCGTGATTACGGACGAACCCGCATCGGGCAATCGCAATCGGCCGTGCCTGCCCGAACGCGCAACGGCCTTGACCGCCATTCACCGCCTGGCCTGCACGGACTGCGACTCCCCCGCGTCGGCAATTACCGGCCGGCGTGTGCATGCGCGGTGTATCTATCCTAGAAAGACTTGCCGGTTTACGCGATGGGGTCTTGCAATCTTTTACACAGAAACCACAGTCGCCCCCGCATCGCGATATGACAGTTGCGGACGGGACGGCTTCGGCGCACGATAGCCCGATATCTGAAACCGCCTGGACTGACGAATGGCCGCTGCACGGCGCCGTGCATCCGCACCGGCCACGCATGCGACGCCTGCACCGCGTTCGTGCAGCATGCGGGCACTCCGTTTCAGTCGGATGTCATCGCCCACCACGCACGATGCGGTCGGCGCGCCGTTGCGCACGCATCGGCCTGCTTCACCCTTTCTTCCTGCTTCCCCTCACGCCGTTTCTACCGTTTCCGACGGCTCGTTCCGTCCGAACCGGTAAAATGCGCGCCTTCGCCGCGCGGCCGGGCTGCCAGACCGTTCGCGCGCAGGCAGCCGATCATGCCCCCAACTATATCGTCCGAGCTATCCGCGCTATTACAATCCGCCGATAGCCGGGCAATAGTGGCTGGTTACAGTTAGCCGGCCGCGCGCTGCCTTTACAACAATTCGGCACAACAAGCAACACGACAACCCGACCGGAGAAACGCCTTCATGGAATCCATCAAGCGGTATTTCGGCTTCGCTGAAGCCGGCACCGACTTCCGCACTGAAATACTCGCGGGCGTCACCACGTTCCTGACGATGGCCTACATCATCTTCGTCAACCCCGCGATCCTCGGCGACGCCGGCATGCCGAAGGAATCCGTGTTCGTCGCGACCTGCCTCGTCGCGGCGCTGGCGTCGATCATCATGGGGCTGTACGCGAACTACCCGATCGCCTGCGCGCCCGGCATGGGCCTGAACGCGTATTTCGCGTACACGGTGGTCAAGGGCATGGGCTTCACGTGGCAGGCCGCGCTCGGCGCCGTGTTCATCTCGGGCTGCCTGTTCCTGCTCGTCACGCTGTTCCGCGTGCGCGAGGCGATCGTCAACGGCATTCCGAAATCGCTGCGGATATCCATCACCGCGGGTATCGGCCTGTTCCTCGGCATCATCTCGCTGAAGACGTCCGGCGTGATCGTCGGCAACCCGGCCACGCTCGTCACGCTCGGCGACCTGCACAAGCACGACACGATCCTCGCGATCGTCGGCTTCTTCACGATCGTCACGCTCGACCACCTGCGCGTGCGCGGCGCGATCCTGATCGGCATCATCGGCGTCACGATCCTGTCGTTCTTCTTCGGCGACAACCAGTTCCACGGCGTGTTCTCCGCGCCGCCGTCGATCGACGCGACGCTGTTCAAGCTCGACATCCGCGCCGCGCTGTCGACCGGCATCATCAACGTGATCCTCGTGTTCTTCCTCGTCGAGCTGTTCGACGCGACGGGCACGCTGATGGGCGTCGCGAATCGCGCGGGCCTGCTCGTCGAAGGCAAGATGAACCGCCTGAACAAGGCGCTGCTCGCCGACAGCACGGCGATCGTCGCGGGCTCGGTGCTCGGCACGTCGTCGACCACCGCGTATATCGAAAGCGCATCGGGCGTGCAGGCCGGCGGCCGCACGGGCATGACCGCGCTGACCGTCGCCGTGCTGTTCCTCGCGTGTCTGTTCATCGCACCGCTCGCCGGCGTCGTGCCGGCGTACGCAACCGCGCCCGCGCTGCTGTACGTGTCGTGCCTGATGCTGCGCGAGATGGTCGAGGTGCCGTGGGACGACGCAACGGAAGCCGTGCCGGCCGCGCTGACCGCGCTGCTGATGCCGTTCACGTACTCGATCGCGAACGGTGTCGCGTTCGGCTTCATCTCGTACGGCGGCCTCAAGCTGCTGACGGGCCAGGCCCGCACGGTCAAGCCGATCGTGTGGGTCATCGCGGCCGTGTTCCTGTTCCGCTTCTTCTATCTCGGCAGCGAGTGATCGAAGCGCGGCGGCACGCTGCGTGACGGAAAACGCCACCCCTAGGGTGGCGTTTTTTATTGCCGCGTGATTTCCTACGCGATCCTCACGAACCGGCGAGTCCGATCATGCCGACGCACAAGCAGCCGGCGCGGCCCGCATACGAAAATGCCGCCCGGTTCCGCCGAACGGCATTGCATGGACGGCAACGTCTCCGCGCGCGCATTGTCCGCGACGCGCGCCGCCAGTCGAGTGTCGTTTCGTCAGCGCCAGTTGGCCTCGTAGAAGCGCACGTAACCGCTGCGCAGCGTCACGCATTGCGCGCGTGTTTCCGACAGCAGGCGCCGCGCGGCCGCCTCGATGCGATCGCGGTGCTGGTCGAATGCACCGACCATGTCCTCGAAACGCGGCGATGCCGCGCCGAAGTGATCTTCCAGCGCCTCGGCGGTGATCTGACATTGGACGCGCTCGCCATTGACCATCGCCGTGAACGCAAGCATCAGGTCGCGCCCCGAATACTCGGGCTTCTCGTTCGTGAAATGGATCTGCATGGAAGCCGCCTCAACCGGTAGAAAACGAATGACCGCGTCCGTCGTCCCCTACCGGCCGGACGAAATGGACACGGGCTCGCCAGCGGAGGCACCGTCCACGGGGTGTTGGCGCGGACAATGCATGCCGGTTGACTTCCACTTTAGACGGTTTCGCGCAGGAGACAAATATTCCGGTGTGCGTCGTTCCGACGCGCATTTCGTCTGATCAGCGCGGCATCCGGCACCCTTTCGGAAACGGGCATCAGTGCGGATCGGTCGGCCAGACGTTGAGCGCGATCGCAGCCGTCGTGGCGCCCACCGCAATCGCGGCTGCCCCGTATCGCACCGCATCGGTCAAATCGAACAGCAACCCGTGGATCGCCACGGCAATGCCGCCCAGCATGATGAATGTGGCGATGGCCGCCAGCACGACTCTCAGTTCCGTCCGAACCATGATGCGTCTCCCGAACGGATGCATGTCGCGTCGCATGCATGTTGCAATGCGGAACACGGCGCGTGCGTGCTCCATTTCCATCATTGCAGGCGGGCGCTTAAAAGCAAGGGGATTTTGTTCGCGGTCGCATATCGCACGTGGCGCTTGTATGATGATGCGTACCCGGATGGTCGGCCTGCGTGCACCGATGGTGCGCCGCAAGCGGAACCTGGATTCCGCAGACGGTTTCGGTGCAAGCGCTTCGGCACATGGCAACGCGCTGGAGGGGCCGATCGAGGAGCTTGGGGTCCGAGTAAGCGCTGAAGCGCTGACCGAGGCCGACCGCGAAGCATGCGATCCCAGTAGGCGCTGAAGCGCTAGCTGGGACCGACCGCGAAGCATGGGATCGGAGTAAGCGCTGAAGCGCTAACTCGGATCGACCGCGAAGCATGGGACCCCAGTAAGCGCTAAAGCGCTAACTGGGGTCGACAGGAGACAAGTCATGCCGCAACCCTTCGTGCTGCCCGCCACCGCGGGTCGCACCGACCTGCTCGCGCAGGCGCATGCGCGTTCGACCGCGGTCGGCCTGCGCGCGCACGAACGCCCCGATTTCTCGCCGCTGTCGCGCATCGCGCTGCGCGAACTGCTCGACACGAACCACGCGCTGTTTTCACACGCGCGCCCGGTCATGGAGAACCTCCACGCGCAAATCGCCGATACGCAAAGCCTCGTGCTGTTGACCGACGCCGACGGCGTGATCCTGCACAGCATCGGCGACGCGGACTTCATCGAAAAAGCCAACCGCGTCGCACTGTGCACCGGCGTGTCGTGGGCCGAAGGCGCGCGCGGCACCAACGCGATCGGCACCGCGCTCGCATCGGGCCAGGCCGTCGCCGTGCATGGTTCCGAACACTTCCTGCGCGCCAACCACATCCTCACCTGCTCGTGCGCGCCGATCTTCGATCCGTTCGGCCGCACGCTCGGCACGCTCGACGTCAGCGGCGACCCGCGCGGTTCCAGCCCGCATACGCTCGCGCTCGTGCGGATGTCCGCGCAACTGATCGAGAACCATCTGTTCGCGAACCAGTGCGCGGATGCATTGCGGCTCCGTTTTCATGCCCACGAGGAATGCGTCGACTCGCTGTTCGCCGGGCTCGTCGCGTTCGGCCCCGACGGCGGACTGATCGCCGCGAACCGCAGCGCGCAATTCCAGCTCGGCGCGCCGTTCGATGCACTGCAGCATCAAGGCAGCGACGCGCTGTTCGGCATGCGCTTCGGCCAGCTCGCGCAGCAGGCGGCGCGTGCACCCGGCGCGACGTTCCGCCTCACGCTGCCAACCGGCGTACGCGTGCTCGCGCGCTGCGAATTCGCGGAAGCGCACCGGACGGCCATCGCGGTCACGCCGCCCGCACCGGCCGCACGCGTGCGCGCACCGGACCCCGACGCGATCACGTTCGCGACGCTCGACACCGGCGATGCGCGGATGGCCGCCGTGCTCGAACGCGTCGCGAAGATCCGCGGGCGCGACCTGCCGCTGCTGATCCTCGGCCAGACCGGTACCGGCAAGGAATGGCTCGCCCGCGCGCTGCACCAGGCATCGCCGCGCGCGGATGGCCCGTTCGTCGCGGTCAACTGCGCGGCGCTGCCCGATTCGCTGATCGAGGCCGAACTGTTCGGTTATGAGGACGGCGCATTCACGGGCGCGCGCAAGCGCGGCAGCCCCGGCAAGATCGTGCAGGCCGACGGCGGCACCCTGTTTCTCGACGAGATCGGCGACATGCCGCTCGCGCAGCAGGTCAGGCTGATGCGCGTGCTGCAGGAGCGCGCGGTGATGCCGCTCGGCGGCGCGCGCGCGGTGCCGGTCGACGTGCGCGTGGTCTGCGCGACCCATCGCGACCTGCGCGCGATGATCGCGGAAGGCACGTTCCGCGAAGACCTGTTCTACCGGATCAATGGGCTCGCGGTCACGCTGCCGGCGCTCGCCGCGCGCACCGACCTGCCCGCGCTCGTCGACCGGATTCTCGCGCGGCTCGCCCGCAGCGAACCGATGCCGCGCCGCCTCGCGCCCGACGTGCTCGACGCGTTCGCGCGCCACCGCTGGCCCGGCAACCTGCGGCAGATGACCAACGTGCTGCGCACGGCCGGCATGCTCGCCGAAGACGAAGCCGAAATCACGCTCGCGCATTTGCCCGACGATTTCTGGCTCGACTGCGCCGACGCACCGGCCGCATCGACCGCGCCGACGTCGGCAACCCCCGCCGCATCGGCCGACACGCGCGAAGGGACGACGCTGCAAAGCCATCAGGCCGCCGTAATCGATGCGGTGCTCGCGCGGCACGGCGGCAACGTGTCGGCGGCCGCGCGCGAGCTCGGTCTCGCACGCAATACCGTGTACCGGTACCTGCGCCGCCATTGACGCCCGCGGCCGGCGGGCGCCGGCCGCATGCGGGTTCGGGTATGCTTGGCGCGTATCCGCCGAACCGCCGCCCGCATCACTCATGACCGATCCAGACCACCCGCCCCTCGTGCGCATCGAGCCGCTCGGCGCGACCTTCGACGCGCCCGATTCGCTGACGCTGCTCGAAGCCGCCGCGTTCGCGCGCGTGTCGCTGCCGCGCTCGTGCCGCAACGGCACGTGCCGCAGTTGCCTTTGCCGGATCGTCAGCGGCAGCGTACGCTACACGATCGAGTGGCCAGGGCTGAGCCGCGACGAAAAAGCCGACGGTTATACGCTGCCGTGCGTGGCCGTCGCGACGTCGGACATCGTGCTCGACATCCCCGACGCGGTCATGCTCGACTAGACGCGGCGCGCGAAGGCGCGCGACATGAACGATCAGGGCTGGGCCGCACAGATGACGCTGATCACGAAATATCTGGCGAAGCACGCATAGCGCGCCGCCGCGCCGCGTGTTCTCCCCGTCATGCGCATGCGCGCATGCCCGTGCTGCGACGTGCGTGGCATAATCCGCTCCATCGTCGCCCACACGCCGCCGCGTATCGCATGCTGAGTCGTCGTCTCCGGAAGATCGGCAGTCTGATCGGGATACTCGCCATCCTGATGACGGCGCTCGCGCCGACGATCTCGCAGGCGCTGACGACGCAAGGGCGCGTCGACGCGCTGCTGGCCGGCTACTGCACGGCCGCACCGGCCGCCGCCGGTCACGCAACCGATGCATCGTCGAAAAGCCTGCAGGCCCATCTCCAGGCGTGCGGCTATTGCAGCCTGCTTGCCCATACCCCCGCACTGCCCGCGCCCGAACTGACGTTCGCGGCCAACGTGCACGTCATCCAGCACCGCGAAGCCACCCGCTTCGAAAGCCTGCGCCGTGCGCTGCCGCTCACGGCCGCGCAACCGCGCGCCCCTCCGCTCGCGTCCTGAACCGTTGTCGTCACGCGTGATGCCGTAGCGCATCGCGCGGTCCGCGCATGCCACTGGCGTGCGTGACGTGTCACGTTTCGAAGGACGATCATGTCTCACCGTGTTGCGCGCGGCGTCGTGCCGTGCGTGCGGTTGGCCGCTTCCGGTTCGCACCACCACGCCGACATTCGCTCACAGGCGAACGTCCGGCAGCGCACGTCCGTGCCGACGGCAGCCGGCATCGTAGCCGTTGCGATGCCGCTCGCACATGCGTCCGTCGAATCCGTCTTTCTCCATCCGATTCGCCACTCGCAGATCCAGCCATGAAAACCACCTCGTTCGTTCGCGGCGCACTCGCCGCACTCGGCTTCGTCGTCATCCAGGCCGCCCATGCCCACGCGCATCCGAAGACGCAGGAACCGGCCGCCAACGCCACGCTCTCGAGCGCACCGCACGCGGTCACGATCGATTTCAGCGAAGCGCTCGAACCGGCCTTCAGTTCGATCGCCGTCACCGACAGCCGCGGGCAGTCGGTCGCCGACGGGAAATCGGCCGTCGACGCCGGCAACCGCAAGCGGATGCGCGTCGCGCTGGCCAACCTGACGGCCGGCGCGTACACGGTCGCGTGGATCGCGGTGGCCAGCGACGGCCATCGCACGCAAGGCCACTACACGTTCACGCTGAAGTGATGCACGCGATCCCCCCTGTAGCCACCCATAAGGAAAACTAACTATGAAACACTCGATTCCGACCAGCCTGCTCGTCACGCTGCTGGCGCTGCAAGCGCCCGTCACGTTCGCCGCGCCGGCCGTGCAGGCCGACGCGTGCTGGATCCGCGCGATGCCGGCGACGGTGCCGTCATCCGGCTACTTCACGCTGAAGAACGACGGCGACGCGCCCGCCACGCTGACGGACATCGACTCGCCCGCGTACGGGATGGCGATGGTGCACGAAACGCAAACGAACGGCAGCACCGCGAAGATGGTCCACGTCGACGCGGTCGCGGTCCCCGCGCACGGCACGGTGACGTTCAAGCCGAAGAGCTATCACGTGATGCTGGAGCAGCCGCGCCAGGCCGTCGCGCCCGGCGCGAAGGTGCCGCTCCGGCTGCATTTCGCCGACGGTTCGACGGTGTCCGTGACCTGCGACGCCAAGGCGCCTTCGTATAGCGGCCAATAGGCCGCATCCGCCACGACCGATGGAGACGAACATGAAGAACCGCATTCCGCTGGCCGACCTGATCGTCCGTTACCGGACGCCGCTCAATATCGCCGTGCTGATCGCGTGCGGGTTATGGGCCGCGTGGATCGCGTGGATGACGCGGCCCGCCGCGATCGATACGCCGCCGTCGATCCCCGCGTACTGCATGCGCGACGCAAGCTGACGCGCCGCGACGGCACGGTTCCGGCGGCGGCCCGCGCCATTATTGGCGTGGCATCATCGGTTCATCCCGCCCGCCGGAACCGTCTCTCGGAGCGATGCATGTCGATTCAGACCTGGATGCTGTTTGCCGCTGCGTATCTTGCCACGACACTGTCGCCGGGGCCCAACGTGCTGCTCGTCATCCGCAACACGGTGCGCTACGGCACGCACGGCACCGCCGCGACGATCGCGGGCAACCTCGTTGCGCAGGGCGTGGTCGTGCTGTTCGTCGCGCTCGGCGTCGGCGCGGTGCTTGCCGCGATGCCGCCGCTGTTCGTCGCGATGAAGATCGTCGGCGCCGCGTATCTGATGTTCCTCGGTGTCCGGCAGCTGCGCGGCGACCGGAAGACCGCCACGTCGGACCGCGAAACGGAACGCGCCGTGCCCGATCGCCGGAAGCTGTTCCGCGAAGCGCTGTTCGTGTCGGGCAGCAATCCGAAGACGATGATCTTCCTGTCCGCGTTCATGCCGCAGTTCATCGTGCACGATCGCCCGCTCGCGCTGCAGTTCGTCGTGATGTACGCGACAATCGCGTGCACCGTCGTGGTGGTTCACAGCGTCTATTCGGCCGGCGTGCGCCGGTTCCATCGCGGCTTCGGCATGAGCCGCGCGGTGCGTGCGCTCAAGCGGGCCAGCGGGCTGCTGTTCGTCGGGCTCGGGATCAAGCTGCTGACCGCGCGGCAAGCGTAAGCGGGCGCGATTCCGTCAGGGTCGGTGCGCGGCCAGCGCGGCCGTGATGTCGTCGAACGACGGCCGGGTATCGACATCCTCGTTCAGGCAGGCCGCCGCCAGCGCATCGAGCGCGTGCCTGCCGGCCCACGCACGCGGTTCGCATCGCTCGAGCAACTCGCCGAGCAGATAACCGAACGCCCTTACGTCGAGCCGCTCGAACCGGGCGCCGCGCATGCGGTCATTCACGTCGTAGAGCGACGCCGCGCCGAAATCCCCGAGCAGCGCGCCGCCTTCGCCATCGTGCAGGATGTTGTGCGCATACAGGTCGCCATGCATGATGCCGCGTGCGTGCAGATGGCCCGCGACCGACGCGATGCCGTGCGCGATCCGCACCGCTGCCGCCGGGTCGAACCTTGCGTCGGCTTCATACACGTCGCGCGTGCAGGTCGCGAAGCTCGGCGGCCCGGCGAGGTTCGTGAGCGCGGGATCGACCAGTTCCATCACGAGGCCGTGCGTGCCGTCCGGATGCCCGCGCACCTTGCCGATCACCGGGATCATGTTCGGGTGGCGGCCCGCATGCAGGCACGCTGCCATCTCGCAATCGGGCAGCCCGTCGCTCGTCACCGCGCCCTTGAACAGCTTGACCGCGACCGCCCGCGGCGCATGGCCTTGCGCCGTCCATTGCGCGCGGTAAATTACGCCCGATGCGCCTTCGCCCAGCTTCTGCCCGCACGCGAGCGACGCCCAGTCGACGTCCGCCACGTCCGGCCCGGCGGACGCCGCGGCCTCCGGTGCCGCGCCGAACGGATTGCCGGCAGCGGCGAGCCATGCGAGCCGCGGCAGGCGCAGCAACCAGTCCGGCAAGTCGTCCAGCCGGTTCGCCGACAGACGCACCAGTTCGAGCGCACGGCACGCGGCCATTTCGACCGGCAGCGCGCGCAGCCGGTTGCCGGCGAGCATGAGCTTCTGCAAGCGCGAGCAGTCGCCGATGTCGCCGGGCAGCGCATCGATTTCGTTGTCGGTCAGAATCAGCCAGCGCAGTGCGCGCGGCAGAGACCCGCGCGGCACCGTGCGGATCCGGTTCGCCTTGAAGCCGATCATGTCGAGCTGCGCACACGCGCCGAGCACTTCCGGGAATGCGGTGAAGCGGTTGCCGGACGCAAACAGCACGCGCAGGCGATGCAGCCGCGGCAGGTCGTCCGGCAGCGCGGACAGCGCATTGCCGGTCAGGTCGAGCACTTCGAGCGTGTCGGCGAGGTCGAAGATCTCGCGCGGAAATTCGGTCAGCCCGCATGCGAGCTTCAATTGCCGTGCGCCCGACAGTTGTCCGGCCTGCAGTTGTTCGAGGGTAGATGTCACGGTGGAAAGCGGATGGCGGTTGCGATGGTCGTCGGACCGATCGCACGAATTTTACCGGGATCGCTCTCGCGTACACCGCAATCGTGTCACACCCCCTTCACAAACGCGCAATGTGGCGCTAGAATTGCGCCCCTTGCAGTGCCGACGTGGTGAAATTGGTAGACACGCTATCTTGAGGGGGTAGTGGCGAAAGCTGTGCGAGTTCGAGTCTCGCCGTCGGCACCAGACGCGGTTTTACCGTGTTTCGCACCTATTCAAAGACCCGCGACAGCGCATGGCTTCGCGGGTTTTTTGTTGTCGTCGCGTTCGATACGATGTCGTTGCAATCCGGCGTAGCGCTGCAATTCGCGCTTACCGCTGCATATCGACGAGGATCTTTGCGTTCGCGCCGGACTCGACGCGCTCGTGGGCCTTCGCGATCTCCGAAAGCGGAAAAATCTCGACCTGCGGGTGTTGCAGCACGCCGCGCTCCAGCAGCGGGGTGAGCGCATCGATGGCCGCCTGCCTGACGGCGACCGGCAGGTTGTAGACGATAAAGAATCGCAGATTCGCGAAACCGACGATCATCGGCCTGAACGGAACCTCGATCACGCCCGCGCCCGAGCCGTAAATGATCACGTCGCCGCCAAACTTCAACAGCTCGCCATATTTCCCGGCATTTGCCGCGGCGTCGACCTCGATGATGACGTCCACGCCTTTGCCGGACGTCATCTCGCGCACCGTGGCAGTCACATCCTGCACGTTGCGATTGATGACCCACTCGGCACCGAGCCGGGACGCGAGCCGGCACTTCTCGTCGCTGCCGACTACGCCAATGACCCGCGCGCCCGAAAACGCGGCCAACTGGGTCGCGTAGCCGCCTACCGCGCCGGTCGCACCGTAGACCAGCACCGTCTTGCCGAGCAGCCCGCCGCACGCGTACACCGCATACCAGGCCGTCAGCAGCGGAATGCCCAGCGACGCGCCCGTCTCGGTCGAAACGTTGTCGGGCAATGGCGCAACCTGGTCTTCGGGCAACGCGATCAGCTCCGCTGCCGTGCCGAACGGCCGACGCCACTGGCCATTGATCGTCCAGACGCGCCGTCCGATCCATTGTTCCGGGACGCCGGCCCCCACCGCCTCGACAATGCCGGCGCCGTCACTGTGAGGAATGACGCGCGGAAACTCCATCGCAGGGCTTGTCACACCCGATCGCGATTTGACGTCGGAAGGATTCACGCCCGAGTGCGCAATGCGGACGAGGACTTCACCCGCTTCAGGGGTGGGATCCGGCTCGTCGCCGACGACAAGAACGTCGTGAGCCGGGCCTTTTGACGAATAGTGGGCAGCCTTCATATCGATCGACCTCCAAGCCGGTTCGGTGAAGCGCGGTCGCATCCCTGCCTTGCGGCTCAATGCAATATTGAGCGCACGGCGTGATCCTTTGCTCGTGGACGCGCTTGTGGAAAAGTGACGATACCAGCGATCCGCTCCAGACTCGCCGGCTACGCCACTGTACCAAGATTGCGCATGGCCTCGCGCGCCGGTTCGACGAACTGCGTCGCGCGCACGTTCGGATCGCGTCGCGGTTTGATGTCAGTGGGAAACGGTTTCGCGGGCTGCGCAGGGCGGTGCCTGACCGCACATCGTTGCGGCTCGACTCATATCCAATATATTTCGGATAACGATATATTTTGCGATGAAAGCATACGCCGCGTCACGTGTAGTGACGACACGCTTCAGGCGCCGGGCATGCCGGCGCCATTCACCACCAAGCAGAAAGCACCGCGTCGCCAGGCTTCACTTCGCGACGCTTGCGTGAATCTCGGCGATATAGCCGCCCGGGAACTGGACGATTGCCGCGTTACGACCGTCGGACGCGAACGGCGACACGAGCACGGTGACACCGGCTGCCTTGGCTTTCTCCAGCGTGGCGGACAGGTCCGGCACTTGATAACCGGTCATTTCGTGCCCGAACGGGTAAGGCAGCTGCCCATTCGTCACGAGCACGGTGATCTTGCCGAATCCCGATTCGATCCGGACACGGCGATAGGTGCCGTTCGGCTGCCCGATCTCGATACCGGGCGCGTTGGCCACGTCGGACACGACCTTGCCGTTCGAGAACTTGACGAAATCGTGGACGAATTTATGCAGGTTATTCCGCGATACGTACACCCGATTCTCGGGAATCGTCTGCAACGCATCGTAGTGCGGCGCCTGCGTATGCCAGTAGAGCTGCATCCTCACGCCGCCCGGCCACGAGATGACCGCATCGCGGCCGATCGGATCGGGGAACGTGTCCACGAGCACATCGGCGCCGTGTTCGCGCGCCACCTTCATCGCCACGTCCATGTCGGTCACGAGATAACCGGTGCGCTCCGTGCCGAACGGCGACGGCACCGGCGTCTTGAAACCGAACACGGAGATCGTGCCCGACGGCGTGAACACAAGCTGCGACATCGTCTGGCTCGGCGTCGGCGTGACCTGGAACACGCCCTGCTTCGACTTGCTGCCGCCGAACGTCGCGACGAAGCTGTCGGTGAAACGGTCAAAATCCCCGGGCGCCACGTACACGTGCGTCGTGTCGTATTGCGGACCGACGGCGAGCGTCGGCGCAAGCGTGGAGACGGCCTTGGGGGGCGTTGCGAACGAAGCGGGAGCGGCGACGAAACCACTCGCCAGCATCAGGGCCAACCATGCGGCGCGAACTGTCTTCATGACCGGACTTCCTTCTGGTTTCAATGGGCGGTTCGAACGATCACGCGCGCCCGTCGCCGTCCTCATGCTGGACATCGCCGAGCATGGTGACGAGGACGAGCGCCGCAATCAGCCCCAGGTGCTCGAAAAAACTGTTGAGCGCCATGAAGTGCGCCGTGCCCGTCTGGTTCCAGAAGTCGTTCGCCACGCACATCGCGACGAGCGTCAGCATGCCGAGGCTGCCGGCGCCGAGCCACGTGAAGCGGCGAAACACCACGCATAACGAACCGCCGATCTCGACCACAACCGCCAGTGCAGCCCACAGCGCGGGCGGGTGCAGGCCGAAACGCGCCTGCTCCGCGACCGCGCCGTCGAAATCCAGCGCCTTCGCGACGCCGCCGATCAGAAAGGCGGAGACCAGCGCAAGCCGTACCAGCGCTCCGACCCACGGCTGCGAAAGCAGGACTCGAATCCACCCGGGGCTGTACCGGCCAGTTGCAGTCGACATGTCAGATCGCCCAGCAGGAACAACCGAACGCGCCCCAGAAGCCCTTCGCGTCCGACGTCGGCAACGCGCTGCCCCACGCGCTCGCATGCGCATGTGCGTGCACGTTGCAGGCGCTCGCGCAGGCACACATCGCAGCGGCGGCCGCACGCTGCAGCGGTGCGCCGCTGCGCTGCGTCGCGCCCCAGCCGCCGTAGCCGCCGTACTCGCGCACCGGCGACCAGTCCGGCATCGCGGGCGGAATCGGCGCATCGTGCGACGCGAACGGGCCCGCACCCCATACGATCTTGCCGCCGACCACCGTCAGCAAGGCGGTCGTATCCGCGATATCGTCTTCCGCGCACGCGAAGAAATCGCGATCCGGGACCACCAGGTCGGCGAGCTGCCCGACCGCGACACGCCCTTTCTTGCCTTCCTCGTTCGAGAACCACGTCACGTACTCGGTCCACATGCGCAGCGCGGTTTCGCGATCGAGCAGGTTGCGTTGCGGGTACATCCGCAGGCCGCCGACCGTCTTGCCCGTCACGAGCCACGCGAGCGACACCCACGGGTTGTACGACGCGACGCGCGTTGCGTCGGTACCAGCCGAGACCTTGATGCCCTTCGACAACATCTTCGCGACGGGCGGTGTCGCTTCGGCCGCCTGCGCACCGTAGCGCTCGACGAAATACTCGCCCTGGTACGCCATCCGGTGCTGCACCGCGATGCCGCCACCCAGTGCCGCGATGCGGTCCATCGATTTTTCGGTAATGGTTTCCGCGTGATCGAAGAACCAGTTCAGCCCTTCGAGCGGAATGTCCTTGTTGACCTTCTCGAACACGTCCAGCGCGCGGCTGATCGTTTCGTCATAGGTCGCATGCATGCGCCACGGCCAGCGGTTCTGCGCGAGCACGCGCACGACGCCTTCGAGATCGTCTTCCATCTGTGCCGGCAGGTCCGGGCGCGCGACGCGGAAGTCCTCGAAATCGGCCGCGGAGAACACCAGCATTTCACCCGCGCCGTTGTTGCGGAAGTAGTCGGTGCCGTCGTGATACTTCGTGCTCTTCGTCCAGTTCACGAAGTCTTCCTTCTCCGCGTTCGGCTTCTGCGTGAACAGGTTGTACGCGATCCGGATCGTCATCTCGCCCGCATCGTGCAGCTTGCGGATCACTTCGTAATCGTCCGGATAATTCTGCGAACCGCCGCCCGCGTCGATCACGCCCGTCACGCCGAGGCGGTTCAACTCGCGCATGAAGTGGCGCGTCGAGTTGTACTGGTATTCGAACGGCAGCTTCGGCCCTTTCGCGAGCGTCGCGTAGAGAATCGTCGCGTTCGGGTTCGCGAGCAGCAGCCCGGTCGGGTTGCCCGCGGCGTCGCGCAGAATCGTGCCGCCCGGCGGCTCCGGCGTGTCCTTCGTGTAGCCAACCACGCGCAGCGCCGCTGCATTCAGCAGCGCGCGGTCGTACAGGTGCAGGATGAACACCGGCGTATCGGGCGCAGCCGCGTTGAGTTCGTCGATCGTCGGCAGGCGCTTCTCGACAAACTGGTGTTCGGTGAAGCCGCCGACCACGCGCACCCACTGCGGCGCGGGCGTGACGGCAACCTGCCGCTTCAGCATCTCCATCGCGACCGCGAGCGAAGGCACGCCGTCCCAGCGCAGCTCCATGTTGTAGTTCAAGCCACCACGAATCACGTGGCAGTGGTTGTCGATCAGGCCCGGCAGCACGGCACGGCCACCGAGGTCGACGACTTTCGTCGCGCGGCCGGCGAGCGGCATGACGTCCGCGTCGTTGCCAACCGCGACGAAGCGGCCTGCTGCTATTGCCACCGCTGTCGCGGTGGGGTTCGCGCGGTCGAGGGTCGTGAACCTTCCGTTGCGGAGGATCAGATCCGGTTGGGTCTCGGTTGCGGTCATATGCGTCACCTCGCTTCGATCAGAAGCCAAAAAGCTGTTTGAGGGTGGGGAGGGCCTGCACGCCGATCACCATGCCGAGCAACCCGACAAGGGCAATCAGCGGCGGTGCGGGAGAACGAACCTTGATCGCGCTGTAAATGACGCCGATCAGCAAGCCCGCACCCAGCGAAACCAGATAAGGTTCCATACGAACAATTTCCCGGACGAGTTGAATGGCAGGCCGTACGCCCTGGCAAACGCCCGGCGGGCGGCATCCGTGTATCGAACGGATTCCGCCGCCCGCGTTTGCGTATCGCCGATGTCACGCGTTCACAGGGAACGCGCGGCATCGGCATCGACAGTCGCGATCGACTGCGCTCACTTCGCCGGCACGGGCGCGAGCGACTCGTGCGGCGTTGCGGTGCGCGGTGCGGTCTTGTGGACCATCGTGTACGCGTAGTCCACGCCCATCCCGTACGCGCCCGAATGCTCCTTCGCGATCGCCATCACGGCGTCGTAGGTCTCACGGTGCGCCCAGTCGCGCTGCCACTCGAGCAGGACCTGCTGCCACGTCACCGGCACGACGCCGGCCTGCACCATCCGCTGCATCGCGAAGTCGTGCGCGTCCTTCGACGTGCCGCCCGATGCGTCGGCGACCATGTAGATCTCGTAGTCGCCTTCGAGCATCGCGCAAAGCGCGAACGTCGTATTGCAGACTTCCGTCCACAGGCCGGAGACGACCACCTTCTTGCGACCGTTCGCGGCGAGCGCGTCGCGCACCTTCTGGTCGTCCCACGAGTTCATCGACGTGCGTTCGAGCGTCTTCTGGTTCGGGAACACGTCGAGCAGCTCGGGATAGGTATGACCCGAGAAGCTTTCGCTTTCGACCGTCGTGATCGTGGTCGGGATGTTGAATGCCTTTGCGGCCTTCGCGAGCCCGACGACGTTGTTCTTCAGCGCCTGACGATCGATCGACTGCACGCCGAACGCCATCTGCGGCTGCTGGTCGATGAAGATCAGCTGGCTGTTCCCGGGGGTGAGTACTTCAAGCTTCGGATTGCTCATGACGGTGATGTCCTTTGACGCGGAGAAAAATGAAACCTGCCTCGCCGACCATGCCGGGGAGGCGCCTGATGCGCTGTGCCGGGAGGTTCGCCTGCCAGCCCGTGTCATTCAATACGCAAATTCATGGTAACGCCACTTAATCATTTCGATTAATAAAATACCCAAAACGCAGCCTTAAAAGATCTTAAATCGCTTGAATTCAATCGCCATGATCGACGTGGCCTGATACGCTGGTGACAGGCTTCACGCAAGGCGTTCGCGCGGTATTTGTCGGTAGTTATCCGTATTTCTCACACGGTTGCCATTCGCTTATGTTGGTTTTATGAAACCGTATATTTTTTCGCTATTCGCCGGAATTCTCGCCGGTATCGTTTACTACGTGATCGGCGTGCAATCGCCGGCACCGCCTACCGTCGCGCTGGTCGGTCTGCTGGGCATCCTTGCCGGCGAACAGATCCTTCCGCTCGCACGCCGGATGCTGTCGGGGAACCGACTGGGCACCGCGTGGAGTGAAGCGAAGTGCAGCCAGCACATGTTCGGCCCCTTGCCCGGCGCGCATGCGTCCAATGCCGCCGCGAAGCGCCCGCCATCGACGCCGACGTGACGCACCTCGATTGACCTGACTCGGGCGCGCCGACTGCCGCGCGCCCAGCTTCCGCGGCCAGCACCACGCGTTGCCGGCGCGGAAAACCGGTACGTATGAACATTGACGCTCGGGGCGCCGTCGACGACCTGCCCCGCCGTCCGGTTCCGGTACCCGGACGAATTGTTCCGATTCGTATTGGACTCCGCGGGTCTTGGCGATAACATGACAGCCCGACGCCCCCCGTGGAATTCACTATGAAGCTGTCATTCGAAGCGCTCGAAGCGCTGGACGCGATCGACCGCACCGGCACGTTCGCCGAAGCCGCGGAGCTCCTGCACCGCGTCCCGTCTGCGCTGACCTATCTCGTGCAAAAGCTCGAGAGCGACCTCGACGTCGCGCTGTTCGATCGCAGCGGGCGCCGCGCGAAGCTCACGCACGCCGGTCGCGTGGTCGTCGAAGAGGGCCGCCGGCTGCTGCATGCGGCCGAACAGCTCGAACTCAAGGCGCAGCGTGCGCAGCAAGGCTGGGAAACCGAGGTTCGCATCTGTATCGACGAGATCCTGCCGTTCGAGGCCTTGTGGCCGTACGTGCACACGTTCTACGGACTCGAGATGAACACGCGGCTGCGGCTGTCCACCGAAGTGCTCGGCGGCACCTGGGACGCGCTGATTTCGCGCCGCGCGGATCTCGTCGTCGGCGCGGCGGGCGAACCGCCGGAACTGCCGGACATCGTTGCGCGGCCGATCGGCACGCTCAAGCACGTGTTCGCCGTCGCCCCCAACCATCCGCTCGCGGCACTGCCCGAACCGCTGTCGATGGCGTCGGTCGTCGAGTATCGCGGCGCCGTCATCAGCGACACCTCCCGCGAACTGCAGCCGCGCTCGGTCGCCATCGATGCCGGGCAGCCGTATATCGCCGTACCGACGCTCGCCGCGAAACTGGCCGCGCAGTGCGAAGGGCTCGCCGTGGGCACGCTGCCGGATTGCATCGCGGCACGCGCGATCGCGCAGGGCAAGCTCGTCGCACGCCAGGTGACCGGCATGCGCGACACGACCCATTGCTATATTGCGTGGCGTGGCGACGAGGCCGGACGCGCGCTGCACTGGTGGGTCGATCAACTCGCCCGCCCCGATCTCGTCGACCGGTTCACCGCGTTCGCCTGACTCCGCCGCTCGGGCAACCTTCCATCGCGTCAGCCGAACGAATCGTGCAGGCGCTTCATCTCCTTCTCGAGCCACTCGATCAGGCTGAACGACGCATGCTCCTTCGCGGCCGGCGGGATCATCATCTTCTCCTCGGTCGCGATGTGCTCGGTGAGCGATTCGCACATCAACCGGCCCAGTTCGGGTTTCCTCGCGATCAGCGGCGTCAGGTCGCGACTGCTCAACTGATAGACCGTCACGGCAGTCACGGCGTAGACGCTCGCGTGAAGCCGCGTTCCGGCCAGCACGACGGACTGGCCGATCGCATCGCCGGGCGCCATCCGCCTGACTTCGATGTTGCCCGTGGCACTCGGCACGAACACCGACGCGACGCCGGACCCGACGATGGTCAACAGGCGTGAATCGGAATCCGACGCGTAGATCACGTCGCCCTTGTGGAACACACGGGACACCAGCGCATCGGCCAGCACCGCCAGATCGGCGTCGTCGAGCTGCTTGAAGAGGTCGACCGCGTGCAGCAGCCGTTGACCGCGCGACACCGGACGGTGCTCCGCGGCCGACCCCGCAAGCGGGCGCAACGCGATGTCCGCGGCGGCCAGATGCCGGTGGGCCAGATCGTAGAGCCGGTTGCGGACTACCCCCTTTTTCTGCAGCGAGTCGACGTAACAGACGAGCTCGTATTCGATCGCGTTGGCCCTGAACGCCTTGACGACCGACACCGGCGCCGGATTCGTCAGCACATCCAACGAACTGGCCGCGGCCCGATCGAGCGCATTGACGACGACGGCCGGCCGCACCTGGGGGTCGATCTCGACCGTCAGCGTCACACCGTGCACGCTCACGGGTTCGCTGAGATTGACGATCGTCGCTTTCGCGGCAACGCTGTTGGGCACGACGACCAGGTTGCCGAGGCTGTTGATCATCTTGGTCGCGCGCCAGTTGCTTTCGACGATCCGCCCTTCCAGATCGCCGATCGATACCGTATCGCCAAGACGAAACGGCTGGGTGGTATTCAGCACAAGGCCCGAGAACACATCGTTCAGCGTGTTCTGGACCGCCAAACCCAGGATCACGGCCATCGCGCCCGACGTCGCGACCACGCCGCTCAGCGGCAGTCCGAGGACATAGCCGAGCGCGGCTACCGCGGCGGCGCCGAACACGGCGCCCGCGGCGATGTCGTGAAACAGCCGCTGGTTGCGCCACGCGCGCGGCAACAGCAGATGGTCCAGCATCAGGCTGAACACCAGCGCGAACTGCAGCCACCATGCGACACCGATCACCTGAATCGCCAGCCGATCGAATCGGTCGGGCGACGGTGGCACCGCGAGCGGGCTCACGCCGGTTGCGAACAGCACATAGGTCAACGCGGCGAACGACGCGCAGCGCCAGACCGCTTTCGTCGTGGAACGGCCATGCCCGAGCAGCCGCCATGCGACGAGGTCGGCAACGACGATCGGCACGCCATAGGCGACCGTAGCGGACAGGTTCAGCATGCCGGATCGGGATGCGGACGCGCGGAAAGGTCGGACCGGGCAGGATTCATGCGTGAGTCGCTCGATTGCGCGCGAAGTCGCCGCGGCGGAGCAGTCGCCGCCGGCCTCCCCACGCTGGCATTCAGTGGCGTCGCGATATCGATGAGCGGCCGTGCAAGCAGTCTCCTGATCGCACGCCGGCCCATCGCCGACGGTCCCCGTGCAGGCAATGTAGACGCACCGGCCGGCCAGGTCCTGTGTTCAGGCTGAAACGTTCTGAATTCGTCGGCGGCGCGCGCCGTTACGCGTCGCGTCGCGGCAACTCGGCCTCGCCCGCCTCGAACCCGAGCGCGTGCACTTCGGACCATGCGTCGTGTACAACCTGTGTCGGCCCCGAGGTATGGGCGAGCGCGGCGGCATAGGCGGCCAGCAGACGCACGCGCGCATCCTCGCGCTCGCGCGTCTCGTCCACATTCCGCATCGCATCGAGCGCCGCGCGCGCCCGTTCGCGACACTCGTCCACGAGCGACAGGTCGAACAGGCACGGGACCGCGACAGCCGCAAGCGCGATGCCGACCCCGGCATCGCCGTTCGACGAGAAGGCCCAGTCGAGTGCCGCGCGCAGATTGCCGAGTTCGCGGCGAATCACGTCGAGCCGCGATTCGGCCAGCGACCCGTCGTCGCTGCCCGGTGCAAGCCTGAACAACGTATGGAAGTAGTTCGCATGCGCGCGTGCCGCGGCCGCGCATTCGCCGTTGTTCTCGAGCTGCTTCAGCGCATAGGCGCGCGTCGTCGTCAGCAACCGGTAGCGCGGCCCGCCGTGTGCATTCTCGAGGCTCAGGAGCGACTTCGATACGAGGCCGGCGATCGTGTCGAGCAGGTCCGCATCGGCCAGCCCCTTCATCCCGACGATGTCGCGCACCGCGTCGATCGAGAAACTGTCGCGGAACACGCCGAGCCATCGCAACAACAGGCGCTCCGCGTCGCCAAGCAGGCGGTAGCTCCAGTCGTACATCGCCTGCAGCGTCTGATGCCGGGGCAATGCGGTGCGAAAACCGCCGGTCAGCAACCGGAAATGGTCGTCGAGATGGGCGGCCAGCACGTCGATGCCGAGCACGGCCGCGCGGGCGGCGGCCAGTTCGATGGCGAGCGGCAGACCGTCGAGGCGCCGACAGACCGACGCCATCAGCGCCAGGCTCCGTTCGTCGAGCGGAAAGCGCGGATCGGCGGCACGCGCGCGCGCCGAAAACAATTGCACCGCGCTTGCGCTCAGGGTCTCGCCTTCGTCGGCGCCCTCGCCGGGCACCTCGAGCGGTGGAATCGGACACAGCCGTTCGCCCTGGATACGTAGCGCCTCGCGGCTGGTTGCGAGGACGTACAACCCGGCATCGGATTCGGTCAGCGCGGTCGCGATCTGCGCGGCGGCGTCGAGCAGATGCTCGCAATTGTCGAGCACGAGCAGCATCCGGCGATGCGCGACGCTCGCCAGCACCGCTTCGAGCGTCAACGATCCGGCCGGGTGCACGATGTCGAACGCGCCCGCCAGCGCGTCGGGTACGAATTGCGGACAGGCCACCGTGGCCAGCGACACGAACGCGGCACCATCGGGAAAGCTAGCCTCGGCCCGCATCGCGGCTTCGATCGCGACCCGCGTCTTGCCGATGCCGCCCGCCCCGACCAGCGTCACGACGCGCGCGGTGTCGAGCGCCGCAAGTACATCGGCGACGGTCTGCTCCCGGCCGACGAGTGCGGTCGGCGTGGGCGCCAGCCGCGATGTCGCGGGGCGCACGGGTGCCGCGCCTTCGGCTTGTCCGCCGACCAGCCGATAACCGCGCCCGGGCACCGTGATGATCAGGTTCCGGTCGTCGGCCAGCGCCTTGCGCAACGCGGCGATATGCACCTGCAGATTGTTTTCCTCGACGATCGTGTGCGGCCACACGCGCTGCATGATCTCGTCCTTCGACACCAATGCGCCGTTCGCCCGAATCAGCAGTTCGAGAATTTCGAACGCACGACTGCCGATACGCAGCAGCTTGCCGTTCGCGCGAATTTCACGTCTGTCGAGAAAAACGTGAAGCGTTCCAATCCGGATCATGGGAATCTTTAATCGATTTCATTCATCGATGCCCTGTCAAAAATGACACCGATTTGCCGCAATGCTACGGCATTTGCGTTGCAAAATGATTCAAATTATCAGAACGGAAGATGCAAATTTTTTGAATCGATGAAAACCACGATCGCCGCGACACGAACAGTGTGCACGCCGCGGCCCGCCCGGCACGGGCCGCCAACGGATCCCGCATTTCCGTCAATGCGCGAAAAAGTCATTCACCCATGAACCCGTTTCATACGATAAAACGACCGCTAATTCGGAATTCATTTTTCGACCGATTCAATTGACGTGGCGAATTGAACGATTGGCGTTTACAGCCAGGTAAAAACGACGTGCAAGGTCCACCGGAACCGATTCCTTACTCGACGATCGGTCGGTTTTTCCTTTTCAGGACGATTCAGGCTCCGCTAAGGACATTCAGCCGCGCAACGCGAGACGATACTTCGACGACGCCAGTGTCGAGCGACCGCCGTCGCGCCGCAAGGAACACGACCATGGGCAACCGCATCGCCGGCATCCGGATTCCCGACAGCCCCATCGCACGGGAGGCCGCCGCGATCGTACGCGCCAGCGAACCGGAACTCCTGGCCCGGCACGCGCTGCGCGTGTTCGCGTTTGCATCGATCATCGGGCTGCGTCGCAACATCGCGTTCGACGCCGAGCTCCTGTACGTCGCCGCGCTGTTCCACAACTTCGGGCTGACGGAGCATTACCGGCATTCGCGCCGGCGCTTTGAAATCGACGGTGCGAACGTCGCTCACGCATTCCTCGGAGGATACGGTGTCGCCGCCGACGATGCGGCGGAGGTGTGGCGTGCGATCGCGCTGCACACGACCTTCGGCATTCACCCGTACATGACACCGTTGACGGCGTTGCTTGGCGCAGGCATCGAGACGGACCTCTTCGCGCGGCACTTCGACGAAGTGAGCCGCTCCGAACGCGACGAGATCGTGAACGCGTGGCCGCGCGGCCCGTGTTTCAAGGAGCTGTTCCTCGAGGCGCTCGCCGCGGGCACCGCGCATCGCCCCGCCACCGCGTTCGGCAACGTCTGCGCCGACGTGCTCGAGCGTTGCGACCCGGACTATCGTCGGACGAATTTCTGCGGCCTGGTGCTCGGGTCGAAATGGACGGAGTGAGCAGGCCGGTCGGCCGTGCGCACTCCGTCGCGTCAATGCCGCCGCGTCACGCGCGAACGAACGCCAGCAGTTCGTCGTTCAGGCGTTGCGCGTGCGTCAGATACAGCGCGTGCGGGCCGCCCTCGTAGATGCTCAGCGTCGCGTGCGGCACGCGCTTCGCCGCGACGGCGCCCGTGAGCGCGAGCGGCACCGTCTGGTCGTCGTCGCCGTGAATCACGAGCGTCGGGATGTCGAACTTGTCGAGATCCGCCCTGAAATCGGTTTCGGAAAACGCGCCGACGCAATCGAGCGTCCCCTTCAAGCCGCCTTGCAGCGCCATGAAGGACGACCAGTCGAGCGCGGCGCGCGAGATCGCCGACGTGGGCCGGTTCGAACCGGTGAACAACGGCCAGAAGTGCTCGAAGAATGCCGCGCGGTCGGCCACGATGCCCGCGCGCATCCCGTCGAACACGGCCACGTCGACGCCTTCCGGATGGTCGTCACGCCGTGCAACCAGCGGCGTCACCGACCCGACCAGCACGGCCTTCGCGATGTGTCGCGTGCCGTGCCGGCCGATGTAGCGAGCCACTTCGCCGCCGCCCATCGAGAAACCGACGAGCGTCACGTCGCGCAGCCCGAGTGTCTCGATCAGCGTCGCGAGATCGTCCGCCAGCGTGTCGTAGTCGTAGCCCGTCCACGGCTGGCTCGACCGGCCGAAACCGCGCCGATCGTACGCGATACCGCGAAAGCCGTTCGACGCGAGATGATGCATCTGGACGTCCCACATGTCCGCGTTCAACGGCCAGCCGTGAATGAACACGACCGGGCGCCCCGCGCCCCAGTCCTTGTAGTGAATCGAAACGCCGTCGCGTGTCGTGAACGTGCTCATCAAGATTCCTCATCGGTGAAAATACGGCGGCCGCCGGACGTGCCCGGCGGATGGGGCACATCGTTCCGGCGTCACGAATGGGACAGCCTGACGATGAACCGGTCGAGTTCGGACGCGAGGATCACCTCCCAGTAGTTCGCGGGGCGCTTCGCGCCGCGCCACTGCGGCTTGTAGATCGCGTCGCCGGTGTGAATCGTCTGCCCCGTCAGCGCGCAGCGCCCGAGGGAGCGGGACTTCGCGCTGATCCAGCGCTGCTCGTCATAACGACAGCGCGTCGGATCGCTCCACGAGATCAATACCGACGAATCGGTCTGCCGCTCGGCCGCGACGATCGCGCACCGGCGGCGCACGCCACCGCTCGACGCCGCCGGCGTTTCGTCGCGATGGCGACGTCGCGCGGCGTCCGGGTCGCGCAGATGCGGCGGCGCGCAGCGGCTCGCGGCGGGCGACGGGTCGAGCAGCGTCATCACGTGCTCCCAGCGATTGAATTCGTCCATGGCGGCGTATCCAGGCAAGTGGCGAGGGGTCCGGATGTCGTGCATCCACCGCATCGCGAACGTCGTCCTTCGACGCGAACCGGCACTGACCCGCGACGGGATGACCTGATGCTGACAATAGCGGGCCGCCGCTGAAGAGTCTTGATTCCATGCTTAATTTTTCTGGCACACGTGCTCGCACGGCGGATGGCACGCACCGCCGCCGCGTTCAAGACAATTCAGCGGGAATTCAGTACAGGCCGCATGGCCCCGCGATAGGCTCCAGTCGGCGTTCGTTCGCTACCGCTGCGTGCCTGCCGGCCCGCAATCGCGAACGCACGCCGGCTGCCGGCGGGAGTGCCGCCTGCGGGCAGAACCGAACCGAACCATCCATTCATTCAACGCGGCATCGTTGTACCGCACGTTCAAGGAGCCTCAATGCGTCCCGCAGATTCCGACGCCGTTCCCTCGGCACGCCGCCGAGACATGCTGCTCGCCGGCGCGACCGCCGTTGCAGCCGCCGCGCTGCCGGCTGCCGCCGCAGCCGCCGCCCCGAAACACGCCGCTTCCGGCCATCAAGGAGCCCATGCGATGAACACGATCACCACCCAGGACGGTACGCAGATTTACTTCAAGGACTGGGGCAGCGGTCGCCCGGTCGTGTTCTCGCACGGCTGGCCGCTGTGCGCCGACGCATGGGACCCGCAGATGCTGTTCCTGGTGCAGCACGGTTATCGCGTGATCGCGCACGACCGCCGCGGTCACGGCCGTTCGAGCCAGCCGTCGCACGGCAACGACATGGACACGTATGCCGACGATCTCGCCGCGCTGATGAATGCGCTCGACCTGCGCGAAGCAACGCTCGTCGGCCATTCCACCGGCGGCGGCGAAGTTGCGCACTACATCGGGCGTCACGGCACGAAGCGCGTGTCGAAGGCCGTGCTGATCGGCGCCGTGCCGCCGCAGATGGTGAAATCGGCGTCCAATCCGGGCGGTTTGCCGATGGACGTATTCGACGGTATCCGCAAGAACGTCGCCGAGAACCGCTCGCAGTTCTACAAGGATCTCGCCGTGCCGTTCTTCGGCTTCAACCGTCCGGACGCCAAAGTGTCGCAAGGCACGATCGACGCGTTCTGGGCGCAGGGCATGATGGGCGGCGCCTATGGCCAGTATCTGTGCGTCAAGGAATTCTCCGAGGTCGACTACACCGAAGACCTGAAGAAGATCGACGTCCCGACGCTGATCCTGCACGGCGACGACGACCAGATCGTGCCGATCGACGATTCGGGCCGCCTGTCCGCGAAAATCGTGAAGCACGCGCAACTCAAGGTGATCCCCGGTGGCGCGCACGGAATGTGTGTCGTCAATGCCGACCAGATCAATGCCGAGTTGCTCGCATTCCTGAAGGCGTAAGCGGCGCCGCACGGCGCGCCGGACCATCGCGCCGGCGCGCCTTTTAGCATTTTTCAGGATTTTTCAGGTCGCCGCCATTCCGTTGCGACATGCGCGATCGTTAAGATCGTCGATGCGCGACCTGCGCCGATCCGGCCTCGGGCGCTCACGGCGCACGCGCCGGCCTGAGCAGCATCCCGATCAACACCCCCGCGACCGCGAACGCCGTCGCGACCTGGAAATTGTCGGCCAGCGCGAGCGTGGTCGCCTGGACGCGGACCGCCCGGTCGAGCAGCGCGTAAGCCGCCTGGTCGCCCGTCGCGAAGGTCGCGCCGTGCGACACGAGCGACGCCGCGCCGGCCCGCAAGCGCTCCAGCGTTTGCGGATCCGACAGCGTGACATGCAGACCGACGAGATTCGAATGGGTAGCCTCCATGATGCGCTGGATCACCGCGATCGACGTCGTGCCGAGCTGCCCGCTCAGCAGGCGCGTCGTCTGCACGACGGCGCCGAAGGTCAGCGCATGCTCGGCCGTCACATGCTTGCCGAAGAAGAACACGACCGACGTGAGCGCCATGGTCTGCCCCAACGCCTGAAGCAGCTGCGACGGGATGAAGTCGGGTTCGGCCCAGGCCGACGTGAGCTGCGCGCCGAGCGCGAACGCGACCGCCACCATCGCGAAGCCGATCACGATCAGCCGGCGCGGATCGACGCGTTGCAGCAGCCACGCGACGCACGGCGCGAACAGCAGCTGCGGAATCGCGATCCAGCGCAGCGTATCGCCGATCTGCAGCGGACGAAGCCCGTAGGTGCTCGCCAGAAACGCCGACGGAATGAAGCTCGTGTTGAGCACCGTAAAGCGCACGAGGCCGACGAGCAGGATCAGCAACGCGACGTTGGGCAGCGCGAGGTAGCCGAGATCGAGCCCGGCCCGTCGCGACGCCAGTTCGTGAATCAGGAACGCGGCCACCATCACGATGCCGATGCCCAGCAGCGCGACGATCAGCGGCGACTGGAACCAGAACAGCCGCTCGCCCTGATCGAGCGCGATGCACAGGCACGCGAACCCGCCGGCGCCGAGCAGCATGCCGCGCGTGTCGATACCGGACGCGAAACGCTTGATCGGCTCGTTGGACAGCGACAGCATCAGGCACACGATGAACGGCACGGTCAGCAGCGCGTTCTGCCAGAACAGCCAGCGCCAGCTCAGGTGTTCGCTGTACCACCCTTCGAGCGTCGCCGACAGGTTGAGCGACATCTCGAGGTTCATCGCATACGCGGCGATGCCGAACGGAATGAGGCGCGGCGGCAGCGTGCGGACGACGAACCCGACGGTCAGCGGCACGAACACGCCGGACGCGAGGCCGGCAAGGCTCTGGAACACGATGAACGTGCCGAAGTTCGTGCACAGCGGGAGCACGCTTTCGACCACCAGGAAAATCGCGGCGCCCGCCAGCAGCACGCGACGCGTACCGAACACGAACGCCGCCGCGATCGCGAGCGGTCCGACGAACATCTGCGACGCGATGAACGCGGTGTTGATCCACGCGCCTTCGTCGAACCCGACGCCGAGCGCGCCGCGCACGTCGGCGAGCCCGAGCGATGTAATGCGCGACGTCAGCGTCGAGATGATCGCGCCGAGCAGCACGGCGACGATCGCGGCAATCGAGCGAAACGTCGGTATGTCGGCGGCCGGCGTCGTGGCCGGCCCCGGTGTCGCGCCACCGGGGGCGAACGTGGTGTTCATCGTCGAGCGGCTCCCGCACAAAAAGCTCGCGCAAGCATAGCGCGATGTGAAGAACCCTGTCTGTTTGATGGAGTATCCCGACCGTGACCCCGAACTCGCCGGACACGCCGTCCACTCCCGTCGCGCGATCGCGCAAGTGGCCGGTCGTGCTGATCGCCGGATCCGCGCTGCTGCTCGTCGCGCTGCTGGTCTATGAATTCGACGCGCACGACCGCGGCACCGACGACGCGTACGTGACGGGCCACCTGCACGTGATCTCGCCGCGCGTGGCCGGCACGGTCGAGCGCGTACTGGTGAACGACAACCAGTTCGTGCACGCGGGCGACCCGCTCGTCCGGCTCGACCCGCGCGACTTCGACGTACGCGTCGCGCTCCAGCGCGCACGCGTTGCGCAGGCGCACTCCGACGCAAGCCGCGCGAAGGCACTGGTCGAGCAGGCCGACGCGACGCTCGTGTCCGCGCAGGCCGACACCGAGAAGGCCGAACTCGATTACGCCCGGGCGCGCGAACTGACTCGCGAAACACCGCGCGGATTGTCGCAGCAGGAATTCGATGCGGCCAACGCGGCACGCAAGTCGGCCCGCGCACGCATCGACGCGGCCGACGCGCAACGACGCAGCGCGCAGGCCGCGTGGCAGGCCGCCGATGCCGTGTCGAACCAGAACGACGCCGAGTTGCGCGACTCGCTGCTCCAGCTCGAGTACACGACCGTCGTGGCGCCGTCGGACGGTTATGTCGGCAAGAAGACTGTCGAGACCGGCGAGCATGTCGCGCCCGGCCAGGCGCTGCTCACGCTCGTCGAGCCGCACCCATGGGTGGTCGCGAACTTCCGCGAAACCCAGCTCCGGCACGTCCGCACCGGCGACGTCGTGCAGTTGCGCTTCGACGCGCTGCCGGACCGGACCTTCAACGGACACGTCGACAGCCTGTCGCCCGCGACCGGCGGGCAATTCTCGCTGCTGCCGCCGGACAACGCGACCGGCAACTTCACGAAGGTCACGCAGCGGGTGCCCGTCAAGATCCTGCTGGATGGTCCGGCCTCGGCCGAGCCGCGCATTCGGCCCGGCCTGTCGGTAATCGTGTCGTTGCAACGCGAGCGCGCGCAGCCATGACCCGCATCGCCGCCCTGCTTGCCGCCGGCCTGCTGAGCGCGTGCACGATCACGCCGCGCCCGCTTGCCCCCGTGCCGGTCGGAACCGACCGGTTCCGCCATGCCGAAACGGCGAATGAACCTGCATCGCCGCTCGTCGAATGGCCCGCATGGTTCGGCGCGCCGCCGCTCGTCACGCTCGTCGATGCCGCGCTCGCCGGCAACCAGGACATCCGCGCCGCGGCCGCGCGCGTCGACCAGGCGCAGGCGCTGCTCGGCGAGCGCGAAGCGGCACTGGCGCCAACCGTCGGCGTCGATCCGTCGTTCAGCCGCGCGCGCGTGTCCGGCACGGTCGACAACGCATTGCCGAAACGCACGATGCACAACTGGTCGGTGCCGTTCAACGCCAGCTATGAAGTCGATCTGTGGGGGCGCCTGCGCGGCGACGCGGAGATCGGCAGGCAGAACGTGCTGCAAGCGGCCGCGGATCGCGCGGCCGTTCGCCTGCGCGTCGCGACCGACGTCGCGAGCGACTACCTGACGCTCCATTTCGTCGAACGGGATCTCGCGACACTCGCCCGCGCGATCGAGCTGCGACGCACCGCGCTCGACGTGATCGCCGCGCGCGTGCGGGCCGGCGCGGCGAGCGATCTCGACGCACTGCGCGCGGCGGCCGATCTCGATACGGCGCGCGCCGATCTCGCGGACAGCCAGCGGCTGCGCGACAACCTCGTCGACGCGCTCGCCGTGCTGACCGGGGTCTCGCCGACCGCCTTCGCCGTCGCACCGACCGCATCGGCCATTCGTGTGCCGGAGGTGCCGCCCGGCCTGCCGTCCGCGCTGCTCGCGCAACGGCCGGACCTCTACGCAGCGGCGCGCCGCGCCGACGCGGCGTCGCTCGAAATCGGCGTCGCCCGCACCGCGTGGCTGCCGACGTTGACGCTGACCGCACAGGGCGGATTCGCGAGCCGCGACCTCGGCACGTTTCTCGACCGCAACAGTTCGCTGTGGGGCCTCGGGGCGAGCGTGGCCGAGACGTTGTTCGACGGCGGCAAGCGCGACGCCGCGGTGGCCGCCGCGACGGCAGGCGCGGACCTCGCCGACGCGAACTATCGCGCGACCGCGCTGGGTGCGCTGCGCGAGGTTCAGGACGCGCTCAACGACATCACCGCGCAGAAGGACCGGATCGTGCGCTACGACAGCGCGGCGCGCGCCAGCGAAGCAGCAGCGCGGTTGTCGCTGAGCCGCTACGCGCACGGCTACGTCAGTTATCTCGAAGTGATCGATTCGGACCGCGACGCACTGAATGCGCAACGCCAGCTGATTCATAGCCGCCAGGCACTCGCCATCGCGACCGTCAATCTCGTGCGTGCGCTGGGCGGCGGATGGACGCCGCCCGCGTCGACACCGGCGAGCGATGCGAAACACGCCGACCGGTTCTGAAGAAAAATGAATGCGCCCGCCGCGTTCCTTCGACCAGCCTCACGTATTTTCATATCGCTCTTCAGCTTACCTAACGTTTTTTGTGTTGCTCCGCACCGGTGCGCCGCATAGATTGATCACAACCGAATTCACCGATGCGAGACCTGTCATGGATCGCCTGAAAACACTCGAGATACTCAGGACGGTTGCCGAACTGGGCAGCTTCACGAGAGCCGCCGAGGCCCACCGGCTCGGCGTCTCCTGCATCAGCCGTACGATCCAGTGCCTGGAGACGTCGCTTGGCGTGCTGCTGTTTCACCGCACGACGCGCAAAGTGACGCTGACGCGCGTCGGCCAGGACGTGCTCGAGCAGGCGGTCGCGCTGCTGCAGCAATACGAGCACTTTTCCGTCTGCTGTCATGCCAATGCCAACGAGATGCAGGGCGACATCTCGCTCGAGGTCTCGAACCTGTTCGGCGTCGATCGCCTGGTGCCGGTCCTGGCCGATTTCAATGTGCAGCATCCGCTCGTGCGCATCCGCGTCGACTGGGTCGATCACCCGAGCGCGGCCCTCAGCGGCGAAGCGGATCTGTCGATCGTCACCGAACGAACGTCGAGCCTGACATGCATCGAGCGCCGCCTCGGGCGCATCCCGATGGGCCTTTACGCGAGTCCGCGGTTTCGCATCGCGCGCGGTGCAGCGAAGAATCCGCAGGCGCTCGAACGCCTGGATGTGCATCGCGGCAAGCCGGGTAGCGGCGGATCAGCGTGGCCGCTGCGACACCGGCGCACCGGCGCGACCGCCGAGATACGGCTGGCAGGCGCGATCCGCTCGAACTGCCTCGATACGCTGATTCTCGCGACGACGCGCGGCACCGGGTTCGCCGTGCTTCCGGAGCATCTTGCGCGGCCGCTCGAACGCAACGGCGAACTGGTTCGCCTGCTGCCCGACTGGCAGGTAGACGACCTCGACGCGTCGCTGCTCTATCACTCGCGCCGGAACCTGCCGGCGCGCATCCGATCGCTCGCCGAGCATCTCGTCGCCGCGTTCGACGACAACCCCGCCGCGCGGCACGACGCGCCTGTCGTCACGCACCTCGTGGATGCCGACAACGCAGTCGCTGCATGAATGCCGCTGTTCGCGTCTTCGCGTCCGCAGCCGGCGTCGTTTCGTCGAACGCACCGGCACGCATGCTCAGCCGCGCGCGCCCGCCGGGCGCACGCCCAGCGCTTCGGCCTGACGCACGAGATCCGGCAGCGTGCGAACCTGCATCTTCTTCATCACCTGGGCCCGATGCACCTTCACCGTGATTTCCTGCAGCCCGAGATTCGCTGCGATCTGCTTGTTCATCTGGCCCGCGATCACATGGCTCATCACTTCGCGCTCGCGCGGCGTCAACGACGCGTAGGCCTGGCGCACTCCGTCCAGCGCACGCTCGCGCGCGAAGCGCTCGCTGTCGCGGGCCAGTGCGCGATCGACGGCATCGAGCATCGTTTCGTCGTCGAACGGTTTCGTCAGAAAGTCGAGTGCACCGCCCTTCATCGCCTTGACCGTCGTGGCCACGTCGCCGTAACCCGTCATGAACAGGATAGGCACGCTCAAGCCCGCACGCACCGCTTCCTCCTGAACGGCCAGCCCGCTCTCGTCGGCGAGACGCACGTCGAGGATCAGGCAGCTCGGCACGTCGGGCCGCTCGAACGCGAGAAACGCCCGCGACGACGCGAACGTCTCGACGCGAAATCCCGCCGAACGCAACAGCGCGCTCAACGCGCGCCGCAGCGTTTCGTCGTCGTCGACCACATAGACGATCGGCGCGGGATCGCCCGCGCCCCGGTTGCCGATCGACGTCATATCCGGCGTGCTCGCCATCGCATTCCCTGTGTAGGCATCCGCTTCATTATCGAATGATAAACTAAGACAAGACCAAGCGGAAAAGCCACGCCGCGAACGCGGTGTGGCCAGTCGCCCGGCCGCCTCTCATGCGGGCGGCGCGCCGGATGCGACGTGATCGATCAGATTGAGCATGTCGTCCGATGGAAACGGCTTGCGCAGGAACGCGATCGCGCCTTGTGCGAGCGCGCGACGCACCGAGTCGTCGTCGCCGTGCGCCGACATGAAGATGACCGGAATCGTCGACTTGCGCTGAACCAGCAGGCGCTGAACGTCGAGACCGCTCATACCCTTCATCTTCAGATCGACCAGCACGCAAGCCGCGTCGTCCAGCGGGCCGGTCGCGAGAAATTCCTCGCCCGACGCGAACGGCAATGCGGTATGCCCAGCCGATTTCAGCAAGCCGGCAAGACTCTTACGGACCGACGCATCGTCATCGATGATGCAAACAATGGCCATGAAATGAGAACCTGAGAATTTTGTCAATCCAGAACATCGCGGCTCGACTTCCGCCGTATCGCCAGGTGCCGCCCGCGTGTCACGCCCACGGCCCTGCGGCCAGCGCCCGTTGTGCGGACGCCGCCGGTACCGGCTGCAGCGTGTCGGCCCGCTCGTCGTTCGCAAAGGACGCGCACCGGGCATGGAGACGCCCGGCTTCGCCCGACTCCGCCAGTTTCTCGAGCGCATACGCGCGCACGACCTCGAGCATCGAGTAGCGCTTCGAAAGTCCGACCGAATGAACGACCAGCAGCGACTTCGATGCCAGACCGACCAGGCAGTCAAGCACCGCCTCGGCGCCGAGTTCGTCGCAGGCGGCCAGCGCGCAGGCCGCGTCGAGCCGGAACGCATCCGGAAACACCGCGAGGCGGCACAGCACGGTGCGCTCGGTGTCGTCGAGCAGCCGATAGCTCCACTCGATGGTGGCCCTGAGGGTCTGTTGGCGGGGATGGGCCGTACGCAGGCCGCCCGACAGCGACAGGACGGACTTGTCGAGATCGGCCGCCAGCCCCTGGATGCCGAGCGACGCGATCCGGACCGCACCGAGTTCGAGCGCGAGCGGCAGGCCGCTCAGGCGGCGGCAGATCGTCGCGATCGCGTCCAGCGTCTTCGGGTCCGCCTGAATGTCGGTGCCCATCGCGCGCGCCCGCGCCAGGAACATGCGGACGGCGCCGCATTCGACGATATCGCCGTCGTTCGCGCCGGCCGGCGGCACCGGTAGCGGCCCGACGCGATAAACGCGTTCGCCCGCGACACGCAGCGGTTCGCGGCTCGTCACGATGAGGATCGCGCCGGCATTCGCCTCCGCGATCGCTTCGCAGAGGTCCGCCAGATCGTCGACGTGCTGTTCGGCATTGTCGAGCAGCAGCATCACGCGCTGCTCGCCGATCGCGCGCACGACATCGGCAGGCCCGGCAGCCGGGCTGGCGGGCAGGCCGAGCGCGTCCAGCACCGCGGATTCCAGCGTCGTGTCTCCCTGCCAGCCGGCGAGATCGATCCGGACCACCTCGATGCCATGCACGGCCGACCACGCCGCGGCGACCTCCAGCGCGAGATGCGTCTTGCCGACGCCGCCGGGGCCGACCAGCGTGACGAGCATCTCGCGCTCGAGCAGCGCGTGCAGGTCGGCCGCTTCCTGCTCGCGGCCGATCAGCGGACATTTGCGCGGCGCGGTGCCCGCGCGGGTGCCGCCCAGCGGCTCGAACCCGGCCGGCTGACGCTCGGCGCGAGCCGGGTCGGCCGGCGGCGCGAGCCGATAGCCGCGGCCCGATTCGGTCCGTATCCAGCCGTGCTTGCCGCCGAACAGCTTGCGCAGCGTCGAGATGTGCACCTGAATGTTGTTCTCGACCACGATCGTGTTCGGCCACACGGCCTGCATGATCTCGTCCTTCGACACGAGCCTGCCGGCCGCCTTCACCAGCAGTTCGAGAATCTCGAATGCCCGCGCGCCGATATACCGGGGCTGCCCGTCGACGCAGACTTCGCGGCACTCAAGGGAAACCGTCACCCGCCCGAATGTGTACATGATCCGCACTCGCTTATGCTGCTCCCCCACCTTGCGCCGCCGCAGAAGCGACGCCCCCTGTTCCGCCGTCCGGACCCGCATCGATGCGGGTCCGGACGGCGGAACAGGGGGCGTCGCTTCTGCGGCGGCGCAAGGTGGGGGAGCAGCATAAGCGAGTGCGGATCATGTACACATTCGGGCGGGTGACGGTTTCCCTTGAGTGCCGCGAAGTCTGCGTCGACGGGCAGCCCCGGTATATCGGCGCGCGGGCATTCGAGATTCTCGAACTGCTGGTGAAGGCGGCCGGCAGGCTCGNTTTCGCGGCAAGTTGTTAACCTCGGGCTTCAAAAAAAACCGGCCCGTTTCGGGGCCGGCGAAGGAGTTCCGGACAATCCGGGGAGGATAAGTGCCGGAACCAGGGCAACCGCTTATGATCAAAAATCCACGTTACTGTCGCTGGTCCTGTTTCGTCGCGTTTTTCATGCGCATGATCCGTTGAGGGGTCCGTTCCGACATGAATCGCAATACGTCGTCGAGTCGGACGTATCCGGTTCCAGCACGATCGATCTCTGAAAAATGGTCACTGACCAAGCCCCAGCCAGCAGCCTTGGCTTGCTGCCGCGACAAGAGCCCGTTGGGATTGCCGTTGGTCGCAGCGGTGAATCGTTGCGCGATTTGGCTCTCCACGTCCTGCGTAACGGAGTTTTCCGATTGTTTGGGCGGCTGGACCCAGTCTTCTGGCGGGGGCGGCGGTTTCGGCAAATCGTCATAGGCAAATGCCACGCCGATGCTCGACATTGCGACGACAGTAGCCGCCGTGCCGGAAACAAGGAAAGTCACGATTTTCATAGCTATCCTCGCTTCGCTTACAGTAGGGAGCCGTCTGCGATACGCGCCGGCGACTGGTAATAGTTGTCAATCGCCTGTTTCAATGGCACGCGCGACATCTCCGTGTTGTAAATCATATGCCCGCCTTCGAACCACTTGACGGGGATTCGGTCAGCCAGATTGACCCCTTCGAGGTCAAGCTCGGTTTGGAAGCCCGGCGTCGCAATATCCTCGTAGCCGTGGAGAATCAGCAGCTTGGCGTCCGGGTTGGCGGTCAGCACTGCCTGAATGTCGGTGATGCTCTGCGGATAAGAAGATTTGCTTCCCGCCCGCCGCCATGTCCAGTTGCCGATTGTCGCGCCGTTTAGCGGTTGGTAGCTCGACCTGGTCTTATAGTTGACGAAGTCAGGGAAGTACGTCTTGAGTTCGTTGAGGAATGCTACGTTAATGTAGTCGTCCGCCTCGAAGCTGTTCCCGTTCGGCACCTTCATGCGGGCATCATAGCGGCCGAGGGTATAGCCTGAAACCAGCGTTCCCCTGAACGGCCCCGGCGTATAGTTGAAGCTGCTGCTCCAGGTTGATGCGGGAATGCCGGTATGGTCCGCAATTCGATTCAGGACCGCCTGACCCGCAGGACTTGCCGCGTACGCATTCCAATTGCTGTTCGGCTTGCCGTTTGAATTGAAGTACGTTTTGAAGGTAGCCTGGAACGTTGTTTTCGCCAGCGCGCGCAACTCGTTGAGATACTGCTCCTGGGTCTGTCCCGCACGCTTCACGGATTTTTTGAAGTAATCGGCCGCCATCGCGTAGGACGGGATGTATCCCTCACAGGTCACCCTGCCGCGCATCATGTCGCAATTGGAATTGTAGTCAACGAGCGGCGAGTTGAGGATGAATCCCGCCAGGACTCTGGCTGGCTTACCGGATGGGTCGGGAGCATAACCACTGGTACCCGCCTGCTCCAGCAGGTTGGCGACGATTGGCGTGCGGATGCCACCATAGGATTCGCCGTACAAGTACTTTGGCGAACTCTGCCGATTGTATTTGTTCGTATAGCTGGTGATGAAATCCGCGACCACCTGTGCATCGATGTCGGTACCCCACAGGTCACCGTTCTTGAGTGGGCCGATCGCCGTGGAAAGACCCGTACCCGGCGGATCGACGAAAACGATATCCGACTGATCGAGCAGGGAAATCGCATTGTCCTCAAACGGGAAACTGTCGGGTTGCTTTGTCGGGTCAGCCATGTTCGGCGCGTCGGACTTCAGCCGTTTCGGTCCCCACGAGCCCATGTGCAGCCAGATCGAGGCCGATCCGGGCCCGCCGTTCCATAGAAACGTGACCGGGCGATTCTCCTTGGGCAACGCGTCCCGCGTGTACGCCGTATAAAAGATCGCGGCTTCAGCTTTCCTGGCGGCTCCGCTTCCGTGATAGGCGATCAAGTGTCCCGCGCGGGCGACATACGGCAGGACCTTGCCGTTGATCGTAATGGTGTGCCGCTTGACCGACGCGTCCTCGTTGATCGCGGATAGCGCGATCGACCCGTCCTTTTTCGTATCGTAGATGTTGGCATCGTCCAGCACCTTGTCAGCAGGTGCGACCTTCGCAAATACAGCCAGCTCGGATTCCACTGACGCGGTGGTCGGGCTCGGCAGCGCAGTCGTCGGTGAAGACGGAGCGACAGGCAGTGTGGTCATGCTGCCCAGGGTCGTAGACGATGTGTCATCGCCACCGCATGCGACCAGTGTTGCGGCTGCAAGCGTTGCGATCACGCCCCATGCCGGCATTCTTTTAGTCATTCGTTGATCTCCACAATGATTCGATTTAGTTGAAATCTGATCAGCACTCCAAACTATAAGGATCCTCCTCAAAACCCTTCACCATGAACCCCATCGATTCGAGCGTGCCCGACGGTTTCCCCTGAGCCTGCTTCCGGTAACGCCACCGAATCTTCCGCTACTTCGCCACCATGACCGCCGCAACGTGCGCCTTCGGCACAACCGGCATCTCGAGCGTCGTGTGCGACAGATCGAGCGTAACGAGTGCTGTGCCCTGATAGCCCTCAAGCTTCAACTTGACCTTGCTGCCCGGCATCACCGTGAAATCTCGCGGCATCATCTCCAATGAGAAGCCGTAGTCGGTGTTCGGCGCGATTGTTTGCGCGACGTCCAGGCCCTTGTAGAAACGCGGGTTCGCCCAGCCATAGGTGACGTCATGCCCGTCCACCGACAGCGTTGCCTTGATGTTGGTCACCGCGGGTGTGAAGCGACCGCGCATCACCACCCGGATTGCGCCCGCGTAGCGGGTCGCGTTCGCGAGGGGTTTCGTCTCATAAGTCACGGCCGCTGCCTTGCTGAAATCGACCGATACAACCTGCGTGCCATCCGTCGTGCTCGGCGTCAGCAATCCACCTGCGCGGCCGTTGTCGTGCAGGTAGTAGGACGTATCGACCGTCTTGGGCCATGCGTCTTCCTTGATGAAAAGCTCGCCCGTCGGAATGCAATCCCTCGTGCTGTGATCCGGGTTGTAGCAGTGCCCAATCAGTGAATTGCTTGTGTCGCCTGGTTGGGGATTCAGTGTCGTGCCGGACGGGATGTCGCCAGCCGGTGTTTCACGCACGTAGGTGGGTTGCTTCTCGACGCCGTTGTTCACGCCGAACAGATAGCGCGAGTACCACATCAAGATCTGCTTTTGCCACTCCTTCTGCCACGCGGGATCGTTATGATCGCGGCTATGCAGCCAAAGCTGAACCGGCTTCCTGGCACGATAGAGCGCGTCGTACAACTGCATCGCGTTCTTCGTCTTCACGTTATTGTCGGCTTGCCCCTGCGCGATCAGCGTAGCCGCCTGGATCTGGTCGACGAGCGACAACGTGTTGCGCGATTTCCAGAAGTCGTTGTACGCGTAAGTGCGGTCGTCGGAATCGGTCACCGCCTTGAGTCGCGCGGGTTCGCAGATCGACGCGCGCGCGGTCGACTGTTGCAGCTGCATGTAGGGACCCAGCTGAATCATGTCCCCCTTGACGCCGTTATAACGGAAATAGTCGTAACCGCTGCTGATGCCGTCGACCGGTACGATGGCCTCGAGCCCCGGCACACCGGTAGCGGCCACCATCGTCGGCAAGGTGCCGCCATAAGAGATCCCCTCCATCGCGACGTGCCCGGTCGACCAGGACGCCGCGACGGGTTGGCCCTGCGCGTCATAGCCCGGTGCAACGGGATCACCGGTCAACCAGCGCACGACGCTCGCCATCGCCTCGCGCTCGGTGCGATCCATCACTGACCAGCAGCCATCCGATTGGTTGGTGCCGATCGAATCCGCGTAGACGATCGTGAAACCCATCCGCAAGTATTCCGCTTCGCCGAGGAATGGCGCACGCTGTTTCGTCGCGTAATCCGGATCGGCGTAATACACCGACGGCCGCACAATGACAGGGGTCTTGAGCCCCTCTGCCACCTCGGCGGGCTGCACGATGCGTAACGCGATCCGGTCCGGCTTGCCATCCTGATCCGTGTCAAACGGCGTTTGCACCATCACGTTCAGCTTGAGCGGCGGGCGCATCGACAGCCAGGGCAAAATCATGCCGTCGTCGACGGTGGGCCCGTCGTGTCCCGGATACAGCGTGGCGAGCTTCGGATAGGGTAGCCCGGTCGGCGAGCGTTCATATTGCGCGCCGACGTCTGCCACCGGCGTAGGTGGCGCAAAGGGTGCCGGCGCGGGTGCCGTCGTCACGGTACCGGGCTGTGTCGTCTGGCTCGGCATGCTTGGCTGATTGACGCCGCTCAACGTGCGCGGCGACGAGGTCTCGTCGTCACCACATCCCGCCAGCTGGACTGCTACCGGTACGAGTAAAATCAGAAGCCGGATGCCGCGCATGAAAGATGGATGAATTCCCGCCCGCTGTGTTTTTTCCATATTTTTGTTTAGTGTGTTTATAAGGACTGTTAAACAACATCGATAGAAGCAATGTGAGGATTTGAAGCATTTCAAGCGGAATGAAATGGCATCACATTCGTACGATGCAACCAGCGTCGGCGATGCGTGCCACCAACGTTTCCCGTGCGACGGTGGAGACCCGGATATCGGTCTCCTGCATGCCGGCAGTGGCGCGCTGAATGTGGGCAGCTGCGTGTATCGATCACCGCCTACGTCGCGGCAAGCCCATCGACGTCAGAGCGGAAACCGCGGTGCGGCATGCCCGTTCGTGGGTTGAGAAGATTGTAGGAAGCCCAATTCCGCAACGTCGGTAATATTTTGTAATAATATGTCGAGTAATCTTTACCGGATTTCGGATGGGTCAGCGCGCGTAACGTTCACTCAAGCGACTCTCCGCAAACCTTCTTGCCGGAACGACGCGCCGTCAGAGATCCCCGCCGACGTCGCGCCGGATATCGCTCTGAACCATTTCACCCGAACATCGAGCCGTTCGTCGACGACACGATTCCACCCTGTCATCCGTTCGCTTTTCCGCTAGTCGACGATGATTTTCGTGCAGATATGTGCAGTGAATGGTGCAAATTTCGTCACATTCCGCCGGAATGTTGCGCAGTATTATCCACTTCGCTTCGGCTACCACGCGTTCGGACTGGGCCTAACCGCGCGCCATTTTCATGTATTGCCCCTCGTTGACCGATGCCCATCCGAATCCTGCTTGTCGAAGATGACGTCCGTTTATCCGCGCTGATCGTGGACTATCTGCGCAAGCATCAGTACGAGGTGGACACGCTGTTCGGCGGCGCCAACGCCGTCGCCACGATCGTCGCGAGTTGCCCCGATCTGGTGCTTCTCGACATCAACCTGCCGGGCAAGGACGGCTTCGATATTTGCCGCGAGGCACGCACGCACTATGACGGCACCATCATCATGGTGACGGCACGCGACGAAAAGTTCGACGAGTTGCTCGGCCTGGAACTCGGCGCAGACGACTTTCTCTATAAGCCGATCGAACCACGCATTCTGCTCGCGCGGATCAAGGCGCAATTTCGACGGCTACGCATGCATCCGGACAGTTGCGCGCCCGAAGCATCCCAGCGATTGGTGTTCGGCAATTTCTCGATCGACCGGACGGATCGCAAGGTTCACCTTCCTGACGGCAGCGCGCCTCGCCTGACCTCAACCGAATTCGACCTGTTGTGGGCCCTCGCCAGCCGCGCCGGCGAGGTGGTCAGCCGGGAGGACCTGACGCGGCTGTTGCGCCGCATCGAGTTCGACGGCCTCGATCGCTCGATCGACTGTTACATCTCGAAGCTGCGCCGCAAACTGCATGATGACGCGCTCGAACCGACGCGAATCAAGACGATTCGCTGCAAGGGTTATCAGTTCAGCAAACACGCGTGGGAATAACGCCGAATACGTGCTGACGCGTTGCGTCGCATACCACCGGTGCGGCGCACGGCTGCGCGCATCGATCGGCTGTCCACCGGCTGTTGCGCGTGTGCTGCCCCTTTCGCGCCGCCGGTCCGCCATCCTCTGCCCTGTGCTCGTACAACGCACCGGCCTGGGGGGGTACTGCAAACTCTCGCGGGCTGATGGACAATGCATGAGCCGCCGCCCAGACGCGCGCGACCCAGCCCGGCCGACCCCATATCGAGAGCCGGTTCCGCCCTGCTCCACCAGCGTGCCCCCCGACCGTGACCCAGCCCTTGCGTGACCCGGACGACGCGAATCGAATGGACGCCGACTGGCTCGCGCGCGCCAGCCTGTCGAACGCGGTCCGCTCGGGCGACGTGCTGCGGTTCGACCTGACGGACGCCGCGACGGGGCGCATGTGGTCCGCGTGCCAGACCGGCTGGGAATTCGATCAGCGCTGCCGGCAATTCGAGCGCGAATACGCATTGAACGATGCGCTGGAACCCGCTTGGGCGCTTTTGCCGGTTGCGCTGATCCGTGCGGCCGACGGTCCGGTGCTCGTCTATCCGCGCGTGGACGTGCATGCGCTCGACACGCTGGCGGACGGGCAACTTCCGCTCGACCGCTTTCTCGAAACGGCGATCCAGGCCGCGCGCACGCTCGGGGAACTGCATCGGCGCGGCTGGCTGCATGGAGATCTGCAGCCGGCCAGTTTCGTCACCGCGCCCGACGGCACGGTCATGCTCCGCTCGTTCGCCCATGCGCGGGAGCGCCGGACGGGAAAATCCGTGGCGGGCACGATGCGCGCGGATTTCGCCGCCTACGCGGCGCCCGAAGTCTCGGAAGGCGCATCCGTCGACGAGCGCTCCGACCTGTACGCGTTCGGCATCACGCTGTTCCGCCTGCTGACGGGCGCGATGCCTTACAAGGCCGCGTCGACCTCCGAATGGGTCCACGCACACGTCGCCATGCAACCGTCGCCGCCCGCCGCCTTTCGCGACGACGTGCCCGCGATCCTGAGCGACCTGATCCTGAAGCTGATCGCCAAGGAGCCCGCCGATCGCTACGCGTCCAGCGACGCGGTACTGCACGATCTCGAACGCATCCGGCACGACTGGCTGGCAGCGGGCCGCGCCGAGCCGTTCGTGCTCGGCGGCAGCGATCCGCTCGCCGGGTTGCACGCACCCGACCTGCTGATCGGCCGCGAACTCGAAATACGCCGGCTCGACGACGTGCTCGCTGCCGTATCGCGAACCGGCGAGACGGCCATCGTGCTGATCGACGGGCCGGCCGGCGTCGGCAAGACCGCGCTGGCCGAGCACTTCACGCGCGCTGCGCGCGCGGCGTCGCGCGCGGGCTGGTACACATCGGCCAAGGTCGATCAGTTCCAGCCCGCACGGCCCTACGCGCCCGTGCTGCAGGCATTGCGCGCGCTGTTCGGCAGCGCGCTGGCCCGGCGCGACGACGAAATCGCGGCGATCGCCGCGCGGCTGCGCGACTGCGTGGGACGTCAGGCGAATCTGCTGTCCGCGATCTTCCCGGAGATTGCGTGGCTGCTCGACGTCGAACCCGTCGCGTTCGGCCATACCGATGCGATTCCGGAATTCCATCTCTGCCAGATCATCGTGAATGCGTTCCGTGCGTTCGCGGCGCCGGCCGAACCGCTCGTCATGACGCTGGACGACATCCAGTGGGCCGACGACGCGACGCTCGCGTTTCTCGCATCGATCGCGGTCGATCCGCCGGCCAATTTCTGCATCGTTGCCGGTTATCGGAGCGGGTCGCAGGACGACCACCCGCCCGCGTTCCGCCGCTTCCTGCGGCAGCTCGACCCCACCCGCGTGTCGACCCTGACGCTGACGCCGCTCGACGCACCCGACGTCACGCGCATGCTGGCCGGCATGCTCGGAGACGCGCCGACCCGGCTGGTTGAACTCGGCGACCTCGTTCACCGCCGGACCGGCGGCAATCCGTTCTACGTCCAGCAGTTGCTGCGTACGCTGATCGACGAGCGGCTCCTTGCCTACGACCCGGAGCGAAAAGCATGGCACTGGCGTGCGGCCGACATCGACGCACGCCACGTGACCGAAAACGTCGTGAGCCTGCTCGCGGCCCGGATGCACCGGCTGCCGCATGAATCGCGCATGCTGCTGTCGCTGCTGGCCAGTATCGGCATCAACGCCGACGAGACGCTGTTGTGCGCGGCCGCCGGCAACACACTGTCCGAACTCCGCTTCTGGCTGGACCCCGCGCGCCAGGCCGGCCTCGTGTCGCTCTCCGGCAACCGCTGGCGCTTCGTTCACGACCGCATCCTCGAGGCCGTCCACGCACTCGCCGGGCGCCCGGAGCGCGCGTTGTGCCACGCCCGGATCGCCGCCGCGATGCGTGCACGCTCGGACCCGCCGTCAGCCGAAACCCTGCTGGAGCTGGCCGCCCATATCGAGCAGGCGAAAAGCGCGCCGCTCGACCGCGCGCTCGCGCTCGCGTTCGCGGATGCGCTGGTCGCGGCAGCCGAGGCCGCGGCGATGGTCGCCGCACGCGATCGCGCGTTGTCGTTTCTCGCGTCCGCGCAGTCGCTGCTCGGCCCTCAGGCGTGGCTGCAGCACTACGGGCTCGCGAGCCGGATCGGCATCCTTCGCGGCGGCCTGCTGCTCGCGACCGGCGAAACCGCGCAGGCGGCCGACGCGATCGACGAACTCATGGCGCGGACCCGCACGCCGGCCGATCGCGCCGAGGCTCACCGGCTGAAGGCCGCGCAGCTCACGGTGGAGTCGCGCTACCGGGAGGCCGTGGACGTCGCGCTGGCCGGGCTGGCGCTGCTCGGCGTGGCACTGCCCGCCGAGCCCACCGCGGCCGATCTCGCGGCGGCCTGCAACGCCGTGCGAGCGGCGCTCGAAGGCCGCGCGATCCACGAACTCGTCGACTTGCCGGTCACGACCGACACGCGCGTCGAAGCGACGATGGCGCTGCTGACCGCGCTCGAAGCCGCGATGTTCTATCCGAGCGGCGGGCTGATGTTGCTGCATTTCGCGACGATGGTGCGGCTGACACTGCGCCACGGCGTCACCGCCGCGTCGGTGCAGGGGCTCGCGTGGTACGGCGTCAGCATTGCCGAGCATCACGGCGAGTACGAGGACGGCCTCGAATTCGCGAAGGTCGCGCTCGCGCTGGTCGATCGCCACGGCTTCGAGCGCTACCGCTCCGCGACGCTGGTCGCGCTCGACCAGGTGAGCGTGTGGACCCAGCCGCTGTCGTATGCGCTCGATCACGCGCGCGACGCGAAAGCGGCGGGCAATGCGAGCGCCGAGTTGCGCTGGATGTGCTACAGCTGCAATCACATCGTCAGCGATCTGCTGTCGATGGGCGAAGCGCTGCCGGCGATCCGCGACGAAATCGATCCGCTGCTGGCGATCGCGCGCGGCGCACGCTACGACGACATCGTCGACCTCGTGTCCACCCAGTCGGAATTCGTCGCCGCGCTGCAACTCGGCGCCGACCGGCCGATCGGCACCTGGCGCGGCCGTGCATCGACGAAGACGCCGATGTCGGTCCTGCAGTTCTGGACCGACGTGCTCGCCGGCCAGGCGGCGTTCATCTTCGGCGACGCGGACGCGGCGCGTGCATCGCTCGATGCGGCCGCGTCGTCCGCATGGTCGACGCCGGCGCACATCATGCTGTCCGACTTCCACCTGTTCGGCGTGCTGGCCGGCATCGCGAGCGACCGCGGCGCCACGCCGCCCGAGCAGCTGCTCGAACGATATGCGCCGCAACGTGCGCGCTTTGCCGACTGGAGCGAACGGAATCCGGCGACGTTCCGCAACAAGCTCGCGCTGATCGACGCCGAGTTCGCGCGCGTGCGCGGCGAACATATCGTCGCGATGCAGCAGTACGAGGCGTCGGCCAGCCTCGCGGCGGAGCGCGGGTTCGTGCACGAACAGGCGCTCGCGCACGAACTGGCCGCGCATCACGCCGCGTCGCTCGGGCTCACCGGCCCGTCACGCCACCAGTTGCGGCTCGCCCATGCGTGCTACCGGCGCTGGGGGGCGACCGGCAAGACGCAGGCGATGGAAGCGCAGCATCCGTTCCTCGTGATGGACCCGTCGCCGGGCGGCGCGGCCATGCCCGCGCGCGAAGATCTCGATTTCGCGCTGGCGATGCGCGCGGCGCACTCGCTGTCCGAGGAAATCGTGCTGGAGCGCCTGATCCAGACGCTGATGCGCAACATGATCGTGTATGCCGGCGCGCGCAATGGCCTGCTGCTGCTCGCCCGGCACGACCGGCTGACGATCGAGGCGGCCGCGCGCATCGTCGGCAACGACGTGATCGTCGATATTGCCCGCAGCGAGCCCACCGATCAGGATGTGCCGCTGTCGATCCTGAACACGGTCGCACGGACCCGCAAGCCGGTCGTGCTCGCGAACGCGCAGCGCGAAGGTGTACCCGACCACGTCGACAGCCTGCGCGCCCACCCGACCCGCTCGCTGTTCTGCCTGCCGCTGCTGAAACAGGGTGCGCTGATCGGCGTGCTGTATCTCGAGAACGCGCTGACCAACGGCGTGTTTTCGCCGCGCCGCATCGCGATGCTGGAAGTGCTCGCGCCGCAAGCGGCCAATGCGCTCGAATCCGCGCGGCTCTACGCGGAATTGATCGACGAGAACACGCGCCGGCTCGAAACCGAGGCCGCGCTGCGGCATGCGCGCACCGAGCTCGCACGCGCCACGCACGTGACGGTGATGGGCGAACTGGCCGCGTCGATCGCGCACGAGATCAATCAGCCGCTGACCAGCATCGTGTCGAGCGTCGGTGCTTGCATGCGCTGGCTGCGCGGCGCGCATCCCAACCTCGGCGAAGCGCTCGCGAGCCTCGACGACATTCGTGCATCCGGCGTGCGTGCGGCCGATATCGTCCGCGCGCTGCGATCGCTCGCACGGCAGGCGCCTCCCGCATTGACGCCGCTCGCGATCGACGACCTGATTCGCGACATGCTGCATCTCACCGCGCCCGAAATCGACGCGAAGCACGTCGCGCTGCGCGTCGACCTGCGCTGCAACGGTATCCACGTGATGGCGGATCGCACCCAGATCCAGCAGGTGATCCTGAACCTGGTCAACAACGCGCTCGACGCGATGGACGGGCTCGCCACGTCGCGCGAACTCGAGATCGCGTCGCACGCCGGCGACGGCCATGTGGTCGTCCGCATCGCCGATCGCGGCGCCGGCATCGATGCGGACATCGCGAACCGGATCTTCGATCCGTTCTTCACGACGAAGACGCATGGCATGGGGATGGGCCTCGCGATCTGCCGCTCGATCGTCGAGGCGCATGGCGGCACGCTCGAAGCCGCGCCGCGCGACGGCAACGGCACCGTCCTGACGTTCCGGCTGCCGATTTCGACGACACGCTGACGAGTGAAGGGAGCGCGCGGCGGAACCGGCGTGCTGCGGCTCAGGTGCCGTCCGGCCGATGCGCGTCTTCGCTCAGGAACTTGTGCACGAAGGTCACGGCCATCGCCCCTTCGCCGACCGCCGACGCCACCCGCTTGACCGAACCCGACCGCACGTCGCCCGCCGCGAACGACCCGGGCACGCTCGTTTCCAGATAGTAGGGCCGGCGCTCGAGCGGCCACACGCGCTCGAATGCCGGGCAGTCATACAGATCGCTGCCGGTAACCAGGTAGCCGCCCGGATTGCGAATGATGTTCGTATCCCGGGCCCATTCGGTGTTCGGCGCACCACCGATGCACACGAACAGATGCGTGGCCGGCAGCACTTCGCGCGCGCCGTCTTCCGAACGAATCGCGATCGCTTCGAGCCGGCCGTCGCCGTGGAGCGCGTCGACGGTCGAGCCGTACCGCACCGTCACGTTCGGCATGCGCTCGATCCGGTCGATCAGGTATTGCGACAGCGTCGCCGCCAGCGACGCACCCCTGACGATCATCGTGACTTCACGCGCGTGCCGCGCGAAGTTCATCGCGGCCTGGCCTGCCGAATTGCCGCCGCCGACGATGAAGACGTGCTTGCCTTCGCACATCGGCGCTTCGCTCGATCCCGCGCCGTAGAACAGGCCGACGTTGAGAAACTTCTGCTCGTCGGGCAGGCCGAGACTGCGGTATTCGATCCCGGTCGCGCAGATGTTCGAGCGCGCGGTCAGGATCGAACCGTCGGCCAGGTCGACGCGAATCTTGCCGTCGACGAAGGTTGCGTGCACACCCTCGCGCATCATCAGCAGCTCGACGCCGAACTTCACCGCCTGCTGGCGCGCGCGCTCGGCCAGCTCGGCGCCCGGCACGCCCTCCGGGAACCCCATGTAATTCTCGATCAGCGAACTCGTGCCCGCCTGCCCGCCGATGGCGTCGCGTTCGATCACGACCGCACGCAGCCCTTCCGACGCCGCGTAGACGGCCGCCGACAGGCCGGCCGGACCCGCGCCGTAAATCGACACGTCGTACTCGATGAAGCGCGGCCGGGCGACCCAGCCGAGCTTGGCGGCGATCTCCGGCAGTGTCGGCTGGTAGATGCACGTGCCGTCCGGAAAGATCACGACCGGCAACCGGATGTCGCGTATCGGCGCGATGCCCAGCTCGCGCACGCAATCGGAGTCGGACGTCAGCTCGCACCATTCGTACTCGACCACGCCACGCTTCAGGAAATCGCGGATCGCGTAAGCCTCCTTGCTGTGAGGCAAGCCGATTACCTTGACATGCTGCGACTGGGTCATGAGCGCCTCCCGGTGACCGTCATATCGAATCTCGCCCGCACATCGTGCCGGCCGCACTCGCGACTTTACGTCCGCTCACCCGCCGGATCACCACGCTTCATAAGAATTAAGGTCCGGTCGCGACACGACCGTCCACAATGAACCGTATCCAACCTCGCTTGCGGCATCGCGCCGGCCGCACCGCAAGCGCTATCCGACGCCGGCATCGGAGCGGAAGATGGCCACGACCTGCACCCACCTCGGCGAAGCACGCATTCTGACCACCGATAAGGACTACTGCGAGGAATGCGTGAAATCCGGCAGCCAGTGGGTGCATTTGCGCCTGTGCCTGGCATGCGGGCACGTCGGCTGTTGCGACTCGTCGCCGAATCGCCACGCCAGCCGGCATTTTCACGAAACCAGCCATCCGCTGGTGCGTTCGATCGAGCCCGGCGAACGCTGGGTCTGGTGCTATGCAGACGACGCGATGGCCGGCGAGATCACGTCGTAACGCACCGCGCAGCGGTTTCCGGCGCCTGCGCGCGCCGCCGCGCTGGCCGGCCACCGGCTTGCGATACCGCAGCCATTCGAACCTGGGAGTCACGCACGATGAAGATAGTCATTGCAGGCGGGTCGATCGCCGGTCTCGCGGCCGCGCTGACGCTCGATTGCATCGGACATGACGTGATGGTCTGCGAGCGCTCGCGCACGCCGCTGCGCGGCCAGGGCGGCGGCGTGGCCGTGCTGCGGCGCATGATGGCGTTTCTCGAACAGCATGGCCGTCATTGCCGGCAGATGATCAGCGTGCCGACGCATCGGCGCCGCTGGATCGATCGCGACGGCCTCGTCACGCGGGACGAACCCGAAATGCTGCCGTTCTCGTCGTGGGACGCCGTCTATCGCTCGTTGTGCGAAACGCTGCCGCGCGGGCGCATTCATTACGGCCGCACCGTGACCGGGTTCGACCAGGACGCGGACGGCATCGACGTGCACTTTGACGACGAACGCATCCGCGCCGATGTGCTGATCGCCGCCGACGGCTCGGGCTCGAGCCTGCGCACGCACTTGTTTCCCGGCTACGCGCCGTCGTTTGCCGGCTACCTCGCGTGGCGTGGCATCGTCGACGAAGCCGATTTCGACGCCGCCGCGATCGAATCGCTGGTCGAGAACATGACGCTGCACAAGGCACCGGGCGAGCTGTTCATGGCATTTCTGATTCCCGCGCTCGACGGTTCGCTCGCGCCGGGTTCACGCCGCTTCAACTGGCTGTGGTATCGCAACGAAGCCGATCACGATGCGCTGCGCCGCCACCTGACCGATCGGAACGGCAACGTTCATCACGCGTCCGTGCATCCGGGGCTGCTTTCCGACGAAGCCGTCGCGACGCTGCGGCAACTCGCCGTCGAACGGTTGCCGGCTGCCCTGTCGCAACTGGTGCTCGCCACGCACGCGCCATTCAACCAGGCGATTTTCGATGCGTTGAGCCCCGGCTTCGTCGACGGCCGCGTCGCGCTGATCGGCGACGCGGCCTGCACCGTGCGCCCCCATACGGCGTCCGGCACGTCGAAAGCCGCGCGCGACGCCGTGTCGCTCGCCGAAGCGCTGCCGGCGGACGCTACCGATGTCGTCGAGCGCCTGGCTCATTGGTCGGTCCAGCGGCGCGAAGAAGTGACCTCGTTGCTCGACAAGGGCCCGCAGCTCGCGGCGGCGTTCGGGCTCGGAACGCAAATCTGACGCCTGCGCGCACGCGTCGGAGCGGGCCCCGAGCGCGTTCAGAACGTTTCAGTGCCGCTTCAGGAATTAGCGAAATCGGACGGGTAGACTGATTTCACGAGCCGTTGCGCGGGTGATTGCCTGCGCGTGGCGCCCTTCCTGGAGAGACGACATGACTTCCGTCGCAAATCCCTGCCGCCGTGCAAGACGGTCGAATCGATCGGTCATGCACGGCCGGCCCGCGACCGTCGCACGCGAAATAACCGCGTCGAGCGCCTCGATGCAAAGCCGCGCACGCCGGACGGTCGGTGGCGACCCGCGGATCCGCGGTGCCGCACGCGTTCGCCGGTGGGACATGCCCGGCCGACATCGATCCGAATGCCCTGCGCGTCGAATCCGGTACGACGAACCGATTCGCGTGGAGCACGCATGAAGCACAAACGACTCTGGATCGGCGCGGCAGGCGTCGCGATCGTCGGCCTGGCGGTCGCGATCGGCATCATGGTTCGGCCGTCGATCGCGCCGATCGATCCGCCTGCCCGTGCGTCGTTCGATCCGCAGCTCGTCCGGGCCGGCGCGCGCGTGGTCGCGCTGGGCGATTGCGTCGTCTGCCACACGGCGAAGGACGGCAAGCCGTTCGCCGGCGGGCTGCCGCTCGCGACGCCGTTCGGCACGATCTACGCGACCAACATCACGCCGGATGCCGACACCGGCATCGGCCGCTGGTCGCAGGACGCCTTCGCACGCGCGCTGCGCACCGGGATCGCCCGCGACGGCCACCCGCTCTACCCGGCCTTTCCGTACATCCATTTCACGCGGATGTCCGACCAGGACATCTCGGCTGCGTACGCGTACCTGATGACGCGCGAACCGGTGCAAACCAAGATCCCGGCGAACGACCTGATCTTCCCGCTCAACTTCCGGCCGCTGGTCGCGTTCTGGAACGTGCTGTTCCTGCGCGAAGGCGCGTACGTGCCGGACCCGTCGCAATCCGCGCAATGGAATCGCGGCAAGCTGCTGGTCGACGGCCTCGGCCACTGCGCGTCCTGCCATTCGCCGCTGAATGCGATCGGCGGTGAAGAGACCGGCAAGGCGTTCGACGGCGGCATCGTCGACGGCTGGGATGCTCCGCCGCTCAACGCGCTCGGCAACGCGGTGCACCCGTGGACGCAGGCGCAACTGGTGACGTACCTGCGCACCGGCCGCGCGAGCGAACACGGCGCGGCCGCCGGTCCGATGCTCCCCGTCACGCGCGATCTCGCAACGGTGCCCACCGAGGATGTCGAGGCCATCGCGACCTACATCCTGTCGATCCAGAAGCCGGCCGCCGCACGGCCTGCGACGAGCGCGGCCGAACGCACCGCGACGACGCCCGCCGCGCAGCGCGGCTCGGTGCTGTTCGAGGCGTCGTGCGCGCAGTGCCACGGGCCGGCATCGCCGATGCAGTCGATCGGCGAGCGCCCGACGCTCGCGTTCAGCACCGCGGTCGCCGCCGACACGCCTCGCAACGCGATCCAGATGATGTTCAACGGGATCGGCTGGCATGGCGAGGACACACTCAACTACATGCCGTCCTACCTCGACCAGTACGACGACGCGCAGATCGCGGACCTCGCCGCCTACCTCCGCGAAACGTACTCCGATCGCCCCGCGTGGAGCGGCATCGACACCCTGGCCGCGAAACTCAGAAAGGAGGACAGCGCGCGATGATCAACCTCACCGTGAACGGCGTGCGGCACACGCTCGACATCGATCCTTCCACGCCGCTGCTTTACGCGCTGCGCAACGACCTGCACCTGCACGGCGCGAAGTTCGGCTGCGGCCTCGGTCAATGCGGCGCGTGCACCGTGATCGTCGACGACAAGCCGATGTTCTCGTGCCTGATCCCGGTCGCCGCGCTCGGCGAGCGCCGCGTCAGGACCCTCGAAAGCCTCGGCACCGCCGAGCATCCGGGCAAGCTTCAGCAAGCGTTCATCGATCATCAGGCGGCGCAGTGCGGTTATTGCATCGCGGGCATGATCATGCGCGCCCAAGCGCTGCTCGAACGCAACCCGAAACCCACCGAACGCGAGCTGCGCAACCACATGGAACCGAATCTGTGCCGTTGCGGCACCCACATGCGGATCCTGGCGGCCGTACGCCAGGTCGCGGGCATGCCGGACCCGGAGCCGGCAGCCGCTCCCGTCATGATCAGCAAGGGGCTCTGATGAACCCACCCGACGACATCGACGAAAGCCGCCGGCACTTCATGATCTCCGGCGCGCTGTTCGTCGCGTTCAGCCTCGCACCGGCCGCTCGCGCCGCCGCCGAGGTCGTGATCGCGGACGAAGGCGCCGCCGTGCACGTGTCCACGGCCACCCAGACGCTGGCCGGCAGCCTGAAGACCAATCCGCTGCTGGACGCATGGATCAAGATCACGCCCGAAGGCAAGGTCACCGTGTTCACCGGCAAGGTCGAACTCGGCACCGGCGTGCGCACCGCGTTGCTGCAGGTGGCGGCCGAAGAGCTGAACATGAAGCCTTCGTTGATCACCTTCCTGACCGCCGACACCGGCGCGTCGCCGGACGAGGGCTTGACCGCCGGCAGCCACACGATGGCGGACAGCGGCTCCGCGTTGCTGAACGCCGCCGCGCAGGTGCGTGGGCTGCTGGTCGAAGGCGCGGCGAAGCAGTTCGGCGTCGATGCGCGCCTGCTCACCGTCGCCGACGCGGTCATCAAGGCGCCGGACGGCCGCACGATGCGCTACGGCGACGCGGTCCGCACCGTCGACCTGCATCGCAACGCGACGCCGACTTCCCCGCTGAAGGACCCGGCGACGTTCGCCGTGATCGGCACGTCGCTGCCGCGCGTCGACATTCCGAACAAGGTCACGGGCGGCGTCAGCTACGTGCAGGACATGGAACTGCCCGGCATGCTGCATGCGCGCGTCGTGATGCCGCCCGTGTACGACGCCAAACTGCAGTCGTTCGACGAAGCCGCGATCCAGAAGATGCCGGGGGTCGTGCGGATCGTGCGCAACGGCAGCATGCTCGCGGTCGTCGCGCAGGGCGAATGGCAGGTGGTCGTCGCGCAGCGCGCGCTGGCCGCGAGTTGCCACTGGTCGGGCGGCCGGGCGCTGCCCGATCGCGCGACGGTGCATCAGGACCTGAAGCGGATCGCGACGCAACGCATCGAGATCGCCAATACGCATGCGGACACCGCGCCGGCAACGAAAACGCTGAGCGCCACGTTCCTGAAGAACTACCTGCTGCACGGCTCGATCGGACCGTCCTGCTCGGTCGCCCATCTCGAGAACGGCACGCTGACCGTGTGGACCCACTCGCAAGGCGTCTACCCGCTGCGCGACGCGCTCGCCGAGATGCTGTCGATGCCGAAGGCGAGCATCCGCTGCGTTCACACCGAAGGGTCCGGCTGCTACGGGCACAACGGCGCGGACGACGTGGCCGCGCACGCGGCGCTGATCGCGGCGGCGATGCCCGGCAAGCCGATCCGCGTCCAGTGGATGCGCGAACAGGAACATACGTGGGACCACTTCACGCCGGCGATGATCACCGAGCTCAGCGCGTCGCTCGACGCCGGCGGCCGCATCGTCGACTGGAACTACGCGCTGTGGAGCAGTTCGCACAATGAGCGCATCGTCAATGCCGGCCGGCTGCTGCCCGCTCGGATGCTCGAGCCGCCGTTCGTCTCCGCGCCGTCGACGCCGATGCTGCAGCCCGAGGGCGGCGGCGATCGCAACGCGATCCCGCTGTATGCGCTGCCGAAGATGCACATCGTCAACAACTTCTCGCCGACGATGCCGCTGCAGACGTCGGCGATGCGCTCGCTCGGCGCGCACACGAACGTCTGGGCGATCGAAAGCTTCATGGACGAGCTGGCGCATACCGCCGGCATCGATCCCGTCGAGTTCCGGCTGCGGCACATGCAGGATCACCGCGCGCGTCAGGTGATCCAGCTCGTCGCGACCAAGTTCGGCTGGCCGCGGCCGCCACGCGAGCGCAACCGCGGCGTCGGCTTCGCGTTCGGCCGATACAAGAACCTGATGGCCTACGTCGCGATCGCGATCGACATCTCGGTCGTGCCGGAAACCGGCCAGGTGACGCTCGATCACGCGGAAGTCGCGGTCGACGCCGGCCAGGTCGTATCGCCGGACGGCATCCGCAACCAGATCGAAGGCGGCATCGTGCAGGCCGCAAGCTGGACACTGTATGAGGCACTGAAATACGATACGCAGCGCATCCGCAGCTTCGACTGGAGCAGTTATCCGATCCTGCGTTTCGGCGCCGCACCGCAAAGCATCAAGGTGCACCTGATCAACCGGCCGGGCGCACCGTTCCTCGGTGCGGCCGAGGCGTCGATGGGGCCGACCGCGGGTGCGCTCGCCAACGCGATCTTCGACGCGACCGGCCAGCGGATGCGCGAAATGCCGTTCGCGGGCGACGGGCTCAGGAAGCGCATCGATGCGTAGCGGCACCTCAAAACAACAGCCGCGCCGGCACGCACCGGTGCCGGCAACCAACAGGCTGGAGATTTCTGAACGATGGATACCTTGCTTTCGATGCGCGTGTTTACGCGCATCGTCGAGACGGGCAGCTTCACGCGCGCGTCCGACACGACCGGGCTGACGACGCCGCGCGTGTCCGCGCTGCTGAGCGGACTCGAACAGCATCTCGGCTGCCGGCTGCTGAACCGCACCACGCGCCGGATCTCGCTGACCGAGGACGGGCAGGCGTACTACGAACGCTCGGTCGCGGTGCTGCGCGAGATCGACGACATGGAGGCATCGGTGTCGCAAGCGCGCAATGTGCCGCGCGGCCGTCTGAAAGTGAACCTGCCGCCGGCCATGGCGAAGCAGATCATGATACCGGCCCTGCCCGAGTTTCTCGCCGCCCATCCGGGCATCATGGTCGAGCTCGGCGTGACCGATCGCCAGATCGACCTCGTCGGCGAAGGCGTCGACTGCGTGGTGCGAATCGGCGCGCTCGACGATTCGGGCCTGGTCGCGAAACGGATCGGCAGCCTGACGACCTGCACGTGCGCGTCCTCCACGTATCTCGACCGATTCGGCGTGCCCGAAACGGTGGACGATCTCGCACAGCACGTCGCGGTCAGCCACATCTCGGCCGATACGGGCCGGCCGCGCCCGTGGGACTACATCGTCGACGGCGAAACGCGCATCGTGCAGATGTGCGGCACGGTCGCGGTCAACGACGCCGACGCCTACATCGCGTGCGGCGTCGCGGGCATCGGCTTGATCAGGACCGCGCTGTACCTGGTCGAGCCGTATCTGCAATCGGGGCGACTGCGCGAGGTGCTGACCGATTTCAACACGCCGCCGCGGCCGATCTCGATCCTGTATCCGCCCAATCGGCATACGCCCGTCAAGCTCAAGGTCTTCGTCGACTGGCTCTCGTCGCTGTTCGCGCAGATTCCGACGCTGCAGGGCAAGCGCAGCTGAAGCCCACCGCCTCGCGCCGCCGCGCGCACCACATAAATCAATTGATTTAAGACGCGGTTTAGGACTATTCAGTCGGCTCGATCCAGACTGCTCTCATGGGGCTTCGCTACCCGCGATATCCGCGCCGGAGGCCCGTTTCGAGAGGCGCATCATGAAGATCGCGATCGCCGGCGGCTCCATCACGGGCCTGGCCGCCGCCGTCACGCTGAATTGCATCGGTCACGAGGTCGTCGTCCATGAGCGCCGCGACCGGCGCGTGCCCGATCATGGCGGCGGTGTCGCGGTCCTGCGCCGCATGACGGCCTTTCTCGATGCGCACGGCGGCCAACGACTGTCGATCGCGACGGTCCCGACGCGCCGCCGGCGCTGGATCGACCGCGCGGGCGGCATCGTCGACGACGCGTGCCAATGGCTGCCGTTCTCGTCGTGGGACATCGTCTATCGCGCGCTGTGCGCGATGCTGCCGGACGGGATGATCCGGTACGACAGCCCCGTGACGGTCGAGAACCGCGACCCCGACGGCGTCGACCTGCAGATCGGCGCGACGCGCGAACGGGTGGACCTGCTCGTCGCCGCGGAAGGCGCGGGCTCGCGCATCCGCACGGCGCTGTTTCCCGGCTATACGCCGCGCTATGCCGGTTACTTCGCGTGGCGCGGCGTCGTCGACGAAGCCGCGTTCGATGCCGGGACCATCGAAATGCTGGTCGAGAACCTGACACTCTACCGGCAGTCCGGCGAACTGTTCATGGCGTTCCAGATTCCCGCCGCCGACGGCATGCCGGGGCCGCGCGCGCAGCGCTTCAACTGGATCTGGTACCGCTCCGAACCGAACCTCGACGCAATGCGCGGCCATCTGGCCGACCTCGGCGGCCGCCTGCACGACGCGTCGGCCGAACCGGGCCTGTTGTCGACCCATGCACACGCGGCGCTCGGCGCGCTCGCGCGCGAGCGCCTGCCGCCGGTGCTGTCGCAATTGGTCGACGCGACCGCCGCGCCGTCCGTCCAGGCCGTCTTCGACGTCTTCAGCCCCGGCTTCGCCAACGGCCGCATCGCGCTCGTCGGCGACGCGGCCTGCACGCTGCGGCCCCATACGGCATCCGGCATGTCGAAGGCCCTCGCCGACGCGGTCACCCTTGCGCAGGCGCTGCCATCGGGCGCGCACGACGTCACGAGACGCACCGCGTCCTGGGCCGCCGCGCGCCGGGTCGCGTCGGCCGGCCTCGCCAACGCCGGCGTGCGGTTCGCGACCGATGTCGGCCTCGGCGCGTGCGCATGAACCCGCCCACGGTTCGCCCCCTTTGCGTGGCGCGCAATGCTCGATTGCGCCCCGGGCGTATTCCCTTGTTATCGATCGATCAATAATCTTGACGGCAATGCGGCGGCTTCCGTTTCGCCGCGACGGCCATCGCAACGCCCGCCCGATGAACGAGCACCCGACATCACTTTTCAAGGAGTCGACCATGTCAGCAGAATCCACCCCGGTCGCGGCCCACGGGCACGCCGCCAAGCTCACGCAGGGCCTCATCCTGCTGTTCGCGTTCAGTTGCGGCGCGATCGTCGCGAACCTGTACTACGCGCAACCGATCACCGAACTCATCGCGCCGAGCCTGCACATGTCCGGCGAAACCGCGAGCCTGATCGTGTCGCTGACGCAGATCGGCTACGCGCTCGGCCTGTTCTTCATCGTGCCGCTCGGCGACCTGCTCGAGAACCGCAAGCTGATGATCGTCACGGCCGTCGTGTCGATCGCGAGCCTCGCGGCGGCCGCGGTCGTCCAGACGCCCGGGCTGTTTCTCGCGATTTCGCTGCTGGTCGGCTTCAGCTCGGTCGCCGTCCAGATCCTGGTGCCGCTCGCCGCGCACCTCGCGCCGGATCATTCGCGCGGCCGGGTGGTCGGCACGATCATGAGCGGGCTGCTGCTCGGCATCCTGCTCGCGCGCCCGCTGTCGAGTGTGGTGGCCGACGCGTTCGGCTGGCGCTTCGTGTTCGCGGCCGCCGCCGTGCTGATGACGCTCGTGACGGCCGTGCTGGCACTGACGATCCCGTCGCGCCAGCCCGATCATCGCGCCACCTATTTCGAACTGATCGGCTCGCTGCTGCATCTGGTCCGCACGATGCCGGTGCTGCGCCATCGCGCGCTCTACCAGGGCCTGATGTTCGCGTCGTTCAGCCTGTTCTGGACCGCCGTGCCGGTCGAGCTGACGCGTCACTACGGCCTGTCGCAAACCGCCATCGGCCTGTTCGCGCTCGTTGGTGCGATCGGAGCGACGTCGGCACCGGTCGCCGGCCGCCTCGCGGATGCCGGCCACACCGTGCGGGCCACGCTGATCGCGCTGGTCGCCGGCACGCTGTCGTATGCGGTCACGCTGATCCACGGCGCCGGCCTGTATGGCCTGGTCGTCACGGGCATCGTGCTCGATTTCGCGGTGCAGATGAACATGGTGCTCGGCCAGCGCGAGATCTACGCGCTGCATGCCGCGAGCCGCAACCGTCTGAACGCGCTGTACATGACGAGCATCTTCGTCGGCGGCGCCATCGGCTCCGCGCTCGCCAGCCCGCTGTACGAGCATGGCGGCTGGCCGCTCGTCGCCGCCGTCGCCGGTGCGTTCCCGATCGTCGCGCTCGTCCACTACCTCGCAATCGGCCGTCCGCACGCGGAACGCCACGCCGCGACCTGAACCGGCGCCGGCACCGGTTCACGCGCGAACCCCGCCTGGGCGCTTCGCGCGCCGGAACGCCGCCGGCACGTCACCCACATCACCCACGTCATTCCGAACTTACCGCAGGGCCCGCCGTGGCGCCGGTTGCAACCGGACGATACGCGGCGCCGCCCTGCTCCACGCAAAAGGAAATCATCATGTCTTCCCTGCTCAGCAACTACGATCTGCGCGGCCTGCCGCTTCCGAACCGTGTCGTGATGGGGCCGATGACGCGTTCGCGCGCCCCGTCGCGCGGCCAGCCGACCGACCTGATGGCCGAGTACTACGCGCAGCGCGCGTCCGCCGGGCTGATCGTCACCGAGGCAACCAACGTCAGCCCGGCCTCCGCGTCGTTCGAACTGACGCCGGGGCTCGTCACCGACGAGCAGGCGGCCGGCTGGAAGCAGATCACGGACGCGGTCCATGCGAACGGCGGCCGCATCTTCGCGCAGCTGTGGCACGGCGGCAGAGTGAGCTCGCTGACGCTGCTCGGCGGCGACGCACCGCTGTCGCCGTCGGGCGTCAACGACGATCTCGAACAGTTGCAGGTGTGGGCGCAGTTGCAGAACGGCTATTACACGAAGATTCACGCGACGCCGTCGCGCGCGATGACGACCGACGAAGTCGCCGGCACGGTCGATGAGTTCCGCCGCGCGGCCACCCGCGCGATGGCGGCCGGTTTCGATGGCGTCGAGATCCACGCGGCCAACGGCTACCTGCCGCACCAGTTCCTGTCGTCGACGCTGAATCGCCGTGACGACCGTTACGGCGGCTCGGTCGCGGGTCGCGCGCGCTTCCTCGAGGAAATCATCGACGCGGTCGGCGACGTGATGCCGCTGAGCCGCGTGGGCGTGCGCATTTCGCCGTACGCGAAATACAACAACGTGCGCGACGCGAATCCGGATGCGACGTACGCGTACGTCGGCCGCATGCTCGACGAAGCCGGCGTCGCCTACGTGCACGCGGCGGACACCAACGGCTGGAGCGGCGAGCCCGACCTGCCGCGGATCGTCGAGAACACGCGCAAGGCCTACCGCGGCACGCTGATCGTCAACGGCGGCATCGCACCGGAAGCCGCGAATACGCTGATCGATGCGGGCGACGCCGATCTCGTCGCGTTTGCGCGCGCGTACATCGCGAACCCCGATCTGGTCGAGCGTATCGCGGCGAATGCGCCGCTCGCCGCGCCGAAGTCGGTCGGCTGGTATGGCGGCGACCACTCGGGCTACGTCGACTACGCGCGTCACGACGCGGCAGAGCGGACCGCCTGAGCCTCGCAGCGACGGCCGTCGTTGGCCCGCGCTTCCGGACGGACGCCTTCAGGCGTCCTTCCAGCGCGCACCGAGCACGCGTCCGCAGAAATTCGGCCGCTGGAAATCCGGATCGGCCCGCTCGAGCACATCGGCGCTCCACGTGCCGAACGTCGTCGCGGGCCGGTGCGCGACGCCGCGTGCGATCGCATCGAGAAACGCGTCGCTGAACCCGTCGCCGCGCGGGTAAGCGGCGAGCAGCGCCTGGCGTTCGTCCGCCGAATACGCGTCGAAGTCGGATGCCATCAGGTCCGTCGATACGGCGGCCGCCAACGCACGCGCCAGCGGCGACACGCGCGCCGCCACGCCGGGCGTCGTATGCAGCGCGATCGCACGCCACACGTCGTTGCGCATGCACTGCGACGTCTGATGCCGCAGCAGGAACGCCTGCGCGGCATCGGCGCTGTCCAGCTCGTAGCGCTCGGTCGAACGGCAATACGCGGCGCTCAATCCCATGTTCGCGTACATCGCGGCCACGTACAGCGCATCGGCATCCAGGACCTCGCTTGCACGGCGCGCGGCAAGCGATGCGAGGACGAACACTCGGCACGCGTGGTCGGTCATCACCCGCGGCAGCGATGCGCGTGCCGCTTCGGCGGCCTCGATCGCCATCGGCGTCCGGGGGATGCGGACACCCGCGACTTCGTCATCGGCCGATGCGCACGTATGCGCAGAACTCATCTCGCCTCCTTCTGCCCCACGCCGGGGGCGGAAAATTGTCATGCTTCGCGCGGCGTGGGCCGAGGCAGCCGACATTCCTGCTGAAACACGTCGACCTAAAAGGCGACACCGGGCTGAACGAATGCTTCGCACTGCTCGACGGCCCCCGTTGCGGCCGCATGCAGGCGTTGCGCGAAACGACGCCCGTGACCGCGCACAAAACCGGCGTCCGCGCCGTTGCCGGCCGCTGCGCGCGACTGCGCCGGCACACCCGCACGACGATCGCCGACGCCACCGAATTCGGCCACCGGCGACCACGCGGGGCTGACCGGCAGCGGCGGCGGTGCCAGCGTGCCGAACTCGTCGTCCGCATGCACGACCTTGCCGTCGACGATCGTCAGGACCGACGACAGCTGCGGGATCCGCGACTCGTCGATCGTGAAGTAGTCGTCCGTCAGCACCGCGAAATCCGCGTACTGGCCGGGCACCAGCGCACCCTTGCAATCGTCTTCGTTCGAGAACCACGCGCTGCCGACCGTGTAGCGGCGCAGCGCTTCCATCCGGCTGAGCCGGTTGCATTCGGGGTACAGCGCGGTACCGCCCACCGTGCGCCCGGACACCATCCAGTACAGCGACACGAACGGGTTGTAGCTCGCGATGCGGGTCGCGTCGGTGCCCGCGCCGACCGGCAGTCCGGCCGCCAGCATCGCGCGGATCGGCGGCGTGCGCATGGCCGCTGCCGCGCCGTAGCGCGCGATGAAGTACTCGCCCTGAAATGCCATCCGGTGCTGAACCGTCACGCCGCCGCCGAGCGCCGCGATACGCGCGATGTTCGCATCCGAAATCGTCTCGCAATGATCGAAGAACCAGCGCAGCCCGTTGAACGGGGTCTCGCGGTTCGCGGCTTCGAGCACGTTCAGGAAACGGCCGATGGATTCGTCGTAGGTCGCATGCAGCCGGAACGGCCAGCGATGCCGCACCAGCAGGCGGACGACCTCGGCCAGTTCCGCCTCGAGCGCGTCGGGCAGGTCGGGGCGCGGTTCGAGAAAATTCCCGAAATCGGCCGCGGAATACACCAGCAGTTCGCCGGCGCCGTTCATCCGCAGGAACGCATCGCCGTCGCCGGGCTGCGCCAGCGTCACCCAGCGCGCGTAGTCGTCGAGTTCCCGGCCGGCATGCTGCACGAACAGGCTGTACGCGATGCGCACCGTCAGTTCGCCGCGCTTCGCGAGCGCCATGATGGCGGCATAGTCGTCCGGAAAAGCCTGGAAATCGCCGCCGGCGTCGATCGCGCTCGTCACGCCGAGGCGATTCAATTCGCGCAGGAAGTGCCGCATCGAATTCATCTGGTCGGCATGGCCGAGCTTCGGGCCGTGCTCGAGCGCCGTATGCAGGACGCCCATGTCCGGGCGCGCGATCAGCATGCCGGTCGGCCTGCCGAGGCGATCGCGCTGGATCTCGCCGCCCGGCGGATCGGACGTGTCGCGGCCGTAGCCGATCGCGCGCAGCGCGGCCGCGTTCAGCAGCGCGCTGTCGCCCAGGTGCAGGATGAAAACCGGCGTGTCGGGCGCGATCGCGTTGAGTTCGGCCACCGTCGGCCCGCGCTTTTCCGCGAACTGGAATTCGGTCCAGCCGCCGACCACGCGCACCCACTGCGGCGCAGGCGTGCGCAGCACCTGGCGGCGCAGCATGCCGAGTGCTTCAGCCAGCGTCGGCACGCCGTCCCAGCGCAATTCCAGGTTGAAGTTCAGGCCCCCGCGAATCACGTGCAGGTGCGAATCGTTCAGCCCCGGGATCGCGGTGCGGCCGTTCAGGTCGATGCGACGCGTATCGGCACCCGCATGACGCATCACCTCGTGCCCGCTGCCGGTCGCGAGGATCCGGCCGTGCTTCACCGCGAGCGCGGTCACGAACGACTGCCGGTCGTCCTGCGTCGCGATCTTGCCGTTGAAAACGATGAGGTCCGCCGATTCCGCGGATTCCGTCGCCTTAAGCACCGTCAGGCCTCCTGCTTGCGCCGAAAGCCGGCGTACGGTCGCACACGGCATGCCCCCGGTTTGACGATACACGGACCATCCACACTCCCCTTGAACGTTGATCGATCGCGCCCACGCGCCGCGGCACGATGGCGCGACGGTTGCCTGCGCGGGCGCGGTGCGCCGTTACGCCACCGACTGCATCGCGTCGGCCGCCCCGAGCCGCATGCGCGCACGGCTCGTCGACGGCGTCGCCTCCGTGGAGCGCACAAAGCTCTGCACCCGCGCCAGTCGGCGAACGTCGAACGCGCGCGATTGCGGATCGAAATGCCCCGACAGGTTGGCCACCAGCGACGACGCCTGCCCGGTGCGCCCGCGCTCGATCAGGTGATCGGCGAGGTCCAGCGTGCCGCGCAGCGCCCACATCGCGGCGCCTTGCCCGTTCGCGGTGTGAATCGCCAGCAGCAGATGACGGTGCCCGTCCGCTTCGCACGCGGCCGCGAGATCCGTGTCGGCGGTGCGGGCCTGTTCGAGCATCGCGAGCCCTCGGGCGCGCAGCAGTTCCGGCACGAACAGATGTTCGCCGTGCCCGCGGCAGCGCGCGAGCGTCGCGTCGAGCTTCGCCCGCGCCTCGGCCGCCCGGCCGGTGCGCGTGAGCCCTTCCGCATACGCGACGACCACCGGCACGAGCAGGCGCCGGAATCCGCTCGCCTCGATGCTCCGCAGCGCGGGCTCGAGCCGCGCGAGCCCGGCGCCCGGATGTCCGGCCTGCATGTCGAACTGTCCGGCGAGACATTCCGCATGACTGCGCCAGATGTCGAACCCGTTCGCGTCGGCCGTCGCTCGAAGCGTCGCGAGATAATCGGAGATCGCGTCGTGATCGCCGTAGCGCAATGCAATCGGCACCGCCGCCGCGCCGAGCACGACGCACAACGCCAGCCCCGAGCCGCTGCGGCGCGCGTGTTCGACCGCCTGCGCGGCCAGTCGCATCGCGTATTCAGGATCGCCCTGCATCCATACCAGCCGCGTCAGCATCGTGCGGCCGAGCGTCGCGACGTCGATGCCGAGCGCCGCTTTCGCGCAGGACGGCTCGCCGGCCTCGGCCAGTTCGGCCATCGCCGCTTCCAGCCGCTCGCGCGCCTGCGCATGCTCGCCGAAGTAATGCAGCGAGGTCGCGACCATCGCGTTCGCCAGCAGGCGCTGCGACCGGTCGCCACGCCGCTCGGCAGCGCGCTCGAAGCGCGTCGCATAGCGCAACGATTCGTGAATGTCGGAGCGCGTCAGCATCGTGTTCCACAGCCCCACCAGCGCGCACGCGTCGAACGCATCGTCGCCGAGCCGGCCCGCGAGACCGTGCGTACGGTCCCACATCGAGGCGGCCATTTGCGTATCGCCATCGGTATGCAGCAGCGCCGACGCATAGGCCGCGCGCAAGCGCATCTCGCTCGCGGCGTCGACGGCCTCGGGCGCCGCGGCCTCGATGGCGTCGAGCGCACGTTTCGCCGGGATCGAACACTCGCGCATTCGCGCCGGCTCCAGCAACCCGAGCACCAGCGCGTCGGCTTCCGGCGCCTGCGGTTCGGTCGTCGCGGGCTCGGGCAGCGCCGGCTCGTCCACGGCAAGATCCGGGCTCGCCGGCTGCGCGGTTTCCGTTTCCGTTTCCGTTTCCGCTTGAGCCTGCATCCGGGCTTCCGCCTGCTCGCGTTGATAGCGCGCATGACGCTCGACGATGGCGTCGAATTCGCCCTCGTTGTGCAGCTTCTCGATCGCGTATGCCCGCGTCGATTCGGTCAATCGGTAGCGCGCCTGCGCGCCGTTGAACTCGACGGCCACCAGCGACTTCGCGACCAGTTCGCCGAGCACCGCGATCATCTCGGCGGCCGGCATGCCGGGAGCCATCGCGACCTCACGCGCGGCATCGAACGTAAACGGGCCGATGAAGCAGGCCATCCGGCGAAACAGCGACCGCGCGGCTCCGTCCAGCAGCACGTAGCTCCAGTCGAACGTCGCCCGCAGCGTCTGGTGGCGCGGCAACGCCGATCGCAGCCCGCCCGTCAGCAGGTTCAGCCGGTCATCGAGACGCGACGCGACGATCTCGAGCCCGAGCGTCGCGACGCGCGCGGCAGCCAGTTCGATCGCCAGCGGCAGCCCGTCGAGGCGCCGGCAGATATCGCCGATCACCCGGACGCCGGCCGCGTCGACCACGCACTCGGGCGTGGCGGCGCGAATCCGCGCCAGAAACAGCTCGACGGCCGAATGGCGCGCGATCTCGTCGACAGACGCACTGCCGTCCGGCACCGCCAGCGGGCTCACGCGAAACACGGCCTCGACCGAGATATGAAGGGGTTCGCGACTCGTCACGAGCACGCGCAGCGGCGCGGCGCGCGACGTCAGCGTTTCGACGAGGTCGGCCACCAGATCGACGACGTGCTCCGCGTTGTCGAGCACGAGCAGGCCGCCCGACGCGGCGAATGCATCGCCGATCCGGTCGGCTGCGGGCACGCCATCCGTCTCGAGCCCGAGTTCCGCGGCAATCGCGAGCAGCACGTCGTCGCGCGTCGCGGCACGTGCCAGCTCCACGAACAGGACGCGCTCGCTGGACCGGCTGCGCAGTTCGTGCGCGACCCGCCCGGCCAGGCTCGTCTTGCCGATGCCGCCCGCGCCGACGAGCGTGACGACCGGCGTACGTTCGATCATGTCGACGATCTGCCCGATCTCGGCCTGACGCCCGACGAGCGGCACCGGATGGGCAGCCGCGGCGGCGGGCGGCAACGCGGCCGCGCGCGGCGCCGCGTCATGCACGGCCGGCGCATTCGCGACCAGCAGGTAGCCGCGGCCCGGCACCGTCTTGATCAGGTCGCGGTTCGCGCCCAGCGCCTTGCGCAACGTCGCGACATGGACCTGCAGTCGGTTTTCCTCGACGATCAGGCCCGGCCAGACCGCATCCATGATGTCGTCCTTCGACACGACGGAACCGTTGGCGCGATGCAGTACTTCAAGTATGTCGAGCGCGCGTGCGCCAATCCGCAACGACGCGCCGTGACGGCGAATGTCTCGCTGCTCGAAATCCACCGACAACGTCCCGATCTGGATCATGGCCGCCTCCAGGTTCCCCACGATGACCGCCATGTGAACACGGCGGTTCACCGGGGCGGGAGTCCGCACCCGGATTGCGTTGCAGGCCGGGCGCAAAGTCTCAAAAAGTGGGCCGAGTGTAAACGCCGTATAAAGAAAAATCTTGAAGAATAATGCGCTGACGCCCGCCGCACGGGCACGCGGCGGAATCCTCACGGCGCGAACATAAATAGGGCAATATTGCGCGCGGAACCGGATTCGCTTGCCGGTCGCGCCTCACGCCGCGCGCATCGATCCGTACGATCATTCCGTAAGCTAGCGGACATTTGTTCAAGTTATCTTGGGCCTGTCGGGCGCGCCGTATAAACTCCTCGTAAAATTGCTCGCGCGCCGCCCCCAACGAAGGACTTTCCGCCATGCCAGATCCGCTCGTCACGCCCCCCACGGCGCCGCCGAAAGACACGCTCGGATGCTTGTCGAGCCTGTTGTCCAAGGATATTGAAAGGTCGACCGGCGGCCTGACGCTCCATCGCAAATGCATGCGCGACGAACAATTCGAGCGCATCGAGATGGGCGCCAGCGATCGCGGTTTCCTGATCGGCGTGTCGCTGAATGGCGGGCACCGGCGCACGATCTACGGCGGCACCGGCAAATCCGAGCGGCGCTTTCAGCACAACTCGATCTACATTCGCGACTTCTCGCGGAATTTCCGCGCGGACCTGTACGGTAAATTCGACTTCCTGCTCATCGAACTGTCGCGGACTTACCTCGACGACCTCGGCCGAGAGCACGACGGAACGGGAATCGGCGGCCTGACCTGCGCGCCCGACGTGCAGGACGCGGTGCTCGGGCATCTCGCGCACGGCGTCGCCGACAGCCTCGACGTGCCCGGCGGGCTGAACGCGCTGTTCGTCGAGCAGATGGGGCTCGCGATCGGCACGCATCTCGCACGCCGCTACGGCAATGCGAACGCGCGCGACCTGCAAGAAGTCAAGGGCGTGCTGTCGCCGGCCAAGACGGCGCTCGCCAAGGAACTCCTGATGGAAAAGGCGGACCTCGGCGTATCGATCGAGGAAGTCGCGAACGAATGCGATCTGTCGCGCGGTTATTTCATCCGCGCCTTCTCGCGATCGACCGGGCGCACACCGCATCAGTGGCTGCTCGAGCAGCGCGTGATCCGGGCCCGGCAACTGATCGAGACGACCGACATGACGCTCGCGGAGATCGCGGCCGTCTGCGGTTTCGCGGACCAGAGCCATCTGAACCGCGTGTTCGCCCGCATCGTCGGCCATCCGCCGGGCGCATGGCGGCGCGAGATGACCCGCTGACTGCCTGCGCGTACGAGCCGCGGCTCGCACGCGCCATCCCGTCACTGCAACGGCGTCGCGTCGTAGTTGACCGGGATCCAGTCGTACTGCTCCCCTTCCCTGAGCAAATGCCCGAGCCCGGGAAACGCGATGTGCGCGGCACCGACCAGATAACGCTTGTCCGCGACGAGCCTCAGTGTGTCGCGCCGGGTGCGGCGGGCTTCATCGGCATCGCTGTCGTACTGGACGGTCGCATCGAGATCCTGCAACTGGATCGCCGCGACGTGCACGATGTCGCCCCACGCGAGCAGCCCGGCCTTGCCGCTCTCGATCAGATAGGCCGTATGACCCGGCGTATGGCCGGGCATCGGCACCGCGCGAATGCCGGGCGCGAGCGTCGCATCGCCGCGAAACGTCTTGAAGCGTCCCGCCGCGATGTACGGTGCGACCGACGCGGCCGCCGCATCGAAAAACGATGCCAGGAACGCCGGCGCTTGCGCCTTGTTGTGCGGATCGATCCAGTACTTCGCCTCGATCTCGTTCACGCGGACGACCGCGTTCGGAAAGGTCATCTTGCCGTTCGACACGATGCCGCCGACATGATCCTTGTGCAGGTGCGTGAGCAGCACTTCGTCGATCTGCTCCGGTGCATAACCCGCCGCGCGCAGGTTGCCGAGAAGCTTGCCGCAGCAGTCGCCATACAGCACGCCGGCGCCGGTATCGACGAGAATCCGCTTCGATCCGGTATCGACCAGAAACGCGTTGATCGACCCCTGTACCGGCGGCTCGAGAAACGCGCGGTCGAGATCGCGCCGGATTTCGTCCTTCGATACATCGCGGAACACTGTATCGATCGGGAACGGGTGCGTGCCGTCGGATAACGCGACGATCTGCAGGTCGCCGAGCTTTTGCCGGTAGAACCCGGGAGGCTGGCTCTTGCCGACCGGCTCGCCGGCAAACGCGGCCGATGCCAGGAGACCGATGCACCACGCGACGAGCAGCATGCCGCCCGAGCGCGCCGTGCGCGCCCGCCAGTTCAAGTTCTTCATGTCCGTTTCCTTGCGGGTTGCGTAGCGACGTTGCACGCCCGCTTGGCGGTCAGGCTCAGGCAAGCGAGGGGCGTGCGACACCGAGCTTAGCGGCCGGCTCCGCACGTGTCCTGAGCGGGACATGAATCGATCTGAAGGCCGGGCCGCAGCGGCGGCCCGGCCCGGCTTCAGGCGACCAGATCGTGCGCACGCCGCGCGGCAATCAACGCATCGCGAAAAACCGCAGCCGGCTGCGCGCCGCTGACGACCGTTTGCCCGATGCGCGTGGACGGCACCGACGCGATGCCTTCGCGCACCGCCTCTTCCTCGAGCGCGAGCACCGCGTCGAGCCCTTCGCCGGACGCGAGGAACGCGCGTACCGCGTCGCCCGGCAACCCGGCATCGGTCGCAATGTCGACGAGCACGTCCGCATCGCCGATATCGCGGCCGTCGCGGAAATACGCGGCGAACAGCGCATCGACGAGCGCGACCGCGCTGCCGTGTTGCTGGGCGAACCAGACGAGCCGGTGTCCCAGCCGCGTATTCGGCGTGCGCGCGATCCGCGCATGATCGAACACGAGGCCCGCCGCGCGGCCGGCTTCGGCCACATTCGCGTCGAGCGCCAACGAGCGCGCCCAGCTGCCGAACTTCGCGCTCCGGTACGCCTTGCGGTCCACGCCGCCCACCGGCATCGACGGGTTCAGTTCGAACGGCACGAACCGGACGCGCGTATCGTCGGCCAGCCCGGCTTCGTCGATGGCCTCGGCGAGCCTGCGCTCGGCGATCCAGCACCACGGGCAGATGAGATCGTAGGTGACCGTCACTTCGAGGGGTTTCATCGCTTTCTCCTGAAAATTTCCAGTTCAGAAGATAGCGCTTGCGGGCCGGCGATAGAATGCCAACGGCACGCAACGCATCGTTGCGACACGCACAAAGGCAAAGACGACATGGACAAATTTTCCGCGCTGCGCGCGTTCGTGGAAGTAGCGGAAGCCGGCGGCTTCTCGAGCGCGGGACGCCGTCTCGAGCTCGCGGCTTCGTCGGTGGTGCGCGCGGTGGATGCGCTTGAAGCGTCGCTCGGCACCGTGCTGCTGAACCGCACGACGCGGCAGGTCACGCTGTCCGACGCCGGCTCCGTCTATTACGCCCGCGCGAAGCGGCTGCTCGAGGAACTCGCGGAAGCCGACGCCCTCGTCGCCGATCGCGGCGACGAGCCGTCCGGACCGCTGCGCGTGTCGGTGCCGGTCGCGTACGGCGTGCGCCGCATCGCGCCGCACATCGCGGCCTTCCTCGCGCGTTATCCGAAGCTCGACCTCGATCTGCAACTGACCGACGAGCGCGTCGATCTCGTCACCGGCCGCATCGACGTCGCGATCCGGCTCGGCGAAGCAGCGCCGTCCGCGGAGGTCGTCGCGCGGCCGCTCGCCACGTTCCAGCGGTATGTGGTCGCGAGCCACGACTACCTCGATGCGCACGGCACGCCGTCGACGCCGGGCGAGCTGGTCGACCATGCGTGCCTGCGCTTTCACTTCGGCGGCGACCAGCAGGCCTGGTCGTTCGTCGATGCGCACGGCACGACGAACGTGATCGTCGCCGGGCGCATGAAGTCGAATCACAGCGAAGTACTGCGCGATGCCGCGCTCGACGGCGCGGGCATCGCGCTGCTGCCCGACTGGCTGGTCGATGCCGACGTGCAGTCCGGCCGCCTGCGCAGGCTGTTCGAACAATACGACGTCACGCCCGGTGCGGCCCGCTCGGTCGTCACCGCACTCTATCTGCCGAATCAGCGCGGCTCGAAGCGCGTCACCGCGTTCATCGATTTCGTCGAGGCGCTGGCGCGCACGCCGCACTGAGCCGCGCGGCGCGCCGCGTTACCAGCCGAACTTCGCTTCCACGCCGACATAGTCGGCGTTGCGCGCACCGAGCGCGCGAATCGAGTCGGCGATCTGGAAGTGCACGGCCTCGACGGCCAGCGCCACGTTCGGATTGACGAGCCAGTCCACGCGGGCCTGCGCATACATGCCCGTCCACGAACCGCCCTTGCCGGCCGTGCCGGGCACCACCTGCATCCCTTGCGCGTAGATCGCGTCGGCCGTCGTCTCGCGCCACTGGAAACCGACCGCGGTCAGCACCGTCACGTTGGTGGCCGGCTTGAACGTCAGCGACGGCTTCACGTGAATCAGGTTGCTGTAACCGGTGTAGCCGGCGAGCGTGAAGTAATAGCCGTTCGGAAACAGCGGGTTGAAGGTGCCCATGCGCCCGTCGCCGGGATGCTTGTCGCCCGACGCGCCGTCGACCTGGAGGCCGATGCGCGGCGTGCCCGCCGTCTTCGTGAACGTGTAGCCGCCCAGCGCGCCGAACGCCCACGCGCCGATCGTGTCCTGTCCGATGTGGCCGGTCTGGAGCATTGCCTCGAGGTCCCAGTCGAGCCGGCCGGATTTGCCCGCGTAACGCATGTCGAACACGTCGCGCCGCTCGGTGCCGGCCCCGTCGAGATAATGCGCGTTGTCGCGCGTATAGCGCGACCAGTAGGCCGACAGGTCGCCGGGGCCCGTGCCGCTCCGCTCGACGCGCACGCCGTCGAATCTCAGGTGCCGGTTCGACACGTCGTCGAACACCGCGTCGTCGCGATATTGCACCGGGCGCGTCACATAACCGATCAGCCGCCATTTGCCGATTTCGTAATCCGCCCACAGCGCATCGAACGCCTGACGCACGTTCGGCCCGTCGCGCACCGCCACGAACCGCTGCAAGTCGAACGCCATCTCCTGCCGGCCGATGCGGGTCTTGAGCGTGCCGCCGCCGATCTGGTCGACATACGCGACGAACGCCTGCTCGATGTCGAGCTGGTCCTTGTCCACCGTGGTGACCATGTTCTTGCCGAACGGCCGCGCATCGATGAACTGGACGAACGCCTGGAAGTGCCCGGCATAACGCAGGTCCGCATGCACCGTCGCATGCTCGATCACGTAATTGTCGTCACGCCCGGCGCCGAGCCCGAACAGCGGCGCGTTGTTCAGCTCGAAGCGCTCGCGCAGGTTCGCGCCGAGCGACAGGTAGGTCGACGGGTCGCCGCCCAGCGGGATGTACTTCAGCGAATCGAGCGGCTTGCGCGGCACGCACGGATTCGCGAGCACCGACCAGTCCTCCTGCCAGCGGTTGAACAGCAGGGTCGGCCGCTTCGCCGTGCAGGTCGCGCCGGCGCTCGAAGCCGGCGCCGGCGCCGGCGCCGTGGAATCCTCGGCACCGGCTGCCGTCCCGGCGTACGTCGCGACGCCGCCCGCCAGCACGGCGGCGGGCAGCACACGCCGCCATGCGCGTCTCATCGACCGACGGCCCATTATTTCGACCGCGCGTGGATCTCGGCGATATAACCGCCCGGGAACTGCACGAGCGCCGCATCACGCCCGTCCGACGTGAACGTCGGCACCAGCACGGTCACGCCCGCGGCCTGTGCCTGCTTCAGCGTCGCGGCGAGATCCGGCACCTCGTAGCCCGTCATCTCGCGGCCGTACGGATAAGGCAGATGGCCATCCGTGGCCAGCACGGTCATCTTGCCGAAACCGGACTCGATGCGGATGCGGCGATACGTATCGTTCGGCCGGCCGATCTCGACGCCCGGCGCCTTGCGCACGTCGGACACGACCTTGCCGCGCGAAAACGCGACGAAGTCGTGCACCAGCTTGCTCGCGCTTTCCGGCGACACGTACACGCGGTTTTCCGGCACCGTCTGCAGCGCGTCATACTTCGGCGCCTGCGTGTGCCAGTACAGCTGCATGTTCACGCCGCCCGGCCAGCGGATGATCGCGTCGCGGCCGATCGGGTCGGGGAACGTGTCAACGACCACGTCCGCGCCGTGCGCGCGCGCCGACTTCATCGCGACGTCCATGTCGGTGACGAGATAACCGGTGCGTTCCGCGCAGAACGGATACGGGATCGGCGTCTTGAAGCCGAACACCGAAATCGTGCCGGACGGCGTGAACACGAGCTGCGACATCGTCTGGCTCGGCGTCGGCGTGACCTGGAACACGCCCTGCTGCGACTTCTTGCCGCCGAAGGTCGCGACGAAGCTGTCGGTGAAGCGGTCGAAGTCTTCCGGTGCAACGCATACGTGCGTCGTGTCGTATTGCGGGCCGACCGTGACGGCCGGCACCTTCGCGGACGAGGTCTCCAGCAGGCGCGTCTCGTCGGCCTGGGCCGGCGCAACCGCCAGCAATGCGCCGAGCACGGCCGTCGACGCGGCCGTCATCCGCAATACCTGTCGCAACTTCAGTGCAATCATCGAATTCTCCTGGAAAGTGGCAAGCGCGGCCGTATGCCGCGCGCGCATTCAGCGTGACGCCGGCCCCTCGTCGGGCCGGCCGGATTGATAAGCGAGGAAGCACAGCGCCGCGAGCGGCAACGCCAGCGCCCAGAAGGCGGCATACAGATAGGCCGTCGCCCCCGCGCCCGCCCCGATCGCGAAGCCCGCGACCGGCGGCAGCGTGCGTCGCAGCCGCACGCGCGCGGCGGCCCGTTCGGCCGGCGCGGCGATCGGCACGAGCCAGTCGAACGCATCGATCACCGCCTGCGTGACGTTGCCCGTCATCACCGTATTGGCGACGACCGAGCGGGCCGTCAGCCGGCCATGCGCGTTCTGGACGCCCATCGCCGCGGCGCCGAGCAGGCCGCACAAAATCGTTCTCGGCGCATCGGCGTCGGCGATCGGCGATGCCATCACGCCGGCCAGCATGAAACCGGCCAGCAGCACGGCCTGCAGCGCATACAGCGAACGCGCGCGCACGCCGTGGCCCAGCGAACGCATCCGATGGTCGAGCACGCGCGCGCCGACGATACCGGCGATGAAGGCCGGAAACGCGAGCCACTTGATCGCGAGCCCTTGCCCGACGCCGGCCAGCCCCGAGCCGATCAGGATGAAGTTGCCGGTGACGTGCGCGGTGAACAGGCCGAACAGCGCGACGAAGCCGAGCGTATCGACATAACCGGCGATCGACGCGAGAAATACGTCCTCGCCGCGTACCCGATCGGGCGCGGCGGCGGTGCCGGCGGTTACTGGCTGCGGCGGCATGACCCGGCTTCCTGGAAGGTGTCGACTGCGCCGGCGCCCGCAATGCCTGCGCGCGGCGAGATCAGATAAGGCATGTTCCGCTCCGGTTTCGCCGGCCGGCCCGGCTTGCCGACTGGCGTCCGGCCCATGCGGCGGTTCGGGAGCTAGACTAGTTAAGGCGCGCCTTAAAGTCATGGGCCGACGGCCTGAATTTTTCTGAATTCGCCGCCCGAGCGCCGGACGGGGCTGCCGGTCCGATTCGTCGCGGGACGATCCCGCGACGGGCCCCGCGCCGCCACAAAAGCCGCGCCGCCGCCAGACTCGACGCCCCAATCGTGTTATTTTTCGATCGATAGTTAAGCCGCGTGCCATCAGGAGCCGATGAATGACCGAAAGGAAACGCAGCACGCCGGCCCGCGAGCGCGGGACGGACGCCGACGGCAACGCCGTCACGCCGGGCCGCCGGCTCGCGCCGGAAGCGCGTGAGCGGCAGATCGTCGAGAAGGCGATCGAGCACTTCGCGACACACGGCTTTTCGGGCAGCACGCGCGAGCTCGCGCGGCAGATCGGCGTCACCCAGCCGCTGCTGTACCGGTACTTCCCGAGCAAGGAGGCGCTGATCGATCGCGTGTACGACGAGATCTACACGTGGAATCCCGACTGGGAAAAGCTGATCGCCGATCGCGCGGTCCCGCTGCAGGAACGGCTCGTCGCGTTCTACCGCGCGTACGCGCAAACCATCCTGCGGCGCGAATGGATCCGCACCTTCATCTTCGCGGGGCTCAGCCGCGAGGGGTTCAACACACGCTACCTGTCGCGGCTGCGCGAACGCGTGTTCCTGCCGGTGCTGCGCGAGCTGCGGCACGAATACGACCTCGCCACGCCGGCGACGGAGGCCCAGCGCAATGCGGAAATCGAACTGGTCTGGAGCCTGCACGCGAGCATCTTCTATTTCGGCGTCCGCAAATGGGTCTACGGCCTGCCGGTGCCCGACGATCTCGACACCGAAATCGAACGGCTGGTCGACGCGTTCCTGCACGGCACGCCCGCCACGCTGAAGCAGCTCGCGTCAGACGCGGCCGCCCGGCGGCGCCGGCGCGCCTGACGCGGCGGCCGACGGGCGCGCGCGATCGTGGCGCGGCGCTCGACGACGGTCGAATCGACATCCGGCATTTTCACGCTCGGGCTCCTGGGTCGGTCGGATTGCATTAGAGGTCGCCGGCCACCCGGCCACCCGGCCACAACTTAATCGTTGTGAAGCGACCGATACCGACTGCGCGCACGCCAAGACAAATTCAGAACAATTTATCCGGCGCGCCGATCGCTTCGCCTATTCTCGAAAGGCATTTGCGCCCGTCCGACCGTGCGCAGGCCGAACCGAACAGGGACCGTCACATGACACTCGCCACGCCTTCGATCACCCATCACACCGCCACCGCGAACGGCATCCGCCAGCACTACATCGATGCCGGCAGCGGGCCCGTCGTGGTCCTGCTGCACGGCTTCCCGGAAACCAGCTTCGCGTGGCGCTTCCAGATCCCCGCGCTGGCGCGGCACTACCGCGTGATCGCGCCCGATCTGCGCGGCTACGGCGAAACCGACAAGCCGGCCGCCGGTTACGACAAACGCAACATGGCGCGCGACCTCGCCGGGCTGCTCGATGCGCTCGGCATCGGCCGCATCGCGCTCGTCGGGCACGATCGCGGCGCGCGCGTCGCGACGCGCTTTTCGAAGGACTTCCCCGAGCGCGTCGACCGGCTCGTCGTGATGGACAACGTGCCGACGCGCATCGTCGCGCAGAACATGACCGCGCAAACGGCGCGCGCGTACTGGTTCTTCCTGTTCCATCAGGTGCCCGACCTGCCCGAAGCGTTGATCGCAGGCAAGGAAGCCGAGTGGCTGAGCCATTTCTTCTCCGACTGGTGCTACAACCCGCACGCGATCTCCGGCGATGCGTTCGACACGTACGTCCGTGCGTATCGGCGCCCGGGCGCAGTACGCGGCGCACTCGCCGACTATCGTGCGAACGCGGAGGACGTGAAGCAGGATCTCGCCGACGCCGAGGTGAAGATCGCGTGCCCGACCATGGCCCTCTGGGGCGAGGATTTCTACGCGGTCGGCAAGATGTTCGACATGAAATCCGTCTGGGAAAGCATGGCAACGAACCTGCGGGCCGAGCCGATCGCACAGTGCGGACACCTGCCGCAGGAAGAGCAGCCCGAGCGCGTGAACGCGCTGCTGCTCGACTTCCTGAAACACTGGGAAGGCTGAATGGCCGCGCACATCACGGATCATCGGGAGGAAGGCATCATGAGCGACGTTTCAGGCCCGCTGGCGCTCGTCATCGGCGGATCGGTGGGCGGGCTGTTCACGGCGACCGCGCTGCGTGCGGCCGGATGGCGCGTCAAGGTCTTCGAGCAATCGCCGAACGACCTCGACAGCCGCGGCGGCGGCATCGTGCTGCAACCGCCGATCGAGCGCGCGTTCGCGTTCGGCGGCGTACCCGTGCCGCGCGATACGGGCGTCGATTCCGTCGACCGGATCTATCTCGACGAGCACGACCGGATCGTGCAGCGCTACTTCATGCCGCAAACGCAAACCGCGTGGAACGTGATCTACACGGCCCTGAAGCGCGCGCTGCCGGCCGGCATCGTGCACGCCGGCGTGTCGTTCGAGCAGTTCGAGCAGGACGGCGATCGCGTGATCGCGCATTTCGCGGACGGCCGCGTCGAGCAGGCCGACCTGCTGGTCGGTGCCGACGGCGGCCGCTCGAACGTTCGCGCGCAACTGCTGCCCGATGCACGGCCCGAGTACGCCGGTTATGTCGCGTGGCGCGGGCTCGTCGACGAGCACGATCTTCCCGACACGGCGCTGCAGGTGCTGCGCGACCGCTTCACGTTTCAGCAAGGCGACGCGCATCTGTTCCTGACCTATCTGGTGCCCGGCCGCGACGGCACGATCGAGCCGGGCAAACGACGCGTGAACTGGGTCTGGTACCGGCGGCTCGCGCGGGATCGCCTGCCGTCGCTGTTCCTTGCGCACGACGGCACGCAGCGCGACGGCTCGCTGCCGCCCGGCGCGATGCGCGACGATAACCGGCTCGAACTCGTGGAAGCAGGTGGCCGGATGCTGGCGCCGACGCTCGCCGCGCTCGTCGACGCGACGCGCGCGCCGTTCGCGCAGTCGATCCTGGATCTCGCGGTCGACCGCATGGCGTTCGGCCGCGCGGTGTTGCTCGGCGATGCGGCCTGCCTCGTCCGGCCACACACGGCCGCGGGCGTCGCGAAAGCGGCGGAGAATGCGGTCGGTCTCGCCGAGGCGCTGCGCGGCGTCGCGCGCGGCCCCGCGTTCGACGCGGCGCTGTTGCGCTGGGAAGGGCTTCAGCTCACGACCAACGCGTCGTTGTCGGAACTCGGCATCTCGCTCGGCACGCGGATCATGGGAAGCGCCTGAGCGGTCCGCAGCAAGTGGAAGCAGTTGAGGCGTCGTCAACGGTTGACGACGCGAAATGGCGCATCAGTGCTCGTCTGCCCGGTTCATGAAAAACCGGATGTCGACCGTCTTCCAGATGCCTTCGGTGTTGAACGGGTCTTCGTGGACCAGTTGCCGCACGGTCTCGATATCGTCCGCGTCATAGAGAAACAGGCTCCCGCCCACCGACCCGTCCGGATCGATGAGCGGCCCTGCGATCCGCGCCTTCAACGGTGACGCCAGCAACCGCGCCTTGTGCGCTGCGAAGTGGGTTTTGCGACGCTCCGCCATATCGGGATGATCGAGACAGTAAACGACGAACATCATGTTGTTTCCTTACGGGATGCGAGCCGCTGATGGCCGCGCCGTCAGTCAGGATGGCGCGTGACGACACGCGTCGCTCGATACGGCATGTTGATCAATGAATCATGCGCAATACGCCTGCATATCATTCGGACTGCTTTTGGCGTTCCATTCCGTCGATCTCCGACGAACGGTGCGCGTTGAATGCGTGCCCGGGTTTGCGTTGATGAAACTATACGGCGCGCATCGCACGGAGCATTGGTCATAAGATGCGCCCGCTTATCGAATCGTCCGTATTTCATCGTTCCGGCGCTGCGATCAGCGCCCGTAGCGCAGCAGGAAATCCCGCAGCTTCGGATTGACATCCCGAGCGTGGGTCAGATTCGGCGTGTGACCGGCACCCACCACGTTGATCATTCCCTTGGAGTTCGGCAGCCCTTCGGCAAGTGCTTCGCCGCAACGAAGCGGGATCGCTGCATCGGCACCGCCGTGGAATACGATCGACGCATGCGTGATCTCGCCGAGCCGCGCCGTAATGTCGTCGCGCGACGTCAGCGCATCGACCGGGTATTCGAAGTGCTCACGCGGCATGTTCAGCCACTTATCGATCCACGCCGACGCGGGATAGTCGGCACCGAGCAAGAAGCCAGCAAGGTTCGCTGCGACGTTGGCCGCGCCGTTACGCGCCCACTCCGCCTTGAGTTCCTCGAACGACGCAGTCACCGCCGTATCGTCGAGATCGCTGCGCGTCGAGATCAGCGCGAGCGCGCGGAATCTGGCAGGTTCGAGCAGCGCCGCGCGCATCGACACGAAACCGCCCTGCGACATCCCGACCAGCGACGCCGACGCGATTTCAAGGTGATCGAGCAGCGCGATCAGGTCGCGGGCCGAATCCCAGTAGCTGAACGCGCGATCGGTCGGCCCCGTCGCGCCGAGGCCACGCTGATCCCAGACGACGCAGCGGAACGTATCGTTCAGCTCGTCGACGTTCGGGCGAAACATTTCGCCATCCATAAGAAAACCGTGACTGAAAACGATCGCCGGCGCGTCCTGCGGGCCGGATTCTTCATAGGCGAAACGGATGCCCTCGCGCTCAAACGATGCCTTCATCCTCATCCTCTCTTCATTCACATCCATTAGGGCCGCGTGATGCGGCCTGACCTCGTCACACTCTATCGTGCGAGCGGCGAGGACGATGATCGATTGAAGCGACGGCTTACCCGATCGTCCGGATTTTTCAGCGCGACGCGTGTCGAGCATCGCGCACGCACCGCATGCGATTTTTCCCGGATTGACGCGCTGTCGCGCATTTGATTAAGTAGACGGCTTGTGTGGACGTGCAAGCAACGTTTCTTTATCGCGACGGCGCGCGCGCCGCGGCGATATCGGAGAAGGTGGACATGGTGCAAGCAGCAATGGAATCGGAAAAGCCGGTCTGGATTCTGCAGGGCGAATTCGGCCGCGCCACGGTGAACTTCATCAGCCGGCCGCTCGTCGCTCACGCGCACTCGCAATACCAGTTCCTGTTCAAGCTCGGCGGCAGCGACTGCGACTTCCGGATGGGTGGCGAGGACTGCACGCTGAGCAGCGACTCCGCCATCTGCCTGAACCCGTGGATCGAGCACGCAAAATGCGCGAACAAGGACACCCCGTCGCTCATCCTGTCGCTCGTGATCGAACCGCCGTGGCTGCGCAAACGGCTCGGCCTCGCGGACGGCAGCCCGGCCGACATCTTCCCGCGCAGGATCGTCGTCGTCACGCCGGACGTGCAGCATCACGTCGATCGCCTGGCGGCCGCGATCACCAATCATCTCGTTGCGCAGGACGCGGGCTGCTTGCCGATCCTCGAGGATCTCATCACCGCGCTCGGGCGCGATTTCGCCGATCCGGAGCTGACGACCCGCATCGCGCCGTCGACGCGCCCGGTCGACTTCAGAATCCGGAAGGCGCTCGACTTCATCAAGCGCACGCCGTCCGCCAACGCGACGGTCACGGAGGTCGCCAGCGAAGTCGGGTTGTCGAGGTCGCGTTTTTTCGAGCAGTTCCGGCGCTGCATGGGCATCTCGCCGCAGCACTACATCGACTGGGTGCGGATGTCGCACGCGATCCGGTTGCTCGCGGAGAGCGACCGGCCGCTCGCCGACATCGCAGACGAGCTCGGCTTCGAGGAGCACAGCCACTTCACGCGCTTCTTTGCGCAGCACATGGGCGTGCCGCCGAGCGATTTTCGCCGGCATTCGGTCACGCTCGATCTCGAGCGATTTGACTGACCGGCTCGGCCGGTCCGCCGCATGCGCGCGGAGCACGCATGCGGCGCAGGTCAGGCCTACAGGTCCGACGGATCGGCCATCACCGGATTGCCCAGCACGCCCAATCCTTCGATCTCGATTTCGACCCAGTCGCCCGGACGCATGTGCACGAGGCCCGGCGTCGGAAACGGTCCGTACTGTCGCGACAGATCATTCCCTTCGACGTCATCCGGTGCCGGCTTCAGCGCGCCCGGCGTCCCCATCGCGATCAGGTCGCCGGGTCGCAGCCGATAACCGCGGCTCAGGTAGCTGACCGTGCGCGCCACGTCGATCAGCATGTCGTCGAGCGGCGCACGCTGCCGGACGACACCATTGATGCGCGTGAGCACCGAATGCCTCGCCGGGTCGCCGAACTCGTCCGACGTCATCAGCCACGGGCCGTAAGACCCCGACGCTTCGAAGCATTTTCCGAGGCCGAATTGCCGGTTGTGCACCTGGTATTCGCGCACCGATCCCTCGTTCAGGCAGGTGTAGCCGGCGACGTAGTCCAGCGCGCGCTCGACCGGGACGTAACGCCCCGGTTTGCCGATGATCACCCCCAGCTCGCCCTCGTAATCGAATGCGCGCGCAACGGCTTCCGGCGGCGCGATGATCGGCTCACCCGCGCCGACGTACGACGCGGCCGTGCGCAAGAACAGGTGCGGATACTCGGGATTCGTTTGCAGGCCGGTCTCGGCGATATGGCTCTTGAAGTTCAGCGCGAGCGCCCACATCGCGTTCGGCCGGTCGAGGAACGGCTTCAACGTCACGCTCGACAGCAGCCGGTTGCCCGTCTTGCCGGCGACCGATACGCGTAGGCGTTCGAGCCCGTCGTCCAGCTCGAGGATGCCGATCAGCGTCGCGGGCAGATCCGGCGCAACTTCCGCGACGGGGACGAAATGCGTTTCGCTGGTGACGACGCCAAGCGCCGTGTTGCCCGCGTCCGAATAAGCAATGATTTTCATGATTGAGCGTGGTTCCGCTGATGTCGAAGAATAGGTAGGGAGAACGATTCAGTGCGCGATCGGCGCACCGTCCGCAACCGTGTCGCTGCCGGTCGCCCGGCGGCCGATGATCGTCAGCAAGCCGAGCGCGGCAATGGCGGCGATGGCCGGCACAACGGCAACGAGCACGATGTTGCGCGGGTCCCAGCCCGTCGCGAGCAGCGCGCCGCCGATCGCCGGGCCGACGAACGAACCGATGCGCCCGATTGCATGACCCCAGCCGACGCCGGTCGCGCGGATGCTCGGCGGATAGAACGCGACCGCCAGCGCCGTCTGGCCCATGATCCCGTTCACGAGCCCCGCGCCGATCACGCCGATCGACAACAGCACGATCGACGGCGAGAGCGCGGCCTGGCTCAATGCCGTAATGCTTGCGACCACACAAACGATCCCGACCACCAGCGCCGACTTCACACGCAATCTCCCGGCGACGGTCATCGCGGTGACCACGGCCGTCATCAGCAGGTTGCCGGTCAATCCGCCGACACTGAACGCGGCCATCCCGGCCGGTGCGCGTTCGAGCGAAAAGCCGAACGAGAGCAGCATGGTCGGAAGCCAGAACAACAGTGCGTAGACGTCCATGAAGATCAGGAACGAGAACAGCCAAAGCACGCTGGTATAACCCGCGCGACCGTTCGCGAACAGCGCGCGCACCGGGCTCGCCACCGGCCGTTCGCGGCTTGGCGTACCCGTTGGTGCGGCAGCAACATTGGGCAGCACCCGGAAGAACGCGGGGGCGACCACGAACGGCAAGATGCCGCCGATCAGGAACACCGCCTGCCAGCCGAAGTGATGCATCAGCGGGCCACCGACCAGCCCCCCGGTCACGGCGCCGACCGACATGCCGGTCGTCACCAGCACCGACGCGGCTACCTTGTGCTTGCCGCCGATGATCGCGGCCGACGCGGTGATCGCGATCGGCAGTGCCGCGCCGAGCCCGATCGCCGCCAGAACCCGCATGACGGACAGCAGCGCGACGTTGTGCGCAACCATGGTGAGCAACGTGCAGCCGCCGAACAGCATGACGCTGGCGAGCCCGACCGCGCGATGTCCGAAGCGGTTTGCCAGCGAGCCGGTGACGATGAAGCCGATCGCCGCGCCCACGTTTGTCGCGACGAATACCGGCGTGAATGCAGCCGGCGCGAGATGCCAGTCGCGGGCCAGTGTCGGAACCACGAACGATATCGACGTCGTGTTGAAGCCGTCGAGCACGACGACGAGAAAGCAGACAAGCAGCGCGATGGCGCGGCTCATGCCGCCGAGCGCCGCCGTATCGACGTCGGCTGCGGTGTTTCGATCCTTCAGTTCCACTTGACAACCTCCTGCGGCACGCACGTCCCGGTCCCCGCAAAGCATGGATCCGGACCGTGCGACCGCTCTTTCCAAAGCCGTGAAGAACGTGCGCTTACGCGCGCGTGTAGGCCGACAGGCGGTGCAGCATGTCGGCGGAGAAGATGTTCTTCGGCACCATGCAATGCACGCCCTTCGGCGGCTCCGTCTTGTAGACGGTGCCGGTCTGGTGCGCATACTGCGTGATCCGGAAGCTCCCGGCGACGCTCAGGATGCCGTAGCAGTCGACCGGCGCAATGCCGGTTGCCGCGGCCATCCAGCCGATCGTTTGACGAATGCATGCGACGAGCGCGTCGTCGAGGCTGTCGGCGAAGCCAAATCCGATCCAGTGCTCGGGGGTTTCGGCCATCGGGCCGTTGAGCGACGAGCGCTTGTGGAGCAGGAACTGGATCCGCATTTCCTCGAACGCGGATTCGATCGACGTCTGATCGATGTTGCCCTCGCCCGACGCGCCCATCGAGCCACCCGTCCACACGCGCGCCCCGGCAACTTGTACGGGCAGAAACACCGACGTGCCGACACCGAGCACCGCGCAGTCCAGGTTGCCGCCGTAGCTGCCGGCGAAGTTCGCGCTGATCACGTGGTCGCCGGGCGGCTGCGTGCCGAGATAGGCCTGGAACGGATTCAGCGGAATCTGCACGCCCGGTACGTACGACGCATAGGTACGCGCGTCGTCGAACTTCAGGTAACGGAGGTACGGACCGAAATCGCCCGGCAGTGCGCCGACACCCGGCGGCGCGGAGTTCCAGCCCCAATCGATCGGCCGCATCGACACCATCCGGCATTCGACGACATCGCCCGGCTCGGCACCGTCGATCTCGACCGGACCGATCAGCGAGAATGCGCCGTTCGGATATTTCTTGCGGATCGGCTCGCGCTCCTTGAAGCCCATCCCGTACTTCGCTTCGTTGCCCCAGTTGGTCCACGTGCCGTCGTACCAGACCGTGTCGCCGGACCGGATCGACACCGCCGCCTTCGCGTCCGGCGTCATCTGACCGACCTGCACCGTGTCCCACGACGGCACGAGCTTGACCGTCTTGCCGCCCGGCAATACACGCATCGTCGCTGCACGCGCCTTCGGGGCCGGCGTTTGCGCCCGTGCGATGCCTGCGGCACCTGCGACGCCCGCCGCGATCGCGCCGAAGCCGAGCTTCAGCATCGTGCGGCGGCATTGCGCGGTCCCGTCCATCGTCGTCGCGGCGCGCGTCGCCGTCTCGCTTGCCGGGGTGTCGCCCGGGTGTTCCATTTCCGTGTTGTGTCTCATAGTCTTCCAGACTGGGTTTTAAGGACAACGCGCGTTCAACGCGCGGATTGAGCGCCGAGCCCGGCTATCGCCTTCAGCACAACCTGATCGTCGATCTCGGAGGGCGCGCCGGCGGCGCCGATCGCACCGAGCAGATGACCGTTCATGAACACGGGGAACGTGCCGCGGCCGGGCAGAAACGGCGCGTAGTAACCGGCGCCGGACATGTTGCTGTACTCGGACGGATCGTCGCGGTAGCGATGTTCGAGCGTGACGCCGGATTGGCCGCCGAGCGCGACCGACGCAAACGCCTTGCCGCGTGCGAAGTCGACGCTCGAGAACGACGCGCCGTCCATCCGCACCGCGGCGAGCAGATGGCCGCCCGGGTCGACGACGGCGAAGCCCATCGCCAGATGCCGCGCCTTCGCGTCGTCGACCGCGAGCGACAGCAGTGCCTGTGTCTGTGCGTAGCTCAGCACGTAGGTCGGTATCGCTGCGTTGTCGCGTGCGTCTTCGGCGAACGCGGCGTGCATCGCGCCGGCGAATCCGGCCGCGACGGTCATCCGCTGCAGCAGCCACCGGGCCCGTAACCTGAATTTCACTTCCGTCTCCTGATTTCGCGTCACCCTGTACGCGTGAATTCCAGCGTACGTCCGGTCAAGCCGCGTCACTTAACCAGCCAGCCGCGCGATTTACCTTCCAGTCCGATCTTTCGGTTTCACGCAGCAGCGAACGTGCGATGGAAAAAAGCCGCGGGAGCCCATCTCCCGCGGAAAATCACCACACTGGAGTCGTTATTCCGTCGCGAACACCGCGATACCGGTTCCCGGGAACTGCGCGGACGACCCGGCACCGTACGGAACGAAAACGTGATGCGACGCACCGTCGACCGCGACCGAATGCGAGAACTTGCCGGTCGGCACGATCGCGACGAGGTTGCGGGTGCTGGCATCGATGATGCCGAGGGCCGGGTCGAACTTCGCATCCTTCGCGCCCACGCGCGACACGTTGTCCGCCGAGTGGTGGCCGCCGGCCAGGAAGTAGCGATTCGAAACCGGGTCGTAGGCCACCTCGTCGGCGCCGCCGAACGGCAATTGCGCGAGCGGCGTACCGTTGGTCCGGTCGATGATCAACGTCGTCTGCTTGCCGCCTTCGTCGGGATCGCAGCCGATCAGCGCATCGTTGCCCGGCCCGAGCGCGAGGCCGCTGGGGCTATCGCAGCCCTTCAGCTTCAGCGCGGCCTGAATGATCGGCTTGCCTTCGAGCACCGACTTCACCGGGATCAGGTCAACCTCGCCCTTGGGGTTGGCCTTGGTCCCGTCGTTGTTCAGCACGAAGTTGTCGTTCTTCGCGTCGAACTCGCATGCCTCGAGGCCAGTCGAATCCGCGATCGGCATCTTTGCGATCACCGAATGCGTATCGGTGTTGAAGAAGGTCACGAACGGGGGCTGTTCGGCGCCGCTCGCGAACATCGCGATATGGTGCTTCGGCGCGAGGCAGCCTTCGTCCACACGAATGCCCGACGAGCTGACGTCGATGCGCTTGACGAGCTGCTTCGACGCGACGTCGATTACCTTGACGGCGTTCACGTCGCCGACATACACCAGCGACGTGCCGGGAATCGGCAGCACGCCCGACGGGCCCGACTTTTCGTGCGTCGGGCCGATACCCGCGAAGTCGGCCTTGATCCGGTCGCGCAGCTGCATCGTCTTGGCGTCGAACACGTCGAGCGTCCCGTTCGCACCGTCGGCGAGGTAGTAGTTGCCATCCGATGCGGCGCTGATATCGAAACCGAACGACTTTTCGCTCGTGACCGGAATGGTCGTAATCAGCTTCGGACCGCCACCCGCGGCATCGGCACCCCACGCAACGGCGGCAGCCGCCGTCAGGCTCATCATTGCAAATGCGACATAGGCTTTTTTCATCTTTGACTCCTCCTGGTACTCATCGATAGATCCGGTACGAACCGGAATGCGTAGCTTTCGCGGCCTGCCGACACCGTGTCGGCCGACCGCCGTGCGATACGGTCAGAACGTGTGGGCGAGGCCGATCCGGACGTCCGCCTGATGGCCCGTCGGCGCCGGCGCGAAGCTCGCGCCGATCACGGCGTCCACACCTGCAGAAGCCTTCAGGTAGTCGGACGACAGGTAGACCGTGGTCCGCTTCGACAGCGAATACAGTGCCGCGGCCGTGACCTGGTTCCACGCGTGCGCTTCGAAGCTCGTGTGCTGATAACCGCCGACGAGCTGGAAAGCGGGCGTCACCTGCCACGTCGCGCCGCCTTCGTAGACGTTCATGACCGACTTCGCGCTCTGGAACTTCAGGACCGTATTGGTGTAGTCCGCGTACAGCGTGACGTCGCCGATCGCATACGACCCGCCGACGCCGAGCGTGCCGAGCGAACGGATCTGGAAATTCGGCGCCGTGTCGGTGACGCTGTCGCCCGACCCGGTTGCCACCGGCTGCCCGAAGAACGAATGCACGCCGATCTGCGCGTACGGATCGATCGTCGGCGTTGCGACGAACGTGTACATGGTTGCGAGCGTCAGCGGCCCGTTCGTGTACTGCAGGCCCGCGCTCCAGCCGCTGCCGTCATGGAAACTGCCGGGCGTGTTGCTGAACCCGTACATCGCGCCGAACTGGAATCCGCCCCACGTCGGGCTCATGTACTTGATCGAGTTCTTCAACCGGTCGTTGTTCGTGCGGTCGAAGTCGCCGAGGTGGATCGCATAACCGCTGCCGGCCGAACTCACGTTGAGCGGGGCCAGAAATTCGGCAGTGAAGTCGAACTGGTTGCCCAGCGTGATCGTCCCGTACGGCGTCTGCACGCCGACATACGCCTGTTGCCCGAACAACGTGTTGGGCTGGTTCAACTGCCCGTTGTTCAGGTTGAACAGCGACGCCAGCTTGAAAATCGCCCGATTCCCGCCACCCAGGTCTTCCGCTCCCGACATGATCCAGAGGTTCGGGAACAGCACGCCGCTGTCCATCTTGAAGTTGTGATGCCCGCCTTCGTTCGTCACGTAGGTCAGGCCGTTATCGATCTTCCCGGAGAGCGTGATGCTGCTCTGCGCGAAAGCCGATCCGCTGAACGCCACGCCGATCAGCGCCGCGATCGTTGCTTTCTTCATCTCCACCACTGTCTACCCCTCCATTTCAGTCTTTTGATACCGGATGTCCCTGAACGGAACGTCTTATTTAATATGTATGACTAAATATTTTCGGGTCATTTCGGCAATGAAAAGTCATGAAAGCCGAACTGATTTCCCGCCTGAACCGACCGGACGATTCCGGTCATTTCGATTTCATCTTAAGGACAATCCGGTCGGAGACCGTCGCCGAAGAGTCCCGCCGCTTGTCAAATCGTCTCTTTGTTTTCGTCGGTCAGGCGGTACGTCGGCACCGTCAGCCGACCCGCTCGACATGCCGGCGACCGAGCGCGTCGGTCAGCACCGCCACCAGCAGCACCGCGCCGACGACGAGCGGCTGCAGGTTCGCATTGAGGTTCAGCAGGTTCATCCCGTCGATCACGAGCGCCAGCGTCAGGCAGCCGAACAGCGTGCCGAGCAAGGTGCCGGTTCCGCCGAACAGCGACGCGCCGCCGATCAGGATCGCCGCGATCGCGGGCAACAGGATCGGGTCCCCCATCGCCGAATCGGCCGCATTCACGCGTGCGAGATAAACCACCGCGGCAATCCCGGCCATCAGGCCGCTGAGCGTATACACCGCGATCCGCCGCCTGCGCACCGGAATCCCGGACAGCCGCGCGACTTCCGGATTGGACCCGATCGCATAGATCTCGCGACCGACGTTCAGGCGCGCGGTGACGACCGTGCCGACGATCAACACGAGCAGCATCATGTAGACCGGAATCGGCACGCCCCACCAGAACCCGGTGCCGAGCGCGCGAAAACCGGCCGGGAAGCCGAAGATCTCGTTGCCGCCCATGTAGTGAAACGCGAGGCCCTGCACGACCCACAGCATCCCGTAGGTCGCAAGGAACGGCGGCAGCCGCAGGAACGTGACCGCCAGTCCGTTCAGCAGCCCGATCGACGCCCCGCACGACATCGAGACCGCGACCGCGAGCCACGGCGACACGCCGGCTTTCATCGCACCGGCCGCGAGACACGCGGACAGCGTGAGGTTCGCGGCAATGGACAGGTCGAACCCGCCGGACAGGATCACGATCGTGAGCCCCGACGCCAGCAGGAACATCAGGCTGGCCTGGCGCAGCACGTTCAGCAGGTTGGCGGATGTGGCGAAGCTGTCCGACGCGAACGCGAGCACGATCGCGATGACGCAGACAAACAGCGCGCGGCCGATCAGTGCGTTCGTGTCCTCGGAAAGCCGATTGCGGCGATTGAGGCCCGTGACGCGCGCCACCACGAACGGCGATTGATTCTGTGTACTCATGCTTGTGCTCCTGCGACACGAGATTTCCGGACGCTGTCGATGACGACGACCGCGAGGACCAGCAAACCGATCGTCACGACCTGCAGCGACGATTCGATTCCGATCAGGTTGAGGGCATTGCGCAGCACGCCGATCGTCAATACGCCGATCGCCGTGCCGGGTAACCACCCTTCGCCCCGTTCGAACGACGTGCCGCCGAGGACCACGGCCGCGATCGCATCGAACTCCATCCCGATCGCGGCATTCGGCTCCGCCGCATTCATGCGTCCGACGAGCAGCAGCGCAGCGAGGCCCGCGAACAGGCCGCTCATCACGTAGATCGCGACGTGATAAAAGCGGGCGCGCACGCCCGCCAGCGTGAGTGCGTCGCGGTTGCCGCCGATCGCGAACACGCAGGCGCCGAACCGCGTGTGATAAAGCAGCAGATGCGTGACGGCGTATGCCACGAGCGCGCAGGCAATCGGGAACGGAACCCCGAGCACCGACGACCCGTAAAGCGCGCCGACGGCCGGGTTCGCCACGACCACCGCGTTCCCGTCGGTCATCACGAGCGCGACACCGTGCGCGACGCCGAGCGTGCCGAGCGTCACGACGAACGGCGGCAGACCCAGCCGCGCAACCAGCGTGCCGTTCAGGAAGCCAATCGCGATACCGACCGCCGCGGCCGCGCCGAGCGCGACACCGATGCCGGTGCCCGCGCCGAGCGACATCGCGAACACGACGCCGCTGAGGCTCAGCAACGCGCCGACCGACAGGTCGAGCCCCTCGCTCAGAATCACCAGGGTCATCGGCATCGCGATCATCACGAGGATCGAGATCTGGAGGCCGATGTCGACCAGGTTCGCGCGCGACGCGAAACCCTGCACGCCGAACGTCGCCGCCGCGACCAGCGCGACACTGGCCCACACGATCGAAGGGAGCGGCCGTTTGGGCCGCGCCGCCGGATCCCTGCCATTGCTTTTCGTTTCATTCGACATCGTCAACCTCCGTGCATTGCCAGACCCAGAATGCTTTGCTCACTCAACCGTTCACGCGGCAGCTCGCCTGAAATCGCGCCGTCGCGCATCACGTACGCGCGGTCGCACACGTGCACGATTTCCGACAGCTCCGAGCTGATCAGCAGCACCGCCGCGCCCTCCTCGACCAGCCGCTCGATCAGATTGAAGATCTCGGTCTTCGCGCCGATATCGATCCCGCGCGTCGGCTCGTCGAAGATGTACAGGCGGCAGTTGGCGCTGAGCCACTTGCCGATCACGATCTTTTGCTGGTTGCCGCCGCTCAGGTTGCGCGCGCGTTTTGCCGGATCGCCCGGTGCGATCCGCAGCGTGTCGATCAGGTCGCGCGTCGCTTGCCGTGCGCGCGCCGGGCGATACCAGCCGGTCGGGAACAGGCGCCACAGACTCGACACGAGCAGGTTCTCGTGCACCGAACGGTGCAGCGCGAGGCCTTCCTGCTTGCGATTCTCCGGAATCAGAGCCACGCCGCGTTTGACCACCTGGTGCGGGCCACCCGACACCGCTTCGCCGAAGATCTCGACGCGACCGCCCTGGATCGCGTCGGCGCCGATCACCGCGCGCGCGACTTCCGTCCGCCCGGCACCGACCAGGCCCGACAAGCCGACGATCTCGCCGCAGCGCACCTGCAGGTCGACGCCGTTCACACCGGTCGACGTCGTCAGGTCGCGCACGTCGAGCGCAATCTCGCCGCACGCACCGAAGTAGCGACGCTGATAGACCGTGCCGACCTTGCGTCCGACCATCAGCGCGATCAACTCGTCGGGGGTCGCGTCGGCGGCCGGCATCGACGTGACCAGGCGGCCGTCGCGCAGGACGGTCACGCGATCGCCGAGATCGAACACTTCCTTCATCCGGTGCGAGATGTAGACGATCGCCACGCCCGCGTCGCGCAGGCGATGCACGACCGTGAACAGCGCATCGGCTTCCCGGTCCGAGATGGCGGCGGTCGGTTCGTCCATCACCAGCACACGTGCGTCGTGCGACAGCGCTTTCGCGATCTCGACCATCTGCTGCTGTGCAACGCCGAGGTCCGCCGCATGGGTCCGCGTGTCGTACGCGAGCCCGAGCTGCGCCAGCACGGCGGCCGCGTCCGCATGCATGCGCCGGTGATCGACGAGGCCGAAGCGGTTGCGCGGCTCGCGGCCGAGATAGATGTTCTGCGCGATCGACAGATGCGGCACGAGCGAGAATTCCTGGAAGATCACCGCGATGCCGAGGCGCTTCGCGTCGGCCGGCGATTCGATCGCGACCGGCGTGCCGTCGTAGTGGATCTCGCCGCTATCGGCGCGGTAAGCGCCGAACAGCACCTTCATCAACGACGATTTCCCGGCGCCGTTCTCGCCGAGCAGCATGTGCACTTCGCCCGGATACAACGTGAGGTCGACGTCGGTCAGCGCAGCCACGCCAGGAAAATTTTTGCAGATCTTGCGTAATTCGAGACGCGGAACGCGCCCGGTCGAGATTTCCATGTTCATCTCCATGGTGCTGTTCAGCGGACCGCCGTGCGTCAGGCCGCAGCCGGGCCGCCGACCCGCGATGCGGCCCGCCCGGCCGGCCGCGTCACTTGCTGGCCACGTCGCTCCACGCCGGGCATTGACGCTGATTGCCCGGTAGTTCGAACGGTGCGTAGTTCGTCTTGTCGATCACGATGCCCTTGATCAGCACCGTGTCGGGCACGGGCTCCTTGCGCAGCGTGCGGACCGCGGCCATCGTTGCGATGCAGCCCATCTTGAAGCCGTTGAATTCGGCGGTCGCAAGCAGGCGGCCTTCCTTGATCGCCTTCACCGATTCGGGCACGCCGCCGATACCGACGACCTTCACCTGCTTCTGGCCCGCCGCCTCGAGGGCTTCGATCGCGCCCATCGCCATCACGTCGGCGGCCGCGAGCACGCCGTCGATCTTCGGATTCGACTGGATCAGGTTCTCCATCACCTGCAGCGCCTGCAGCCGCTGATAGTTCGCCGGCTGCGACGCAAGCAAGTGAACGTCCGGGAATTCCTGCAGCGCCTTCCTGAACCCGCGCACGCGCTCGTCGCTCGTCGTCGAGCCCTTCACGCCTTCGAGGATCACGACATTGCCCTTGCCGCCGAGGCTCTTGAACAGGTATCGCGCCACGTCGAGGCCGAGGTTGTAGTCGTCCGCGACGACGACCGACGAAAACTTGCCGCCCGCCACGCGATCGTTGTAGTTGACGACCGGAATGCCGATCGCGTTGATCTTCTGGATCGCGGGCACGACGCCATGCGGGTTCACGCCCATGAACAGCACCGCGTTCGGCTTCTTCACGCCGACGTCTTCCAGTTCGCTCAGTTGCTCGCCGAGATCGTTCGGGCGCGTCGGCGCGTAGTGCGTGACCGACACGCCGAGCTGCTTCGCCTCGGCGTCGACGCCGGCGCGCACGAGCGCGAAATGCGGATCGACCTGGTTCTTGTAGAACGCGGCGATCGTTTCGTTCGCCGCCAGCGCGCTCGCGCCATGCGAGATGCCGATCACCGCCGCGGACGCGGCGACGATGCACATCGCGGCCCGCCTGCGTGCCGGCTTGCGCTCGGGTTTGAGGTTCGTCTCCATCCACTGGCTCCTGTCCGTCGTTCACGTTGGCCACGCCGCTGGTCGGCATGGCATCTGGGGCAATTCAATGCAACCGTTTGCATAAATTCAGACAAAAAAGTGGCCATGTAACGCGCCGGCGTTCCATGTCGCCCCTTTCAGTCGACCCGCATTTTTCCGGGTTTCTGCCCGTCAGACCGTCGATCGTTTACCCGGCACTGGCAACGCTTCGACCGACTGCATCATTCGTATGATTTACTTCAATGCAAACGTATGCATATCCTACCCAAGGGAATTACGCTGTCAATGAGGTTTAGTCCTGAAAACATTAGGGTTTCACCTGCAACATTGATCGCAACCCATTGCATCGATACAATCGGATCCCTATTCCCCGGCAGGTTCCATGAGCCAATCCTCCGAAGCACGCGGCACCGGCCGCGTCACGATTCGCGAAGTCGCCGCGGCGGCATCCGTCAATGCGTCGACGGTGTCGCGCGTGCTCAATCCGGCCACGCGCCACCTGATCGGCGATGAGGTCGTGCGGCGCGTGCTCGCCGCGGCCAAATCGCTCGGTTATCGCCAGAATCGGCTCGCCGCTGCGCTGCGCGGCGGGCAATCGAAGGTGATCGGCGTCTGCCTGCCCGACATCTCGAACCCGGTGTTTCCGCCGATGGTGTGCGGGATCGAGGAGGAGCTCGCGGCGGAAGGCTACGGCGTGCTGATCGCGAACATCGTCGGCAAGCCCAAGGATCAGGAGCGCATGCTCGAGCAAATGCTCGAGCGTCAGGTGGACGGGCTGGTCCTCGCGACCGCCGCACGGCAGGATCCGCTCGTACGACGCTGCATCCTCGATGGCGTGCCGGTCGTGCTGGTCAATCGCGGCGAGGAAGGCGGCCGCGTGCCCGAAGTCGTCAACGACGACTTCCTGTCGATGCGGCTCGCGGTCGAGCATCTGGTCGGGCTCGGCCATACCCGTATCGCACATCTGTCCGGGCCGGAGCGGCTGGCGACCGGCCTGTCGCGACTGCAGGGCTTCCAGATTGCCACGCAGCAGCACAGTCTGGCGGCGAATGTCGTCGTCGAAGCAAGCGAGTTCACGCGCGAGGCCGGGCGCGCCGCGTGCGCCCGATTGCTCGATGCGCATCGCGACGTGACCGCCATCATCGCGGCGAACGATTTGATCGCGCTCGGCTGCTACGACGTGTTTGCGGAACGGCGGATCAATTGCCCGAAGGACATCTCGGTGATCGGGCACAACGACATGCCGCTGCTCGACATGCTCAATCCGTCGCTGACGACGCTGCGAATCCAGCATCGCGAGATGGGCCGGCAGGCCGCACGCCTGCTGCTCGGCATGATCGCCACGCCGGGCAAGGCGCCGCTGCGCATCACGCTGGCGCCTGAACTGGTGGTGCGCGGATCGACCGGTGCACCTCGGGCCGCAGGCAGCCGGGGGCGCTCGAACTGACGCGCCGCTCCGCCGGGCGCCGGGCCCGCGGGCCGTAGCCAGGTTAGTCTTGCACAGGCCGCGCGAACGGCATCGCGAGCAAGATCTTCGCCGGACGTTCCGAGCGGTTGTGCAGCGAACGCCGCTCGTCCGGCGCGAGGCGGCACGAATCGAATTGCTGCAATTCGACTTCGACGCCGCCCACATTCACGCACACCTCGCCTTCCAGCACGACGTAATGCTTCTCGACGCCGGATCCGTCCATCGTCGTGTGCCCGCCCGGCTCGATCGTCGACACGCCGAGCCACAGCGATTCGGCCGGGCCTGCCTCGCGCCCTTGCAGGCGCACGCATTGCATCCCGAAGTGATTCGGCGGGAAGTATTCGGGTGCGTCGCGAAAACGCGTGACGTTCATGGCTTGAGCAGCACCCGGTTCGCGGTGCCGCCGAATACCGCCCGATACGCGTGCGCCGCGTCCGCAAGATCGAACACCGAGTCGGCATCGATCGGGAACGGCTTCAACGCACCGCGTTCGAAAGACGGCAACAACGCATCGAGAACGTCCGCGCAGTGCTGCGTGTCGAGCGCGAGCGTGTCGATCCCGACGTAGGTGTGCTGCCCGCGATAGAACGCGAAGATGTCGAACGGCACCGCACGCTCGATCGTCGAGATGAGAATCTGCGTACCGCGCACGGCCATCGCACGATTCGCACGCTCGAAGTACGGACTCCCGACCGTGTTGTACACGATGTTTGCGCCACGGCCGGCGGTCATCTCGAGCACGAGCTCGTCGAACGGCTCAGCGGACGCGTTGATCATCGTCACATCGGCGCTTGCGTGCCCGATATACGACGGATCGTCGCGCACGACACCGATCACTTCCGCCCCCGCCATGGTCGCCAGCTGGACGGTCGCTTGCCCGACCTTGCCGTTGGCACCCAGCACGAGCACGACGTCGCCGCGCCGCACGCCGCCGGCACGGTGCAAGCCCTCGAACGCGGTGACGAACGGCACGCCGATCGCGCCCGCCTCGTCCATCGTCAGGTTGGCCGGTTTCGCGCGCACGCTGTGCGCCGGCACGACGAGATGGCTGGCGTGGGTGCCGTCGCGACGGATGCCCAGTTCACCGCTGCTGCCCCAGACTTCCTTGCCGACCATCTCCGGCGGGCCGTCGATCACGCGCCCCGCGTAGTCTCGCCCCGGCGTGCGCGGCCATACCGCGTGCGGCATGAAACCGAGTACGGCCTTCACGTCGCTCGGGTTGACGCCCGCGCTCGCGATCTCGATCAGGCAGTCGGTCGTATCGACCTGCGGGACAGGCTGGGTGTCGATGCTCAGTGCGAGCGCGCTGATATCAGCGCTTTTCTGCTGGACGCGAATGCATTTCATGCTTGATGGTTTCCTGGAAAATGTCGATTCGGATGCGAGACGCGATGACCGTCGGGTCAGCGCGCATCGATCCGTGGCGTTGAATGTCGAACGTTGGGTTGCGTTCAGGACGAGAGGCCGAGGCTTTCACGCGCGTCGCGGCTGGTCGCGATCTCGCCACCGAGCAGCGTGACGATCTCGCGGGCCCGCGCGACGAGCGCCGCGTTGCTTTCGGCCAGCACGCCCTTCTCGATATAGATGTTGTCCTCGAGGCCGACCCGCACGTGCCCGCCCGCGAGCCACGCCTGCGCGACGATCGGGAATTCGAAACGCCCGACCCCGAACGCGGACCAGATCGCCCCCGGCGGCAACAGGCCGCGCGCATAGAGCAGCGTTTCCGGCGACGCCCCGAACCCGTACTTGACGCCGCTGACGAAGGTCCACAGCCCGGGGCCGTCGAGCACGCCGCTCGCGATGAGATCCCGCGCCAGATGGATATCGCCGGAATCGAAGATCTCGAGCTCCGGCTTGACGCCGGCCCGGCGGATCACCTCGGCCATCCGCGAGACGTTCTTCGGGGTGTTGATGACGACCTCGGCGCCCGAGTTCATCGTGTTCAGGTCGAGACTGCAGATGTCGGGTTTCAGCGCGAGAATGTGCTCCACGCGTTTCTCGGGCGGCAGCAGCGTCGTGCCCGGCGCGGCCACCTTGGGATCGTCGTCGCTCGGAATGAAACGTCCGCCCGGACCGGTCGTCAGATTGATGATGAGTTCGCGATCGACCGCGCGAATCCGGTCGATGACGTCGCGATAGAGTTCGAGCTCCATCGACGGTCTGCCGGTGGCCGGATCGCGAACGTGAATGTGCACGACGGCGGCGCCGGCCTGCGCGGCTTCGAGCGACGCATTCGCGATCTGCTCGGGCGTGACCGGCAGGCCCGGATGCTGGTCGGGTCGCGTGATGTTGCCCGTGACCGCGCACGTAATGATGGTCTTGCGAGGATGCATCGGAAAGTCTCCAGGCAATCAGTTCAGCCGGCGGCCGCCGTCGACGACGATCGTCGTGCCGGTGCTGAACGTCAGCGTCGTTGCGCACGCAACGATGGCGGCAGCAACATCGTCCGGCGCGCCGATCCGCCGCAGCGGCGTCGTCGCGGCGGCCTTCTCGTTGAAATCGTCGCCGCGCCCGGGAACGAACTGCGTATCCACCACGCCGGGCGACACGTTCACGACCCGAATGCGCGGCGCAAGCGCGCGACCGAGCGACAACGCCATCACGTCGAGGCCCGCCTTGGCCGCGCAGTACGCGACATTGCTGCCGTTGCCGGTCGTGCCCGCGATGGACGACACGTTGACGACGAGCCCGTCGCCCGATTCGTCGAGCAGCGCACGGAATGCCCGGATCGCCGCGAACTGGCCGCGCCAGTTGACCTTCATGATCTCGTCGATCAGGTCGTCGGTCAGCGCGTCGAGGTCCGCATGACGAACCGGCTTCGTGAAGCCGGCGGCATTCACCAGGATGTCCGCTCGCCCGTAACGCTTGCGCACCTCATCGGCGAGCGCGGCGAGCGTCGCGCTGTCGGTGATCGTCGCGAGCGCGCCCGAATGCCCTTCGCCGGGCAGTTTGTCGGCGATGCGCTGCGTGGCGTCCAGGTCGCTTCGTCCGACCACGACAACGCGCGCGCCCGCTTCGGCGAAATGCAATGCAGTCGTGACGCCGATCCCGCCGGTGCCGCCGAGAATGACCGCGACTTTCTCGTTCAGGTTGCGTGACACTGTCCCCTCCTGTTCAGTCGATGGGCGGCGTCGGGTACGTCGGCGTACCGTCGGCCATGACGAATTCGAAATCGAGCGTGTAATACGCTTCGACGGTTTCCGCGTGCGGCCCCGTCTGCGCGTCATGGCGCTCGAAATTGCCGACGAGGCGACGATTCACGCCGAATACGACGTCCGAGTCGAGATGCTCCGAATCATCGGCAAACACCTGCGACACCAGCGTCGCATGACCTTCCGCGACGATCACGAAGTGAATGTGCGCGGGCCGGTACGGATGGCGGTTCTGCGCCGCGAGCAGCGTGCCGACGGGGCCATTGATGGGCACCGGGTATCCGGCGGGGCGCACGGTTTTGAAGTCGAACCACCCTTGCGCATCGGTATGAAAGCGGCCGCGCAGGTTGCGGTCGGGCTGGCTCTGATCCTGGTTCTCGTAGAGCCCGACGGGCGATGCCTGCCAGACGTCGACCATCGCGTTCTTCACCGGCCGGCCCGACACGTCGACGACACGGCCGCGCATGAACAGCGGCGAACCGGGCGACCCCGGGCTTGCGATCGACTGGCCGTTTTCGTAGGCCGGCGAACCGCCGCGGTAGAACGGCCCGAGCAACGCGCCCGGCGTGCGCTCCGTCGCGTCGGAATTGTTCAGCAACGCGACGAGCGTCGAAAAACCCAGCACGTCGGACAGCAGCACGACCTCGTTGTGCCGCTCGTTGCACGCGTGCCCTGCGGCACGGATAAACGAGAGGCCACGCTCGAACTCCTCGTCGGTCAGCTTCACCTGCTTCAGGAACGCGTGCCCGTGATCGACCAGCGCGTTGACGATCTCCTTCAGTCGAGCGTCCTGAGTCCCCGCCATCGCCGCCTTGACGATCGCGGTAACCGACGCGGGATCGTCGGTAATCGCACTTGCAACCGCATCTTCCGCCATGATTTCCTCCATGCAACCGTTTGCATAAGTTGATGCAATAGTACTCGCCGGCCAGCCGTGAAGGATAGAGCGTTAACCCTGAATCAGGCGAATTTTACGGAGGATATGGATATCATGCGAAACGCAACCGTTTGCACGAAACTGGCTCAAAGAGATGAGCGGTGCCGACGATTGCATGCTGCGGGTGCGTGAGAGCGCGCCTGGACATACGGCAAGACGCCGTGACTCGCCCCGCGCCGAGCTGGGGGCGCGGGGCGTAACGCTGGATCGTTACTGCCCGGGCGGGGTCGAGTCGTCGGCGCCTTTCTGGGCGGCGGCTTTGTGCTCTGCCCTTTGGAGGCTCTGAGGATAGTGATCGTCTTTGCTCACGCGATAACCATTCTTCTCGAGCGTGCTCAGCTCCTGGTTCCGTTTGACCCGAGCCGCTTTGCGTTGCGCCTTGCGTTGCGCTTTCAGCGCCTGCTTCGACGTCGGGGCGTCGGGGGTGGCCGATGTTCCGTCCGCATCCTGCGCGTACGCGACCGGCGCACCCAGCAGCACGACTCCCGTCAGGACTGCGAGCACGAGCGGCGCCAAGCTGGACTTCTTCATGTGATTCTCCTTTTTTCGTCGATGATTGAATGACAGGGTTCTGCGTGCCGTCGCCATTTCGACTGATATCGATCATGGCTTCATCCGATTCACGCCCTCCACAAGTAACACGACGGCAAAATGATTTTTCTTAAGACACCTGAATTCTCCTGATCGATCAAGCAAACGATATGGCCATTTAATCGAACGCATAGCACGCTGTATGGCCTGCCGCGAATGGAACGCGAAAAGCAAAGCAAGCGCGTCGGGCATACACACGTTATTGCACTGAGGAAAGGGGTCATGAAGCTGTCACTCGAAGCCATCGAGATACTGGATGCGATCGACCGGACCAGCACGTTCGCCGAGGCGGCGACGATGCTGCATCGCGTGCCGTCGACGCTCAGTTATCTCGTGCAAAAAATCGAGAGCGACCTGGGGGTCGCGCTGTTCGATCGCAGTGGCCGCCGTGCGCAGTTGACGCGCGCGGGGCGCGTCGTGGTCGAGGAAGGCCGCCGGCTGCTCGTCGCGGCCGAGCAACTCGAGCGGAAGGCGCAGCGGATCCACGATGGCTGGGAGGCCGAGTTGCGCGTATGCGTCGACGAAATTCTCCCGTTCGCAAGATTCTGGCCCTACGTGCATGAGTTCGACGCGCTCGCGATGGACACGCGTTTGCGCCTGTCGACCGACGTGCTCGGCGGCACCTGGGATGCGCTGGTGTCGAGGCGCGCGGACCTGGTAGTCGGGGCGACGGGCGAGCCGCCCGCGCTGACGGACATCGTCGCGCGCCCGATCGGCACGCTGCGTTATGTGTTCGCGGTGGCGCCGCATCACCCGCTCGCGAAGATGCCGGAACCGATTACGCTGCAAGTCGTGACGCAATATCGCTGCGCCGTGGTCAACGGCCCGTCACGTGAACCTTCTCAACCCTGTCTCGCGGTACCAACCCTTGCAGCAAAGCTCGCGGCGCAATGCGAAGGGCTCACCGTCGGCACGCTTCCCGCCAGCATCGCGGCCCGCGCGATCGACGAAGGCAGGCTCGTCACGCGCCGCGTGACCGGGATGCGCGAAACGGCCGAGTGCTACCTGGCATGGCGCGACGACGAAGCCGGACGCGCGCTGCAATGGTGGCGCGAGCGGTTCGACCACCGGGATCTGCTCGAACGATTCATTGCGCAAAAGTAAAGGTTGGGATTACCCGTCAAGCAAGACATCTTCGCGCAAACGACTCCCTGTCATTTTTCCTCTTTGATACTTCGAACATTTCGAATCAATAGATCGACTTTTTCGAAATGACATTCCGGAAACCTAAATTAATGTTTTAAGCAATAATGTTTTACCAGCACGCGGATGCGGTCTCGGCTACACTGTTCTTACCGGTAGCTGACAAAGAGGTTGGAAGCGCCGTGCATAATCCGCATCCGAGGTAAATCGTTATGGAATCCTTGATTAAAGCAATAGCAATCTGCGTGATGATCGCCGTTCCCGCCGTGTCGTTCGCTCAATCCGAGCAGCCGGCGAAGACCCGCGCGGAAGTCCGCAAGGAACTCATTCAAATCGAAAAGGCGGGCTACAAGCCGTCGATGGCAAGAAGTACGCAGTTCCCGGAAAACCTGCAGGCGGCCCAGGCGCGCGCCGCGGCGATGAACAACCCGAACACGGGCAACGGCCCGGCACAATGAGCGGCTCGTCGCTGTCCGGCGGCACCACGCCTTCCAATACGCAATAGTCTGACGTTCGGCCCGCCGGCGCTCCCTGCGGCGGCCGAGCCCCTCACAGCAGCGGCAGCGTGAGCCGGATATGCTCGGCGAACGCCGCCGTCAGATGCGACGGCCGCTTCCGGTCAAATTTCAGCGTGATTCCTACAGCCGGCAACGGCGGCAACCGCGGATCGCCGTTGACGATCGCCAGGTCGGCCGGCACCGCCGTCTGCGTCATCACCGCGAACGCCTGCCCCGAACGTACCAGCGCGATCAGCCCCGCGAGACTGCTGCTCGCATACGCGACGCGGTAATCGCGACCGGCGCGGTTCAACGCTTCGCACGCCGCGATGTGATCAAGCGTATCGCGATCGGACAGCGCGAGCGGCAGCGGATCGAAATGCGCGGGCTCCAGCCCCGGGTAGCCGATCCAGACCAGTTGCTCGCGGCGAATGATGTCGTCGTTCACCCCATCGTCCGGCAATGAAATCATCGCGAGATCGACCGCGCGCTTCTCCAGGTGTTCGAGCAGCCGCGGCGTCGGCCCACAGACGATTTCCACGATCGCCTGCGGATGCTGGCTCGAAAACTGCCGCAGCAGCGACGGCAGAAACACCTCGGCGTAATCGTCCGGGCAGCCGAACCGAATGGTGCCCGACAACCCCGTGCCGCACAGGTCGGCCATCGCCTCGTCGTGCAGCCGCAGGATCCGCTGCGCATGCACGAGCAGCCGCTCGCCCGGGTGGGTCAGCACCACGCCGCGGCCGGTGCGCTGGAACAGCGGCTGGTCGACGATATCCTCGAGCCGCTTCATCTGCTGGCTGAGCGCAGACTGCGTGCGCCCGACGCGCGCGGCCGCGCGGCTCAGCGCGCGCACCTCGGCGATCACGACGAACGAACGCAGCAGGTCGATTTCAAGCGAAAGCCCCAAGGTATTAGCCCCTTTTCTAGCTCGCATAAGAACTATTCGTTTCCATCAAACCAGACGCGCGCCTAGACTGCAAGCGATCCCTGCCCCTTGCCCGGAGACGCCCGATGTCCCTGAACGACGACGCAACCTTCTGGCACAACGCCAGGCAGCACCTGGTCCGCTACGGCGGCACGTTCGAGCCGATGATCATCGAGCGCGCAAAAGGCAGCTTCGTCTACGACGCGGACGGCCGTGCGATCCTCGATTTCACGTCGGGGCAGATGAGCGCGGTACTCGGCCACAGCCATCCGGAGATCGTCTCCGTCATCAGCGAATACGCGGGCAAACTCGACCACCTGTTCAGCGGGATGCTGTCGCGGCCGGTCGTCGACCTCGCGACGCGCCTCGCCGACATCACGCCGGACGGGCTCGATCGCGCGCTGCTGCTCAGCACCGGCGCGGAATCGAACGAAGCGGCGATCCGGATGGCGAAGCTCGTCACCGGCAAGTACGAGATCGTCGGCTTCGCGCAGTCGTGGCACGGGATGACGGGCGCGGCCGCATCGGCCACCTACAGCGCCGGCCGCAAGGGCGTCGGCCCGGCCGCCGTCGGCTCGTTCGCGATTCCCGCGCCGTTCACGTACCGGCCGCGCTTCGAGCGCAGCGGCACCTACGACTTTCTTGCCGAACTCGACTATGCGTTCGACCTGATCGATCGCCAGTCGAGCGGCAACCTGGCCGCGTTCATCGCGGAGCCGATCCTCAGTTCGGGCGGGATCATCGAGTTGCCGGAAGGCTATATGGCAGCGCTCAAGCGCAAGTGCGAAGAGCGCGGCATGCTGCTGATCCTCGACGAAGCGCAGACCGGCGTCGGACGCACCGGCACGATGTTCGCGTGCCAGCGCGACGGTGTGACGCCCGACATCCTGACGCTGTCGAAGACGCTGGGTGCCGGGCTGCCGCTCGCGGCCATCGTGACGTCCGCGGCGATCGAGGAACGCGCGCACGAACTCGGCTACCTGTTCTACACGACGCACGTATCGGATCCGCTGCCGGCGGCCGTCGGCCTGCGCGTGCTGGACGTGGTGCAGCGCGACGGGCTCGTCGCGCGGGCCAACGTGATGGGCGACCGGCTCCGGCGCGGCCTGCTCGACCTGATGGAGCGGTTCGACTGCATCGGCGACGTGCGCGGACGCGGGCTGCTGCTCGGCGTCGAGATCGTCAAGGATCGCCGGACGAAGGAACCGGCCGACGGACTCGGCGCGAAGATCACGCGCGAGTGCATGAACCTCGGCCTCAGCATGAACATCGTGCAGTTGCCCGGCATGGGCGGCGTGTTCCGCATCGCGCCGCCGCTGACCGTCAGCGAGGAAGAGATCGACCTCGGCCTGTCGCTGCTGGAACAGGCAATCGCACGCGCGCTGTAACGGCGCGTGGTAACGCCCTTCCCCGCATGACGCGATCCGTCGCGCCGGTTTGACCGACCGGCACGACGGAAACGCAAACGTGTCGTCCGGATTCCCGCCCGATCAGCGCACTCCGGCCGCCCACGCCTCCGCATCCGCGCCGGCCGGAATACGCATCGGGCTCGACGGATCGGTCGCCGCACGCCACACCGCTTCCGCGACATCCTGCGCATGGGTGACCGGCCCCGACGGATCGAGCATGCGCGCGACCGCCTGCCCGACAAACTCCGCATACGCCTCGTGTTCGAAGCCGTGCATGTGCGCCCGCGCGTTGTCGCCGAAACGCGTGTCGGGCGCGCGGCCCGGCAACACGAGATGCGTGCGCACGCCGAACGATTCGAGTTCGACCGCCATCGATTCGGTGAACGCATTGACCGCCGCCTTGCTGGCCCGATACGCGCTGACCAGCGGCAGCGCCTTCAGCGTGACGCTCGACGTGACGTTCACGACCACGCCGGCTCCGCGCCGGCGAAACTGCGGCAACACCGCCTGCGTGACCGCGATCGTACCGATCGTGTTGGTCTCGAACAGCGCGCGCACCGTATCGAGCGGCGTGAGTTCGGCCGGCGCGGCCGCGCCGAAGCCCGCGTTATTGACAAGCACGTCGATCGGGCCTGCCGCGTCGATCGCCGCGCGGATGCTGTCCGCGTTCGTCACGTCGAGCGCCAGCACGCGCAGGCGTTCGGACGGCGGCAACACGTCCTCGTGCGGCGTGCGCATCGTCGCGACGACCTGCCAGTCGCGGGCGAGGAAATAGCGGGCGATTTCGAGGCCGAAGCCGGAGGAACAGCCGGTGATCAGTACGGTCTTCATGCGAACTCCTGGGATGTGTGGGGCATGTGTCCGTACGATAGATGGCCGGATCCGTATTCGCTACAATTGAAAATCCGCTTTTCTTTTGCGAGAGTCCGGCGATGACCGACCCGCTGACCGAAGTCGTGACGCTGCTGCAACCGGGCGCGCGGCACTCCAAGTCCGTTCAATGCGCGAGCCCCTGGTCCGTCAGCCGCGCGGTCGCCGGCGAGCCGTTCTATTGCGCGATCCTCGACGGCGGGTGCCGGATCGCGATCGACGGGCACGCGCCGATCGAGCTGCTGCCCGGCGATTTCATTCTGATCCCGGCGGCCTACGGCATCGCGATGTCGAGCCTCGCGCCGCTGCCGCCGGGGGTCAAAACGGGCCCGCCGCTCATGCTCGACAGCGGCGAGCACCGGGTCGGCGATCCGGGCAACCCGGTCGACACGCGCATGATGGTCGGCCACTGCAGCTTCGGCTCGCCCGACGCGGCGCTGCTGGTGTCGCTACTCCCCCAATTCGTGCACGTGCGCGGCGAACCACGATTGACCACGCTCGTGCAACTGGTGCGCGACGAATCGCGTGCGCAGCGGCCCGCGCGCGAGATCGTGCTGTCGCGCCTGCTGGAAGTGCTGCTGATTGAGGCGTTGCGGTTCACGGCCGGCACGAATGCATCGCCCGGCCTCGTGCGCGGGCTCGCCGACAGCCGCCTCGCGGCCGCGATCCGCCGCATGCACGAACGCCCCGCGCATCCGTGGACGATCGTCGAGCTGGCGAAGGAAGCGGCGCTGTCGCGCTCGACGTTCTTCGAACGCTTCAGCCGCGCGGTCGGCGTCGCGCCGATGGAATACCTGCTCACGTGGCGCATGGCGCTCGCGAAGGACCTGCTCCGCCGCAACGAAGGCCGCATCGCCGAGATTGCGGGGCGCGTCGGCTACAGTTCCGCGAGCACCTTCAGCGTCGCGTTCACGCGGCATGTCGGGCGGCCGCCGGCGCGGTACGCGCGTGATGAACAGGTGGTGGTGAACGAGATCAGCGATGCATCAGCACGTTGACGAGCTTGCCGAACGGATCTCGCACGTAGAACCGCCGCACGCCCCAAGGCTCGTCGATCGGGCCGTATTCGACCGGAATGCCCGCCGCCTGAACGCGCACGAGCGCTTCGTCGAGGTCGTCGACCTCGATCGACAGGTCGGGCGTCGGCGTGCCCGACCCGCCTTGCGATGCAAAGCTGATCTGCACGTCCATCTGCTCGGCATTGCCGTAGGTCGCGATCCAGCCGTGGTCCATCAGCAGGTCGAGGCCGAAGATCTGCTGATAGAAGCGCTTTGCGTCGTCGACCGACTGTGTGTCGATATTGGCGACGATCCGTTTGACTTTCATCGGGTTCCTCCGCGAACCGGGTCGTATCGCGAAGCTACACCGGAACCGCCCGCGCAACCAGCGGCTCAGCGCCCGGCCGCCTCCATCTCCGCGCGCCGGGCTCGCGTGGCCCGCTCGCCTGGCTTGCTGGCCAGCCACACGCCGATCGCGACGACAACGATGCCGAGGTAAGTCGACAGCTGGATGCTGTCGCCGAACATCCACGCGGCCCAGGTCAGCGTCACGGGCGGTTCGAGATAAACGAGGGTCGCCACGCGCGTCGCGGGCATGCGCTTGAGCAGTGCCCACAACGTCAGGTACGCCATGAAGGTCGAGAACACCGTCAACCACACGACGGACACCCAGACATTCGGCTGGGTCGGCACATGCAGGTCGCCCGTGACGATCCCGCACACCGCGAACAGGACGAGGCTGACGCCCCCCTGCACGAACAGCGGCAGAAACAGCCCGTCCTCGTTGCTGCGCGCGGCCGTCAGCGCGCGCCGCCGCTGATAGATCGTCGCGACCGACAGCCCCAGCGCGGAAACCAGCGGCAGGATGTACATGACGATGCTGACCGACCCGGTCGGCAACGCGTATTGCCCGCCGATCACGATGCCCACGCCGACGAATCCGGCGACGAGCCCGACCCACTGCCGCGCCCCGCTGCGCTCGCTGCCCTCCAGCGTCGTCATCGCTGCCGTGATGAGCGGTTGCAATGCGGCGATGACCGCCGCGATGCCCGGCGGCAGGCCATGCTGAATGGCCACGTAGACGCAGCTCAGATACAGGAACTGCGACAGGAAGCCGATCACCGCGTGATAGCGGATTTTTTCCAGCGTCAGGCGCCCGAGCTGCCGGTTGAGGACGATCGCCAGGCACAGCGTCACGAGCAGGAAACGCCAGAACAGCAGGTTGAATGCGCCCGCCGTCTCCGCGCCGAGCTTCGCGCCGATGAAGCCCGAACTCCACGACAACACGAAAACAAGCTGGATCAGGAATAGCTGCATGGGCGAAGGCGCTCAGGATGTTGCCATGGACAAGCGGGTGTCTTTCAGGTCCTCGGCCCGGATCGGTGCGAGCCCGAGGCGGTGGTACTGCATCTCCGCGTTGTCCCTGAGGCTGCGCCGCAGGGCCAGCCAGTTGACGATGGTGCGCGGAATGCCGTCGTCCGACGCGAGATGCCAGAAGCCGTTATCGTCCTCGCGCGTGTACGGGCAATGGAACGACAGCACCAGCGACATGCGACGCCCCGCCGTTACCGGCTCGACGCCATGGAACAGCTTGCTGCCGTAGATGAGCAGCGCATCGCCCGCCCTGTCCAGGCTCGCCGTCTTCACATGCGTGCGCGCCGGGTCATGCCGGTCGAATGTCTCGGCGGTCGATTCGTAGAACAGAAAATTGCCGCCGGCGTAGTCGGATCGATCCGACAGCACGATATTCAGCACGAAGCTGGTGCCGTCCGTGTGCCACATGCCCAACTGTTCCTTGCCGTCGTGCTGCGCCGTCGGATAGTAATAGTTGAACTGCGACCGCGCATTGACCATCGGATACGGGATCAGCGGCGCGCCGGCGAGACGCGACAGCCTCAACAGGAACGCGCGGTCGTGCATCATGTCGTCGATGAACCGCGAGCGGTTCGTCACCGCGCGTACCCGCTTCGAGATGATCCAGTTGCTGCTCGACGCGCTGCCTTCCAGCGCCCGGCCGATCTCGCGCAACGCGGCGATCGCCTCGTCGGTGAACAGCCCGCGCAGGCTGCACACCGCATTGAGCGCACTCGTGCGCGTGCCGCGCATCGGCTCGTCGCCGTAGCCGAGATCGTCGAGGTTGCGGCGATATCGCAACTCGTAGCCGTCGCGCAGGCAATCGCTCGTCCAGCGCATCGGTTCCGTCGACGCGTCCAGCGTGCCGTCGACATTCGCGCCGCCGGCGAGCGACGTCTGCAACGCAAGCCTCACCCGGTCGAACCCGCGCGCAAACACCGGCAATGCATTCCCCTTGTTCATCGCGTGCCTCGCTTTCGCCGTTGCGGCGTTCAGCCCTTGAACTGGGCGATCTGGTACACGACGCTGCCATCCCCGCTGCGCAGCTCGTCGATCACGCGGCAATTGCCGTGACTGGCACGCACGTGGCGAAATTGCTCCGGCGTGTATTTCAGGCAGATGTTGGTGATCAGATGCCCGTCGGCGCCGGCCTTCGACACCGGCTGCAACGTGACCGCGACATGGAACTGGTCGCCCAGCAGGTTGAGCCGGACGATCGAAACATGATGCTCGCCGAGCGGCTCGAAGCCCTGCTGCCGGCTGACGATCTCGGAGAACCGCACCATGTTCTCGTTCCGGTAGAAGTTGTAGATCGGCTCTTCGCGGCCATCGACGAGCAGTTGCATCTCCGACACGACGTAGGTCGACTTGCCGCCGAGATTGCGAATCAGCCGGCCGATCGTCACGGGCAATTCATTGCCCTCCTGGAAACCGAGCATCGTGATCAAGGTCACGTCCTGGCCCAGGTCGATGTGATCCCACTGCACGTTCCGATAATCGTCGGCGATGTAGTTGAAGCAGCCGGGCGTCTTCAGGAACGGCATGATCGCGTGCCGCATCGCGTCTTCCGACGACTCGTTGATGTCGACGGCCGTGTAGCGCAAATGGTCCGGCCCGCCGCCGCTGACGGCCTTCATCAGTTCGGTCGTCTTGACCGGCTCCGGCCCGAGTTCGATGTAGTGCACATCACGGCCGCGCGACAACGTCGCAAGACGTTCGCTCAACGCGCCGATCGCTTCCCTCAACGATCCCTTGCCGTCGCGGTCCGCGCACAGCGCCGGACTCCGCACGCCCAGTTCGTTCAGGTTCCGCATCAGCGAAAAGACCTCGCGCCCCGCCTCCCTGCGCTGCGCGCCATCGTCATGCCGCGTCAGCGTCGAATACTTTTCGTGATTCTCGACCGTCCATACCGACTCCGCCTTCAGCTTCCTGTCCCGCACCAGCGCATCTACGACAAAATCATTGATAGACATGAAATCGTTCCCCGGATACGTGTCACGCTTGATCGACCTGCCTGCATTCGTCTGCCTGTTGACCCGAGGATAGGGACGCTTAATAATTCCGTCAATCGACATTACGTGAATCACTAATTCGGAAAATCAGAATCATGCCGCGCACCCTGGACGTCGATCTGCTGCGTACCTTCCACGCCGTCGCGAAGCTTGGCCGCTTCAAGGACGCGGCCGTCTATGTGAACCGCAGTCCGTCGTCGGTTACGGCCCAGATTCAGAAGCTGGAAGAGATGGTTGCGCAGCGCTTATTTACGCGAAACAACCAGTCGGTCGAACTCACGCAGTACGGCCACAAGCTGCTCGGCGACACCACGGAATTCCTGTTGAGCCACGACCGGCTCGTCGAATCGCTGTCGCCGCAGATGCTGACCGGCAAGCTGCGGCTCGGCATCCCCGATTCGTACGCGGCGCACTTCATGGCCGAGTTCCTGCCGCGCTTTGCCGCCGACCGGCCGCTGCTCGAACTGACGGTCGAAGCGCGCTCCAGCGAGGAACTGCAGCTGCTGTTCGCGCGCGGCCAGCTGGACATCACGATCGCCGTGGTGCCGAAGGCGCTGCCGCATGGCGAGTTGCTCAGCAAGACCCATCCGGTCTGGGTGGCCGCGCGGACGTTCAAGTTCAACCCCGACGCGCCGCTGCCGATCGCGGTGCAATTGCAGGGATGCCCGTACCGGGACACTGCGCTGAACGCGCTGAAGAAGGAGCGGATCGCGCACCGGATGCTGCTCGAGAGTGCGAGTTCGCCGGCGGTCGAAGCCTGTATCGCCAACGGCCTCGCGGTCGGCCTGATCGAGCACGATCGCGTGTCCGGCAACCTGACGAGCCACGTCGCGGGGATCGTGCTGCCCGATCTGCCGCCGCACCTGATCTATATCCTGACCGACGACGGCAATCGCGCCGCGCTGCATCTGCGCGACGTGTTGAAAAGCACGTTCAGGATCGGACAATGAAAACAGGGCCTCGAAAGGCCCTGTGTGAGTCGGTCTTGCGTTGGCGCTTCAACACGGCAGCGGCTATTTATTGCGCGTCCAGCAACTCGGGTTTGTTCGTCGTCACCCACATCTTCACGTCGGTCATGAGCGCCGTCGCACTGGCAATACATTCATTGACCGCGGACGCTTGAACCACGTCTCCGGAGTAATCGGACAGATTGCGCTGCTTGCGCAGCGCGTCGAGCACGATCATGCGAGCGACCGGCAGACCGATCGTCTGCGGGAGTGTCTGGATCGCTGTCTGGTGATGTCCCGGCCGGCTCGTCATCGTGCGAAAGCCGTTTGCATGCAACGCCAGCATCGCGAGTTGCATGATCGCCTTATAGGCCGCGTCGAAGCGGTTTTCGTTGCTCAATCCCGCAAGTTGCGCATCCGCCAGATTTCGCTGCGCGGCGGCGAACAGCCGCATCGCCTGTTCCCGGTCCGGCTGGACCGCATCGAGGCTAACGCCGAGTAAGTTCTGCAAGGTCATCGTCGCTACCGATCAAGAAGATCTTGGGTTTTCCAAGCACGTCCCGCAAGAATGCGTCGTGCCCGTCGACACCGGCTCGAAACTCGTCGGGTGACAGGACCTGAGGATTGATATCCCGCCCCAATGTCGCTTGAGCATCGTAAAGCATCCCTACCACCGCAGCGAACCCGACCGAACCGATCACCATCACGTCGACATCGCTGTCCGCCGTCTCCTGGCCGCGCGCGACCGAGCCGAACACGAACGCCACGGCGATTTGCTCTGCGCAAGGCAGCAGTGCTTCAGCCAGCACGTCACCCATGCCCGAGGTCTTTCGCATGATCGAAGCCAGCTCCTCATAGATCGGACAGCTTCGATTGGCGCGATAAACCACCTGATTGCCCTGTCGATCCCGGCTCAAGATGCCAGCTTCGGCCAGTTTGCTCAGTTCCTTGTGCAGCGTACCGGGGGTTGTGCCCGTCAAACGGGCAATTTCGCGAACGTGCAACGCCTGATCAGGCCGCAACAGGAGCAGGCCCAGCACACGACGCCGGTAGTCGCTAAATAGGGTCGGGGCGATGGATCGTAGCATGATTGGCTACGATTGTAGCCGAATTGACTACGATATGTTGTTGCGCCGAATGCGCTTGTCGGTCCGGATCGGCAAGTTGAATGTAGCCGATTCGGCTACGATCGAAGCTGAATCGGCTACACAATCTCTGCAAACCTGTGTTCCAAAGCGTCATAAGACGAAGACCACGCCAATCAGATCAGCACCGCCGCCGGCCCGTTGCAGGCCGGCGGCGTCAACCATCAACCGCCGAGATAAGCCTGCTTGATCCGATCGTTCGCGAGCAGATTCGCGCCCGTATCGGCCAGCACCACGCGCCCCGTTTCGAGCACATACCCGCGATCGGCCACACCCAGCGCCTTGTTCGCGTTCTGCTCGACCAGGAACACCGTCACGCCTTCCTCGCGGATCGTCCGGATGATGTCGAAGATCTGCGCGATCACGAGCGGCGCGAGGCCGAGCGTCGGTTCATCGAGCAGCAACAAACGCGGCTTGCTCATCAGCGCGCGGCCGATCGCGAGCATCTGCTGCTCGCCGCCCGACATCGTGCCGGCCCGCTGCGTCGCACGTTCCTTCAAACGCGGAAACAGCTTGAACACGTGCTCGGTACCTTCGTCGATCTCATGACGGCTCGCGAAGAACCCGCCCATCTTCAGGTTCTCGAGCACCGTCAGGCTCGGAAACACGCGCCGCCCTTCCGGCGAAATCGCCATCCCCTGCCGCATGATCTGGTGCGTCGACATCGCGGTGATGTCCTTGCCCTCGAACAGCACGCGGCCCGACGATGCGCGCGGCGTGCCGCATACGGTCATCATCAGCGTCGTCTTGCCGGCGCCGTTGCTGCCGATCAGCGTGACGATCTCGCCCTTGTTCACCTCGATCGACACGCCCGCGAGCGCTTCGACCGCGCCGTAGTGCGTATGGACCTGTTCCAGCTTCAGCATCACTCTTCCCCCAGATACGCCTTGATCACGCGCGGGTCGTTGCGGACCGCTTCCGGCGTGCCGATCACGATCGGCCGGCCGTGCTCCATCACGAGGATGCGGTCCGACACGCCCATCACGAGGCTCATGTCGTGTTCGATCAGCAGCACCGACACGCCGAACTCGCGGCGCAGCTTGTCGATCAGGTGCTGCAGCTCGATCTTCTCCTGCGGGTTGAGACCGGCCGCCGGCTCGTCGAGCATCAGCAAACGCGGCTCGGTGATCATGCAGCGCGCGATCTCCAGACGCCGCTGATGCCCGTACGACAGCGTGCCGGCCGGCCGGTTGGCGACCGACTTCAGCCCCATCCGTTCGAGCCACACGGCCGCGCGTTCGAGCGCGTCCTTCTCGGCGCGGCGATACGCGGGCGTCGAGAACAGGCCGGGCAGCAGCCCCGCCTTCACCTTGCGATGCTGTGCGACGAGCAGGTTCTCGACGACCGTCAGCGACTTGAACAGGCGGATGTTCTGGAACGTGCGCACCAGGCCCTTCAGCGCGATCTTGTGGCTCGGCAGCCCGGCGATCTGGTGGCCGTCGAGTTCGACCGCGCCGGAGGTCGGCTTGTAGAAGCCGCCGACGCAGTTGAACACCGTGGTCTTGCCCGCGCCGTTCGGCCCGATGATCGCGAACACCTCGTCGCGGCGCACGTCGAAATCGATGCCGTCCACCGCGAGCAACCCGCCGAAGCGCATCTGCAGCCCGGCGACCTTCAACAGTTCTGCATTCGCGCTCATTGCGGCAGCTCCACGTGGGGACGGCTCGCGGGCAGCAGGCCCTGCGGACGCCACATCATCATCAACACCATCACGAGACCGAAAATCAGCATCCGGTACTCGGCGAAACCGCGCGCGACTTCCGGCAGCACGGTCAGCAGGATCGCCGCGAGAATCACGCCGAGCTGCGAGCCCATCCCGCCGAGCACGACGATCGCGAGGATCAGCGCCGACTCGATGAAGGTGAACGATTCAGGATTCACGAGGCCCTGACGCGCCGCGAAGAACGCGCCGCCGATACCGGCGAACGACGCGCCGAGCGTGAACGCCGACAGCTTGATGCGCGTCGGGTTCAGACCCAGCGAACGGCACGCGATCTCGTCGTCGCGCAGCGCTTCCCACGCACGGCCCATCGGCATGCGGATCAGGCGGCTCGTCACGAACAGCGTGAAGCCGACCAGCACCAGCGCGATCAGGTACAGGAAGATCACCATGTGCTCGCCGCTGTATTCCAGCCCGATCAGTTCATGGAAGGTCTTCGCGCCTTCGACGCTCGCCGAGCGCGCCATCTCGAAGCCGAACACCGTCGGCTTCGCGATGCCCGAGATGCCGTCCGGGCCGCCCGTGAGGCTCGTCAGGTTGTTCGCCATCAGCCGGATGATTTCGCCGAAGCCGAGCGTGACGATCGCGAGATAGTCGCCGCGCAGCCGCAGCACCGGGAAGCCGAGCAGGAAGCCGAACGTCGCCGCAGCGATCGCGGCCAGCGGCAGGCATTCCCAGAACGACAGCCCGAAATACTGGTTGAGCATCGCGTACGTATAGCCACCGACCGCGTAGAACCCGACATAACCGAGATCCAGCAGCCCCGCGAAACCGACCACGATGTTCAGCCCGAGGCCGAGGATCACGTAGATCAGCGCGAGCGTCGCGACGTCCACCGCGCCGCGCGAACCGAAGAACGGCCACACGAGCCCGACCGCGAGCAGCACCCACACGACCACGCGTTGTTGCTGCGCGCCCATCGCGGGCACCGCCGGCAGCTTCACCGCCGATTTCGCGCGCATGAGCCACGGCTTGAACAGCTGGAACAGGAACACGGCCGCGACCGCGATCCACACCGGCCGCCAGTGCGGCGTCAGCACGACCTGATAACCGTCGAGCTGCAGCTGCAGGCCGAGCACGGGGATCGTGAGGATCGCCGTCAGGAACGCGGCGGCCACGGCATTTTTCAGCGCCTGGCCGAACGATGCGTCGGCGGCCGGGCGGCGAACGGAAATGACAGTACTCATCTGCGTCTCCCTCAAACCTTTTCGATGTCCGACTTGCCGAGCAGGCCGGTCGGGCGGAAGAGCAGGATCAGCACGAGCAGGCCGAACGCGACGACGTCCTTGTACTCGGCCGGCATGTAGCCTGCGGCAAAGGTTTCCGCGAGGCCGAGCAGCACGCCGCCGAGCATCGCGCCCGGGATGCTGCCGATCCCGCCGAGCACCGCGGCGGTAAACGCCTTGATGCCCGCGACGAAGCCGATGTACGGATTCAGCTTGCCGATCGTCAGCCCGATCAGCACGCCGCCGACGGCGGCCAGCATCGCGCCGAGCACGAACGTGAACGAGATCACGCGGTTCGTGTCGATGCCGAGCAGGTTCGCCATCTTCATGTCCTCGGCGCATGCGCGGCACGCACGGCCCATCCGCGAATGCCCGATGAACAGCGTGAGCGCGATCATCAGCACCACCGTCACGCAGACGATCATCAAGCGCGAATACGGGATGGTCACGTCGAAGTCGCCGCCGAGATGGATGTCGAACGCGCCGGAGATCAGCACCGGCACGGACACGTCGCGCGCGCCCTGGCCGATCTGCACGTAGTTCTGCAGGAAGATCGACATGCCGATCGCGGAGATCAGCGGCACGAGGCGCGGGCCGCCGCGCAGCGGCCGATACGCGACGCGCTCGACCGCGAAGCCGTACAGGCCCGTGACGATCACCGACACGATCAGTGCGGCGCCGAGCACGAGCGGCAGCGGATAACCGGCTGAGACGCCGATCGCGGTCAGGGTCACGAGGCCCACGTACGCGCCGATCATGTAGATCTCGCCGTGGGCGAAGTTGATCATGCCGATGATGCCGTAGACCATCGAATAGCCGATGGCGATCAGCGCATAGATCGCACCCAGCGTCAGGCCGTTGACCAGCTGCTGGGCGAATTGAGGAAAGAAGTCAGTCATGTGCGGGAAGCTCCCGTTGGCACTGCGCCGCAGGCCGCAACCGGATCACGGCGCGACCGCGCGCAACGCACGGTGTTCGTCTCGGACCGCCCGTCAGCCGCGGAACGGCCAAATGCGCACGCGCCCTGCCCGGGTCACGGGCAGAGCGGGTGCGCGGGGCGGGTACTCCGTTTTTAGTTGGCGGCGGTCTTCGTCGCGTCCTTGTGCCACGTGTAGACGACGAACTTGAACGCCTTCAGGTCGCCCTGCGCGTCATACGACACCTTGCCGATCGGCGTGTCGAACGTCGTCTTGTGCATGTACGCGGCGACCTTCGTCGGGTCGGTCGTCTTTGCGCCAGCGATCGCGTCGGCGATGATCTTCACCGCGGCGTACGACGGCATCTGGAACGGGCCGTTCGCATCGCGCTTCTTGTCCGCGAACGCCTTCACCAGTGCTGCGTTGGCCGGATCAGCCGTGAAGTCGGCCGGCAGCGTGACCAGCATGCCTTCCGAAGCCGGGCCGGCGATTGCCGTCACGTCCTTGTTGCCCACGCCTTCAGGCCCCATGAACGTTGCCTTCACGCCCTGCTCGCGCGCCTGGCGCATCAGCAGGCCCATTTCCGGGTGGTAGCCACCGAAGTAGACGAAATCGACGCCTTGCGACTTCAGCTTCGTGATGATCGCCGAGTAATCCGAATCGCCGGCGTTGATGCCTTCGAACAGCACGACCGGGATCTTCGCCGCTTCGAGGTCCTTCTTCACCGACGACGCGATGCCCTGACCGTACGACTGCTTGTCGTGCAGCACCGCGACCTTCTTCGGCTTCACGTTGTTGATGATGTACTTCGCGGCGGCCGGGCCTTGCTGGTCGTCACGGCCGATCGTGCGGAAGATGAAGTGACGCTTCTTGCCTTCGGTCAGCTGCGGCGCGGTGGCCGACGGCGTGACCATCACGATGCCTTCGTTCTCGTAGATGTCGGATGCGGGGATCGTCGAGCCCGAGCACACGTGACCGATCACGTACTTGATCTTCTGGCTGACGATCTTGTTCGCGACGGCGACGGCCTGCTTCGGTTCGCATGCGTCGTCCATCATCACGACTTCGAACTTGTTGCCGCCCGCACCGCCTGCTGCGTTGATCTGTTCGATCGCGGTCAGCGCGCCGGCCTTCACCATGTCGCCATATTGGGCGACCGAGCCGCTCATCGGACCAGCGATGGCGATCTTCACGGTTTCCGCTTGCGCGGTGGCGGCGCCGGCGGCGAACAGCACGGCGGCGACGGAAATGGACGTAAGACGGGACAGCGTCATCTGGGAGCTCCTCGATGTTGTTTAGTCATACGGGCAAAGGCGGCATGACTTGCGCAATCGAACAGCACCCGGGGCGAGGACATGGGACACGCCCGAGACACATAGAAGACGGAACTCCAGCGGAATGTTGCGTAGCGGGGCCCGGCTCTTGCAGTCCCCGAAGGGGACGTCTGGTTCGGAAAGACATCATCGTGATGCGTCTTGCATTGCGCAAGCGTTTCGCCTGCCCCGCTTGCCAAACCGCTTGATCGGAGGGATGGTCCGACAGCCGTTGGCAAGGCAGTCGAAATTATATGGGCGTTTTTAAATCGTCTGTCAAAAATGCCGGTCGACCGAGGGAAAACACGTAGGGATGAAGTGGGGGTCGGTAGCAATGACGGCGCAACCTTTCGGTGTCGACAACGGCTGGCGGGAGTGCAATCTGGTTGCTATTGGAGGGGGCGGTCGGGCGCTGTGCCTTGGTGGGTATGACGTCTGCTGACAAGCGGTTGTGTTCGGCGTGCTTCGGGTCGGCAAAGGGCCGCATCGTCGCTGTTCAATCAACTGATGATTGATTTGGCGGGCACCATTGAGGTGCGTCGGATGGGGGCGCTCAAACATACCGTTTGCCGACGATTTCCTTGGTTCCGAAAGCTCACAGTTATTTATGTGAAATAATATGGGTTCGCCTCTGCAATCCAGCCAGCCTCCCCGCGAATCGCGTCCGCCGCGCTTCGTCGTCGCTTCAGGGCCGTTTCGACGGCCTTCCGTTGCCCAGCCGCCAGCCAGTGATCTGCCGTTTTTTTCCATGCACATCACCTGATTTGGATCTGCGATGAATCATTCCTTCTGCCTTTCTTCCACCGCCGCGATTGCGTGTGCGCTTTCTGTTTCCGCCGCCGATGCGTCGGGGCGCGATACGCTGACCGATCGGTCGGCTGGTGCCAATGTGTTTCGCGCGGAGCGCCGTGCTGTTGCACGCGACGATGGGCACGCGGCACGTGCGAATCGTCGCGTGCAGTACGTCGCGCCCGCCAAGCGCGGCCCGTTCGATACGCCCGATACGCGACCGCTGCGTGTTTCGGGCGATGTGCTTGAGCCGCAGCCTTCGCGTGCGCATGAATCTGATTGGGACTTGCCGGCAAACCGTGTCGCGCTCGGCGCAGGCGGCAGCGATAGCCTCGGGCGCGCATTGCCCGGAACCGAACAGCGCGCGCAGAACTGGAATGAATATCTGCGGGCTAATGGTTCAAAGCCGGCTGGTAGTGGCGGCTCGTATGCGCCGACGCGGCCGTACGATGCCGCGCGCGGTCCGCATGGTGCGCCGAATCCGTTCGATCCTTCGGTGCCGCAACCGGAGACGCGCACGTTTTACGACAATGGCGCAGGCACGCATTGCACAGCGACAGGTGGCGCAGGAACGTCGCGGTCGTCTTGCAATATCGCCTGGTGATGCGTGGCGGCGGGCGGTAGCAACTGCCCGGCGCGCTGCGCGCCTTCGCGCAGCGCGGCCGCATCCTGCGGCGTTGCCTGTTACAGCTGCTTGATGACCAGCCTTCCCGGCTCAATCGTGATCTGCACCTTTCGGCCCGGGATAAAACGCGCATCGTTGACGAGCCACATTCCGCCGATCTTCATATACGGATAAAACGTATCCGGCCTGATGTGCATGCGTTTCGGTACACCCCAGGATTCCTGGATCGTCACGAAGCGTTCCGTGATCGGGGGACGTGCTTTATCATTCGCCTTAGCCATGGGCAACTCCTTGAAAGTTGGCTGTGGTTAGCGGGTCGTGAGTGTTCCTAGCACTTGCGGCCCGCGCTCGTTTACTGCGGCGTTTTGATGGTTTGGATTCCTCCGTTGTTGGTGGTTCGGTGGAAACGGGACTGCAACATGTGGACCAGGACGTCTGGCGTATCAATCCGCGCGCGCGATTATCACTGGCTGAACATTGCCCATTAGACAGTGTTTGTTGCTTGGGCGCACGTTATCCATTGGTTATATGGCAATCAAGGAGATCCAAGTTCACGAACACTGCGCGCGCTGATGGGCGGCGAAAGCGAATCAGCGCGAACGTCGATCTGTCGCAGTGAGCGATTGATCTGAACTTGACGATTCGAAACAGTTCAATTGAATCGGACGAACTGTCTGAGTCCGTCTCGATACGTATACGACTGCTGCTCAATCGTTGTTGTCGTGATGGGACACCGGAGCTTCTGTAGGCATTTGCAGTGCCAACTCTGATGCTATGGTCGTTCCCTCGAAGAAGTGCTTGATCAGCCCTGCCAATCGAGGGGAGGCTGCGTCGTTTGAAATTGCTCTGCATGCCTCGACGAAGCGTTCAGTTGCCGTCCCAAAGTGCGGATCGTAGACTTGCCGTTGAAGCCTCATTTCTACCATCCGACGCATGAAACGCCGCAGCTTGTTGATATCCATCTCGCGGATAGCCGTCTCGAAATCGGCCGCGGTCGCCCGTTTCATGACTACCTCTTGCATTGTTCCCCACCCGCTATTTTCGATGACGTGCATGCATGCATCTAAGACAGTAGTCCGAGCTTGGGCGTCGGCATTGATCGCGGAAAACGCAGCCTTGATTGCGGGATGCAGCGGCTGTTTGAACGGATTCTCTTCGTTCACTTCCTCGGGCTTCTGAGCCATGAATGCAGCAATCCATCCGTCGACGATTGCGCTCCCGATAGCAGAGCCGCCAGGAAGCTTTGTCAGCGCCGAATCTAGCGCCGTGGCCGTGAACGGATCCAGCATCCCAGCGATCTTCGGAAGCTCGGCGGCTTCAGCAACCAACCGTGCCTCACTAACGCGATGATCCCAGAAGACCTTGGCCAGGAACTGCTTGGCCGTTTCCCGGGCTTCCAAATTCTGCTTCTCGGCGACGTAACCGTCTACTATCCTAGCGATCTTGCCGGCGTCGAACAGCCCAGACTCCAAGAATTCGACCAACACTACTTCGAATTCGTCGCAGCTGCTAATGCCTAGATCTCGCATTAGCAGTCGCCAACGGTCCTCACGCTTACCCTCTTCGCTAGGCTCCTTGTTTCCTTCCCTTGCGTAGCCCGACCAGTCTGAGGATCCAAAATTCAAAGCGAACTGAAAATCCGGACCGTCCACCAAGCCACAGTAATGTATAGCCGAGAACAACACTATTGATGGAATAACTCGAGCGATGATTGCATCGTCCAGCTCGCGTTTTTCCAGGATGCGATTGGCAGCCTTGATGATCTTTCCGAGGATCCGAATATTGGTCAACTCACATGACATTGACGCCCGCTTGATCGCATCTGCATATGGCGATGGCGTCAACCTGATCGCTATGGCAAATGCTTCATCCGGCGTCGTGATTAGCTTGAGCTCTTGATCGATGACTTTCTCTCGCAATGTCTTCCACAACTCTTGATTGACAAGCTGATCGTCATTGAGAACTAAGATGAAGCGGCAGCCATACTGATTCGCATACTCGTCTATGAATCCAAGCACCTCGTCAATACCCAATTTTTCATGCTTTCGCTCGATGTCATCGAGGACAATGACGGAGTTTCGAAGTATCACCGGGGCCATCAACAGTAAATTCAGGTCGTTGAGTGCGGCTAATGCCTTGTAGTGCTCAGAGCCAACCCTTACTCCGATCCGAAAAATCTGCTTCAAAGAGTCGACAACACCGCTATGCGACTCAACAACAGGGATAGCTGACTCGATGAGTTTTCTCTTTACTTGGTCGATGCTGGATTGACCAAATAACGACACATAGAGCGCCTTCTTGACTTTATCGTCGACCGATTCGCTCTTGACTTCATTCCAGAGATGAGTCTTGCCAGTGCCCCACTTTCCCGACAACGCGATAACACTGTTGTCGGCTTCACCGAGCAACCGCACTAGGTGTTCCTTTGTCGTCTTGAGTGACATGCCCGCCCCCTTGAATTTCGTCTTTCCTTCTGATCAGAAGAGGCATTCTCCTAGTTCTGCGGCCGAATGAACAGGACGTCGATAGCGATCAGTCAAACCATCGGTCTCATTGTTAACAAGTCTGTCGGCCTGGACGACTACCGTTGGACGGTAAGCGTGCATTCGGCAGTGCATGCTTGAACTTCCGCTTATGACCTAACGCGATTGGCAGTAGCCGACTCGAAGCGGCCTTACCGACTGCTGGCGGATCAAATGCCATTTCCAAAGTGCCGCGATCGTTCGACCTCTCGCGGCAGTCAATTCTCGCGTTGATGAAACGGTGAGATGAATACATCACGGATGTAAGCACCGGTCGAACAGGCAGAAAGATTGTCGCCACCGTGCGAGTTCTGGCTGCCGTAGCCAACAGGCACAAGTAGACCGTTCGTATGGCCTAGGTCGGGATCTTGCCGCTCGTCAGCGACTTGTACAGTCGCGTGAGCGCCTCGCGCTGGGAGACCGTAACTGGTGCTTGGGAGTCGGATCGGATGTCCGTTAGTAAACCGAGCAGCATCTTGTGGATATACTTTTCGACAACCACGGTCCTCTCCTCAGCCTTTTGGGTAACCATGTCGTAGCGGATCTTTTGTTGGCGGAAGTACTCGACATCGGCACGACTCAGGGAACCCCCAAGCGCTTCGACGAAAAGCCACGCCTCTGGTGGCGCCGATTTAATCGAAGCCCCGGTCACGTACACGCGCAAGCCTATTCGGATGCGCAGATAGGTTCTACCGTGACCCAGTGAATATTGCGCGTGAGAGTCGACGAATCCGCCCTCTCGCAACGCATTGTTCAGATACCGATCATCGCTGGTATACGCGTCGTTCTTCCCTGGGGTCTTCAGGCGCTGGTGAATCTTGAAGTCGACACTTGGGGTGATGACGTTGTGGCGGGACCAGGCGCTTCGGAAATGTGGATGAAATGCACTTGCGATTAGTTGCAGGTTGCGCAGCAACTTTGTGAACTCCGCTGGCCCGTCAATGTTTTTAGCAAGCATCCCAGCACCGTGGCGGCCGAAAGTAAGGCTTTTGAAGTATTTCAGCAGCTTGTGCGGGTCCACCTTCTGCATGACGATTCCTTCCTCCTTGAGGTAGTCGACCAGCATCGCGACTAGATCAGAGCCTGATACATGGGCGGTCAGATGGCGGGCGAGGTCACTCCATCTCCGCACAATGAGCTTGTCAGAGTCGTGCATCTCCCTCGACAGCAGAAGCACCTTGCGGCCGGGTGCTCTCTGCTGCCAATGTGCATAGTCGTCGAGTTGAGCGGGTTTCGTCCGGGTTGCAAGGAGTGGCTTGTCGAAGTACTTGATCTCAATGAGCACGCGAGGAATCTCCTCCGCGCCGACTAGCACGGCGAGATCAGCGGACCGGATGCTTTTCTTCCCGTCAAAGCGATATTCCGTAGCGAAAGCCACGCCCGTCAGTTCCTTCGACGGGACACCGCACGCCACGCAGATGAACGAAGTGAGAGCCTTTGGGTGGCGCTTGCCAATTTCCCGCAAGATCAGGCTGAGGTGTCGCCCATAGTAGCCGGCCCCGAACCAGTTCTGGATGGCTGAGAGGTAGTTTCCCAAGCGTGTGGTCCGTTAATGTTTGATTCGTGGTGGCCCTAGTGCCCGATAATAACTGCTCGCAAGCCAATGCGCGAGGCTGGGCACCGATGACATGCTTTCGCCGGAATCGATTCCCTAGGCAAATCGCGACTAGTGGGCGGCAAATCGCGACTAGTGGGCGGCAACTCGCCGAACAGACGGGACGCATCGATGAGTTTCCGCGATGCGCGTTCGGTATTGGTCCGCCACGCATTGCGAACGACCGATTCTTGAACCGAGCGGCGATGCTGATGTAGCGCTCACAACCGATGGCAGAAATGGGCAGCGTAAAAGCAGACGGCAGGTCGGGCGTGCGGACAACCGATGTCAGGGTCGAGTGGATCGCACAAACGTCCATGTCTCGCCCGAGATGAACGTCGGTTTATGGCCGACTCCCGCCGAATGCGGTAGGCCAAAGCCGAATCGTTGCGGTCAGTCGATCAGCGACGATCTCTCAACAACAGCGGTACCAGGTCAGCTCACCAGAGTTGAGAGCTTAGTTAAACTAGAGTGAACGAACTTAAGATTAACCTCCAACCAAGTCAACACGCCCCAAACTTCCGACCAAGGCGAAGCAAATGGCTAGCAAAATATTCGACACACTATTCCGAGAACGAGTTGACGTTTTTCGAGCCGCGTTCTCCGCAACGTCGACCGAAATCTTCTACGACCCATCAAAGGAGAAATTATTCCACACGGGCGAATACGGAATATATCGAGAATCGATTGTCCGTGATTTCCTAAAGTTTATTATCCCGCAGAGCCTCGATCTCTCAACCGGCTTCATTCTATCAACAATGGACGATGTGAGCACGCAATGCGATATAATCTGCTTTGACTCGAGGATGACCCCTTTATACCAGGAAGGCGACCGACAGCGCTTTTTTCCTCTTGAGTCCGTGTATTGTGTTGGCGAAGTTAAATCAACGCTTTCACGCACCGCTTTCTCTCAAGCATTAAATAAACTTGCAGCAACTAAGAGGCTAGGAGAACGCATCAGCACGCCAGGAGTCGCAAGACCTGATCAACCGCACTTCAACCCAACCGATGATGCTCGACAACTATTTTCGAGCTTTCTAATCTGTCAGAAATTGAATTTTGACACAAGAGATTTGGAGAATGAAATAAATCAACTTTACGATTCAGACATACCACATCACCATAAACACAATTTAATAATCAGCATTGAAGATGGTTTACTGACCTATATCGACCAAGACGGAATCACAGTTCCCTACCCGCGATTTGGAGCGAAAAATTTGAAAAGCCTCTTCGCCTTTCCAAAAAATGATCCCTATTATCATTTTAAAGTTTTTGGTTCACTCTTATTTCTCCTGACGTCCAACAAAACACCATGGTATCCGGAATTTTCCAGATATGTCCAAATATCCACTGATGCAGCTGCCGGGCGCGTTCAAAAAATAATTTAATGCCTTTTTCTGAAGTCTTGGGCCAAAGGTCTTTGAAATAGCTCACATTGAAACCGGGAGTGGTCGCCTTCCTCTGTCAGACCAAAGCAGCCGTCCAATTGGTCGGCGTTCGCTCCGGACGACTGCCGGCTTACGGCCACGGATTAAGATTTATCATTTTAAAAATCCCACCCTTCACGCTCATGCCCCACACCATCCAAATACTAAACTGAGCCATTTTCATTGAGAACGCCCGCAGGAACGCTCCTCATAGCAAGCAAATCCGACAGCATATACAACAACGGCTGGACCACTGGACAAAAAAAGCCTTCCGCATTCTTCAGCAAATCCTCGTGGTCCGCCTCAATCATCAACACAGCACATATTTCGCTTCCCTGCCAATCGACAGTTTGCGGAACCCATTCGTTTTTTGGAACTGCCAAAGAAATGAAGCTTTTTACCGACCGAGCCGGCCCATTAACATAAAAATTCTTCATTGCCTCAGCCTGACTTCTATCATCCAAAATATTTTTCAGATTTTTTACCAATCTATCCTTTGAATTACATTCAAAGATACGCTTCGAAATAAACGCTCTCGGAGCCCCCGGCAGCACATTTTTATCCTCCGCAGGAGTTGTTTTCTCATACACCGGCAACGCGTACTCTTCAACCAAATCGAAGGCTGATTTTATTTTAGAGTTTTCGTTGTATATAATCTGCAAAGACGGAAACGTTTCCAATACTCCAAATTGAGCCTGTGGCGCAAGATTTTTGACATTCACCGCACGCTTCAATTTTTCCTCAGGCCACGATTGCCGCGAGAAGCACATCAAATAAACACGATAGCTCGAACTAACATTACCGTCATAAGCACTAGCAACGCTCGCGAAAGCTCGCAAAATGGCTTGAATATGAAAATCTGCCTGCGTGGGGATGAGCATTCCGCCGAGAGCATTCGCCGAAGCCCGTGCTTGCGCGACTGCGGCGCGGCCAACGATATATTCCGCCTCCAATTTTTTTAGGAACGCATCGGGAGGCATGCTTTCGAGTCCATGAAGTTTTTCGCTCAGAAACTCCTTATGTCCGTTATCAACCTCACTATCTGAGAATTTACTCCACGCAAACAAAAGTGCCGCTAGAGCCACGAGAAACCAGAAAACTATCGCCTCACCAGTCCAATGCAGGTGCGCAAGCGCGATGACATTGCCATCATTGGGATCTGCAGGCAGCGCTAAGGAAGAGCGAATGGAGTTTGTAAAAAATGAGGCAAGCGCTCCAGCGAGCACAGAAAATACAGCAGCAACACCGTTGACGTACGGAGATGACCCCATTACGACAAGGCGCTTCTTGAATTCAGAAAACATGTTCCCCTCATTCTTCTTGATCTGGAGCCTTTGCCCGACGTTGTTGTCAATGTACCCGTAAAAAAATCGAGAACCCGTGCACGCTTTTCTAAGTCAACGCTTAACTGTTGCGATTTTACAAATTTCGATCGACAAAAGACAGTATCCGTGCGCTATTATTACACGAGCACAACAAAGTGAGCCTTTTGCTTGGCAATCGAGATAAGAACATACAGGAGCACAAATGTCGGGGAGCGGTGGAACTGTTTACGATGCATCACCTACGCGCAGCCCATGTGAGCGGCTGACATTCCGGACAGTTCTGAACTCTCCGGTTCCCACCGTCGTCGCTGAAATTGAGCGCGACTGGCGCGCAGGATCCTTGCAACTTGACGTTGTACTGGAAACTCGCCGCAGCGGATTGCAGGTCGTTGTGGCACTACACAACGGCCGTCGAGCCGGTGCTATTACCTCTGATGCATTGCTCCGACTCATCGAGTGCATGGCACAAGGTAACGAATACGTCGCTGAAGTCCGGGATGTCTCGGGCGCTCGTGTCGAGATTCAGGTCGTGCGCAAATGACGACATTGCAAATTGCTGGCGGTATCTATCGGGAAATATGCCTATTTCCCGAACGACGTGAGGTCTTGGGTTCCGGCGGAAGAGCCGCCGCCGCGCTTTCCGAAATCAACAAGAGCATAGAACTACATGCGTTTATCGCACAGTCTGCGTTACAAGAGGTGCAGCTCAGCCTGTTGGGTGCGTATGATTTCGACCTCGTCCCTCACCACGCCAAAGAATTGTTTGCATTTCGCTGGATGCATGGCCTTGCTAGTCCTCAGCAGGAACCCGCCCTCAACAGAGATGACGAAGAGCTAACCATGGACCTAGCCGGTGAGGTCATCCTCAGATACGGCATGGTAGAGGGCTCGGCAAAAGTAGACGCGGAATGGGCAGTTTACGACCCGCAAGCTCCGTTGCGCGCCCGTTTTTTTTCTCACAATGGCTCACTGGCAAAGAAACTGGCATATGTGGTTAATTCGTCCGAAGCTCGCCTGCTGACTGGTAGTAACGATCCGTTTGAGCAGCTAACTGGAATTCACTCTGTAGAAAATGCCGCAGTCGTCGTTCTCAAGCAAGGTCCACACGGAGCAATAGTCTCCGATGGCAGTCGGACGGCCAGGGTGCCGTGCTTCAAGACTGATCGAGTTTGGCCAATTGGGTCTGGCGATGTCTTCTCAGCAGTATTTTGTCAGGCTTGGGCGATCGAAAAATGCGATGCGGTTGCTTCCGCTTATCGAGCCTCGCTAGCCACCGCAAGTTATTGCAACTCGGGCTTTTTGCCGTTACCCAAAGATTTTGATACTCATTTAAATCCTATACCATGCTTACCAAACACTGTGACAGGAGAACGACGTCAAATTTATTTGGCAGGGCCATTCTTCACGGTATCTCAGAGATGGTTGATTGACAGCCTTCGAGAGACATTTCTCAAGTTGGGCGTCGACGTATTTTCACCAATTCACGATGCAGGAGAAGGCCGTGCAGAGATAGTTGCACGTGAGGACCTACAAGGCATCGACAGGTGTGACGTGCTTTTCGCCGTCTGTGATGGCCTAGATGCCGGTACACTTTTTGAGGTCGGCTACGCGGTGTCTCGGCGTAAACCGGTCGTGGCGTTCTCACAGGTTGAAAAGCGCGACGACCTAACTATGCTCGAAGGTACTGGTTGCGAGATCGAACAGGACCTCGACTCAGCTATCTACAAAGCGGTATGGGCAGCACTCGAACGATGAAATCTGCATTGCTTCTCTCCGGCGGGCAGGACTCTGTGGCTCTTGCCTATTGGCTACGGCCAGCGCTCGCCATTTCCATTGATTACGGGCAACTGCCAGCCGAAGCTGAACTGCGTGCCGCTTCGCAGATTTGCGAAGCTCTAGACATACAACATCTGCGTATTTCCGTCGATTGCTCAAGCATCGGTTCTGGCGACCTAAGCGGTACCACCCCCAATCCATTGGCTCCCTCTTCTGAGTGGTGGCCATATCGGAACCAACTGTTGATAACGCTCGCGGCCTCGTCGGCGCTCGCGCATAGCGCAACGGAACTGCTGCTAGGTGCCGTTTCAACGGATGCGAGTCATACAGACGGTAGACAAGAATTTTTCGATGCGATGGACACGCTCTTAAGTATTCAGGAGGGTGGCATTCGAGTACGAGCGCCAGCAATTCATCTCACATCGGCGGAATTGGTACGACAGTCAGGTATTCCGTTGGATCTACTTTTTTGGGCACACTCCTGTCACCGCTCAAACTTCGCATGCGGTCAGTGTCGTGGATGCATCAAGCACAAGAACGTTATGTATGAACTTGGACACGAGCCTTTTTGATTCTCCAAAGCCGAGACAGAGTACGCGCCTCCCCGCGCCGCTCTCGGCAAATGTACTCGGGCTGAAAAAGCTGCCGGAGTCGGCAAACACATCTTCCGAAAGCTTCCTCTCCGTTTTAGCGAGGCGCCGCACACGGTACACGGCGGAGAATCTGAGCATAGAACAGGTCGGCAGCATAACTGGGCTTGCATGTCGTACTATCAGCCCAATCGGAGAAATCAGCGGCGACTTGGAGCACCGAGCAACACCTTCGGCAGGTGCATTACATACGATTGAAATACTCATTCAGGGTATACGAGATGCGCCAGGGTTGTGGTGGTATCGTCCACGCCAACATGCATTGGCTCAGCTCGATGTAAGTGATAGCTGTTCCCTAAACCTCACCGGGGCCGCTGCTTCATGTTTGCCGGTGAATCCGGCAACCGAATTTTGGTTAGTCGGTGATATCGAGAAATTGCAAGCAAAATATGACCGGCCAGAAACACTCCTTCTCCGGGACGCCGGTTGCCTTCTATGTACGATAGTCCTTGCTGCAACAGCCCTTGAGCTGCTTCCAGTACCGCTAGGTGTGACTGGAAATCCATGGCTATCAACGTCCATTGCTTGGAATCGACGGGTTGTAGGTGTAGGCGGTATTCACATATCTAGCTCGCCGACCGTTTAAGATGCCATCTGCGCAAAGCGGTCACCAATTTGAAAGCGAACTTCACGAATTGCATATCGAGTCATTCCACGCTCCGCACGACACACGGAACCCATTTTTACCGCTCAGATAAGTTTCGCCCATTCATCCCCGTGAAATAAGTCCCTCACCTCGGCGAAACCACAATCGCCGCCCTCCGATTCTGCGCCCTCCCCACCGGCGTCTTGTTATCCCCCACCGGATCGCTCTTCCCCTTCCCGACAATCACGATCCGCTTCGCATCCAACCCCACATCAACCAGCTCAATCTCCACCACCTCAGCCCGCCTCCTGGACAACTCGAAGTCGTAGTCATCCGCCCCTTCTTGATCCGAGTACCCATAAACCCGCACCCCATTAATCCCCACCGACTTGAGCGTCCGCCCGATCCTTTCGACAATCCGCCGCACATCCGGCTTGAGGTTGTACCGATCGAAGTCGAACAAAATCGGCCCGGTCGACCCGAATTCGAACCCCTCTCCGGTCTCCTGGAAACCGGCCGACTTGAGCGCCGTGACCTGCGTCTGCGTCAGCCCACGGTGAAGCGGCGGCGTCTTGCAGCCGCCCAGCAGCATGCACAGCAGCAGCGCGCCGCCGATGCACATCCGCCCAATGAACACTGGATACGAGTTTTTCATCTTCGACCCCTTCGAATGCGCCCGCATCGCGCGCGCATTTATTCATTAAACCTCTACTGCGGCCTCGTCCGCAGGGAAAAACGCTCAACCTCAAGCTGACCCGACAACGCCTTCAGCCAACTGCCACGACCCCGGCCGCGCACGCTTGGCGCGGTACATCGCGGCATCCGCCGCGCGCAGCAAGCCGCTCGCGTCCGACGCGTGATCGGGATACAGCGCAATACCGGCACTCATCATGGTGGCCACCATGCGGCCGTCGGACAGCTCGATCGACGGCACCATGCCTGACAAAATCTCGTCGGCGACACGGCAGACGCTGCCCGCTTCGCGCACCGCCGCCAACATCACTGCGAATTCGTCGCCGCCCAGCCGGGCGACGAGATCGGCCTCGCGCACCTGCGTGCGCAGCCGCGCCGCGATGCCGATCAGCACCGCGTCACCGGCGTCGTGGCCGAGACAATCATTGATCTCCTTGAAGCGGTCGCAATCCAGATACAGGATGCCGACCCGCTGCCCCGTCACCCCGGCGTCGCGAAGAGCAAGCGCGAGGCGCGACTCGAACTGCACGCGGTTGGGCAGGCCCGTGAGCGCATCGTGCGTCGCCTTGTGTTCCAGCGACGCGTTTTCGTCGCGCAGCGTGTTCTGCCATTCTTCGAATTCGTCGAGCAACGCATTGAAGTCGTCGCCGAGCTCGTTCAGTTCGGCAATCGTGGCAGGCTCGACGCGTTGCGCAAATGCACGCTCGCGTCGCACGGCGTGAGCAACGCCGGCCAGCGCGCGCAGCGGCGAAACGATGTTGCGCAGCAGACGCTTCGAGCTGACATACGCCCCGAGCACGCTGACGGCCAGGCAGCCGAGAATGCCGCTGACGCCGCCGAGCAGGAAGCCGAAGAACTGATGTCCGCGGCCGCGCACGACGACCTGGCCGACGATGATGCCGTCGTGCATCACCGGGACGGCCACGGGCCCGGGCAGCGCAAGGTCGGCAACGCCTCGCTCGAGCCGCGCGAGCTCGCCGCTGGCAGGCAACTGCCACGTTGCGAACGGCTGGCCCTTGCTGTCCGTGACCTCCACCTGCGCCACGTCCTCATCGCTGGCGATCAAGCCGATCGCCTCGTTCGCCGCGACGCGGTCGCCGAACACGAGCGCCGCCTCGACCGTATAACCGAGCGAGCGGGCCAACAGGTTCAGGTTGTTGCCGGCATACGCCCGCAATGCGATCACGGCGACCACGATCAACGACACGGCGGCCATCGCGACGGCGACGAACGCGAGGCGCAGGTGCGCACGGCGCAACACGCTTTGCAGCGTCGGGCGCGGCACGCGCGAAAGGGAAACGGGAGGGGCGTGCCGTGTCATGGTGCCCCCGGCCGTCGCGCGAGATTGAGCACGTTCGGGTGCACGCGCACGCCGCTGCGTGCGACGGCATCGAGATTGATGTCGAACGACACGCGTTCGCCGTCGACGTTGAGACAGAACATGCTGCCGGTGGTGCAGGACGGATCGTGTTCCGAGATCGTCAGGACCGGATGGCCGGCCACCGCGGTTCTCACCCGCGCTCTCTCGTCGTCGCCCAGGGTGCCGAGATAGACGACGTCGCAGGCCATGCCGAGCGACGGATCGTCGAAGCGGACGCGCTGCACGTCGAGCAGCGTCGAGCCGGCCTGCAGCGTGTCGGTCAGGCCGCGTGCGTAGTCGGGTCGGCCGGTTACGCACAGATGCAGGCGGACGGGCGTCGTGGGCCAGCGCGTGAAACTGATGATGCCCAGCACGACCTGACGCACGGCGGAGTCGTGTGACGAAACGGCGGGATCGGTGGGGTTTGCGGGGTTCGCGGCGGCGACGATGCGCACGGTGTCAGGCGAGTCGTTCACATCGACAGGCGTTCCGGCGAGCACGCCGGGTGCCGCACCCAGCGCGCAAACGATTGCGATCAGTGCGTGGCGCAGCGACGCGGCTCGGCCGAGCCGGCTGGACGTCGTCCGCGCGGCGATTGCCGCCGCGTCCGTTGGCGTCGTTGCAGTCGCAAGACTGGCAGCCGCCGCGCACACTCTCGCATCCATGATGGAAACATCCGCTGGCGTTGCCCCCCGGCGTTACCCTCTCCCTTCAACCATGCGCGCGCAGGCACCGTATCACGCACATGATTGCTTCATCTTAGGTAGAAAATCGCATCATCAGCCAGTGGGATACACCCGCGAGAAAGGGTGGAAAGTATGGGGAATTGGTGCAGTGGGAGGCGATGCTTGCAAACGCAGAGCAGCCGTCGATCCGGTGTCGGCGCGGGTGGATTGATCAGTGGATTGGATGACCGGCTGTGCCAACCTTCATATGTTCTTCGGGGGAGCCGGGCCGCTTTGCAGCGCATGGGGGCAGCCATCTGCAGCCACCTTGTTTGCGTTGACGGTATCCATGCACCATAACTGCCGCACACAGAAGCGAGTCATGTTCCGGGACTGAACTGCTGAATTGACTGACCAACCGCGCTACCCGGATCGAGGTCTACCACGGTAAGCTCGTCATCACGCGATGACCGAGCAACGATACAAGCCACAAACCCGACCACCACTAGGTTTGTTGCTTCTACTTCGAATGATGTTTATCGTCACTCTTGGTCTTGTAGCTGTCGCGTGCCTTCTTGTAGCTGTTGTCAAATGGCTTGATTTTAAGCAATGCAGCACGACTCGTCATTCCACCCACAAGAGCTATCCCAAAACCAACAAGTAAAGAAATTTTCGCAAGAACGGAGGGCATGTTGCAATATAGTGCCAGCACTGCGAGCATGGTTCCAACGATAACTAACAGGAGTCGAAACCATGACGGAAAATTCCCGTCTTCGATTAGTTTAATTTTCATTTCTTTTTCTTCGAATCCCCGATACCCAATACGTCCTTAGTACGATTCTAGATAGATTTTGCGACACCACCTTCATTCACCTTGTTTGTTACCTCATTGATTACCGGCACGCACATCGGCCACTTACTTGAAGCATAGCTGGAAATTATTTCAGAAAACCCATTAAAAATACCAACCGAATCGTTCTCCAACGCATTTCCAACCTTCTGCATTGGCATGTATTCAAACAACCCAGCTTCCTTCTGCTTGATCACCCAATGCAGTTCGGGTTGCGACGAAGCAATCTCTGCCTCGCTTACGAAGCTCCTGTTCCGCTCATCGCTTTCCTCCGGATACTCCGCCCAGCACGTCACCGCATAGCACGCCGCGCGCGTCAACTTCTCCTCTTCTGCCTTATCCTTGCCCGCTTTCTCCGCGATCGCCTTCTTCTCCTCGGAATGCAACTACCGATTAAGCCGTACCAAAAAATACTATATGAATCCCCGAGCAAGGTCGGAGATGCGTTACCGCGATCGCCTTTTAAACCATACGAAGCCAACTATTGCGATCGCCGATAATGTTCCTCGTATCAAGACACTTTTAAAATCCACTGCACCCAAGAGATTATCGATACCTATGTGACTGAGACAGCCAGGCATAAACATGCAGCGAACGTATAGACCAAGCAGCCAAATAACAAAGAACCCAACAACGCAAATTCCCCATGCACCAAGACATGCCATTATCCATCGCGTCATTTTTTCTGCCCATTTGACGTTGGCAAATGTTGTGCAGCCGAACCAGAAATTTCTTGTCCAACTCCCCCGGCAGCAGTACCAATCGCGACCGCAACGTTATTCGGCCTAAAAAGATTCCATCCACTAACCGACCAGATTCCGGATGCGGACCAATTTTGTGTGTTGATAGTTGGCTTAAGCGCATTGGTTACCCAAGACTCGCCGACCTTCCCAATACCATAGCCAAGCGAGCTAAATAGCCCACCGGTAGCACCAGCACCAATCACGCTGTCATTCTTGCCCTGCAAGATATTATTCAACGCAGTCGTCGTCGCCCCGCCAATCGTATTCACGCCTACGTTCCACAACAACCTGCCATACGAACCCGCCAGGCCTGTGCCGAACGCTCCCGTCACCTCAACCGGGTTGATCTGGCCATTCTGCAAATACTGCGCCCCCGCATTAATCCCCGCACTGATCGCGCCCGTCCCCACCGGCGACGCCAGCGCTCCCGAACCCAACGCTCCACCCGTACTAAAGATTGGCGTTCCCGGCAACACCGCGATCGGTCCACCTACCGCTATCGCCGCTGCGCCCACTGCCGCGCCCACCGTGAGCTTCTCGTATGTACCTTGGAGTCCCTTGTCCCGGCTCGCTGAATTCGCGATCGCTTGCCCTCCCGGCACATTCATACCCACACCGCCCGGATAGTACTGCCCGTACATCCCCGTATTCGCCTTCTGCTCCGGCGGCGCAAAGAACATATAGCCCGGTCCGCTCGCCCCTTCCGACGGCAACATATGGCCTTGTTGTTGCGCCTCCCGCAAGAATGCTTGCGCTGCCGGGTCGTGCGCGCCCAGCGAGCCATTCTGCACCTGCCGGTCCGCTTGCGCCGTCAGCTCGGTGATTGCTTGCTCAACGGTCATGCCCTGATGTTTCGCATATCGTTCCGCATTATCTTTAATCCACTTCCTCTCATCCGGATGCAACTGCCGATTAAACCGATCCACCCCCGCCCCGGCCATCGCCCCCGTCCCGCCACCCACCAACGCACCCGCCCCACCCGCCAACACATTCGACGCAAGGTTCCCCAGCAACTCATCCACATTCGCGTTACCCGTCGGCCCCGCGTCCTTGATCGACTTGGCGATTTCACTCAATTCCGGCGAGAGCTTCGCCGACACACCCGCCCCCGCCGCCCCGCCCACCGCGCCCAAACCACCACCGGTCAAGCCGCCCGTCAACGCACCACCAGCAACATGTAGCGCAGCCCGACTATCACCACCCTCGGCCCAATCTTTCGCGTCCTGCTGATACTGCGCCTTAAGCACCGGATCACTCGTGCCATCCGCATTCTTCAGCGCTTCATCGCGCTTCTTGTCCGCATACGATCCAACCTGCTTCGCAATCGTCTCCGCCGCCGCCTGCGCCGCATTGATCAGATCCGCCTGATTGCCCAGCACCTGCTGCAAATCCGGCGTCTTGCCGACCGTGCCATTCAGGTTCGACGTATCACGCTCCAGCATCGCCACATCCTGCTTCTGGTTCGCCTGATCCGTAATCGCGATGCTGCTCGCACTAACCGCGCTCTTCGTCGTTGCGCTACTGCTATCGCTCTCGCTCACATACAGCGGCAACGCACCACCCGTGTTCTTCCCGCTCGTCGGCCCGTGCGTCGCATAGTTGTTGCCGCCATTACCCACACCACCGCCCGCACTAACCCCGAAGCTGCTCGCGTCGTATGCCGAGTGATTCTGAATATCCGAGAACGTCAGCGTTCCGGTCGTCAGCTGGTTCTTGTCCTTCGTCGCGGTACTCGCGATATACGCTCCCTTCAGGTCCGTATTGCCCTTGACCGTGATGTCGAAGCCGCCGTCTCCCGCCTGAATGCCCGTCTGCTCGTGCACGCCCGCATAGTTACCGCTCGCGCGACCGTTCTGCATGCTGACGCTGGCGCTCGCGCCGCCCATGCTCGCGTTGAACCCGCCGCCCGAACTGCTCTGGTGCGCGGCGCTCTGGCTCATATCCTGCACCGACGCAAGATTCAGGTTCCCGCCGACATCCGCGATGACCTTGTGCGCATTGACGTTCGCCCCGACGATATTGGTATCGCCGCCGCTGACGATCGTCACGGTATTGGCCGCATTGATATTCGTGTTGTTCTGCGCCGCGGCATCCGAGTTCGCATCGCCATGCGCGCGCGACATCGACGCCGACACCCCGAACCCGCCCGTTCCATACGAAACACCCACGCCCGCGCTCTTCGACTCGTTCGTGCTGCGCGTGCTGTCCGTGTCCGTGCTGTTGATCAGATTGACCTTGTTGGTCGCCTCCAGCAGCACGTTCTTCGCCGTGACGTCCGAACCCTGGATCGTCACGTTGCCCTGCCCCGCGTTCTTGTCACCCGTCGCCACGAACGCGGCCGTCCCGCCCGCCTTCACGGTGCTGCCGTTGCTCCGCGTACTGTCCGCGGTGAATGTCGACTTGCTATGCGACGAACCGAAGCTCAGTTCCGCCTTCGCCTCGACCTTGCCCTTCGGATCGTTCAGCGCGTTCGTCAGGTTGCCCGTCGCGCCGACCAGATCGGCCATGCCGCCCGCCGCCGCAATCGCGTGAAGCGCTGCCGCCCGTCCGTCCTGGCTGCCGCCCGCGCCCTGCGCCTGCTGGTTCACGTTCTGGACCGCATCGATCACCGGCGACTTCACCGCCAACGTGAAACCCGAGCTCTTCACTTCGTGGGTTTCTTCGTGATGACGATCCGTCCGCGACGCATCGATCACCACCTCCTTCGCGATACCGATCACGTCGTTGCGCGCGACGATATCCGAACCCGTGACATGCAGCGTGTTGCCGGCCTGCATGAAGACACTGCCGTCCGTGCTGCCGATCAGGCTGCCCTGCGAACCCTTCACCGTATCGCGGCTCGTATCGATCGTCTGGTTCGTGCCATACGAGATCCCGGCGCCCGCACTACCGAGACCGGACTTCTTCACGTCCTTGTGGTGATATTCGCTCGAGGCCGTGTCCGCGGTCGTGACGGTAAGGTCGTGTCCTGCGACGAGGTTCACGTCGTGGGTGGCAGCAATCGTCGCGGCCTTCGCCGTGAGGTCATTTCCGGCCTGCACGACGACGGCATTGCCCGACAAGGTCGTACCGACCGCGTGGGTATAGCTGCTCGAATCGATCGTGTGCGTCGACTTCGACGACAGGAAGCCGTTTTCCTTGCGATAGTGCTCGTCGTTCGCGCTCGCGCTCCGTTCACCGGCATTCAGGTTGACGTCGTGCCCGGCGCTGATACCGATCGCACCCTGCGCGTTCGCATACGCAGCCGTCGTGTTCACGTCATGGCCGGCGACGATCGCCAGGTTACCGCCCGTCGCGATCTGCGTACCCGTGTCGCTCGACGCCGCGTGTTCCGCGTGATTGCGGGCGTCCCACTTCACCGCGTCTTGGCTGCTCTGGCGAACCGCATTCAGATTGACGTCGTTTTCTGCCGCCAGCACCGCATCGCCGGTCGTCGCGATGACAGCCGCATTGGCGTTCAGGTTCCGACCGGCGACGGCCTGCAACGTACCCGCATTGACCGTCGATACGCGATCGATACCGGTTGCGCTGCCATTCGCCGCCTTCGCCGAACTGGTTGTGCTCGTCAGGTTGAGGTCGCGGCCGGCCGACAGCGCCACGGTGTTGCCTTGAATCAACCCGCCAAGATTGTTGAGATCCTGGTTCGCACTCGCGAGCACGGTTCCGCCCGACACCGTACCGCTGTTGTCGATCGAATCGGCGTGAATGATCGTGACGTTGCGGCTGGCGATCGTGCCGGTGTTCTTGTACGCGCCATCCGATTCGATGGCGACGTTCTTGCCGGAGACGATCGTGCCTTCGCCGGTCACGTCGGCCGCGTTCGCGCGCAGATAGACCTGCGGCACCAGCACCGTCTGCTGGCTGCCGTCCGGCATGGTCACCGTCTGATTCACGAGCCAGACGATGTCGCTCGTCAGCGCGGCCATTTGCGCATCGGTCAATGCCGTGCCGACGTTCAGCCCGAACTGCTGCGACACCTTCACGCCATTCGCCATCAGCGCTTCGTATTCGCGCTGGTTGTCCGTGTAGTCGCCGATGAAACGCTGACCGGTCGCATGGATGATCTGTTGCTGAATCAGTTGCTGCTCGTAGAAACCATCCCCGATGCGCTTGAGCACCACATTCGGATCGACCTTGAGCGCCTCCAGCATCGTGTCGCTCGACAACCACTTCCGGTAATCGGTAAAGCGCGGGTCCGACTCGATCAGGAAGCGGCTGCCCGGATCGCTCGTCACCCGATACAGTGCATTGTTCGGCAAGCGCGTGTTCGGCGTCACCGTGCGCACGACCACGTCGCCGACCTGGGCCTTCACGGCCGATACGGCGCCGACATCCACGCCCGACACGTCCGTATCGACCCGTACCTGGCCGCCCACGTCCTTGCCCGCTACTGGCGTCACGCCGGACCCGCTCGCGCCCTGCGCGGCGGACGTCGTCACCGCCACGCTCTTGACCGGACTGGACGGCCTGCCCGGATCGGTCAGCACCACCGGCAGATCGATCGTTTGCGACGGGATGGCCGGCGAGTATTGGGTCGACGAGGTCGTGCGTTCGTCACCACGGAACGCGCCGGCCGACTGGACCCACGTATAAATCGCGTCGCCCGAGCCCGTGAATGTCTCGGTACCCGTCGCACCGATGTTCTGCACGTTCTTCGGATCGTTGCCGTCGCCGGCCACGATCCGGCTCTTGTCGTTGACACCGGACGCGGTATTGATCGTGATGTGCCGGCCGGACGTGATCGTGCCGGGTTGTGACGCCGTGACGACGTCCTTGGTCGATTTCACGTCGACCGTATAGACGGTATAGGTCTGCACGAGGCGGCCCGCCACGTCCGCGTTGTACCCGGCAAGCGCCTGGTTCAGGTTCCGGTACGCGGCGACGGTGGCGTTGTACCACTGCTGGAACGGAGCACAGGCAGCATGTGTCGAGGTCAGGCACGACGGGCTCGGCTGACCGAACGGAGGCGGTTTCGCACCCGTCACGTCGGCTTCCGTCGGCGGCTTGACGGTGAACCAGTCGTTGCCGACGCCGCGCCTGCCGGACAATATTCCGCCGATCATCGACATGAGGAACGGCCCCTGCGTGGTCCACGCCGGATTCTCGTCCGGCGGCGGTGCGACACCAAACTGCGCCCAGATGTCAGCCGGTACCGTCCGATACGCGCCGGTCTGGGCCGCCTTGTCGCCATTGACGAAGTTCGCCGCGGGATACGCCGTGTCGTCGATCCTGCCCGCGACACCGTTCATCGTGTACTTTGCATACTCGGCGAACGGATACTGGGTCGACGGCAGCAGAATGAACTTCTGGTCGTCGTCCAGTGCCCATCGGTAGTCGATGCCCGGACGAATTTCCTGGCTGTTCTTCTGGTACAGGTAAACCGTCGAAGAATCGATCCTTTCCGTCGAACCCGGCACCTGGTACCACAACACGTTGCCGCTGTCGGTCGTGACCGTCGAGGTCCGGAAGTTCGAATTCAGGTTCTCGAACCGGTTTGCGCCGATCGTGACATCTCGACCGGCATCGATCTGCGCGCCGTCGTTCGTCACGGTTTGCGCGCTGCCGGTTGCCTGATGGTTCGCATCCAGCGTGCCGCCGACGCGAATGTCGTTGCTCGCGTAAATCAGTGCATCGTTCTGGTTCTTGAGCGTCTGCGCACCGATGTCGATGTCGCCGCGCGATGCGATCACGCCACCCACGCCGTGGTCATTCCGGTCGTTGACGACCGTGTTCGCACGCACCGCGACCGTATCGCCGTAGATTCGACCACCCGCGTTCGTCACGGTGTCGCCCGCGGTCACTGTCGTTGCACCACCATCGATCAGGCCTTCGTTCGTGATCGACTGGTTCGCGTGAACGTTGGTTGCCTTGCCGCCGATGATCTCGCCAATCGCACGGTTCCGGATGGAATTGGCGGTCACGTTGGCGGTATTGCCCGCCGACAGGGTGCCGCTGTTGTCGAGCGTGCCGCCGGCCGTGGTCGTCAGATCGTGGCCCGCTACGATCTGGCCGGTGTTGGTCAGATCGCCTTGCGTCGTCACGGAGACGTCGCCCATCGACTGGAGCTTGCCGTCGTTGTCGAGCGTGCCGGTCGAGATCGTCAGCCGCTGACTGCCATTGATGTCGCCCTGACGGTTGATCAGCGCATTCGCCGCGGCCAGCGTTGCTGTGCCCTTCGACTGGACGCTGCCCGACGTATTGTCGATGGTGGGTGCGGCCAGCTGCGCATCCTTGTCGGCACGAATCGCACCGGCAGTATTGTCGATCGCGTGGTTCGCGCTGAGAGCAACGCTGGCGCCTTCCATCCCTGCGGCCAAACCCGGCACGCCTGCCGTAGTCGGAAGCGTCGAATTGGCAGTCTGCGCGTTGCGAATCGTATCGCCTGTCACCGATAACGTGCTGCTGGCGTGCATCGCGCCGCGCGTGTTGTCGACTGTCGTACCGGACACCGTCACATCGCTGTTGCCGCCGATCTGGCCCGCCACGTTCGACACCGTGCCGGCGCTCCGTACAGTCAATGCGCCATCCGCGACAAGCGAACCCGCATCATTGGTCACGGATGCCGCGTTGACGGTCGCCGCACCGCTCGACGAGATTGCACCACCCGCGTTGCTCAGCGCTCCCGTTGCCAGCGTTACGCCATTGCCGAGAACCTGACCACCCGTGGATTGCCCTGCGAGTACGCCGTTGTCGAACGTCCGGCCGCGCGTATCGACATCGAGCGCTCCCGTCGCCTGTACCAACCCGGACCGGTTGTCGAATGCACCCGAACGGCTCGTCAACGATTGGCTTGCCGCCACGTTGCCGAGCGTGTTGTCGATGGCATGTTGCCCGGACGCGAGCGTGACGTTCGCGCCGGTGATCGTGCCGCCCGCGTTCAGCAGTCCCGCGTTGGTCAGGTTCGCTTCGCCCGACGCCAGCAGCTTGCCGCCTGCATTGTCCGTCGTGTCCGATGTCGTCACCGACAATGCGCCCGAGACGGAACCGATGGTGCCGCCGTGGTTCGCAACGGTCTGTGCGGCCACGGTCGTGTCACGTGTCGCCGCGATCGCGCCGCCTTCGTTCGCCAATGCGCCCGCTACGTCGAGCTTCGCCGCATCCGCCGAAACCGTGCCTTGCGAATTGTCGAACGTACCGGCATGCGTATTCAGCGCGCCAGCAGCGGCAATCTTGCCCTGGGTATTGTCGAATGCCTGTGAGACGGTCAGCGTCATGTCGCCCGCGGACGTGCCGATCTGGCCGGCACGGTTGCCTAGCGCGGCGGCCGTTGCCGATAGCCCGGTTGCCCCGATCAGCTTGCCGCTGTCGTTCGACACCGTACGCGTGGCGGTCAGCGACAACGCATCCGACGAGGACCCGATCTGGCCGCCCGCATTGACGAGATCCCCCGTCCGGATTTGCGCACCGCGCTCGGCGGCCATACTCCCGTTCGAGTTGTCGATCGTGTCGCTTGCAACGACGAGCGCCCGGGCTGAACTCACCGTGCCGCCGGTGTTCGTCAGAGATTGCGTCGCGCGCAACGTCGTATCACCGGCGGCCGATCCGATCGTGCCCGACGCGTTGCCAATGCTGCTTGCTGTCACCGACAGACCATTGCCGCCGACCATCGCACCGGACCGATTCGAGACGGTGTTGGTCGCCGTCACGGCCAACGCGCCCGTGGTGCCGATCCGGCCGCCCGTGTTCACGACGTCGTTCGCAGTGATCCGTGCAGCATCTGCGGCGATCGAGCCGGCCGCGTTGTCGAGATGGGCTGTGTGAATAGACAGGTCGTTACCGGACGCAATCTTCCCGTTCGCGTTGTTCAGCGATAACGTGACGTCGAGCGAGGTATCACCCGCCACGGAGCCGATCTGGCCTTGTGCGTTGGAAACCGTATTCGCCGTCAGCGCGAGACCATTGCCAGCTGCGATCTTCCCGTCGTCGTTCGATACGCTCCCGGTCGCCGTCAGTGCCAACGCACCCGTCGACGTGCCGATCTCGCCTGCGGCATTCGTGAAGTCGGTTGCAGCGACCTGCGCCGTGCGCGCGATCAATTTCCCCCGGGCATTGTCAATCACGCCGGCCGATTTCAACGACAGCGCATCCGCCACCAACGTACCGGCCCGATTCGAAACCGCTTGCGCCGTCACGTTCGCCAGGTGCTGCGAACCGATGGTGCCTGAGTCGTTGACCAGTTGCCCCGCATCGAGCGTCAGATTCTGGCTGGTCATTGTTCCGCCAACGTTCGACAGCGTGCCGTTCGTGGTCACGTTGATCGCACTGGCCGCATTGACGGTTCCATGGTCGAGCGTCACATCGTTCGCGAACAGATTGACGTTGTCGCCTGCGGCCAACGTGCCGCTGCTCGTCACATTCGCCGCGCGCGCCGTGACCGAGCCGCCGCCGACGAGATCGCCTGCGGAATCCGCACCCGCGAACGCCTGCCCGCTATTAGTGAACGAGGTTGCCGCCACCAGGTTCGCATTGCCGCCCGACGCAATCGTTCCGGCGTTCGACAGCGCCTTGGACGCATTCAGATCCGTCGCCTGCGCGCTGACGATCGAGCCTTGCTGCGCGACGTTCGCCCCCTCGATCCGGGTGTTCGCGGCCGACTGAAGACGCGCGGTCGGCGCAATCGTCACATCGCCGTTGTTCGAGACGTGGATGTCACCGGTCAGCGACGTGACGGAACCGGCATCTCGCACGCCCACGCCAGCCTCGGTTCCGATCATCCGGACGCTGTTGGCAAACATGCTGCCCAGCGCCTGCACGTCGATCGCGACGCCCGGCGCCGCACCGGTACCAGACTGTGCGTGCGCGGTGTTGCTCGCATAATCGACGCGGTTCGCGCCTGCCACCGCGTCGATCGAATCCGCCCAGACCTGACCGTTGATCGTCATCGCGCGTGCGATCAGGTCGATCGCACTGCCGTAGGCATCGAGCCCTGCACCGTCAACGCCGATGTGCCCCTGCTTGACGTTGAACCCGGCCAATGTGCCATCGGGATTGAAGGTCGGCATGCCGGTCGTCAGCGTCACGCGCGGGACATTCAGAAAGCCGCACCCCGCACAGGTGATGCCGGCCGGATTCGCGATCACGAGATTCGCGCGATTGCCCGCGATCTCGGTCGGCCCGAGCAATCGACTCGGGTTACCCGACGTGACCTGGTTGACGATCACGCGCGCCGTGTTGTTGCCGAGAAACGGATTCCCCTGAACCCAGCCCGCGAGCTGCGTCTGTGAGTTCTGGCCGCTGTTGACCAGCACCGCGCCCTTCGTCCCGACGTTGTATTGCGTGAAGCTATTCAGCGAGACGCCGTTCTTCGGTGCGGTAATGTTGACGAGCGGCACGCCCGATGCCGACACGCCGACGACCGGATGCGTCGGCCCGCTGCGATCGGGCGTGATCGGCAGCGTTGCCTGCGCTTCGGCGACCAGCGGTTGCATGCCGAACGTGCATAGCGACGCAAACGCGATCGCACGCGCGGCAAACCAGATCGAGATTCCGGATTCCACAGATTCGGCGCGTACCGGTCGGCGCACACGACCGCGTTCGCCGCCCCCGTGCGCCGATGCATGTTCGTCGACGGCCATCAGCATGCCGCGCACGGCATTGAACACCAGGCGAAAGATTCCGGAATTCATGATCGATTTCTTCCTGAAAATACGTCGGGCCAGCGACATCGCTCATGCGTCAATGCCGCTGGCCGCGTTCACACGTTACTTGCAGCTCAGCACTGCCAGACCGTTCACACCGCCCACCGTCGGTGCATGAACGCCATACGACACGACGAGATACGGCGTCGCTTCATTCGGTCCCATGAAGCGGGAAAACAGCGACGACTTTGTCGTAACCGACGTCGACATCGAACCGACCTGCGTGCTGCCGCTGAACGTCTGATTCGTGTCCGCGCCGATCGAGTACTGCAGCGTCAAGGCCGCGTTCGCGTTGAGATTGCCGAAAACGTCTTTCTTGCTGGTCACGACCGCGGTCGCACCGACAAGCGACCCCGGTGCGGTATTGCCGTCGATCGAGGTAGGACGCGTTGCGGCAGCAAGCTCGCAGCTCAACTGCGTCTGATCGGTCACGCTGACCGTCACCGGGGCGCCGACTGCCCAGGTCTGGCCCTGGTTCCCGTTGTACGAGTGGCCAGCGGAGTCGCTACCCGCTGTCCAGCGGCCGATCGCGTAATCGCCATTGCCTGCGATGTCGGTCACGGTGCCGGTCGACAGACTGAGCACGTCGCTGGTTCGCGGCAGCGTGGTGTACGCGCCCGGTGCTTGCGACTTGAGTTGCGATGCGTCGACGCCATTGCTCGACAGCGTGAACGACCCACCCGGGAACGACCCGTCCGCTTTCCACGATACGGGCGGGGTCATCACACTCACGGTCGCGAGGCTGCTCGACAGGGCCTGAGACTGACCCTCCACGCGAATCGACGACGCAGCACCGCCCGGCACATGACCGCCTGCGGATGCGTCGGTCGATGCCGCGGCGCTTCCGCTGCCACCGTCGTCGCCGCCACCACACGCGCTCAGACCGAGCGCGGCCACCACCGCAAACGTTGCCGTCGCGGCTTGCAAGATATGACGCTTCCGATACACGAATTGCATGGTTACTCCTTAGTTCTACTTGACGATCAACGAAATGCCGACTCAAGATCCATGACCTCGATCGGCCCACCCCAACTACGCTCAGAACAACGTGCTGACCTGAAACAACAACGTCGGCGAATCGGTGTTGAAGCCCGGCGGTTTCGACAACGGCCAGCCGAGCGAGACGTCGTAGTTCAGCGCCGCACCGAGCACGTTTTTCGGTGCGAGATGGCCGCGCACGCCGACGACGGCACCCACGAGCGTCTCGCCGATCAGGTATTGCGCGGCCGGCCCGCGCACACGCCCGGCATCGATGCCGACATACAGCGCCTGCGTGCCGATCGGCGTCGGCACATACCAGTCGAGTTCGTTGGAAACCGCCCAGCCGCTCTCCGCGGCGAGCGTCAGTTGTTGATCGAAACCGCGTACGGCATAACGCGTGCCGATCGTGAAATAGTCGGAAGGGGTCAGCGGCGTGCGTGCGTTCTGCATGTTCCACGCGAACTGGTACGAGAACGCCTGACCACCGAGCTTGAAAGGCACTTGGGCGCTGAAGCTCGCCAGCTCGACCTGCGTCTTGCCGTCGAAGTCCGGCGCACCCACCACCGTGCCGGCGTTGCCGGACAAGCCCGGCAATGACGCGCGCCACGCAAGCGAACCGTCGAGCACGACGTTGCCGATGGTTTGCCGATGCGCCAGACCCAGTTCGTAGCCGATGACGTCGCGATGCTGCACCGGAACGTCCACGCCATCGATCGCGTTGCGGCTGATCTTGCGGAACAGGTTGCCGCGCAGCTCCGTCCGCGCGTGGGCGTTCCGATGGATCACGCCGGACAGTCCGGCCTGAAGCTGGGACTGAACACCGCTGTATTCGATCGGCTCGCCGAACCCCGCGACGGTCTGCTGGTAGCGCGAGCGGCTCGCGTTCAACGTCAGCATCGCGTAACCGATCGGCACGCTGTAGTTGGCCGACACCGACTGGTTGCCGTGGTCGGATGCGTCGAAGTTCGTGTTGGTCGTACCGGCGATTTGCAGCTGGTCGTAGAGGTGGAACGGTGAATCGAACGTGATCGAGCCTGACAGTTCGTACTTGCCCGTCGAGTCGAGGCCCGCGTTGTCCGACCCGATGACGGCGTGCCAGCGCTTGCCGGTTCCGGGATGCAGGACGACCTCCGAGTCGCCGGGATTCACACCCGGCGCAATGTCGACGGTGGCATCGGACTGCGATTGAAGGCGGCGCAGGTTCTCCAGCCCCTGATCGATGTCGCGCTGGTTCAACAGCGCACCGGTCGACGCAGGCAGTGCCGCGCGCAACCAGCCGATGGCGGATGGGTCTGTTCGGACGTCGCTGATGCGCCCCGGGACGACACGCAGCGTCAACGTGCCCGATTGCATCGATTGCGTCGGCACGAGAACGCGGGCCGTGACATAACCGCGCCCGATCAGTGCGTTATTGGCGGCGTTCTGAATCTGCTTGAGCGCGGTCTTGCCGACGCATTGCCCGACGACCGGCTGCAAAAAGCGTGCGAGCCATCCGAACGTGTTGCCTTCCAGCGCGATGGTCGTGACCGGAAAACACGGTGTGTCGAGCGGCAAGCTCGCGACACCGGCCTTCGACGACGTCTCTCCGGTCGGCGTCAGCACATTGGCGCGCGGATTCAGTTCCTTGGCGGCTTCCAGTTGTTGCTGCTGCAAACGCTGAATTTGCGGGCCAGGCGTAATCTCAGACGGCTGAACGGCTTGCGCTAACGTGGAAACACTCGCCAACACCGAAATCAACACGGCCGAAGTTTCTCGATACTTCATGGGTTGGCGGCGTAATGATTGGTCTCGCACGCATCGTAATTCAATGAAACATATTCAGGCAGATTGTCTGAAATGCGAATAATCATTGTCCGATTGTTATTCCGCCTCGCCTTTCAAACTCGTCCTATATTTTTACGGAATCCGCTTGCTCATCCATCGCCACTCGCACAATGAATTTGACGATTGGAAAGCTTTTTCGGTGCTGTTATGTTTATATTTTCTGACACCTTGACCACACGGAACGCCGCCTCACCCGCCTCCTTCGGCTATCTAGTCACGACAATCCAAATCTTTATTTCCATGGAACCTGCAACAGATATCCTCGCGAACACATCTCCATCAAATCCAAATTTCCTTTACCGAAACCTAAGCTCTCACAAATCACGATTAAGCGAATCATTTATCCCGATAAACCAACTTCAATTTCATTGACATCCGTTTTATTGATTTATCAGCCATCACAATAGGTCGAATACGATCGGTACGAATTTCGTCGTGTCGTACATTCACAACAGATGGCCGACTACGTCGAAACGCGCTCATGCTTCCGGCGTGGCATCCAGCCGCCTCGGGTTCGGCGAAGCGCTCATCCCGCCGAATTCTTGGTACGCCATGCGCGCGCGAGTATGCTTGTAGCTCGAACGACTTCCCACACCGGCCGCGCAGCGAATGCGACCTCGCGCGTGCGTAGCCAACCGCCATCTACCATTCATGGACTTCGACGTAATCGTTCTGGGCGCCGGCATCGTCGGCGTCTCCGCCGCGCTGCACCTGCAGGATCGCGGCCGCAAGGTCGCCCTCGTCGATCGCGGCGCGCCCGGCGAGGGCACGAGCTTCGGCAACGCGGGGCTGATCGAGCGCTCGTCGGTCGAGCCGTATCCGTTTCCGCGCAGCCCGTTCACGCTGATGCGCTATGCGCTGAACCGCTCGACCGATCTCTACTGGCACAGCGCGTCGCTGCCCGCGTTCGCGCCGTGGCTCGCACGCTTCTGGTGGGAATCGGCGCCGATGCGTCACGCGGCGGCGTCGCGCGACATGCTGCCGCTGATCGAGCGCTGCCTCGTCGAGCACGACGCGCTGATCGCGCGGGCCGGCGCCGGGGAGCTGATCCGTGCGAACGGCTGGCTGGAAGCGTTCCGCACGCCGGCCGCGTTCGAACGCGGCGTGGCCGAAGCCGGCCTCACCGCGCGCCGTCACGGGCTCGGTATCACGCCGCTCGACGCCGCCGCGCTGCTCGCGCACGAACCGAGCCTCGCGCCCGGCTTCTGCGGCGCGCTGCACTGGCTCGATCCGAAAAGCGTCGTCGATCCGTCCGCGCTCGTCAAAGCGTACGCGCAGCTCTTCGTGCAAAACGGCGGCACGCTGCTGACCGGCGATGCCGCGAGTCTCGACGCGCTGTCGCCCGGCTGGCAGGTCAGCACGCAGGACGGCACGGCCGCGGCACCGGCCGTCGTCGTCGCGCTCGGCCCGTGGTCCGACACGGTGTTCGGCAAGTTCGGCTACAAGATTCCGCTGCGCGAGAAACGCGGCTATCACATGCACTACGCGCCTTCCGCGCAGGGCGTACCGTCGGCGCCGATCGTCGATCGCGAATACGGCTATGTGATCGCGCCGATGCGGCGCGGGTTGCGGCTCACGACCGGCGTCGAGATCGCGCGGCGCGGGTTGCCGCCAACCGGCGTGCAGCTCGAACGCGCGGAACGCATCGCGCGCCCCGTGTTCGGTTTCGGCGAACGGCTCGACCCGCAACCGTGGCTCGGCTTCCGGCCGTGCACACCCGACATGCGCCCGGTGATCGGCCCCGCGCCCGCGCATCGCGGGCTGTGGTTCTCGTTCGGGCACAACCATCACGGGCTGACGCTCGGCCCCGTCAGCGGCCGCCTGCTGGCCGAGATGATAACGGGCGAAACCCCGTTCACCGATCCGGCGCCGTATCGCGCCGACCGCTTCTGAACCTGTAACGCGAGAACGCGCGCTCAGTCGAGCGCGCGGCCGAAGATGCGGATCACTTCGTCGAGATGCTCGGCCATCGCGCGGCGCGCGGCTTCCGGGTCGCGCGCGCGGATCGCGTCGAGGATCGCGCGGTGTTCGAGTTCCGACCGGTGCGGCATGTCGTTCGGCATGTAGAGCGACTGCAGCCGCTGGAACATCAGGTCGTACTTGTGCGCGAGCAGCTGCTTGATCATCAGCGCATACGCGGGGTTGTCGCTCGCTTCCGCGATGCGGATATGGAACAGCCGGTCGCCCGGGTGCGTGAGCGAGCCGCTGCGGTTGTCCTCCTGGTTGCGCAGGAACGCTTCGTGGATGCCTTCAATCTGCTCGTCCGAGCCGTGCTTCGCGGCGAGCGACGCGGCTTCCGGCTCGATCAGCCGGCGCGCCTGCAACAGCGCGAACGGCGGGATTTCGGTATCGAGGTCGAGCGCGATGCCGAGTTCGGGATCGATCTCGACGATCGTGAACGGCGCGGCTTTCGCGTCGGGTTCGGGCTCGGGTGCGGCGGCCGTTTCGGGATGGCGCACCTTCACGCCGTCGCCGACGCGCACGCTGACGAGCCCGCTCACTTCGAGCGCGATCAGCGCTTCGCGCACCGACGTGCGCGACACGCCGAACTGTTCGGCCAGTTCGCGCTCGGGCGGCAGATAACTGCCCGGCGGAAAATCGCCGGACTCGATCATCGCACTGAGCTTGTCGGCGATCTGCTGGTAAAGGCGGCGGTTCTGAATCGGCTGGATGGACATACGTTGATGCTGGTGATCGGTTTCGTTGCGTACGGTCTGACGAATCGCACAGACCGTTCGCGCCTATTTTATATGCCGCGCTTCACATCGCCCGGCACCGCATAGCATCGTGCGGCCGTGCCGCCCCACAGCGCGTTGCGTTCAGCGGCCGACAGCCGCGATTCGGCCCAGCGTTCGACGATCGACGCCACTTCGTCGTACGACGCGGCGAGCAGGCACACCGGCCAGTCCGACCCGAACATCAGCCGCTGCGGCCCGAACGCGTCGAGCGCCGCATCGAGGCATTGCTCGATGTGCCGGATATCCTGCCCGCGCAGGCCGCGCCGCCAGTCGGTCTCGGTCACGAGCCCCGACAGCTTGCACGCGACATGCGGCAACGCACCCAGCTCGCGCAACGCGGTGCGCCAGCGCGCGAGCGCCGTTTCGTCGCGCTCGAACTCGGCGAGCGCGGGCTTGCCGACGTGATCGAGCACGAGCCAGTGCGCGTCGTGCCGTGCGCAAAACGCATGCACGTCCGGCAACTGGCGCTCGAACACGAGCACGTCGTACACATAGCCGTGCGCCTGCAGCCACGCAACGCCGCGATTGAAACCGGGATCCGCGACGAACGCACCGACATCGGCTTCGTCCTGTATCTGGTGACGAAAGCCGCGCAGCTTCGGGCTGGCCCATTCGGCGATACGGTCCGCGAGTTGCGGCGCACCGAGATCCTCCCAGCCGACCACGGCCGCGATACGCGCGTCGTCGCGGGCGAGATCGAGCAGGAACGCCGTCTCGTCGCGCCCCGCGCGTGCCTGTACCGCGATCGACGCACCGAGCGCCTGCGTATGCATCAGCGGCCACAACGCGTCGGGCAGGTAGTCGTGCGCGAGCACGTCCATTCCGGAGCCGATCCACGGATAGTCGGCCGCGCGATAACGCCAGAAGTGCTGATGGGAATCGATGCGCACTGCGCCCATGGTGTCCTCGTGTTCGGTCGTCGCGGCGGCGACGTGCGCCGCCGC
>NZ_JBQVSQ010000009.1:156761-348240 GCF_052952715.1 Burkholderia sp. YIM B11467
GGCGACGTGCGCCGCCGCGACGCAACGTTCAGTCGTACAGCACCGCCGCGATCTTCGGATCGTCGATATTGGTCTTGTCATACCAGTAGAAACCGGTATCGATGACCTTCGGCAGCTTCTCGCCCTTGATGGCCTTCACGGCCGCCTCGACCGTCTTGTAGCCGATCCCGATCGGGTTCTGCGTGATCGCGCCGGCCATCAGCCCGCTGCGGATCGCATCCTTCTGCTGCTTGCCCGAATCGTAGCCGACGATCACGACCTTGCGCTTCATTTCGCGCACGCCGTTGACCACGCCGATCGCCGAGCCTTCGTTGGTGCCGAACAGCCCCTTGAGCTTCGGATACGCCTGCAGGATCGACTTCGTCACCTCGGTCGACTTCAGCTGGTCGCCTTCGCCGTACTGCACGGTCACGACCTGCACCTTCGGGTGCGCCGACTTCATCCGTTCGAGAAAACCGTCGCGGCGGTCGATGCCCGTGCGGCTCGTCTGGTCGTGCGCGACCACGGCCACCTCGCCTTCGTCGCCGATCAGCGCGGCGAGCTTGTCGGCGGCGAGCGATGCGGCGGCCTTGTTGTTGGTCGCGGCGGTCGTCACCGGGATGTCGCTGTCGACACCCGAGTCGAATGCGATCACCGGGATCTTCTCGGCCTGCGCCTTCTTCAGCAGCGGCAGCGCGGCCTTGCTGTCAAGCGCCGCGAAGCCGAGCGCGGCCGGTTTCTTCGCGATCGCGGCCGACAGCATGTCGATCTGCTTGTCGACCATCGCCTCGGTTTCGGGCCCCTCGAACGTCACCTTCACCTTGTAGTCCTTCGCGGCCTGCAGCGCGCCCGATTTCACGGCCTGCCAGAACTGATGCTGGAAGCCCTTCGAGATCAGCGGGATATAGGCTTCCTGCGCGTGCGCGCCGGCCGTGACACCCACGGCGAACGTCAGCCCGACGATCGCGTTCAACACCTTGCTCCTGATCACTTCGCGTCTCCTTTTTTCGTATCGAATGGAACGCCGGCCGAAACCGGCGGTGAAGCGCATTCCTGCATCGGTCGCGTCGTTCAGCGGCGGCGCCGGCGCAGGATGTCGACGTAGACGGCGAGAATGATGATCACGCCCGTCACGACCGTCTGCCATTCCTGCGCGACCGACATGATGCGCAGGCCGTTGGTCAGCACGCTCATGATGAACGCGCCGATGATGGTGCCGACGATGCTGCCCGCGCCGCCCGACAGCGACGTGCCGCCGATCACGACGGCCGCGATCGCATCGAGCTCGTAGCCCTGCCCGAGCGCGGGCTGCGCGGAATTCAGCCGCGACGCGATCAACAGCCCGGCGATCCCGCACACCGCGCCGCTGAACGTGTAGACCGCGATCTTCCATGCGTCGACGTTCACACCCGACAACCGCAGCGCTTCCTCGTTGCTGCCGAGCGCGAACGTGTAGCGGCCGAAGATCGTCCGGTTCAGCACGATCGACGCGCCGATCGCGACGAGGAACAGGATCAGCACCGCGTTCGGAATCGGCAGCGCGGGAATCAGGTTGCCGATCAGCGAATCCTGCGCGATCGACGTGAAGCCCGGCGTATCGTTGAAGTAGATCGGCCGCGTGCCCGAGATCACGAGCGACAGCCCCTTGAGCAGCATCATCATGCCGAGCGTCGCGATGAACGGCGGCACCTTCATCTTCGCGATCACGAAGCCCGACACGCTGCCCGACAGCGCGCCGAACAACAGCGCGGCCAGGATCCCGAGCGGCAGCGGCATCCCCCATTTCGTGAGAACGACGCCGGCCATCACCGCGCAGAACGTCATCAGCGTGCCGACCGACAGGTCGATGCCCGACGTGATGATCACGTAGGTACAGGCGACGGCCAGCACGCCGTTCACGGCGGTGGCCTGCAGGATCGTGACGAGGTTGTCGACTTCGAGGAAGTTCGGCGATGCGATGCTGAAGAACACGATCAGCAGCACGAGGCTCGCGAACGCGAGCAGCTTCTGGCGCGCGGCCGGGTTGAAGAAACGGGCGCGGAAGCCGGGGGTGCCGGCCTGCGAATCGCCGGAAGCCAGGGGCGGAACGGGATGCGTATCGTTGGGCATGATCGGGTAAGCGTCTGAATCAGGACAATACGGTCGACTCGCGCTGCGTCGCGAGCTGCATGATCTTTTCCTGCGTGGCGTCGGCCGCGCGCAATTCACCGGTGACGCGGCCTTCGCACATCACGAGAATCCGGTGGCTCATGCGCAGCACCTCGGGCAATTCCGACGAGATCATCACGATCGCCTTGCCGTCGGCGGCAAGCGCGTCGAGCAGCTTGTAGATCTCGCTTTTCGCGCCGACGTCGATGCCGCGCGTCGGCTCGTCGAAGAACAGGATGTCGCAGTCGCGCAGCAGCCACTTCGCGATCACGATCTTCTGCTGGTTGCCGCCCGACAGCAGCCGCGTGGGCTGCGCGACCGACGGCGTGCGGATCGCGAGCTGCCGCACGTAGGCCTGCGCGGTGTCGCGCATCTCGCGCGCGTCGAGGAACACGCCGCGGCGCACGAAGCGGTGCATGCTCGACAGCGCGATGTTGTTCTGCACGTCCATCCCGACCGCGAGCCCGAAGTGCTTGCGATCCTCGGACAGGTAGCCGATCCCGTGCGCGACCGCGTCGGCCGGCGTGCGGATCGTCACGGTCTTGCCGTGCACGCGGATCTCGCCCGCGTCGACCGGATCCGCACCGAACACCGCGCGCGCGACCTCGGTGCGGCCCGCGCCCATCAGCCCGGCGAAGCCGAGGATCTCGCCGCGCCGCAGCGTGAAGCCGACATCGCGGATCGCACGGCCGCGCGACAGCCCGCGCACTTCGAGCGCGACGTCGTTGGCGGACGTGTCGGGCGGCGTGCGGTATTCGGTATCGAGCTGGCGGCCGACCATCATCGCGATGATCGCGTCCATCGACGTGCCGGCCATCGGCACGGTCGCGACGTACTTGCCGTCGCGCATCACGGTCACGCGATCGGCGATCTGACGCAGCTCGTCCATCTTGTGCGAGATGTAGACGATGCCGACGCCGTGCGCGCGCAGGTCGCCGATGATGCGGAACAGCTCGGCGATTTCCGCGTTGTTGAGCGCGGCGGTCGGCTCGTCCATGATCAGCACGCGCGAGTCGAACGACAGCGCCTTCGCGATCTCGACCATCTGCTGCTTCGCGACCGTCAGCCGGCCGACCGGCGTGCGCGGGTCGAGATCGAGCCGCATCCGCGCAAAGATCGCGGCCGCGTCGCGGTTCAGTTTGTCCTCGTCGACGAACACGCCGAAACGGCCGCGCGGCTCGCGACCGATGAAGATGTTCTGCGCGACGCTCAGGTGGTTCATCAGGTTCAGTTCCTGATGGATGATGCCGATCCCGAGCGCCTGCGCGGCGCGCGGGTCGGTAATCTCCACCGCGCGGCCGTCCATCCGGATTTCGCCGTCGTCGCGCTGGTACACGCCCGCGAGGATCTTCATCAGCGTCGACTTGCCGGCGCCGTTCTCGCCCATCAGCGCATGCACTTCGCCGGCATGCAGGTCGAAACGGCAGTCGTCGAGCGCCTGCACGCCCGGAAAGCGCTTGCCGATGCCGCTCAACGCAATCAGCGGCGGCGCGGCGTTTTGGTTCGGGTCGGGTTGCATGGGGTCGGGGCTCCGCTGCATTCAGCCGATCGCGCGATCGAGATGCGTATAACCGCCATCGACGAACAGCCACTGGCCCGTCGTGTGCGATGCGCGTTCCGACAGCAGGAACACGGCCGTGTCGGCGATTTCCTCGGCCGTCGTGAAGCGCTTGCCGAGCGGCACTTTGTCGGCGATTCCCGCGAGCTTCGCATCGGGATCGTCGAAACCGGCGAGCCAGTTCCTGTAAAGCGGCGTCATCACCTCGGCCGGGATCACCGCGTTCACGCGCACGCCGTCGTCGCGCAATGCGACGGCCCATTCGCGCGTCAACGCGAGTTGCGCGCCCTTCGCTGCGCAATAGCCGCTCGTGTTGCCCTGCCCGGTGACGGCCGTCTTCGACGAGATGTTGACGATCGCGCCGCGCGTTGCCTTCAGGTGCGGCACGCAGTAGTGCGCCATCACGTAGTAGTGGATCAGGTTGCGTTCGAGCGACGCGACGAATGCGTCGCGCCCGGCGTCGAGCCCGATGCCGTCGTTGATGCCCGCGTTGTTGACGAGGCCGTCGATGCGGCCGAACTGCGCGATGGTTTGCGCAACCGCGTCGCGGCACTGCGCGTCGTCCTGCAGCTCGACGGACACGCACGCGGCACGCGGCTGCTTCTGCGCAAGCTCGCGCCAGAACGCGTCGTCGGGCGCGTGGCGCGCGAACACCACCGGAATCGCGCCTTCACCGGCGAGCCGCATCGAGATGGCGGCGCCGATGCCCGACGCGCCGCCGGTCACGATCACGACCTTGTCTTGCAGATTCAAATCCACTTCGCGTCTCCGTCGTTCATGTTGTCGCCGCGCACGTCGTGCGGTGTGCCGCGTGCATCGCCGTGCTTCAGCCGCGGAACCGGTATTGCTCCAGCGATTCGGGCTTCATCTCGATCGAGAAACCGGGCGCCGTCGGCGGCATGTAGGCCGCGTCGCGCACGACGCACGGTTCGACGAAATGCTCGTGCAGGTGATCGACGTATTCGGTCACGCGCCCTTCCTTCGTGCCGGAAATGCACACGTAGTCGATCATCGACAGGTGCTGCACGTATTCGCACAGCCCGACGCCACCCGCATGCGGGCACACCGGCAGCCCGTACTTCGCGGCCATCAGCATCACCGCGAGAATCTCGTTCACGCCGCCGAGCCGGCACGCGTCGATCTGCACGACGTCGATCGCGCCGCGCGCGATGAACTGCTTGAACAGCACGCGGTTCTGGCACATCTCGCCGGTCGCGACCTGCACCGGCGCGATCGCCTTGCGGATCTTGCGATGCCCTTCGACGTCGTCGGGGCTCGTCGGCTCCTCGATGAACCACGGCCGCGCGAACGCCAGCTCGCGCACCCAGTCGATCGCCTCGTCGACTTCCCACACCTGGTTCGCATCGATCATCAGCTTGCGGTCCGGGCCGATCACCTCGCGCGCGATCGTCACGCGGCGGATGTCGTCCTCGAGGTTCGCACCGACCTTCAGTTTCACGTAGTCGAAACCGGCGTCCACCGCCTCGCGGCACAGCCGGCGCAGCTTGTCGTCGCTGTAACCGAGCCAGCCCGCCGACGTCGTGTAGCACGGGTAGCCGTCGCGTTCGAGAATCGCGATCCGTTCGGCCTTGCCGGGCGCCTGCCGGTGCAGCAGGTCGAGCGCTTCGTCCGGCGTCAGGCAGTCGGTCAGGTAGCGGAAATCGATCGCACGCACCAGTTCCTCCGGGCTCATGTCGGCGACCAGCCGCCACAGCGGCTTGCCCACCGCCTTCGCCCATAGATCCCACACGGCATTGACCACCGCGCCGGTCGCCAGGTGGATCGCGCCCTTGTCGGGGCCGATCCAGCGCAACTGGCTGTCCGACGTGACGTGCCGCCAGAAGCGGCCCATGTCCTCGCGGATCCAGTCGAGGTCGAGGCCGACGACGAGGTGACGCATCGCGTCGATCGCCGCGCAGCAGATTTCGTTGCCGCGCCCGATGGTGAACGTGAGCCCGTGACCTTCGAGCCCGTCGCGGTCGGTTTCGAGCACGACGTAGGCGGCCGAATAATCGGGGTCCGGATTCATCGCATCGGAGCCGTCGAGCTGGCGCGAGGTCGGGAAGCGCACGTCGAGGACGCGCATCGATCGAATGATAGGCATGGCGAACCGTCCGGGAAAAGGGAATCAGGCCTGCACGGTGCGCTGGCGTTGCTCGCCGAGCCCGTCGATGCCGAGCGTGATCACCTGCCCGGCGCGCAGATACACGGGCGGCTTCTGCCCGAGGCCGACGCCCGGCGGCGTGCCGGTCGAGATCACGTCGCCCGGCTGCAGGCTCATGAAGCGGCTCAGGTAGCTGATCAGGTGCGGCACGCGAAACACCATCGTCGCGGTCGTGCCGTTCTGGTAGCGGTGGCCGTCGACGTCGAGCCACAGCCGCAGCGCGTGCGGATCGGGCACTTCGTCGGCCGTCACGAGCCACGGGCCGAGCGGCCCGAACGTGTCGTTGCCCTTGCCCTTGTCCCACGTGCCGCCGCGTTCGAGCTGGTATTCGCGCTCCGACACGTCGTTCACCACGCAGTAGCCCGCGACGTGCGACAGCGCGTCGGCTTCCGCGATATAACGGCCACCCTGGCCGATCACCACGCCGAGTTCGACTTCCCAGTCGGTCTTCTCCGAGCCGCGCGGAATCTCGACGTCGTCGTTCGGCCCCGAGATCGCGCTCGTCCACTTGCCGAACACGACGGGTTCCTTCGGCACCTCCATCCCCGATTCGGCCGCGTGGTCCGAATAGTTGAGCCCGATGCAGATGAACTTGCCGACGCGGCCGACGCACGGGCCGAGCCGCGGCGTGCCTTCGACCAACGGCAGCGACGACGGCGGAATATCGCGCAGCCGCGCGAGCGACGCCGGTGACAGCGCGTCGCCCGCGATGTCGTCGACCACGCCGGACAAGTCGCGGAGGTGGCCCTGCGCATCGAGCAGGCCCGGTTTTTCATGGTGTTTGTCGCCAAATCTCAGCAGTTTCATAGCGTCTGAACGGAATCGGAAAGTGAAGGGGAACGCGCGGTCAGTTCGTCGTGGTCAGTTGGACCAGCCGCCGTCGATCAGGTGAATCGCGCCGGTCGTGAACGACGCTTCGTCGGAGGCCAGGTACAGCGCCAGCGCGGCCACTTCGTCCGCACTGCCGATGCGCCCGATTGGCTGGCGCGCGACGAACGCCTGGCGCACCTCGTCGGTCGACACGTGGCGCGTGCGCGCCTGGTCGGCAATGCGCTGCTCCAGCGACGGCGACTCGATCGTGCCCGGGCAGATCGCGTTGCAGCGGATGTTCTGCGCGACGAAATCGGCGGCCACCGCCTTGGTCAGCCCGATCACGGCCGCCTTGGTCGTGCCGTACACGAAGCGGTTCGGCACACCCTTCACGCTCGACGCGGCCGATGCCATGTTGATGATCGACGCGCCGCCGGCTTCGAGCATCGCCGGCAGCAGCGCGCGGATCAGCCGGTACATCGACGTGACGTTCAGGTTCAGCGAGAACGCCCACGCGTCGTCGTCGCAATCGAGGATCGAGCCGTGGTGCACATAACCCGCGCAGTTGAACAGCACGTCGAACGCGCGTTCCTGCGCGGCGAGCGCCGCGACGTCGTGCGCGTCGGTGACGTCGAGCCGCCGCGTGGTCAGCCGGCCGCCCACGCGTTCGGCGTCGGCCTCGAGCCGCACGAGCGCGGCTTCATTGATGTCGGTCGCCAGCACGTCGGCGCCCTCGCTCGCGAACCGCAGCGCGGTCGCGCGGCCAATGCCCTGCCCGGCCGCCGTGACCAGCGCGCGCTTGCCCTGCAATCTCATGAGCACATCTCCCGAAAAAACAGGCCGTCAGCCGGCCGATTGGCACAAAGGACTAAAGGTCCAACCAATGATAGGAAGTGATCGCGCGTTTGTCACGAATTCGCGATTCAGTATTTACCCGGGCAGCTCAATCCGTCAGGCAGGCAATCGTCCGGCGCTCGGCAGGCCCCGGCAGGGCACCCGCGGATTCGCGCAAACCCAATGCCGGCGGGCCTCTCAGCGGGTTTTACGCACACGCCCGGCGCGGCTGCCGCGCCAAACTGACAAAAACGTCATGTGCGCGTCAGGGTCTCAACGGGTAGCGCGCGCCATCATGGCGTTGCCGGACCGCGCTTCCGGTGCATCGCCACCCCGCCCGCGTTCGATCCCTGCGGGCACCTCCGTCCCCCGGCGATGTACTTCCGTGACTGGGCGAGCAGACACGGCGCGCGGGCCGATTTCGCGCCCCGGGCTTTCGGTCCGGGGCGTTTTTGTCCGTGGATTCCAAGAAAGTAAGCATGGATTGTTTCTAAATCGGCAAAAGGTAATTTGAGCCAGACAGGATGTTTTTTCCGGTCACAGACGCTTACATTTAGCGCACCACTCATGGAAACCGCTACGGATTCGCCATCGGGTAGTGACATCCACTGCCAAGGACGATCCGCACGAGCTTTAGGAAACGGCAAATGAAGGCCTCCCAATCCCTGCCTGCGCTCGATCCCGCCGACGTCCACGTCGAAATTCTCGAACGTTCCGATACGCTGCTCGTCGTCCGCTGGGTCGAACCCGGCCGCTGTCACTACGGTGAACAGCGCTGGCGCCGCCGCTTCGCGCAACGCACCGGCACCTGCGCGCTGTCGCGCCAGGTCATCCATCGCGGCGACGAAGTCTTCCGCCCGGCCGAACGCCCGGCGCCCGCGAACGCGGCCGCGATGATCTCCGCCGCCGAAGTCCTCGCGCTGGCCGGAGGCAGGTAAATCCTGCCGGCCGCGCGCCGAGGCCCGTTGCGCCGCACGGCGCGCCAGCCCTAGAATCGCCGGTCTAATTCCCCCGCTTGTCTGCCGCGCCCGCTCGCACTATCGTTACACCACTCAATGTAACGATTACGTGTCGCGGCCGACCGGCCGCGCCGATGGAGACAGACATGCATGCATGGAGCGCGCGCCACGTCCCGGCGCAGGGCGGCAAGGTCGCGGTCGTGACCGGCGCCAACAGCGGTCTCGGCTGGCAGCTCGCGGAAACGCTGGCCGCGAAAGGCGCGACGGTCGTGATGGGCTGCCGCGACGCCGCGCGCGCCGCGCAGGCGGCCGATGCGATCCGCCGGCTCCATCCCGATGCACGCGTCGAAGTCGACCCGCTCGACCTCGCCGATCTCGCGTCGATCGAACGCTTCGCGGCCGACGTGGCCGAACGCCACGGCCGCGTCGACATCCTCTGCAACAACGCCGGCGTGATGTTCCTGCCGCTGCGGCATACGCACGACGGCTTCGAGATGCAGTTCGGCACCAACCACCTCGGCCATTTCGCGCTGACCGGCCATCTGCTGCCCGCGCTGCGCGCCGCGCGGCGGGCGCGCGTCGTGACGATGTCGAGCGGCTTCAACCGCGGCGGCCGGATTCGCGTCGACGACCTGCGTGCCGCGCACCGCTACAACCGTTATCTCGCCTATTGCGACAGCAAGCTCGCGAACCTCGTGTTCGCGATCGAACTGCAGCGCCGCTTCGAGCGCGCCGCGTTCGCCGGGATCAGCGTGGCCGCGCATCCCGGCTATGCGGCGACCAACCTGCAGTTCGCCGGCCCCGCGATGGACAGCTCGCCCGCGCGCGCGGCGCTGATGCGCGCCGCGAACCGTTATCTCGCGCAGCCGGCCGACCAGGGCGCGCTGCCCGCGATCCATGCGGCGACCTCGCCCGATCTCGCGGGCGGTGCGTACATCGGGCCGTCCGGCTGGTTCGAGTCGCGGGGGCTGCCAGCGCCCGCGAGCGTGCCGCGTTCGGCGCGCGACGTGGCCTCGGGGGCGCTGCTGTGGGAGGCGTCGGAAGCCGCGACCGGCGTGCGCTTCCTCAGCTCGGGCGCGCCGGCCGGGCGCTCGCCGGGCCGGCCGTTCGACACGGCAGCCCAGGCGCGCTGAACCGCGCGCCGCCAACCGCAACATTCCTCATACTTATTACATCAACCGAAAAGAAAGCCGGTTGAAAGACTGGATCGTCGCGCCACTGTTACCGAACAGGAAACAATTTATCGTCAAAATCAGCGTTTACCCTCAACCGTCCGATGACTAAGATTTGATCAATCGCTTAAGACATGGTGTCGAGAGCGAACTCAATAAAACACCGGAGGTCATCATGAAATCGCTCATTTCCGCAGTTGTTGCCGCTGCCGCCCTGTCCGCTTCGTTTGGCGCATTCGCGCAAAGCACCGTGACCCGCGCTCAAGTGAAGAACGAACTGGTCCAGCTCGAACAAGCCGGCTACAAGCCGGGCGTGTCGAGCCCGTACTACCCGAACGACATCCAGAGCGCCGAAGCACGCGTTCATGGCGCCGACACCAGCGGCTACGGCGCGCAACCGGCTCCGGCCGTCCACTCGGGCGCCCCGGCTGCCACGTCGTCGAACGCACGCGACTCGGTCTTCTTCGGCCAGTAAGCCGAGACGCCCCCGGCGGGCGCCGCGCATCGCGCGATGAAGACGTAACAGGACGAGCCCCCTTGCGGGGCTCGTCCTTTTTTATGAAACGCATACCTCCGCCGCCCGGCAGCGGGTGGCTTCGCCCGGGCGCTTTGCGTCCGGGCGCTTTTTCGTTTGCGAGGCAGGCTTGGGGGGATGGGGTCAGGCGCGCCGGTCAGCGCGCCGTGGCTGCAGCAGGTGCCGAACGCGACAACACCCGCCACCGCGACAGCAGTTCATCGCGATCGACATAGCAACCCTGCAGGTGCCGGCGGCCCGTCGACGGATCGAACTCGGTGCGCGCATGCAGCACGCGCCGGTTGTCGAACGCCCACATGTCGCCTGCTCGCAGTCGGCGTTGCACGCGGAAACGTGGCTCGCGCGCGAGCGCAAGGAACCGCCGGTACGCGCGATAGACGGCCGCGACCGATCCGGCCGGTGCATCGAGCGGCCCGCGCAGGAAGTTCGCGACGCGCACCTCGGTCACGTTGCCGCGCGCATCGAGCCCGATCACCGGCGCCGAGCAGCGGTAGTCGCTGTTCGCACTCTTGTTCCAGAACTCGAACGGCGTCGACGCAAGTTGCGCGAAATCGGCCGGATGCTCGCGCCGCAGCGCATCCGCGAGTGCGAAACCGTCGAGGAACACACTGTCGCCGCCCGTCGCATCGTTCGCGAGGCAATGCAGGAACTGCACACCCGGCTGCAGCTCACGCGTCGGCAAATCGGTGTGCGGCGGCAGGTTGAGCGACGTATACGCATTGCTGTCCGGGCGCGGCTTCGATTCGACGTCGAACAGCACGCCGAAATTGCTTTCGCGGATCAGGCCGACGCGGCGTGCAATCTCGTCGACGCGGCCGCGCTCGGCCGGCACGCCTTCGACGAGCGTCAAGCCGGTGCGTTGCAACGCGTCGAGCCACGCGAGCAATGCGCCGTCGTCCTCCATCACGTCGCGCCACGTGAACACGCCGATCGCCGTCGCATCGTCGCCGGCCCACACGTGCCGTCCGTGCGCGGCCAAACGCTCCGCGCGCGACGCGTCATCGTATGCATGCGCGCGCAACCAGCCCGGCGACCACGCGCTGCGGTGCCCGTCGTTCCACTCGACATGCAGCGCCCCATCGGCTTCGACGTGCACCGTGAGTGCCGACAGATCCTCGCGCGCATCGGCGATCTCGAACACCTGTTCGCGCGTGATCGCATGCACGCACGCGGAACATGCACAGTTGTCGCGCAGCCAGTCGAAATGGAACGGCGATCGTCGCGTGTCGCTCCACTCGACGTCCACCGCTTCTGCGCCGATCGTTGCCTCCACAATGGCGACGTCGGCGGAAAACGTCCGCCAGTCCTCGATACGGTGTTGCGCTGCCTGCATCGTTGCCTCCTGGATACGCCCGCTACGCGTGTGGTGCGAGCAGAAACCCGCCGACCATCCGGTGCAGCCGCGCCGCCTGCGGACTCGTCCTGAGCGCGCGCCAGCAGCCGTGCACCAGCCCCTCTCCCATCCAGTACTGCGCGACGCCGCCGGCCGCGCGAATCCGTTCGACATACACACGCGCATCGTCGCGCAACGGATCGTGTTCCGCGCCGATCGCGAGCACGGGCGGCAGGCCATCGAAACGCGACGCTGCGAGCGGTACCGACGCGCGTAACAGCGGGTCGCGGTCGAACCGGCCGTCAAACTGACCGTCCCAGTACAGCGCTCGATAACGATGAACGTCGTCGAGCGTCAGCATCGGCGCATGCGCTTCCGTTTCACGCGCGGGCGATTGCGGTTCAAACCCGAGCATCGGATAAACGAGCGCGACGCCGTCGAGGCCACCTTCGCCCGCATCGCGCAACGCGGTGGCGACGGCCGCCGCGAGCATGCCACCCGCACTGTCGCCCGCGAGCGTCAGCGGATGCACGCACGCCCCGAACGGCCAGCGTGCATCGCGCGCGGCGCGCGTGACGGCCAGGCAATCGTCGAGCGCAGCCGGCGCGCGGTGTTCGGGTGCAAGCCGGTAGTCGACGGCGATCACGTCGAGCCCCGTGTCGGCCGCCAGTTGCGCGGTGATCAGCGCATGGCTGTCGAGCGAGCCGACGACGAAACCACCCCCATGAAAAAACAGCACCGTGCCGCGCGACGCGCCGTGCGCGGCCGTGTAGCGCCGCAGCGCGATCGCGTGCCCGTCGGGCGCGTGCCATACGGCATCCTGCTGCACGATGCCGGCCGGCAGCGCGGCCGGCGTCCATGCGGCCGCGAAGCGATCGTAGAGACGGCGCTGCTCATCGGGCGAGCGCGCCGCCGCGTCGGCCGGATACCACGCGTCGACGGCGGCGACGAACGCCGCGATTTCCGGTTCGAGCATCGTGTGCGCTCCGTGGTTGAAGGTCGACGCTAACGGCGCGGCGGCAGGCCGATCACGCGGCCCGCATACGCAGGCGCCGTGCAATCGCGCTGCAACGCATGAAGCTCGGCCACGCGCGCGGCAACGTCGTCGTCGAACGGCGCCGATTTCGCGCCGTCGCGTGTATCGACATGCAGCAGCATCTGCTCGCTCGCCGATACCGCGTCGTCATGCCCATCCGCGAACAGTTCGAGATACAGGTGCAGCCGCTTCGCGTCGTGCGCGAGCACACGCGCATCGACACGCACGGGCGTGCCCTCCTTGATCTCGTGCAGATAGTTCACGTGCGCCTCGAGCGTGTAGACCGAGCGGCCCCGCTCGCGACGCGCGGCATCGTCGAGCCCGATGCGATCCAGCAACGCATCGGTCGCGAAGCTGAAGATCAGCAGATAAAACGCATCGCGCAGGTGGCCGTTGTAGTCGACCCACTCGGGCCGCACCACGTCGCGGTAAATCGTCAGCGGGGTATCGCCCGTCATCGCCTGTCCTTTAATCCTCGAATCGCATCCCGTGCCGCGCCTTCACCGCGGCGATCGACTTCAGCACCTCGGTGATGCACTCGTCGCGATAGCGTTCGAGTTCCTTGATGCTGCGCGTGCCCTGCTGTTCGGTCGTGCCGTCGACGACGCTGTCGATCAACGCATCGGTCAGCGTCGGCGCGACCAGCTTCGTCCACGGCAGTTCGAGCGCGGGGCCGAACTGCTGCATGAAGTGTCGCATGCCCGCGTCGCCGCCGGCCAGCGTGTAGGTCAGGAACGTGCCCATGAACGACCAGCGAATGCCCGCGCCGAAGCGGATCGCATCGTCGATCTCGCCGGTCGTCGCGACGCCTTCGTTGACCAGATGCAGCGCCTCGCGCCACAGCGCTTCGAGCAGCCGGTCCGCGATGAAACCCGGCACCTCCTTGCGCACGTGCAGCGGCCGCATGCCGAGCTTGCGATAGATCTCCATCGCGGCTTCGACCGCTTCCGGCGACGTATGCTCGCCGCCGAGCACCTCGACGAGCGGCAGCAGGTAGACCGGATTGAACGGATGGCCGACGACGCAGCGCTCCGGATGCGTCGCACGTGCATAGAAATCCGTCGGCAGCAGCCCCGACGTCGACGACGCGATGATCGCGTCGGGCTTCGCCGCGCGGCTGATCTGCTCGTGCAGTTCGAGCTTCAATGCCTCGCGCTCGGGCGCGCTTTCCTGGATGAAATCGGCATCGGCGACGCACGCTTCGATCGTCGATACGAAACGCAGCCGCGCGGGATCGGCGCCCGGCGCGAGGCCGACGCGCTCCAGCGCGGGCCACGCGTTCGCGACGTTTGCACGCAGCCGCTCTTCCGCGCCCGGCGCGGGGTCCCACACGACCACGTCGAGACCGTGCGCGAGCGCGCGGGAGATCCACCCGCTGCCGATCACGCCGGTGCCGATGGCGGCGAACGTCTTGATATCGGTCTTCACAGCCATGTCAACGCATCCTTCAAATCAGGGGAAATCGGTGGGCGGCCGCACCCGTGCGCGCCGCCTGTCGTATCAGTCAGCGAAAAAACTCACGCGAACTCGGCGATCGCGCGGCGTTCGAGCGCCCGCTCGCCACGCGCCGGCAAGCCGAGCTTGCGGCGGCCTTCGGCCGGCGTCAGCACGCGGGCGCCGAGCCGTTCGATGATCTCGCGAGCGCGCTCGACCAGCGTGCCGTTGGTCGCATGCACGCCGCGATCGAGCCAGATGTTGTCTTCGAGGCCGACGCGCACGTGGCCGCCGAGCAGCATCGCTTGCGCGACCATCGGCATCTGCATGCGGCCGATCCCGAAGCCGGCCCAGTGCGCGCCCGGCGGCAGGTTGTCGACCATCGCCTTCATCGTGCCCGTATCGGCCGGCGCGCCCCACGGAATGCCGAGGCAGAGCTGGAACAGCGGCGGATCGTCGAGCAGCCCTTCCTTCAGCAACTGCTTCGCGAACCACAGATGGCCGGTATCGAAGATCTCCAGTTCCGGCTTCACGCCGAGTTCCTGGATGCGCTTCGCGCCGGCGCGCAATTGCGCGGGCGTCGACACGTAGATGTAGTCGCCGTCGCCGAAATTCAGCGTGCCGCAGTCGAGCGTGCAGATCTCCGGCAGCAGTTCCTCGACGTGCGCGAGGCGCGTGAGGCCGCCGACGAGATCGGTGCCCTTGCCGAAGCGCATCGGGTCTTCGCCCGGGCCGATCTCGAGATCGCCGCCCATGCCGGCCGTCAGGTTGATGATCACGTCGACGTCAGCCGAGCGGATGCGGTCGACCACTTCGCGGTACAGGTTCGAGTCGCGGCTGCCGCGCCCCGTCTGCGGATCGCGCACGTGGCAATGCGCGACGGTCGCGCCGGCCTTCGCGGCCTCGATCGCGGCGGCCGCGATCTCCTTCGGCGTGACCGGAATCGCCGGATGCTTGCCGACCGTATCGCCCGCGCCGGTGACGGCGCAGGTAATGATGACTTCGTGATTCATGCTGTTTGCCTCGCTTGATTCTGGTTGTTTCGCATTGCTTATGTTTCGTCAGTGCGCGCGTCGTGCGGCGCGCAAGCCGTTACAGGCCGAGATACGCCTTCACGGCCGGCAGGCCATCCTTGCCGTCGAACGTCTTCACGCCCGCGAGCCACGGATCGAGCACCTGCGGGTTCTTCTTCAGGTAGGCCTTCGCGGCGTCGGCCGGCTTCGTCTTGTTCATCACCGACTGCATCAGTTGGTTCTCGAGCTGCGTCGAGAAGCGCAGGTTCGTGACGAGCTTGCCGGCATTCGGGCAGCGTGCGATGAAGTCCGGCGCGGTGAGCGTGTACACGCGCGCTTCGCCGTAGTTCGGCCCGAACGACGCGTCGCCGCCGGACAGGTAGTTCATGCTGAGCTGGATGTTCATCGGGTGCGGCTCCCAGCCGAGAAACACGACCCACTTCTTCTCGCGGACCGCGCGCTCGACCGTCACCAGCATCCCGGCTTCGCTCGATTCGACGAGCTTGAAGCCCCCGAGCCCGTACTGGTTCGTGTCGATCATCTTCTGGATCGTCGCGTTCGCGCTGCTGCCCGGCTCGATCCCGTAGATCTTGCCGTCGAGTTCCGCGCGGTGTTTCGCGATGTCGTCGAAGGTCTTCAGGCCGGCCTGGTATTCGTAGCTCGGCACCGCGAGCGTCGCCTTCGCGCCCGACAGGTTCGGCGTGTCGACGACGTTGATCGACTTGCTGTCGAGGAACGGCTGGAGTTGTTTCTGCTGCACGGGCCACCAGTAACCGAGCGACACGTCGAGCTGCTTGCTCTTCAGGCCGGCGAACGAGATCGGCACCGACGCGATCGTCGTCGTCGGCTTGTAGCCGAGCGCCTCGAACACGGTCGACGCGAGCGCCGTGGTCGACGTGATGTCGGTCCAGCCGATATCCGCGAAACGCACGGTGCGGCAGGTCGCGGCTTCCGTTTCGGCAAGCGCCGCATTCGTGAACGCGCCTGTCGCCAGCACGGCCGCGACAAGCGCGGCGATCTTCGTCGACTTCATGGTTCCTCCCGGTTGGACTGGTGCGCGGCCGTTGCACGGGGTGTGCGCCGGCCTGCATCGTGGGAGTAAAAGTAACGAGCCATATTCGCCGCGAGAAGACCCGTGGCGACCTGTTCTTGACTATTTGCGACTATGCGTGGAAACCACTAGGGTTTGGGAGAGGCTTGGCGGGTGGGGGTTTGGGACGGGTTTTGGCGAATGCACGATTGTCCCGGTGCGTCGTGGATCTTTCAGACGGTCGGGACGCGGGTGTCGGGGGCGCGCTTCAATCGACCTGCCGACATTCGACTCATGCGGCGCCGCCTGCAAACCTTTCGGCCAACCGCTCCCGCTCGAACGCTTCGACAACGAAGTCGACGAACACACGTGTTTTCGCCGGCAGAAGCGCTCGCGTCGCGTAATAGATCGAGATCGCCCCGGCGTCCACGTACCAGTGCGGAAGCAAGCGCACGAGTTCCCCCCGTTCGATCGACGACAGCACGTCCGACACGGACAGAAGCGCAACGCCCAGCCCGAGAATGGCTGCTTCACGCATGGCCGCCGGGTCGTTGACGACGATGGTCTCGCCGAGCAGCGCAGGCATTTCGCCGCCCGCCGCGTCGCGCATCGTCCGTTGACGCACGCGGCCGGTGCGGCTCGAGCGCATCACGATGCCGCCGAGTTCCGCAAGATCGCCCGGATCGGTCGGTGGCGTGCGGCCGGCCATGTAGGCCGGGGACGCAACTGCCACGAGATGCGCAGGCGCCAATGGACGAGACACGACGCCCGGTGCGAGATCGAATCCCCCACCCAGCGCCGCATCGTATCCCTCCGCAATCAGGTCGACCGGTCGGTTCTCGAAGTACCAGTCCGGGCGAACCATCGGATAGCGAGCGAGGAACGCCGGCAGCAGCGGCCTGACGAACGTCAAGCCGAACGTCGGTGCCATGCTGACTTTCAGCACGCCGGCCGGCTCGCTGCGATCGGTCGACACGGACGCGATCGCGGCCTGGAGCGCGTCCAGATTGCCGCCAATTTCCACCAGAAAGCGCGCGCCCGCCTCGGTCAGCGTGAGCTTGCGCGTCGAGCGCTGGAACAACCTCACGCCGAGATTGCGTTCCAGCAGCGCAACGTTGCGGCTGACCGCGGCGGGCGTCAGCGCAAGACGCCGCGCGGCCGCGGAGAAGCTGCCCGTTTCGGCGCTGCGCACGAACGATTCGAGGTTGGCGAGTGTTTCCATGCGTCAATCTTAAAGCATTGATTGAAAATAATTCAAATGATTACTCGCTAATCATCGAGCAATAAAGGCGGCAACATTCGCTCAACCAGCCTTGGGGAGCGAACTTCACCGGTTGCTCTCCTCGCCGACACCGGCATCGGCTGCCACTTGAATCCCTCTTCACCAGGAGCATCGTCATGAGCACCATCGGTATCATCGGAGCAGGCGCCATCGGGTCCGCGTTCGCGAAAGCGCTGGCGCGCAAAGGCGTCGAAGCCATCATCGCGAACAGCCGAGGCCCGGAATCGCTCGCGGATCTCGCACGCGAACTCGGTCCCTCAATTACGCCGGGCACGCGCGAACAAGCGGCCGCGCAGGACATCGTCCTCGTCGCCGTGAACTGGGCGAAGCTGCCGTCCGCCCTCGCCGGGTTGCCGGACTTCGGCGGACGCATCGTGATCGACGCGAACAACCCGATCGAGGCGCCGACGTTCGAACCCGCCGAATTGCATGGCCGGACGTCGAGCGAAGTATTCGCGGACCTCGTGCCGGGCGCACGCGTCGTGAAGGCGTTCAATCATCTCCCGGCGCACTTCCTTTCCGACGATCCTCAGGCCGAGGGCGGACACCGCGTGTTGTTCCTCGCGGGAGACGACGCGCAGGCGAAATCGGCTGTGAGCGGACTGATCGCGCGGCTCGGCTTCTTCGGCATCGACCTGGGTTTGCTCGTAGACGGCGGGCAACTGGTGCAAATCCCGGGCGGCCCGTTGCCGGTGCTCGATCTCGTCAAATTCGGCTAACCCGTTGGCCGACGCAATTGACGGTCTCGAATGTCGGCTCGCGGCTGATCCGAGTGGGCGCAACCTGCCCCGCAACCGACCATGCCGCGTCCGACCCTCGATTCGCCGTCAAGCGCGAATGCGATTCCCGGCCAACCGGGTTTGTTAGTTCGATGCGCGCGACTATACTTCGATCGTCTGATGAAATTGGGCCAGTCTTCAGGGCGGAGCTTGATCGAAAAACATGAGCAGCCCGCCATACGGGGTACTTCGGCGAGTCGACATTGACGTATTGAACCCACATCGCTTCACGCATGGAGCGAACGGAATCGTCAAACTGTCCTAAGCAATCGATTATTCGCGGCCTGCCCCGTCACCATCGCGTCTTCGACCGACCTCGCACCGCCGGTTGGTTCGGTACGCGTGTGATGAGCAGGATCGATGCGCCCCTATACATGTTCGGTGCACTTTTTGTTGGCGAGGCACCCGAGATCGGTTCGTTGCAGCGGCAGCCGTCAGCGGGATTGCGGGGGAGAATCTGGCATGCGTTTTCAATCCAGGCTTCACCACGGGCAAGGGGGCGCGCGGTCCTCGCCTCACGCCGGGTTCGACATGAAATCACACTGGCTGCCCGCAGGTGTACGCGCCGGCAAACATAGCGCGACGACACCTGCCAGGGCGAGATCGTTGCCCTGGCCCCACCACTGGCACAGTGAAGAGCCTCGCGTCAGCGCGCAGAGCGATCCGGTCAATCGTCGCGTCCTCGTGATCGACGACAAGGCTGCGACTCACCAGAATTTCCGCAAGATTCTCGCTCGCCCGCTGGACAGTGAAACTGCGCTGGCCGCAACCGAGGCATCCTTTTTCGACGAGGCTCCATCCGATCGCGCGGCGTTTCAAATCGATTCCGCCTATCAGGGCCGGGAAGCGCTGGAGCGGGTCGTGCAAGCGCTGGCGGAGAACCAGCCCTATGCGATGGCCTTTGTCGACACGCACCTGCTGCACGGCTGGAACTGTGTTCAGACCATCGAGCGACTCTGGCAAGCGGACCCGACGTTGCAGGTTGCCCTGTGCAGCCTGCCTTCCGATCCCCCTTGGGGCACCCTGGCCCGGCATCTGGGCGCAGACGACCGGCTGCTCGTTCTCAAGAAGCCACTGAACAACATCGAGGTCCGTCAGGCGGCCAGTGTGCTGACCGCGAAATGGCAGATGACGAAAGAGGCGGTCGTCAAGCCGAGCGACCTGGAAGCGCTCGTCGAGGAAAGAATCCATGCGCTGGCTGAAGCCAACATCATCGTCCGGAACAGTCCGGTCGTCCTTTACCGTCTGCGCGGCGTGCCGTCGTTTCCGCTCATCTACATCTCGCATGACATCGCCACGTTCGGCCACGACCGCGCTGCATTGCTCGCGTCGCCCGTCTGGGCCAACGAACTTGTCGCCCCGGAAGACCAGGCGAAAGTCGATGCAGCACTGGCGCGAATACTGGAACAGGACGCCGAAGGCGTATCGATCGAGTTCCGCTTGCGCACGGGCGACGGCGCTTACCGTTGGGTCGAGAATCGCTATGTGCCGGTCCGCGACAACGACGGACGGCTGATCGAAGTCGAAGGGATCATCATCGACATCACCGGGCGCAAGGCAGCGGAGGAAAAGGTCGCACGGCTCGCCGGCACGGATGCGCTCACGGGATTGGCGAATCGGGCCCGCTTCGTCGCGCAGGTGCGCCAGGCTTGCGCCGCAGCCCAACATGGCGCGATGCCGTTTGCGATCCTCTTTGTCGCGCTCGACGACTTCACGCTGATCAACGACAGACTGGGTCACCCGGTCGGCGACCTGTTGCTTCGGGAAGTGGCTGAACGTCTCAGGCATGCCGCTCACGAACGCGACCTGGTTGCACGGTTGAGCGGCGATACGTTTGCCGTGCTGCAGGGCGAGATGATCGAGCCGGCCGACGCCGCGGCGCTGGCTGCGAAGCTTCAGGCGGCGCTGGCGGCGCCCTGTCTGCTCGATGGCAACGACGTGCGTATCTCGGCGAGTATCGGCATTCGTGCGTACGTCCCGGGCGACCGTGGTGCAGACGTCATGCTGATGCAGACCGATTTGGCGCTGCGCCGTGCGAAGCACAAGGGCGGCAACCGGCATCACTTTCATTCCGACGAACTCGACCAGGCGGCGCGCGATCGGGTTGCACTCGCCGACGAACTGAGCGGCGCGATCGATCGCGGCGAGTTCGAACTCCGTTACCAACCCGAGGTCGAGTTGTCCTCCGGAAACATTCTGGGGATGGAAGCGCTGGCGCGCTGGCATCATCCGACTCGGGGCCTCATTGCCCCCGGGGTGTTTATTCCGATCGCCGAGCGGGACGGCACCATGGCAGCGCTCGGGCGCTGGGTGCTGGATCAGGCGTGCCGACAAATGAGAGCATGGCGCGACGAGGGGGTGGCCCCGTTGATGATCGCGATCAACCTGACTCAGTTCGAGCTCACGGGTGCGCAAACGTTCGTGCGCGATGTCGCCGAAGCGACCGCGAAGTGGCGTCTCGCCCCGTCGGATCTGGAATTCGACGTGACCGAGGCGACGCTTGCCCGGCTGTCGTGGGCACGAAGCGACATCCTCCCTCAGCTGCATGAGCTCGGCGCAAAGATTGCCATTGATGATTTTGGCAGCAGTTACGCGTCATTCGAGTACGTGAAGGCTTATCGCGTGAATCATCTCAAGATCGCGCGATCCCTCATCCACCGGTCTACCCGCGACCCGGAGAGTGCGGCGACGATACGTGCCATCGTCACCCTGGCGCACAGTCTCGGGATCGGGGTCATTGCCCAAGGCGTGGAGACCGAGCAACAGCGTGCGCTGCTGGCGGCGACGAACCGGGCTACGAGCGCGCAAGGTTTCCGTTTCAGCGAAGCGGTGGGGGCCGATCGAGCCAGCGAGCTTCTGCGCCAAGGCCACATCGCCCCCTCCGCGACGCCTGGTTCGGAAGGGTAGGCGTTCGATTGTCGCGGCTGCACGTTCCGCCGTTGAGGTCACGGCGGATCGAATCCGCAGTCGCGAACCGCCACTTCCGACGACGCACGGCCGAGATCGATGCGCGCATGACGTGCGATCGGTCAGTCCGATGCGCGATGCGGATTGCAGTTCGCCGCGTATTCCGCCTGTTCGCCGTTCACGCGCACGACCAGCGTCGCGTGGCAGGTGTCGCCCGGACCGACGCTCAGTTGCAGCGTTCCGAGCGGCTTGTCCTCACCGTCGGCGAGCTGCGATTGGCCGGAACGCGTCAGCGTGACCGAACCCGCGCCGCCGGCTTTCGTCACGTGCAGGCTATAGGACAGATCGAGCGACGCGGCCGCGCGCACATGCGGCACGATGTTCACGCCGCCGGCGCTGGCGGCAATGTCGAAATAGGCATTCAGAGCGTGAATTCCAACCATGATCGTTTCCTGTCGGACGAGACGGAACCGGCGCGAAACGCGATGCGCCGCTCGCGGATGAAACAAAAAAAAGCCGAACGGGCGACCGTCCGGCTTTCCGATCACAACGGCGATGCTCAGTGCTGCTTGACCGTTGCGGAGTTGCCGAAGCCGACCTGGCTGATGTTCGCGTAGTTGGCGTTGCCCTGCTGCTGCAGCGCGACGTTGTTGTTGTAGCCGATCTGCGTCACGTAGCCCTGGTTGCCCGTGCCGGACAGTTGCGCCGCGGTGATGACGTTGGAACCGCCCGACTGCGAGAGCGTCAGCGTATCGTCCGCGCCGAACTGCGTCGCGTTGGCCAGGTTGCCGACATCCCCCGACTGGTGCGCCGACACCGTCGAGTTCGACGCCGTCTGGGTCACGTTCGCCTGGTTGCTCGCCGAATCCTGCTCGATCGAAGCCTTCGAGTTCGACGAACCGCTCTGCCAGATCGTGGCGAGGTTGTTCGCGGCGGTTTGCGTGATGGTCGCGGTATTGCCATGGCCGAACTGTTGCGTGATCGTCGCCGTGTTCGACGCGGCCGACTGGTTGATCGTCGCGGTATCGGCGTAATCCAGCGCCTGGTTCACCGTTGCCTTGTTGTTGTCGGCGGTTTGCGTGATCGACGTCGTATCGTTGTTCGACAGGAACTGATTCACCGTCGCGTTGTTGCCGGCCACGCCACCCGACTGCGAGATCGTCGTCACGTTGCCGCCGCCAAACGACGACGTCACATTGGCCGTCTCGACGCCGTTCTGGTGCGTCGTCACGCTGTCGCCGTATTCCGCGAACTGCGTCACGCTCGCATGGGTCGAGCCACCCGTTTGCGTGATCGACGTCGTATTGCCGCCGCCCCAGTTCGTCTGGACGGATGCCGTGCCGCCCACGCCCGTCTGCGTAATGCCGACGTTGTTCGAGTAAGTATCGGCCTGCGTCACGGTCGCGTTGTTCAGCGCCGCGTACCGGCTCGGCGAACCCTGGTTGATCGTCACAGTGTTCCAGCCGCCACCCTGCTGCGAGATCGACGCGCTATTCGCCCAGTCGTACTGGTTGATGATGTTGGTATCGTATCGCGCGCCGCCCGTGAAGGCCGACACCGTCTCCAGCACCTTCGCCGAGAAGTTGCCGCCACCGACCTGCGTGATGGTGTTCCTTTCGTTCGACGTGCCCGTCTGATCCACCGTTGCGCTCGACGCCGGTTGCGCCCAGTTGGACCACTGCGAAATCACCGTCGTATCGCCCGACCCGCCCTGGGTCGTCACCTTGGCGCTGAACGGATACAGCGACGTCGAGGCCGCCGATTGCGTGATCGACACGTTGTCGCCGGTCGTCGCCGTCTGATCGACGCTCGCCGAATTGAAGCTGCCGAACTGGTTCACGTTCACCGTATTGCCCGACGAATCGGCATGGGCCGCGGCCGATGCGAGCGCGAGCACTGCCATTGCGATTGCAGACTTGGTCACCATCATTTTTTGCTCCTGATTCGAAAGAAAATTTGCCGGGAAAGACTGGCCTTTCCCGGCGCCCCCGCCAGTTGAGGTTGCCCCCACCTTGTAAAACGCTTCACACCTGCATCAATGCGTGAGCACCGTGGCGCGCGCCCCGTTGCCCGACTGAATCACCTGGATCCCGATGTTCGATCCGCCCTGCACCAGGTTCACCGCGTTGTTGCTGCCGTTCTGCGTGACGCGCGCCGACAGCGACGTGCCGTTCTGCGTCGCGTCGACCGAATTGCCCGCGCCGTTCTGTTGCACCCGCAACGTGTTGCCGCTACCGCGTTGCGCGGCATTCAGCGTGTTGCCGCTGCCGGACTGCGACGCGCCCACCCAGTTCTGTGCGCCGACCTGCCGGGACGTGATCGTGTTGCCGTCGCCGGTCTGCCAGACCGCTGCCCCGTTCCGGCCGGCCTGGTCAAGCGATGCGGCATTGCCGCTGCCGACTTGCTGGAGCGTCAGGATGTTGCCGCTGTAGTCGAACGCGGGCTCCGGCGGCCCCAGGTCGCTGAGCGGCACCGGCGCACCGGCCGCGGCGTGGGCCGCCGCCACGAGCGAGACGGCCGCCAGCGTCCGCCACGCGAAACCCGCGCGTGCGCGTCGATCGAGCTGTCGATTCATCATGTTTTCTCCGAGACCTGATGCCGGTTAATGACTGGATGCGCCCTGACGATCGACCTTCTGCGGGTCATACGCCGTATTGACGTCCTCCATGTCCTGCGCGTACTGCCGGTCCTCCTGCAGGTACCGCTGCATCGTCGGGTCGTACCAGTCCTGGTCGTTCTTCAGCGCCCACGTCTGGTTCTCGACGCCCTGAACGATCAGGTGGGTCAGCGCCGACTCGATCGCTTCGTTCACGCAGATCTGCGCGGGTTCGTTGCGGGTCATCCCGACTTCGGCCTGCAGCAGGTCCTTGAAACCGACGAAGCGATAGACGCCCGTATCGACCTGATACGAATAGACCGTCTTGGTCGTCGATACGCTGTTGAGCACCTGGCCGGTGCGGATATCGATCGCGCGCAGGTTGACCGTGACCTGATCGATCCGATACTGGGCGGATCCGCTGATCCCGAGATAGGCGACACCTGCCCCGCCGGTGCGCACGTTCGTGTCGTAGCCGACGATCCCGCCTTCGAGCACGATGTTCGCGGGCATGAGCGGCGCCATGCCGTCGTTCTGTGCCTTCTTCGCGTCCGCACCGTCGATCGCGCGCATGATCTTGCGTTCGGTCAGGAGATCCTGGAGGTTCTCGCGCTCGACCGGCGTGAACCAGCCGGAGTCGCGCATCGCCTTGACCAGGAACGACGCGCCGCCCTGCGTGACCTGCGACGAGAACGAGCTGTCGGGCGATGCCTTGTACTGGCCCGTCAGGTCGCGAAAGCCGTACACGGCGGCAACGATCCTGCCCTTCGGCGGCGGCAGGTGGGTCAGGTCGCGCGTGGTGCGTGTCGGCGGCGTCAGCGTCGCGTTGCTCGCGGCCGGCATCGGACGCGTGACGCATCCGACCATCGACAGCACCAGCGTCGCCCCCAATGCGGCGCGCGTCATCCCCGTCGCGCCGCGCGCGATGTCGATCATTTTTTTCATGGTCTGCTCGGTTGCTTTTCGATTTATTGGCCGTTGCTTACGATGAACGTCGAGGTCGCCCCGGTCGTCTTGTCCGTCGTCGTCACCTGAAGGTTGCCGTTGCCGGCCTGGCTGACGACGATCGTGAAGTTGCCGGTGCTGATGGTCCCCGGCTTGAGCTCGCCGTTGGTCCCGACGATCGAGTTCGTCACCGAGCCGGCGACGCGCGACAGGATCGCCTGCTGCAATTGCGCGTTGAACTGATCCAGCGACGACTGCGACGTCGACGGAGACGACGACAGCGACGGATCGGTGTGCTTGTTCTGCGCGTTGGCCTCGTTCAGCAGGTTCGGGCCATTGGCAGGATTGCCGCCGAAGTTCGGATTGTTCGGCGTATAGACGAGCGCTGAAGCCGACGCGAACGTCGACGCCGACATCATCGCCATCAGTACAACTAATTTCATGGTTTTCATATCAGTCCTCTCCTCGTTCCTTCACAACATTTTTTGGTTAAATCTCGTCCTTCGCGAGGTCGACGTCGGGGAACAGCAGATTCGACAGGTCGTCCTGAATGACGGTTTGAAAGGCCAGATTGGCGGCGCTCTCCGCCACCCCGCGGACATTGGAGCGCGCGATCGGCAGGAAGGTCTGAAACACGCGCTTTTGCTGATACTCGACCCAGATCAGGCTGCCGTACCGCCCCGACGGGCGTTCGTGAATGGCAACCACGTAGCGCTCGCTCAACGGAATCTCCGTCCATGCGCGCGAGAAGTAAGTAAAGAAGTCGCGGCCGGCGAGCGTCACGGCGTCGGTGGTGACCGTGCCTCCGAGTCGATCATCAGGAAGCGGCTTGCGGGGTGCGGGTGTAATGGCGCGCGATGTCGCGCCGGTGGCCGGCTTCGCCGCGACCACGCCCGGATTCGCGGCCGGCGGCGGCGGTTCCATGACGCGTTCGGCGTTCAGCAGCGTCGAAGGCGGAGCGATGGGGTGTCCGACGGGCGCTGCCGACGGCGACAGGTCGATCGTGTCCTGGGCGCCGGCCGTCGCGCAGAGCGACAGGCACAACAGCGCCCCTCCCGCAGTTCGCAGGCGTGAACTCGAAATCATTTTCCCCAACCCCCGGTTGACTTGTACTAACTATGACGCCGGTCTGTCTTTCGTTTTCACCGGACTGCGTCTAGCGTGATGCGGCACATGGGTCGTTGAAGGAGCAAGAGGCATGCCTGACGAGAATTTATTTACCGCGCGTTATTTTCTCGAAAGGCGATTATTCCGTATTACATATTTTCTTCACGTAAAACGTTTGCGATCCTGAATCCATTAAAAAGCACTCTTGTTTACCCGCCCCTTCCGGATCGTAATGTCATACGAATGTCCGCATTTTCCTGAACCCGATTATGCCGGGCCGCGAAACGTAACGTCCCACTACGAACACATCCGTAACGACACGCCGTAACGTCCTGTCACGGGATGATAATTGTCCGATGAAAGCCGATTTTTGTATGACGTGAGCCCGAACGGACAGTCGATTATCGTTTACCGATATGGGAAATGCGATGCAGGTCAAGCGACTTCGGTGTGCGCGGCAGCGGCGCGATTATTGTTTTTCTAATTAATACGCCATCGTTTTAAATCGCCGTGAAATCAGGTGCGTTTCGCTTTCGGTGTACTCGTAGATCACCGCGCGCCCGAGTTCACGCCCGAAGCCCGACCGCTTCATCAAGCCGAACGGCATCGCGTCGTCGAGCAGCGAATGGCAATTGACCCACGCCGTGCCGGCCGCGATACGTGGAATGAGTTGATGAATCGCGAACGGCAAGGTGCCGTTCGTCTCCATGTCCGCTCTTGATTCCTCGAATGGGTCGGTCAGTAGCGCTCCGTGACGCCGTCGATCCCGCGCGCCTGCAACGCGCGGACGAGGCCGGCGCGCACGGTCGCGACGTCGGAAAAAGCGGGACGGCGGTGCGCGGCGACTTCGGCGGCCGTATAGGGCTTGAAGTCGCGCGGCAACGCATCGCGGTTCATGGTCGTGAGCACCCAGTTGAGTACGTCCGCCAGATCCTGATCCGACAGCGCCGAGTTCGACGCGCCGGGCACGCGCATCACGTACTCGCGCCCCGCCGGCAGATGCGTGAAATAGCCGAGCGAATTTGCGAGCGGCGGCACCTTGCCCGGAATGCCGCCGCCCGTCGCCGTGTGGCAGCCCATGCAGTTGAGCACCCAGTGCTGCCGCGCAAGCGCCGCGTCTGTCACCCCGTCGGCATGCGCCGGCGTGGCGGCCATGCATGCTGCTGCGACGGCAAGCAGCAGCATCGACGACAGGCGACGCGACAGGCCGCCGATCCGCGCGGCCGCCTTCGACGTGCGCCGTGCGCCCCGCATCGGATCGCCAACGCGCGATGCACGGGCGCCGTTCACAGGCCCAGCCCCTTGATCACCACGTCGCGTTGCGCATGAACGGCTGTGCCGTCCATCTCCTTCGCACGCGCCGCTCGGATCTCGGCGGCCGTGAACGGCTTCGCGTCGCCGTGCTGCGGGTTGAGGTCGAACACGACGTAGTTGAGCACGTGCGCGATGTCGTCGTCGCTCGCGCTCGCAAACGACGGCATCTTGAAGTTGTAGCTCTTGTCGCGCACCTTGATCTCGCCGAACATCCCGTGCAGCAGTGTCGCGACCAGTTGCGCGCGTCCGGCGTCGGCCGCCGCGTATTTGCCCGGGTATTCAGTGAGCGGCGGCGCGAGGCCGTCCTGCCCCTTGCCGCCCGCCTGATGGCACACCGCGCACTGCGCGTCGAACAGGCTCTTGCCGGCCGGGTAATGCACGGCCTGCTGCGCGCCGGCGATGCCCGGCAACGCGATGGCCGCGACGGTCGCCACGCACGCGACCACGCCCTTTCCTGCTTGCTTCACTTTCATTGCTTCGCCGCTCCCAGCAGAACCGAAACCGAACAGTGGTAATTCGAATTACCGTTCGCCATGCACCAGTTGATGTCGTTGTTCAACGACAGCTTGTACAGCGGTTTCTCGCGCTCGTTGCGATTGCAGAAGCACTTGCCGCACGACGTCTTGCCGCAGCAATCGTTGTACGACACGATGTAATCCGACCCGTCGTGCGGATTGCGGCAGGTGCCGATCCACGTGATCGGCGAAGGCGTCGTGCCCGGCGGGCAACTGCTCGACGTGCCGCCGCAGCAGCTGCAGAGCCAGCCGTCGATTGCGCAGTATTTCCAGTAGTCGCAGCTCATCGGGTCGTCGCTTGCACCCGCTGCGGCCGCGCCCGACGCCGCATCGGCCGCATACGCGGTGCGATCGACGGGCAGCAGCGGCAGCATCGCCGATCCCACCAGCACCTTGCCGAGCTTCGCCATCGCGCTGCGCCGCGAACTGTGCTGCGCGACGCCGCGCGCCGACCGCTCGAACCATGAATCAAACAGGCCCATGTCGTTGTTCTCCCATGACGTTGAAAGGGGTTCGGCCGGTCAGGCGTGCTGCGCGTGGGCGTCGTGGCGGTGGTCGCCGTGCACGAACTGCTGCAGCGACGCGACGCCGCGCTCCTTCGCCTCGAACAGGCTCTCGAGATGCTCGCGCGTGTTGACGAGCCCCTTCGCGCGCACCGTGCCGGTTTCGTCGAGCAGCACGGCGTACGGCAGCTTGCCGATCTGGTAGGCGAGGCCAAGCTCCTGCGACAGCACGTACGGGAAGCGACCGAGGTCGTGCTTCCGCGCGAAGCGTGTGTGCTCGTCGAGATCGCCGTCGCTCGCGAGCACGATGTTCACCGGCGTCGATTCGCTCGCCTGCAGCGACGGCAACAGCGGCAGCAGCTTCTTGCAGACGGGGCACGTCGGCGACAGGAAGAACAGCAGCGTCGCCTTGCCCGATGCGTCGATGCCGCCGACCTTCACCTGCGCGCCGCGAATGTCGGTCAGCTCGAACGTCGGCGCGATCGTGCCGACTGCCGGCCCCTTGTCGATCATCAGCGCGCCGGCCGGCATGATGCGTTCGTACAGGATGCCGATCTGGCGCACGAGCGCGAGACAGATCGCGCCGAGCGCGAGGACGGCGACCCACAGCAAAGCGGTGGAAACGGTGAGAGCGGTTTGCATCATGAATTCCTCAGGTGGGAAAGGCGCGGTACGTTGGCGAGCAGCACGTCGACAGTGAGCAGCGCGCAGACGATCAGCAGCACGGAGAAGAACAGCGTCAGGTAGTCGAACCACACGACCGCGCGGGTGCCCGGCTCGACGAGCGCGGTCGCGGCCAGCGCGACGAGCAGCAGCACGCGGCCGACATGCAGCCAGCCGATGCCGCGCGGTACATCCGTGCGCGCAGCCGTGAAGCCGGAACAGCCGCAGTCGATGTCGGTGTGGCCGCGCAGCAGGTTGATCGCGATGCCGGTGGCGAACGCCAGGAGCAACGCGATCAGGCCGAGCGCGCCGGCCGTGCGCGTATCGGGAAACAGCAGCGCCGCGGCGCCGACAGTTTCCGCGAGCGGAATCGCGAACGCGACGGGCGCGGTCAGCGCATCGGGCAGCAGCCGGTAGCCGGCGAGCGCCTGGCGAAACGCCGCGGGCCGGCGCATCTTCGCGAAGGCGCCGAGCAGCACGACGACGGCCGCGCCGGCCTGCGCGCTGGTGGCAAGTACGGGATCGAGGGTCATCGCGGCCTCACGGGTTGACGAGCAGCGACGACGTATTGCCGATCTGCTTCTCGACGTTCTGCAGCCGGCCGGTGCGCGCATCCATCACGACGAGGTCGGACGTCGCCGTCAGCCCGTAGAACAGCGGCTTGTCGTCCTCGCTGACCTGGATCGACACGAGCGGATCGACCTTCTGCTGCGCGAGATCCCAGCGCGCGACACGCTGCTTCGACTTCAGGTCATACACCCACACCTGCGTGCCGGGATCCTTGTGCGAGCCGTCGACGCCCTTGTGCATCAGCACGTAGTAGCGATTTTGCTTCGCCTGCACGGCCGTCTGCTGCATGCCGCCCGGACGCCAGCCTTCGGCGCGCTCGGCGTCCGTCAGCAGCGGCCACGGCTTGCCGAACGCCGGCTTGTCGCCGCTGAAATCCGCGCTGCGCACGTTGCCGCCGTACGTCGTGAACAGATAGTCGCCGTGATACCGCGATGCGTTCACGAACGCCGGATCCTTGTCGACGTCGATGAACGCATCCGACATCACGCGCTTCGTTTCCTTGCCGTTTGCGTCGAGCGTGACGGTCAGCGCCTTGCCGCTTTCGCACAGCGCGGTGAAGCGGTCATTGCCGGACGGATACGCGAGCACGCAGGCGGCCGTGTCGATCTCGGACAGCACCTTCTTCGAGACCGCATCGATCACCGTCACCGATGCGGCCGGCGTGATGTTCGCGACGTACAGCCGCTTGCCGTCGGTACTGAACGCGGTGTTGTACGGCGACGGCACATGCTGCCCGTGCTTCGGCGGGATCACGATCTCGCCCGCGTGATCGAGCGTCGTGTTGTCCGTCATCTCGACGACGTCGGTGCGCATGCCGTGCGAGCCGCGTGAGAAATAGGTCGTTGCGACGAAGCTCGTCTTGTGGTCGGGTGAAATCGCGAAGCCCGGGCCGAAGCCGCCGTCGATCTGGCCGAGCAGCTTCTTCGCATCGGCGTCGTACACGTAGATGCGCCCGTCGGTCATCGACGGCATCGAGATGTCGACGATATAGACCTCGTGCGGATGCCACGGCGGCATCTTCTGCACGACCAGCTCCTCCGGCTTTTCCGTCGCTTGCGCATTGCCGATCCATGCCGCCGCGAACGCCAGCGTCGCCGCGAGCGCCGCGGTTCGTCGCCTTGTCCTCATGTCGCCTCCAGTTGGGGATTCACGTGATGTGGGGCGACTGTAGTTCGACAATAAATGCCGTCAGCACCCGGACCGGCAACGCGTGCGTGCCGATTCGGGATATTGGAAATGCACGTGAAAGGCGCGTGCGCGCGCGGCTTCCGACCCTCTGACCCATGCGCGCCGAATCGCACTCCTCCTTATTGCGCCGACCGCGCGGTCGGTTTAATCTTGCGCGGTCCTGCTCGACATCCCCGGAGGCGCTGTGTTCGTGTTCCACGAGAAGTTCGACGACGCGGACCGGCATGCCGAGGCGCTGCGCGGCTGGAACCAGCGCTACGACCAGATCGGTTCGGGCGCGTACCGCAGCGCGGTCAAGCACGCCGTGCTCGACGGCATGCAACTGTTTCAGGAAGCCGCGAACGTTCGCATCATCCAGCGCGGCCGGCTCCCACCCGGCCATACGGTATTCGGCATGCCGCTCACCGGCTCGGGCGCGTTCGCATTCGGTGGCGCGCGCATCGAACGCGGCACGATGGTGATGGCGCGCGGCGGCGCGCCGTTCGAACTGCATTCGCCCGACGACATGTCGCTGATCGGTGTTGTCGTCGATGCCGAACTGACGCAGCAGATCGAGGATGCGGCCGATGTGCGGCTCGACGAAGCCACGCTGCGCCGCGGCGTCGTCGACATGCCGACCGCCGTGCTGATGCGCGCGAGCCTGCAGGTCGCGACGCAGCTCGAACGCGTGCTCGCTGCGCCCGACGCGTTCGTCGACGCACGCGCGCAATGCGAACTGCGCGGCGACATCGGCAACGTGCTCGTCGATCTCCTCACGTACCGGATGCCCGAACCGCCGAACCGGCTCACGCACGCGTGCCGCGCCGACATCGTGCGCCGCGTGCACGACCACGTGATCGAACACCCCGAGGCGCCGGTCGACATCCTGAGCCTGTGCGCGCAGCTGCGCGTGAGCCGACGCACGATGCAGAACAGCTTCCAGTCGGTCGTGCAGACCAGCCCGCTGAGCTACGTGCGCTCGCTGCGCCTGTCGCAGGTGCGGCGCATGCTGCTCGACACGCGGCAGGCCGACCTGCCGATCAGCGACGTGGCCGCGCGCTGGGGCTTCATCCATCTCGGGCATTTCGCGAACGCATACAAGGCCCAGTTCGGCGAGCTGCCGTCGACCACCGCGCGCCGGTCCGTGCGCGCTGCAAAAACACGCTGAACCCCGCAAAACCCGCGATAATCTCCCGCTGACCGTTCGGCGACTGCGAACCGGCCGCGGCGTGTGCCGGGCCGATCGCCGCCCCCGCACTGCGTGACGACCACCGGATTCCATCCCCTGCCCCGATGCCCGAGGATTTCCACTTCCTGTTGCTGCCCGGCTTCTCCGCGCTCGGCTTCATGTCCGCGGTCGAACCGCTGCGCGTCGCGAACCGTTTCCGCACCGAGCTGTATCGCTGGCACGTGATCAGCGCCGACGGCGCGCCCGTCGCCGCGAGCAACGGCATTCCGGTCGCCGCCGAAGCCGCGTGCGCGGACGTCGCGCAGGTCGATACCGTGTTCGTCGTCGCGGGTTTCGATCCGCTCGTGTGCTACACGCGCACGCTCGGCGACTGGCTGCGCCGCCAGCACCGGCGCGGCGCGACGCTCGGCGGGATCGACACGGGCAGCTTCGTGCTCGCGGAAGCCGGGCTGTTCGACGCATCGCAGCCGCTCACGCTGCATTGGGAAGCGCTTGCCGCGTTCCGTGAGCGCTATCCCGGTCTGAACGCGACGCAGGAGCTGTTCGAGATCGACGAACGGCGCATCACGTGTGCAGGCGGCACCGCATCGATCGACATGATGCTCGACCTGATCGGGCGCCGGCACGGCGCCGATCTCGCGGCGGCGATCTCCGAGCAGTTCGTCGTCAGCCGCATCCGGCAGCGCTCGGACAGCCAGCGGCTCGAGATTGCCGCGCGCTACGGCGTGCACAACCGCAAGCTGATCCAGGTGATCGGCACGATGCAGCGACACATGGAAAATCCGCTCGGCTCCGATGCACTCGCGCAGGACGTATCGATCACGCGGCGCCAGCTCGAACGGCTGTTCAGCGCGACGCTGAACGACACGCCGACGCGCTTCTACCTGAACCTGCGCCTCGATCGTGCCCGCGAGCTGCTGCAGCAGACCGACATGAGCATCACGTCGGTGTGCGTCGCGTGCGGGTTCGAATCGCCGTCGCATTTCTCGCGCACGTATCGCGCGCGCTTCGGTATGAGCCCGCGCAGCGACCGACGCGCCACGCGCTGATCGTCGCGGGTTTTAATCACAATCCGGCGCGGTATTACGCGTTCCGGCAGCGTTTCCCGACGCTCGCTGAACAATGCCGGCGATTGATCGACGGACCGAAGCGATCATCGAAAATAATTTGCAATGTCGCTGAAAATATTCTGTAACATATCCTGAAATTAGATAGGCAGCCTAACGAGACGCGCTCGGGTTCGATGCACATCGAGCCGCGCGGGCTGCCCACCGATATCGATTCCGATCCGAGGGGTATGACATGACGATGCTCGATTCGCCGTCGCCGCACCTGCCTGCCGTTCGCTTCTCCGTCACGTTTCCCGCCTGTTTCTTTTCGACCTGACATTTAGGTTTCCTAAGTCAGTCGACACCCCAACACCGCTTCGTCGCGCCGGTTCCATCGAACCGGCGCGCGGGCCGTGTCGTGCCTGCGCGCCACGAGCGCGCGGGCGTGTCCAACCGTTGAGATGAGGATCACGTATGCAGACATCACGCAAAGCATTGCCGCTCGCCCTGGGTCTCGCGCTCGGTTTCGGCATCGTCGGCGGTACCTCGGCCGATACAAAAGTCTCGAACCCGCAAGCAACGAGCCTGCGCGAAAGCCTGACGCGCGGCGTCGCGCCGCCGGCCACGAAAGCCGATACGGCCGGCGGGCAGTTCCGTGCGGACGGCGTCGCCGTCACGCTGTACAACCCCGCGTATCGCGTGAAGAAGGCCGCCACGACGCCCGCCGCCACCGCGCGCGACTTCGTCGCGTCGCAGGCCGCGCAGCTCGGGCTCGACCCGGCCGCGCTCGCGAGCCTCGTCGTCACGTCGGAGCGCAACGACGCCGACTTCACCGTCGTGCGCCTGCAGCAGCAGGCAGCCGGACTGCCCGTGTACGGCAGCGACATCGCGGTGACGGTCGCGAAGGACGGTCGCATCCTGTATGTGGCGAGCAACACGATCAACGGCGTGGTCGCGACGTCGCGCAAGTCGCAGGCCGTCGACCAGCAGCAAGCGCTCGACCGCGCCCGCGCGTATCTCGGCGTGAGCGGCTTCACGAATCTGGATGCGCAACTCGTCGCGTTCGTCGACAAGACCGGCACGCACACCGCGTGGAAGGTGCGCGGCCGTCCGCAGGACGGGCCGAAGGGCGACTGGGAACTGCTGATCGACTCGGGCAGCGGCGAAGTGCTGCGCGCCGAGGACAAGGCGTTCTACGCCACCGACGGCACCGGCTTCGTGTTCCGGCCCGACCCGCTGTCGTCGACGAAGAGCAGCTACGGCAGCGCGGGCTACAAGGACAACAATGACGCCGATTCGTCGCAGCTCACCGCCGCGCGCGTGCGCGTGACGCTGAAGGATCTCGCGCAGTCGGGCTCGCGCTATTCGCTGTCGGGCCCGTACGCGGTGTGCGTCGATTTCGATGCGCCGCTCGACAAAGCGTGCCCCGTGCAGTCGACGCCCGCGTTCGAGTTCACGCGCGGCAACCTGTATTTCGAGGCCGTGAACGCGTACTACCACATCGACACGTTCCTGCGCTACGTGAACCAGACGCTCGGCATCAAGGCGCTGCCGTACCAGTACACGGGCGGCGTGCAGTACGACCCGCACGGCGAATCGGGCGACGACAACTCGTCGTACTCGTCGAGCAGCGGCCGGCTGACGTTCGGGCAAGGCGGCGTCGACGATGCGGAAGATGCGGACGTCGTGATCCACGAACTCGGCCACGGCATCCACGACTGGGTGACGAACGGCGGCCTGTCGCAACAGGAAGGGTTGTCCGAAGGCACGGGCGACTATCTCGCCGCCGCGTACAGCCGCGACTTCAACCAGTGGAGCCCGTCGGATGCGCAGTACAACTGGGTCTACAACTGGGACGGCCACAACGAGTTCTGGGGCGGCCGCGTGACCAACTGGAACGTCGGGCGCACCTATGCGCAGGCGCGCGGCGCGGAGATCCACACGGCCGGCCAGTACTGGGCCTCGTGCAACCTCGTCGCGCGCGACGCGATCGGCGCGCAGGCGATGGACAAGGCGTTCCTGAAGGGGCTGTCGATGACGAACAGCTCGACCAACCAGAAGGCCGCCGCGCAGGCCGTGCTGACGGCCGCTTCCGCGCTCGGCTACAGCAACGCGCAGCTCACCGCGATCGGCAATGCGTACAACAAGAGCTGCACGTACGGCGTGACCGTGCCGCAGAAATCGTAATCCCGCAGCAGGCGGGGGCGCATCGCACGACCTGCGGCACGCCCTCTTCCTCGACATCGCTACCCTCACGAGATCGAACATGCCTACTCTGAAATTGACCCGCCTGAGCGCCGCGCTGGGCGGCATGCTGCTGACCGCCGCCGCGCACGCGACGCCCGTGTGGATCACGCTCGGCGACGCGTCGTTCCGCCAGCTTCAACGCATCGATGCGAGCGCAACCGCGCAATACAGCACGACCGTCGACGCCGGCAAGACGGCCGACGGCACCGTGCGCCGCGAAACCGTTCACGTCGTCGAGATCGACGATGCGCGGCTCGGCGAACTGGCCCATGCAGTCCACCATACGCGCGGCCACGGGCCCGGCTACGTCGTGCACGATTCGTTCGACGAAGCACGCCAGGCGCTGCAGCCGTTGCCCGCCACGCTCGCGAAGCAGGCGGCCGCACCCGTGTTCAAGGTATCGAATGCACCGCAGATCAGCACCTGGATCCAGCAACTGCAGGCCAGCAACATCGTCGGCACGATCACGTCGCTGTCGAGCTTCACGAACCGCTACTACACGACATCGCACGGCGTCGCCGCATCGGACTGGCTCGCGCTGCAGTGGAAGCAACTCGCGGGTTCGCGTGCCGACATCACCGTCGAGCAATTCGCGCACACGGGCTTTCCGCAGAAATCCGTGATCCTGACGATCCGCGGCAGCGATCCCGCCGCGGGCACCGTCGTGCTGGGCGGCCACCTCGATTCGACCGTCGGCCGCACGACGGAAAACACGCGCTCGCCCGGCGCGGACGACGATGCGTCGGGTATCGCGAGCCTCACCGAAGCGCTGCGCGTGCTGCTCGCGAACAACTACCGGCCGAAGCGGACGATCAAGGTCATCGGGTATGCGGCCGAGGAAGCCGGGCTGCTCGGCTCGAAGGCGATCGCGAAACAGTTCCGCGCGCAGAATGCGAACGTGGTCGGCGTGCTGCAGCTCGACATGACGAACTACAAGGGCGATCCGAAGGACATTTACCTGATCACCGACTACACGAACGCGGCGCAGAACACCTACCTGACGAATCTGGCGAAGACCTACCTGCCGGAACTCGCGATCGGCACGTCGCAGTGCGGGTATGCGTGCTCGGATCACGCGTCGTGGAATGCGCAGGGTTATCCGGCGTCGTTCCCGTTCGAGGCCGACCAGAACGACAGCCCGTATATCCATACCGTGAACGACACGCTGGAGAACTCGGATCGCCAGGCGAACCATGCGCTGAAGTTCGGCAAGCTGGCGCTGGCCTATGCGGTCGATCTCGGCGGGGATGGCGGTACGGCTGTGAAGCCCTGACGGCGCGCTGACGGATCGTTTGTCGGTCCATCCGTCCGTCCGGAAATGAAGGAAGCGTGTGCGCGTTGGTCGCACACGCTTCCTTCCTGACGGTTCCCGTCAGCGTTCCGTAGAGACGCATGCACTAACAACCTTCGTGGAAGCCTTCACGGCGCGCCATCTGCCGCGCGATCAACTCGATCGAACCGGACGCGCACGCGCATCCGGATAGAATCGTCACTCGACCACTCCGCTACACGCCCCCCGCCATGACCGACACCTACCGCTCCATCGACGACCTGTCGCCCGCTCGCGTCACGACCGCGTTCGACCTGCCCGGCCATACGACCGTCCGCTCGCTCGGCGTCGCACAAGGCATCATCGTGCGCTCGCGCTCGATCGTCGGCTCGTTCGGCGCATCGCTGCAGACGATCTTCGGCGGCAACATCACGCTCTATACGTCGCTGTGCGAGAAGGCTCGCCAGCACGCATTCGACAAGATGCTCGACGATGCGCGCAAACTCGGCGCGAACGCGATCGTCGCGATGCGCTACGACTCGACCGAGATCGGCGCGGGCGTGACGGAAGTCATCTGCTACGGCACGGCCGTGCGCGTGACACAGGACGCGTAATACGTAATGCGCGTCAGGCGTCGCGCTCGAGCGATTTCATGTTCGTGAGCTGCGGAAACAGCCGCATCCATGCGAGTGCGATCGCGATCGTCGCGGCGCCGCCGACGACGATCGCCGTCGGCGCGCCCCACCATGCGGCCGTCACGCCCGATTCGAATTCGCCGAGCTGATTCGACGTGCCGATGAACAGCGAATTGACCGCGCTCACGCGGCCGAGCATGTCGTCGGGCGTGCGAAGCTGCACGAGCGACAGGCGCACGACGACACTGACCACATCCGATGCGCCAAGCGCGGCCAGCGCCACGAGCGACACCGCGAAGTGCCGCGACACCCCGAACACGATCGTCGCGATACCGAACGCGATCACGCCGCCGAACATCGCGCGGCCCGGCCGACCCTTCAGCGGAAAACGCGTGAGCCACAAAGTGCCCGCGAGCGCGCCGACCGCAGGTGCCGCGCGCAGCGCGCCGAGCCCCCACGGGCCGACCTGCAGGATATCGCGCGCGTAGATCGGCAGCAGCGCGGTCGCGCCGCCGAACAGCACCGCGAACAGGTCGAGCGACAGCGCGCCGAGGATCGCCGGTTCGCGTCGGATGAACGCGATCCCGGAAAACACCGAGCGCAACGTGACCGGCTCGCGTGCGGGTGGCGCGCTGCGCAGCGGAATCGTGCCGCTCAGCATCGCCGCGATCGCGAACGCCACGACGCTCGTGCCGAACGCGGCGGGCGCACCGACACCGTAAAGCAAGCCGCCGAACGCGGGCCCGAGGATCTGCGCGGCCTGGTTGGCCGACGTCGACAGCGCGGTTGCGCGCGGCAGGTCGGTGCGCGGCACCACGGCCGGCAGCAGCGACGAAACCGACGGTGACTCGAACGCGCGGGCCGTGCCGACGATCGCCGCGAGCGCGTACACGGCCGGCGCGGCCAGCCATCCCTGCACGGCACCGAGCAGGAACACGCCGGCAGCCAGCGCCTCGACGCCCTGACAGATCGTCGCGATGCGCCGGCGGTCGTAGCGGTCGGCTACCTGCCCGACGACGAGCGTCAGCGCGAACATCGGCACGAACTGCGCGAGGCCGACGAGACCGAGCGCGAATGCGCTGTGCGTGAGCGCATAGACGTACCAGCCGATCGCGACCGACAGGATCTGAAATGCCAGGGACGACATCACGCGCGTGCCCCAGAAGCGCTGGAACGGTGCGTGACGGAACAGGTTCGCGGGTAACGGGGATAAAGGACTGGGGTCGGGCACGGAGTCGGTCATCGAGGTCTCGGCGGTTGGCCCAAGGCTGTCGCTGCCAGGCCAGGCGTCGATGATAAGCCAAACGCGGCCGCGAGCGCGTCATGCACGCGCGACCCCGTCCCTCAGTCGAATCGACTCGCTGCCGCCGCCGCTTGGGTCAGCAGGACCGTTACCGAGAACGGCGCCGCGACTGCACACGCCCGCATCGGGCACCCACCTGCGGGCGCGACGCAGATCGCATCAGTACCGCGCCCGCATGTCATCCGGCGACGAGCGCGGACAATGCCTGCACCAGACACCCGTCCGGACGCGCCAGTTCGTCGAGCACCGAAAAATGCGTGCACCCCGCAACGTGGATCAGATCGACGGTCTCGCCGACCGCCCGGCAGGCGGCGGCATAGTCGTCCGAATGGCGCACGAGCTCCGGGAGCTCCGCGCCACCGACCGCGACGACGGTCGGCACCCCGCTGCCGACATGCCGCAACGGGCTGAACGCGTCGATCTCATGCTTCGACAGCTTCAGCTTGTCGTCGAGCCAGGACAGGCTGATCGGCTCCAGGTCGACGAGCGCGCTGATCGGCAGCGCGGCCGTGACGGCCCGGTGCGAGCGATGCTGCAAGGTCAGGTGACCGCCTGCCGAGTGACCGCTCAGCACGAGCGGCTTGCCGGCGATCCGAAGCCGGTCGCGATCGCCGGCGAGATGGTCGAGCAGGCGGCCGATTTCGCCGACGATCTGCGTCATCGACGCATCGGGCGCCAGCGTATATTCGGCCAGCACAACGTTGAACCCCGCAGCAAGCGGCCCGTTCGCGACGTACGCGAAATCCTCTTTCGTACAGTGCTGCCAGTAGCCGCCGTGAATGAACACGAACGTCGGCGCATTCGGCCGCTCGCAGGCGAACCAGTCGTAACGCTCGCGCGGTCGATCGCCGTAGCGAAGGTCGCGCCAGCACGACGCCGTGTCGTAAAGCTTCGCGCTGCGCGCCTGGCAATCCGCCAGCACGGCCGGGAAATCCGGTACGGCCTGGGTGTTGTCGTACGCGGCGTCGAGCGCGATGCGATCCATGCCGCGATAAAGGTAGGTCATGCTCATGCTCCGATGAAGGGTGTCCGTCGAGACAGGGGGTCGCCGTGTGGCGCGCGGGCGGACGGCCGTTGCATCGACGCAGGCCGCGCGCCCGCGGATTCACGCATGGCCGTCGACGAACAGGACCGGCTTCAGCGTCAAGCCGGCTTCGCTGTCCGCCGCCGCCCGGTTGATGTCGGCGAACGGATAGAACGTCACGAGCCGGTCGAACGCGAAGCGGCCCTGCATGTGCAGTTCGACCAGCTCCGGAATGAATTTGCGGGGCACGCTGTCGCCTTCGCAGATGCCCTGGATGCGCTTGCCCGCGATCATCAGGTCGTTGAGGTCGAAGGCGGCTTGCGTGCCCTGCGGCGACGCGCCCACGACACCGAGTACGCCCCGCGGCCCCAGCGCCGCCACGCCTTGCGCGAGAATCGCCGGGCGCCCGGTCGATTCGAGCGCGAAATCGGCGCCGCCGCCGGTGATGTCCCTGACGGCCTCGACCCAACCAGGCTCCCGGCTATCGATCGCGTGCGTCGCACCGAGCTCACACGCGAGCGCCAGCCGGGTGGGCACGACGTCCACCGCGACGATGGTGGCCGCGCCCGCCAGCCGGGCCGCGAGCACGGCGGATATGCCAACCGCGCCGGCGCCCAGCACCAGAAAGCGGCTGCCCGGCGTCACCTTCAACGAATGAATGACCGCGCCCGCGCCGGTCTGGATTCCGCAGCCGAGCGGCCCCAGCAGGCTCAGCGGAGCTGCCTTCGGCACCTTGATCGCACTGCTTTCGCGGCTCAGCGCGTAGGTCGCGAACGACGACTGCGCGAAGAAGTGATCGTGGAGCAGCGCACCGTCCGGCGTCGTGATCGCAACCTGCCCGTCTTCCCCGCTGCCGCCGAAGTTGCGCCTGAAGAAATCCGTGCAGTAGGACGTGTGGCCGGCGCAGCAGGACAGGCAATGCCCGCAATGCCCGTACGTCAGCACCACGTGATCGCCCGGCGACAGCGACCTGACCTCGGGACCGACCGCTTCCACGACGCCGGCGCCTTCGTGCCCGAGCACGGCCGGCAATGGCATCGGGTAATACTGATCGCGAATGATCAGGTCGGTATGGCACATGCCGGCGGCCACGATGCGCACCCGTACTTCGTCGTTCACCGGCGCGCGCAGGCGCGCCGGCTCCAGCGTAAACGGTGCGCCCTTGCTGCGGGTGACGGCTGCGACGATGTCGCGAAACGCGGGCTTGCTCATCGGGAGATCCTCCTGCCGGTTGCCGCCGCACGCGGCGGCGCCTGAACGAATCGCACCCACGTCACGCGGCGGACGACGGTGCAGCCACGCGGTTCCGGATCGTCACGGACTTCACGTGCGAATAGAGATTGAGCGTTTCGCGGCAATGCTCGACTCCGATGCCGCTTTCCTTGATGCCGCCGAACGGCACGCCGCCGGCGAGATTGAAATACTGGTTGATCCACACCGATCCGGCCTCGAGCGCATCGGCCGTGCGCATCGCGTTGTCGAGATCGGACGTGTAGATGCCGGCGGCGAGCCCGTACGGGACGTCGTTCGCTTCCGCCAGCATCCGGTCGACGTCGCTCCAGCGCAGCACGCACAGCACCGGCCCGAAGATTTCCTCCTGCGCGACACGCATGCTGTTGCGCGCCTCCAGCAGCGTCGGCTGGATGAAGTAGCCGGCCTCGCAGCCCGGCACCTTCTCGCGCGCGCCGCCGAACAGCACCTTCGCCCCCTCCTCCTTGCCGATGCCGATGTAATCCAGCACGCGCTCGCCCTGCTTCGCGGAAACGAGACAGCTCAGGTCCACGTCCTTGTCGAGCGGATCGCCGATCCTCATGCGCGCGGCGGCCGCGACCAGCTTGTCGACGAACGGCGCGTAGATGTCGTCGTGCACGAACAGGCGCGTGCCGGCCAGACACGACTGGCCGTTGCAGTACATCGCGGCGAACAGCGCGTCGTCGACGACCGCATCGATGCGCTCCACGTCCGGGAACACGATGTTGGGACTCTTGCCACCCAGTTCGAGCGACACGGGCACCAGGCGATCCGCGCCCGCGCGGCCGATGAGGCGGCCGACCTCCGGGCTCCCGGTGAAAGCCAGCTTCGCCACGTGCGGATGCGCGGTCAGCGCGGCGCCGACCTCGTCGCCAAAACCCGGTACGACGTTGATGACGCCCGGCGGGAAGATGCCGCCCGCGATCTCCGCGAACGCAAGCGTGGACAACGACGCGTTCTCGTCCGGCTTCAGCACGACGGTGTTGCCCGCCGCGACGGCCGGCGCCACTTTCAACGCGACCATCAGCGCCGGCACGTTCCACGGGATGATCTGGCCAATCACGCCGATCGGCTCGCGCTTCACGACCAGGTAGCCGCCGGGAATCGGCTTCCCGTACCCCTCGTGGGTCAGGATCGCGCCCGCGAAATAGCGGTACTGCGCGATCGCCTTCTCGTGATCGATGCGCGTCTCGGCGATACGCCGCCCGATGTCCCGCGCGTCGAGCTCGGCGAGGCGCGGCAGCGCCTGCTCCAGCGCATCGGCAAGCCGGTTCAGCAGCGCGGCCCGGGTCTCGTACGACGTTGCCTTCCAGGCCGGCAGCGCGCGCCGTGCGGCCTCGACCGCCGCGGCGACGTCGGCCGCGCCGCATCGCGCGATCTCCGCAAGATGTTCGCCGGTGGCCGGGTTGACGGCGGCGAAGGTCGCGCCGCCGCGCGGGCGGACGAACCCGCCGTCGATGTACGCCGTATAATTTCCGCTCATTGAATGCTCCATGGTTCCGTTGCGATCCGCTTAACATCCACACGGCCCCATGATTCCCGGCGCGGGCGCGGGCGACTATCGCTTCGGCGCCACCGGCATCGGAAACGCGCCACTATTCGATGCGGTGCCCCCGCTCCCGCAGGAAGGGACCCCATGAACGATCGCCTTCCCCGGCCCGGCCCGTCGCTGCCGGCTTTCCCTCCGCCGCTGTCCGACGGCGACATCCCGCGCGGCGCGATGCTGTTCGAATCCGACGATCTGGAAATTGCCCGACGCGAAATCGGCAAGGTCTATCGTCCGTACGCGTTCAGCGCGGCCCGGCACCGCGCGATGCCCGCCACCATGTTCAAGCTCGACGGCGACAATGTCGCACTGTCGTGGTTCGCCTACGGGACGGAAATCGCAATTCGGCCAGAAGTCTTCGGCGATTTCGTCCTGGTGCTCACGACGCTGGCCGGACATGCGGACATTCGCAGCGGCCGGCTCGCGCACACCGGCGGACGCGCGTCGACCGTGCTCGTCGCATCGGACGAGCGCGCGCAATTCCGTTACAGCGAGGACAACGTCCAGATGGGCGTGCGCATCGACGCGCAGCGCATCGCCGAACTCTGGCGCCGCATATCGGGACGCGCGCCGCCGTCCGCACTGCCATCGTGCGCGATGCTCGACGCGCTGCACCGCAACCGCTGGCTAGCGTCGGTGCAGACGTTGCGGCAATTGCTGGACCCCGGCACGCCGCACGCGCTGAAAGCGATGCAACTGCCACTGGTGGAAGAGTTGCTGATCATGAGCCTCGTCGGCGAGCAGCTGGCGCGCGCGGCGCCGGCCCGCGACGACGTGGCGCCGGCGTGTGTGAAGCGCGCCGTCGCGTACATCGACGAGCATGCCGGCGAACCGCTGACGCTGTGCGACATCGCGGCCGCCGCGCATTGCAGCGTGCGCACGCTGCAGCGCGCGTTCAGGCAATGGCGCGACACCGGCACGATGCGCTACCTGAAGGAAATCCGCCTGCAGCGCGTGAGGTCGGCACTGCAAGCAGCCGACGAAGCGGCTTCGATCACCGAGATCGCCACACGCTGGGGGTTCGGCCATCTCGGCGAATTCGCCGCGGATTACCGGCAGATGTTCGGCGAACGCCCGTCCGATACGCGCACGAAGCGCTGAGTCGTCGCTTCGTCGTAGTCCGTAGCAAGCTGATCCGTCAGGTAAACAAAAAAAAGCGCGAACCGCAGTTCGCGCCAAAGAGAGACCTCGCTGAAGACGTCGCTGCTCCAAACCACCCTGCTCAGAACGAATGCCGCATCCCGATCCGCACGTCGGCCTGCGTCTGCGTCGTCGACGGCGTGAAGCTGTAGCCGATCACCGCATCGACGCCCTGCGACGCACGCAGGTAATCGCCGGAGATGTACACGTCCGTACGCTTCGACAGCATGTAGTGCAGGCCCGCCGTGCCCTGGTTCCAGTGATGGCCTTCGAAGCGCGTGTGCTGGTAACCCGCGATCAGGCTCAGCGCCGGCGTGAACTGGTACGAGCCGCCGCCTTCATACACCTGCATGTGCGACGACTGGCCAAAGCCCTTGATCGTCGTGTACGAGAAGTTGGCGTCGAGCGTCAGCTTGTCGATCGTGTAGCTCGTGCCGATGCCGAACGTGCCCTGGCTGTCGACGTCCATCGGCGTGTTCGCGAACAGGTCGGTGCGTGCGCCGGTCGCCGGATCGACGGTGACGGTCTGCTGGCCGAGGAACGTGTGCGTACCGATCATCGCGTACGGGTCGAACGCGTAGATGCCGTTCGGGTTGTTCAGGCGCGTATACGCGGCGCCGATCGAGAAGTCGCCCTTCGTGAAGCTCGCGCCCGCGCTCCATGCGCTGTTGCGGTGGAAGTTGCCCGCGACGTTGCCGAACGAGTACATCGCGCCGAACTTGAAGCCGCTGAGATCGTTCGACAGGAACTTCACCGAATTCGGCAGGCGGTCGCCGTTGAAGCGGTCGAAGTCGCCCTGGTGGATCGCATAACCGCTGCCCCACGCCGAGATGTTGTAGATCGACACGAGTTCGTTCGTGATGTCGAGCTGGTTGCCGAACGACAGCGTGCCCCAGTCGTTCTGCAGGCCGACATACGCCTGCCGGCCGAACTCCGAGCCACCGAAGCCGAGTTGCCCGGTGCCGAGGCGGAAGCCGCTTTCGAGGGTGAACACCGCTTTCAGGCCACCGCCCAGGTCTTCCGTGCCCTTCAGGCCGAAGCGGTTCCCGTATGCGACGCCGTCGTCGAACTTGACCACGTGCGAGCCGCCGGTGTTGTTCACATACGTGATGCCCGCGTCGAGAATCCCGTACAGCGTCACGCTGCTCTGGGCATGCCCGATGGCGGGAATGCTGGCCGCGCATGCAAGCGCGGCGGCTACGGCGACTTTCGTGTGCTTCATTATCGACCACCCTCCCTGAACCATTCGATGGAAAGAACCTCGTCCCGGCGCGTACCGCGATGCGCCGGTGGATTCGAATTCAGTACGCCCGCTGGCTCCGGCATTTCGTTTTTCGCAATAACGCAGCCATTGGCGAAAAATACAAACCCATATTTCGGGTCACCCGTCTGAAGGCGACACCAAATGGTCACGATGCGACCGGTCGGGAAAACACGTAGACAGGCGGCGCGGCAAAAAGCCGGCCGCCAGAGGGGAGGTCAATGGCTGTCGAGGGCCGCGCGCACGGCCGGCAGGCCCGGTGCGCCGGCGGCGGTCGTCACGCCGTCCAGCCAGCCGGCGACCAGCGCCGGGTCGGCCTTCAGCGCATGCTGCGCCGCGACTGCGGGCGAGGTTTTGTGGTCGAGCATGTCGGCGATCATCCGGTTCTCGACGTCGACGGAGAACGTCATCTGCCGGAACAGCCGCGCCAGGTTCGCGCACTGGCCGGCAAACCCGGCGCGCGTGACCGTGTTGACCGTCGCGCCGCCGTAGTTCGGGCCGAAATACGTATCGCCGCCGGACAGGTAGGTCAGGTGGAACTTCGTGTTCATCAGGTGCGGCTCCCACGCGAGGAACACGATCCAGCGCTTGTCGCGCACCGCGCGCTCGACCTGCGTGAGCATGCCCGTCTCGCTCGATTCGACGAGCGACCAGTTCGCCGGGCCGAGCGCATGGTCGGACAGCATCCGCTTGATGTTCTGGTTCGCGGGCGCGCCGGGCTCGATCCCGTAGATCTTGCCGCCGAAGCGATCGGCGTAGCGCGCGAGGTCGGCGAATGTATGCACGCCCGCGGCCGCCACGTAGTCGGGCACGGCGAGCGTGAACTTCGCGCCGCTCAGGTTCGCGTGCAGCACGTCGATCGACTTCTCGTCGACGAACGGCTTCACGAGCGGCGCCTGCGCAGGCATCCAGTTGCCGAGGAACACGTCGACCTGCCCTTTCTTGAGCCCCTGGTACGTGATCGGCACCGACAGGTTCGCCACGTCCTGCCGGTAGCCGAGCGCCTTCAGCACGACGCCCGCCATCGCGTTCGTCGCGTCGATGTCGGTCCAGCCGGGCGCCGCCATCTTCACGTCGCCGCAGGTCTGCGGGTCGGCCGCGTGCGCGCCCTGCGTCGTCATCAGGCAGGCGGCCGCTGCAAGCGCCGCGCCGATCCGGATTGCTGTGTTGCATTGCCGTTCCATCGTCCGCTTCCTCCGTCGTTCGTTCAGGTTCGCGATGCGGGACACTCAGTGCCCGACACGCGGAAAACGCGCCATCGCCTCGAGCGTGTCGAGTTCGATGTGATTGCGCATGTAACGCTGGCTCGCGTCGGTGAACGGCTGCCAGTCCCACGCCTGGATGCGGCCCTGCGTCGTCGCCGCGTAATGGAAGCGCCGGCGCCGCTGGCTCGCGCGCACCTGCCGGTCGAGTTCGGGCAGGTTCCAGCGTTGCGCGGCTTCCGCGCGGAACGCCGCGAGCACGTCGGCGGCTTCCGGCGCGCCGGCCAGGTTCGTCAGCTCGCGCGGGTCGTCCGCGAGGTGGTAAAGCTGGTCGGGATCGGCCGGGCAATGCACGTACTTCCAGTCGCCGCGGCGAATCATCACGACCGGCGCGACCGCGCCCTCCGCAAGGTATTCGCCGAGCGCGACATCGTGCGCGGGCGTGCCGTGCAGGTGCGGCACGAGACTCGCACCGTCGACGGGGTCGGGCCAGCCGCCAGCGGGCGCTGCGCCGGCCAGGTCGACGAGGGTCGGCAGCAGGTCGACGTGCGACACCGGTCCACGCACGCGCGCGGCGCCGAAACGGCCCGGCGCATGGACGATCAGCGGCACGCGGCAGCCGCCTTCGAAGAACGTCATCTTGTACCAGAGCCCGCGCTCGCCGAGCATGTCGCCGTGGTCCGACGTGACGATCACGATCGTGTCGTCGGCGAACCCGCACTGCTCGAGCGCGGCCAGCACGCTGCCGAACTGCGTGTCGACGTAGGACGTCGCGCCGTAGTACGCACGGCGCGCGGCGCGGATCTGCGCGTCGGTCGGCGGCGTGCGGTCGTTCTCGCAGACGAACCGCAGCCGCTGCGAATGCGGGTCGCTGTCCGCCGCGCCGAGCCGCACGGCCGGCATGTCGATCTCGTCGTCGCGGTACCGATCCCAGTATTCGCGCGTGATCGCATACGGGTCGTGCGGATGGGTCAGCGACACGACCATGCAGAACGGCCGTGCATCGTGGCCGGCCGCGCGTTCGCGCGCGACGTCGTACAGCTTCTGCTTCGCGGCGAACGTGACCTCGTCGTCGAAATCGAGCTGGTTGGTCCGCACGCACGGGCCGGCCTCCAGCACCGAACTCATGTTGTGATACCAGCTCGGCCGCTCGGCCGGGCTGTCCCAGTCGGGCACCCAGCCGAAATCGGCCGGATAGATGTCGGTCGTGAGCCGCTCCTCGAAGCCGTGCAACTGGTCGGGCCCGCAAAAATGCATCTTGCCGGACAGCATCGTCCGGTAGCCGCCCGCGCGCAGGTAGTGCGCGAACGTCAGCGTTTGCGCCGGCAATTCGGCGGCGTTATCGTAGGCGCCGATCCCCGACGGCAGCTTGCCGGTCAGCAGCGAGAAACGCGACGGCGCGCACAGCGGGCTCGCGCAGTACGCGGCGTCGAACACCACGCCTTGCGCGGCGAGCCGGTCGAGCGTCGGCGTGCGCGCGACGCGGTTGCCGTACGCCGGCAGCGCGAACGGCGTGAGCTGGTCGGCCATCAGGATCAGGATGTTGGGTGTCGGGTTCGTCATCGGCGGTCGTGGGGAAAGCGGTGTTCGAATGGAACGGCGCGCCGCTCGGGCAGCGAGACGTCCGGCATGACGGAAGCGGCCCGCAGAAAGTGCCGCGCGTGCCCGTCGCGACTGGCTAGAATCGCGGAAGGCCGGGTGCGGCGGCCATGAAGCGCGCGTGCCGTGCCGTCCGATGCACTATCCCCCGCCCGAATTCGGGCGGGTAGGCGTCCTGCCCTTATGGGGCCATTAGAGGGGCTTATGTCGAAATCCGAACCGTTACCGTCGATGCAGGCGCTGCGCGCGTTCGAGTCGGCTGCCCGGCTCGCGAGCTTCACGGCCGCCGCGCGCGAGCTCGGCTCGACGCAGCCGGCGGTGAGCCAGCAGGTGTTCCAGCTCGAGGCCGAGCTCGGCGTGCCGCTGTTCGAGCGCAGCCCGCGCGGCGTCACGCTGACGGCCGACGGCGAGTGCCTGTACGAAGCCGTGCGGCTGAGCCTCGACACGCTGCGCGGCGCCACCGCGACGCTGCGCGCGCGCCGCGAGCATGGCGCGCTCACGATCGTCACCGACTTCGGCTTCGCGACCTACTGGCTGATGCCGCGCCTGGCGGGCCTGAAGCGCGTGATGCCGGATGTCGACGTGCGCGTGGTCACGTCACAGGATTACGACGCGCAGCGCGACCACGGCGACATCGCGATCCTGTTCGGCGACGGCCACTGGCCGTCGTGCACGGCCGCGCGGCTCTTCCCCGAATCCGTCACGCCCGTGTGCTCGCCCGCGTTCCGCAATGCGCACCCGCACGTCGCGCGGGCCGACCAGCTGCTCGCGCTGCCGCTGCTGCACGTGCAGCCGACGCGCCCCGAGCGCTGGCTGTCGTGGTCCGGCTGGTTCGACGCGCACGGCCTCGACACGGCGGCCGCCGCGCGCGGCGTGACCTTCAACAGCTACGCGCTCGTGATCCACGCGGCGCTGCTCGGCGAAGGCGTCGCGCTCGGCTGGTCGCCGCTCGTCGACGAACTCGTCGCGTCCGGGCAGCTCGTGAAGCTTGTCGACGCGCCTGTCGTCACGTCGCGCGGCTACTTCCTCGTGCGGCCGCCGCAACGGCCCGAGCCGGACGCGACCCACGTGTTCCGGCGCTGGCTGCTCGACGCGTGCGCGAGCGCCTGACGCGCCGAGCCTGCCCCCTCCGCGCGCTGGCGCGCCGATACCAGCCACACGGCGCGTTGGTTCTATCCTCCCCAAAATCGTCCTGATTTACTTGAGCCTCCCGCCAACCGCGCGGCGCGGCGCTTTCGTGCGCCGCCGCACGGCCGTGCGCCCCATGCAAACCGAGGAGTCTCATGACCGCCGAGCACCGCCCCGATCAATTCGTCCTGACACTGTCGTGCCCGAGCGCGGCCGGCCAGGTCGCCGCCGTCGTCGGCTTTCTCGATCGCCATCGCTGTTACGTCGACGCGCTGAACGTGTTCGACGACGACCTCAGCAACCGTTTCTTCGTGCGCTGCGTGTTTCATCCGACGGATGAAACGCTGCAGATCGACGCGCTGCGCCAGGAATTCGCGCCGATCGCAGCCGCGCTCGGCGGCCACGACGGCGACATGCAATGGGCGATCCACGACGTGAACGCACGGCCGAAGGTGCTAATCATGGTGTCGAAGCTCGAGCACTGCCTCGCGGACCTGCTGTTCCGCTGGCGGATGGGCGAACTGAAGATGGATATCGTCGGCATCGTGTCGAACCATCCCGACTTCGAGCCGCTCGCCGAACAGCACGGGCTGCCGTTCCGGCATTTCCCGATCACGGCCGACACGAAGACGCAGCAGGAAGCGCAGTGGCTCGACTTCTTCGAGTCGAGCGGCGCCGAGCTCGTGATCCTCGCGCGCTACATGCAGGTGCTGTCGCAGGAAACGAGCGCGAAACTCGCGAACCGCGCGATCAACATCCATCATTCGTTCCTGCCCGGCTTCAAGGGCGCGAAGCCGTATCACCAGGCGCATGCGCGCGGCGTGAAGCTGATCGGCGCGACCGCGCACTTCGTCACCGACGATCTCGACGAAGGCCCGATCATCGAGCAGGTCGTCGAGCGCGTCGATCACGCGCTGCGGCCGGAGCAGCTGCTCGCGGTCGGACGCGACGTCGAATCGATCACGCTCGCGCGTGCAGTGAAGGCGTTCATCGAGCGGCGCGTGTTCCTGAACGGCGATCGGACGGTGGTGTTTTCGTAAGCGGACAGCACGTTCGTTCGAACCCCGAGAAAACAAAAAAGGCCCGACGGCTGTACCGTCAGGCCTTTTTTTCGATCGCGTTGCATTTGACGCTTCACGCGATGGCCCCGTGTGCGGTTTCCGGGGACCATCGCGCGCAGCGACGCACGCATTACCTCGTCACTTCACCCACGCAAAGTAATACGACAACCAGATCGTCAGCCCCGCGCCGATCAGCGCTGCATAAGGCATCAGATTCAGCCACTTCGCGCGCTTCGGCACTTCGAGCTCCATGTCGCGCTGCATCTGCGCGGGGAACCGACCACGATCCTGCCAGTAGTGACGATAGAGAAACACCGGCACGATCAGCAACATCGCGATCAGCCCGTTGCGCAGCGTGCCGTCACCCTGCAGGTTCGCGCCCGCACCGACATAGACGAGGTTCGCATAACCGCAGATCGCGCCGCCGACGAGCAGCCAGGTCGGGCAGCGGAACGGCCGATCCCAGTTGCCGCGATCCATCCGGTGGATCCAGCCCGACTGGAGATTCAGGAATACGAACAACATGTAGCAGACGTTCGAGATCGACAGCACCGTCATGTAGTCCGACATCATCAGCAACACGAGGTTGAAGCCGAGATCGGTCCACATCGCGCGCGTGGGCGAGCCGTGCTCGTTCACGTGCGACAGGTACTTCGGCAGCCAGCCGTCGACCGATGCCTGATACAGCGTGCGCGACGAGCCCATCATCGACGTCATCACGATCAGCAGGATCGACAGCATCAGCATCACGACGACCGCATTCGCGACCCATGCGCCGCCGCCGACGATCTTCGCCATCGCGGCCGCCACACCGGTGCCGTCGCCGATCGCCGGATCGAGCATCGCCTGCGTGCCGAGCGCACCCTGGAACGCCAGCGGCACGAGCGTCATCACGACGAGGCACAATGCGCCCGACCAGAAGATCGCCTTCGCGGTATCGCGGCGCGGATCGCGGAATTCGCGCGTGTAGCACACGGCCGTTTCGAAGCCGTACGACGCCCAGCCGGCCATGAACATCGCGCCGAGCGCCATCGTGACGCCTTGCCCGTTCCACGAGCCGAACGTCGCGGCCGTGAGGTTGCCGTGCGCGTCGTGACCGAGCGGCAGCAGCGGGAGCAGGTTCGACATCGGCACGTCGCCGGTGACGAACGGCACGATGCCGACGATCAACAGCGGCGTGAGCGACGCGATGCCGAGAATGCGCTGCGTGCGCGCAGCCTTCGATGCACCGCTGTGTTGAAGCTTGAACGTGATGAGAAGCAGGATCGTCGCGATGATGAACGTCGCGTTGATCCGCAGGGACAGACCCGGCTTGATGAACCCGAGATCCGCAACCTTGAGCTGCCAGTGCAGCACCGCCGCGTTGGCGGGAAAGAGACTCGTGAGCGCATAACTCGCCGCGAGGCCGCAGCCGAGCGCGAGCATCGGCGACCACGCGAGCCAGTTGCACCACACGGACACCGGGGCAATCAGCTTGCTGTAACGGACCCAGCCGATCGCGCCATACACCGACGCGCCGCCCGATTTATGGGGAAATAGCCCCGATATTTCCGCATAAGTCGCGCTTTGGATCAGCCCCATCGTGATCGCGGCGATCCAGATCGCCCACGCGGGCTGGCCGATCGTCGCGCATACGCCGCCGATCGTGAACAGCACGCCAGCCGGCACGCCGCTCGTTACCCAGAATGCGTCTTTCCAAGTCAGGCCACGATGCAGCGTGTGGCCCGTCGAATCATGTGAGATGGTTGCCTCAACATCACTGGTGCGGTTCGCACGCAGTCCTGCCTGACTCATCCAATTCCTCCTGTGATGACTCCGCACAAGGGCCGTAGTGTAACAACTTACGCACTTTTTTGCAGAATCGGAAAAACAATTCCGGGATATGGCCGCATTGCATCACGATTATTTCGGATTCCTGCGTGCCATTCCCGGCGTGTCTCTTTGATGGTTCGTATGACGTATCGTCTGGTACTTACTGCGCGCCGTCCGTCCACGCATTCACGCGGTCTGCATGCGCCGCGATCCACGCATCGGCGGCCGCTTCCGGCTTCGAGCCGTTCTGGATCGCCAGCATCACGCTGTCGATTTCACCCGGCTTCCACTGGAATTTTTTCAGGAACGCGGCGACCGGCTTGGCCTTCGTTTCAAGCGACGGATTCGCGACGCTGTCGACGTGCTCGGCGCCGCCGAACACCTTCTTCGGATCCTCGAGGAAGCGCAGCTTCCACTTCGCGAACATCCAGTGCGGTGCCCAGCCGGTCACGATGACGGGTTTGTTCGCATTGACCGAACGCGACAGCTCGGCCGTCATCGCGCTGCCCGAACTCGGCATCAGCGTGTAGTTCAGCCCGTAGCTCTTGATCGCTTCGTCGGTCTTGCGCATCACGCCGGCACCCGCGTCGATACCGACGATCCGGCCGCCGAAATTGGCCTTCTCCGCGTTCAGGTCGTCGATGCTCTTCGCCTTCACATACGCAGGCACGATCAGGCCGATCTTCGCATCCGGGAAATTCGCGCCGAGGTCGACGACCTTGGCCTTGTACTCATCCCAGTACGAGCCGTGCGTCACCGGCAACCACGCGGACAGCGTCGCATCGAGATCGCCGCGCGCGACACCCTGCCACATGATCCCGGCCGCGACCGGCACGAGCTGGACCTGGTAACCGAGCTTCTTCTCGATCACGCGGGCCGCGACGTTCGACGTCGCGACGCTGTCGTCCCAGCCTTCGACGTAGCCGATCTTCAGCGTCGGTTTCGTATCGGCGAGCGCCGACGCGCTCAGTGCCACCATTGCCGACAGCGCGCCGGTCCACAACAATTTTCCGAACAGCTTCATGGTCGATCTCCTTGATGTGCGCCTGCGCGCGTTGTCTCTCTAGGTTCTTCAACCACAAATCCGCGGTATCGTTGTTTTCCGACGGATGCTTGTCCGGACACGACGCGTCCGGACAGCCGATGGCGTGTTGCGACTACTTGTCGATCACGAGATCGGACAGCGGCTTGCTGCAGCACAGCAGCACCATGCCCTGATCGATCTCGCGCTGGCGGATGCCGCCGTTGTGCTTCATCTCCACCTGCCCCGACACGAGCTTCACCTTGCAGGTGCCGCACATGCCCTGCGTGCACGATGCCGGCAGCCGCACGCCCGACTGGCGTGCCGCGTCGAGCACGTGCTGCGCCGAGCCGCACACGATCTCGCGGTTGCTCTTCGCGAAGCTGACTGTGAACTGCTTGGTCGTGGCGTCGCCGTCTTCGGCCGGCGGTGCGAGATCGGCGAGCAATTCGTCGCTCGCGGTCTGCGCGAGCGTCTCGAACGAGAAGCTCTCCTCGTGATACTGCTTGCGGTCGAACCCGGCTTCGTCGAGCAGGTCGCGCACGGCCTTCATGTACGGCGCGGGGCCGCACGTGAAGATCTCGCGTTCCATGAAATCCGGCGCGATCAGCTTCAGCAGCGGCAGCGTCAGGAAGCCCGTGACGCCCGGCCAGTTCGTGCGCGCACCCACGCGCTCGACGACGAACGACGTGCGGAAATTCGTGTGATTCGACGCGATCAGGTCGAGCTCGCGCGCGAAGATGATGTCGTCCGGTGTACGCGCGCTGTGCACGAACAGGATGTCGCGATCCTCGGCGAGATCATGGTGTGCGCGGCTCATCGACATCAGCGGCGTCACGCCCGAGCCGGCCGACAGGAACAGGTACTTGCGCGCCGGATGCCGCGCACACGTGAATTCGCCGGCCGGGCCGAGCACGCGCACCGATGCGCCCGGCTGCAGGTTGTCGTGCAGCCAGTTCGACACCTTGCCGCCCGGCACGCGCTTGACCGTGATCGACACCGTGTGCGGCCGCGCGGGCGACGACGAGATCGTGTAGCAGCGGTTGATCGTCTCGCCATCGATGTCGAGCTCGAGCGTGAGGAACTGCCCGGGCTCGAACGAGAACGAGCGGCCTTGCGGCGAACGGAAGAAGAAGCTCTTCACGTCGTGCGTTTCCTGCCGCACCTGGCAGCACACCAGCGTTTCCTCGACGTCGCTCGTCCAGCGCTCGGGAAGCGCGTTCCAGAACGCCGGGCGCGTCACCCGGCTGTCCGTCGGCTCGAAATTGGCCGCATCTCGCATCATGTCTTGCTCCGCTAATTCGCTGCTATGACCTATTCGCCGGTTTTTTCGGCGAGCCGGCCGATGTACCAGGCCGAGAATTTTTCGACGAGACCTTCCGTGAACGGCGAATACGGACCCGGCTCGTACGCGCTGCTGGTCGCGCCGCGCTGCGAGAATTCGACGAGCGCACGATCCTGGTCGTTGGTCGCATTCCACACGGCCGTGAGGTTCTTCACGTCGTAGTCGATGCCTTCCTTCGCGTCCTTGTGCACGAGCCACTTCGTGCGCACGAGCGTCTTGCCTGCCGACAGCGGGATCACCGAGAACGTCACGATGTGATCGCTCATGAAGTGGTGCCACGAGTTCGGCTGCGTCCAGAACGACAGCCCGCCGAGGTCGGCCTTGTCGAACCCGCCGAGCAGCTTCTTCGACGCAACCTTCGCATCGAGCGTCTGCGATTCGCCGTGGCGATCGAGCGGCAGGCGCTGCGTGCGGAAACCCGTCACGTCGAGCAGCTTTTCGATCTCGGCGGACGGCAGGCCCATCTCGGCCCACTCCTTGCCGCGCCGCACGCACGTCTCGGCGAACGCGTCCATGCCTTCGGCGTTGGCGTCGGAACGCTGGTAGCCGAAGCCGTATTCGTACAGCGAAATCGTCAGCTCCGGATGGTTCGCGACGCAGTGATAGCACTCGCGGTTGTTCTCCATCGTGAGCTTCCAGTTGCCTTCCTCGATGATGTCGATCTGCGCGGCGATCTTCGTGCTCGGCAGGTCGTGCGGCAACAGGTACGGCTCCATCTCGGCGCGCATCTTCGCGAAGTCGACCGGCGGCTCGTCGGCGAGGCAGATGAAGATCAGGCCCGCGAGGTTCTCGACGTGCACCGACTTCAGGCTGTGCTTGCAGCGGTCGAACTTCTCGCCCATGTGCTCGGCGAACATCAGCTGGCCCGTCAGGTTGTAGGTCCAGCTGTGGTACGGGCACACGATGTTGCCGACCGAACCTTTATCCTCGTTGCACAGGCGCGCGCCGCGGTGACGGCACACGTTGTGGAACGCGCGGATCGCCATGTCGTCGTCACGCACGATCAGGATCGAATCGCTCCCCAGTTCCACGGTCACGTAGTCGCCCGGCTCGGGAATGTCCGGCTCGACCGCCACCTGGATCCAGTGCTGGCGGAAAATCGCCTCCATGTCGAGCGCGAAGATGTCCTCGCTCGTGTAGAACGGCGCATCGAGGCTGTGCCCTTCCTTGCGCCGCTCGATCAATGCACGAATGTCTGCCGATACTTTCATCGTTTGCTCCGGATTCCTTGCATCCCTGGGTTCTTGCCGACAGGCATCAAAATCAGTAGTCGATGAGCTGATGCTCGCGCAAATACGCGAGTATCACTTGTGCTTTTTCGACCGAACTCCCTTCATTTACGACGTTGCCGCCACGGCTTTCGGTCGTCGTCGCGGACAGCATCCGGGCATGCCCGGAGCGCTTCTCGGCGGCGACCAGTTTTACGGGTTTACGCTCGACCGGACCGACCTGCCACGCGGCCGCGTCGGCGTCCGCGCCGGGCGCCGCGAGCGCCGGCCGGATCGCGCCGGCGCGCAGCCTTGCATACGCGTAGCGCGGCTCGGCATTGGCCAGCGGATGGACGGCGACGACGGCCGGCAGCGCCGCATCGACGCGCCGCCGCAAGCCTTTCGGCAAAAATTGCCGGACCGCCGCGCGGCCGCCTTCGACCGTCACGTCGACCGCCGAGCCGACGAGCGGATAACCGAGCGCGGCGGCGATGCGATACGGCAGCATCCCGGTGTCGTACGCGCCCTCGGCGCGCGTGCCGGTCAGCACGAGGTCGTAGCCTTCGACGCGTGCGGCAAGCGCGTGCACGGCATCGTCGTCGTCGCGGCAGGCCAGCACTTCGACGTCCCGCGCACCGAGCGCGAGATATTCGGCAAGCGCCGCATTCGCGGGGTCGCCCGCATGGATCACGTCGAGCCGCGCGCGATGCCGTTCGGCGAGCTGGCGGCCGGTTTCGAGCGCGGCCGCATCGTTGCGGCTGTAGCGCGCGACGCCGCTGACCGGATGCCGGCCGACGGACACGAGCACCGCGATGCGTTGCAACTGGCGGGGGGCGTTCATGCGGCAACTCCTTCCGGTTCACGGGTGCCGACCGCGGCCGGCGATTCGCCGCGCGCGGCACGCGCGGCCTGCACCTGTTCGATCAGCGCGGTGATGGTCGCCTGCGCGTCGCCGACCACGGTCAGGTTCGCGCGCTTCGCGATCGGCGCGCTGCCGTCGAGGTTCACCGCGATCACATGACGGCAGTCCTTGATCCCCTGCAGGTGCTGCACCGCGCCCGAGATGCCGAACGCGATATACACGCTCGCCTCGACCGTCTTGCCGGTGGCACCGACCTGCTTGTCGCGCGTGAAGTGGCCGTTGTCGACCGCGACGCGGCTCGCGCCGATCGCCGCGCCGAATGCGCCGGCCAGCCGCTCGAACGCGCCGATGTCGGATACGCCGTTGCCGGCCGACACGATGAAGTCGGCTTCCTCGAGCGCGACCTGGGCCGCATCGATTTCGTCGAGGCCGAGATCGCGATACGGCTGCGCGGCATCGCCCGCCGGGCGGATGAAGTCGGCGGCCAGGCGTTCGCCCGCGCCGACGAACGGCAGCTTCGCGTCGACCGCGTTCTGCGCGAGCAGGATCACGTCGGGCAGCCCGCGCGTTGCGAACGCACGGCCGGCGTGTGCATACGCGCCGACATGCTTCGCGTCGATCTCGACGACGTTCGTCGCGACACTCGCACCGGCGGCCGCCGCGTAGCGCCGGCCGAGATCGCCGTCGCCCGTCGCGTTGTCGGGCACGAACACATGCTTCGGCGCGAGTGCCGCCACACACGCCTGCAATGCTTGCAACTCGCTTTCGGGATCGAATGCGCGGCGATCGAAGCCGCCGAGTTCAACCAGCTTGTCGACGCCGAGTTCGGCCACGTCGTCCTTCAGTTCACCGAATGCGAGCAGCGCGACTTCGGTGTGCGCGTCGGCAAGCAGCGCGGCGGCGGCGATCGCCTGCCGCGAATGGTCGTCGAGCGCGCCGCGTTCGCCGTGCGCGACCACCAGCATCACGTGTTTCGGGTCCTGCACCGCGCGGCGCGGCTTCGCGGCCACGGCGCCATGACCGTGCGCGGACCAATGCGCGGCGTTCGCGTCGGCGCTGCCTTCCTCGCCGAGCGTGATGCGCTTCAGGCCCGCGGCCGTGATGACGAACGGCCGGCGCGGATCGATTCGTTTGATCGTGTTCATCGATTCACTCACTCCAGCGACGCAGCAACGAGTTCGGCCACATCGAGCACGTCGGGGCGCGGGCCCACGACGCCTTCGAGCATCGCCGTGCAGTTCGGGCACGCAACCGCGACCACGTCCGCGCCGATCGTGCGGGCATCGGCGATGCGGATGTCGGGAATGCGCTGCTTGCCGGGGATGTCGGTCAGCGGCGCACCGCCGCCACCGCCGCAGCAGCGGCCACGCATGCCGTTGCGTTCCATCTCGACGACCTGGATGCCGATCGTCTTCAGCAGCTTGCGCGGCGCTTCCGTCTCGCCGTTGTAGCGGCCGAGGTAGCACGGGTCGTGATACGTGGTGCGCTTCTCGCGCAGCGCGTCGACGGCCTTGGGCGCGATCTTGCCGCTCTCGGCCAGTTCCGCGAGGTAGGTCGTGTGGTGCTTGACCGTCACGCGCAGCCCGAGCGCACGATATTCGTTGCGCAGGCTGTGCATCACGTGCGGGTCGGCCGTCACGATCTGCTGATACGACAGCGTGCCGAGCGTGCCGATCAGGCGCTTCGCCATCTGCTGGAACGTCGCTTCGTCGCCGAGCCGGCGCGCGACGTCGCCCGTGTCGGTCTCGGTCGAGCCGAGCACCGCGTAGTCGACGCCGGCCTTGTTCAGCACGCTGACGAACGCGCGCAGCGTGCGCTGGTAGCGCATGTCGAACGCGCCTTCGCCCGCGACAAACAGCACGTCGACCGGCTTGCCCGGCTGCGCGACGGGCGCGCTCAGGTCGACCGACCAGTCGTAGCGCGCGGCCGCGTCGTAACCGCCCATCGTGCCGGTTTCACGCAGGTTCGCGAGCACCTCCTGGCCCTTGCCGGGCACCGTGCCGTGCACAAGCGTGCGGTTGCGGCGCATGTCGACGATCGCATCGACGTGCTCGATCAGCATCGGGCATTCCTGCACGCAGGCGCGGCAGGTCGTGCACGACCACAGCGTCTGTTCTTCGATCAGGCCCGACACGATCGGGCCGTTCGGCTCGCCGCGATGCTGGCCGACCGCGAGGCCCGGCGACGGGCTGCCCGCGTACGCCGCATCGGTGCCGCCCGCCATCCCGACGACCAGATCCTGGATCAGCTTCTTCGGGTTCAGCGGCTGGCCCGACGCGAACGCGGGGCACGCGGCTTCGCACTTGCCGCACTGCACGCATGCGTCGAAGCTCAGCAGCTGGTTCCAGCGGAATTCGACCGGCTTCGCGACACCGTAGTCCTGATGCTCGAGGTCCGGCAGCTTCAGCGCGGTCGGCGGCGTGGCCGTGCCGTTGCCGGTGAACGACTCGCGCGTTGCCGCGAAACGCTCCTGGCGCGGGTGGAACGCGAGGTGCAGCAGGCCGGCGATCGCGTGCTTCATCGGGCCGCCCTTCGCGGCACCGACCGTCATCGTGAACGCGCCGACGCCGATCAGCAGCGCGCAGAGCACCGCGAACGCCCCCGACATCGCGCCGGTCGGTACCAGCACGAACAGCACGAGGCCGAGCGCGAACGAGCCGAGCAGCCAGGGCAGCGTATTCCACGGGCCGCGCGACAGGCGAGCGGGCACGTCCTTCGCCGCACGCCGGCGCCACACGAACACCGCGCCGACCAGCATCGCGAGCGCCGCGAGGAAAATCAGCTTGTCGAGCCACGGCGAGTAGATCGCGAGGCCGTAGTTGACGAACACCAGCGCGAGCGCGCCGATCGCGCCGCCGGCCGTCGCGACGTGGGTCTTCGCGATGTACGGATCGCGGGCGACCACATGGTGCAGGTCGACGAAATAACGCTTCGGAATCGCGAACAGGTTCGCGATGCCGAACGAGCCGGGCGCCGTGGCCCGGCCGAGGCGCCAGTAAGACGAGCGCTTCGCGACCGCGAACGCGAGCCCCGCCACCGACAGCCACAACAGTGCGGTAATGAGGAAGGACGGATTCATCTTCAGAAATCCTTCACGAGACGCAGCGAGTCGTAGATGGCGCCGTGGACGTTGTGCATCGAGATGCAGTCGCCGACACGGAACAGCAGGAAGCGGCCGTTGCCGAGTTCCTCCGACAGGCACGGCTGCGGCTCGGCCGCGAACAGCGTGTGCGGATCGATCTGGCCGCGATTCAGCGATTCCGGCTTGAGCTTCCAGTACAGTTCGTCGTTCGGCGACGAGCCGTTCTCGATCACGACCTGGTCGACGGCACGCTCTTCCAGTTCCTCGGTGTATTCGTTGCGCAGCACGGCGATCGTCTTGCCGTCTTCTTCATAGACGCGGTCGAGCATCGTGTTCGGCGTCGGGATCACGCCGAACGCGTACAGGCGACGATAGAAGATCGGGAACGTCGTGCCGCCGCAATCGTCGGCCACCTTCACGTCCGGCGTGACGACCTCGACCTTCGAGCCGCGGCTCGCCATGAAGTCGGCCACGCCCGCGCCCGCATGGGTGCTCACGCCGTCGAACAGCAGCACGTTCTGCTTCGGCTCGACCTTGCCGGTCAGGATGTCCCACGAGCTGACGGCCAGGCCGTCGGCCACGCCCCAGCCCGGCACCTGCCACGTGAAGCTCGACCCGCCCGTCGCGAGCACGACGATGTCCGGCTTCTCGGCCATGATCATCTTCTCGTCGGCGGCCACACCAAGGCGACGGTCAACGCCCAGGCGCTTGGTTTCCATGTCGAACCAGCGGATGATCCCCGACATCTGTTCGCGCTGCGGCGCCTTCGCGGCGATCATCACCTGGCCGCCCACTTCCGCGTTCTTCTCGAACAGCACCACGTCGTGGCCGCGCAGCTTCGCGACGCGCGCCGCCTCGAGGCCCGCCGGGCCCGCGCCCACCACCACGACTTTGCGCTTCGGGCCGCGCGACTTCTCGATGATGTGCGGCATCGTCGCTTCGCGCGACGTGGCCGCGTTCTGGATGCACAGCACGTCGAGGCCGTTGTACTGGCGGTCGATGCAGTAGTTCGCGCCGACGCACTGCTTGATTTCGTCTTCGCGGCCGTCGCGGATCTTGATCACCATGTGCGGATCGGCGATCTGCGCGCGCGTCATGCCGACCAGGTCGATCATGCCGTTGGCGAGCAGGCGCTCGGCCTGGCCCGCGTCGCGGATGCTCTGCGCGTGCATCACCGGAATCTTCACCACCGACTTGATGCCGGCCGCAAGGTGCACGAACGGCTCCGGCGGCAGCGCCATCGGCGGCATGCAGTTCGCGATCGTGTTGTGCGTATCGCCGCCCGAGCCGACCACGCTCAGGTAGTCGATCAGGCCCGTCTCCGACATCGCCTGCGCGATTTCCTTCAGCGCTTCGTGGTCGAGGCCGTCCTCGTGGAATTCGTCGCCGCACATGCGCAGGCCGACGCAGAAATCCTTGCCCACCGCCTCGCGCACCGCCGTCAGCACCTCGATGCCGAAACGCAGGCGGTTCTCCAGGCTGCCGCCCCATTCGTCGGTGCGATGGTTCGAACGCTGGCTCCAGAACTGGTCGATCAGGTGCTGGTGGGCCGCCGAGATTTCGATGCCGTCCATGCCGGCCGCCTTCACGCGCTTCGCGGCTGCCGCGAAATCGCCGATGATGCGGCGGATTTCCTCGATCTCGATGATCTTCGCGTTGCCGCGGTGCACCGGTTCGCGCACGCCCGACGGCGACATCAGGTGCGGCCAGTGCTCGCCGTGGAACGACGAGCGGCGGCCCATGTGCGTCGCCTGGATCATGATCTTCGCGCCGTGCTTGTGCATCGTGTCGGCCAGCCGCGTGAGCGGATCGATGATCTTGTCGGTCGACAGGTTCACCGATTTCCACCAGCCCTGCGGGCTGTCGATCGACACCGGGCTCGACCCGCCGCAAATGGCCAGGCCGACGCCACCCTTCGCCTTTTCTTCGTAGTAGCGGATATAACGGTCGCCCGGCAGGCCGCCCGGCTCGGCATACACCTCCGCGTGCGCGGTGCTGACGATCCGGTTGCGCAGCGTCAGCTGGTTCAGCTGCATGGGTTTGAACAGGTGGGGATAACGCATCGCTGGCGACCTCTGGCGTTCGAATGTCTCGTGTTGCGGGTGTTGTTTTGAATCGGTGAGTCAGTGCTTCAGTGCATCAGTGCGCGATCGGCGACACTTCGAAGACGCAGTGTTCGTGATGCTCGGCTGCGCACTGCACTTCCTTCGATTGCGCACGCGGCGCGCCCTTGCCTTCGGGCGTCGTGTCGTTGACCCAGTCCATCGCACCGGCGAACCAGCCCGCGAACATGTAGCAGAGCTTGCCTTCCTTGCCCGGCTGCTGGAGCACGAACGACGAGTGGCGCAGCTCGATCTTCGCGCGCGCGCTGGCCGGGTCGGCCTCGATGATCGAGAACAGGCCCCAGCCGCGCTGCGACAGGCGCTTCAGGTAGTGCTCGAACACCGCCATGCCGGTCAGGCCGTGCAGCTTCGCTTCCTTGTCGCACCAGTGATATGCGGACTTGTAGCCGGCCTTATAGAGGATCTCGGCATACGCGTCGACGCCGAGCGCTTCCTCGACGGCGACGTGGTTGTTCGTGAAGAAGTGACGCGGCACGTACAGCATCGGCAGCGCATCGGTGGTCCAGACGCCGGTATCGGGATCGACGTTGATCGGCAGTTGCGGTTGCATCGTGGTGACTCCGTGAGGAAAATTGGCCGCGCGGCTCGGGCGCAGGCACGACATCGTCCGCGCGCCCGCGCGGCTTGCGCGGGCACGTCCCGGTTTTTCTAGTGTTGAACGTTGGTGGCGGTCCGGCCCGGCGTGGCGCTTACGCGCCCCACACGTCCTTGAACACGCGCACCCAGTTCTCGCCCATCAGCTTGCGTATGCGCGACTCCTTCCAGCCGGCGCGTTCCATCGCCGCGGTCAGGTTCGGGAATTCGCCGATCGTGCGGATGCCGTCCGGGTTGATCACCTTGCCGAAGTTCGTCAGCTGGCGATAACGACCCTTGTCGTGCGTCAGCATGTCGAAGAATTCCTTCGCGAAATCCTGCGTGAAATCCGTGCCGATGCCGACCGCGTCTTCGCCGATCAGGTTCACGACGTAATCGATCGCTTCGATGTAATCGTCGATCGTCGCCTCGATCCCGCGCTTCAGGAACGGCGCGAACATCGTCACGCCGACGAAACCGCCCGCATCGGCAATCTCCTTCAACTGGGCATCGCTCTTGTTGCGCGGATGCTCCTTCAGGCCCGACGGCAGGCAGTGCGAATAACACACCGGCTTCTTCGAGAACGCGATCGCTTCGGACGACGTGTTGCCGCCCACATGCGACAGGTCGACCATGATCCCCACGCGGTTCATCTCGGTGATCACTTCGCGACCGAAATCCGACAGCCCGCCGTCGCGTTCATAGCAACCCGTGCCGACCAGGTTCTGCGTGTTGTAGCAGAGCTGCACGACGCGCACGCCCATGTCGTGGAACGCCTCGATGTAGCCGAGGTTGTCCTCGAACGCATGTGCATTCTGGAAGCCGAGGATGACCCCGGTCTTGCCTTCCTTCTTCGCGCGGAAGATGTCGTCCGTCGTGCGCACCAGCGTCAGCAGCTCGCTGTTGTCGCGGATCTTCTTCTTCATCACGCCGATGTTGTCGACGGTCTTGGTGAAGTTCTCCCACACCGACACCGTGCAGTTCGCGGCCGTGATGCCGCCACGGCGCATGTCCTCGAACACCGGCTTCTCGAACTTCGAGATGTTCAGTCCGTCGATGATGATGCTGTCCTGATGCAGCGTGCTCATATCTGCCTCTCGCTCCAGTCTCTGCTCTTGTGTGGGGGTCGATCAGTAAATCGGGAAGCGCTCGCAGAGCGCGAAGATTTCGCGGCGCACGCGCTGTTCGGTGGCTTGATCGCCTTCCGGATTCGCACGCAGCGCGTCGAACACCTCGAGGATCAGGCGGCCGACTTCGCGGAACTCCGCGACGCCGAAACCGCGCGTCGTGCCGGCCGGCGTGCCGAGGCGGATGCCAGAAGTGACGGTCGGCTTCTCGGTGTCGAACGGAATGCCGTTCTTGTTGCAGGTGATGCCCGCGCGCTCCAGCGCCTGCTCGACCGGCGCGCCCTTCAGGCCCTTCGGGCGCAGGTCGACCAGCAGCAGGTGGTTGTCGGTGCCGCCCGTGACGAGGTCGACGCCGCCTGCCTTCAGCACTTCGCCGAGCGCCTGCGCGTTCGCCAGCACGCTGTCGATGTAGGTCTTGAAGTCCGCATGCAGCACTTCGCCGAACGCGACGGCCTTGCCGGCGATCACGTGCATCAGCGGGCCGCCCTGCAGGCCGGGGAACACGGCCGAGTTGATCTTCTTCGCGATGTCCTCGTCGTTGGTCAGCACGAAGCCGCCGCGCGGGCCGCGCAGCGTCTTGTGGGTGGTCGACGTGACGACGTGCGCGTGCTCGACCGGGTTCGCGTGGCGGCCCGCGGCGATCACGCCGGCGATGTGCGCCATGTCGACCATCAGCTTCGCGCCGACGCTGTCGGCGATCGCGCGGAAGCGCGCGAAGTCGAGCGCACGCGGGTACGCCGAGAAGCCGGCGATGATCAGGTTCGGCTTGTGCTCGTGCGCGAGCGCCTCGACCTGGTCGTAATCGATCAGCATCGTGTCGCGGTTCACGCCGTACTGAACGGCGTTGAACCACTTGCCCGACAGCGCGGGCTTCGCGCCGTGCGTCAGGTGGCCGCCCGCGTCGAGCGACATGCCGAGCACCGTGTCGCCCGGCTTGGCCAGCGCGAGCATCACCGAGCCGTTCGCCTGCGCGCCCGAGTGCGGCTGCACGTTTGCATAACCGGCATTGAAGATTTTCTTCACACGTTCGATCGCCAGCGCCTCGACTTCGTCCGCGAATTCGCAGCCGCCGTAGTAACGCTTGCCGGGATAGCCTTCCGCGTACTTGTTGGTCAGCACCGAGCCCTGCGCCTCGAGCACGGCGCGCGACACGATGTTTTCCGACGCGATCAACTCGACCTGCGACTGCTGACGCTCGAGTTCCTTCAGGATGGCGCTGCGCACCGGCGCGTCGCGCTCGGCAAGGGGCTGCGAGAAGAAAGGCTGGTTGTTCGACATAGTGCGTCCGTGACGAAGAATAAAGGGCTGAAACCGAAGCTCAAGGCCCGCCGTGCCTGGGTTTCCCGCTTGCCCAGTGCAAGGCTGCCGACGGCTCTATTCTTGTCGTTCGGATTTTCGGCGGATTGATGAATTTAGACGCGTTCTTTGCCTTTTCCGCCATGCGCGTCCGTTTTATACAAGTGACCGGTCGTGCTTTTCCGGTTGACCTGCAAAAACGGTGTCGGCTGTTCACCTATGGACACGCACTCCGGCAGTGCCTGTGCCGCCCGGACGGAGTGCAGCGCGGCCCGCATACGGTGCAGTGCAGCATGCGGCTTTCAGCCATACAACGTATGGAGCTAGGGTTTAGCCGTATGGCACGCTTGTTGCGCTGGCTCACACAATACCGCAGCCCGTTTCGTGCCTCGGGCCTATAGCTATTAGAGATTCCAGGAAGCTCCCCATGTCGCCCGACCGCACAGCGTCGCTGTCCCACTTCGCGTTCATGCCGTTACCGAACTTCACGATGATCGCGTTCACGAATGCGATCGAGGTGCTTCGGATGGCGAACTACCTGAGCGGCCAGCCGCTCTACCGCTGGTCGGTGATCAGCCCGGACGGCGGCCCGGTCACGGCGAGCAACGGCCTCACGGTCGACACGGGCCCGGCCGAATGCGTGGGGCAGCCCGACATCGTGTTCGTGTGCGGCGGCGTCGACGTGCAGCGCGCGACCACGCCCTCCCATCTGTCGGCACTGCGCCGCTTCGCGCGCGCGGGCATCCCGCTCGGCAGCCTGTGCACGGGCACCTATGCGCTCGCGAAGTCGGGGCTGCTCGCGGGTTACGCATGCGCGATCCACTGGGAAAACATGTCGGCGCTGAAGGAAGAGTTTCCGGATACGCGCTTCCTGAAGGAACTGTTCGTGATCGACCGCGACCGCATCACGTGCACGGGCGGCGTCGCGCCGCTCGACATGATGCTGAACCTGATCGCCGCGCGCGTGGGCACCGCGCGCGTCACGCAGATCGCCGAGCAGTTCATCGTCGAACACGTGCGCGATACGAGCGCGCAGCAGCGCATGCCGCTCGTCGCACGCCTCGGCTCTGCGAACAAGTCGCTGTTCGAAGTGATCGCGCTGATGGAGAACAACATCGAGGAGCCGCTGTCGCGCGAAGAGCTTGCGCGGCTCGCGAACATGTCGCAGCGGCAATTGCAACGTCTGTTCCGCGAACATCTCGGGATGACGCCGACGCACTACTACCTGACGCTGCGGCTGCGCCGTGCGCGCGAGTTGCTGCTGCAGACCGACATGTCGATCATGCACATCACCATGGCGTGCGGGTTCCAGTCGGCATGCCACTTCAGCAAGAGCTATCGCGACTCGTTCGGCGTTGCGCCGACGAGGGAGCGGCGCAAGCAGGTCGCGCCGCTTGCGCAGGGTTCAGCCAGCGCCGCACCGGCGTTTCCGGCGCATGTGCTGCATGCGTGAAGCGCGCGCTGCGCCGTAAGAAATCCTGCGGCCTTGAATCTTGATGCCGTTCAGTTAATCAACTGAACGGCATTTTCGTTTGAGAGGAGAGGTCGTAAATGCGTGGTCGCAAACGCTACGCAGAGGCGCTCACTTTCCGCGCGATGCTTTCGAGCCACCTTACCTGACGGTATTTCGGCTGCCGGGCCGATTTCCCGCCTTCCCGCGATCAACTCGTCCTTCGTTCACAGTCCACCTGGATTCGCCGCATCTCATGCCCAGAGTGCAGCGCGAACCGCGGTTGAGTGCACGGGTTCACGACGCCATCACGACCGCGCTGCATACGCCGTTGTGCCGCGAATGGTTCATCGCGGCACGGCGCGCGCCCATTTCCAGGTCGTCGAGTCACCGTCGATCCATTCCGCCGCCGATGTTGAATGTCGAGCCCCCATTGCGTTTTTCCGGCGATTCAAAAATCAACTTGCAACCACTTGTTGGCAGGTAGTGCCGACAGCAGACAATCAGGTCCGAGATTGCAGCGCACTTTGACGCGCGGTTCGTAGACGTTAGTGTTCGATTGACCACTCATCATTCTCCCCAGCATTGCCGTTCGTCAATCATTCCAATTTTCAATTGGATTCCTAACGCAAAACCGTACTCGTCCCATATACAAATCAATCGTTAACGGCGATCTTCCGTAGCTCGTCCATGCACAAGATATCCGAGCCCATGGCAGAAAATGAGCGTGCCGGTTGTCCGTATTTTATTCACTCGTCGATCTCGCTTTACGCGATGGTGCAGCAACTACACACCACGCAAACCTGTTCGCGCGATGCAATCGATCCGATGTATAGCGGCAACATGCAGATGATCTGCACGAGCGATCCGTTCATTTGCACCTACCTTTCGCCCCTCGACGCGGTCATGGGTTCCCGAACGCTTGTAGGCGACGATGATCACTTTTGGCCGATCGATTTTCGGCAAGTCGACACGCGTCGTTTCATGGAACAGCATGGCCGACTGTTGGTCGCCGTGAACTATGCCTATGGGGCGACCGGGGACCGTCTGATCGTTTCCGATGCGGGTCATCCAGTGATGATCTACACCTTTGCATCCTTCGATGTGCCGATCGAACATCGCGCCCACTTCACGATCCGTTTCCCCGATAGCGTGGTCGAGCGCATCGAAACAGCCTATCTCCGGGCCGGACTATCCGGGTTCAGCAAGACGCTCGACATGATGGATGCGTGGACGGCTGATCAGATAGCCGATGCAGAGGGGGAAGCGCTGGCAAGTATTCCGCCGACCATCGCTGTTGAAGATGCTGCGATCGATCAGTACGCGATCTATGACCCCGAGTCATCCGATTGGATCTTTACCCACTTCGATTGAGGAGACGACTATGAGCCGACGAGCAGTCAGGAACGGCGACGCGACGACAACCGGCGGTGTCGTCATCGCCGTTACGTCTACGATGTTCAATCACGGAAAACAGGTTGCTCTCGATGGCGACAAGGCGACATGCGGAAATTGCGAGGGGACGTTCTTGATAGTAGGCGGTGCGCAGCGCATGACTCACCACGGGCGATGTGTTGCTCTCGAGGGTGACGCCGTACTCTGTCCATGCGGGCAAAACCGACTGATCGCGGGTAGCGACAGCACCATTTTCTATGGGGGCAACGGCGGCCACAATGCAGCGAACCCGTTCGCCGCTCGGTCCGTTCTTACGCCCGCGAGACACACGCCGGCATCGAGTGTCCATGATGAACAATACGTGTTGCGCGATGCTGCTAGCGGGCGACCGCTCGCGAATGTTCGCTATCGGATTCGCTTATCCTCGGGAAAGGTATTTACCGGCAAGACAGACGCAACAGGCCATACGCAGCGCGTTATATCCGCGCATGCGGAATCGCTCAAGTTCGAGATTGCGAGGAACAGAAATGCCGAATCCTGACGACGACTACGTATTGGTACACAACACGGCCACGACAAACACGACGCCCGGCTCCAAGGTATATGTCGACATCAACACGACGCCGATATGCCCAAACATGAGCAATGAGCAGTTCGCAGAGACCGTTATGCGCGCACGCGACGCGGCCGTCAGGCTGATTAAAGACCGGATTGCAGCGGTAGCGCGATGGGACGCGAACGAACAAGCGCGCGCCACAATCTATTTTGGACGTGCTGACGCACAGATTCGCAGCACATTATCTTCCGGACTACCACGATTGCTTGCCGCGATGCATGATCTGGTTCCTGAAAAAATTGTTCGATGGGACAGCCGAGTTAGCAAGAATCTAACTTGCTCGGTCGTACCGGACAACGGCCGAAATCATGCCGCTGTATGCAAACCCGACTCCCATAAACGGGTCATCGCCATCTATTCTAAATTTTGCAGCGATTCGTTTGGCGAGTTGTACCATGCATCAAAAATAAAGGTTCTGATTCACGAATGTACGCACTACACCGACACATTCAATTCCGATGACGTCATCTATGGAGACACGGAAATCGGGATGCGAGTATTTGCGATGCAGAACCCAGATCTCGCCATCACGAACGCGGACAGCATCACCGGCTACATTGCAACCTTTGACAAGATAGTCAAATAATGAGCAGACATTCACTAAAATCCGGCTTGTCAGCCTACCTTCTCGCGCTGTCGTCAATGCTGTCCGGCACTGCGACTGCATGTACGATAGGCGAAGAAGCCCTGGTGCAATTTCCATTCAACAAAACCACATTTTCCAATGCAGACAGAGTGACGATAGCGAGTAGCGTTATTGAGGCCAAGAAATGGCCTGATGTAAAAATTAAAGCAATCGTAATTGCCGGCGCTTATATTCACGAAAAAGACATTGAGAAGCTAAAGGATGCACGCGCCGATAATACGATATATTACCTACGACAACTTGGCATCAGCGCCGAGAATATTTTCGTCGACAAAAAGACATTTACCGATGAAATGGTGGAAAAACGACCCGACGGCACAGTCAACATTCATCAGGTAATCGTGGAATTTACACCGATATGTAAAGGTAGCTGCGCATGGATGTGTAACGATGCACGCGTTACGCCACGAAGTAAAGCCATCAATTGACGACCATGGAACGAAACGTCCGTGTATGCAGACGTTCTTATTCCAACGCCGACAGCATCGCGGGGTATGTCGTTGACATTGACTAAATTGCTAACTGCCGTCGCGCTCGCGTTGGGTTGCACACATACGACATTCGCGTGCGATGGGCCGTCGAACTTGCCCGGCTGGGATTTTGATGTTCGATTCGACAATGATTCGAGCGACCTATCTATCACCGAACTGGCGAAGCTGTCAGTGTGGTCAGCCGATATGCGCAATCGATTTTCCATTATCGATGTGGTTTCGGTTGTCGGTTTGGCGGAACCGACGGAAAGAGACCCAGAAGCCCTTGCTCAACGACGTGCAGCGAATGTCAAGGCCGCATTGAATCAATTTTCGGTTCGAGGCGAACGAAATTCCGTCATCGCGCGAATCTACAGATTGCCGTTTCCGGCCAGCGAGTTTGACGATACCGGGCGGCGCGTCGAGATCACGTTCGGCCCCGGTGTCCTAATCACTGTTGCCCGAACCTAAACCCGATACCTAAGACGCACTGACGTTACACGACGCAGTTACCGGCCCGCGCAAAGCGGGCTGTCGTCTTCCTGCCGTTCCGGCGCCTTCTCACGCGTCGTTCCTCGTCCGGCCAGCCTGGCTCCCGCGATTGATGGAACACACTCATCCATTTCCCAAAACATCGCGATACCGGAATCTGCTACGTATCAGCGATCGCTGCAGCAATGGGGATCGACACTATGCCGAGACCTTGAAGACTGCGTCCGGCTCGCGCTTACGATCCCCACACCTGCATCTCGTACAACGAGTAACCCCACTGCGTCGCACGCTGCGTGCCGAGCATCCGCACGTAACGACCGCTGCCGTTGAGATTCGGCAGCGTGACGTGGGTATATGAACCACCGTTACTCGTCGAATAGATCGTTGTCCAGTTGGCGTTGTCGTTCGACGTCTGGATCTGATAAACGAGCGCGCCCGCATCCCAGTACAGATCGACGTGATCGATGTGCTTCACCGCGCCGAGATCCACGGAGATCCATTGCGAACCGACACCGGCGCCTTCCGGCGAATCCCAGCGCGTGCCCGTGGTGTTGCCGTCGAACGCCTTGTCGGGTGTCATCGACGCGTTGTAGCTCGCCGACGCGGCAGCCGGACGCCCTTGCGACAGCAGCGTCGGCTGCGCGGCGGCCGGGCCGCCGTAATAGCTCGACCCGAGCTTGGCCTTCGTCGTGTCGGCATTCACGCCGAACTGCGACAGGCTCCAGCGCTGGCCGGTCGTCACGTCACCCACGTAGAGCTGATAACCGCCGGCCGTCGTCGACGAGAAGAACAGGTAGTTCGTGCCGCTCACCGGCGCCGGGTCCGAGTTGTTGCTGATGCAGTCGTTGAGCGACAACGCGTTCGGCGTCGACGCCGGGTCCGCGGTCTTCGAATAGATCTGGTCGGCCGCGCCGCTGTCTTTCCAGCGCGCGTAGAACACCATGCCGTCCGCGCGCACGATCGGGTAGTACGTCTGCAGCCCGGCCGGATGATCGAACACGGCGGTCGCGCCGGTCGCGATCGTGCGCTTCATCAGCCCCATGTTCGCGCCGGTGCCGGTCGCGTAATACACGGCGCTCGAATCCGGCGAAAGATACGGCATCGAGTATTCGGCGCCGGCCGGTGCGTTCGTCAGGCTCACGACCGACGTGACCACCGGGCCCGCGCTCGTGTACGACAGCGTGGCCTGCTTGACGTCGCCGTTCTGCTTGAACACGAGCGTCTTGCCGTCCGCGCTGAACTTCGGATCCTCGTTGCGCGTCGCGCCCGTGCTGTTCGTCAGGTTGACGGGCGGCGTGCCGGCGCCGAGCTGCAGCATGAACACGTTCCATGCGCCGTTGCTGACGCCCATGAACGCAATCCACTTGCCGTCGGGGCTGAACACGCCGTTCATCGGATCGGTGATGCCCCACGTGCTCTTGCTGAGCTGCGTCAGCGTATGAGCCGAGAAGTCGTAGAGGAACAGCTGGCTCGTGCCGTCGCCGTAGTTGACGTAGCTGTGATAGACGAGCTTGCCGGTCAGCGCGGCGGGAAACGTCGCGTTGGGCTGGGCTGCGGGGTTGCTGACGCAGGCGGCCGTGGCGGCGCCGCTGAACAGGTTGAGGGCGAGGCCGGCCACGAGGCCCGCGATGAGGGTCTTCGATTTCACGCTGAACGATTCCGGTAAGGTAAGGACGCCGCAGACAAGGTCGCGCGCGGGACGCGCAAGGGTCACGGATCAGCCGCCGGGCAGCGTGGACTCCTTCGTAGTCAGACGTCGGGAACAAGACTTGCGAGAGGATGCCCGCGCGTCAGACAAAAGAAAAGGATCAAAGCCCGTCAAAAACATGCGGATCAGCGATTGGGGCGCAATTGCATGCGACCGGTGCCGTGCTACTCTTTTTTCAGCAAGGCCCGAGCGGCCGGAGGGCTGGCATGAAGCGATATGCGGCGCTGGCACAGACGATCGCCGAAGCGATCCGGCGCGGCGACCTTGCGGCCGGTGCGCGCATTCCCACCGTGCGCGCGGCCTGCCGTGCGTATGGCGTGAGCCCGTCCACCGTGTTTCGCGCGTACTACGCGCTCGAAAGCGAGGGTCTGATCGTCGCGCGTGCACGGTCCGGTTATTTCGTTGCGAACCTCGAAGACAAACACGTGCGGTTCGGTCACGAGCCGCCGCGCAAACCTGCCCCCGCGCAAACCAGCGGCGACGATACGCTGTTGCGCCTGCTCGATTCGCTGAAGTGCGAGGACATCGTCCCGCTCGGTTCCGCATTCGCCAGCTATTCGCTGTTCCCGATGAGCAGCCTGTGGCGCTACATGGCGTCGGCGGCCCGCAACATGGATCGCACGAAACTGCTGTCCGGCTTGCCGCCGGGTCACGACGCACTGCGGCGCCAGATCGCGTTGCGCTACCTGAACGCGGGCGCGGCGTTGCCGATGGACGAGATCGTCATCACGACCGGCGCACTCGAAGCGCTGACACTCAGCCTGCAGGCGCTGACGCGTCCGGGCGACATCGTTGCGATCGAGCGACCGGCGTTCCATGCAGTGTTGCAGGCCGTGCAGCGCCTGCACCTGAAGGCCGTCGAGATTCCGGTCGACCCGCGCACCGGCCTCGACCTCGACGCGCTCGCCGAAGCGCTCGACACGCATCCGGTGCGCGCCTGCTGGTTCATGACGTCGTTCCACAACCCGACCGGCGCGACATTGACCGACGAGCGCAAGCACGCGCTGATCGATCTGCTCGCGTCGCGCGGCGTTCCGTTGATCGAGGACGACGTGTATGGCGAGCTGCATTTCGGCACGGCGCCCACGCGCCCCGCCAAACTGTATGACAACAGCGGGCTCGTCCTGCATTGCGGTTCGTTCTCGAAATGCCTCGCGCCCGGATTCCGGATCGGCTGGGTCGCGGCCGGACGCTACGTGCGGCAGATCCGGCAAGCGAAGGGCGCGAGCGCGCCGTCGGCCGACGTGCCCGCGCAGATGGCGATTTCGAGCTACCTGCGCGACGGCGGGTACGACCGTTTCCTGCGGAAACTTCGACGCAATCTCGCCGCGCACCAGGCACAGATGCTCGCGGCGGTTCGCGCGTATTTTCCGGCCGGCACCGAAGTGTTCGCGCCGCTCGGCGGGTATTTCCTGTGGATCGAACTGCCGCCGCGCGTGGATGCGATGCACCTGTTCGGCGATGCGATGGAAAGCGGCGTCAGCATCGCGCCGGGGCCGCTGTTTTCCGCGACCGGCGGGTTCCGCCGTTATCTGCGGCTCAACTACGGCCGGCCGTGGACGCCGGCCGTCGAGCACGCGATGCAGACCATCGGGACGCTCGCGGCCCGGCAGCGACACGACGGTTAGCACGGAACTTGCGGGGCGCGTGCACGCGGATCGCGACCGCCGACATGCGCCTTGTATTTCGCGCGCCAGCGACAAAGAATGAAGCGGAAAGCACCTGCGGACGAACGCGTTCCGCACGTTCGATGTCATGGAGAAACACATGAGCACCGCATGCGAACGACCATCGGCGATACGCGCACCGCATGAAGGCGACATAGACGCGCCGGAATCACGATGACCGGCGATCGTTCGCCCCGCTGACGACACCTGCCCGCTTCCGACGATGCGTATCCTGCCCAACCGGAACGTCCACCCGCGCGATGCCTGGCGCGCCGTCCTGAGCGCACGGGTCGAATCGCGGCGCGCCGCTTGCTGCCGCTGCCGGGCATGCGGCTTCGTGGCATTCCGCGCACTCGAGCACTGCCCCGTCTGCGGCCAGTGGAACGGGCCGTTCGTACCGATTCGCCAGGCGCAGCACGACGCACACGCGACGCACGCAGCGCAGCCCTTTCATACGTGGTCGTCACGCGTCGCGCGGACGCTTCGCAACGCGGCGTTCCGGCGACCTCGCGCATCGAGCGCACCGATCCTGAGCATCCTGACACTCGTGCTGCTGGTCGGCGGCTACGTGACGGTCGACCGGACGTGCAAGGCCGATCCAGTTTGTCGCGGTCCCGATACGCCGACAGCGACGGCGCTCGATGCCGGCCTGCTCGCGTCGAACGATCCGGTGCTGCCGGTCCTGCCGATGCCGGTCTATCCGTTTCATTCGCCTGACGGAACGCAGGTGGCAACCAATCAACCAAACGGCGGCCCGGGCGCCAGCGAACCCGCTGGCGCGATGTCGGTCGCGCAGGCCGCGCCGTCGATGCACTCGCCTGACCGAACGCACAGCGGCGCAGTTCGTCTGACGGACTGGCGAGGCAGTCGCGATCCTGCGCATCGCACGCATGCGATCCGCCGTGTGAGCCTGCATACCGGCCACGTGCGGCACGGCGCACCCGCCAACGCCGAGATCGCGAAGCTCTATCGTGGCCACTAAGCGCGTGGTCCGATCGTTCGCTCCCGCAACGACAACGGGCGGCCCGTTTCCGGCGCCGCCCGTTTCGCGTTGCGCGTGTCGAACGTCAGCGCATCAGGCCGCCAGCAACCCGTGCGGGTCGATGACGAATTTGCGCGGCGCGCCGCCGTCGAACTTCTTGTAGCCTTCCGGCGCCTGGTCGAGCGAGATCACTTCGACGTTGACGATCTTCGCGATCGGCAGCCGGTCGAACAGGATCGCCTGCATCAGGTTGCGGTTGTACTTCAGCACCGGCGTCTGACCCGTGAAGAACGAATGCGACTTCGCCCAGCCGAGACCGAAGCGGATGCTCAGGCTGCCGTGCTGCGCGGCCTTGTCCTTCGCGCCCGGATCGTCTGTCACGTACAGGCCCGGGATGCCGATCGCGCCGGCCGGCCGCGTGATTTCCATCAGCGAGTTCAGCACCGTCGCGGGCGCTTCCTCCGAGTGGCCCGACGAACCATGGCCGTGCGCCTCGAAGCCGACGCAGTCGACCGCGCAATCGATCTCGGGCACGCCGAGAATCTGCTCGATCTGCTCGCCGAGCGACGCGTCCTTCGACAGGTCGACCGTCTCGAAGCCCATCGCCCTCGCATGCACGAGGCGTTCAGCGTTCATGTCGCCGACGATCGTCACGGCCGCGCCGAGCAGGCGCGCCGAAGCGGCCGCCGCCATGCCGACCGGGCCCGCGCCCGCGATGTAGACCGTCGAGCCCGGCTTCACGCCCGCGCTCACCGCGCCGTGATAACCGGTCGGCAGAATGTCGGACAGGCAGGTCAGATCGCGGATCTTCGCCATCGCCTGGTCGCGGTCGGGGAATTTCAGCAGGTTGAAATCCGCGTACGGCACGAGTACGTACTCGGCCTGGCCGCCGATCCAGCCGCCCATGTCGACGTAGCCGTAGGCGCCGCCGGCACGCGACGGGTTCACGTTCAGGCACACGCCCGTATGCGTGTCCTTGCACATTGCGCAGCGGCCGCATGCGACGTTGAACGGTACCGACACGAGATCGCCGATCTTCAGCGTCTCGACGTCGCGGCCCACTTCGACCACTTCGCCCGTGATCTCGTGGCCGAGCACGAGGCCGACCGGCGCAGTCGTGCGGCCGCGCACCATGTGCTGGTCGGAGCCGCAGATGTTCGTGCTGACCACCTTCAGAATCACGCCGTGGCCGATCGCGCGGCCGCTCGGATCGACCATCTTCGGATAATCGATGCTCTGGACTTCGACCTGGCCCGGTCCAAGATAGACGACACCTCGATTGCTGCTCATCGTATTGTCTCCATGTCTCGTTGGCTGGCGCTGTGGTGCGCCGGCGAATGCGGCGCACACGCAACGTGCTGTTCGAGAGTAGTCCGGGAGACGGGGGGGCCGATGTCTCAAACGCGACGCGCGTTTGAACGGCGCCGACATCGATGGCGGAAATGCGAAAGTCGGGCGGGAAACGACGGGAAGCCTTCAGCCGGCCGTCATCCCTGAACCGAATAACCGCCGTCCACGGGAATCACGGCACCCGTCACGAAGTCGCACTCACCGGCGCACAGCGCGACAGCGATACCGGCCAGGTCCTGCGGCTTGCCCCAGCGCCGCAACGGGGTGCGCTCGAGGACGCTTCGTTCGAGATCCGGGAACAGCCGCTTGGCCTCGTCGATCAGTTCGGTTTCGATCCAGCCGGGCAGCAACGTGTTGACCTGGATGTTGTCCGGCGCCCATTCGACGGCCCACGCCTTGCCCAGCTGAACGATCCCGCCCTTGCTGGCCGCGTAGGCCGCGCCGTAAGTCGTGCCGAATAGCGACAGCATCGAGCCGATATTGACGATCTTTCCGCCACCGGCGCGCCGGAATGCGGGATGAATCGCCTGCGCGCAAAAATGGGCGCCACTCAGATTCGTATCGATGATGCGATACCACTCGTCGGCGGTCAGTTCATGCCCTTGCTTGCGGATATTCATCCCCGCGTTGTTCACGAGGATGTCCAGCCTGCCGAAATGCTGCTCCGCCTGCTCGACGGCCTTCACGCACGCGGCGCGCTGTGTGATGTCCGCCTGGATGAACAGGCCGCGTTCGCTGCCGCCCGGCAGCGATGCCAGCGCCGCGTCGCCCTTGGCGCGATCGCGGCCGACGAGCACGACGCGCGCACCGGCGGCAACCATGCCGCGCGCAATGCCGAGCCCGATCCCGCTCGCGCCTCCGGTGATGACGGCGACCTTGCCTGAAAGATCGAACACACGTGCCTCCGATTCGAATTGCTGTCCAGATAGCGCGACAGCATAGCCGCGCGCAACATGACGTTGCGCCGCTACAAGGCACGATATTTTCTGACGTGCATCATGCCTTTTTCGAATCTTTCGGACATCGCCCGACCGACTGGTGCCTTCGACGTATCGCGCACCGGCAGACGATCAACCGCCGGCGTTCTCGCGAATGACCACCGCGGCGGCCGCGTCCGCCTCGCTTGCCACACCGTCGTGCACGCGCGTGCTGACGGCCGGCGTCGGCGGTTCACTGTCGAGCGCATGGCCGTTGCGGTCGTGCGTGTCGACCGTCGCGCGCATCGACAGCCCGATGCGCAGCGGGTGCGCGGCTAATTCGTCAATATTTAATCGGACTGCAAACAAAATTGAGATGGCCCCAAGCATCGTGGCGCTAGGATTATGGCTTTCCGAGGGAGACTCAAGGCATGATGCGACGAATCGCAGTAGTAGGCGACACGCTGTCGAGCGGCGGTCAGATAAGCACATATAGCGGTCCGACGTTCAAGATCGGCAGTCATCAAGCCGCCCTGATCGGCGGACAGGCTTTCTGTACCGCATGCAAGCGTCCCGGAGTCATCGCCAAGTCAGGCGGGCCCTCCCGAATAAAATTCATGGGCGAGGTGGCACTAGACGAGGACATCGTGATCTGCGCATGCCCGGCACCTCCGCACATAGTCGCATCGCTTGGCGGCGAAAAATGGTGTGATGACAGGGTAGAGGGCAACGGGAAGGTCGTTTCCAGCCTCACTGCAACTGGTGGCGTCGCGTCGGTCAAAAAAGGGGTATTCGACGAGCAAGTGAAGGCAACCGAGCATCAGGTGGAAGGCTTACCCTACTACATCGAAACGGCAGACGGTCGCGTGCATTCCGGCCGTCTTGGTACGGATGGAGTCTTGCCTCGAATCCATACCGGTGACAACCCCGACGACTACACCGTCTACTGGGGCGACGATGCACTTGCGAAGCAACACGGGGACGAATAACAATGCCGCATACCAAACCGTCAAAGGTCCGCTCAAACGACACACCACGATCGCAGAAGTCGATTCCTGTTCCCGCAATCACGTTCAAAGAGCTGTGGGATAACTTCCCGTCTGGCAACCCGTACGACAACCCCGAATACACGAACCAGTGCGCTATCCGTCTAAGTGTCACGCTGCATCGCGTTGGCGTCGATATGAAGTCGTTCAATGCGAAGACCGTCAAGCCGATGTCAGGCGCAAAGAAAATCGGGCGCATCTTGCTTGATGGCAAGTCGACCGCGACACGCGCCGACGAACTGGGTACGTGGTTGCAGCTACAACCGTTTGCCGGTCTCCCGAAAGCCGAGAACATAACCGGTGCGGATTGGGAATCGAAGGTCAATGGCCGTACAGGCATCATTCAATTCTCACGATATTGGACACGAGACGGCGAGACAAAGAAGAATGCGAGCGGCGGTCATATCGACCTGTGGAACGGGTCGCGGCTCACAGTCAGCAGCGCGCCCGGCGTCCTTGCAACGTATGGTCGCGTGTTTGGCCTGCAAGCGCTTTTGCCAGGTACGTCAATCGGATGGTCTGACCTTCGGAATTCGAAACAGATCCTCTTTTGGGAAATCAAATAATGCGACGCTTCTTTGGAACTGCAGGTTCCGCGCTTGCCGGACTAGCGAGTGTAGTTATGTGGACGTGGCTTGACAGCCATCTGTGTTCCGCCTTCTCTCGACTCTGCACTCCGCGCGCGGGGGAGTGCGGCGGCGGCGTAGATGCCTGCGCTGTGACCGCACAGAGCACAGTCGAGCTGTTCGCATACATCTTCGCCCCACCGATTCTGTTTGCAGCGCTAGGCTTCTACCTGTTTGCTCGACGCCGCTCGCCGCTTGTCATGACCGGATTTCTTGTTAGCGCCGTCGCCGCACATTGGCTCTTTGCATTCCTGAGTATCCGGGTTCTGCATATAGTGAACTGAGCGATGCCACACACGTTCCCGCGAGCGTCATCCTCCTTGATAAATCAAGCGAAACGACTTTCGGTATCGCTATGCGGCTTGCTGTTCGGATTGCTCGTCACATGGACTTTCTTCTACACGTTCAGTCATGTCCACGGGTCCGCAAGACCTGACCGCATCGCGACTGGCTGCAACGAGCTAGGCAAATGCGCGACTCCTTGGTGGGTTGCACCGGTATTGATTTCGTATCTTTGCGGCCCCGCTATAGCATTCTGCGCACTTAACGCGGTTGCTTGGAAGCGATGGCCGGTCAGAAAGTGGGCGCTATGGGGCATCGCAATTCTTGTCGTGACCAGCACCCTTTACCTTGCCGATTACTTCTCGAAGTAACCACGCAGCCCACACAACGCGGGCCGTTTTCATTTTTCTCCGGCGCGCACACCACACCACAAACGCACCGAGCGGCCGCTGTGTAACAAGTTGAGTGCAACTGTCACCCTAGGTGGAGATTGGCGTTCAATTAACTCACCCTCTTCGTCGTGATTTTTCACCTCGCAACGTATGCAATACCCGCGTTGGGGCTTGTTGACTGACACGAGTCCGATTGCCTGCGACCAGTCGAGCGCCAAAGCACTCACCCGCCCTGATTCTCCCGAATGACCGCCGCAGCCGCCGCGTCCGCCTCGCTCGCGACACCGTCGTGCACGCGCGTGCTGACGGCCGGCGTCGGCGGTTCGCTGTCGAGCGCATGGCCATTACGGTCGTGCGTGTCGACCGTTGCGCGCATCGACAGCCCGACGCGCAGCGGATGCGCGGCGAGGTCGCGCGGATCGAGCGCGATCACGACCGGCACGCGTTGCACGACCTTGATCCAGTTGCCGGCCGCGTTCTGCGACGGCAGCATCGAGAACGCACTGCCCGTGCCCGCCGAGAAACCCTGCACACGGCCGCGATAGGCGATGCGCGAGCCGTAGAGGTCCGATACGATCTCGACCGGCTGCCCGACGCGCATGTGGCGAATCTGCCCTTCCTTGAAATTCGCCTCGATCCACAGCCGGTTCAACTGCACGATCGACATCAGCGGCACGCCAGGCCCGACCTGCTGGCCGACCTGCACCGAGCGCTGCCCGATCGTGCCGTCGACGGGCGCGACGATCGTCGTGCGCTTCAGGTTCCGGTACGCAAGCTTGAACTGCGCGGCCGCCTGCACGACGGCCGGGCTCTCGTCGACGGGCAGCTTGCTGCCGAGCGCACGCGCCGCGTCGAGCTGCGCCTGCGCGGCCGCGAGATTCGCCTGCGCGCCGGCGACCGCCGCGCGCGCACGCGCCAGTTCCTCGGGCGCGACGATCTCGACCGATGCGCCCGAGCGCGCCACCAGCGCGCGCTGCGCGAGCGACAGGTCGGCACGCCGCGCATTCACGGCCTCGACGTACATCGTGTTCGAGATCTTCGCGTTCGCGACCTGCCGCACGGCCTGCGCGAGCTGCGCCTTCGCCTGCGCGAACGCAACGGACGCCTCGGTGTCGTCGAGCCGCACGAGCGTCTGTCCGGCGCGCACGGCCTGCGTATCGGCGACCACCACGTCGGTCACGGCGCCCGGAATCTGCGCGGCGACCTGCACGATGCTGCCCGCGACATACGCGTCGTCGGTGTCTTCGTAATAGCGGTCGCTCAACAGCCAGAACGCGATCCATGCAAGTGCGGCCAGCAGCACGATCGCGAAAAACACGGTGAAGCGCTTGCGGCGCGTCGCACGGCGCGCGTCAAGTGCCGGGTCGTTCAGCGCGGCCGGCGGCGCGGCGGTATGAAGGTTGTCGTGGTGCATCAGTCGCTTTGCGTAACGATCAGACGATCGTGCTGGAAGACGGGGATCGCCGGCATGACCGACGGGGCCGGCGCGGGGCTTGCCGATGCCGTGCGCGCGAGAACAGGCGTACTCCGGGGCGTCGCGGCAGGGTTGGCCGCACCGACCGTCGACGGACGCGCCGCATCGTCTCGCCGTGCGGGTGCGACGCTCGCCGTGCCGGTCAACGGCGGCACGACAGCGCTTGCCGCGCGCGCATCGTTCGACGTACCGGCCGCCGCAGCAGCCGCTGCCCCTCGCCGCGCCGCCCCGCTGCGCGTCTGATGCACGGCCGGCGCCTGCGCAACCGTTGCGCCCGCATCGAACCCGCCGCCGAGCGCGCCGATCAACCCGACGCGCAGCGTCCGCTGCCTGCCGAGCAGCGCGATCATCTGCGCGCGCTCGTCGATCAGCGTGAGATCCGCGACATCGACATCCTTCTGCATCAGCACGCCGCGCCGGTGGCGATCGGCCGCGATCTGCACGATCTTCTGCGCGGCCGCCACCGCGTCCTGCTGCTGCGTAACGAGCGTCTGCGACGTTTGCAGCGACGTGACGATCTGTGCGACCTGCCCGAGCGCGTCGTCGACGGTCTTGTTGTACAGGCCGATCGCGACGTCGGCCTGCGCGACGTCCGCGCCGAGCTTCGCCTTCAGCCGGCCGCGGTCGAAGATCGGCAGCGAGATCGCGGGGCCGACCGACCCGGCGAGCGAATCGCGCGAGAACAGCGACGCGGGCGTCAGCGCGAACACACCGCCGAGCGCGACGAGGTTCACGTCCGGATAGAACTGCGCGCGCGTCGAATCGGCATTCGCGAACGCGGCTTCGACGCGCAGCCGCGCGGCGACGATGTCGGGCCGGCGGCCGAGCAGGTCGGCCGGCAGCCGCGCCGGCAGCGCGCCGCCGGCAAACGCGCCGACGCGTGGCCGCTGCAGCGCGAGCCCGCGCTCGGGGCCGCGGCCCGACAGCACGCCGAGCTGCAATTGCGCGAGCTTGATCTGCTCGTCGCCCAGCGCGATCTGCGCGAGCAGCTTGCTGCGCTTGATCGACGCATCGCTCGCGTCGTACGCATTGTCGAGGCCGCGCGCGGTGCGCTCGCGCAGCACGGTTGTCACGCGCTGGCTAACCTTCAACTTCTGCTGCAGCAGATCCTGTGTCGCGTATGCCTGGTCAAGCTGGCAGTACACGGTGACGATCGCGACCGCGAGCGTGAGCCGCACCTGTTCGGCCTCGACACCGGCCGCATCGCGCAGCGACATCAGGCTCTTCGTCGCCGCGCGGTTCTTGCCCCACAGGTCGAGCTGGTAGTTCAACCCGACGAACACCGACGACGGCGATACGTTCGGATCGCCGAAGATCTCGACCGGCACGCGATAACCGCCGGCCGTCACGTCGGCGATGTCACCGGGCTTCGGCATCCGCGCGCGGCTGACCGTCGCGCCGGCCGTGCCCGTCAGCCCGGTCAGCGAATCGAACTGCTGAAGCTGCGCCTGCGCGATCCGCAGCCGCGCCCGCGCGACCTGCAGATCGGGGCTGTTCTGCGACGCCTCCGCCACCAGCGCATCGAGTTGCGGATCCTGCAACTGCTTTACCCAGTCGGGCGCCGGCCACGCGCCGTTCGCGCCGGGGCCGGCCGTGTGCGCGAGCGCATCGTCGGCAGGCGCGCGCAGCGACAGCGAAGGCAGGAACCCCGACGGCACGCATCCGCCCAACGCCAGCAGCACGGCCGCCACCGCGATCATCGCGCTGCCCTGCACGCCCCGCGCCGGATTCGCCGCTTTCTTCACACGCCGCATCGCGCCCCTCACCCCTGCTGAATGCGCTGCGCACGCGCGGCCAGCCGCGGCCGCGTGCGTTCGAGCGGGCCGAGCCGGCCGAACAGGCCGTCCGCGACGCCGAACAGGATGCCGGCGAGCTTCGCGCGCTTGTCGCGTTCGACGAGCGCGATCTGCACGATCTGCCACACGGTCAGCAGGTTCGGCACGATCGCCACCGGAAAGCGCAGCCCGTATTGCATCCCGAGCTGCACCGCATTGCGCGCGCTGTAGTAGCGGCGTTGCCACGAATGATTCATCGACGTCATTTCAAAAGGGCCGATCGCGTGGCGCTGCTTCGCGCCGATCCGATGCGGCAGCACCAGCGACGGCACGACATAGAGCGGCACGTTGCGCGACAGCGCGCGGAAGCTGTATTCGGTGTCGACGTGATCGATGAACAGCGTCTCGTCGAACCGGCCGAGCAGGTCGAACGCGTCGCGCGACACGACGCAGCCCGACGAGATCAGGAACGCGCAGCGCTGCAACGGCGCGCCCGGCTCGATGTGCAGGCGGCGCAGCCCGATGCCGTTGGTCGAAAGCTCGGGCAGGAAGCTGCGCGCGTTCTCGTCGAAGATGCGCGGGCCGGCCAGGAACGCACGCCCCGCGAGCCCCGCACAGACGTCGCGCATCACCGGGAAATACGCGGCCGGCACCGATGAATCCTGGTCGAACAATGCGACCGCATCGATGCGGTCGCGAAACAGCGCCGCGAGCCCCGCGTTGTACGCGCCCGCGATCCCGCCGCGATTGCCGTGATGCAGCAGCGCGATGCCGTCGCGCGCACACAGGTCGCGTGCCCGTGCATCGGGCTGCGGCGTGTTGTCGACGACGAGCAATGCATCGCACGCATGCCGCCATGCGCCGAGCGCTTCGAGCTGCGCATCGCTCGGGTGATACAGGATCACGAGTGCGCCGAGTGTCGTCATGTTCATCTCCTCAATGCCCGAAGGACGCCGCCGCGCCGCGCTTCGGTCGGGTCAGCCACATCATGGCCGCGAGCACGAGGCAGGTCATGCTCGCCATCCAGAACATGTCGTTCGTCGCCATCATGTACGCCTGCTGCATCACGACCTGATGCAGCGTGCTCAGCTCGCGCACGCCGTCCACGCCCATCCCGTTCAGCGCATGCACGAAGCGCTGCGTGTTCGCGGACGCATGCGTGACGGATTGCGACACGACGTCGTAGTGATAGGTCGCGCGGTTGTCCCACAGCGTCACGCTCATCGCGGTGCCGAACGCGGCCGACAGCGTGCGCAGGAAGTTCGACAGGCTCGACGCGGCCGCAAGCCGGTCGTCGGGAATGCGCGACAGTGTCGCGGCGGTCAGCGGGATGAAGAACAGCGGCAGCCCGATCCCCTGGATCAGGCCGGGCGCGGCGATCTGCGCGAACGTCATCTTCAGCGTGAAATGCGCGTCCCACGCGAGCACGCCCGCGAACACGAGGAAACCGACCGTCGCGAGCACGCGCGCGTCGAAATGATGCGCGTACAGGCCGACGAGGATCGAGAACACGAGCGCGAGCACGCCGAGCGATGCCGTCGCGAGCCCCGCGTGAAACGCGTTGTAGCCCATCACGGCCTGCATCCACAGCGGGAACACGACGCCGACCACCGAGAAACTCATCATCCCGAGCGAGATGATCAGCACGCAAAACGAGAACGTGCGGTCGCGGAACAGGCTGAGATCGACGACGGGGTGCGCCTCGCCCGCCTCCCAGATCAGCAGCGACACGATCGAGAGCCCCGCGACCACCGCGAGCGTGACGATCAGCGGCGAATCGAACCAGCCGCGATCGTGGCCGAGATCGAGCATTGCCTGCAGCGAGCCGACGCCGATCACGAGCAGCACGATGCCCGGCACGTCGATCGGGCCGGCCGCGCCGCGCTGCGCGTCCGGGCGCAGCATCGCGGTGCAGACCGCGAACGAGAACAGCCCGATCGGCAGGTTGATCAGGAAGATCCACGGCCACGAGAAGTTGTCGACGATCCAGCCGCCGACCACCGGCCCGAAGATCGGCGCGAGCAGCACCGTCATCGCCCACAGCGCGAGCGCGATCGTGCGCTTGTCCGGCGGGAACGTGCGCAGCAGGATCGTCTGCGACAGCGGCACCATCGGCCCCGAGCACAGCCCCTGCAGCGCGCGGCAGATCACCAGCACGTGCAGGTCGCGCGCGAGCCCGCACAGCAGCGACGTCAACGTGAACAGCAGCACGGCGCCGACGAACAGCCGCAACTCGCCGACGCGGCGCGCGAGCCAGCCCGTCAACGGCACCGCGATCGCGGCCGCGACCGAATACGAACTGATCACCCACGTGCCCTGGCTGTTCGACACGCCGAGGCTGCCGGAGATCGCCGGCACCGCAACGTTCGTCACGGTCGAGTCGAGCACCTCGATGAAGGTCGCGAGCGACAGCGCGAACGTCAGCAGCGCGAGCCGGATGCCGCGCACCGGCTGCGCGGCCGGCGCGGGGGCCGGCACGTCGAACGCGGACGGCGCGGCGGGCCCATCGTGAAGCGGCGACGCGGTGCTCATGCGCCCGCCACCGCGACGTCGGCTCGCGCGCCCTTCCACCCGCGCTTCGGCGCGAACCGTTCGATGAAATCGGCGGCCGCGTGACAGCCGTCCGGCGCGGCAGCGATCAGCGCGCGCGTGCGCGCCGCATGCACCGCAAACGCGGGGTCGTCGAGTACGCGCGCCAGCGCCGCGCCGAGACGCGCGCCGTCGACGGGGCCGTCGACGCGCACACCGCAGCCGCTCGCTGCGACGCGTTGCGCGTTGTCGAACTGGTCGTGCGCAAACGGCGTCACGACCTGCACGATCCCGGCCTCGCACGCGAGCGCCGCGGTGCCGATCCCGCCGTGATGCACGAGCGCGCGGCAACGCGGCAGCAGCGTGCGCATCGGCACGAAGCGGCGCACCAGCAGCCGGTTGCCGTCCGGCGCCGCATCGTGCGGCGTCAGCAGGATGCCGCGCGCGCCGGTCGCACGCAGCGCGTCCGCCACCGCGCGCGCGTACGCCGCATGATCGACGAGCGTCGAGCCGGCCGTGAACACGACCGGCCGCTCGCCGGCCGCCAGAAACGCATCCAGTTCCGCATCTTCGTCGGGCGTCGTAATGTCGTTGAACAGTGGGAAACCGCTTTGCAGATGATTCGACGGCCAGTCGGGCTGCGCCGGCGCGAACCAGCCGGGAAACAGGCACAGCACACCGTCGGTCGAATGCAGCCAGCGGCCGAGCACGCGCCGCGCGGGCGCGAGCCCGAGATCGCGGCGCACCGCGTTGAGCGCGGGGCCGCACACGCGGTCGAGCACCTGCCGCTCGATCAGCGTCATCAGCGCCGACTTCACGGGCAGCGGCCAGCGCGCGGGAATCGTCAGGCGCGGGTGCGTCGGCGGCGCATGCGCGGACAGCAGCGTCGACGGCGACACCTGTACCGACACGTACGGCGTGCCGTGCAGCTCCTGCATGAAGCGCGCGGAGAACGCCCACAGCGTGCCGACGAGGACCGTATCGCCGTCGGTCAGCGCGCGCAGCGCGTCGTAGTGCGGGCGCAGCATCGGCGCGATCACCTGCCACAGCGTGCGGAACGACGTGCGCGGATCCCACAGCGCGGGGTTCGCCATCGCGGCCTCGTATTCGGCCGCGGTGCCGACCGGCACGAACGCGAAACCGCAACGGCGCACGGCTGCCTCGAACGGCGCATGCGTGCAGAACACGACGTCATGACCGCGCGCCGCGAGCGTGCGCGCGACGCCGAGCAGCGGATGCACGTCGCCCGCCGAGCCGATCGCGGTCACGATCATCTTCGCCATCGCGCGCCTCGCGGGGTTCAGTAGAAGCCGGGAATCAGCGCCGCGACCTCGCGGCGATACTGCGCATACGCCGGCCCGAAATACCCGGTCAGCCAGCTCTCCTCGACGCGCACCTTGTACGCGAGCGACGCGAACACGAGCAGCACGCCGATCGCGCCGCGCCATTCACCGCCGATCAGCGCGGCGCCGACGAGCGCGATCAGGCAGCCCGTGTAGATCGGATGGCGCACGAGTGCGTACGGCCCCGTGCGCACGAGTTCATGGTCTTCCTTCAGCGTGACCGACACGCTCCAGTTCGTGCCGAGGTGCAGCCGCGCCCATACCGAGAACAGCAGGCCGGCGACCAGCACCGCGAGCCCGCACTGCGCCTGCAGGCCGAAGCGCTGCCAGTCGGGCACGAGCGCCTGCCATGACGGATCGGGCAGGATGATCAGCGCGCCGCCGACGATCAGCGGAATCGACTGCAGCGTGCGCGAGCGTGACGCTTCCTTGCGCACGGTCGTCTTCACGCCCTGCGACGTGGCGATCCAGTAGGCGAGCCATGCGGCCCACGGAACGACGATGGCGATGGTCTGAACGATATTCACGGCTGGCCTGCCTCGTTGGGATGGGAATTCGGATACGCCGGATGCGCGATGCGCGGCGTCACGACGACAACGCGTGCATCGGCGCGGACACGCACGCCTGCGCGGCGGCAAGCGCCATGCCGGCCGCGACCGGCGATCCGTCGCAGAAGAAATCGAGCAGCGCGTTACGCGTGTATTCGCGCTGCGCGCGGCCTTCGATGTCGAGGAAATGGCCGGCGTCCGGCACCGTCGCGAACCGCGCGCGCTGCACGTGCGCGCCGAGCTGGCGCACGTCGGCCGGCGTCGTGTATTCGTCGCGCTCGCCGTTCAGGAACAGCAGCTCGCAGCCGATGTTCGAGAACTCGCTGAAGTAGCGCTCGGGCTGCAGCGACAGGATCTGGTCGACGTGGAACGCGACCTGGTCCTGCTCGTCGCGCGGCAGGCGCGTGAGATACCGGTAGTTGTACAGCTTCATGATGCGCGGCAGGTAGCGGCCGACGGTGTCGTTCAGCAACTGCGCGGCCTTCAGGTTCTCGCCGGCCGCGATGTGATCGCGAGCGCGCGTCACGTAGTCGACCATCGCGTCGTTCAGGAACGGCGAGAACGAGCAGATCGCCGCGCGCCGCACGCTCGGGCAGCCGCGCGCGAGTGCGAACAGCGACGCGACGCCGCCCCACGACACCGACACCAGGAACGCGGGCGCGAAGCGCTCGACCAGATGCTGGAGGATCGCGGCTTCGTCGTCCTTCGTCAGGATGAAGCAGCCCGGGTTGTGCTGGCGCGACTGCCCCGCATACGGCAGGTCGAAGCAGATCGTGTTCATCCGCTCGCCCAGATACTGGACGGTCTGCCCGAACGACGCGGTCGTCGCGAGCGCGCCGTTGACGAGCATCGCCGTGTCGAAGGCCGGGTCGAACACGTTCCGTTCGACGTAGACCTTCAGACCATTCGGCAGCGGGACCACGTGTTTTTCGGTCGGCATCGTCGTTCTCCGGTGGATGCGGCGTCTCGACGTCGCGGCATGCTGCAGGTGCGCAATGGCTGGCGTCGGCCCGGCGCACGACCTGTCGCCGAGCCCATAACCGACGCACCGCGGCAAATACCCGCGGCGCCCATTCATTCCTCGTAGTGCGGCGCCATACTAATACGGACAATATTACTGACTCAAGTCATTCCAACGAGCCCCTCTACTCAGTTGGGAAATGGGCCGGATTCAAATTTTTTTATCATTTTCTATGGTATGCGGGATCGTCCCCAAGGCGACGGCAATCGTTTGCGAGCACCCTTCATCAGTACACACAAACCACATATTTTTCTTTTTATTCAACGATGTACAGCATTTAAATCGCCTGCTTGAAACGGATTTTCGGAATTTACCGACCTTCACCATCCGCATTCACAATTTCACATCGCGGTGAATATCACATACCTCGACACTCTTTCGTTTCGTAATAGAAACGAGACCGGAAATTTTCCAGTGCATTGCACCATCTTTTCACAAACCGTTTTAAACATAATTCTCGTTATTCAACATTCTTTCAATTCATTTTTCCGCACCTGCACATCGCCGCGCGTGGCCGATCCGCGACACCGCCGAGCCTCGCTTCATCGTCGGACCCCGATTTTTTGTTGATTGAACGATCAATAAAAAACCGCTAAGCTCTCGACTTCCATGGTTGGCCCGTCCGGGCGAAGGGAGTCGCGATGCCGAAAGTCGGAATGCGGGAGATTCGCCGCGCGCAGTTGATCGACGCCACGCTGCGCTCGATCGACGAAGCGGGCCTGCCCGGCACGACGCTCGCATCGGTCGCGCAACGCGCGAACATCTCGACGGGCATCGTCAGCCATTACTTCGGCGACAAGAACGGCCTGCTCGAAGCGACGATGCGGCACGTGCTGCGCGACCTGTGGTCCGCCACCACGGCCCGTCGCGTGGCCGCACGCAAGGACCCGCGCGCCCGGCTGCGCGCGATCGTCGCCGCGAACTTCGACGACACGCAGGTCAGCGCGCCCGTGATGAAGACGTGGCTCGCGTTCTGGTCGCAGAGCATGCACGACCCGATGCTCAAGCGCCTGCAGCACGTCAACACGCGGCGCCTCCATTCGAACCTGTGCGCCGAATTCGCGAAGGCCTTGCCGCGCACGAAAGCGCGGGAAGCCGCCAGCGGCCTCGCCGCGCTGATCGACGGCCTGTGGCTGCGCGGCGCGCTAGCCGGCGGCCCGATCGACACCCGGGCGGCGCTGAAGCTCGCCCACGATTACATCGACCTGCTGCTCGCGTCCGACTGACGCGGCACGCAATCGCCCTTTAGGAGATCCTCATGTCCGTATTCGGTTTGCAGCGCCTCTACATCGGCGGCGGTTACGTCGACGCCACGAGCGGCAAGACTTTCGACACCTTCGATCCCGCCACCGGCGAACTGCTGGCTCAGGTGCAGCAGGCGAGCGCGGCGGACGTCGACCGCGCGGTCGCGTCCGCCCGTGAAGGCCAGCGCGAATGGGCCGCGATGACCGCGATGCAGCGCTCGCGCATCCTGCGCCGCGCGGTCGACCTGCTGCGCGAGCGCAACGACGAGCTCGCGGCGCTGGAAACGCGCGACACCGGCAAGCCGATCGGCGAGACGCTCGCGGTCGACATCGTCACCGGCGCGGACGTGATCGAGTACTACGCGGGCCTCGCGACCGCGATCGAAGGGCTACAGGTGCCGCTGCGCGCCGATTCGTTCGTCTATACGCGCCGCGAACCGCTCGGCGTGTGCGCGGGCATCGGCGCATGGAACTACCCGATCCAGATCGCGTGCTGGAAGACGGCACCCGCGCTCGCGGCCGGCAACGCGATGGTGTTCAAGCCGAGCGAAGTCACGCCGCTGACCGCGCTGAAGCTCGCGGAAATCTATACGGAAGCCGGCGTGCCGGCCGGTGTGTTCAACGTCGTGCAGGGCGACGGCTCGGTCGGCGCGCTGCTCACCGGCCACCCGGACATCGCGAAGGTGTCGTTCACGGGCGGCGTCGAGACGGGCAAGAAGGTGATGTCGCTGGCCGGCGCGTCGTCGCTGAAGGAAGTGACGATGGAACTCGGCGGCAAGTCGCCGCTGATCGTGTTCGACGATGCGGACCTCGACCGCGCGGCCGACATCGCGGTGACCGCCAACTTCTTCAGCTCGGGCCAGGTCTGCACGAACGGCACGCGCGTGTTCGTGCACCGCTCGATCAAGGACGCGTTCACGCAGCGCGTGCTCGAACGCGTGAAGCGCATCCGCGTCGGCAAGCCGACCGATGCCGACACCAATTTCGGCCCGCTCGTGTCGGCCGCGCAGCTCGACAAGGTGCTCGGCTTCATCGAAAGCGGCAAGGCCGAAGGCGCGAAACTGCTCGCGGGCGGCACGCGCCTGACCGACGGTCACTTCGGCAGCGGCCAGTACGTCGCGCCGACCGTGTTCGGCGACTGCCGCGACGACATGAAAATCGTGCGCGAGGAAATCTTCGGGCCGGTGATGAGCATCCTCGATTTCGAATCGGAGGACGAAGTGATCGCCCGCGCGAACGACACCCACTACGGGCTCGCGGCCGGCGTCGTGACCGAGAACCTGTCGCGCGCGCACCGCACGATCCATCGCCTCGAAGCCGGCATCTGCTGGATCAACACGTGGGGCGAATCGCCGGCCGAGATGCCGGTTGGCGGATACAAGCAATCCGGTGTCGGACGCGAGAACGGCATCACGACGCTCGAGCACTACACTCGGATCAAGTCGGTGCAGGTCGAGCTCGGCCGCTACAACCCGGTGTTTTGAGTCTTCAAGGAGGAGAACCCGTCATGACGACACGCGAATACGACTACATCATCTGCGGCGCCGGTTCCGCGGGCAACGTGCTCGCAACGCGCCTGACGGAAGATCCGGACGTCACGGTGCTGCTACTCGAAGCGGGCGGCCCCGACTACCGCTTCGACTTCCGCACGCAAATGCCGGCGGCGCTGGCCTATCCGCTGCAGGGCCGCCGCTACAACTGGGCGTACGAGACCGACCCCGAGCCGCACATGGACAACCGCCGGATGGAATGCGGCCGCGGCAAGGGGCTCGGCGGCTCGTCGCTGATCAACGGGATGTGCTACATCCGCGGCAACGCGCTCGACTACGACAACTGGTCGACGCACAAGGGCCTCGAGAACTGGACGTATCTCGACTGCCTGCCGTACTTCAAGAAAGCCGAGACGCGCGACGTCGGCCCGAACGACTACCACGGCGGCAACGGCCCCGTGTCGGTCACGACCAGCAAGCCGGGCGTGAACCCGCTGTTCGAAGCGATGGTCGACGCGGGCGTGCAGGCCGGTTACCCGCGCACCGACGACCTGAACGGTTATCAGCAGGAAGGCTTCGGCCCGATGGACCGCACCGTCACGCCGCGCGGCCGCCGCGCGAGCACCGCGCGCGGCTACCTCGACCAGGCGCGTGCGCGGCCGAACCTCGAGATCGTCACGCACGCGCTCGCCGACCGCATCCTGTTCGACGGCAAGCGCGCATCGGGCGTCACGTACCTGCGCGGCAGCGAGCGCGCGACCGCGCATGCGCGCCGCGAGGTGCTCGTCTGCAGCGGCGCGATCGCATCGCCGCAACTGCTGCAGCGCTCGGGCGTCGGCCCCGGCGCGTGGCTGAAGGAATTCGACATTCCCGTCGTGCTCGACCTGCCCGGTGTCGGCCAGAACCTGCAGGACCACCTGGAGATGTACATCCAGTACGAGTGCAAGGAGCCCGTATCGCTGTACCCGGCGCTCAAGTGGTGGAACCAGCCGAAGATCGGCCTCGAATGGATGCTGAACGGCACGGGCCTCGGCGCGAGCAATCACTTCGAGGCGGGCGGTTTCATCCGCACGCGCGACGACGATCCGTGGCCGAACATCCAGTATCACTTCCTGCCGGTTGCAATCAACTACAACGGCTCGAACGCGATCGAGATGCACGGCTTCCAGGCGCACGTCGGCTCGATGCGCTCGCCGAGCCGCGGCCGCGTGAAGCTGCGCTCGCGCGATCCGAACCAGCATCCGAGCATCCTGTTCAACTACATGGCCGAAGCGCTCGACTGGCGCGAGTTCCGCGATGCGATCCGCGCGACGCGCGAGATCATGCGGCAGCCCGCGCTCGACCGCTATCGCGGCCGCGAGCTGAACCCGGGCGCCGACTGCAAGACCGACAAGGAACTCGACGCGTTCGTGCGGGCCCGTGCGGAGACCGCGTTCCATCCGTCGTGCTCGTGCAAGATGGGTTACGACGACATGGCCGTGGTCGACGAAGAGGGTCGCGTGCACGGGCTGGAAGGACTGCGTGTCGTCGATGCGTCGATCATGCCGATCATCACGACCGGCAACCTGAACGCGCCGACGATCATGATCGCCGAGAAGATCGCCGACAAGATCCGTGGTCGCAAGTCGCTCGCGCGTGTCGACGTGCCGTACTTTGTCGCGAACGGCGCGCTGGCAAGGAATGTCGCGAAGGCCGTGCGGCAGCCGGAGACGGTCTGACGACGGCGGGCGCACTGCCCGCTCCGGGACCTACCAACGAAAACGCCGCTGACGATTCCCGTCAGCGGCGTTTTTTTATTCCCGGCTCAACCGTTGTTGACCTCTCGCCGCAAACGCTCGACGTCGACGTGCTCCAGGTAATTCGTGATGTTCTGCCAGATCGGATGGAACCCGTAACCGCCGTGTTGCAACTCGTCGAGCGCCTGCTCGCGCGTCCAGCCCTGGTACACCATCCGGTACAGCGCGGAGACGAGGCCCGTGCGATCGGCGCCGTGCTGGCAGTGAATCAGCACCGGGCCGTCCTGGTCGGCGGTTCGCAGTGCCTTCAGCGCGGTGACCATGTCTTCGTCGCGGATGTCCCACGTGTTGATCCGGATGCGCTGCATCTTGATCTGCGTACCGGCCAGGATGCTGTCGTCCGCGTGAAACGCGCGGAAGCTGATGACCTTGCGGATGCCGAGCTTCTGCAGCTCCGGCACGTCCGCCCGCGACAGCTGCGCGCTGCGGTACAGCGTCGGCGTGATTCGATGCAGGTTGTTCACGCGCGCGTCGGCAATACTTTGCGCCCATTGAATCGGTCGGGCCGCGATCGGTCCAGCCGCAACACCGGAGGCCGGATCCGCATGGGCCGGCTGCACGAGCCCGGCGAGCGTGACGGCGAGCGCGGCAATGAAGGCGGTTTTCATGTCGGTTCAGCGTTCAATAAAATGCGCGCTTGCTGCGCTCGCGCGACAGGATGAACAGCACGATCGCGGCGGCGCTCATGGTCCAGTAGTCGGTCGGCGCGACGCCCAGCCAGTGGATATGCCACGGCACGTTGGCCGGGTTGAAGCGGGCCAGACCATAGGCCGGATTCAGCACGAACCACAGAAAATCCTCGGTCAGCCAGAACACCATGATGCACGCGATGATGCGGGCTTCGATGCGCCACGACCACCGCGCATTGAAGATGGGCGGCAGGTGGAAGAACAGCGCGACGAACGGGAACACCCACGCGTGGTAGCCGGTCATCGGACGCCCGCCCCAGAAGAGGTCGAGCAGCCAGTGATGCTCGATGCGCCAGGTCGGCAGGTTGGCGGCCCAGCCCGCGCTGCCCTCGATCTGGATCTCGACGTTCGCGAAAAAGAACGCGAGCAACATGACCCATGCGACGACGAACAGCGTATGACGCGTCGGCACAAAACGCGCGACGCTCATGCGGCAGGCTCCAGGCCCAGTACGCGGTCGAGCACGAAGCGTCCGGCCAGCGGCCGCCCGAGCGGAGCCAGACGGCGGCGCATGTCGGCCAGGCGCTCCGGCGTCTGCAGCAGCGCGCGGATCCGGTAGACGAGCGCATCGTCGTCGATGGCCTTGAGCGCCACGCCCTGTTCGAGCAGGAAATCGGCATTGCGCTCTTCCTGGCCCGGAATCGGCGAATTGACGATCATCGGCAGCTTCATCGCGAGACATTCGGACGTCGTCAGGCCGCCCGGCTTCGTGATGACGAGGTCGGCGCAGGCCATCAGGCGTTCGACCTGTTGCGTGAAGCCCTGCGGAAAGAGCCGGCCGGGATGCCGCGCGGCGAGCGCCTGCAGCGACGCCAGCATCGCCTGGTTCTTGCCGGCCAGCGCGATCAGCTGGAAATCGGCGTCCATCTCCAGCAGCCGCGTCGCCAGCACGTCGAGCCCGCCGAGGCCGGCGCCGCCCGACATCATCAGGAACGTCGGCCGCGCGGGATCGAGGCCGAACTCGGCCGCGCAGGCCGCGCGATCGAGCGGCTGGCCGAACGCCGGCATGATCGGGATACCGCTGACGTGCACCGTTTCAGGCGCCATGCCGCGCGCATGCATGCGCCACGCGATCTCGTCGTTGGCCGCGAAATAGCCGCGCATGTTCGGCACGACCCACATGCTGTGCAGGTCGAAATCGGTGACCTGCACCCATACCGGCGTATCGACGCGCCCCTTGCGGATCTCGCGCGACAGCAGTTCGGCGGGCAGGAAGTGCGTGCAGATGATCGCGTCCGGGCGCTGCCGTTCGATCTCCGCGAGCAACTGCCGGCAATTGAGCCGCTCGATCGCGCGCCGGATCTTCTGCGACGGCGCGGCGGGATCGACCTCGTCGGTCTTCTGGTACAGGTAGCCCCACAGCGCCGGCTGGCTGCTGACGAGCTTGATGTAGAGATCGGTGTACAGCTTGCGGAAACCGGTGGAAACGAAGTCCATCACGTCCAGGTGGGTGGCTTCGATGCCGGCGGGATGGTGGTCCGCAAATGCGCGGATCGCTTCGGCCGCGCGGGTATGACCGGCGCCGGCGCTGACGCTCAGGAGAAGGATTTTCTTGTGTTGCTTTGACATCTGACCGACCGTTTCGATGAATGGGGTCCGGACGCGGGTTCGGCAGCGGCGATCTCGCGCGACGGCTGTTCGCGTCCGGCTTTCAACTGGCTTGACGGACCTTCGGCGGTGCGGGCGGTCGGGTACTGCGGATCGATCGATCGCCGGCATCGTCTGCGGAATCATACTGCGTCCGGTCGATGCGGCTCGGATCCGCGGGTGTCGCGCGGTCGGTCAGGGTGGTGTGACGGCGCGGCGTGCCACCGTTTGGCGCCCCACTCGCGCATGCGAATGGGGTGCCGTATTTCAGCGCGAACGGAGTGCTCGCGCGTGGGGCGTGTCGTATCGTGTCGGCAAAGGCCGTGCGTCAGTCAGCCTTGTTCGCGTCGTCACCGGGCCGGGCTGCCGCCACGGCGTGCGTCCGCATCCGCTTCGCGCGGACGATCGGATTCCATCGCGACGTCAGGCTCATCGCATTGCGCAGGCGGTCGAACGCGGCATCCTCCGTCGGCCCGAAGCGGTTGACCGCCGGCCACGCGAGCACGTGATCGAGCCATGTCTGCCATGTGTCGCCATGAAAGCGCCGGCCGATGTCCCGCACCGCGTCCGGCGCCGCGATCACGACGCCGGCCAGCAGGTAATACGCCCAGAAGCTGCCCGCGCCGACGAGTCGATCGAGCCTGCACACGGATAGCGCGGCAAGCAGCGCGTCCGTCGACGCGAGATCGGCGCGATGCGTGCGGATCGCCTGCGCAACGAGATTGTGCTGACCGCCATACGCGGCAACGGAAACCCCGTTGCCGGCGGCGAGCTCGGCCGAGAACATCGCGAGCGCGGCCATCTCGTCGATGCGCGATGCATCGTCGCGCGGGCCGCACGCGCGCAGCACGATCGCGTCGATGATGGCGCCGGGCCGGGCCGATGTTTCCGCTCTCGTCGCCGCGACGACGGCCAGCTTTTCTCTCAGGTTCTTCGCAACGGGTATCTCGCCCTGCCCGTGTTTTTCATCTGCGGCGCGTTCGCCGGCATCGGCGTCGTTGCATTCGACACCGCCCGCGATCCGTTCGAGTGCAGCCCATCCGACGTCGGGATCGTCGAATGCGCACGCATCGATCACGCCGTGCGCCGCTTCGAACACGGCGCGCGAGCCGGGGCAACAGCGTTCGGCTTCCGCCATCTGCTGCGCGGAAGGCCCATGCGAGCACGCGCCGGGCAGGTCGGTCGGGTCGCATGCGCAACCGCCGCTGTCCGTTGCGATCCACGGTACCAGCCGTTGAAGGGCCGCCGTCGCGTCGCGAGACAGGCTCTCGCCTGCCCGCACGCGTATCGCATGCGACGCGACGACGGTCGTGTCGCCGGCGTCGCCCGCCGCCATCGCGCAAGCGGCCGCGTCGAGATGTTCGATCAGGTACTGCAACCACGCGGCCGTGCGCAGCCGGTCAGGCGTCGCGCCGCGGGCATCACCATACTTCGCTGGGTCGGTGAGCATGGGTCGTCCGGGATAGTTCTGGCCAATCGGAATGATGTTGTTTCAGTCGAATCGGGTGGCGCGGTATGCCGCGCCGACCCTGCAAGGCCGCCCGCATCGGATCGCGACACGTGCGGCCAACCGGCCATCGCGCCGATACGCGCGACGATATGAATGGATCGAGGTAACGGAAACCCGCCACGCTTGCCGCACGGCCCTCGCGCGCGGCGGGCTCCCGCTTCGTTCCGCGACGCTTACTGCACGTGGAACTTCGGCGACGTCGTGACCGTGCCGGACACCGAGCAATTCGGCGTCAGGACGGAGTTATTGAACGTCAGCGACGAGTTCGGATCGTTCCATGCCGTGACCACCTTGCTCGGGCCGCATGCGCCGAGCAGCGCGACGTTCACCTGCACGTTGTTGATCGACAGCTGCGTCGTGCTGTCTGCCTGGCCCGTCCACGGCGACGTGCTGCTCGCCGTGCCGCTGATCAGGCCGCAGGTGCCGCCGCCCGAGAACGTCGTCGACGTGATGTTGACGATACCGGTCGACGTGATCGTCCCGTTGAACGTCGCCGTGCAGGTCGCGCTGATCGAGCCCTTGCTGAGGCTCGTGAGCCCCGACACGGAAAACGGCTCGCCGTTCGGATTCATCGGCTGGCCATCGGCACGCGAAACGGTGACGGCGAAAGCAGGCGCGGCCGAAACCGCGGTGAAAGCCACTGCAGCAACAAGCGACACGATTTTGCGAATGCTCATTTGAACTGCCCCCTCTCTTCACAAATGGCGGCACGCCGCCAGGAACGCAACCTTCCGGCCGGACGAATCCGGCCAGCCGGTCGCAGGAAACCGCCGGCGCGCGTCATGCGCGCCGGTCGGTTCAGAACTTGTAGGAAATCCCGACGAACGTGATCAGCGGATCGGCCTTCAGACGCGTGCGCGTGGTCGCGAGCGTCGAACCGTCCGCCGCCTTGATCACGAGCGACGAGTAGGTCTTCAGCGGCATGTACGTCAGCGTCGCGGTGAGCCCCCAGTGCTTGTCGATCGCATAACTCGCGCCGACGTTGTAGACCGGCGTGAACGACGACGACGCCTTGCCCTCCACCGACGTCGGCCCCGGCTTGCCGGCGCCGGCCGCGAGCACGCTGCCGAGGTTCTGGTTGATGTCCTTCGCGAAGTTGCCGTTCAGTTCGATGTTGCTGAACCAGCTGTAGGCCACGCCGATCCCGACGAACGGCCGGAACCGTGCCGTCGACGAGTTGAAGTAGTACTGCAGAATGATCGTCGGGCTCCACTGCCGCGCGTTCTTCACGGCCGGCTGGTTCGCCGGATCGTCCATGTTGACGCTGCCGAGCGCGCCGGCCGGGCCGGGCGGCTTGATCGTGCCGTGGCCGGTCAGCGTGAACTCGGGCGGCACGCCGAGCACCGACGTCACCGCGATGTGATCGGTGAAGAAGTGCGTGAGCGTGAGGCCGACGGTATCGGCGTTGTTGACCGTCAGGCTCGTGCCCGGCGACGTGAACGAACCCGGCAGGCGCAGCGGCCCGTTGATCGGCATGCTCGCGAGATTCGTCGTCAGACCGTTGGTCGAATCCTGCGGCATGATGTGCAACCACCCGAGCGTCGCGACGTTGTCGCCCGCCTGCTGGGCCGATGCGAGCGTCGACATGCCTGCGACGACACCCGCGACAATCAGCTTCTTCATCAAGTCTCCCCCTCATTCTGTCCGGGCGCCGCGCATCCGCGCGCGACGCCGCCGTGTCTCCGTCCGGGTGTGGTCACTGCACGAACGCGCCGACCGTGAAGTACGGATTGCTCGTATCGGCCATGTCGAGGAACCCGAACACGCCGCCGGTAAACACGAACTTGCCGGTTGCCGGGCCCGACGCCGCATCCGCGTGCACGGTCGTCACGACGCCCGGCACTTTCTGCGTGTAGTCGAGGTTCAGTGCGCGCGTGAGTGCGGCCTGCGACGCGTTGAACGGATCGAGCAGCGTCGCCTGCGCGCCGATGAGCGCGGTCGCGCGGTAGTTGAACGCGCTGTCGACACCCGTGTACTCGCCGTTCTGCGAGCCCAGCGCAATCGCCGTCTGCGGGCTCAGGAACGAGATGCCCGATTCGTCGTCCGCGCTCGGCGGGCCCTGCGTGAGGTCCGCGTTCGCCGCGCCGGTGCGGATGAAGATCGGCACGAGCTGGTTGCGCAGCTTGCCGACGATCAGGATCCCCTTGCCGGCCTTCGCCGGATCGAGCGCGGCCAGCGTCGGCGGAATCTGCGGCTGGTAGTTGAGCGACTGGAACGCCGGCGCATCGGGTCGCAGCGTGAACGGCTGGTTCACGGTCGCGCTCGACGCGAGCGGCTGCCCGCCGTTCTTCTTGCCGAAGTTGTCGGTCTCGACGTAGCTGCCGTCCGCGTTGATCGTCACCTTCTGATCGAGCGCCACCGGCTGGAAGCTCTGCGACGGCACCTGGTGATAGCCGAGCTGGTTGTAGGTTCCGGCGATCTTCGTGAGATCGGTTTCCAGCGACGAGAAACTGATGAACGGGTAGTACGGGAACGTCGTCTGCGGAATCTTGCCGACGCCGATCACGCCGTTGAACTGGATACTCGCGCCGGGAATCGCGCCGCCCAGCACGCCTTCGCCGAGGAACAGCCGCGCGGGCCGGCTCGGGTCGAGGCTCGCGTTCTGCATCCGGAACGTGCACTGGTTCAGCTTCACGGTCGGCAGCCCCGTTTCGTCGGTCAGCGTACCGTCAACTACATTCGCAGGCGCCGTATCGCGAGTCGGCTGCACGGTGCCCGTGGTGGTCGGCACCGGCGATGCGAGATAGGTCATCCGGTACGTCATCTTCGTCGTGTCGAGCTGCACTTTCACGAGCTCGCCCGACCCCGCCCCGCCAATGAACACCGTGTTGTAGTCGATCGTCTGCGGGCACAGCCGCACCACCGGCGCGGGTGGCGGGTCGCCGTCGCCGCCGCACGCAGCCAGCACCGGCGCGAGCGACGCCGCGGCCATCCAATGTTTCAAATTCATAGGAATCCTCTCGAAATTCGATTCGCCGGCGGCGACGCATGCGCCGCCGGTGTTACGTGTTCAGTACGCCGGGTTACTGGACGAACGCGCCGACCGTGAAGAACGGGTTGACCTGGCTGTTGTTGACGACCATCGCGTAGACGTTGCCGGCCGTCACGATCCAGCCCGTGTCGCCCTTCTTGAAGATCGCGACGTTGCCGCTTGCACCCTTCGCGTTGAAGTCCTGCGTGGCCGTGACCTTGATCTTGCCGGGCGTGGCCTGCGTGTAGTCCAGCGCGAACTGCGAGGTCACCGACGACGTCTGCGGGTCGATGAACGCCGCGGTGCTGCCCTGGAACAGCGTGGACGTATAGTTCGCGGCGATCGTCGATACCGCGGTGCCGTCGTTGCAGCTGCCCGCCTGCGCCAGGAAGAAGGTGCCGTTGAAACTGCCGGGCAGATCCGGGTGCGGCACGTTGTTGTTGAAGCTCGGGCCCGAATTCGCGACCGCGAACGTCGCGGTGCTGGGCGCCACGACACCGCATGCGGACGCGCTCGTTGCGCCGATGAAGCCGCCCTTCAGCGAGTTTGCCGCGATGGCGGTGGTCGACGAGAGCATCGAGATCCCCACTTCGGCATCGGCGACCGACGCCAGCGCATTGCTCGAATCGACATGCGTGTAACCGACTCGAATCACGACCGGCACCCGCACACCGTTCAGCTTGCCGACAATCATGATCCCCTTCGCCTGGCTCGGCGTCGCGATCACGAGGCCCGGCGCCTGACCCGCCACCGGATACGAGACCGCACCGAACTGGTTCGCCACCGCGTTGCTCACGAACACGTTGTCGGCCGATCCGTCGGCGTTCTTGCGCAATGCCCACGGCGACCCGGTGGTCTGGCACGAGTAGTCGCTATTCGGGGTGATCGTGCACGAACCGTCCGCATTGAACGTCTGGTTCCAGTTGACCACGTCCGGCTCCCAGCCGACCGCCCCGGCACTGCTCTGGGCGCTGCCGCCGACGGGCGACAGGTGGATACCCACTTCGTTGTAGTTGCCCGCGACCTTCGTGAAATCAGTTTCGGTTTGGGTAAAGCCGATGAACGGATAAAAATCGAACGTACGCGACGGCACGACACCCAGCAAGAAGCCGGGGAACGGTTCGATCCCGGCGAACGCGATCGTCGCCCCGGGAATCCCGCCGCCCACCACACCATTGCCGACGAACAGCATCGGCGGATCCGCGCGGTTGATCGTCACCGCATACGCGCCGTCGCTCGTCGCGCCACTGTCGAGCACGAATGCGCAGCGATTCTGCTCGGCGGTCGGGAGATTGGCCGGATGATGGAATGCGCCGCTGATCGTCAGGCCCGCACGCGTGTTGTTGACCTGTCCTGCCGACGTCGGCACCGACGATTCGATGAACTGCATCTGATAGGTGAGCTTCGTCGTGTCGAACTTCACCTTCACGTATTCGCCGCTGCCGGCGCCGCCCGTATAGGTCGTCGTGTAATCGAGCGCGTCCGGACACAGCTTCGTCACGACGGGCGGCGTCGTTTCGGCGCCGCTCGGCCCGCATGCGCTGCCCGAGCACTGCGGCACGTTGATCGGCCCCGGATCGTCGCCGCCGCCGCAACCGGCGACGAACGGCAGCGCCAGCACGGCGCACGACAGGATCGCCTTCCGCCATTCAGGAATGCAAAGCATCAACCCCTCCTTTTCAGGTACGACAAGTCTCGTCCGGCCGGGCTGCATGGCCCGCCGGTTGGTATCGCGCCGCCGCACGAACACGCGGCGCATGATGGTGCACGCAAGGCAACCGCTCCGCGGCTCACGCAAATGCGATGAAAACCGCGGCGGCAGACAAGCGCTCTCCCGCGGCGCCGTCATCCGGCACGGCGCCGTCGGAACAATCGAAACGGAAAGTGGTTCGCCGCTACACGGCGATGCGATAACGCAGGCAAGCGACCTGCGTCGTCGCGCCTGCATTCAGCGAAAAACTGGGAAACGGCAGTCCGATTGGCCCCGCGGATACGCGCTTCATGAATGGGTCTCCGTACGTACGCTTGATTGGTTATCGTGATGCGTCGTTTGTCGAAACTATGAGCGGACCATTCAAACAAGTAAATGGATGCCGAGTTCCAAACGATGCAAGTCGCCCGACCCTAGCGTTTACACGGTATTTGACACATTTTCAAACAGCCTTCATTTTATTTGCTCAGACAAATACCGGAGCGGTGTAACACGCGTTTGAACGAAGGCGGCCAACCCGCGCCCAGCCAAGCGGGCCGGCCCGCGACGGCCCGCACGGATGCTGCGGCGCAACCTTACACGTCGATGATCGCGAGCGTGCCGTGACTGCCGGGCAGCACCGCATGACGCGTGCCGGCGAGCGCGAGATACATCTGCCCGGCCTCGACCACGACCGTTTCCGCGTCGACTTCGAGCATCAGCTTGCCGTCGAGCACCAGCAGCCCCTCGTTGTAGTCGTGCACTTCCGCTTCGTAAGGCTGCGCGTCCATCCGCAGCACCTTGATCCTGGCCGGCCCGACTTCGCCGACGATCGTGGATTTCCATGCAACGGCCTGCGCGGCCGCAACGGATTTGAAATCGACCAATGACATGCGCGCCGCTCCGTGAGTCGTGAACCGTGAAAGGAACGCATTATCGCGAGCGTGGTGCATGCCGTCCCGGTACGGCGCGGCGGTGTTCGGGCGGCACAGTCGGCCGGCCGGCCGCCGCGCTGCCGCGCCAGAACGCGCTCGCCGCCCGATTCACGGAAAACGGCACGCATTGTTCGCCCACCTCAAATAAACAGGCACCTTATTGAGCAACGCACACGTATTTCACGCAAATCCGGCGCCGATCCTGCGCGGCCTTTCCATCAGAATGCATTTCCATCTACCGATTGCTAATATGGCGGTCCCGCGATCCCGCATCACAGCGCCGTTCGACATGACGCCCGTCCGCCATGCCGTCCCCGGTCCCGGCCGCTTCGCAGCGGCGGCGACGCCGGGCACGCGCGGCGCACGCCGTCGCGCCGGCCGGCCATGCCATCCGTGAGCATGCAACCGATCCTTTCCGTCTCCGACCTCTCCAAGACTTACGCGTCCGGCTTTCAGGCGCTGAAGCACGTGACCCTCGACATCCGCCCCGGCGAGATCTTCGCGCTGCTCGGGCCGAACGGCGCCGGCAAGACGACGCTGATCGGCTCGATCTGCGGCATCGTCACGCCGACCGCAGGCCGCGTGACGGTCGGCGGCCACGACATCCGCGATCAATACCGCGCGGCCCGCGAAATGATCGGCCTCGTGCCGCAGGAGCTGACGACCGACGCGTTCGAAACCGTCTGGGCGACCGTGTCGTTCAGCCGCGGCCTGTTCGGCAAGGCGCCCGATCCCGCCTATATCGAGAAGACGCTGAAGGCGCTGTCGCTGTGGGACAAGCGCGACAACAAGCTGATGACGCTGTCGGGCGGCATGAAGCGCCGCGTGATGATCGCGAAGGCGCTGTCGCACGAGCCGCGCATCCTGTTCCTCGACGAACCGACGGCCGGCGTCGACGTCGAGTTGCGCCGCGACATGTGGAAGCTCGTCGATTCGCTGCGCGAAAGCGGCGTGACGATCCTGCTGACCACGCACTACATCGAGGAAGCCGAGGAGATGGCCGACCGCATCGGCATCATCCTCGGCGGCGAGCTCGTACTCGTCGAGGAAAAGCGCGAGCTGATGCGCAAGCTCGGCAAGAAGCAATTGACCGTGCAGCTCGAACACCCGCTCGAGGACGTGCCGCCCACGCTCGCGCCGTTCGGGCTCGAACGCGCGGACGACGGCGCCGCGCTCGTCTACACGTACGACTCGCAACGCGACGACGCGAGCATCGCGAAACTGATCAACGCGCTCGGTTCGGCCGGCATCGGCTTCCGCGACCTGCACACGACGCAGAGCTCGCTCGAGGATATTTTCGTCAGCCTGATCGACAACCGCCGCAACGGCGTACAAGGAGCCTGACGCCCATGAACCTGCAAGGCATCCGCGCGATCTACCGCGCAGAAATGGCCCGCACGCGCCGCACGCTGATGCAGAGCATCATCGCGCCGGTGATCTCGACGTCGCTGTATTTCGTCGTGTTCGGCTCCGCGATCGGCTCGCGCATCAGCGACGTGAACGGCATCGGCTACGGGTCGTTCATCGTGCCGGGCCTCGTGATGCTGTCGTTGCTGTCGCAAAGCATCTCGAACGCGTCGTTCGGCATCTACTTCCCGCGCTTCACCGGCACGATCTACGAGATCCTGTCCGCGCCCGTGTCGTACTGGGAGATCGTGATCGCCTACGTGGGCGCGGCCGCGTCGAAGTCGATGCTGCTCGGCGTCATCATCCTCGCCACGGCCGGCCTGTTCGTGCCGCTGCACATCCTGCACCCGTTCTGGATGGTGCTGTTCCTCGTGCTGACGGCGATCACGTTCAGCCTGTTCGGCTTCGTGATCGGCATCTGGGCCGACAGCTTCGAGAAGCTGCAGCTCGTGCCGCTCCTGATCATCACGCCGCTCACGTTCCTCGGCGGCAGCTTCTATTCGGTCGACATGCTGCCGCCCGCGTGGCGCATCATCACGCTGTTCAACCCGATCGTCTACCTGATCAGCGGCTTCCGCTGGTCGTTCTACGGGATCGCGGACGTGCACGTGTGGATCAGCCTCGCCGCCACCGGGCTGTTCCTCGTGATCCTGCTCGCGATCGTCGCGTGGATGTTCCGCACCGGATACAAGCTGAAGAATTGACGCGGCACGCGCCGCCGCCGATGACGCATTTGAGCAAGCAGGCGGCGCTTTTCCTCTGATGCGGCATTTTGTGGTCGCGTCTACTGAATACCGAAGCATCGGGGCCCTGGAGCATGCGCTGCAAGGCCCCTTTTCATTTCAGAGGACGCCATGCCCGCCGCCACCGCTCCCGCTTCCGCCGCCGCCCGGCTCGAACGCCTGCCGTTCTCCGGTTATCACAAGCGGATCTTCTTCATCATCGCGATCGCGTTCTTCTTCGATTCGGTCGACCTCGGCACGATGACGTTCGTGCTCGGCTCGATCCGCAAGGAGTTCGGGCTGTCGACCGCGGCCGCCGGCCTCGTTGCGAGCGCAAGCTTCTTCGGAATGGTGCTCGGCGCGGCCGTCGCCGGCCTGCTCGCCGACCGCTTCGGCCGCCGCCCCGTGTTCCAGTGGAGCATGGTGCTGTGGGGCGCCGCGTCGTACCTGTGTTCGACCGCGCAGAGCGTCGACGCGCTGATCGTCTACCGCGTGCTGCTCGGGATCGGGATGGGCATGGAATTCCCGGTCGCGCAGACGCTGCTGTCCGAATTCGTGCCGACCGAGAAACGCGGCCGCCTGATCGCGCTGATGGACGGCTTCTGGCCGCTCGGCTTCATCACGGCCGGCATCGTCGCGTACTTCGTGCTGCCGCAGTTCGGCTGGCGCACGGTGTTCGCGCTGCTCGCGATTCCCGCGGTGTTCGTGCTCGTCGTGCGCCGCATCGTGCCCGAATCGCCGCGCTGGCTCGAACACGCGGGCCGGCACGCGGAAGCCGACACGGTGATGCACGTGATCGAGGCCAAGGTGATGCGCTCGGCCGGCGTCACGACGCTGCCGCCGCCGTCGCGGCTCGCCGAACCGGTGGCCGCGCGCGGCCGTGGCGCGCTGCGCGAGATCTGGAGCGGCGTGTACCGCCGCCGCACCGTGATGGTGTGGCTGCTGTGGTTCTTCGCGCTGCTCGGCTTCTACGGCCTCACGTCGTGGCTCGGCGCGCTGCTGCAGCAGGCCGGCTTCGAGGTCACGAAATCGGTGTTCTACACGGTGCTGATCTCGCTCGGCGGCGTGCCGGGCTTCCTGTGCGCCGCGTGGCTCGTCGAACGCTGGGGGCGCAAGCCGACCTGCATCGCGTCGCTGATCGGCGGCGGCGCGATGGCATACGCGTACGGCCAGAGCGCGCTGTACGGCGGCAGCATGGCGCTGCTGATCGGCACCGGCCTCGCGATGCAGTTCTTCCTGTTCGGGATGTGGGCCGCGCTGTACACGTACACGCCCGAGCTGTACGGCACCGGCGCGCGCGCGACGGGCTCGGGCTTCGCGTCGGCGATCGGGCGCGTCGGGTCGCTGATCGGGCCTTACGTGGTCGGCGTCGTGCTGCCCGTGTTCGGCCAGGGCGGCGTGTTCACGCTCGGCGCGCTGTCGTTCATCGCGGCTGCGATCGCCGTGTGGACGCTCGGGATCGAGACGAAGGGCCTTGCGCTGGAACAACTGGCGGCGGGCAACGAAGCCGGCGGCAACGGCCGGTATGCGGCGGCAGCGGCAGACAAGGTGTCCTGAGCCGCGGATCGGAGGGGGGCTTGCAGGCCGTGAAGGCGCTGCTGTCGTCGGACATCCTGATGCGCTTCGGCGACGACGCCGCCGACGACCCGCTGCCGGCGATCATCGACTCGATCACCCGCTCGGACTACCTGCCGTCGCTCGCGCACATGGCGAGCGCGCTGCGCCGCATCCAGGCGCTCGATCTCGACATCATCCTGCCGATGCACGGCCCGGCCATCACGCACGACATCCCGCGCGTGCTGGCCGGTGCGATCGCGCATTGCGAAGCCGCCGCCGCGTAGGTCACGCAGGCGGCGACACCAGCCTGGTAGACGGATCGTGGTCAGTCGCCGGAGACGACGAACTCTTCGGCCGCCTTGCGCTGGACCGCGGCCATCACCGCCAGTTCGCGTTTGCTGCGCGCATCGCCGGACACGACGCCCGTCGCATGCTTCGCCTTCGCGCCCAGCGGGAAAAACACGAATGACGCGCCGTCCGGGGCCGCCGGTTCGGCACGCAAGCGTTTGTTCAGGATTTTCAGGTATTTCTTCTTCGAGACTTCTTTAGCAGCCATGGCACCCTCCGCGTAAACGTGGTGAGGATCAGCATACCAGTTTTGGAGAAGGGGGCGGCCAGCGCGCACGCCGCCCGCGCAACGGCGTTTTTTCGTGCCGATGTCGATTTCGCCGCGCGCCGCCCGTCGTACCATCGCAAGAACGGGTCGGCTTTCCCGCAAGGCCGACGCCCCCTCCCCCTTTCCGAACCCTGGAGAAACAATCATGCGCGTGATGGTCATCGTCAAGGCGACCGCCGATTCCGAAGCCGGCAAGATGCCCGACACCGAACTGCTGGCCGCGATGGGCCAGTACAACGAAGCGCTCGTGAAAGCGGGCGTGATGCTCGCCGGCGAAGGGCTGCACCCGAGCGCCCGCGGCAAGCGCGTACGCTTCGCCGGCAAGGACCGGTCCGTGACCGACGGCCCGTTCGCCGAAACCAAGGAACTCATCGCCGGGTTCTGGCTGTGGCAGGTGAGCTCGATGGACGAAGCCGTCGAATGGGTGAAGCGCTGCCCGAACCCGATGCTCGGCGAATCGGAGATCGAGATCCGTCAGGTGTTCTCGCCCGAGGATTTCGGCGCGGAATTCACGCCCGAACTGCAGGAGCAGGAAGCGAAACTGCGCGCGCAACTCGGCGACGGCCACCAGGCCCCGCCTGCCGGGAACTGACCGAACGCTTGAACCGGGCCGCGCGGCGCGGCGGCCCGCCCGCAACACCGCATTTCGATCGACCGCCGGCAATGCGCCGCCGTTGCCGCACCGCCGTACGAAATCTTTTTCGTGTCCGCCGTCGATTTCCCCGATCGTCGTCCGTCGTAGTGTCGTAAGCCACGTTGACCTGTCGGCCAACGAACACTCCCCCCCATTCAAGGAGATACGACAATGCGCGTCATGGTAATCGTCAAGGCCACCGCCGATTCCGAGTCCGGCCGGATGCCCGACACCCGGATCATGGCCGAGATGGGCCGCTTCAACGAAGAACTGGTGAAAGCCGGCATCCTGCTCGCCGCCGACGGGCTGCACCCGAGCAGCCGCGGCAAGCGCGTGCATTTTTCCGGCAAGAACCGCACCGTCATCGACGGCCCGTTCGCTGAAACGAAGGAACTCGTCGCGGGCTACTGGCTGTGGCAGGTGAAATCGATGGAAGAAGCCATCGAATGGGTGAAGCGCTGCCCGAATCCGATGCCTGTGGACTCCGACATCGAGATCCGCCCGCTGTTCGAAGCCGCGGATTTCGGCGCCGCATTCACGGACGAACTGCGCGAGCAGGAAGCGCGGATGCGCACGGAAATCGACGCGCGGCAGAAATCCTGACCGGCGGGCGCGCGCGAAGCCCGCGCGCGCCCGCTGGCGTCACGGCCGCGCCTGTGTCTGCTCGGACGCGGAAACGGAAACGGCCTGCGCAGCGCCCGTGAAATCGCTGTCCCGCCCGCGCGCCGCGCCGTCGTTCCGTATCGAGCGCCGCCCGGTGCGCGTGGCGAGCACCAGCGCGATCGCCAGCAGGCTCGTGCCGAACAGATAGCTCGGCGGGATGAACCGTGCATCGGTCAGATGGGCGACCACCGAGATGTAGAACGGCGCGAGCCCGCCGAACAGCGTCACCGACGAGTTGTACGCGATCGCCACGCCGGTCGAGCGCCCCTCGACCGTGAAGATCTGCACGAGCATCCCCGGATGCGCGGCGCCCTGCAGCGTCAGGAACAGCATGCCGATCAGGTGCACGATCATCAGCCGGCTCGCCGTCGGCGCATCCAGCAGATACCAGAACAGCGGGAACACGCACACGAGCCAGCCCGCGATGAAACCGCAGAACAGCCGGTACGGCCCGACCCGGTCGGCCAGCTTGCCGAACACCGGCGACAGCACGCACGACATGATGCTGGTGACGAACACGGCCTGCAGCGACGAACTGAGCGGCAGATGGAGCTGCGATTGCGCGTAGTTCGGCAGGTACGCATTCCATACGTAGTTCAGCGACGTGCCGGCGATCATCACGCCGATCGCGCAGACGAGCGCATCGCCGTTCTCGCGGATGAACGCCCGTGCCCGCGTGCCGGCCGGCGCGCGAGCGGCTGGCCGCGCGCGCATCCGCTGGAACGCCGCCGATTCGTCGACGTGATGCCGGATGTAGAAGCCGAGCGGACCGACCAGCGCGCCGACCAGGAACGGCACGCGCCAGCCCCACTCGGCCATCGCGGCATGCGACAGGTACCGCGACAGCAGGTAGCTGCCGCCCGACGAGAACATCGCCGCGAGCCCGAGCGACAGCATGTTGAAGCTGCCGTAGAACATCTTCTTCCCCGGCGGCGCGACCTCGTAGATCGACACCGACGACAGCGCGAACTGCGCGCCGACCGCGAACCCCTGCACGAGCCGGCCGACCACGACGAGCGCCGGCGCGGCGATTCCCCAGGTCGCGAAACCCGGCGTGAGGCCGAGCAGCAGCGACCCCACCGACATCGCGACCATGATCCACGACAGCGCCTTCATGCGCCCCGCGCGATCCGCATACATCCCCATCACGACGCCGCCGACCGGTCTGACGAGGAACCCGACGGCGAACGTCGCGAACGTCAGCAGCATCGATTCGCCGCGCCCGACGCCGGAAAAGAACGTCCGCGCGATCAGGCTGGAGAAGTAGCCGTACACCATGAAATCGAACCACTCGAACGTGCCGCCGATCACGGTCGACACGATGACCTTGCGGGCTTGCCTTGCGTCGTAGCCGATTTCCATGGATCTAGCCCCCGGCGCGCATCGCGCGCAGCGTCTGAGCAAAGAAGTCCTGCACCGTCTCGACGGTCTGCATGCCGTTGTGCGCGACGTTGGGCAGTTCGTCGAAGCGCACGCGCACGCCGGCCGCGTCGAACGATGCCGCGAGCGCACGAAGCCGCTCGGGCCGCGTCGCGCCCGCATCGTTGATGCCGGGCACGTACATCGCGCTGTCCTCGCGCACCGTGATTTCCCACGTCTCGAGGTCGGCGCGGCCGACCACCATCTGAACAGGCACCTGCCCCAGCGCCGCCGTGTCGAACGGCTTGCCGAACTGCCGCTCGAAGCCGCCGATGCCGAGCCACCACGCCTTGTGCGGGTCGAGCAGCGTGACGTTGCCCGGCGCGCCGATCGACACGGCCCACAGCCGCTCGGGATGCACATATGCGAACCGATGCGCGAACTGCCCGCCGCCCGAATAACCGGACAGCGCGAACCGGTCGAACCGCTTGCCGTAACGCTCGCCGACTTCGCTCACCATGTCGAGCAGCACGCGGTCGTAGCGGATGTCGCGTTCGGCGAGACGCTTGAAGCCGTTGCGATTGCCGTCGCCGCACACGCCGACCGGAAACAGCGGACACAGCACGATGCAGCGGTTCCAGCGTCCGAACGGCGCGAACGCATCGCGGTACTGCGTGAACTGGCGCCCCGTGCCATGCATCACGACGACCAGCTCGACGTCGTTGCCCGGCACGCGGATTTCGTCGGGCACGTACAGCACGTACGGAAAACGCGGATCGTGCCGGCTCGCGTAGACGGTCGTCGAGCCGAGGTCGTACAGCGCCTCCGCCCTGGCTTCACCGGAACCGGCCGGCGTCGTGGTGGTATCGAACATCTGTCTCGCTCCTGGATGATTGTTGTGTGTCGCGCGGGCGTGGCGGCTGCCGTTCAGGCGGCTTCGCGCAACGGCTCGCGCGTCAGGCTGTAACGCGTGAACTCGCGGTTGAGCGCGGGCATCGGCGCGACGTCCATCTCGCCGTCACCCGGCTGCATGACGATCATCGCGACCGTCGCCGACAGCGTGTGGCGCGTGCCCGGGCGCGGCGGCCGGCACACCGAGTACGGCGCGCCGAAGTCGTCGAACAGCGCCGCCTTGACCGCGCTGCGATCGATCTTCGGCAACGCGTCGAGCAGCCGGCGCACGCGCCAGTCGCGGTAATAGCTGTCGGGCGAGTTCTCGCAGCCCGTGTCGCGCAGCTTGGTGCGCGCGATCGGGCTGACCCAGTGGTTCGCGTGGACGATCAGGTCGTCGTCGCCCGGATAGATCGGGAACGTCTCGTCCGGCGCGCATTCGAAATCGATGCCGAAGCCGTCGGCCATGCCGAGCATGATGTTGTTCGAGCACGACTTCGGCGTCGTCGCGATCACGCGCAACGCATTCGCGAACACCGGCTCCTCCAGCACGCGCCGGCGCAGCAGCGACAACGGCACGCCGGCATGCATGAAATCGCGATCCGATTCGAGGTAGTTCGCGGTGATCGACACGCCGCTCGCGTTCAGCCCGCTGCGCGCGAGCCCGCCCGCCTCGACGAACGTCAGGAAGTCGGGGCCGTCGTCGTTGTGCACGCGCAGCACGATCCCTGTGTCGATGCAGTCGGCTTTCCAGTCCCAGTTCTGCGCGTGGATCAGCTTGCCCGTCGCCGAGCGCGACGGGAGCACGAGCACGCCGGTGCAGCCGTCCTCGTCCTCGGCGTTCGCATCGGCCGGCAACGCGTGTTCCGCGCGCGCCTTCGCAAGCACTTCGGTGCGCGCATTGACGAGCACGATGTCGTCGAACGCCACGTCGGCCCCGGCGGCGATGCCGCGCATCTCGTCGAGATAGGCCGGCTGGAACGCGCCGATCGCCTGTTCGAGCGAGCGGATGAACGCCGCCTGCGCCGCCTCGCCGTAGCCGAGATTACGCAGCGTCTGCCCGTAGCGCGATGCGCTCAGGCGCACGCGCGCCGCCGCGGCGCGGCCGTACTGCACGCCGCGCTCGTACGGCTTGCCGGACACGCTGACGAAGGGAAAGGGCTGGATGGACGACATCGGAAAACTCCTTGCGCTGGATCGGACGAAACGATTCTCGGGCGCGATAAACAAAATAAAAAGCGTTATTTTCTTTCCACAAACGAAAGATTTTTTTTAGTATCGTGCGATCATCCGGCGCATCGCCATACCGGCGGGACGCACCGCGTGCGCACGTTGCCGGGCTGTTTTCAGGAGAAGGGGATGAGCGAGATTCGAATGCTGCGGACGTTTCTGGCCATCGAGAAGCACGGCACGATGGCCGCCGCGGCCGACCGCATGGCGCTCACGCATGCGGCGGTCGGTGCGCAGATGCGCACGCTGGAACGCGTGTGCCAGCGGCAACTGTTCGACCGCAGCGGGCGGAGCGTGCAGTTGAACGACGCCGGCCGGTCGATCCTCGAGCAGGCGCGCTCGGTGGTCGCCGCGTACGACTCGCTGGTGCGCGGCGTCAGCGGGCAGCACAGCATCGAAGGCTCGATCACGATCGGCGCGACGGTGTCGTCGATGGGTTTTCTCGCGGCCAACGTGATTCGACTGAAGGTGCAGTATCCGGGCCTGAACGTGCGGCTCACGCACGGCGGCAGCCCGGAACTGGAACGCCAGGTGCGGGCCGGCGAGATCGATGCAGCGGTGCTGATCGGCGAGCCGCGCACGACCACGCTGCCCGAATCGTGGGAGTACCTGTACGACGAGCCGCTCGTGCTGCTGGCCAACCCGGCGATCGCGCCTGCCGATGCGTCGGTGGCGTCGCTGCTCAAGCGCTTTCCGTTCATCGGTTTCGAAGCCGCCTCGCCGACCGGGCGCCACGTCACGAGCCTGCTGCGCCGCCTGCACGTCGAAGTGAATCCGGTGCTCGAAATGAACTCGATCGCCGCGATCGCCGATCTCGTGCGGCAGAACATCGGCGTCACGATCGTGCCGCGCCTGCGGCATGCCGCGTGGAGCGACGATCCGCTGCTGTTCGTGAAGCCGATCCCCGGCGCGACGTGGCGGCGTCACATCGGATGGTACGAATTCGGCCGTCAGCCGCTGGCCACCGCGATCGTGCGGAACCAGCTGCTCACGGCGCTCGCCGGCTGACGCGGCCGTCTGGCGGTCAGGCGGGTCGCCACGCGCGGTTGACGCAGCCCTGCCGAGTAACGTATCGTTTTGATACGTTACTCGGCAGGGCCTGTTCGTCATGCATTCCCGTTTCGACCGTTTCCGCACCACCGCGCTCGGCGCCCAGCTCGAAGCGCTGATCGCGCAACCCGAGCGTTATCTCGAGTTCGCGGCGCTGTCGCGCGTGGGCGTCGCCGCGATCGGCGCGATCCAGCACGAGATCGCGCGCAAATTCCCCGAAATCGAGGCCGACACGACCGCCCGCCAGTTCTGCGGCGCGATGGTCGCGGAAGTCATGCGCCGCCACAGCCATGAGGTCGTGCAGGCACGCGGGCGGCTCGGCGGCACGCTGTTCAGCTACGGCGCGGTGTTCAGCCCGTATCCGCAACGGCTGCCATTCGCCGACGTCGTCGTCGCGCTGGCCCGCATGCCCGGCCGCTTCGCCGCGTATGCGGCACACGTGCCGGCCGCGCAGTGGACGCGCCGCCCGGCCGGCACCGGCTTCTCGCTCGTCGAACATGCGTGCCACCTGCGCGATCTCGACGCGGTGTTCGCCGAACGCATCGATGTCGTGCGCACGGTCGACCTGCCCGTGATCGCGTCGGTCGACGGCACCGCGCTCGCGGCGCAGCGCGACTATCTCGCGCAGCCGCTGGACCGCGCGGTTACGGCCTTCCGCACGGGGCGCGCCGCACTGTGCGCGACGGCCGCCACGCTGCAGCCGCCGCAGCTCGAGCGTTGCGGGCTGCGCGACGGCATCCGCCGCATGTCGCTCGACGAACTCGTGCGCGAACTGCTCGACCACGACCGCACGCACGTGCTCGAACTCGACGAACTGCTCGCCGAACTCGACTTGCCGCCCCTTCCTTCCGAGCCCGCCGCATGACCCAACCCGCTCCCGTCGTCTTCATTCACGGTTTCATCGGCACGTTCAACGTGCACGGATGGCTCGGCCCGCATCTCGCCCCCGACCTGCTCGGTTATGGCGCGCATCGCGCGGCGCCGTTCGATGCGATCACGCTCGCCGCGCAGGTCGAGCATGTCCGGCATGCCGTCGACGCGCACTTCGGCGCGCAGCCGGTCGATGTCGTCGGCCACTCGGTCGGCGGCGCGATCGCGATGCTGTTCGCGCATGCGCACCCCGAGCGCGTGGGGCGGATCGTCAACGTCGAAGGCAACTTCACGCTCGACGACGCGTTCTGGTCGGCGTCGGTCGGCCGCATGACACCCGCCGAAGCCGACGCGATGCTCGACGGCCTGCGCGCCGATCCGCTCGCGTGGCTGCGCGGCGCGATCAACGAACCGTCGCCGCGTTTGCTCGACGACGCACGCCGCTGGCTCGCGCATCAGCCCGCATCGACGCTGCGCGCGATGGGCCGCTCGGTCGTCGCGACAACCGGCGTTCCCGGCTACCTGCAGGCGCTCGCGCAGGTGTTCGAGCGCCACCCGGTCTGGCTGGTCGCCGGCGAACGCTCGCGCGCGGGCTGGCACGTGCCGGACTGGGCGCTCGCGCGCTGCACCGGCTTCGACACGATCGAGCACTGCGGGCACCTGCTGCCGGCCGAGCGGCCCGATGCGTTTCGCGCGGCGGTCGAGCGCTGCCTGGGCTGAAGCGCGCCTGACAATGCGTAGGGTTCGTCGAAATATGGTTGAAAGGCGCGGTTGCTAGAGTCGTCCGAACAGGGTTTCCCCGGCGCCCGGCCGCCGGACAGGGTCGACACATGCAAGGATCGATGCACCTCGCACGCGCCTTCTGGCTGCTTCTGCTGCTCGCCGTCACGAGCCCTGCGTTCGCATTTCATGCGCGGGTCGTTGCGATTCCAAGCGCCGCGATGAGCGAGACGCTGAAGGCAACCGTCGTGCTGCCCGACGACTACGCACGCGGCAACCGCGACGGCGAACGCTATCCGGTCGTCTATCTGCTGCACGGCTCGGGCGGCGACCATACCGACTGGACGTCGAACACGCCTATCGCCGCGCTGGCCGACCGCTACCACGTGATCCTCGTGATGCCCGACGGCGGGCACGAAAGCTGGTACATCGACAGCCCGTTCGATTCGGGCAGCCGCTACGAAACCTTCATCGGCGACGAAGTCGTGTCCTACGTCGATACGCACTTCCGCACGATCGCGACGCAGCGCGCCCGCGCGATCACCGGGCTCAGCATGGGCGGCTTCGGCGCGCTGCGCATCGCGCTCGACCGGCCCGACACGTTCGGCGCGGTCGGCAGCATCAGCGGCGCGGTCGATCCGCGCTGCTGCGAGGACGAGCCGGGCATCGACCACGTGTTCGGCGACCCCGGCCGCCATCCGTCGTTCTGGAATCGCAACGTGATCGTCGAAAACGCGCGCGCGTTCGTGCGTGCGCATCTCGACCTGACGATCGATTGCGGCCGCGACGACGCGTTCGTCGGCTCGAACCGCACGCTGCACGAACGGCTCGTCGCGCTCGGCGTGCCGCACGACTACGCGGAGCGGCCGGGCGGTCACACCTGGGATTACTGGGCGAACGCGATTCGCTACCAGATGCGCTTCTTCGCGGCATCGTTCCAGCATCGCGGCTACGCGTACCGTCCGGCGAACTCCGCACCGGACATGACGCGCGCGGGCTGACGCACGCGCCGCGTCGCCGCGCGTCCCGGCGACCCCGGTGGTACGATGCGCTGGCATCGACCACCCGACTTCCTCCATGCCGCGCGACACCTTTGCGGACCTGCTCGCCTTCATCGCCGTCGCGCGCGAGCGCAGCTTCACGCGTGCAGCCGCCCAGCTCGGCGTGTCGCAATCCGCGCTCAGCCATACGATCCGTACACTCGAAACGCGCCTCGGCGTGCGACTGCTCACGCGCACGACGCGCAGCGTCGCGCCGACCGAAGCCGGCGAGCGCCTGCTGCGCAACCTCGCGCCGCGCTTCGACGAAATCGAGGCCGAGCTGTCGACGCTCGCGGAACTGCGCGACAAGCCGGCCGGCACCGTGCGCATCAACGCGACCGACTATGCGATCCGCACGCTGCTGTGGCCGAAGCTCGCCCCGATGCTGCGCGACTATCGCGACCTGAAGGTCGAGTTCGTGACCGACTACGGGCTGTCCGACATCGTCGCGGAGCGCTTCGACATCGGCGTCCGGCTCGGCGACCAGGTCGCGAAGGACATGATCGCCGTGCGCATTTCACCGGACCTGAAAATGGCGATCGTCGGCGCGCCCGCGTATTTCGCGGATCGCGCGCGCCCCGCGTCGCCGCAGGATCTCGTCGCGCACGACTGCATCAACCTGCGCCTGCCGACGCACGGTGCGCTGTACGCGTGGGAACTGGCGCGCGGCGACGACACGCTGCAGGTACGCGTCGACGGGCAGGTCACGTTCAACGGCACGTATGAAATGCTCGACGCGGCACTCGCGGGCTACGGACTCGCGTACGTGCCGGCCGAGCTCGCCGCGCCGCATGTCGTCGCCGGCCGCCTCGACAGCGTGCTCGACGACTGGTGCCCGACGTTTCCCGGCCATCACCTGTATTACGCGAGCCGGCGACAATCGTCGCGCGCGCTCGCGGTGATCGTCGACGCGCTGCGCTACCGCGCATGAGCCGCCGGCGCGCCGCGATTCATGAATCCGTTCGATAAGTGCATGCGAGCGAGCGGGGCTTATCGATAAGCGTTTCGGTGGCTACCATCGTCGATGTCCGCAACGTTCCCCGGAGCCCTCGATGTCCGAACCGTCGTCCGCCGCGCGCCAAGCGTTCGGCGCCATCGCACCCGCCCTCGCCGACTACACCGACCACGTGCTGTTCGGCGACGTGTGGCAACGCGCCGGCCTGTCGCCGCGCGATCGCAGCCTGATCACGGTCGCGAGCCTCGTGTCGCTGTATCGTCTGAACGAGTTGCCGTTCCACCTGAAGAAGGCGCTCGACAACGGCCTCACGCGCGACGAGCTGATCGAAGCGATCACGCACCTCGCGTTCTACTCGGGCTGGCCGACCGCGAGTTCGGCGCTGCCGATCGCGCAGCGCGTCTTCGACGAAGCCGGCGTATAACCTGTCATTCAACCGGCGGGCACCTACCCGCATGGAGCCTCACACATGGATTACCGCTATCTCGGGCGCAGTGCGCTGAAGGTGTCGCCGCTGTGTCTCGGCGCAATGATGTTCGGCGGCGAGACCGACGAAGCGACGTCGGCGCGCATCATCGACAAGGCGTTCGACCAGGGCGTCAATTTCATCGACACGGCCGACGTCTATCACGCCGGTCGTTCGGAAACGGTCGTCGGCCGCGCGATCGCACCGCGTCGCGACAGCTGGGTCATCGCGACGAAGTTCGGCTATCCGGCCGGACCGGACGCGGGGCCGAACCGGCAAGGCCAGTCGCGCAAATGGATCGTCGAATCGGTCGACGCGAGCCTGAAGCGGCTCGGCACCGATTACATCGACATCCTCTATTTCCATCGCGCGCTGACCGACGCGCCGCTCGACGAAGGCATGCGCGCGGTGGCCGACCTGATCCGACAAGGCAAGGTGCGCTACTTCGGGCTGTCGAACTTCAAGGGCTGGCGCATTGCCGAGATCGTGCGGCTCGCGGACCAGCTCGGCATCGATCGTCCTGTCGCGAGCGAACCGCTGTACAACCTCGTCGATCGCACGGCCGAGGTCGAACAGCTTCCGGCCGCCGCGCACTACGGAATCGGCGTCGTGCCGTACAGCCCGCTCGCGCGCGGCGTGCTGACCGGCAAATACGCGGTGGATACGCAGCCGCCCGCCGATTCGCGCGCGGGCCGCGGCGACCGGCGTATCCAGCAAACGGAATGGCGGCCCGAATCGTTGCACATCGCGCAGCAGGTCGCCGCGCACGCGGCCGCGCGCGGCACGACGTCGGTCGCGTTCGCGCTCGCGTGGGTGATGAAGAACCGCATCGTCAGTTCGACGATCGCTGGGCCGCGCACCGAAGCGCACTGGGACAGCTACATCGATGCGCTGACGCTCGAACTCGGCCCCGACGACGAACGGTTCGTCGATTCGCTCGTGCCGCCCGGACACGCGTCGACGCACGGCTATACCGATCCCGGTTATCCGGTCGAAGGCCGCAAGGTCTGAAGTTCGGATGGGATGAAGGACTGACATACCGGGCCGCACGCCCGGCATGAAGATGAACGCGCGTCGCCCGACGCGCGCAAAAACGGCAGCGGCGGAATCAGTTGCCGCTGGCCGCGTCGGCGCCGACCACGCGATCGAAGCATTCCTGCGCACGCGCCAGCTCGTCGAGCGCGCGATCGAGGCGTGACATCGCGCGTGCGTATTCGACCGACGAGACGTCGTCGTCACTTTCGCCGCGCACCGCGCGAAACGCCTGATCGACGTTGCGCGTCGCTTCGACGAAGCGTTGCGCGGCCCGGGCTTCCTGCGAACAGATGTGGGTCGACATCGACACTTCTCCTACAGGGTTGCAGTGTGAAGCAAGCCGACGCTCAGTGTGCGTGGTGCGCATGTCGGCGGCGTGAACCACGGCGCATCGATAATCGATGCATCGGCCGCCGCGCAGCGCGCTTCGTGCCGATTGTCCCCCCGCACTCGCCGCTCCGCTATGGCGAGATTGCAACAAATTCTTGCGCGACCCTCTCCGCGCTTGCCGTCACGCGCGCCCGATGCGCGGGTGTGCAAGGCCGCCGAACGCAGTCGGCTCGCCCGGCGACAGGTCGAACAGGTCGCCCGTGAGATCGCGCGGATGCTCGACCGCCGGCCGGCTGCGCAAGCGCGCCGCATGCGTGGGCGCGACATACGCGGCCGCGGTTTCGAGCGGCGGCACGTCGAACAGATCGCGCGTGACGCCGCGCACGGCGTCAGTCGGCGAACGGCCGCGCAACCGCGCGACGAGTTCGACAAAACGATCGAAATCGCCCGCGCGCGTCGCCTTGTTCACTTCGGCGAGATCGCGCGCCTTCAGCACGCACGGCTGCGCGAGCCGCACGAAATACGGTGCTTCGAGCTCGACCGACAGCGCAAGCGGATAGCTCTTGCCCGTCTGCTCCTTCGCACGCCCGACGCAATCGACCACGGCCGCACCCTGTGCGGCGCCCAGCGGCTTGCCGGTGCTCACGCTGCGCAGGTGGTCGGGAAACACGCGCAGTTGCGTGCCGACCGTCAGCGCGGTGGATGACGCGCACACGAGCGCGTAGTGCTGTTCGCGACGCCGGCCCGACGGCAGCGTCGAGCGGCTCGCGATGAACGTGTGCGGCGGCAGCGGCCGCACCTGCCCGTTCGCATCGACCCATGCATTCCACAACAGCGCGTCCTTGCGCTCGCCCGCGCGCGGGCGCGACGCGACCGGCGAGAACAGCGCGAGCAACGAGCCCGTGCGATGCGCGGCGACTTGCGCGCTGCTGCCGAGCGGCTGGTTGATGCCCCACAGAAAACGCCCGCCCCCGAGCCGGCGCTCCCATTCCTTGCGGAGCACGACGGTCGGCAGTTCCTCGCCGGACTCGGTACCGATCTTGGTCCAGCAGAACGTGGGTGGGAGGTGTTTCAGTGTCATCAACTTTCTCGGGATACAGCCTCGCTGGTGACAGCAAGCCCATTCAACAGCCGTAACTGTATAGGTATAATGCATCGCATGGAAGCCCCGGACCAAGATTTTCCCGTTCAAGACCTGTTGCGCCGCCTGATGGCAGATACACGCTCGTCCAGCGAAATCGCGCGACTGTCCGGGGTCAGCCAGCCAACCGTGTCGCGGCTGCGGCTGTCGAACGGGCATCGACTGCGTCGCAGCACGCCATTCAATAAGCTATGCAGTTTCTATGGCGTCGACATGGAGCCGTCGCGTCGTCGTTATAACGATCTGCTGCGCGACGCGATCGTCGACGCATGGGACGGCTCCGACGAGCACGGCCGTGCGTTGCTGGTCGTGATTCAGGGGTTGAAGGGGCTGCAGGCGAAGGCCGACGACGGGTAACAACGTGGAAGTGACGCATGACACGCGGCGTGCGACCCGTGCACCTCCGCGGCAAAAACGCGAAGACCGACAAGAAATAAAAGTAGAAGTCGCACCCATCCACACGATCAACCGGGGCCGCCCGGTTTCGATCGGCGAGCATCTGCCGTTGCGCCGGATGCCTACTCCCCAGCTACACGCATGCAAGGAAACACCGAGAACCGGTTTTCCGTCGTCGCTGCTGAATGACCGTTGCGGCAGCATCTTTTTGCTGCACCTGCGCTTCGCCCGAGCCCTGTCATGCAGCGTTCGTCAAGGATGACGAATGACTTACATCATCGTTTCCCGCTTATTAAAAATACCCGCCGAAGCGATTATCTAAACTTTTTAGACCTAATCAAAAAAAGTTTGACGTTCCGTTTTCTTTCTTGCTATCTTTCCCCGCAAGAAAACCCGCCGCGCAATCGAATCCGCATCAAGAAATCAACGGCCCGACAAACAGCTTCCGTTTTAATTACGTTGCACGAGGACAGTAGCTGATTCGTAATCCGTATCATCTGCTCGCAACACACAGTCCCCGCTTCACTGGTCATCCCGTTCCGCCGCGGGCGGAAGAGGCCGATATCGACATCTCCCCCGGCTGACCGGGATATTCGATCTCGCTCCCGGCACCTCACACGGAACACGCGTACCTCGCTTTCGCACGACAATGCAGCACCCGCTTATCCGGATTTTATGCATTGGATTCCTAAGTAAGTGATAAAGCATTGAAGCAGCTGCAGCAGCAGATTGAATAGAACGAGATGGTCGGGCCGCGACGCCGTGGATGCGTCGCGGCCCGACACGATAGAGGGCCGTGCGCGGGATCGACGCTCGCAATGGGCGAGTCCGATGCCCCGACCGGCCTCCGGTCTTGATGGTGGGAGGGGGAGGAAAACTTATGTCGCCGTGAATCTTGCTGGTCGGTCTGGTCTTGCGTCAGGTTGCATCCGCCGCCCCATCGCTACCCGCGATCCGGGCCGCGCGCTGCACCGGTTCTTCGTCGAAATCCCGGAGCTCACAATGCAGAGAACTCAGCACGTCAAACGCACACTCTCGCAACGCTTTGCCCTCGCCGCGCTGCCGCTCGCGGTAGCCGCCACACTGGCGCCGCTGCCCGCCCAGGCAGCGACCAACTGGGTCCCGACCCGCACCACCGCTTTCCTGCTGTCGAATGCACCCGCCGCGGCGGCTTCGACTGCCTCGCAGGCACAGCCTGCGTACTCGCTCAACAGCGTCGGCACGCCGGCGCTCGCCGACACGCACGTGACGCCGCTCGAACTGAGCCAGCCGCTGCATGTCACCGTGGTGCTGAAGCACCGCAATACCGATCAGCTCGACGCGTTCCTGCACGACGTCAATCAGCCGGGCAGCGCGAGTTATCACAAGTACCTCACGCCGGCCCAGTTCAAGGCACGCTTCGCGCCGACCGACGCGCAGGTCGCGGCCGTGGTGGCGCACCTGAAGGCGAACGGTTTCAGCAACATCTCGGTGTCGGCGAACAACACGCTGGTCTCCGCCGACGGCAACGCGGGCAATGCACAAAACGGCTTCCAGGCCAGCATCAAGCGCTTCAACTATCGCGGCAAGCCGGTCTTCGCGAACGATTCGGCCGCGCTGATCCCCGCGTCGCTCGGCTCGATCGTCGATTCGGTACTCGGTCTGCAGAACGCCGCCGTGCCGCACCGCCTGCTTCATCGCTTCGCGCCGGCCGCCGCGATCGAACCGAACAAGATCTCGAAGAACGCGACCGCTGCTTCGCAGCAAGTCGGCCACCAGCCGACCGATTTCGCGAAGATCTATGACGCAAGCGGCCTACCCGCCGCGACCAACACCACGGTGGGCATCATCACCTGGGGCGACATGACCCAGACCATCGCCGACCTGAACACCTTCACGCAGAACGCCGGCCTGGCGACCGTCAACACGGCGGTGGTCGCCGGCGGGTCCGGCACGCTGGCCGACGACGGCGATCCGGGCGAATGGGATCTCGACAGCCAGGACATCATCGGCACCTCCGGCGGCGTCAAGCAGCTGATCTTCTATTCCGCCGTGAACGGCGACAGCAGCGACAGCGGCCTGACCGACGCGACGCTGACGGATGCCTACAACAAGGCGGTGACCGACAACAAGGCGACCGTCATCAACGTGTCGCTCGGCCTCGACGAAACCGCCGCCAATTCGGACGGCTCGCTCGCCGCCGACGACGCGGTGTTCAAGCAGGCCGTCGCGCAGGGCCAGGTCTTCTCGGTCTCGGCCGGCGACGCGGGCGTCTATCAATGGTCGACGTCGCCGCAAGGCGCGCCCGGCTACATCGGCACGTACAACGGCACTTCGGTCAGGACGACGATCAACCTGTCCAAGTACAGCGTGTCGTCGCCCGCCAGCTCGCCGTACGTCGTCGCGGTCGGCGGCACGACGCTGTCGACCACCGGCACCACGACGTGGGCCGGCGAAACCGTGTGGAACGAAGGCGTCGCGTATGCGGATCTCGACAGCAACGGCAACCCGGTCGACAACGCGGTGCGGATCTGGGCGACGGGCGGCGGCGTGAGCGCGTTCGAAGCCGCGCCGAGCTGGCAGACCGCCGCGCTCGGCAGCACGGTGACGAAGCGCGTGGTGCCGGACGTCGCGTTCGACGCCGCGCAGTCGACGGGCGCGTACATCGTCATCAACGGGCAGACCAACCAGCTCGTCGGCGGTACGAGCCTCGCATCGCCGATCTTCGTCGGTGGCTGGGCGCGGGTCGAATCGGCGAACAACAACAGCCTCGGCCTGCCGACGTCGGCGTTCTATCAGAACTTCCCGACCAATACGTCGCTGCTGCACGACGTGACATCGGGCAACAACGGGTATAGCAGCCACGGCTATACCGCGAAGGCCGGCTGGGACGACGATACGGGCTTCGGCAGCCTGGACTTCGCGAAGGTCAGCGCGAGTTCGGCCAAGTAAGCAAGACCCCGGCGCGATGCGGTGCGGCGAAGCTGCCGCATCGCGTCGCGCGCGCCTACTGCTCCAGCCCCACCGCCAGCGGCCGCTGATCGCTGCGGCCATGATCGTCGACCACCCGCACCGTATAACTGCCGGCTGTCCGCGGCTGCCAGAACAGCGCTTCGCCCGGCGTGCTGCGGCCGACATACGCGTCGTTGACGAACCAGTACAGCGCATGCGCGCTCGCGTCGACTGTCGCGTTGAACGCGATGCGCGTCTCGTCCGTGCTCTTCACGCGCATCGCATACGTGCTGCCGCGCAGCGGCGACGTGATGCGCGGCGGATCGCCGTCGACCTGCCCCGCATCGCGGCAGTCCGCGTTCTGCGGCGGTCGCCGGCGCGGAATGCCGGCCTGCGCGAACACCTGCTGCAGATCCGATGGCCAGAACTCGAAGATCTCCGTATGCGTGCGCTTGCCGTCGTACGGCGGGCATGCGGCCTTCCCCGTCGCGTCGTCGATCACGACGGGCCGGTGCACGGTGCTCACGCGGATCGGCGACGTGCCCGGAATGAACCACGTCCAGCCCTGCTGCGGGCACCACTCGTTCGGCAGGTCGCCGCTCGCGAGGCAGATGCGCACGCGCTTCAGGTGCGGCGGCACCGCGCGCGGCGGCTCGACGAGCGTGCGTTCGGCGTTCAGCGCATCGACGATCTGGAAGAACAGCGGCGCGGCCGCGTCGACGCCGACGAACGCCGTATTGGTCGAATTGTCGAAGTTGCCGACCCAGACGACCAGCACATACGGGCCGAACACACCGGCCGTCCACGCATCGCGGAACGACCATGACGTGCCGGTCTTCCAGTAGACGGGCACGCTCGAAGGCTGCGCGCCGCTCGTCTCGTCGGGGCGCAGGTGCTGGCGCAGCATGTCCATCGTCATGTAGCTCGCCTCCGCGCTCAGCAGGCGCCGCCCCGGTGCGGCCGGATCGTCCGCGCGCAGCCGCAGCGGCCTGAACTCGCCGCGATTCGCGAGCATCGCGTAAAGCGCCGCGAGATCCTGCATCGTCACCTCGCCGCCGCCGAGCACCAGCGCGAGCCCGTAGTGCTGCGCGCTCGCGAGCCGGCGCACGCCGGCTTCCTGCAGGAAGCGGTAGAGATCGGGCGACTTGAGCTGCGACGCGACCCACACGGCCGGCACGTTGCGGCTGCGGTTCAGCGCGTCGGTCGCGGTGATCGGCCCGAGGAAATGGCCGTCGAAATTCTCCGGCGCATACGGACCGAACGCGGTCGGCACGTCGCGCAGCACGGTCTGCGGATGCAGCACGCCCTGGTCGAAGCCGAGCGCATAGATGAAGGGCTTGAGCGTCGAGCCCGGCGAGCGCCGCGCGAGCGTGCCGTTCACCTGTCCGTCGATCGTGCGATCGAAGAAGTTCGCGGAACCAACGAGCGCCTTCACGCCCATGTCGCGCGTATCGACGAGCAGCGCGGCCGCGTTGCGCACGCCGCGCGTGTCGTTGCGCGCAACGTAGCGTACGATCTGCCGTTCGAGCGTGCGCTGCAGATCGAGATCGAGCGTCGTCACGAGCCGCGCGCCGGCGTCGTGCGCGTCATCGGCAGCGCCCGACGTCGTGCGCCACGCGCTGCGCGCGGCGAGCGCCTGGTCGACCGCGTGCGGCGCGTCGAACGGCAGCGCGGACAGCGGCCGCATTGCGAGCGGCAACGCGAACAGCGGCTTGAGCGACGCATCGCCCGGATGCTGCGTCAGCCAGCGCGCGTATAACCGGTTGCGCGACGCGGCCAGCGCGCGGTTGATCGCGTCCTGCCCGCCGCGCACGCGCCGCGCCGGATCCTGCGGAATCACCGCGAGCGCAAGCGCCTCGGGCAGCGTCAGCGCGTCGGGCATCCGGTCGAAATAGACGACGCTCGCGGTGCCCGCGCCTTCGACGTTGCGGCCGTACGGCGCGTCGTTCAGATACGCCTCGAGAATCTGCCGCTTCGAGTAGAACAGTTCGAGCTGCACCGCGCGCGCGACCTGCTCGAGCTTGCCGGCCGGCGTGCGTGTGTTCAGCCGCCACAGCGAACGCGCGAGCTGCATCGTCAGCGTCGAGCCGCCCTGCGGATTGCCGCCGCGTACGTACGTGATCCACGCGCCGCGCGCGAGCCCGTACGGATTGAAACCCGGATGCCACCAGAACCAGCGGTCCTCGTGCAGCATCACGGCCTCGACGAGCTGCGGCGACATCCGGTCGAGCGGCACCCACAGCCGGTAGCGGTCGTCCTTCGCGAGCGTCAGGCGCAGCAGCCGGCCCTGCGCATCGACCACCGCGACCGACGTCGGTTTCCAGTCGCGCAGCGGCGGATGCGGCCACAGCCGGCACGCGGCCAGCACGCCGAACACGAGCAGCGCGCCGGCGATCCAGTTCTGCCAGCGATGCAGCCAGCGCCCGGCGCCGTGCAGCGCGCGCCGGAGCCCGGATACGTCAGCCATGCGCGGGCGCTCCGGCTACCCGGCACGGCCGGTGCCGCCGCACCGTCATCGCACGCGCTCCACCGTCAGCGCCGCGCCGCCCGGTGCCTGTGCCTGCACGCGGCGGTCGTACATCGACTCGCCGTACGCGGGCGGCGCGACAAAGCGACCCGCGTTGCTCGCCTTGATCCGGTAGACGAACTCGCGCACGTCGGTCGTCGCGGTGCCGTAGATCACCACTCGATCCTCGCGCACGTCCGCGAACTGCGGTTGCCACGTCGACCCCGTCACGCCGATCGGCGAACGCCACGGCGCATCGGCCACCGGCGCCGACGCGCCGCCGTCCGGGCTGTCGCTGTCCTGCGTGTCGGTCGCGGGCGGCGGCGCGATCACCGGATCGAAGCCGCCGGGCAGCAGGTCGACGATCGCGATGTTGCCGACGTTCGCCGAGCCGGTCGCACGGATCTTCAGGTGCACGTCGATCTCCTGGCCGAGCGTGATCTTGTCGAGCGGCTTGCCGTTCGTGTCGGTGTAGTCGCGCACGATCTCCAGCCCGTTCTTGATCGCCTTCGTCGATGTGCCGCGGTCGTAGCCCGACTGGCTCGCGACCCACCACGCGGGCAGCGCACTGCCGTTCACGAAGTCGACGCGCGACGCGCCGGCCGCCCACGTGCCCGAACGCACGAGGTTCGCCTGGATCGACGACACGTCCTTCGCCGCAGCACCCGCACGCACCTCGTCGATCGCGAGCTGGTCGAGCTGCCCCGCGTTCGACGCCGCGTACGCATCGAGCGCGAGGATCGTCATCGCCGACGACAGCGTGTTGTAGCGGTTGTCGACCAGCGGCGCGGCGATGTTGTCCATCGCGCGCGGCGACAGCTTGCGCACGCGCTCGGGGAAGTGCTTCGCGAGCAGGTACAGCACGCTCGCATCGCGCGTCAGCGGATCGATGTAGTAGCCCGTCAAGTAATCGCCGTCGGACGCGCGCTTGCGTTCGAGCAACGCCTGCGGCCCGGCGATCAGCGCGGCGGCCTCCTTGTCCTGCTTCAGCAACTGGTACGACGCGGCGAGCCACGCGGCCGCGAGATCGTTCTTCCAGTCGTTCGGATACGCATCCTGCAGGCGCTTCTGCACGGCCGCGAGGCTGTTGGTCGTCACGTTGCCCTGACGCGTCAGCAGGTACACCGCGTACGCGCGCTGCCGCAGCAGGTCGAGCGAGCCGAGCGAATCGTTCGCCGCGAGCTTCTGCAGATACGCGTTGCCCGCGTCGAGCATGTCCTTCGGCACGGCCATCCCGCGCTCGCGCGCATCGAGCAGCACGTGCATCGCGTACGCGGACACGAACGGGTCGGCATCGGGCGTCGCACTCCACAAACCGAAGCCGCCCTGCGCGTTCTGCCGGCTGCGCAGCACGCCGAGGAACTGCGTGATCGCGCTCGCGTTCGCCGCGTCGGCACCGGCTTCGGGCGCATGCATCGCGCTCGTCAGCGCGCGCACCGACAGCCACTTCGACGCGAACACGCGCGGCACGACCGCGCTCACCATCTGCTCGCTGCAGTAGTGGTCGAAGTTGACGAGATACGACGACAGCCCTTCCGACAACACCAACGGCGCGGTCGAGATGCTCGCATCGCGCGACGCATACGCGTCGTACATCGGCCGCAGGTTCGGCACGCTCGCCTTCTTGCCCGGGTCGAGCCGCGCGATGTCGAGCTGCGTACGGAACGCGGCGGCCGGCCGTACCGACACGTCGACGCGCTGCTGCGCGCCCTTCGTGCCGTAGCGCGCGCCGAACGACAGCGCGCCCGAGCCGAGCGTGTCGGTCGCCTTCACGCGGAACAGCGCGACGCCCTCGTGTTGCGGCGCAAGCGCGACGTTCTGTGTCGCCGGTCCGATCACCTGCAACTGCGGGCCCGTCTTCAGCGTGACCGCGACCGGCACCGGCTGGTTGCCGACGCCCGTCAGGTTGTTCGCGACGCCGACGCTGACGTCGGCCTCGTCGCCCGGCGCGAGTGTCGTCGGCACGTTCGGCGACAACACGAAATCGCCGCGCACCGTCGTCGCGCCTTCGAACGTGCCGACCAGGTCCGGCGACACCGACACGGCCATCACGCGCAGCTTGCCGTTGAAGTAGTCGGGCACCGTGTAGCTCAGGCGCGTGTCGCCGTTCACGTCGACGATCCCCGACCAGTAGACGACCGGCTTGTCGCGCTTGCGCTTGAACGGGTTCAGCTGGCGGCCGATCGCATCGTCGGCGTCGCCGCCGGGCGCGGCCATCGCCATCAGCTTCTCGAAGTCCGGCAGGATCAGGTCGAGGATCTGCGACGTGCCGACTTCGAGCATCCGCTTGCGGAAGAAGAACTTCAGCGGATCGCCGAGCTTGTAGCGCGCGACCTGCAGGATGCCTTCGTCGACCGCGAACACGACGACCTTCGCGGGCTTCGCCGAATGCACGGTGAAGGTGGCCGTATCGCCCGGCTTCACGAGCGCGGGCGCGTCGACCGTCAGCGCGTTGCGGCGCGCGTCGAGGTTCACCGAGAACGGCACGACGCCATAGCTCAGCGGGCTCATGAAGATCTCGTCCGACGACGGGTCGCGAATGTACTGCACGTTGATGTAGCCGTTGCCTTCGAAGCCGGCCGGCACCGTGATGTGCTGGATCGAGCTCGTCGTGTCCGCATGGAACCATGCGTGCGCATACACCTTGTCGCGCTCGATCGTGATCAGGCCGCTGCCCGCGTAAGGCGCGCGGATCGCGATCTCGACCTGCTCGCCCGGTTTGTAGTCGTGCTTCGCGAGGCTCACCTGCAGCTCGGCGTTGCGGTCGAGCGAGCGCGTGACGTTCGCGTCGCCCGTGACCGAATACTCGATCCGGTTCACCGCGGTGCCATCCGCGCCGCGGATCACGAGCGCATAGCTGCCCGGCTTGTCGGTGCGCAGCGTGAAGTCGAGCCCGGCCGCCGGAATCGTCAGCGGCTTCTCGTCGACCGGCACTTCCTTCAGCCGCGAGTCGTATTTGTACGCGCCGGAATCCTGCTTGGTCAGCACCGACACGTAACGTTCCTCGACGAGCTGCGCGCGCAGGTCCTTCACGTCGATCGCCTTCGCGCCCGGATCGATCGCGACGAGCCGCACCGTGCGCGGGCTGCCGCGCTTCACGTACCCGAGATCGTCGGCCGACTTGTAGCCGACGAGCCAGTCGTTGTTCGACACGAGCGCTTGCGCGTTCGCGGCGACGTTGCGCCCGCCTTCCGCTTCATACGCCTTCGCCTGGAAGTAGACCTGGTAGGTCGCGTCCGCGTACTTGTCGAGATCGAGGTCGAACTCGGCATGACCCTTGTCGTCGGTCGTGCCGTCCTGCAGCGTGGTCGTATAGCCCTCCTTCGCGCGCCGCGCGTCGAAGAAGTGGTAACCCTGCCAGCTGCGGAACGACGGCCACACGGGGCGCAGCGTCAGCGTCGCCGCGACGCGGCGCTTCTCGGCCGGCGTGCCGAACAGGTTCTGCGCATCGACGATGCCCTTCAGCCCCTTCGGCTTCACCCACCCTTCGACGACCTGCTGCGACAGCTTCGCGTCGACCTTCATCCGGTCGGGCAGGAACTCCTTCACCTGCACCGTCGTGCTGCCGATCGGCTCGGCGCCCGGCTGGCCGTCCTTGACGATGTACAGGTTGACCGTCCAGGTGCCGGTCGGCGCCGTTTCGGCCGTCGTATAACCAAGCTCGGTGAAACCCGTCGCGTCGACGGATACCGGCTTGCGCTCGACGGTGATCCCGCGCGGGTCGACGATCTCCGCCTGCAGCGGCACGCCGGCCGGGCTGCGCGCCCAGCTCGCCGCGCGCACGATCAGGCCGATGTGGAACGGATCGCCGGGCCGGTACAGGCCGCGGTCCGAGAACAGGTACGCGGACAGTTGCCCCTGGCCCGTCGCGTTGCGTTCGCCGTCGACGTCGAAGCGCGAGAAGTCGAGCTGGCGGTCGCGGCCGGCCACCGGCAGGAACGACAGGTCGGTGTCCTTCTTCACGACATACAGTTGCGGACGCTTCTCGCGGTCGAGCCCCTTGAACGCGGGGAAATGCACGACGCCGTCGGCGCCGGTGGTCTGCGTGAACAGCGCCTGGCCGTTCACTGCAAGCACCGACACGGTTGCGCCCGCAACCGGTCGGCCGTTGCGGATCGACTGGATGAACACGTCCTGGCTGCCATCCAGCGCGCGCTTGACCAGCATCCCGAGATCGGTCACGACGATCAGGCGCGTGTCGCCGAGCGCGTTGTCGCTGTCGTCGCCGTTGCCGTTGTTGTTGCCCGAATCGGCGTTGTCGGACTGATCCTGGCTGCTGTCGTCGGACGACGCATCGCTGTCCTTCGCATCGTCGGCTTTCTTCTTCTCGGCGGCCGGGTCGTACTTCGACAGGTGCAGCAGGAACACGCCGCGCTTGCCGCCCTTCAGGTACTGGCCGAGATCGACGCCTTCGTAATGCGCCTTGCCGGGGTCGCCGGCCGGGAACGCACGCGTCTGCACGAAGCGCTCGACGATGTGATCCTCGCTGAACGAGTACGACAGCTCGGGCCGCGCGTACGTGCCGTTGTTGAAGCTCACGAGATGCTGGAGCTGGTCGGGCAGCACGCGGCCGATCTCGACCTTCATCCCCGGCAGGTTGCGCGACACGACCGACAGCCGCTTGCTGCCGCTCATCGACAGCAACGAGCCGTCGGCCATGAAGCGCAGCAGCTTCGGATAGTCGGGCACCGTGAACGCGGTCGTCACCGGCGCGCCGAGCAGGTAGCCGCCCGCCGACTTCAGGTCGCCCTCGAAACGCACGACGATGCGGTCGCCCGGCGTCGCGTGATACTTGAAACTCTGCAGCGTCGCGAAGTCGTTCTCGGTCGGCACCGCTTCGAGCGGCAGCGGCTTCGACTGCTTCAGCACCGCATCGCTGATGTCGGCCACGTTCCATTCGTACGGCGGATCGTCGTCCGACTGATCGACGCCCGGCTTGCGCTTCGGCAACACCCACGCCTTCGCGCGTGCGGCGAGATCGGCGCTGCGCACGCCGTCGGACGTTTCCGCGACGAGCACCTGTTCGGGTTCGTAACGCTCGTTGTCGACGAGCGTCGGCGCGACGTTGGCGATCGACAGGCTGTAGAGCCCCGGCACGCCGACCGATGCGTGCAGCACGGCCTGCGTGCCGTCGCCGCCGCGCGCGCTCTTCACGCCCTTGTCGACGTCGAGCCGCACCGTCAGCGGATCGCGCGGAATCTCGAGCGGCTGCGAGTAGACCCACGCGCTCGTCTTCATCTTGTCGTAGTTGACCGTGTAGCGCAGCGGCGTCGCGGTCTTGCCGTCGCGGGCGACCAGCACGAGGCCGATGCGCTTCTCGAGCTCGGCCGGATCGACCGGATAGTTGAAGCGCAGTTGCAGCAGCGCCTGCTTCTCCGCCGGATTGTCGGGGTTCTGGTAGAACTGGTTGTCGCCCGACGTCGCGGTGAACGCCGGCAGGTCGAACGCGAAATGATCGTCGCGCATCACCACCTGCGGCGCGAACACCTGATGCACTGCGAAGCGCACCTCGACGTGCGCGCCGACCGGCCAGTCGGCCGCCGGCGTAAAGCGCAGCGTCTTGTCGTCGGCCCATTCCCACGCACCCTTGAGTGCAGGCGTCATCTCGATGCCCTGCCCGGCCGGCTTGCCGACGAGCTCGATCGGCGCGGCCGATTGCGCGAACGCCACTTCGAGCGGATGCACGGTGATCTTCGGCTTGCCGCTGTCGTCCGCCTCGTAGGTCGTGATCGCCGGCGCCTTCACGGTGAAGCCGACAGTCTGCGGCTCGGGCGGCTTCGGCCGATGCTTGAACCAGTATGCGCCGTACCCGAGCGCGGCCGCGAGCAGCACGATGCCGCCGGCATGCCACGGGCGGCGGCGCACGGCCGCAGCGGTCACGCCGGGCCACGCGGGCGCCGTCCACGACACGTCGCCGACCAGCGGCCGCAGCACGCGACCGAGCAGGCGCCAGACGAACCCGGCCGCGCGAATCGGCAGGAGCAGCAGGAAGCGCAGCAAATCCATTTTGTTATTTCCTTGTCAAGGACGTGCTGCCGGCTGCGGCGACGTACCCCGAGATTTATTGGTCTGTGGCGGCGCGGCCCTGGTTGCGCCGTGAATGCTTGGAATGTTTTGTTCGACCGGATGCTGGGCGCCATTATCGACTAGAGCCGAAACGATGGAAATATCGGTGTGCCGGCGCGCAACGCCGGCCGATGACCGGCCGGTCGGGCGGCATTTCATCCGCGTCCCGGCCTCTGCACGCGGCCGCGCCGCGTTCGCTAGAATGCGCGGCTCGACAGGGATCGAATCGAAATGAAAGGAAACCGCTTGAAACTCCCGTTCGAATGGCAGATCGGGCTGCGCTACGCGCGCGGCGGCCGGCGTTCGGCCGGCGACGGCTTCGTGTCGTTCATCGCCGGCGCCGCGATGGCCGGCATCGCGCTCGGCGTCGCCGCGCTGATCGTCGTGCTGTCGGTGATGAACGGTTTTCGCACCGAAGTGCGCGACCGGATGCTGTCGGTGCTCGCACATGTGGAAATCTTCTCGCCGTCCGGCGCGATGCCCGACTGGCGGCTCACCGCGCACGAATCGCTGCGGAACCCCGCCGTGCGCGCCGTCGCACCCTATGTCGACGCGCAGGCGCTGCTGACGAACGCGGGCAGCGTGACGGGCGTCGCGCTGCGCGGTATCGATCCGGTGCTCGAGCCGCGCGTGTCCGAGATCGCACGCAAGCTGAAGACCGGGCGCCTCGACGCGCTCGTGCCGGGCGAGATGGGCATCGTGCTCGGCGCGGCGCTGGCCGAAACGCTGCACGTGAAGATCGGCGACCGCATCACGTTCTTCGCGCCCGGCAACAGCGCGCGCATCGGCGACGCGCTGCCGCGGTTCCGCCAGTTCAACCTGGTCGGCACGTTCGAGTCGGGTCACTATCAATACGACAGCGCACTCGCGTACATCCACATCCGCGACGCGCAGACGCTGTTCAACGCACCCGCGCCGACCGGCATCCGGCTGCGGCTCGACGATCTCCAGCGCGCCCCCGAAATCGCAATGGCGCTGTCGCGCACGCTGTCGGGCGATCTTTATATCCGCGACTGGACACGGCAGAACCGCACGTGGTTCGAAGCCGAGCGGCTGCAGAAGCGCATGCTGTCGCTGATCCTGATGCTGATCGTCGCCGTCGCCGCGTTCAATCTGGTGTCGTCGCTCGTGATGACCGTCACGCAGAAGCAGGGCGACATCGCGATCCTGCGCACGCTCGGCGCGCCGCCCGGGTCGATCACGAAGATCTTCGCGATCCAGGGGATGACGATCGGCCTCGCCGGCACGCTGGCGGGCGTCGCGCTCGGCTGCGCGATCGCGGTGAGCATCCCGTGGGTGCTGCCGGCGATCGAGCAGTGGCTCGGCATCCGCTTCCTGACGCCGTCCGTGTATTTCCTCAGCTCGCTGCCGTCGAAGCTCGCGGCGAGCGACGTGATCGAGATCGCCGCGGCCGCGTTCCTGATGTCGTGCGTCGCGACGCTCTACCCGAGCTGGCGCGCCGCGCGGGTGCGGCCGGCCGAAGCGCTGCGCGACGAATAGGCGCGACGGCCGGCGCGGCGTTACGCGATCTCGTGGAAGCCGACGCTGTTGCTGCCGTTCAGGATGTCTTCGAACGCGCCGCCCAGGCCGACGTCGATCAGGTTCGCGCGCCTGCCGTACGTCTTCTGACCTGCATCGTCGACGAAAACCGCCGCGCCCGACGACAACTGACGATCGGTATCCAGCAACGCGAGCGTGCCGCGCGCGCTGCCGGCCGACTGCTCGAACTTCAGCCGCGTGCCATCCTGCGTGGTGAAATGCCCGCCGATCTCTTCGAACTTCTGGTTGCGCGCGACGGACGCGTTGATCTCGCTCATGAAGTGGAAGTCCGCATCGGCGCGCTGGCTGGCCACCTTGCGATCGTCGTCCGTGAACGTGTCGCCCACCGCGGCAGCGCCCTGCCCGGCGAAGTCGACGGCCTGCTCGTGAAAGTCGCGTGTCGCGAGCACGAGGCCCGCGTTCGCGTTCAGCGTCGACTCCACCCACGCGCGATCGCTTTCCGTCATCGTCTTCGACACGACCTTGATCCGGCCGTTGTCGGTCATGAAATCGAACTGCGCGTCGGCCAGATCCGGACGCTTCGCGATGATCTCGTGCATGCTCGTCGCGAGCTGGCTGGTGACGCCGCGCAGCTTCGTCGTCAGGTCGCCCAGGATCGACATCTGCTTCATGCGCGCCGCCTGCATCGCCTCCTGATCGAGTGCCCGGATCACAAGCGGCGGGTCCTCCGGTTTCCCGGACGCCGTGTCCGCCTGCTGGCGCCCGTCGAGCGCCGCTTCCTGCGCCATCTGCGCGAGCGAAAGGCCGCCCGCCGCCGTGACCGAAATCGTCATTGCCCTCTCTCTCCTTTCAGACTGTTTTTTATTGTTTACGGACCGATTTCGGCGAAATTGAGACCGACGCCGCCCGGATTGGCGGCGACGTTCGATACGCGATTAGAAACTTTGTTTGATACAAACTAAAAAAGTTTGACACCAAGATTTCACTGAGATAAGTTTGCGCAAGCTTCCGGAAAGAAATCCGGCCAGCCATGCCGACATGCGTCGCGCTTTCCTGCCGTTGCAGCACCGCTGTTCGCAACATCCCCGCCTCATCGCATCGTGCCGTTCCGTTTCATCTGAAACCTGAAGGAAGGTCGGGCATGCCCGCATTTGATTCGCACTCCTGCATTCATGTCATGCCATCGGCATGGCTTCGACCGCGCGGCCCGAACCCGCTGCCGCGCTGACGCTTTCCGGTCGGGGCGATGCGATTGCCCCGACGCTCGCCGGGTTGCGCGCCGCGTGACGCGCGTCGACACCGGCCGTGACACCCGGGCATGTCGCCCGGCGCTTTCGAAGGTGCAGTTCCGCTTCATCCGACGCAGCACCCGGCCAGGCCGCAGGGGGCATATCGCGAGCCGGCCGGTTCACGACAATCACGAACAAGAACGAGGTCGAAATGAACATTCATCGAACCGGATTGCGGCGCGCGTGGCTTCCCGCGCTCGTTGCGGCCGCAACGCTCGCCGCCTGCGGCGGCGACGACGGCGGCAGCGTGGCGGGCGCCTCCGCGCTCGCGCAGGGCCAACAGGAGGGGGCCGCCGCATCGGCGGCCGACAAGCAGTCGCTGGCGTCACGCGTTTCGCCGTCCGGCGTCCCGTACGCCAACCCGGCCAGCGGCGGGCGCTACCGGCCCGTGATTACGAACGGCCAGGTGCAGCCGTCGCTGTCGGGCGGCACGATCGAGGAGAACGCGTGGGTCGACACGCCGGTCGATTCCGACGGCGACGGCACGCGCGACCGCATCCACGTACGCATCGTGCGCCCGGCCGAAACCGCGAATGGCGCACGCACGCCTGTCATCGTGCTCGCGAGCCCGTACTACGCAGGGCTTGCCGACAGCCCCGACCACAACGTCGACGTCGAACTCGACGGCACGCCGCATCCGGCCGCGAACGCATCCGCGTCGGTATCCGCATCGGCGTCCGCGCGCATCATGGCCGCCGCGCCGCAGGTGCGGATGCTGCAACAGGTCGAAGCGGCCGCCGCCGGGCGCTCGTGGATCGAAAGCTACTTCGTGCCGCGCGGCTTCACGATCGTCTACGCGGATTCGCTCGGCACCGCCGGCTCGGACGGCTGCCCGACGATCCTGACGCGCGACGAATCGGTCGCGATGGCGTCGGTGATCCGCTGGCTCGGCCGCGATGCGACCGCGAAGGACGCGAACGGCAAGACGGTCGTCGCGAACTGGTCGACGGGCCACGTCGGCATGTACGGCGTGTCGTACGACGGCACGCTGCCGAAGATGGTCGCGAGCCTGCGCACGCGCGGGCTCGACGCGATCGTGCCGGTCGCCGGGTTGACGAACATGTACGGCTACTACCGCTCGGGCGGGCTCGTGCGTGCGCCGGAAGGCTATCAGGGCGAGGACGTCGACGTCTATATCAAGGCGTTGCTGACGAACGCGCACCCGGAGCGCTGCACGCATCTGATCGATGAAGCGTTGCAGCAGGAAGACCGCAAGACCGGCGACTATTCGCCGTTCTGGGCCGCGCGCGACATCCCGACCGCGTTCGCGGTCGCGCCGGCGCTCGTCGCGCAGGGGCTGACCGACGACAACGTGCGCGTCGACCAGTCGACCTCGTGGTATCTCGCGATGCGGCGCCAGGGCGTGCCGACGCAGCTGTGGCTGCACCGCCTGAAGCACACCGATCCGTCACGCGTGCCGGCGATGGCCGACGCATGGACCGCGGAGGTGAACCGGTGGTTTACGCGCTACCTGATCGGCTATGACAACGGCGTCGAGCACGATCCGCGCGCGGTGATCGAGCAGGCCGACGGCAAGCTGCTGAAGGAAGCGGACTGGGCCGCACGTCATGCCACGCCGGTCACGTATTTCGCGGGCGGCGACGGCACGGGCACCGGCACGCTGCTGCGGATGCCGACCGGCGGCCCGCTCGCACGCTTCACCGACGATGCGCGCATTACCGCGCTCACGCTGGCGAACGCGCCGACCGGCGAAAACCGCAGCCGCTTCGAGACCGCGCCGCTCACGGCCGCGACGCGCCTGTCCGGCGCCGCGACCGCACGCGTCAGGCTGACCTTCACGGGCGTGGCCAACGTGACGGCGTTGCTCGTCGACCGCGCGCCGGACGGCACGGCCACGATCGTCACACGCGCATGGACCGACCCGCGCAACCGCTTGTCCGACTGGCTGTCGGAACCCGTGCTGCCCGGGATGCCGTACGACCTGAAGCTGACCTTCATGCCGCGCGACTACAAGCTGGAAGCCGGCCACCGGCTGAGCCTCGTCGTCCTCTCGAGCGACAACGAGGCGACGCTGCGGCCGACGCCGGGCACGGGCCTGACGCTCGATCCGGCCGGCACGTCGGTCACAGTGCCGCTCGCGTCGGTTTCGTCCTGAGCGCGCCCGCGTGACTCAACGCGGACGGCGACCGGCGTCTCCTCGACGTCGGTCGCCGTCGGCATCGCTTGATCGCCGCAAGACTTGATTCAACCGCGACTCAAACGGGCGTCAGCACCGGCTGCCCCGCGAAATGCCGCGCCGCGTTGTCGAGAAACTGCTGCACCGAACGATCGAGTGCCTCGGGCGACCAGCCGCCCATGTGCGGCGTCAGCACGACGTTGTCGAGATCCGTCAGCGCGCGCGGCGGCTCGGGTTCGCCTTCATACACGTCGAGCCCGGCGCCCGCGATGCGCCCTTCGCGCAGCGCGTCCGCCAAAGCAGCGGTATCGACGACGCTGCCACGCGACACGTTGACAAGAAAACCGCCGGGTCCGAGCGCATCGAGCACCGCGCGATCGATCAGGTGCCGCGTGCCCGCGCCGCCCGGCGTCGCGACGATCAGGAAATCGGCCCACTGCGCGAGCGCGTCGATCCGGTCGAAATAGCGGTACGGAACGGGCTTCGCCGAGCGGTTGTGATAACCGATCTCGATGTCGAAGCCGGCCGCACGGCGCGCGCACTTCTCGCCGATCTTGCCGAACCCGACGATGCCGAGCTTCTTGCCCGACACGTTCGGCGGCATCGGCAACCCCTCACGCCACACGCCCGCGCGGGTTTTCGCGTCGAGCCGCACGACGCCGCGCACCGCCGCGAGCAGCAGCGCGAACGCGTGATCGGCGACGCAATCGTCGTTGGTGCCCGCGCCCGTGACCACGGTAATGCCGCGCGCCTTCGCATGCGCGACGTCGATGTGTTCGTAGCCCGCGCCAAGTGCGCTGACGAACGTCAGTTGCGGGAGCCGATCGATCTCGGCAGCGGCCAGGCCCGTGCTGCCGTTGGTCAGCACCGCGCGAATCGTGCCGCCGGATTCGGCGATCGCGCGCTCGCGCTCCTCGGGGGTCGGGGCATAACGCACGTCGAACGACGCGGCGATCTCGCGATGCGCGTCGCCGCGCAATGCGATGAGGACCAGCAACTCGGGCTTCATGGCAGGAAGTGTCCGCAGGCGGGAATGGATTTCAGTGTAGCAAGCCCGCGTGACGGATGCGGGTTATCCCCACACAGGCTGTGGGCGCGCCGCCGCACGCGGTTTGCCAAAGCCCGTTCAGTCAAGTAACTTTCGGCCTACGCCCCCGTCCTGGAGATTGGCCAATGAAGCTCGCCCTGCCCGCCCGGATTCTGGGCCTCGCGCTCGCCGCCGCCCTCGTCGCGCCCGGCGCGCACGCCGACACGCCCGTCGTGGTGTCGTCGAAGATCGACACCGAAGGCAACCTGCTCGGCAACATCATCGCGCAGGTGCTGAAGGCCCACGGCATCGCCGTCACCGAAAAGATCGCGCTCGGCACGACGCCGATCGTGCGCAAGGCGCTCACGAGCGGCGAGATCGACATCTACCCCGAATACACGGGCAACGCCGCATTCTTCTTCAACAAGGCCGACGATCCGGTCTGGAAGGACGCCGCCAAAGGCTACGACACCGCGAAGCAGCTCGACTACGCGGCGAACCATCTCGTGTGGCTCACCCCTGCACCCGCGAACAACACGTGGGGCGTCGCCGTGCTCGCACCCGTCGCGCAATCGCAGCATCTGAAGACCTTCTCCGATTTCGGCAAGTGGGTCGCGGGCGGCGGCAAGGTGAAGCTCGCCGCGTCGGCCGAATTCGTGAACAGCGCGTCCGCGCTCCCGTCGTTCGAGAAGGCTTACGGCTTCAAGCTGAAGCCCGAGCAGCTCGTCGTGCTGTCCGGCGGCGACACGGCCGCGACGATCAAGGCCGCCGCGAACCAGACCGACGGCGTTAACGCCGCGATGGTCTACGGCACCGACGGCGGCATCGCGTCGAGCGGCCTCGCGGTGCTCGACGACGACAAGCACGTGCAGCCCGTCTATGCGCCGACGCCCGTGATCCGCGAAGCGGTGCTGAAAGCGCATCCGCAGATCGCCGACTACCTGAAGCCGGTGTTCGCGAGCCTCGACCTGAAGACGCTGCAGTCGCTGAACGCGCGCATCCAGATCAACGGCGAGCCGGCGGCCGGCGTCGCGAAAAGCTATCTGAAATCGAAGGGCTTCGTTAAATGACCGATCGCGCGGCGGCGTCCGCGCGGCGCGTGACACTCGACAAGGTCGGTATCCTGATCGGTGTCCTGACGATCGTCGCCGTGCTCGGCCTGCCGTTCGCGGTGCTGCGGCCGAACCGGATCGCGGCCGGCACCGATCTGTCGCTGTTCGCCGCGCTGCCCGCCATGCAGGGTGCCGCGCTCGCCGCGCTGTGGATCGTCGGCGCACTGTGGACGATGACGGCGAGCCGCCCCACGTGGCGGCTCGCGGCCGGCTGCACGTGGCTCGCGACGCTCGCTTATGCGGTCGGTGCGATCGCGACGCACGTCGTTGCACCCGACGACACGCTTGCACGCGTGTCGCCCGCCGCCGGGGTCTGGCTGCTGCTGTTCGCCTGGGCGGTGCTCGTCGCCGACGCGCTCGCGCGGCTCTCGTTCGGTCCGTGGCGGCGGCTCGTCGCGCTCGTCGTCGCGATTGCGGCGATATCCGCGCCGCTTGCGAGCGGCTGGTGGGACGGCCTCTCCGTGATGCGCGAATACGCGGTGCGCAGCGACGATTTCTGGAACGAGGCGATCCGGCACGTGTCGCTCGCGGGCGGCTCCGTTGCGGCCGCACTCGTCGCGGGCGTGCCGCTCGGCATCGCTTGCGCACGCGTCGCGGCGGTGCGGACCGTCGCGATGCCCGTGCTCAATATCGTGCAGACGATCCCCAGCATCGCGATGTACGGGCTGATGATGGCGCCGCTCGGCGTGCTCGCCGCGCACGTGCCGCTCGCGGCTGCGCTCGGCATCCGCGGCATCGGCGTCGCGCCGGCCGTGCTCGCGCTGTTCCTGTATTCGCTGCTGCCGATCGCGTCGAGCGTCGTGGTCGGGCTCGAGCAGGTGCCGCCGCACGTGACCGAAGCGGCGCGCGCGATGGGCATGACACGCGCGCAGCGGCTGCTGCGTGTCGATCTCGTGCTCGCGCTGCCGGTGATCCTGAGCGGCGTGCGCATCGTGCTCGTGCAGAACATCGGTTTGACCGCGGTCGCCGCGCTGATCGGCGGCGGCGGCTTCGGTACCTTCATCTTCCAGGGGATCGGGCAATCGGCCGCCGATCTCGTGCTGCTCGGCGCGATCCCGACGATCGCACTCGCACTGGCGGCGGCCGTCGTATTCGAAGCCGCGACGTCGCTCGCGAAGGGACGTGCAGGATGATCGAGATCGAACGTGCGGGCAAACGCTTCGGCGACGTCGTCGCCGTCGACGACGTCTCGCTGACGATCAAACGCGGCACGATCACCGCGCTCGTCGGCGCATCGGGCAGCGGCAAGTCGACGCTGCTGCGCATGATCAACCGGCTGATCGCGCCCACCAGCGGCACGATCCGCATCGACGGCGTCGATACGGCGACCGTCGCGCCCGAGCAGTTGCGGCGCGGCATCGGCTACGCGATCCAGGGGCACGGGCTGTTTCCGCACTGGAGCGTCGCGCGCAACATCGCGACCGTGCCGCGCCTGCTCGGCTGGCCGTCCGATCGCATCGGCGCGCGCGTGAACGAGCTGCTCGAACTGTTCCATCTCGCGCCGGCCGAATTCGCGGACAAGCTGCCGCACGAACTGTCGGGCGGCCAGCAGCAGCGCGTCGGCGTCGCGCGCGCGCTCGCGGCCGAGCCCGCGATGCTGCTGATGGACGAACCGTTCGGCGCGCTCGACCCGATCATTCGCGGCAAGGCGCAGGACGACCTGTTCGCGTTGCAGCGCCGCCTCGGCATCACGGTCGTGATCGTCACGCACGATATCGAGGAAGCGCTGAAGCTCGGCGACACGATCGCGGTGATGGACGGCGGACGGCTGCTGCAGGTCGCGTCGCCGGCCGAGATTCTCGGCAAGCCGGCGGCCGGTGTCGTCGAGCAGCTCGTCGCGGGCGTCGACCGGCCGCTGCGCCTGCTTGCGCTGACGCCGATCGACGCGGTCGCCGAACCCGGCCATGTCGACGGTGAACCGATCGCCGCGACGCGCACGCTGCGCGATGCGGTATCCGAGCTGTTGTGGCGTGGCGTCGATGCGCTGCCGGTCGACGATGGCGACGGCCGCAACGAACCCGGCGCGCGCCGCATCACGCTCGACGCGATCCGCGCGCACGCGCGGAAGCCCGCATGACGGCGCATCGCGTGCGGCCCGCGCGTTCGGTTATGCCCGCCTTGGTAGCCCGCGCCGCCGCGTTCGCGCTGCTGCTCGTGCTGCTGTTGCGCCCCGTGTGGCTGCAGGGCCTCTTCGCACCGTTCGCCGACAACGGCGCGCCTGTCATCTACGATCGCGCGAGTCTGCTCGACCTCACGCTCGCGCATCTCGGTACGGTCGCTCTGTCGAGCCTGATCGGCACGATCGTCGCAGTCGCAGCCGGGATCTTCGTCACGCGGCCGTCCGGCGCGGATTTCCTGCCGGTCGCGCGCAGCGTCGTCGATATCGGCCAGACCTTCCCGCCGGTCGCGGTGCTCGCGCTCGCGGTGCCGGCCGTCGGTTTCGGCTTGAAGCCCGTGCTGATCGCGCTCGTGCTGTATGGACTCCTGCCCGTTTTCGAAAGCACGATCGCCGGGCTCGAAGACGTGCCGCGCGACGTCGTCGACGCCGCGCGCGGGATGGGGATGAGCGGCTGGCAGCAACTGGTGTCCGTCGAGTTGCCGCTCGCGTTTCCGGTGATCGTCAACGGGATCCGGCTCGCGGTCGTGATCAATCTCGGCACCGCGACGATCGGCTCGACGGTCGCCGCGCGCGGGCTCGGCGACGTGATCATCGCGGGCCTGCAGACGTCGAATACCGCGTTCGTGCTGCAGGGCGGCCTGATCGTCGGGCTGCTCGCGGTGCTGGTCAGCGATGCGATCGGCGCGATTGCGCGGGTGGCGACCGCGCGGCGCGCGTAAGGTTTGCGGTGCAGCACGCTTTAAGCGTGTGTTAAAAAACGTCAGCGCGCGATCGCGTGGCGTTTATCCGGACTACGATGCGTGTCCGCGCAACGATCGCCCCATCGAATCGTTGTGCACCGAAACAAGCCTACATGCCGCTTTCATTCGAGCCGGCGTTCGACAACCCGTGGCCATTGGCCGATATACTATGCGCCTCCCATTTCCCCGCACTTCACCATGCGACGGTTTCTCTCGCTAATCGTGCTTTCGTTCGGCATCGCGCAACAGGCATCGGCGCAACAAGCGCCCGCGCTGCCTGCGTCCGCGCCCGAAGCGATTGCATCGGCACCGGCCGTCGCATCCGCGCCGCTCGCCAACGCCAACGATCAGCCGAACGAAGCAAACCGCCGCATCACGTCCTACCTGACGAAGAAATTCGGTGTCGCGAAGGAACGGGCCGCGAAGCTCGCCGATATCGTGAGCGTCACAGCGACGAAATATTCGCTGCCGCCGGCACTCGTTTACGCCATCATCTCGATCGAATCGCGCTTCCAGGAAAAGGCACGCGGCCAGCATGGCGCGACGGGGCTGATGCAGGTCGTGCCGGCCGCGCACCGCGGCCTGCTGCGCAACGTGAAGGATCTGACGGAGCCGAACGCGAACGTCGAAGCCGGGTCCGCGATCCTGTCGGGCTACGTCAGGGCGGCCGGCGGCAACGTGCAGGCCGGGCTGAAGAGTTATGGCGGTTCGAATGCGTATGCGGCGAAAGTGATGCAGCGCGTCGATTCGTTCCGGTTCGTGCTCGAACCCGACGACGACGCGAAAGCCGCGAGCGATACGAAGGCGCGAATGGTGCCGGTCAGCGAATCGTCGACGTCGCCCTCGGCCGCGAATCGCAGCACCCGATAAGCGCAATTCGCGCGGCACGCCCCTTCATTCGTGCGCGAAATGCTCGCGCAGAAACTCGATGAAAATCTGCGTCTTCGCAGGCAACAAGCGCGTTTCCGTCATCGCGTAGACGGGAACGGGCGCGCCCTCCCATCCAGGCAGCACGCGGCGCAGCCGGCCGGCGGCCACGTCGTCGGCCACTACCGCCTCCGGCACCTGAATGATCCCCGCGTCGTGCACGGCCAGTTGCCGGTTCATGCCGACGCTGTTCACGACGAACCGCCCGCCCACCGGCACCTCGACTTCCCGCACGCCATCGCGCAACGCCCACGTCGCGACGCGCTGCACGCTCAGGCACTGGTGCCGAGTCAGGTCGTCCGGTTCACGCGGCTCGCCCGCTTGTTCGAGATAACGCTGCGACGCATACAGCTGACTGCGGAACGTCGCGAGCCGCCGCGCGACGAGCTGCGAATCCGCGGATTCGCCGATGCGGATCGCGACGTCGAACGGCTCGCTCACCAGGTCGACGCGCCGTGACGTCAGCTCGAAATCGAAGGTCAGCTTCGGGTGACGGTTCGCGAATTCGACGATCAGCGGCGTCAGGTAGATCACCGCGAAATCGACTGGAAACGACGCGCGCAGCACGCCCGCGGGTTCGGCCAGCAGTTCGCCGAGCTGCTCGTGCGCGAGCCGCGCCTCGTCGACGATGCGCTTGCAGCGCTCGAAATACAGCTGCCCGGCCTCCGTGAGCTCGATGCGGCGCGTCGTGCGATGCAGCAGCCGCAGGCCGATCGCCTTTTCCAGCGCGCCGATCCGCCGTGACAGCGTCGAATTCGGCATCCCCAGCGCGTCGGCCGCACTGCGAAAGCCCTTCGCCTTCACGACCTCCACGAACAACGCCATGTCGTTCAGCAGTTCCACGCCCACTGCTCCATCAATGGATCAATGTTATCCAAACTACCATATTTATCTCGAAAAGGAAGCAATGGATGATGTGTCCATGGCAGCGAGGTTCGCGCAACGATGCGCGGCCGGCGCCCGATACGGCATCGCCCCGGTGCCGTGACCCGACCCTAGAGGAGCACGCATCATGGACGCACTGTTCACCCCGGCCCGTGTCGGCCGTTACACGCTGCAAAACCGCCTCGTCATGGCGCCGATGACGCGCAGCCGCGCGGCATTCGACGGCACGCCCGGCGAACTGGCTGCCGAGTACTACGCGCAGCGCGCGGGCCTCGGCCTGATCGTCACCGAGGGCACGCAGCCGTCGGACGACGGCCAGGGCTACCTGATGACGCCCGGCATCTACACCGATGCGCACGTCGCCGGCTGGAAGGCGGTCAGCGATCGCGTGCATGCGCACGGCGGCCGTCTGTTCATTCAGCTGATGCATGCGGGGCGCATGTCGCATCCCGACAATACGCCGCATCATCGTCAGGGCGTCGCGCCGTCGGCGATCGCGCCGGGCGTACCGATGTTCACGGCGACGGGGATGCAGGACATTCCCGCGCCGCGCGCGCTGACGACGGACGAAGTGCACGACACCGTGAATGACTTCCGCTTCGCCGCGCGCCGCGCGATCGAAGCCGGCGCCGACGGCGTCGAGATCCATGGCGCGAACGGGTATCTGATCCAGCAGTTCTTCGCGCCGAGCGCCAATACGCGCAGCGATGTCTACGGCGGTTCGATCGAGAATCGCGCCCGCTTCGCGATCGAGGTTGCGACGGCGATCGCCGACGAAATCGGCGCGGACCGCACGGCGATCCGCCTGTCGCCGGGCAACACGATGTGGGGCATTGACGAAGGCGCGGAAGGGCCGGATCTGTACCGTTATCTCGCGACGCAACTCAACCCGCTCGGCCTCGCTTACGTGCACGTGATGCACCACGGCGACGATGGGCTGCTGGCCGACCTGCGCGAGCGCTGGAGCGGCACGCTGATCCTGAACCGGCCGGGCCGCGCGCGCGACGCGATCGGGACGGATGTCGCAGCAGGTATTGCCGATCTTGAAGCCTACGGACAGATGGTGCTCGCCAACCCGGATTTCGTGACGCGGCTGAAGACGGGCGCGCCGATGAACGATGCGCAACACGCGACGTACTTCGGCGGCGATGCGCGTGGGTATGTCGACTATCCGGCGCTGAGCGGCGCGGCTGCGGCGTAACGGTCGCGCGCGGGCTTTCGCGAAGCCCGCGCGCGAATGCGAATGTCAGAGCAGATCGGTGCGCACCTGCCACGCCGAGTCGTACGAAAAACCGTAATCATCGCGCAGGGTGTCGCAGGTCACATTTGCCCGACCGGCGTGCCGTTAGTCGAAATACGCACGCGATGCGGCATCAAGCATCGTCTTGCGAGCCCGCCGGCACGGCCTGCGCCGCCATATGTTCGCGCAATGCCTTGCGTGCCACGATCACTTCGCGTTTCGGCACGACGAGCAGATTGAGACCGAAACCGTCCAGTACCTTGAACAATTTGTCGAGGCTCACTGCCCGGCCGTTTTCCAGCCGAGACAGCACGTCCTTGGAGACACCGAGCATATCGGCCGCGTCGTCGATGCGCATCCGGCTCTGCGCTCGCCGGTTGCGAATGAGTGCCCCCATCGCCGCCAGATCCTGAGCCAGTGGGTCGGGGGTCGCGATAGGTTTCGGTAAGGTGCGGGCCATAATTCCGGGTTTCCAGGAACAAAGCGGTTTGTCTGTTCAGTGAACCCATTGTTCTGATATTTCAGGAATTATGCAAGACGGCAAACCATGCCGTCCGCCTCCCTCAATCCGTCGCTCAAATCTGCCCCGCCGCCCCCGTCCACCGCAAATAATCCCCACGCATCCAGTCGAGCGACACGCCGACACGCTTCGTACCGGGCCGGATCTTCGGCTTGTACACCGACAGCGTCAGCGACTCCAGCGCCGGCCATTCGCGGAACGACAGCACCGCGATATCGGCGACGAGCGTCTCCAGCAGCCGCGTATGCGGCTTGTGCGACAGAAACGCCGCGACGCGCGCGCAATAACCGTCGTAATCGATCCACTCGCCCTGCTCGCTCGGCTCGCAGCGATACCCGAGCCGCGCATCGATCACGATCGGCTGCGGCGCTTCATGCTCGTGCGCGTGAATGCCGATCCGCGCAGGCACCTTCAGTTCGTCGACGAACACGCTCCAGCCGCGCCCGCGCAGGCGCGGCGCGTCGATCGCCACGAACGGTTCGTCGAACGGCTTCATGACGCGAGCGGCGTGGCCGCGTCGAGCATGATGCGCACGAAGTAGTCGGCGAAGCTGCGGCGCAGGACGATCTCGAACGCATCGTCGCCGGTCGGGATCAGCACGATCGACGTCTTGAAGTAGTGCGACTGCGCGCACTGGCCGGGCTTGAACGCACGCGGATGGAAATCGAGCGGGCAGCCGCGTGCAAGCACGTCGCGCACGCGTTCGCCGCTGATCTCGACCACCGTATAACCGCTGCCAACATCGACGGCCGCCGCATACGAACCCTGCACGGCCTCCGCGAGCCTGGCCTCGAGCACGCCGGCCTGCACGGGGCCGTTCGAGCGCACCAGCCATTCGTCGGGGCCGAGCCACAGCACGTCGTACTCGGCGCCGCGCACGATCGTGTTCGGCTCGGCGGGCGGCCGGCAGCCGACCACGCGCTCGAACGCAGCGACGAACGCCGGATCGCTCAACTCGCCACGCACGTTGACGAGGTCGAGGAACGGCCGCTCGCGCAGCGCGAACTTCTTCGACGCGCGCGCCTGATGCGTCTTCAGCACGTCGGCCGCGCCGACGAACGGCGATTCAAGCGTCACGCCGCCCGCGCCCGCCACCTGCGTCTGGTTTCTCGTTTCATTCCACATGCTGACGCACCCCTTCGGTATCGTAGAAAACCGGGCTCGAGATCTTCGCGGTGATGCGCTTGCCGTTGGCCAGCGGAATCACGACGCTCTCGCCCATCTTGTTCAGGCCGCCCTTCACCACCGCGAGCGCAATCGAGCGCTTCAGGATCGGGCTGTAGTAGCTCGACGTCACATGGCCGATCATCGGCGTCGGATCGACCGCCGACACCTGCGTGTCCTTCGCGACGATCTGCGCGCCTTCCGGCAGCACGACCTGCTCGTCCTCGGTCAGCAGGCCGACGAACTGCTTGCGGCCTTCCTTCGCGGTGTCCGAGCGCGCCAGTGAGCGCTTGCCGAGGAAGTCCTTCGACTTCGCGACGAGCCCGCCCATCCCGAGGTCGTACGGCGTGACCGAACCGTCGGTGTCCTGCCCGACGATGATGTAGCCCTTCTCCGCGCGCAGCACGTGCATCGTCTCGGTGCCGTACGGCGTGATGTCGAACTCCGCACCCGCGGCCATCAGCGCTTCCCACACCGCGCGGCCCGCATTCGCCGGCACGTTCACTTCATAGGCCAGCTCGCCCGAGAAGCTGATCCGCATCACGCGCGCCTTCGCGCCCGCAACGGTGCCGTTCCGGTAGCTCATGAACGGGAACGCCTCGTTGCCGAAGTCGATGTCCTGACACACCTTCTGCACGACCTTGCGGCTCTTCGGGCCGACCACCGCGAACGTCGCCCAGTGATCGGTGACGGACGACAGCCGCACCTTCATGTCGGGCCATTCGGTCTGCAGCCAGCGTTCGAGCCACGTGAGCACGCGCGCCGCGCCGCCCGTCGTGGTCGTCATCATGAAATGCTGGTCGGCGAGGCGCACCGTCACGCCGTCGTCGAACACCATCCCGTTCTCGTCGAGCATCAGCCCGTAGCGGCACTTGCCGATTTCGAGCTTGTTCCACGGGTTCGTGTACATCCAGTTCAGCAGCTTGACCGCGTCGGGGCCCTGGATGTCGATCTTGCCGAGCGTCGATGCATCGAGGATGCCGACGCTGTTGCGCACCGCGAGGCATTCGCGCTTCACGGCCGCATGGAGATCCTCGCCGTTCTTCGGGAAATACCACGGCCGCTTCCAGTTGCCGACGTCCTCGAACAGCGCACCGTGCTCGACGTGCCATTCATGCACGCAGGTCTTGCGGATCGGGTCGAGGAAATCGCCGAGCTCACGGCCCGCGAACGCGCCGAACGTCACCGGCGTGTAGTTCGGGCGGAACGTCGTCGTGCCCGTTTCCGGAATCGTCTTGCCGAGCGCCTGCGCGAGGATCGCCATCCCGTTGATGTTGCCGAGCTTGCCCTGATCGGTGCCGAAACCCATCGCCGTGTAGCGCTTCACGTGCTCGACCGACTCGAAGCCTTCGCGCGCGGCGAGCAGGATGTCGGCGGCCGACACGTCGTTCTGGAAGTCGACGAACTGCTTCGGCCCGCGTGCCGCGGCCTCGCGGCTGCCGACGAGCCACAACGGCTGCAGTGCGCCTTCGACGGTTTCGGCAACCTGCGGCGCGACCGGGCGCTGCGCGGCCGTGAAGCCCGCCGCCTTCGCCGCTTCCGCGCCTGCATCGACCGCGAGCCGCAGCGCGCGCGCCAGGCCGAATTCGCCCGCCGCCGCACCGATGCTCGCTTCCGCCTGCACGGGCTTGCCCGGCAGGAAGCACGCCTTCTCGTCGTTCCAGCAGGCCTTGCCGCCCGACTGCGCGAACAGGTGCAGCACGGGGCTGAAGCCGCCCGACATCGCGACGAGGTCGCACGGCAGCGTCTGCAGCTTGCCGCCCACCTGGCCGTTGGTGCTCGACGCGACGTCGACCGACGCTACGCGCCACTTGCCCGACGCAGCCGTCACGACCGCACCGCTCATCACCGTCACGCCCTGCCGCTTGGCAGCGGCCGGCAGCGCGCCGTTCGACGATGCGCGCGAATCGACGACCGTCACCTTCGCGCCGCATGCCTTCAGGTCGAGCGCGGCCTGGTACGCGCGGTCGTTGTTCGTGAACACGACCGCATTGCGGCCCGGCAGCACGCCGAAGCGATGCACGTAGGTGGACACGGCGGACGCGAGCATCACGCCCGGCAGGTCGTTGTTGCCGAACACGATTGGACGCTCGTGCGCACCGGTCGCGAGGATCACGCGCTTCGCGCGGACCTTCCACAGCAACTCGCGCGTGCCCTTGCGCATCGACACGGGCAGGTGATCGGTCAGGCGCTGCGTGACCGTCACGAGGTTGTGGTCCTGGTAGCCGAACGCGGTGCTGCGCGACAGGATCGTCACGTCGGGCAGCTTGCGCAGTTCGGCCTCGATCTTCTCGACCCACTGCAGCGCGGGCTTCGCGTCGATCTCGGCGCGGCACGACAGCAGGCTGCCGCCGAGCTCGCGCTGGTCGTCGACGAGGATCACGCGCGCACCGGCCAGGGCCGCCGCATGCGCGGCCGCGAGACCCGACGGCCCGCCGCCGACGACGAGCACGTCGCAGTGCGCGTAGCACTTGTCGTAGCGATCGGCGTCGAGCACTTCAGGGGCCTTGCCGAGACCGGCCGCCTCGCGGATCTTCTCTTCGTACTTCGGCCACATCTTGCGCGGCCACATGAAGGTCTTGTAATAGAAGCCGGCCGGCAGGAAGCGCGAGAACTTCTGGTTGATCGCGTACTTGTCGTTCTCGAGCGTCGGCTCGGCGTTCACGCTCGTCGCGACGAGCCCCTGGTACAGCTCGATTTCGGTCGCGCGCGCGTTCGGCACCGTGTACGGGCCCGATTCGAGCTGCACGACGGCATTCGGTTCCGCGACGTCCGCAGTCACGATCCCGCGCGGGCGGTGGTACTTGAAGCTGCGCGCGACGAAGTGCACGCCGTTCGCGAGCAACGCGGACGCGAGCGTGTCGCCCTGGAAGCCCTGGTATGTGCGGCCGTTGAACGTGAACGTCAACGGAATCGCGCGATTGATGCGGCCACCGGTGCCGAGACGGTCTTTCTGGCTCATTTGCTCGTGCCCTCTTCGTGTGCGTTGCCGGCGGCTGCGCCACTGATGGCAGCCCCACCGAACTTTTCGTAGCCCTTGATATCGTAGGTCACCGTGTCGCGCGTGGCCTTGAACCAGCGGCGGCAACCCTGCGCATGCAGCCATTGCTCCTTGTGCAGCCCGCGCTTGTTCTCGCGCATGAACACGTATTCGCCCCATTCGCGGTCGGTCATGTTCTCGTTATTGACCGGGCGCACGATGTCGGCTTCGCCGCCGCACGAGAACTCGGATTCGGCGCGCGGCCCGCACCACGGACATTCGATCAGCAACATGTTTCTTTCTCCAATGGTCGGGTTAGTGCGCCACGGCGGCTGCGCCGTGCTCGTCGATCAGGTGGCCCGTGTAGAAGCGGTCGAGCGCGAACGGTGCGTTCAGCGGATGCGGTTCGTCGCGGGCGATCGTGTGCGCGAACACCCAGCCCGAGCCGGGCGTCGCCTTGAAGCCGCCGGTGCCCCAGCCGCAGTTGAAATAGAGGCCCTTCACGTCGGTCTTGGTGATGATCGGGCACGCGTCCGGCGACACGTCGACGATGCCGCCCCACTGGCGGTTCATCCGCACGCGCGAGAACACCGGGAACATCTCGACGATCGCCTGCAGCGTGCTTTCGATGATGTGGAAGCTGCCGCGCTGGCCGAAGCCCGTGTACTGGTCGATGCCCGCGCCGATCACGAGGTCGCCCTTGTCGGACTGGCTGATGTACGCGTGCACCGCGTTCGACATGATCACCGAGTTGACGACCGGCTTGATCGGCTCGGACACCAGCGCCTGCAGCGGGTGGCTCTCGATCGGCAGACGCACGCCAGCCATGTCGGCGAGCGTCGTCGTGTTGCCGGCCGCGACCACCGCGACCTTCTTCGCCTTGATGAAGCCCTTCACCGTATCGACGCCGACCACCGCGCCGCCTTCACGACGAATACCCGTCACCTGGCAGTTCTGGATGATGTCGACGCCGGCGCGGTCCGCGCCGCGCGCGAAGCCCCAGGCCACCGCATCGTGACGCGCGACGCCCGCGCGACGCTGGATCGATGCGCCGAGCACCGGGTAGCGGCTGTTCAGGTTGATGGTCGGCTCGATTTCCTTGATCTGCTCGGGCGTCAGGAACTCGGCGTCGACACCGTTCAGCCGGTTCGCGTTCACGCGGCGCTCGGTGTCACGCACGTCCTGCAGCGTGTGCGCGAGGTTCATCACGCCGCGCTGGCTGAACATCACGTTGTAGTTCAGGTCCTGCGACAGCCCTTCCCACAGCTTCATCGCCTTCTCGTACAGCGCGGCCGATTCGTCCCACAGATAGTTCGAGCGCACGATCGTCGTATTGCGCGCGGTGTTGCCGCCGCCGATCCAGCCCTTCTCGAGGATCGCGACGTTCGTGATCCCGTGTTCCTTCGCGAGGTAGTACGCGGTCGCGAGGCCGTGGCCGCCGCCGCCGACGATCACGACGTCGTATTCCTTCTTCGGTTCCGGGCTCTTCCACTGCTTTTCCCAGTTCTCGTGATACGAGAGGCCGTTGCGGAACAGGCTGAATATCGAGTAGCGGCTCATGATGATTGACCCTTCGTTAGCATTCGATGACGTTCACGGCGAGACCGCCGCGCGACGTTTCCTTGTATTTCGTCTTCATGTCGGCGCCGGTCTCGCGCATCGTCTTGATCACGGAATCGAGCGACACGTAGTGCTGGCCGTTGCCCTTGAGCGCCATGCGCGACGCGTTCAGCGCCTTGATCGCGCCCATCGCGTTGCGTTCGATGCACGGGATCTGCACGAGCCCGCCGACGGGGTCGCAGGTCATCCCGAGGTTGTGCTCCATGCCGATCTCGGCCGCGTTCTCGACCTGGTCGGGCGTGCCGCCCATCACGGCCGCGAGCGCGGCGGCAGCCATCGAGCACGCGACGCCCACTTCGCCCTGGCAACCGACTTCCGCGCCGGAGATCGACGCGGTTTCCTTGTAGATGATCCCGATCGCCGCGGCCGTCAGCAGGAATTCGACGATGCCGGCTTCGTTCGAGCCCGGCACGAATTTCACGTAGTAATGCAGCACCGCGGGAATCACGCCGGCCGCGCCGTTGGTCGGCGCGGTCACGACGCGCCCGCCCGCCGCGTTCTCCTCGTTGACGGCCATCGCGTACAGGTTGACCCAGTCGAGCATCGACAGCGGGTCGCGCAGCGACTCTTCCGAACGCGCGCGCAGGCGGCCGTTCAGCTCGGCCGCGCGGCGCTTCACGCGCATCGGGCCCGGCAGCTCGCCCTCGACCTTGCAGCCGCGCTCGACGCACGCGGCCATCGTGCGCCAGATCGCGAGCAGCCCGGCGCGCACTTCGTCGGCGGGGCGCAACGCGGATTCGTTGCGCAGCATCAGCTCGGCGATCGACAGCCCGTGTTCGCGGCACTGCCGCATCAGGTCGTCGCCGGTGCGGAACGGATAAGGCACCTCGACCGCCGCGCGCACGCCGTTCACGCGATCGCCGTCGCGGTTCACGACGAAGCCGCCGCCGACCGAGTAATACTCTTTCTCGACCAGCAGCTGGCCGTGTTCGTCGAACGCCTGGAAGCGCATCCCGTTCGGGTGCACGATGCTCGTGCCGCTCATCAGCTTGCGATAGAAGCCGATGTGCTCCTTTTCCTCGAAGCGGACCGTCTGCTTGCCGAGCAGCGACAGCGACTTCTCCGCGCGGATCGCGGCGAGCCGCGGCTCGATCAGGTCGGGATCGATCGTGTCGGGCAGGTGGCCCTCGAGGCCGAGCAGCACGGCCTTGTCGGTGCCGTGGCCCTTGCCGGTCGCGCCGAGCGAGCCATACAGCTCGATCCGCACGCGGCGCACGAAGCCGAGCAGGTTCGCGTCCTCGACGTGCGACGCGAAGCGGCACGCGGCGATCATCGGGCCGACCGTATGCGAACTGGACGGGCCGATACCGATCTTGAACAGGTCGAACGCGCTGACGTTCATCTGGCTGCCTTTGCGCTTTCACGCGTTAAGTGACGTTGATTGGACGCCAGTACACCAAAGCGTAAAATTGGCCGATAGAACAAAAACGGCATCGACGTGGGATATCGCCGCCAAGCACCGTACCGGCCGGCCCGAAAGTGCGTTTTGGCGATGGTTCGCGACGGAAAACCACAAGTCCGGCCCGGGCCGATCGGCGACGCTGGCTTCATCCGCGCCGCCTCGGCAGCCGTACCCGCAAACAGAGTGAAACGAGTGAGACCGCCTGCCCGGCGTGACGAGATTGGCCGCGATGACACCCGACGTACCCGCTTCCCCCCTCGCAGAACCCGCGCCGCGGCGCATCCGCTTCGGCATCGTGCTGCTGCCGAACTTCACGCTGACGGCCTTCTCGGGCTTCGTCGACATGCTGCGGCTGTCGGCCGATGACGGCGACTACAGCAAGCCCGTGCGCTGCGCGTGGAGCGTGATCGGCGAGACGCTCGCGCCGGTGCGCGCGAGTTGCGGGATCCAGATCACGCCGTGGGAAACGTTCGACGCGGCCGAACCGTTCGACTATGTGGTCGTGGTCGGCGGGTTGCTGCATTCGGGGCCGCAGGCCGGCGCTGAAACGCTCGACTTCATCCGCCGCGCGGCAACGGGCGGCGCGACGGTCGTCGGCATCTGCACCGGCGTGTTTACGCTGATGCGCGCCGGCGTGCTCGACGGCTACCGCACCTGCGTGAGCTGGTTCCACTACTGGGATTTCATCGAACGCTTTCCGAACGCCGATCCGGACCTCCTGATCGCCGACCGGCTGTTCGTGATCGACCGCCGCCGGATCACCTGTTCGGGTGGTCGCGCGTCGATCGACGTCGCCGCCGCGATCCTGCTGCGCCATTTCGATCACGCGACCGTGCAGAAGGCGCTACGCATCCTGCTCGTCGGCGAGATGCAGAAAGGCAATGCGCCGCAGCCCCATCCGCCGGGCCTCGAACCGGCGACGCACCCGAAGGTGAAGCGCGCGATTCTCCTGATGGAACAACATGTCGGGCGCACGCTGCCGCTCGAGGAGCTTGCGTGCAAGCTCGACCTGTCGACGCGGCAGCTCGAGCGCCTGTTCAAGGCCGAGACGGGCAAGAGCCCGCAGGCGTTCGCGAAGCAGGTGCGGTTGCGCACCGCTGCGTGGCTGCTGACGAGTTCGGACCGGACCGTCGCCGATATCGCGTCAAGCTGCGGGTTCGCCGATGCGTCGCACCTCGGGCGCGAATTCCGCAAGCAGTTCGGCGTGCCGCCGGCGGCCTATCGGGAGCGCGGCGGTGAAGTCGTGGAAGCCGGCGACGCGCCGGACGCGGCGGCCGCCCCCGTCGAGGACATCGCCGACTGATGGCCGCGGGCACCTGCCCCCTTTTCCGATCGACCGTAGAACGACGCACGATCGCGTCGATTTCGGTGTTGATGGAACCGGTACCAGATGATTTGACCGACGTTGTCCTCCATTAACCGAGGGTTATCCCGGATGCTGATGCACATTCAAATTTGTATGATGACCACATCACCTTACAAACCAGAGCATCATGTTCGAGAAAATTCCCGCCCGTGCGATGAGCGACCATGTCGCGCAGCAACTGCTCAAGCAGATCGAAGCCGGCAGTTTCTCGGCCAGCGGCAAGCTGCCGACCGAAGCCGTGCTCGCGCAGGAATTCGGCGTGAGCCGCACCGTGATCCGCGAGGCGATCTCGCGGCTGAAGAACGAAGGCGTGGTCGAGCCGCGTCAGGGCAGCGGCGTGTTCGTGAACCAGCATGGCGCGATCCGGCCGCTGCGGATCGACTACGCGGAAGCGGTCGAGGCGAGCTCGCTGCCGCACCTGCTCGCGGTGCGCCGCGCGATCGAGGCTGAAGTCGCGGCCGAAGCCGCGCTGCACCACACCGCCGACGACATGGCCGACATCGACGACGCACTGCGCAAGATCGACGATGCGGTGGCCGAAGGGCGCGACGGCGTCGCGGAAGACGTCGCATTCCACCGCACGATCGCGGCCGTCACCGGCAACCCGTATTTCCTGAAGACGCTGCAGTTCCTGAACCAGTACCTCGAAGCCGGCGTGAAGGTCACGCGGCGCAACGAAGCGACGCGCGAGGACTTCTCGCGCCAGGTGCGCGAGGAACACGCGGCGATCGCCGACGCGATCCGTGCGCGCGACCCGATGGCGGCGCGCAACGCGGCGCGCACGCACATGTACAACGCCGCCCGCCGACTCGCGGAAGCCGGCATCTGCTGAAGCCGGCGGCCGCCGCCAAACCCGGCGCCGCCGTTGTCCCGAACCTTCCCCCGAATCGATCAAGGTTGACCATGTCACGAAATGTTGGAGTCATCGGCCTCGGCGCGATGGGCCTCGGCGTCGCCCGCTCGCTGCTGCGCGCCGGCCTGCGCGTGCGCGCGTGCGACGTGCGCGACACCGTGCTGCAAGCGTTCGCCGCCGAAGGCGGCATTGCCTGCGCGACGCCGGCCGAACTCGGCGCGCAGTGCGACGTCGTCGTCACGCTCGTCGTCAATGCCGCGCAGACCGAAACGGTGCTGTTCGGCGAGCACGGCGCGGTCGCGGCGATGAAGCCGGGCGGCGTCGTGATCGCGAGCGCGACGGTCGCGCCCGAATTCGCGGTCGCACTCGGCGCGCGGATCGAGGCTGCCGGCCTGCAGATGCTCGATGCGCCCGTGTCGGGCGGCGCCGCGCGCGCGGCGTCCGGCGAGATGACGATGATGACGTCGGGCCCGGCCGCCGCGTACGCGGGCTGCGAGGACGTGCTCGCCGCGATCGCCGGCAAGGTCTATCGCCTCGGCGACGCGCACGGCATCGGCTCGAAAGTGAAGATCATCAACCAGCTGCTGGCCGGCGTGCATATCGCGGCGGCGGCCGAGGCGATGGCGCTGGGCCTGCGCGAAGGCGTCGATGCCGACGCGCTGTACGACGTGATCACGCACAGCGCCGGCAATTCGTGGATGTTCGAGAACCGCGTGCCGCACATCCTGAACGGCGACTACACGCCGCTGTCGGCCGTCGACATCTTCGTGAAGGATCTCGGCCTCGTGCTCGATACCGCGCGCCGCAGCAAGTTCCCGCTGCCGCTGTCGGCCACCGCGCACCAGATGTTCATGAGCGCGTCGAGCGCCGGCCACGGCGGCGAGGACGATTCCGCCGTGATCAAGACCTTCCCCGGCATCACGCTGCCGCCCGCCCGCTGATTCGAACGACGTTCCTGCCATGACCGCTTCCGCTTCCCGTCCCCTGCTCGGCTGCATCGCCGACGATTTCACCGGCGCGACCGATCTCGCGAACATGCTCGTCAAGAGCGGCATGCGCACCGTGCAGACGATCGGCGTGCCCGCCGACGGCGCCGCGCTCGACGCCGACGCGATCGTCGTCGCGCTGAAGTCGCGCACGATCCCCGCGGCCGACGCCGTCGCGCAATCGCTCGCCGCATACGAATGGTTGCGCGCGCAAGGGTGCCGGCAGTTCTTCTTCAAGTACTGCTCGACGTTCGACTCGACCGACGCGGGCAACATCGGGCCCGTCGCCGACGCGCTGCTCGACGCGACCGGCGGCGGTTTCTCGATCGCGTGCCCGGCATTCCCCGAGAACGGCCGCACGATCTATCGCGGCCACCTGTTCGTCGGCGACGTGCTGCTGAACGAATCGGGGATGGAGAACCATCCGCTCACGCCGATGCAGGACGCGAACCTCGTGCGCGTGCTGCAACGCCAGACGAAGTCGCCGGTCGGCCTGATCCGCTACGACACGATCGCGCTGGGCGCGGCCGCCGTGCGCGCGCGGATCGACCAGCTGCGCGCGGAAGGCGCGCGCTTCGCGATCGCCGACGCGCTGTCGGACCGCGATCTCTACGTACTCGGCGAAGCATGCGCGGGCCTGCCGCTCGTCACCGGCGGCTCGGGCGTCGCGCTCGGCCTGCCCGCGAATTTCCGCCGCGCGGAATTGCTGCCCGAGCGCGACAACGCGGCCGCGCTGCCGCGCATCGACGGGCTATCGGCCGTGCTCGCCGGCAGCGCGTCGAAAGCGACCAACGCGCAGGTCGCCGCATGGCGCGCGACGCGACCGAGCTTCCGTATCGATCCGCTCGCGGCATCGCGCGGCGAGCCGGTCGTCGATCAGGCGCTGGCCTTTGCACGCTCGCACCTGCCGCAGCCCGTGCTGATCTACGCGACCGCGACGCCCGACGAAGTGAAGGCCGTGCAGCAAGCGCTCGGCGTCGAGGCGGCCGGCCATCTCGTCGAAAGCACGCTCGCGGCGATCGCGCGCGGCCTGCGTGAGCTCGGCGTGCACAAGTTCGTCGTCGCCGGCGGCGAAACGTCCGGTGCGGTCGTGCAGGCGCTCGACGTGAAGTCGCTGCAGATCGGCGCGCAGATCGATCCCGGCGTGCCGGCGACGCTCACCATCGACGCGCGGCCGCTCGGCCTCGCGCTGAAATCCGGCAACTTCGGCACGACGGACTTTTTCGACAAGGCGCTGCGCGCGCTGGACGGAGCCGCACGATGAGCCACGAAGCGAAATTGCGCGAAGAGATCTGCGTCGTCGGTGCGAGCCTGTACGCGCGCGGCCACGCGGTCGGCAGCGCCGGCAACATCAGCGCGCGCCTGCCCGACGGCTGGCTGATCACACCGACCGATGCGTGCCTCGGCCGGCTCGACCCGAACGACATCGCGAAGGTCGGTGTCGACGGCCAGCCCGTATCGGGCGGCAAGCCGTCGAAGACACTCGCGCTGCATCGCGGCATCTACGCGCGCAATGCCGACGCAAACGGCGTCGTCCACACGCATTCGACGCACCTCGTCGCGCTGACGCTCGCGGGCGTATGGCGAGACACCGACGTGCTGCCGCCGATCACGCCGTACTACGTGATGAAGGTCGGCCACATTCCGCTGATCCGTTATCGCCGCCCCGGCGACCCCGCCGTCGCGGCCGAAGTCGCGGCGCTCGCCGACCAGGTGCGCGGCGTGCTGCTCGACCGCCTCGGCCCGGTGATGTGGGGGCCGTCGGTGTCGCACGCGTCGTATGCGCTCGAGGAGCTCGAGGAAACGGCACGGCTGTGGCTGATGACGAACCCGAAGCCCGAGCCGCTTTCCGACGCGGCGCTCGACGAATTGCGCGTGACCTTCGGCGCGCGCTGGTAACGCGTCGCATACCGATTCCCATGCCCGCCGTGTGCGCGGGCCCTTCCGTCAGCACACACAAACGATCCGGCGGCCTACGCGCCACCGGCACACGACATCATTGGAGACGACGATGACTGCTCTCGACGCGGCCGCAAACCGCTCGCCCGCCGCGCCCGCCCACTCGGCCGAACTCGACCGCACCTACAAGAAAGTGTTCTGGCGCATCGTGCCGTTCCTGATGCTCTGCTACGTGGTCGCGTATCTCGACCGCGTGAACGTCGGCTTCGCGAAGCTGCAGATGTCGCAGGATCTCGCGTTCAGCGAAACCGTGTTCGGGCTCGGCGCGGGCATCTTCTTCCTCGGCTATTTCCTGTTCGAACTGCCGAGCAACCTGCTGATGCACCGCCTCGGCGCGCGTATCTGGATCGCGCGGATCATGATCACGTGGGGCCTGCTGTCCGCGTTGTTCGCGTTCGTGAAGACGCCGACGCAGTTCTACGTGCTGCGCTTCCTGCTCGGCCTCGCGGAAGCCGGTTTTTATCCCGGCGTGATCCTGTACCTCACGTACTGGTTCCCGTCGCATCGCCGCGCGAAGATCATCGCGGTGTTCATGTCCGCGATTCCCGTGTCGGGCATCTTCGGCAACCCGCTGTCGGGCTGGATCATGGAGCGCTTCCACGGCGGCTCGGGTTTCCACGGCTGGCAATGGATGTTCATGATCGAGGCCGTGCCGGCCGTGCTCATCGGCATCGCGACGATCCTGTATCTCGACAACAGCATCCGCGGCGCGAAGTGGCTCGACGAGCGCGAGAAGCAGCTGCTCGAAGACGAAATCGCCGCGCAGCCGCAGGAACAGGGGAAGCACGGCCACTCGCTGAAGGCCGTGTTCTCGGACCCGCGCATGTGGTGGATGTCGCTGATCTACTTCGCGTTCGTCACCGGCCAGTACGGGCTGACGTTCTGGATGCCGACGCTCGTGAAATCGACCGGCATCACCGATACGCTGCAGATCGGCCTGCTGTCCGCGATCCCGTTCCTCGTCGCGATCGTCGTGATGAACCTGTTCGGCCACAGCGCGGACAAGCGCCGCGAACGCCGCTGGCACCTGATCGTGCCGGCGCTGATGGGCGCGGTCGGGTTTGCGGTCGCCGCGTCGTACTCGCACAATACGGCGGTGTCGATCGTGTTCCTGTCGCTCGCGGCGGGCGGCGTGCTGACCTGCGCACCGCTGTTCTGGTCGCTGCCGACCGCGTTCCTCGCGGGCTCCGCGGCCGCTGCCGGAATTGCCATCATCAACTCGGTCGGCAACCTCGCCGGTTTTGCGAGCCCGTACGTGATCGGTTACCTGAAGGACGCCACGCACAGCACGTCGTCCGGCATGTACGTGCTGGCGGCCATGCTCGTGATCGGCGCGATCGCCGTGTGGCTCACGCCCGCGAAACTCGTGAACCGCTGAGCCACCGAGCCGCCATTCGACGCGGGGCGCCTGCCGCCCCGCCCCATTCATTCACAGGACCGCTGCCATGCCACGCTTCGCCGCCAACCTCTCGATGATGTACAACGAGCACGCGTTCCTCGAACGCTTCGCCGCTGCCGCCTACGACGGCTTCAAGGCCGTCGAGTACCTGTTCCCGTACGACTTCGCCGCCGAGGACATCCGCGCGCGCCTCGACACGCACAACCTCGAACAGGCGCTGTTCAACGCGCCGCCCGGCGACTGGGCCGCGGGCGAACGCGGCATCGCGGCGCTGCCGGGCCGCGAGGACGAGTTCCGCCGCGGCATCGACCAGGCGCTCGACTATGCGCGCGTGCTCGGCAACCGGAAGCTGCACGTGATGGCCGGCATGGTCGCGCCGGGCGCCGACCGCGCGCGCCATCGCGACACCTACCTGTCGAACCTGCGGCATGCGGCGCAGGCCGCCGCCGCGCACGGCGTCACGATCCTGATCGAGCCGATCAACCAGCGCGACATGCCCGGCTATTTCCTGAGCCGCCAGGACGACGCGCAGGCGATCTGCGCGGAAGTCGGCGCGCCGAACCTGAAGGTGCAGTTCGACTGCTACCACTGCCAGATCGTCGAAGGCGATCTCGCGATGAAGCTCAAGCGCGATTTCGCGGGCATCGGCCACATCCAGATCGCGGGCGTGCCCGAGCGCCACGAGCCGGATCTCGGCGAACTCAACTACCCGTATCTGTTCGAGCTGATCGACGCGCTCGGCTACGACGGCTGGATCGGCTGCGAATACCGCCCGAAGGCCGGCACGTCCGAAGGACTCGGCTGGGTCAGACCGTACCTGTAATTCACGTATTCCGAATAGGGCAACCAACATGAAAGTACTGATCACCGGCGGTGCCGGCTTTCTCGGCCAGCGTCTCGCGCGCAAGCTGCTCGAGCGCGGCGAACTGACCGGCCCCGACGGCCGGATCGCGAAGATCGACGAGCTGGTGCTGCTCGACGTCGTCAAGGGCAGCGATTTCGGCGACGCGCGCGTGACGTCGATCGTCGGAGACATCGCCGATCGCGCGGTGCTCGACAGCGCGATCGACACGCAGACGGGCGCGATCTTCCACCTCGCGGCGATCGTCAGCGGGCAGGCCGAAGCCGATTTCGATCTCGGCATGCGGATCAACCTCGACGCATCGCGCACGCTGCTCGAAGTGTGCCGCGCGCGCGGCCACCAACCGCGCGTCGTGTTCACGAGCTCGGTCGCGGTCTACGGCGGCACGCTGCCCGACGTCGTGCAGGACGACACCGCGCTGAACCCGCAATCGTCGTACGGCGCCGAGAAGGCGATCGCCGAACTGCTGCTGTGCGACTACGCGCGGCGCGGTTTCGTCGACGGCCGCGTGCTGCGCCTGCCGACGATCAGCGTGCGGCCCGGCCGCCCGAATGCGGCCGCGTCGTCGTTCGCGAGCGGCATCATTCGCGAGCCGCTGAACGGCGAGGAAAGCGTGTGCCCAGTGCCAGGGTCGACGCGGCTGTGGCTGCTGTCGCCGCGCGGCGCGATCGACGCGCTCGTCGCGGGCTGCGAGATCGACAGCGCGAAGCTCGGCAACAAGCGCGTGATCAACCTGCCCGGCCTGTCGGTGTCGGTCGACGAGATGATCGCGGCACTGCGCGAAGTAGCAGGCGACGACGTCGTGAAACTGATCCGCCATGCGCCCGACGAGCGTGTCGAGAAGATCGTCGGCAGCTGGCCGGGCCGGTGGGACACGACGCGCGCGGAAGCGCTCGGGCTGAAGGGCGACACGTCGTTCGCGGATGTGATCCGCAGCCACATCGCCGACGAACGGCACTGATTCACGCACCGCCGGGCCGCGTCAGCGCGGCCGGGCGGATTCCCCGATGCGCAGCGACGCGCGTTTCGTTTCGCCCGGCCGCTTCGCGGAACCGGCCGCCCACTGCCACGCCAGCAAGCCCGGCAGATAGAACAGCAGATCGCGCACGCGGCGGGCGCCGGCCAGCGCAAGACAGGTCGGCGGGTCGAACCCGAGCAGCCCGCCGATCAGCACGAACCCGCCCTCCTGCACGCCCAGGCCACCCGGCATCAGGAATGCGATGCTGCTGACGAGCTGGATCAGCGCCTCGATCGCGAGCGCCTGCGCAAAGGTCGGATCGGCGCCGAGGAAATACAGCGCCAGCCAGATTTCCAGCGCATACCCGATGAACTGCAGCGTCTGCCAGATCGCGAGATAACGCACGACGATGCCGGTCTTTCTCCAGATCATCCGGATCGACTGATCGGTGCGCGCCGATTCGCCGACCAGCGCCACCACCTTGCCGCTCGTGAGGCGGTTGAGCGCGCGCGTCGCGCGTTCGAACGGCCGCGCATGCTGCACCAGCGCGAACAGAAGCAGCACCGGCACCAGCGCGGCCATGCCGATGGCGAGGTTCGCGGCCACCCGCGCGGCATCGGACGACACGCGTTCGAGCACGTAGGCGATCGCGATCAGCGCGAACACCAGCTGGCTGATCAGCGTCAGCTGCATGTCGGCGACGAGGCTGGCCACGGCGGTCGCCGGGCGCACGCCCGCCTGCCGCAGCAGGCTGAACGACACGATCTCGCCGCCGATCCGCGCGACCGGCAACAGCCCGTTGATCGATTCGCGGATCCAGACGAGCTTCAGCATCGTCGCGAACGACGGGCGACGCGGGCCGCGGATCAGCATCCGCCAGTCCCACGCATTCGCAAGCATCGGCAGGATGTGAGCCAGCGCGGCGAGCAGCAGCCCGGCGCCGGCGATCTGCAAGCGGTGCAGGATCTCCAGCGGATGCTCGCGCCAGATCAGCCACACGGCGAGCGCCAGCCCGCCCAGCGCGGCCGCACGCCCTGCATGCCGCAGCCGTGCTTCGTGGCGGGCGGACTGTCGATCCGCGTCGGTGTCCGTTTCCGTCGTCATGATTCGCTCGCGGGCGACAGCAGGCCTTCCCGGTCGACGCGAAAGCGCGTGCCGCGCCACACGACATGCGACGAGAAGAAGCTCGACACGAAGACCAGGAACTGCAGCAGATCGACGAACGGCAACCAGGCCACGCCGCGCAGGCCGGCACCGGTCGCACGGCTCGTTTTCAGCATCAGCAGCGCGCGCGCGGCGAGCGCCGCGACCGTCAGCGCGCAAGCCGCGATCGTGCCGCCGGAGAACAGCAGCGCCAGCAGCGCGAGCGGCAGCGGGTGCATCAGCACCGAACCGGCATGGCCGAGCCGGTCCGCCGCGCGGATCGTGCAGCTCCAGCGCAATTCGTGTGCGTACAGCTTGGCGAAGGTCTCTTCGACACACGCATGCCCGACCACGAATGGCGGAATGACGACCTGCGCCCCCGCCTGCCGCACCGCTTCGCCGAGCGCGTGATCCTCGGCCAGGTGATGGGCGAAACGCGTGAGCCCGCCGATGCGTTCGAGCGTCGCGCGCGTGAACGCAATCGTCTGGCCAAAGCAAGGACGCGCGCGCCCGAGAAAGAGCCCGGTGATCACGCCCGGCAGGAAATGGTAGTTCGTCATCGCGACGGCGACACCGGGCCAGAAGCCCGGCGATGCGATGCCGCGATACACGCTCGTCACGATGCCGACATCCGGCTGCTGTAGCGCGCCGACGACGGCGCGCAAATAATCGCGCTCGACCACCACGTCGCTGTCGGCCAGACAGAGCACCGAATACTCCGCGTGTTCGAGCATGTTCACGAGATTGGCGATCTTGCGGTTCGGCCCGTACAGCCGCGCATCGGCGACGACCTTGATGTTCGCGTCCGGGTAGCGCGCCCGCAGCGCCTCGACGGCCGCGAGCGCCGCGTCGCCCGCATCGTGCACGCCGAACAGGTGCTGGACCGGCCCTGGATAATTCTGGACGAAGAAGCTTTCGAGATGGTGTACGAGATGCCATTCGTCGCCGTGCAGCGGCTTCGCGACGGTGACGCCCGGATATTCGCGCGGCTCCGCCGCCGCCCGGGAAAAGAACCTGCCGACCAGCACACTGGCCGTGACCGTGTATGCAATGCCCAGCAACACGCCCAATCCGCAGACGATCGACATTACCCCGGCCAGCGCGTGCAGCACATGCAGCAAAATCATGCTTCTCCCCAGTGGTGACCCGTACGGCCGTTATGCCCCGGACGGCCGCACACACGCGGGATCACCCGTGCACGCTGCCGTATCGATTCCCGTTGAGCCGGATGTGAAGGACGACCAAGCGACGATACGCGCAATCAGATGACACGACTACCGTGCGGCGATCGATTCCTGTCATACGCACGTATCCGCACGCGAGCGCGGCCCTGAACGCCGCATCGGCAAGCTTGCGGGCCGAAAGGATCGCGGTTGCGACCGCGACGACGGTCCATACGCGAAATGTCATCGTGGTGAAAAACGCTTCGGGTACGCGCAACGCGAGTAGCGACACCAGCACGAAACATTGAATCAGCATGCCGGCGAGCGCGGCGATCAGCAGGTGGGCGCGCCATCGCTCGATCGTCGAGGGTGCCATCAAGAATGAACCTCCCGTGCAGGCGACCCGAATCGATCTGAAATCAAACTGAAGGGTCGCGGATTCGTGGGCCAGTGCGCGGTCCGTGACGGACGCGGCAAACCCGGATCGGGATCAGGGGGAGAAATGGTGTGGCCGATAGTAGCGGGAATGCCGGCAGCGAACCTTAAGCGTTCTTCAGAATCGGTCGATGCTCGAGACCGCTCAATTACAATCCGTTGCATGGCACGCACAGTGGGGCTCGTACAATCGCAGACACCTGTACGCGAATCGACCATGCGACTCCTCCTTGTTGAAGACGACGATCTGATCGGCAGCGGCCTCGAGATCAGCCTGAGCCAGGCCGGCTATCACGTCGACTGGCTGCGCGACGGCCACGCGGCCGCGGCCGCGCTCGCGTCGACCCGCTTCGCGCTCGTCGTGCTCGATCTCGGCCTGCCCGGAAAATCCGGCACGGAACTGCTGCGTGCGTTGCGCGATGCGGGCGATACGGTCCCCGTGCTGGTGCTGACCGCGCGCGGCACCGTCGCCGACCGCGTCCGCGGCCTCGACGACGGCGCCGACGACTATCTCGCGAAACCGTTCGAGCTGTCCGAAGTGCTCGCCCGCTGTCGCGCGCTCGTGCGACGCTCGCAGGGCCGCGCCGGCGACGAGATCGTCTGGCGCGACATCACGATCGACCTGACCACCCATACGGTGACACGCGATGCGGCGCGCATCGCGCTCACGTCACGGGAATGGGCCATCCTGGTTCAGCTCGTCAGCCACCCGGGCACGCCCCAGTCGCGCGCGCGTCTCGAAGACAGCCTGTACGGGTGGCAGGAAGGCATCGAAAGCAATGCGATCGAGGTCCATATTTCGAACCTGCGCAAAAAGCTCGGCGCGGAATTGATCCGCACCGTCCGGGGCATCGGTTACGTCGTCGACGCGCCATGATCTCGCGCTCGATCCGCCGCCGCGTGTCGGCGATGGCGCTCGGCTGCGTCACCGTCGTCTGGATCGTCGCCGTGTTCGGCGGCTTCCGGCACGCCACGCGCGAAATCGGCGAATGGGAAGATGCGCGCCTCGTCGAATATGCATCGCTGCTCGTCGGTCTCTCGCCGGCCGACCTCGCCCGCCTCGCCCGCTTTCCGCCCGACGCACGCGTCGAACTCGCGCTCGGCGCTTCAGGATCGAGCCCCGCCAACAACGACGGCGACCGCCTGCCGCGCGACGTGCTGTTCGAGGTACGCGACGTGCAGAACCATGTCATCGCGTCGAGCTTGCCGGCCGACGCCGCCGGCCTGCCCGATGCACGCGAACCGCGCGGCGCCCCCTGGACGATCGTCATCGGCGACGCGCAATGGCGCACGCACACGCTGCGCGACAGCGCGTCGGGGCGCTGGATCCGCGTGATGGAAACGGTCAACACGCGCAGCGATCTGGCGACCGGCATCGCGCGCGGCATCGTCTTGCCGCTGATCGTCGCGCTCCCGGTGCTGGCGTTGCTCCTCTGGTACATGATCGGACACAGCCTCGCGCCGTTGAAGACGCTGTCGACGCAGATCGGCGCGCGCGATGCGCGATCGCTCGAACCGCTCGACGTCGCCACCGTGCCGGACGAAGTACGCACGCTGGTCGACGCGATCGACCGCCTGCTGGCAAGGCTGCGGCAATCGATCGTGCGCGAGCGTGCGTTCACGTCCGATGCGGCGCACGAACTCAAGACCCCGCTGGCCGCGATCAAGGTTCAGGCCCAGGTGGCGATCGCAACCGACGATCCGGCGCGCAAGCAGCTCGCGATGCAGCGCGTCGTGCAAGGCGTCGACCGCAGCGCGCGTCTCGCCGAACAGTTGCTGCTGCTGGCGCGGCTCGACGAATACGAACGCATTCCGACGCGCGCCGTCGTCGTTCGCGAACTCGTCGACGCCGCCATCGATCGCCATCTCGCGAAGGCGTCGGACAAGGCCATCGACCTCGTGGCCGGCGCTGCATCCGAACGGGCGATCGATGCCGATCCGATCCTGCTCGGCATCCTGCTCGACAATCTCGTCGACAACGCCGTGAAGTACGGCCGCCCGGGCGGCCGCATCGAACTCGGCGTGCACGACGACGGCGCGCTGCAACGCATCGTCGTGCGCGACGACGGGCCGGGCGTCGCCCCCGGCGAGCACGAACGGCTCGGCGATCGCTTCTATCGCGGCAGCGGCACGCAGTCGCCCGGCAGCGGGCTCGGGCTGTCGATCGTCAAGCGCATCGCGCAATACTTCGGCGGCACCGTGCAGTTCGAGCCGGGCATCGGCGGTCAGGGCCTTGGCGTCGTGATCGCGCTGCCGTCGGCGGACGCGGCCGGATCGTCGCCGCACCATGCGCCGGCCGGCGAACACGGCGACCGCTCAAGTGCGATACCGCGTGCTTAACGTTTCGTTAAGGATTCAGTCGTAGAATCCGCCGACACATACGATCCCCGCCGTTCGTCAGGAGACTTCATGCCCACGCCCGCCCGCTATGACGCAGTTGCACGCCTTCTTCACTGGCTGATCGTGGCGCTGGTCGTCGCGCAGTATGTGATCGGCTGGACGATGCCCGATGTGCATCGCGATACGCAGCCGATCGGCCTGATCGCCGCGCACCTGATCGTGGGCACCGCGTTGCTCGCAGCGATGGCTTGCCGCGTGCTCTGGCGCATGACCCATCGCCCGCCCGCAAGCGACCTGGCGCCCGCGATGCGCGCGCTGTCGGGCGCGACGCATTTCGCGCTCTACGCACTGCTGATCGCCGTGCCGCTGCTCGGCTGGATCAACGCATCGTCGCGCGCGTGGGCCGTGACGCTGTTCGGTGTCGTCCCGTTGCCGGCGCTGTCGGCGGCCGGCTCCGGATTCGGTCACGCGATGGGCGACGTGCACGGCATCCTCGCGTGGGTGCTGTTCGGCGGCATCTGCCTGCACATTGCCGGCGCGCTGGCGCACCGCTTCGTGCTGCGCGATCAGGTCATGCAGCGCATGATGCCCTGGTGATCGCATCGCCCGCAGCCCGGCGCGTCATCGCGCGCAAGAAACGGGTCGTCCGGATTCGTCTTTATCGTTCCGCCGCGTCGCACGGCATGCGCCTCGCGCCCTGGGCCGCCACGCGTCTGCGCCGAGCCGCGCGGCGCTGCCCGCGGGGGCGCGACGCCGCATGCCTGCTCCGCACCCCGCCCGTCCGGCTGGAAGCCGGATGCGCCGACACCACACCAGTACACATCGCCGTCTAGTTCCCGACCTGCGCCGGCGCACCGGCGCCGGCCGCCTTCGCGGCGAGTGCCGCCATCCTCGCCTGGTCCTGCGCGGCGACCTTCGCTTGCGCGGCCTGGATATCGGCCGGGTACTCGCCATCGTCTCCCTTCGACGGGTCATACCCGGCCGCTTCCAGGCGCATCAGCTCCTCGCGAACTTGCGCGCGTGTGAGCGGCGCGGCCGATTGCGCGAAGGCCGACTGACCGACGATCACGCCGATCATCGTCAGTACTGCGATATATGTTTTCATCATGAGCTCCATCAATGTTCCGTATCGATCGACCATCGTGAATGCCTGACCTGCGAACGCAGGCGCTTGTATCAGCTACCGAAATAGATCGTGCAGAAGCTTGCCGGGCCGACGCACGCGGCCGGGCGCTGGCGCGGCGACATCGTTGCCGGCTTGCCCGCTTCGGATGAAACGGCCGGATCGCTGCCGACCGCCGTGCTGGACTGACGCTGCGGCATTTGTTGGACCTGCTGCTGGAACAGCGGGCTCACGTCCGGATACGACGTGTCGGTCACGAAGCGCAGTCCGTTGTTTTCGGCGTCGATCAGTTCCTGCCTGACCTGTGCGCGCGTCAGTTCCTGTGCCGACGCTTGCGCTGCGACACCCGCGAGAGAAATCGCCGCTACCGTGGCGGCCACCAGCCAATGCTTGTTCATGGTTTGCTCCTTCAGAAGTCAACGAGACGATGTGCTACACCCGTATGACGACGGAGCGGGTTCGTTTATTCCCGCGCGGCGCGGCTCAATTCGCTGGGGCCGAACATTCACGGAACTGTCATTCTTTCGTCAGCCGGCGTAATCTCACGTAACGCAGCGCCCATTACGCTTCGTGCAGACTGACGACACTTCATACGGATCGCCTTTCGATCGACCATGTCCGTCGTTTACGACTATGCAGCCGGCCTGCTGCGCACGCTGTACGACCGCCATATCGACGGCGGCTCGGTGCTCGACACGGCCGCATTCCCGGACGCCGAGCGTTTCGTGCGCGCATGGCCGGCGATCCAGGCGGAAGCGCTCGTCGTCGCGCGCGACATGCCGCGCATCCCGCGCTTCCACGAGATCATGCGCGAGCAGTACGACATCTCGGCCAACGATGCGCGCGACTGGCGGATGTTCATCATGCAGGCGTACGGCCAGCCGTTCCCGCGCAACCTGTCGCGCTGCCCGACCGTCGCGTCGCTCGTTGCGGCATCGCCGGACGTGCTGTCCGCGTCGCTGTCGTTCCTCGCACCGGGCAAACACATTCCACCGCATCGCGGGCCATTTCGCGGCATCCTGCGCGGCTATCTCGTGCTGTCGATGCCGAAGCGCGCGGACGGCACGCCGGCCGCCGTGCTGAAGGTCGACGGCCGCGAGTACCGGCTCGACGAAGGCCGCTTCCTGCTGTGGGACGACACGTTCATGCACGAGGTGTGGAACGACAGCGATGAAGTGCGGATCGTGCTGCTGCTCGATATCCGCCGGCGCGGGATGCCGCGCTTGCTCACGTGGCTGTCGAATGCGGTGATCGGCGTCGTACGGCTCGGGATCCGGATTCGGGGACGGTCGATTCCGGTTTAACGCACGACCGGCCGGCACACCCGATCACGCCGGGCGGCTCCATCCCGCCTTTCAGCGCCCGCCGGATCGCCTAAACTACAGACCGTCCCCTCCGCGCGGCTCCTGCCAGCCACCGCCATGGCGCACCTTTTCTTCGCCGCCTCGATCCAGCGGCACGTCGCAACGCCCGAGCGCGACATCGACGCGCGAACGCTCGGCGAGGCGTTCGAAACCGTCTTCGGCGAGCAGCCGAGGCTGCGCGGCTACATCGTCGACGACCAGGGCGCGCTACGAAAACACCTGTCGGTATTCATCGACGGCCACCCGATCCGCGACCGGCAACACCTGTCCGATGCGCTCGGCGACACCAGCCAGGTTTATGTCGTCCAGGCGCTGACGGGCGGATAAGAGGACTGATGCATGGACTCCGACCAGGCGCCCACGCACCAGAGCGCCAGGCCGGGCCACCAGGAGACATCCGACATGAACGATCGATTGCTCGTCGCCACCCGCAAGGGCCTGTTCATTCTGCAGCCCGACGGCAACGGCGGCTGGACGCTCGGCGAACCGCATTTCGTCGGCGAACCGGTCAGCATGGCGCTCGCCGACCCGCGCGACGGAACGCTGTACGCGGCGCTCAACCTCGGCCATTTCGGCGTGAAGCTGCACCGCAGGCGCGCGGGAGCCGCCGACTGGGAAGAATGCGCCGTCCCCGTCTATCCGCCGCAGCCTGTCGACGAACCGCCCGCCGGCGCCAGCGTGAATGGAGGCACGGCCGACGCGGACGACGAGCCCGCCGGCTCGCCGCAGCCGCCGTGGACGCTTCAGCAGATCTGGTCGCTCGAAGCCGGCGGCGCCGACGAGCCGGGCGTACTGTGGGCCGGCACGATACCCGGCGGCCTTTTCCGCTCCGACGATCACGGCGACTCGTGGGTACTCAACCGCCCGCTGTGGGACCGCCCGGAGCGCGCCGAATGGGGCGGCGGCGGGTACGACGCGCCGGGCATCCATTCGGTGATGGTCGATCCGCGCGACAGCCGGCACGTGACGATCGGCATCTCGTGCGGCGGCGTCTGGCAGACCTTCGACGGCGGCGCGACCTGGCGCGTCACCGCCGACGGCATGGAAGCCGATTACATGCCGCCCGAGCGGCGCGGCGAACCCAACGCGCAGGACCCGCACCGCGTTGTGCAGTGCCCGGCCAACCCGGACGTACTGTGGACCCAGCATCACTGCGCGATCTTCCGCTCGACCGACGGCGCCGAGCACTGGCGACGGATCGAAGCGCAGCCTTCGAGCTTCGGCTTCGCGGTCGCCGTGCATCCGAACGAACCGGACACGGCGTGGTTCGTGCCGGCCGTGAAGGATGCTTGCCGGATTCCGGTGAACGGCCGGTTCGTCGTCACACGTACTCGCGACGGCGGCCGCAGTTTCGAGAGCTTCTCGAACGGGTTGCCGGCCGCCCCCGCATACGACCTCGTGTATCGCCACGGGCTGGCAGTGGACGATTCCGGCACGCGTCTCGCGATGGCGTCGACGACCGGCGGGTTATGGACGTCCGGCGACGGCGGCGAAAACTGGCAGATGGTGTCCGCGCATTTGCCGCCGGTGTATTGCGTCAGGTTCGGGTGACGGTGCGGCGATCGTCCGTCATCCGCGCCACCGCCTCACGCGTCTGCGCGATTTCCGCTTCGAGCCAATCAAGAAACCGCCTGACCTGCGGTTCGCGTTCCCGCCCGGGCCGGCACAGCGCGACGAAGCGCGCGCCGCCGAGCCGCACCGACGGCTCGACCGGCATCAGCGCGCCGCGCTCGACATGCTCGGCAACCAGCACCGAGCTCAACAACGCGACGCCCTGCCCGTGCAACACGGCCTGCAACGCGTACTGCTCGTCGTCGTAATGCCGGAACACCGCGCGTTCGAGCCACGCTTCCCGGCCGGCCGCGCGGCACCACGACGCCCAGTCTATCGACATGGGCAGCGGCGTATCCCACACGGTCTCGATCAAATCGAGCCGCTCGTCCGTGCGATGCGCGTCGAAACCGGCGGCTGCATACGCGCCGAAATACTCGTCGAGCAGCGCGATCTCGTGCAGGCCCGGGAACGTGCGCGACGTCGCGCGAATCGCGAGATCGATGCGCGCATCGCGTTCGAGATCGGCGAGCGCATTGCCGGTTTCGACCTTGATGTTCAATTCCGGATCGACGCGGCGAAACCGGCCAAGCCGCGGAATCAGCCACATCGCGGCGAAAGCGGGCGTGGTGGTCAGCACGAGCGTACGCTCGCCGGCCGCCTCGGGCCGCACCGCGTCCAGCCCTCGGCTCAGCGCAAGCAGCGCATCGTGACTCGCGCTAAACAGCCGCTCGCCCGCGTCCGTGAGCCGCACGCCGCTCGCACCGCGCTCGAACAGCAGCACGCCGAGCCGGCTTTCGAGCGACTTGATCTGGTGCGACACGGCGGCCGGCGTCACGGACAGTTCGTCCGCGGCGGCCTTGAACGTGCCGAGCCGCGCCGACGACTCGAATACACGCAATGCGGTCAGGGGAATTTTCGAGAACACGGGGCCTCGCGGGCCGGATGCGGCCGGGTTGAATTCGATTCAATCCGGGTGAGATTAGGTGAATTGAGGCGGGTGTGCAACGCGGGTAGCCTTGCGGGACGTCGCGGCACGGTGCCGCGGCGGCTGCCGTCGAACCGGAGAAACAACGTGCAAGGCCTACCGCGCAGGATCACGCAGGCGGTGCTCTACGAAGCGATCGCCATCTCCTGCATCTCGCCCGTGATCGCGGCGATCTTCAAGCAGGACCTCGTCTATTCGGGCGCGCTGTCGGCGACGATGTCGGCGATCGCGCTGCTGTGGAACATGATCTTCAACGCGCTGTTCGAGCGCTGGGAAGCGTCGCGCCGGCAGCCGGCACGCACGCTCGGGCGGCGAATCCTGCACGCCACCGGTTTCGAAGGCGGGCTGATCTTCATGCTCGTGCCCGTCGTGGCGTGGTGGCTCGACATCTCGTGGTTCGACGCGTTCGTCGTCGATATCGGGCTGTTCGCGTTCTTCTTCTGCTACGCGTTCGTGTTTCAGTGGGCGTTCGATCGCGTGTTCGACGTGCCGGCGGCGACGAAGGGATCGTGACGGTTGTGTCCGCACGCAATCGCGCAAAAACGACGCGGCCCGCCCGCACGATGCGGGAGGGCCGCGTTACGTCAAACCAGCGCGCCGCCCGTTTCAGTCGGCACGCCGGTCAGGTCGACGCTCAATGCACGCCGAGATACGCCTTCACCGCCGGCAGACCCGGCTTGCCGTCGAGGGTCGTCACGCCCGCGAGCCACTTGTCGAGCGCCTGCGGGTTCGCCTTCAGGTACTCGGCCGCCGCCTTGTTCGGGTCTTCCTTGTTCATGATCGGCACCATCACGTGGTTTTCGATCGTCGTCGTGAACTGCAGGTTCGACACGAACTTCGCGACGTTCGGGCAGCGCGCCGCGTAGTCGGGCGGCGTTGCCGTCAGCACCTTCGCTTCGCCGTAGTTCGGGCCGAACACGTCGTCGCCGCCGCTCAGGTAATCGATCTTCATCTGCACGTTCATCGGATGCGGTTCCCACCCAAGGAACACGATCCACTGCTTGTCGCGGATCGCGCGGTTCACCTCGACCAGCATCCCGGCCTCGCTCGACTCGACCATCTTGAACTTGCCGAGGCCGAACTGGTTGCCGTCGATCATCTTCTTGATCAGCAGGTTGCCGTCGTTGCCCGGCTCGATCCCGTAGATCTTGCCGTTCAGCTTGTCGGCGAACTTCTGGATGTCCGCGAACGACTTCAGGCCACCCTGGTACACGTAGTCGGGCACCGCCAGCGTGTATTTCGCGCCGGTCAGGTTCGGCGTCGACAGCACCTTGATCGTGCCGGCCTTCGTGAACGGCTGGATGATCGGGTCCATCGTCGGCGACCAGTAGCCGAGGAACACGTCGATCTGCTTGCTCTTGATCCCGGCGAACGTGATCGGCACCGATGCGATCGTCTTCGTCGGCGCGTAGCCGAGGCCCTGCAGCATCGTCGATGCCAGACCCGTGGTCGCCGCGATGTCGGACCAGCCGACATCCGCGAAGCGCACGTTCTTGCATACGGGCGGATCGGCTGCATAAACGGCCGACATCGGCGCGGATACCCCAATCCCGCACACCGCTGCGATCAATAGGCGCTTCATCTGTCTTCTCCTCAAAGTGATGTCGTTTGCTTGAATGCGGGATCGTTTATTGAAACCGCGCGCCGCGATCCCGGCGACGTCGCGGACCGAATGATTCATGGCGGCGCCGGTCAGCGCCCCGGCAACCTGCGCTCGTAGCTCGGCGCATGGCCGAACTGCGCGCGGTAGGCCTTGCTGAAATGACACGGCGAATGAAACCCGCAGACCGTCGTCACGCGTGCGATCGACGCATCGGTCGTGCGCAGCAGGTCGCGCGCGCGTTTCAGGCGCATCGTCAGGTAATAGTGGGTCGGCGACACGTTCAGGTACACCTTGAACATCCGCTGCAAATGTCGCTGCGACAACCGCACGAGCCGCGCGAGCTCCTCCAGCGACAACGGCTCCTCGATGTTCGCCTCCATCAGCCGCACGACCTCGATCAGCTCCGCACGGGAGAAGCCGACACGCGCATCGACCGGAATCGGCTGCGTGTCGGTCGAGCTGCGGATGCGCTCCAGGATGAACTGTTCCGACACCTGCGCGGCAAGCTGCTGGCCGAACCGCATGCCGACGAGGTTCAGCATCAGGTCGAGCGGCGCGGTGCCGCCCGTGCAGGTCAGCCGGTCGCGGTCGACGACGAACAGCTCGTCGGCGAAACCGACCTGCGGAAACTCCGAATGCAGCGCGGACAGGTTCTCCCAGTGCACGGTGCAGCGATAGCCGTCGAGCAGCCCGCTCGACATCAGCGCGTACGCGCCCGTGCAGATGCCGCCGAGCGGCAGCCCGCGTTCGGCGAGCGCCGCGAGCGTATCGCGCGCGCCCTCGTCGACCACGTCGCGGATGCGGATGCCGCCGCACACGATCATCACGTCGGGCAGGTTCGTGTAGTCGAGCGCCTGCGTGGGCCGCACCGCGATGCCGTTGCTGGCATGCGCCGGTGCGCCATCGAGCGAGTAGATCGACCACCGGTAATGGTCGGCGCGCCCGACATAGTTCGCCATCCGAAGCACTTCGACGGCGCTCGAGAACGCGATCATCGAGAAATTCGGCAGCGTCAGGAAGCCGAAATGGGCGAGCGACGAAACCGGTGAAACGCAGGCGGCGGGCGCGACAGCGACGGCGGACGTCACATCGGTCTCCCAGGGTCTGTTTCCAGATGGAACGCGCATGCGTTGCCACGAGAACGGCCGCTCGCGAGGCGCGCGACGCTGCGAATACTGACGTATTCGCAAGGAGCGCAACGCGGCGAGCGGCCGTTCTCGTGGCAACCCCAAATTAAAAAATTCATGTCACGGGAATGCCCGAAATCGCCCGCATGGTGGCGTCGCTCGTCGCTTGTTTGGCTCGGCCAAACGGCGCTCCTCACTTCTTGCCCTGCGAGCGATTTCGGGCATTCGCATGTGCGTTCCATCTGGAAACAGACCCTCGACAGGTTGCAGGGAGCCAGCCCCGCGACCAAAGCCGCGGAAGCCGTTATCGATTCAGGGAAGGCGGCCGGGAGACTGGCCGGCCGCCGTTCGTTCAGGCCTGGGCGTGCGCGGGCTTCACGCGAAACAGCTGCTTGAGGCCCGAGAACAGCGGCGCCTTCACGGTGCCCGGCGCACGGCCGAAGCTTTCGGTGATACGGTCGAGAATGATCGCGAGCAGCACGACCGACAGACCGCTTTCGAAACCGAGGCCGATGTCGAGGCGCTGGATACTCGCGAGCACGTCGTTGCCGAGACCGCCCGCGCCGACCATCGACGCGATGATCACCATCGACAGCGCCATCATGATCGTCTGGTTCACGCCCTGCATGATCGACGGCAGCGCGTTCGGGAACTGCACCTTGTACAGCAGCTGCCACGGCGTGCAGCCGAATGCCTGGCCGGCTTCGACGATCTCGCGGTTCACATGGCGGATGCCGAGGCTCGTCAGGCGCACGGCAGGCGGCATCGCGAAGATCACCGTCGACAGGATCCCCGGCACGCGGCCGAGACCGAACAGCATCGCGGCCGGAATCAGGTAGACGAATGCGGGCATCGTCTGCATCAGGTCGAGGATCGGACGCACGGTCGCGGCGACCCACTTGCTCTTCGCGGCCCAGATGCCGAGCGGAATGCCGAGCACGAGGCTGATGATCGTCGACGACAGCGTGAGGCCGAGCGTGATGATCGTCTGGTCCCAGAAGCCCGTCGCGAAGATCAGCAGCAGCGACGCGGTGGTGAACAGCGCGAAGCGCCAGCCCACCCGCCACAGCCCGACGCCGATGAAGATCGCCATCATCATCCACATCGGGATCGCCTGCAGGCTGTGCTCGACGAATGCCGCGAGACCCTCGATCGCTTGACCGATCGCGTCGAACGTCTTCGCGTCGTGGTCGAGCAGGTAATGAACGGACTGGTCGACCCAGGTACCGAGCGGAATCATTTCAGACATGGGAACCTCGCGAACGCGTGATGGCCTTCAGGATGAGCGCACGATCGACCGAGCCGCAGTAGCAGCCGTCGTCGTCGACGACCGGCAGTGCATTCGGGCTCGCGACCACGCGCGCGACGACATGTTCGAGCGACGCGTCGCGCCGGATGCTCTCGATCGGCCGCACGGACGGCGTGGCCTCACCGATCGCGTCGCGCGTGACGAAGCCGCGGATCTTGCGTTCGGCGTCGAGCACGAACGCGTATTCGGCGCTGCCGTTCAGCGTCGCCGCGACGTTCGCGGCATCGCACTTCGACACGATCGGCACGGCACCCGTCTGCATCAGGTCGCCGGCCGTGAGGTAGCGGCTCGTATCGATGCCGTCGAAGAACGCGCGCACGTAGTCGTCGGCCGGGTTCGCGATGATGTCCTGCGGCGTACCGACCTGCACGAGGCGGCCGCCTTCCATGATCGCGATGCGGTTGCCGATGCGCAGCGCTTCCTCGAGATCGTGCGACACGAACATGATCGTGCGGCGCTGTTCCTTCTGCAGTTGCAACAGCACATCCTGCATTTCGCGGCGCTTCAGCGGGTCGAGCGCGGAGAACGCCTCGTCCATGATCATCAGCGACGGGTTCACGGCCAGCGCGCGAGCGAGGCCGACGCGCTGCTGCATCCCGCCCGACAGCTCGGACGGCAGCTTCTGCGAAAACGGTGCGAGACCGACCTGCTCGAGCACCTCCATCGCGCGCCGTTCGCGTTCCTTCTTGCCGACGCCCGCGACCTCGAGGCCGAACGCGGCATTCGACACCACGGTGCGATGCGGCATCAGCGCGAACGACTGGAACACCATGCTCATGTCCTTGCGGCGCAGCGCGGTCAGCGCCGAGCGGCGCGCCGACGCGACGTCGAGCCCGTCGATCATCACCTTGCCGGCGCTCGGATCGACCAGCCGGTTCACGAGGCGGATCAGCGTGGACTTGCCGGAGCCCGACAGGCCCATCAGCACGAAAATTTCGCCTTCCTGCACATCGAAGGAGACGTTGTGCACACCGACGACCTGACCGGTGCGCTTGAGCACCTCGTCCTTCGTCGAGCCGGCGGCGAGCATGTCGAGCGCCTGCTGCGGGTTGCTTCCAAACACCTTGCACAGACCTTCGACTACGACCTTGGGGGCATCCATCGAAACCTTCTCCTCGTGTAGCGGGGACTCGAGCGAGTCATAGCGTGCCTACATAGTTGCCAGAAAAAACCCCGACCTGCCGACGAATTACGACAAACGCTTGCGCAAATACGACACGCCCCCCAGCCCCGCCCGGCGGGGCGCGGCACGCAGCGACACCCGATTGCGGCGGCGCAATACGCGCACGGCCAACAACGACGGGCATCACGCGCCGGACTTGTGCGCAGCAGCGCGGCGTGCATCGCATGATGTTTTGCGCCAATTCGCGCCGGGCGCAGGTCGCTTTGCGACAATTTCACGTCCGATCCGCCGGTGTCGCGACTGTCATCCGATCAATGCGCGCCAACCGGCCGTCCGCCGGTGCGTGTCGGCCGCCCGCAAAAAGCATGACCGTACAAAAAAAGCCGCGCCGAACGATCGTCATGCACGGAAATCAGCCACGTATCGCACCCTGTCCGCAACCCAGAAAATCCCGCATGGCCGCTGTGATACATTGCCGGCAAACACGCCGCTCGCGACGCTGCGCGGGTCTGTCGCACGACGGTCCGCCTGCGGCGCGCGCATGCCGGTTCGCCTGCCGGCCGTGCTGAAACCGCCTCGATCCGGTGCGATCCGCGATCGAAGGACGATAACGATAGTGAGGGAGCAAGGCGTTGAACTGGGCATTCGCCGTAATCGGTTTCATCGTAGGCGGCATCGCCGCATTGATCGGGGATTTCTCGGGCGCGAGCGGCTCGCTGCTCGGTGCCGCCGTCGGGTTCTGTATCGGCCACGCGCTGCAGCAACACAAGCTCAAGAACAAGCGCGCCGCATCCGACGCATCCGCGATGCCCGCGACGCCGCAACAGCAACCCGTACCGCTCGCCGATCGCGTTGCGCGCCTCGAGGCGACCGTCGAAACGCTCACGCGCGAACTCGATTCGCTGCGCGGCCAACTGGCCGGCACGAAGGCCGGTGCGGCCACGACCGGCATCGCCGCGCAAACGCCTTCGTCCAGCGCGGCCGGCACCACATCCGCGCCGCTGTCGCCACCCGCCTTCGCAACGCCGCCGACACCGCCTACGCAACCCGCAGTCGCACGCGCGGGCATGCCGGCATCCACATCGGTGCCGGTGCCTGCCACGGCGCCCGCCGCCGTTCCCGCTGCGACCCACACAGCAGCGAACCCACCCGCAACACCCGCCCGCCCCACTCCGCCCGCGCCGCGCGAACCCGGCATCGCCGAGCGCGCGTTCGGCGCCGCGCGCGACTGGCTGCTCGGCGGCAACACGGTCGTGCGCGTCGGCATCATCGTGCTGTTCTTCGGCATCGCGTTCCTGCTCAAGTACGCGGCCGACAACAGCATGCTGCCGATCGAATTTCGCCTCGCGGGCACGGCGCTCGCCGCGGCCGCACTGCTCGCGATCGGCTGGCGCGTGCGTGCGCGCCGCGCCGCATACGGCCTCGTGCTGCAAGGCGGCGGCGTCGGCATCCTGTACCTGACGATCTTCGCCGCGACCAAGCTTTACACGCTGCTGCCCGTCGGCGCCGCGTTTCCGCTGATGGTCGCGGTCTGCGCGTTGAGCGCGTTCCTCGCGGTGCGGCAGAACGCGCTGCCGCTCGCGTTCATGGGCAGCGCGGGCGGCTTTCTCGCGCCGGTGCTGCTGTCGACCGGTCAGGGCAACCACGTCGCGCTGTTCAGCTACTACGCGCTGCTGAACGCGGGCATCTTCGCGATCGCGTGGTTCAAGGCATGGCGTCCGCTGAACCTGCTCGGCTTCGTGTTCACGTTCACGATCGGCTCGGCGTGGGGCGTGACGGCCTATCGCCCCGCGCTGTTCGCGAGCACCGAGCCGTTCCTGATCCTGTTCTTCCTGATGTATGTCGGCATCGCGCTGCTGTATGCGGTGAAACGCGAGCTGGCGCTGCGGCACTACGTGGACGGCACGCTCGTGTTCGGCACGCCGATCGTCGCGACCGCGCTGCAGGCGTCGCTCGTGAAGGACATGCCGTTCGGGCTCGCGTGGAGCGCCGTCGCGCTGTCGGCGTTCTACGTCGCGGTCGCCGCATGGCTCGCACGGCGCCGCGACCACCTCGCGCTGCTGTTCGAAGCGATGCTCGCGCTCGCGGTGATCTTCGCGACGCTGGCCGTGCCGCTCGCGTTCTCGGGCCCGACGACCAGCGCCGCATGGGCGATCGAAGGCGCGGCCGTCGTCTGGCTCGGCGTGCGCCAGAAACGCCTGCTGCCGTTCTGCTTCGGCCTGCTGATGCAGGTCGCCGCGGCCGGCGCGTTCTTCACGAGCCTGCTCGGGCCCACCGACACCAACGCGCTGCCGGTGCTCAACAGCCCGTATATCGCGATGCTGCTGATCGCGCTCGCCGGCCTGTTCACCGGCTGGTGGCTGCACGGGCGCGGCGAAGCGCGAGCGTGGCACGCATGGATGCCCGAGATCGGCGCCGCGGCCGCGGCGTGGGGGCTGCTGTGGTGGGTCAGCGGCGGGCTGCACGAGATCCTTGTCTACGCGAGCCGTCACGTCGACCTGCATGCCGACCGTTTCGTCGTCGATACGACGGCGCTGTTCGCGGCCGGCACCGCGTGGCTCGCGTACGTCGCGCGCCGCCGGCTGGCATGGCCGCTCGCCGAATGGCCGGCGCTCGCGCTGACGCCGGTGCTGGCGCTGCTCGCATTGCGCGCGTTCGATGCACATGAAGCGCCGCTGTCGGGCCTGGGCGCGTTCGCGTGGCCCGTCGCCGTCGGCGCAGGCCTTGCGCTGCTGTGGCGCCAGTCGCGCGGCGCGGCCAGAAGCGATACCGCGACGGGCATCGTGCAATCCATCGCCGCCAGCGTGATCGCGCCGCTGCATACGCTGATGTTCTGGACCCTGTGCGTGCTGCTGTCGCTCGAAGGTTTCTGGCGCCTGCGCGCATTCGTGCCCGAAGGCGCGTGGAGCTGGAGCGCGTGGGCGTACGGCTTCGGCGCGCTGCTCCTGCTGGTATCGGGCCCCGGCTCGCGGCTGCGCTGGCCCGTCGCGGCGTTCCCTCGCGCGTACCAGGTGTGGGGCGCGGCGCCGCTCGCCGCGCTGCTGTGGCTGTGGAGCATCGCGAGCATCATCAGCGACGGCGACGCTTCGCCGCTCTTCTGGCTGCCGCTGCTCAATCCGCTCGACATCGCGCAATTCCTCGTGTTCGTTGCATTCGCCGCATGGCTGCGCCGCCTGAAGACGCTCGGCATCGCGTGGCATCCGCGCGTCGTCGACTATGCGGCGATCGCGACCGTGTTCCTGTGGTTCAACGCGCTGATGCTGCGCACGCTGCATCACCGTTTCCACCTGGCCTACGACATCGACACCGTGCTGTCGTCGTTCGGCATCCAGCAGGTATTCATGGTCGGCTGGAGCGTGTTCGCGTTCGCCGGGATGTGGCTGACGCGCCGCGACGGCATCGCCCGCGTCTGCGCGCTCGCGTCGCTGCCGCTGATCGTCGTGATGTGGGTGTGGACCTTCTACGCGAACTTCACGCAGGACGGCGGAAGCTGGGCGCGCGTGCCGCTCTTCAACCCGCTCGATCTCGTGCTCGTGGTGGTCTATGCGCTCGCCGCATCGTGGTTCGTGCGGGCGCGCAAGCTCGGCTGGTCGTTCGACACCTATCGCGTCGAACTGCTGAGCGCGGCCGGCGCGACCGTGTTCCTGTGGCTCAACGCGATCCTGCTGCGCACGCTGCATCACTGGGCCGGCGTGCCGTACGAATTCGGCGCGATGGCGGAATCGACGCTCGTGCAGGCTTCGGTATCCGTGTACTGGACGGTCTGCGCGCTCGCGACGACGATCTGGGCCACGCGCCGCGGGCTGCGTCCGCTGTGGTTCGTCGGCGCCGCGCTGCTCGCGCTCACGGTCGTCAAGCTGTTCCTGTTCGACCTGTCGCACGTGACCGGCATCGAACGCATCGTGTCGTTCATCGGCATCGGCGTGCTGCTGCTGTTGATCGGCTATTTCTCGCCGCTGCCGCCGAAGGCCGCGGCCCAACGGGACGACCGGCAATGAAGCGACTCGCCGCCCTGCTCGCACTGAGCCTGCTCGCGTCGTTCGCCGCGGCCGACGGTGCACCGGACGCCCAACCCGGCGCGCAGCGCTACTCGCTCGACCTCGACGGTAGTGCCGCGTACTACCAGCTCACCGTGCCGCAGCCCGTGTATGCGGCCAGCCGGCGCGACGATCTCGGCGACGTGCGCATCTTCAACGGCGCGGACGAGCCGGTGCCGTATTCGCTCGACGCGCCGGCTGCGGCCACGCCCGCCGTGCCACCGTCGCGCGCGCCGGTGCACTGGTTCCCGCTGCCGCCGGTGCGCGCCAACAACGGCAACGCATCGCTCGGGGTGACGGTCGGCCCGGACGGCTCGCTGCGCGCGGCCGTCGCCGCGCCGCCGCCCGCACGGCGCGGCGCGGATCTCGTCGATCTGTCGCGTGCGGACGGCAGCCTCGACGCGCTGCTCGTGCACGTGGGCGACGACAGCTACCAGGGGCGCGTCGCCGTCGACGCGAGCGACGACCTGCGCAGCTGGCGCTCGCTCGGCAGCACGCAGTTGCTGAAGGTCGGCCGCGGCGACGACATGCTGGTGCAGGAACGCATCGCACTCGAAGGCGCGACGCCACGCTACCTGCGGCTGGACTGGCTCGACGGCACGCCCGCGATCGCGTCGATCGACGTCGAGACGCATCCACGCGACGCACGCGGAACGGACACCGCGTCCGTACCGCGCCAATGGCGCGACGCCGCACGCGTCCGGGCCGGCAGCGCACCCGGCGAGTATCTGTTCGACACCGACGGCGCGTATCCGGTCGACCGCGTGCGGATCGACCTGCCGCAACCGAACACCGTCGCGCGCGCGACGCTGCAGAGCCGCGCCGACGCGCAGGCACCGTGGCGCGACGTCGCGAGCGCCGTGCTGTTCCGGCTGCAGGGCAAGGGCGGCGAGCAGCGCAACGCGCCGCTCGAGTTCGCGGCGGACACGGATCGCGCGTGGCGGATCGTCGTCGACATGCGCAACGGCGGGTTCGGCAGCGGCCAGCCGGCCGTCGCGATCGGCTGGCACCCGGCCGCGCTGACCTTCGTCGCGCGCGGCGCGCCGCCGTTTACGCTCGGCGTCGGCGACGCGTCGCTCGAGTCGTCGGCCGTGAGCCGCGATGCGTTGCTGGTCGGCATGGCGCCCGAAGTGCGGCCCGCGCGCGTCGGCGCGGCGCTGCCGGTAGCGGCGATTGCGCCGGCGCCGGCCGCCGATACGGACGCGCCGCGCCGCTACGTGCTGTGGGGCGCGCTGGTCGTCGCGGTCGGCGTGCTCGGCACGATTGCATGGCGCCTCGCGAAAGGCGGCGGCGAGCCACGCGACCGCGACGAGTGACGTCACGCGGCCACCCCGTTCGCGGGTCGGCCGTCTTTACGCGCCGTTTATCCGGCGCACTCGTTTCTTTCGACGGCCGCAACGCATAACTGCGTACAGTCGTTGCATCGGAACCACGATGCGACGACATGCAGGAAACCTATTCATCGCACGACCAGCCGGCGCCGCGTACACGCCCGGCGCTACCGCTCAAGCGGCTTCTGCTGCTCCTCCCGATCGCGCTGTCGCTGTCGGCCGCGCTTCCCGCGCAGGCCGACGACACCTCGGCGGCACCGGTCCCAGCCGCGAGCACGCCCGATACGTCGCTGCCCCCGACCATCGACACGATCGTCACGACGCTGCGCAACCGCTTCCACATCGCGTATGCCGAAGCGCGCACGATCGCCCGTGCAGTGCAGACCGAATCGGATCGCTACGGGCTCGCACCGGCGCTGCTGCTTGCGATCATCGCGGTCGAATCGGGCTTCGATCGCCATGCGGTCAGTGTCGCCGGCGCGCGTGGGCTGATGCAGGTACTGCCCACCGCCCATCGCGACCTCGTCGCGCATGTCAGGGACCTGTCCGACCCGGCGACCAACGTGCGGATCGGCGCAGCCATCTTCCGCGGCTATCTCGACGATGCGGACGGCGACGTCGAAACCGCGCTCGTGCGCTACAACGGCGGCACGAAGCGCTATGCGCAGCGCGTCGCGTTGCGCGTGCAGCAATTCGATGCGCAGCTGCGAACCTCGAACGGCGCGGCGGCCGACGAACTGCGGACGGCCGCGAACCCTTGAGCGTACCGCGCTACGCAGCTCCCGCGAGCCGGTAGCCGACACCCATCTCCGTCACGATGTACTCGGGCCGCCGCGGATCGCACTCCAGCTTGCGCCGCAGGTGGCCGACATACACGCGCAGGTCATGCGCATCCTTGCCATGCGCCGCGCCCCACACCTCGCTCAGCAGGCGGTCGTGCGTGAGTTGCCGCCCCGCATGATGCGCGAGCACGGCCAGCAACCGGTATTCGATCGGACTCAGATGCACGCGCGCACCGCCGCGCAGCACCTGGCGCTCACCGAGATCAACGGTCACGTCGCCGAAGCGCACGCGCATCGCATCGATGCGGCCGCCGCTCGCCTGCCTTCGCAGGTGCGCACGAATCCGCGCGATCAGCTCGGCGGTGCCGAACGGCTTGGTCAGGTAGTCGTCCGCACCCGCGTCGAGCGCGGCGACCTTGTCGCTTTCCGCGCTCAGCGCCGACAGCACGATCAGCGGCGCGGCCGAGCACGCGCGCAGCGCACGGATCAGTTCGGTGCCACCGAGATCGCGCAGGTTCGTGTCCGCGACGATCAGGTCCGGACGGCGCGCGGTGACGGCCGCCACGCCCGCCGCACCGGTTCCGGCCTCGCAGACGTGCATGTGCTCGGCCTTCAGCGCGACACGGACGAAATGCCGGATGAACCTGTCTTCGTCGACGATCACGATGACGACGGTCGGTTCGCTCATGCGGCAGCGCCTCCGTCCGGAGTGTCATGCAGACTGTCGCGGCCGGTGCCGTGCGCGTCCATGCTCACGCCCATCCGCATGCAACCAGCACCATGTCGATCAGCTTGATGAACGGGAACGGCAACAGCACGCCGCCGAGGCCGTAGACCAGCAGGTTCCTGCGCAGCAGCGGCGCGGCGCCGAGCGGACGATAGCGCACACCCTTCAGCGCGAGCGGGATCAGCGCGACGATGATCAGCGCGTTGAAGATCACCGCCGACAGGATCGCCGACGCCGGCGACGCGAGGTGCATCACGTCGAGCACGTGCAGTTGCGGGTAGGTCGTCGCGAACGCGGCAGGGATGATCGCGAAGTACTTCGCGATGTCGTTCGCGATCGAGAACGTCGTCAGCGAGCCGCGCGTCATCAGCATCTGTTTGCCGATCTCGACGATCTCGATCAGCTTCGTCGGGTTCGAGTCGAGGTCGACCATGTTGCCCGCTTCCTTCGCGGCCTGCGTGCCCGTGTTCATCGCCACCGCCACGTCGGCCTGCGCGAGCGCCGGCGCGTCGTTCGTGCCGTCGCCCGTCATCGCGACCAGACGGCCGGCCGCCTGGTGTTCGCGGATCGTCGCGAGCTTGGTTTCCGGCGTCGCTTCCGCGAGGAAATCGTCGACGCCCGCTTCCGCCGCGATCGCCGCCGCCGTCAGCCGGTTGTCGCCCGTCACCATCACGGTCTTGATGCCCATCTTGCGCAGTTCCGCGAAGCGCTCCTTGATGCCGCCCTTCACGATGTCCTTCAGCTCGATCACGCCGAGCACGCGCGCGACGCCGTCGCGTCGCTCCGCGACCGCCAGCGGCGTGCTGCCGCGGCGCGCGATGTCGGTCACGACCGCTTCGATCTCGCGTGTGACGCGGCCGCCATGGGACTCGACGTAGTGCACGATTGCGTCGGCCGCGCCCTTGCGGATCTCGCGGCCGGGCAGATCGACACCGCTCATCCGCGTCTGCGCGCTGAACGACAGAAAGACGGCATGCAGCGCCTGCATGTCGCGCTCGCGCAAATTGAAGCGCTGTTTCGCGAGCACGACGATGCTGCGACCTTCCGGCGTTTCATCGGCGAGCGACGACAGTTGCGCGGCGTCGGCCAGCGCTTCCTCGGTCACGAACGGCGCGGGCACGAACGCCGATGCCTGGCGGTTACCGAGCGTGATCGTGCCGGTCTTGTCGAGCAGCAGCACGTCGACGTCGCCGGCCGCTTCCACCGCGCGGCCCGACGTCGCGATCACATTCGCCTGCATCATCCGGCTCATCCCCGCCACGCCGATCGCGGACAGCAAGCCGCCGATCGTCGTCGGGATCAGGCACACGAGCAGCGCGACGAGCGCGGTGATCGTCACCACGTGGCCGGCCTTCATCGCTTCGACCGCGAACGTCGAGAACGGCAGCAGCGTCGCGGTCGCGAGCAGCATCACGATCGTCAGCGCGACAAGCAGGATCGTCAGCGCGATTTCGTTTGGTGTCTTCTTGCGTTTCGCGCCTTCGACCATCGCGATCATCCGGTCGAGGAACGCCTCGCCCGGATTGACGGCGACCCGCACGACGATCCAGTCGGACAGCACACGCGTGCCGCCCGTCACCGACGAGAAGTCGCCGCCCGATTCGCGGATCACCGGCGCGGATTCGCCGGTGATCGCCGATTCGTCGACGGACGCGACGCCTTCGATCACGTCGCCGTCGGCCGGAATCGTGTCGCCGGCTTCGATGAGCACGACGTCCCCCTTGCGCAGGTCGGTCGACGCCATCACCTCGACAGCGGCCTGCGCATGCGGCGCCGCGAGCTTTTTCGCGACCACGTTGTGTTTCGCGCTGCGCAGCGACGCGGCCTGCGCCTTCGAGCGCCCTTCGGCGAGCGCTTCGGCGAAGTTCGCGAACAGCACGGTAAACCACAGCCACAACGCGATCGCGACGATGAAACCGGCGGGCGCCTCGGCCTGGCCGAACAGCGCGGCGATCCACAGCAGCGTGGTGAGGATGCTGCCGACATACACGCAGAACATCACCGGATTGCGGAACTGCGTGCGTGGCGTGAGTTTCCTGAACGAGTCCACGATCGCCGGGCGCACGAGCGCCGGATCGAACATCGAACGCACGGCCGTGCGCGCATGGCCGGGATGCTCCGGGCGCTGGCCGGTCACGGGTGCGAGAGACATGGCGGTTTTCCTTTTGCCGGCGCGGCGGCGCGGCGGCACCCGGCATCGGTCAGACGAGCCGGCTGCCTTCACGCTTTCGCGCGTGCGGCTTCCGTTTCCACGCAACCATCTTATGAAGGTTCGCGTGAAGATCGCGGCAAAGGATCGNCCCGGCATCGGTCAGACGAGCCGGCTGCCTTCACGCTTTCGCGCGTGCGGCTTCCGTTTCCACGCAACCATCTTATGAAGGTTCGCGTGAAGATCGCGGCAAAGGATCGCGTCGGAGCATAAAAAGCGCGTAAACGTCGGTTTCGCCGCGGCGCGGCGGGGGTGTCTCATGGGCCGTACACGAGCGGAAGCGCCACACTCCGCTCACGCGACGTTACGCGGTCAAAGCAGGAAAGCGAGCCCGGGTGCGGCGCTCAGCCGAACGTGTGGCGCCCATGCTGGCGTGGCCGCCACGGCGACGAACGGCAGCTCGCGGCGCCGGCCGCGCGGCGCGCGGCCAATCCGGCGCCACGGCGCACGCGCAGGTCGCGCCGCGCCACCGCGGCAATGCGCGACGGCAACGCAAACGCAAGGCGCCGCACGGCCGCCATGCGCGCAGCCAGCCGCGACGCCGGCGACATCCGGCGCACGACGTGCGCGACAGGCCGCTTGCAAAGGATCGCGCTGTCGTAGCGCTTGCCGGCGAAGCGCATCACGTCGACGACGTCGAAACCCTGCGCACCGTAGAACGCCAGCAGATGCGAAGCGGGATGCGGCGTATCCAGCGCGAGCAGCGTATAGCCGCGCAACGCGGCCCACTGCTCGGCGAACGACAGCAGCAGCGCGCCGATCCCGCGGCTCTGGCAATCGGGATCGACAGCCACCTGGCGCACGCTCGCGACGCCTTCCCGGCGGTACAGCGAGCAGGCCGAAGACGGATCGGTGCCATACAGCGTGGCCGTGCCGATCACGCGTCCGCCGCACACGGCGACATAACACTCGCCCGCTTCCGCGCGGCGGCGCGTGACGTCTTCGTCCTGATCGACGCACGTGCAGTTGAGCCCCATCGCACCGAGCCGCGCGAACGCACGATGCAGCATCGGCGTGAGTTGCGCATAGCTGTCGACTGCCGGATCGAAACGCCGTACGACCACCCGGTCGGCGCACACGGAAGGCGGCGCAGCGGGGAGACGTTCGGCCATCGCGTTCCAGGGTATCGACATCGCAGTGCTCCGTGGTTGGGATGCTCGAAGTCTATGAGCGCGCCGACCGCCCTCGCAAGAAAAAATGTCGTAAAAGTTTGGGGGAATGCGTGCGGGAGAAGCGGTGGCGACGGTGCATACGACCGCTCCGCATACATCGTTGTGGACGCACGAAAGAACGCCGATCGTTGTTCGCGCAAGCAACGTATCCCGCGAGCGCATCGAGGCCGGACCCACTCGCCGTTGACACATGCGGCGACGCCATCCAGACTCGCTGCTCCCCAACCGCACCGAGAGCGCTCATGGTCACCTGCTTCCTTCGTTACGTCATCGATCCGTACAAGCTCGACCAGTTCGAAACCTACGGCAAGATGTGGATTCCGCTCGTCGAGCAATTCGGCGGCACGCATCACGGCTACTTCCTGCCATCCGAAGGCGCGAGCAATATCGCGCTCGCGATGTTCTCGTTCCCGAGCCTCGCCGAGTACGAGCGCTATCGCGAACGCTCGAAGGACGATCCGGCCTGCCAGGCCGCGTTCCGCTACGCGGAGGAAACGCGCTGCATCATCAGCTACGAGCGCAGCTTCTTCCGGCCGGTGTTCGAGTAACGGCCCGGGCATCGCGCCCCTGATCCCCACCGGAATAAAACAAAAGTACATCGCGGATTTCCGTGGGGAACGCGACGCTGACCGTCGACGTTTGGCAAGTTGCGGTCACCTGCGCGTCCCTGCGGATTCAACCCGTCGCTGCCACACGTTGCGTCATCGGCAGACACGGACGTTCACCATCACGATGGCGGCGTTGCACGCCGAACGTCGTTTTCATTCGTCGCCATACGTCACGCCAACACCGCATCTCCCGATTCCCTCTGAGGAAATGGAGGGCACCCGCAAAGCGCATTAGCCTGACAAATCCCCATGCGTTAACGCTGAATATCGGTAGTAGACCGGACTCTAGTAACCAATGACGCGCACCGTTAACCGATTCATGTACAGAGTCGGTTTCTCTGCCAAAAATCCTTGGAGTCTCGCTACGACCTGCTATGACCATCAAGTTAAAACTTCAGATTTTGATGCTCGTCACGCTGATGGCCATCGGGGGCGGTATCGCCGTGACGTCGTTCGGATTCGGTTCCGTAAGCGATGCGGAGGCGGCCTCGCATCGCCGGGAGACGCAGGTGCGCGGCATAACGGAAATCAAGGCAAGCGCGCTATCCACGGTCGAGCTTGACCCGGCGTCGGACGATACCAAGAAGATCTTTTCCGAAGCAGAACGAAACATCGGCAAATGGGCCGAGATCGTTGGCCCGCTGTTCGATTCCGTGGATCAACAAGCAAGGCTCAAGACGCTGCGCGCCCAATGGAATGCGTACGACCAGAAATCACGACAGCTGATCGAACTGGCTGCCCATGATCCCAAGGCGGCCAACGATCAGGTCGGTTCGCTCTACCACAACGACTTTCAACCGCTCAGTGCGTCGATCGAGGCGACCATCACGGAAGTAGGAAATCGTGGCCAGCAAGCCGCGGACCTTGCCGACCGCGTCAGCACGAATGCGGTCAGGACGGTCATGACCGTATTGGTCGTGGCGATGGCGATTGTCGTCGGATGGATTCTCCTGCTGTCCCGTTCGATCCAGCGCGCGCTGGGCGGCATCCAGGGGACGTTGCAGCAAGCGAGCGAATCACTCGACCTGACAAGGCGTGCGTCCGTTCAGGGTAAAGACGAAATCAGCCAGACGGCTGCTGCCTTCAATCACCTGATGGGCCGGATCGCCGAGGTCATGGGCGCGGTGCGGGACTCCGCGGAATCGGTGAGCACGGCTTCGAAGCAGATTGCCGCAGGCAATGTCGATCTGTCGAGCCGCACGGAAGAGCAGGCCGCTTCGCTTCAGGAGACGGCTGCGAGCATGGAGGAGTTGACCGGCACGGTGCGGCAGAACACGGAGAATGCCCGGCAGGCCAATGGGCTGGCGCAGTCATCCGCGACCATCGCGGTCAGGGGAGGCGACGCTGTAGGCGAGATGGTCGCGACCATGGGAGAAATCAACGCCAGCTCGGCGAAGATCGTCGACATCATCGGCGTGATCGACGGGATCGCTTTTCAGACCAATATTCTCGCGCTCAATGCTGCGGTGGAGGCCGCCCGCGCAGGCGAACATGGCCGGGGTTTCGCGGTGGTAGCCACCGAGGTGCGCACGCTCGCGCAACGCTCGGCGGCAGCGGCCAAGGAAATCAAGACGCTGATCGAAAATTCGGTGCGCAAGGTCGAAACAGGTACAAAGCTGGTCGACCAGGCGGGCAACACGATGGAGGAGGTTGTCACCAGCATCAAACGGGTGACGGACATCATGGGAGAAATTGCCGCGGCCTCCGACGAGCAAAGCAAGGGAATCGATCAGGTTGGGCAGGCAGTCACGCAGATGGACGAAGTCACCCAGCAGAATGCGGCGCTGGTGGAACAGGCTGCCGCAGCGGCGCAGTCGCTGGACGATCAAGCGAGGAAGCTGCACACGGCGGTCAACGTTTTCAAGCTCTAGGCTCGGCATGTTGCGTGCGCCAACACGCGCAACACGGCTTTCCCGCGATGAACAAAAAAAAGCCCCGCCAGCATCCGCCCGGCGGGGCCAACCCATGTCAGTAGAGACATCATGGAGGAGACGGGCCCATCTTATCGAGCGCGGCGTACCGTCCCAACCAAGCATTTCTGCTATCGATCTGCGCGGCCACGCACACGATTGCCCCCGCTGCGCGGCATATCGATAGAACGAAAAGTCGTTTTCAGAGTGGCAACGGGGTCGTTACCATCTGGTTTTAAGCCTGTGCTTAGCCGGGCAAGCCATCCCCGAGGAGCGCCCCTTGACTGCATTCGATCAACACCGCCGCCCGTTCGTCGTCGGCATCGGCGGTACCACCCGGGCCGCGTCGTCCACCGAACGCGCACTGTCGTTCGCGCTGCGCGGCGCGCAAGCCGCCGGCGCACGCACGCGCCTGTTCGACGGCCCGTTCCTGCATACGCTGCCGCACTACGCCCCCGAACACAAAACGCTGACCGACGCGCAACGCGAACTGATCGACGCCGTGCGCCAGGCCGACGCGATCATCATCGCAACGCCCGGTTATCACGGCGGCGTCTCCGGTCTCGTGAAGAACGCGCTCGACACGCTCGAGGAACTGCGCGCGGACGATCGCCCCTATCTCGACGGCCGCGCGGTCGGCCTGATCGTTACCGCCTACGGCTGGCAGGCGGCCGGCACGGTGCTGACGTCGCTGCGTTCGATCGTCCATGCGCTGCGCGGCTGGCCGACGCCGTTCGGCGCGACCGTGAACACGCTCGAAACGCGCTTCGAAAGCGCCGACAGTTGCTCGGATCCGAAGGTCACCGCGCAACTCGAGACGGTCGGCGCGCAAGCGGCCGAGTTCGCGCTCGCGTTCGCATCGCATCGCGCGGCCACGCATGCGGCTTCGGTCGACGCGCTCGCACCCGTGCTGAAGATCGCCAGCCACCAGTAATCCCCCCGCATTCCGCCGCCCGCGCCCGGTCGCCCCGATTCGCCGCGCGCGGGCGGCGCGTCTTCGGACGCGCGGCGATGTGCCGTGCATGCCGCCGCTTCGCCGCCGTGGTCCTTTCCCTGCATACCGCCCCGATAACGATTCAGCCTGCCGCGTGATTTGCATTGCCCGAAAGATTGGTTCACGCGGCCGGCGGGTTTTCGTACGCTGAAAGTCCGAACTTTCTCCGCACACGCCATGAACCGTACGATCCGCTACAAGGGCTATGAAGTCGCCCCCGCTGCCGCCCGGTTGCCGAACGGGCTGTTCGCCGCCAACCTGACGATCGAGCGGGCGGGCGGCGGGCCGTCGCCGCGCTCCGTGTCGTTCGACGCCATCGATTTCTTCTTCGAAGAGGAACACGCGCTCGCCTACGCGTCCCGTTGGGGCCGTCTCTGGGTCGACACGCACGTGTGACGTGCGCCTGGCCGGCGTGCGCATGGCCGCTCGAAAATACGCGTTTACGGAAGCTATGCAAGAATCTTTCAGCCCGTAATCGCATAACAACAGCCATGACTGACACGCTGCAGAAAGAGCACGCAGCCGCAGATCACGCAATGCGCAACTGGACCTTCGAGAGGCAAGGTCCGGTCAGGATCGGTTCCGATGCGCACAAGCAGATGTTCTGCCGCATGCTGCTCGACACACACAACCCGTACAAGCCGGCCGTGATCGATTGGCCGGCGCTCAAGCCCGACGAACTCAAGCGCCTTACGTCGCTGCCGATCTGGGACATCGCGGTGCAAACCGAAGGCCGCGCATCGATTCGCGTGGCCACGTACGCGGAGTCGATCGACGATGCGCTGCTGCGCCGCGCACTCGAAATGGACGGCGGCGAGGAAGCACGCCACAAGGTCGTGCTGTCGAAGCTCGTCGAGGCGTACGGTATCCGGCTCGCGCCCGAGCCGCCCTACCCGGCGCCGACCGACCCCGAGTGGTCGTGGATGATCACCGGCTTCAGCGAATGCATCGACAGCTTCTTCGCGTTCGGCCTGTTCCGTTCCGCGCAGCGCTCCGGCTATTTCCCGCCCGAACTCGTCGACACCTTCGAGCCCGTGATCCAGGAGGAAGGCCGCCACATCCTGTTCTTCGCGAACTGGTACGCGTGGTACTGGCGCACGATGCCGTGGTGGCGCCGGCCGTGGTTCTTCGCACGCGTCGCGGCCGTGTGGGTGCACCTGATCCGCGACCGCATCGGCATCGCGCGCGGCATCGATGCCGACGGCGCCGCGCGTGACGCGAACTTCCCGGCGACCGGCACCGCCGACATCGGCGACGCGCTGAACCCGCGCGAACTGATCGAACTGTGTCTCGTCGAGAACGACCGACGGATGGCCGGTTACGACAAGCGCCTGCTGCGCCCGATGTTCGTGCCGCGCCTGGCGCGCTTCGCGCTGCGGTTTCTCAAGAAGTAAGGCGGGGCGCGCTGCCGCGAAATGCGAGAGCCGGTGCGGGCCGCACGCTTGCCGGTTCCGCTCTCGACGTCGCGCGCTCCGGCGCCCGTCGATGCGCTGCGGGACCTTGCCGAACTCGATCCGCCTGCCGTCTGTGGCGCGCCCGATACATTTACCCCTGCCCTTTTTTCTCCGGCGCTGCCATGCGCGCACGCCGCGCATCGGGCAAATTGCCGCACCCATGATCTGACAATTCGGGCGCGTCGCCCCCGACGCCGACCCGCGTCTTTAACAACCTGTCGCCACCCGGCGAGCGACCGGTGCACGGCCCCCTCCCGGGGCGGTTCGGCACGCCCTCGTATCCCGCCCGGATACCAACATCATCGATATCGTCAATAGGACAAATTCGAAATTTGAATGGTGACGGCCCGGCGCATCGTCCTGTAGCACTTTTTTACAAATTCGACGAACCGGCCGGCCCGGAACGCCCGTCACACGGGCAGCCACGGCGAACCCGATGCGCAAATCAGCACAGCCCGATATTCGTCGATTCAAATTAAATTGATTTATAGATAATCTAACAAAATAAAAATAAAACCATCTCAAAATACCGCATTAACAAATTAACAAGATATTCAGCATATTATCAATCGGCCCCTCCGAAAATATTACAATTTCGAAAGGACGATCGATCTCGCAAACGTTTGCTATTTCATTTGTCTTACTTTTCAGACATTTCCATGTGTGACCTGCCGCACAAAACACACGCAACACATTGATTTTTATACCAAATGCCGCACAAACCCAGAAAAATTCAAACCCTACACGTCACATTCTTACATCTTTCAAATTCATTCTCCCCTGATACATCAAAACACGATGCATTAACCATCTTTTAACTTTCCAAACCTCTCATTTATCACTTTTTATCAATCTCTTAAATCCACCTCCAATAAACTCCGCCCATCAATTTTGAGATTCGCGCGAGCGCACGGAATATTCCTCTAACGAAAGAGACCGGTGTGTGGCGTGCATATTTGGAGGTAGCAGGACATGAACCGCACATACCGCTCGATCTGGAACGAAGCTCTTGGCGCCTGGGTCGCGGCATCGGAACACGATTCGGCACGGGGCAAGCCGAACAAGTCGGCCGTCGTGAAGGCCGTTGCAACCGCCGTCCTCGTAGCGGGGGCGACCGTCGGCAACGTTGCGCATGCGCAGTACAGCGCGGGGGGCTTCTCGACGGGTACCTCCGGCGCCGTCGCGGCAACCGGTGGCCAGGCAATCGCAATCGGCGGCGGCGCCGGCAGCACGACGACCGCCAGCGGTTCGACGTCCATTGCGATCGGTGCGAACGCAACGGCATCGGGCAACTATTCCCAGGCTTTCGGCCAAGCCACGACGGCGACCGGCGCAAGCGCGATCGGCATCGGCTCCGGCGCGAAGGCGCTGAACACGGGTGCGACCGCGGTCGGCAACGACACTACTGCATCGGGCTCCAGCGCGATCGCGATCGGCGGCGGCAACAGTTCGGGCACGGGTGGCGCGATAGCCTCGGGTAGCAACTCGATCGCACTGGGTCGGTTCTCGAATGCGTCCGCGAGCGGCGCAACCGCGCTGGGCTCTACCGCATCGGCCGGCGGCACCGATTCGGTCGCGATCGGCACCAACACCACCGCGCTCAATACCTCCGTTGCAGTCGGTCGCGGCTCCACGGCCACGGGCACGAACGGCTCGGTCGCAATCGGCAATTCCGCGACGTCGACGGGCACCGGTTCAATCGCAATGGGCAACGTCGGCAGCTTTTCGGCGACCACAGTAGCCAGCGGCTCGGACGCGATTGCACTCGGCAACGGCTCGACGGCCAGCGGCAATTCCGGGTCCGTGGCCGTGGGTTCCGCCGCCACGGCGTCGAACAGCTATGCAACCGCCTTCGGTTCAAACTCGACCGCATCGGGTTCGGGTTCGGTCGCATTCGCACAAAATGCCAATGCGTCGGCCACGAACGCCGTCGCGATCGGCGTCGCGTCGAGCGCCAATGTCGCGAACTCGGTCGCCCTCGGCTACAACTCCCAAACGACAAGCGCGCTGTCGGGGACGACCGGCGGCACCACGGTGGTCAGCAGCACGACCATCGGCGGTCAGACGTTCGGCAGCTATGCCGGCTCCGGCGCGGCAGGCGGCGTAGTCAGCGTCGGCCAGCCGAACTTCGAACGCCGCATCCAGAACGTCGCGGCGGGCCTCGTCAGCGCAACCAGCACCGACGCGATCAACGGCAGCCAGCTCTACGCCGTGGCAAGCACGACGACATCGAGCATCACGAGCCTGTCGACTTCGACGTCGACGGGGTTGTCGTCGGCAAACAGCTCGATCGGTTCGCTGTCCACGTCCACGTCGACGGGGCTCTCGTCGGCTAACAGCTCGATCGGCTCGCTGTCGACGTCGACGTCGACCGGCCTGTCGTCGGCTAATAGCTCGATCGGCTCGCTGTCGACCTCGACTTCGACCGGCATCAGCTCGCTGTCCACGGGCCTCAGCTCGGCCAATAGCTCGGTCACGTCGCTGTCGACTTCCACGTCGACCGGCCTGTCGTCGGCTAATAGCTCGATCACCTCGCTGTCCACCTCGACTTCGACCGGCATCAACTCGCTGTCCACCGGCCTCAGCTCGGCCAATAGCTCGGTCAAGTCGCTGTCCACGTCGACGTCGACGGGTCTGTCGTCGGCTAACAGCTCGATCACCTCGCTGTCCACCTCGACCTCGACGGGTCTGTCGTCGGCCAATAGCTCCATCACGTCGTTGTCGACGTCCACGTCGACGGGCCTGTCGTCGGCCAATAGCACGATCACTTCGTTGTCGACCTCCTCGTCGACGGGTCTGTCATCGGCCAATAGCTCGATCACTTCGCTGTCCACCTCGACCTCGACCGGCATCAGCTCGCTGTCCACCGGCCTGAGCTCGACCAACAGCTCGGTGACTTCGCTGTCGACCTCCACGTCGACCGGCCTGTCGTCTGCGAACAGCTCGATCACGTCGTTGTCGACCTCGACCTCGACGGGTCTGTCGTCGGCCAACAGCTCGATCACTTC
>NZ_JBQVSQ010000010.1:0-268105 GCF_052952715.1 Burkholderia sp. YIM B11467
GTTTCTCAGCAGCGCTGCGTTTTCAGCAGCAGAGAAGCGAGATTATGAACCGTGTTTCGCAGTTCGTCAACAACTTTTTAACTGCTTCGTTGCGACTGCGGGGTTCAACTTCGTGCACTGCCAGGGCCCGTTACCACCGCACCCCAACTGCACCGCTTCCCTCTCCCGCGCCGTGTTTCCGTTAGCGCGAAAGAGGCGTGATTCTATGCACCCCGCCCCGTTCGCGCAAGCCCCTTTGTGAAGAAAATTTGAAAAAAGCCCCCGTGCGCTGACGCGCACGGAGGCTTTGGGCTCGACGGGCCGGGTGTCGCTGCCGACCTCCAGGCCGCCGGCAGCGCTTCACTCTATATATAGAAGGGTGTCACTTGCCGCCCACGGCAGCCTGCAGTTGCTCGACCGGTACCGCGTCGGCCATCGCCGTGTAGCCTGCGTCGCTCGGGTGAATGCCGTCGCCGCTATCGAATCGGCGCTGCAGCACGCTCGGGCGTGCCGGATCGCGCAGCACCGCATCGAAGTCGACCACACCGTCGAACCCGCCGCCGCTCCGGATCCAGCGGTTCACCTCGAGCCGGATCTCCTCGCGCCCGGCCGGCAAACCGGCCGGCGTGAGCGTCGCGCCGAACACCTTCACGCCCTGGCGGTGCGCCGCCTCGATCAGCCGGCGATAACCGTCGATCAGCGACGCGGCCGTGACCTGCGTATGCGGGTGGTCGCAATCGAGCCCCGCGCGCGGCGGCATCGCCGCGAAATTGATGTCGTTGATCCCGATCAGCACGATCGCCGCCTTCACGCCCGCGCGCGACAGCGCATCGCGCTCGAACCGCGACGCCAGCGACGTGCCGTAGCACGCCGAATCGCTGAGCAGCCGGTTCCCGCTGATACCGAGATTCGCGACGCCGACCGACTCCACGCCCGACGCCGTCAGCCGACGCGCCAGCGCATCCGGCCAGCGGCGGTTCCGGTTCAGGCTCGAGCGCAGCCCGTCGGTGATCGAATCGCCGATCGCCGCCACGCTGGCTCGCGCGGAACCCGCTTCGACGGCCAGTTCCGTCACCCATGCATATTGGGTAAAACGGGTGCGGAACGTGGCGGCGTTCGGATCCCCCACATGGTCGCCCGGTGCAGAGACATAGTTGAACTGGTTCGACACGCGGTGCCAGACCGTCATCCGCTGGTTCTGTCCCATCTGGAAGCTGATTGCAACCGGCCGCCCGGCCGTCACGTCGATCCCCACCGGATCGCTTTCGATTTCCTGGCCCGGCGCGAGCGTCACCGACGCCTTGCCGCCGAACCGGACCGGCACCGCCGCGCCGCCGGCGAGCGCGGCACCTTCACCGGCGCGCGCGAGGCTCGCGGCCTCGACGACCAACGGCGCGCGACCGTAGGCATTGCTGACGCGAATCCGCGCGGCCCGCCCCGACACCGTCGGATAAACGATCTGGCGCACGGTCCGCCCAGCCACGTCGGGTGCACGATAGAGCGGCGGCGGCGCAGCAAGGTCGGGAATCGGCTGCAACGCGGTCGCCCACGCAGCAACCCATCCGGACGGCGCGGCCGACGCAGCGAGCGGCGACACGAAAACGGCCGCACCCAGCACGACCGCGGCGAAACTGCTTCGAAATGACATCGGCAAAATCCTCATCGGAAAGCGGGCATTGTGCCGCAGAAGATGCGGGAGCCACGCACCGGACCGCGGCCGCGACGCCTGATCGCGCCCCGACGTTTCTCGTTTACCCGCGTCTCGCCGCAAATCCGCAAGAAATTTATTAACCGACCGGTCGGTTGGTTTATACTTCGCAGACATTCAACCGGACGAGAGCCTCGCCATGTACACGCAATCCCTCGACATCCCCGGCAACGTCGCGCCGCTCGACGCCGCAGCCGAGTCGCCCGAGCAGGCGCGGTTCGATGCGATCATGGCCGCGGACGGCAAGATCGAACCGCAGGACTGGATGCCCGACGCCTATCGCAAGACGCTGGTTCGCCAGATCTCGCAGCACGCGCATTCGGAAGTCGTCGGCATGCTGCCCGAAGGCAACTGGATCTCGCGCGCGCCGAGCCTGAAGCGCAAGGCGATCCTGCTCGCGAAGGTCCAGGACGAAGCCGGCCACGGCCTCTATCTTTATAGCGCGGCCGAAACGCTCGGCGTGTCGCGCGATTCGCTGATCGACGCGCTGCACGCCGGCAAGGCGAAATACTCGAGCATCTTCAACTATCCGACGCCGACCTGGGCCGACGTCGGCGTGATCGGCTGGCTCGTCGACGGCGCCGCGATCATGAACCAGATCCCGCTGTGCCGCTGCACGTACGGCCCGTATGCACGCGCGATGATCCGCGTGTGCAAGGAAGAGTCGTTCCACCAGCGCCAAGGTTTCGACGCACTGCTGTCGATGATGAAGGGCAGCGACGCGCAGCGCGCGATGGTCCAGCAGGCCGTGGACCGCTGGTGGTGGCCGGTGCTGATGATGTTCGGCCCGAGCGACGCCGATTCGGTCCACAGCAGCCAGTCCGCGAAATGGGGCATCAAGCGGATCTCGAACGACGACCTGCGACAGAAGTTCGTCGACGCGACGGTCGACCAGGCGAAGGTACTCGGCGTGACGCTGCCCGACCCCGACCTGAAGTGGAACGACGCGCGCGGCCATCACGACTACGGCACGATCGACTGGGACGAATTCTGGCGCGTCGTCAACGGCGACGGCCCGTGCAACAAGGAGCGCCTCGCGACCCGCGTGAAAGCGCACGAGGACGGCGCATGGGTACGCGAAGCCGCGCTCGCGCACGAAGCGAAGCGCCGCGCCCGCGCCGAACAGCACGCCGCCTGAGCGGCAACCATCGAATTCAGGAATCAGGGAATCAGGAGAAAGTGATGAACAAGGAATGGCCGATCTGGGAAGTGTTCGTGCGCAGCAAGCAGGGCCTCGACCACAAGCATTGCGGCAGCCTGCACGCCGCCGACGCGACGATGGCGCTGCGCATGGCGCGCGACGTCTACACGCGCCGCCAGGAAGGCGTGAGCATCTGGGTGGTGCCGTCGTCGGCGATCATCGCATCGGATCCGAACGAGAAGGCCGAACTGTTCGAACCGGCGGGCGACAAGATCTACCGTCACCCGACGTTCTACACGCTGCCCGACGAAGTCAACCACATGTAACGCCCGCGCCATGACGATCACGCCCGAACACCTCTCCTACGTGCTGCGCCTCGCGGACAACGCGCTGATCCTCGGTCAGCGCAATGCCGAATGGTGCGGCCACGGCCCGATCCTCGAAGAAGACATCGCGCTCACCAACATGAGCCTCGATCTCATCGGCCAGGCACGCATGCTGTATACGCACGCGGCCGAACTCGAGCGCCAGCTCACCGGTGCGACGAAGACCGAGGACGACTACGCGTACTTCCGTACCGAGCGCGAGTTCGCGAACTTCACGCTCGCCGAGCTGCCGCACTACGGCCCGGTCGCCGGCACCGCGCACGCCGACAAGGACTACGCGGTGACGATCGTGCGCAACTTCCTTTACGCGGCGCTGATGCTCCACGTGTGGAGCGCGCTGGAAACGTCGACCGACACGCAGCTTGCCGCGATCGCCGCGAAATCGGTGAAGGAAACCCGCTATCACGTGCAGCACGCGCGCGAGTGGCTCGTTCGCCTTGGTGACGGCACCGACGAATCGCACCGCCGCGCGCAGGATGCGCTCGACTACCTGGCCCCGTACACGCGCGAATTCTTCGTCGCCGATGCGGTCGACGACGCAATCGCCGCACCGGGCATCGGCCCGGCACCGGCTTCGATCGAAGCCGCATGGCGCGCGGACGTGGACGATGCGCTCGCGGAAGCGACACTCACGCTGCCGGCGCCGGTGAAGCATGTGACGACCGGCAAGCAGGGCGAGCACTCGGAGCACATGGGCTACCTGCTCGCGGAAATGCAGAGCCTCGCGCGCCAGCATCCCGGCGCGACCTGGTAACCCCGACGCCACGGAGCCCGACGATGTCCGTCCAGACCGCCGCCCACGCCCACGCCACGCCCGCCGCACGCCGCGACGATCCGCTGCTCGCCCGTGCTTGGGACCTGCTCGAAGCCGTGCCCGATCCCGAGATCCCGGTCGTGTCGATCCGCGAGCTCGGCATCCTGCGCGACGTCCGCCGCGCGGACGACGGCCTGCTCGAAGTCGTGATCACGCCGACCTACTCGGGCTGCCCGGCCATGTCGCAGATCGCCGAGGACATCGCCGCCGCGCTGCAGGGCGCCGATCTCCCGCCGCACCGGATCGAGACGGTGCTCGCACCCGCTTGGACGACCGACTGGATCACGCAGGAAGCGCGCGAGAAGCTGCGCGCGTACGGCATCGCGCCGCCGGTCGGCCAGTGCGGCAGCGCCGCGCCGCGGGAAAACGTCGTGCGTTTCGTGCCACGGCCGGTCGCGGCACCCGCCTGCCCGCGCTGCGGTTCGGCCCGCACCGAGCGTCTCGCGCAATTCGCGTCCACGGCCTGCAAGGCGCTGTATCGCTGCGTCGACTGCCGCGAACCCTTCGACTACTTCAAACCCTACTGAATATGGCGACCCCGCAATTTCACTCGCTGCGTATCCGCGACGTGCGGCCCGAGACCGCCGACGCCGTCACCGTCTCCTTCGACGTGCCGCCCGAACTGCGCGACGCGTACCGCTTCACGCAGGGCCAGTTCGTCACGCTGAAGACCCACATCGACGGCGAGGAGACGCGCCGCTCGTATTCGATCTGCGTCGGCACGACGGACTACGACCGTGACGGCGAACTGCGCATCGGCATCAAGCGCGTACGCGGTGGCCGCTTCTCGAACTTTGCGTTCGATTCGCTGAAGCCGGGCCACACGATCGACGTGATGACGCCGGACGGCCGCTTCTTCACGCACCTCAACGCCGACCACGGCAAGCAGTACGTCGCGTTTTCCGGCGGCTCGGGGATCACGCCGGTGCTCGCGATCGTGAAGACGACGCTCGAAGTCGAGCCGCGCAGCACGTTCACGCTGATCTACGGCAACCGCAGCGTCGACGCGATCATGTTCGCGGAGGAGCTCGAGGACCTGAAGAACCGCTACATGAACCGCTTCGTCCTCTATCACGTGCTGTCGGACGACCAGCAGGACGTCGAGCTGTTCAACGGCGTGCTCGACCAGGCGAAATGCGCGGAATTCCTCGGCACGCTGACGCCGGCCGACGCGATCGACGAGGCGTTCATCTGCGGCCCCGCGCCGATGATGGACGCGGCCGAAGCCGCGCTGCAGGCAGCCGGCGTACCGCGGGAGAAGGTGCATGTCGAGCGCTTCGGCACGCCGCTGCCGCAGGCCGGTGCGCCGGTCGTCGACATCACCGACCAGACGCCGGCCGCCGACCTGGAAATCGTCCTCGACGGCAAGAAGCGCAAGCTGCGCCTGCCGTACGAAGGCGTGAGCCTGCTCGACGTCGGCCTGCGCGCGGGCCTCGCGCTGCCGTACGCCTGCAAGGGCGGCGTGTGCTGCACGTGCCGCGCGAAAGTGATCGAGGGCGAAGTGCGGATGGAGAAGAACTACACGCTCGAGGACCACGAAGTGAAGGACGGTTTCGTGCTCACGTGCCAGTGCCACCCGATCAGCGACAAGGTCGTGGTGAGCTACGACGAGCGTTGAGCGACGTCGCGTCGCGGCGCCGGACGGTTTCTCGCCGTCACACATCTCGCTTACACTAGGGGCCGCCGGCCGGCTGGACATCGCAACGTCCGCCCGGCCGGCGGTTTTCTTTTGTTGACGACAGGCCGATGAGTACCATTCATGTGATTCAGGGCGGCTCCGCCGCCGCGTCGCTGCGCGAGGCTCTCGCGCAAGCCGGACGCGACGAGCGCGTCGTCGGATTGCTCGACGATCTCGGCGTCGGGCCGCTCAAGGGCGCCGACGAGACGCCCGACACGCGCGCCGCCTTCTGGCAGCGCGTGCTCGGCGACCAGATTCCCGACTGGAACGCGGAAATCGACGACGAATTCGCACGCCTCGACCAGCTCGCGATGGACACGGGCCAGGTGGTCGTGTGGCACGCGCCGAGCGTCGGCGACAAGCTGCTGCTGCGCCGCGTCGCCTATCACCTGCGCAACGTCCCGCAGCGGCTGAACGAAGTGCGGCTGTCGGCCGCCGACCTCGACGCCGCGCAGCGCGCGTCGCTGTCGCGCACCGACCAGGCGTGCGCGACCGGGATGTTCTCGCCGGCCGAACTCGCGCGGAAACGGCCGATGGCCGCGCCGATCTCGGTGCTGCGCATCGGCCGCCTCGCGCTCGAATGGCAGGAAGCGAAACACCTGAACGCCGAACTGCGCTACTGGGTCAGCAACACGATCAAGAGCGGCCACTACGCCGACCTCGACACGCTGATCGTCGCGCGCGCGGAATCCGACTGGCTGCCCGCACGGCGCCTCGTCGGCAGCATCATGGCCGACGCCGACCGCGGCGGGCTGTTCGTCAGCGACTCGATCGCCTGGTGGCGCTGTCGCGAACTCGCGGCCGCCGGCCGGCTCGAGCTGCAGGACGACGCGCCTGACGCCCTCTCTTCCACGCAGGTGCGCGCGACCGCCGCGCCCCGCTAATCTTCCGCATTCGACCATGGCCCGTACCCGAGCGCCCGACCACGAATCCCAGCGCGAGCAGATCCTCGATCTGGCCGCCGAGAAATTCGCGCAGACGAGCTACCCGAGCACGTCGATGTCCGATCTCGCGACCGCGAGCGGCACGTCGAAAGCACGCCTCTATCACTATTACGAGAGCAAGGAAGCGATCCTGTTCGACCTGCTCGACCGCTACACGAAGCGGCTGATGCTGATCATCGCCGAGGTCGAAGCCGCGAGCCAGCGGCGCGGCCTCAGCGAGCGCGACGCGTTCGCCGAGCTCGTGCGCGCATTCCTCGCCGAATACGAGACGTCGCACAGCCGCCATGTCGCGCTGCTCAACGACGTGAAGTATCTCGAGGACGCGCAGCGGGAAATCGTGCTCGACCGCCAGCGCGACATCGTCGCGGCGTTCGCGCGGCAGCTCGCGCGCGCCTACCCGGACCGCATCTCGAAGGAAAACCAGACTTCCGTGACGATGATGGTGTTCGGGATGATCAACTGGACGTTCACGTGGCTGAAGCCGGGCGGCCGCCTCGGCTACCGCGATTTCGCCGAACAGGTGATCGACCTGATCGAGCGCGGGCTGACGCCGACGGCCTGATTGCCGCGTAGCAGCAAACGTTGCGCGACGGGCACACTGCGACAGCCCGCCACGCATTTCATATGATGAATTTTTAATTCGTTAAAAATCAAATAGATAGAAAATTAACTAAGCGGATTTAGAATTCATCCTCCAGCACAAATAAGGTTAAATACGGGTTTTCCCCAATCCGTGGGCTGACGGTCGGGTAAAATGCTGTTGCGTTGCACAATCCGCTGTACGGTCACACTTGAGGAACCCACGATGAACACGCAATTGAACGGCAATGCCGATGTCGTCGGCACCGCCGGTAGTGCGCCGGTTCTCGTCAGGGAACTGGCTTCCAAAGACCGTGAGCAAATGCTCACCCACTTTCTCTCGCTCGACGTAGAGGACCGCCTGCTGCGCTTCGGCCAGATGGTGCCCGACCACGTGATCGAGAACTATGTCCGCACGATGGACTTCGGTCGCGACACCGTGTTCGGCGTGTTCGACCACAACCTCGAACTGATCGGCGTCGGCCACCTGGCCTACCTGCCGGCCGAGGGCGACAAGCGCACGGCCGAATTCGGCGTGTCGGTGCTCGAAAGCGCGCGCGGCCGCGGTGTCGGCTCGAAGCTGTTCGAGCGCGCGGCGATCCGCAGCCGCAACACGCACGTGACGATGCTGTACATGCACTGCCTGTCGCGCAATGCGACGATGATGCACATCGCGAAGAAGTCCGGGATGCGGATCGAGTACGCGTACGGCGAAGCCGATGCGTACCTGTCGTTGCCGCCGGCCGACCACTCGACGATCATCGCCGAGATGCTGCAGGAACAGGCTGCGGTGTTCGACTACGCGCTCAAGCGCCAGGCACACCGCACGACGAAGTTCATCGAATCGCTGATGCCCGCCGCACTGACGGCGTAACGTCGGCCGACCGGGCCGCGCCCGCGGCGCGCCCGGCCCCTCCCTTCCTCGCCCGGCGCGCTATCGCACCGATCGAATCGGCAACGCGGTCGTCTCCTTGAAGCATTCGAGCGAAAAGCTCGTCTTCACGTCGATGACCGACGGGTGATGCAGCAAATGCTCCTGCACGAAGCGGGAGAAATGCGCCATGTCCTCGACCTGCACGCGCAGCAGGTAATCCATGTCTCCCGTCATCGCGTGGCACGCGACCACTTCCGGCCAGGTCTGCACGGCCGCGCGAAACAGTTCCGCATGGGTCGCGCCCGCGCGCGCCGACGTCTCGTCGGCCCGGACCGGCGCCAGGCCGCCGCGCTTCTCGAGTCGCACGCTCACGTACGCCAGCAGGTCGAGCCCGAGCTTCTGCGGGTTCAACAGCGCGACATAACCGGTGATCACGCCGATCTCCTCGAGCCGCCGGATCCGCCTCAGGCACGGGCTCGGCGACAGGTTCACGCGCTCGGCGATCTCCTGGTTCGACAGGCGCCCGTTCTCCTGAAGAATCGCGAGAATCCGCCGGTCGATGGCATCCAATTCGGCTTGCGCCATCTTCTGCCCTCCAATGATTGTTTAGAGACTGGAAATTGCGCCATCGTAGGGGCGGGCGATTAACTTCGCAAGTTTCCGCTCGCGGCCGCCCGCTACACTCTGTCGCACGTACCGATTCGTTGCGCACGCCGACGCGTGCGCCGCCTTCGACATCGAACCGGGCCGGGCACGCGCACGTCGATCGCCCCGGCCGATCGCCAAGCACAGGAGACACGCCATGCAGATCCCCAACTGGGACAACCCCGTCGGCACCGACGGCTTCGAATTCATCGAATACACGGCACCGGACCCGAAAGCGCTCGGACAACTGTTCGAACGGATGGGTTTCACCGCGATCGCGCGCCACCGCCACAAGGACGTGACGGTGTACCGCCAGGGCGACATCAACTTCATCATCAACGCCGAACCGGATTCGTTCGCGCAACGCTTCGCGCGCCTGCACGGCCCGTCGATCTGCGCGATCGCGTTCCGCGTGCAGGACGCCGCGAAGGCGTACAAGCACGCGCTGGAACTCGGCGCATGGGGCTTCGACAACAAGACGGGCCCGATGGAGCTGAACATCCCGGCGATCAAGGGCATCGGCGATTCGCTGATCTACTTCGTCGACCGCTGGCGCGGCAAGAACGGCGCGCAGCCGGGCGCGATCGGCGACATCAGCATCTACGACGTCGACTTCGAGCCGATCGCCGGCGCGAACCCGAACCCGGTCGGTCACGGCCTCACCTACATCGACCACCTGACGCACAACGTGCACCGCGGCCGCATGCAGGAATGGGCCGAGTTCTACGAACGCCTGTTCAACTTCCGCGAAGTGCGCTACTTCGACATCGAAGGCAAGGTGACGGGCGTGAAGTCGAAGGCGATGACGTCGCCGTGCGGCAAGATCCGCATCCCGATCAACGAGGAAGGCTCGGACACCGCCGGCCAGATCCAGGAATACCTCGACGCGTATCACGGCGAAGGCATCCAGCACATCGCGCTGGGCGCCAGCGATATCTACGGCGCGGTCGATGGCCTGCGCAGCAAGGAAGTGAAGCTGCTCGACACGATCGACACCTATTACGAACTGGTCGACCGCCGCGTGCCGGACCACGGCGAATCGCTGGACGAGCTGAAGAAGCGCAAGATCCTGATCGACGGCGCACGCGACGACCTGCTGCTGCAGATCTTCACCGAGAACCAGATCGGGCCGATCTTCTTCGAGATCATCCAGCGCAAGGGCAACCAGGGTTTCGGCGAAGGCAACTTCAAGGCGCTGTTCGAATCGATCGAACTCGACCAGATCCGCCGCGGCGTCGTGCAGGACAAGGCCTGACGCACCCGGCGCGCGGCGGCCCGGGGCAACCCGGCCGGCTGCGCGATCCGGTGGCACAAAGAAAAAGGGCGGGAATCCGAGGATTCCCGCCCTTTTTGCGTTCCGGCGCGACCCGCGGGCCGCGCGACCGGATCAACGCGCGTTCGCCTTCGACTCGACGGCGCGCTCGGCCGACGGCTGCGCGTCGGTGTTCTGGGCCGGCACGATCTGACGCATCTGCGCGCCGGCTGCCGCCAGTGCGCTTGCGCCTTGCGCGTGCACCGGGCCGGTCATCGCGAAAAACGCGGCGGACACGACCAGAAAACTCTGGATATGACGTGTGTTCATTGCACCTCCTGTAAAACTGCCGGCGCCTCCCCGATTGCGTCGAAATAAACCCACGCGACCGGGCACCTCCGGCAGGCCGACAAGATTAACGGCATTTGCCCGCAGATGGGGCCGGCTTTACATGCATTTACATGATGTAACGCATCATCACGCCCTGTTTTCCTGGCCCGCCGCCGCCATCCGGCCGACAGGCGGCGGGTTTGCCCCAGTGCTACCATCGCTTAAAACCGGCCAATATGCCGGCCACTGCCGACGCGTTCAAAAGACGCCGGAGCAGTCGAGTTTTGGTGATCCCAAACTGGGTGGAGGAGACTGTTAATGAATGCCCCGCTAGACGCAGACCAACGCGCGTCGCTAGAAGCCGCGCTGAAGTCCGTCACGCTTGATGACAAATACACACTGGAACGCGGTCGCGCGTACATGAGCGGCATTCAGGCCCTCGTGCGCCTGCCGATGCTCCAGCAGGAACGCGACCGCGCCGCCGGTCTCAATACGGCCGGGTTCATTTCCGGCTATCGCGGTTCGCCCCTCGGCGGCCTCGACCTCTCGCTCTGGAAGGCCAAGCAGCACCTGGCGGCCCACCAGATCGTCTTCCAGCCCGGCCTCAACGAAGATCTCGCCGCCACCGCCGTGTGGGGCTCGCAGCAGGTGAACCTGTACCCCGGCGCGAAGCACGACGGCGTGTTCGGCATGTGGTACGGCAAGGGCCCGGGCGTCGACCGCACGGGCGATGTATTCAAGCACGCGAACTCGGCCGGCTCGTCGCAGCACGGCGGCGTGCTGGTGCTCGCCGGCGACGACCACGCGGCGAAATCGTCGACGCTCGCACACCAGTCCGAGCACATCTTCAAGGCCTGCGGGCTGCCCGTGCTGTTCCCGTCCAACGTGCAGGAATATCTCGATTTCGGCCTGCACGGCTGGGCGATGAGCCGCTACTCGGGCCTGTGGGTCGCGCTCAAGTGCGTGACGGACGTCGTCGAATCGTCGGCGTCGGTCGACATCGACCCGCATCGCACCGAGATCGTGCTGCCGACCGACTTCATTGTCCCGGACGGCGGCCTGAACATCCGCTGGCCCGACCCGCCGCTCGTGCAGGAAGCGCGGCTGCTCGACTACAAGTGGTACGCGGCGCTCGCCTATGTTCGCGCGAACAAGCTCGACCGGATCGAGATCGATTCGCCGAGCGCACGCTTCGGGATCGTGACCGGCGGCAAGGCGTACCTCGACGTGCGCCAGGCGCTGACCGACCTCGGTCTCGACGATGAAACCTGCGCGCGGATCGGCATCCGGCTTTACAAGGTCGGCTGCGTGTGGCCGCTCGAAGCGCAGGGCGCGCAAGCGTTCGCGCGCGGCCTCGACGAAATCCTCGTCGTCGAGGAAAAGCGCCAGATCCTCGAATACGCGATCAAGGAAGAGCTGTACAACTGGCCCGACGGGCAACGGCCGCGCGTGTTCGGCAAGTTCGACGAGAAGGACGGCGCCGGCGGCGAATGGTCGGTGCCGATGGGCAACTGGCTGCTGCCCGCGCACTACGAACTGTCGCCCGCGATCATCGCGAAGGCGATCGCGACGCGCCTCGAGAAGTTCGAGCTGCCGTCCGACGTGCGTGCGCGCATCGCCGCGCGGCTCGCGGTGATCAACGCGAAGGAAATGGCGCTCGCGAAGCCGCACGTGCAGACCGAGCGCAAGCCGTGGTTCTGCTCGGGCTGCCCGCACAACACGTCGACCAACGTGCCGGAAGGCTCGCGCGCGATCGCCGGCATCGGCTGCCACTACATGACCGTGTGGATGGACCGCAGCACGAGCACCTTCAGCCAGATGGGTGGCGAAGGCGTGCCGTGGATCGGCCAGGCGCCGTTCACGGACGAGAAGCACGTGTTCGCGAACCTCGGCGACGGCACCTATTTCCACTCGGGCCTGCTGGCGGTGCGGGCGGCGATCTCGTCGAAGGCGAACATCACCTACAAGATCCTCTACAACGACGCCGTCGCGATGACGGGCGGCCAGCCGGTCGACGGCGTGCTGACGGTGCCGCAGATCACGCACCAGCTCGCGTCCGAAGGCGCGAAGAAGATCGTGATCGTCACCGACGAGCCGGAGAAGTACGACAGCCAGAAGGCGCTGCTCGCGCCCGGCGTGACGATCCATCATCGCGACCAGCTCGACGACGTGCAGCGTGAGCTGCGCGAGATCGAAGGCACGACGATCCTGATCTACGACCAGACCTGCGCGACCGAGAAGCGCCGTCGCCGCAAGCGCGGCACGTATCCGGACCCGGCCAAGCGCGTCGTGATCAACGACGCGGTGTGTGAAGGTTGCGGCGACTGCTCGGTGCAATCGAACTGCCTGTCGGTCGAGCCGCTGGAAACCGAATTCGGCACGAAGCGCCAGATCAACCAGTCGAGCTGCAACAAGGACTTCTCGTGCGTGAAGGGCTTCTGCCCGAGCTTCGTCACGGTCGAGGGCGGCCAGTTGAAGAAGCCGAAGGCGGTTTCGGTCGACGGCAACGCACTGCCGCCGATCCCGGAACCGACGCTGCCGGACATCGACCGGGCCTACGGCGTGCTCGTCACGGGCGTCGGCGGCACGGGTGTCGTCACGATCGGCGCGCTGCTCGGGATGGCCGCGCACCTCGAGAACAAGGGCGTGACCGTGCTCGACGTCACGGGCCTCGCGCAGAAGGGTGGCGCGGTGATGAGCCACGTGCAGATCTCGCATGCGCCGACCGACATCCACGCGACGCGGATCGCGATGGGCGAAGCCGATCTCGTGATCGGCTGCGACGCGATCGTTACGGCCGGTGACGAGTGCACGTCGCGGATGCGGCACGACACGACGCGCGTGGTCGTCAACAGCGCGCAGACGCCGACCGCCGAGTTCATCAAGAACCCGAACTGGGCATTCCCCGGCCTGTCCGCGGAGAACGACATCCGCGCGGCGGCCGGTGAAGCGGTCGATTTCATCGACGCAAACCGCTTCGCGGTGGCGCTGCTCGGCGACGCGATCTACACGAACCCGTTCGTGCTCGGTTATGCGTGGCAGAAAGGCTGGCTGCCGCTCACGCTCGCATCGCTCGAACGCGCGATCGAGCTGAACGCCGTGTCGGTCGACAAGAACCGCGCTGCATTCGACTGGGGCCGCCGCGCCGCGTACGACCTTGCCAGCGTGAAGCAGGCCGCGGCCGGCGATGCACGCCCCGCGCAAGGCGCCACGGTGATCGCGCTGCACACGAAGAAGGCGGTCGACGCCTTGATCGCGAAGCGCGTGGAATTTCTCACCGCGTACCAGAACGCAGCATACGCATCGCGTTATGCGGCGTTCGTCGACAAGGTACGCGCAGCCGAGCGCGCGCTGGCGGACGGCGACACGATGCAGGAGCAACTGACCGAAGCGGTCGCGCGCAACCTGTTCAAGCTGATGGCGTACAAGGACGAATACGAAGTCGCGCGGCTGCAGTCCGATCCCGCGTTCCTCGCCCGCCTGTCCGCGCAGTTCGAAGGCGACTGGAAGCTGAAATTCCACCTCGCGCCGCCGCTGTTCGCGAAGACGGACGCCCATGGCCATCTCGTGAAGAAGGCGTACGGCCCGTGGATGATGTCGGCGTTCCGGCTGCTCGCGAAGGCGAAGTTCCTGCGCGGCACGGGGCTCGACCCGTTCGGCCGCACCGAGGAACGCCGCACCGAGCGCGCGCTGATCGGCGAGTACGAAGCGCTGATCGACGAAGTGACGGCCAAGCTGAACGCGGCCAACCGCCCGCTCGCGCTCGAACTCGCGGCGCTGCCGGACGGCATTCGCGGCTACGGCCACGTGAAGGAGAACAACCTGCGCGCGGTACGCCAGAAGTGGGACACGCTGCTCGCGAAGTGGCGTTCGCCGACAGGCAGCCAGTCGCACCAGCAGGTCGCGTAACGGCACGCGACGGGCGTTCGCGGTACGGACGCCCGCCCGCGCCGCCGGCGCTTCGCGATAAAAAAAACGCCACGGAGCGCAAGCTTCGTGGCGTTTTTCATTGCACCGCGCGTGAAGCGCGGCACTCGCGGTTGCGAACTTACTTCGTGTTCACGTTCGCGGCGGCAACGGCCGTCATGTTGATGATCCGGCGCACGGTCGCGGCCGGCGTCAGGATGTGGGCCGGCTTCGCGGCGCCGAGCAGGAACGGGCCGACCGTCACGCCTTCGCCGCCGACCATCTTCAGCAGGTTGTACGCGATGTTCGCGGCTTCGACGTTCGGCATGATCAGCAGGTTCGCTTCGCCCGACAGCGTCGTGCCCGGGAATGCCTGCTTGCGGATCATTTCCGACAGCGCGGCGTCGCCGTGCATTTCGCCGTCGACTTCCAGGTTCGGCGCACGTTCGACGATCAGCTTGCGTGCCTCGGCCATCCGGCGCGACGACGCCGACGGCGCGCTGCCGAAGTTCGAGTTCGACAGCAGCGCGGCCTTCGGCGCGATGCCGAAGCGCTCGATCTCGGCCGCGGCCTGGATCGTCATGTCGGCGAGCTGTTCGGCGCTCGGCAGCTCGTTCACGTACGTGTCGCACACGAACAGGTTGCGGCCCGGCAGCATCAGCAGGTTCATCGCCGCGAAGTGCTCGGCGCCCTTCGCGCGGCCCAGCACCTGCTCGATGAACTTCAGGTGGCTGTGGAACGTGTCGATCATCCCGCAGATCATCCCGTCCGCGTCGCCCAGGTGCACGAGCATCGCGCCGATCAGCGTGTTGAACTTGCGCAGCGCGGCCTTCGCGACTTCCGGCGTCACGCCGTCGCGCGCGGCGATGTCGTGGTACGCCTGCCAGTAGCGGTGGTAGCGCGTGTCGTCTTCCGGATTGACGATTTCGAAATCGACACCGGCCTTCAACTTCGAGCCGATCTTCTGCAGGCGCATCTCGACGACCGACGGACGGCCAACGATGATCGGCTGCGCGATCTTTTCCTGCAGCACGAACTGCGCGGCACGCAGCACGCGCTCGTCCTCGCCCTCGGCGAACACGATGCGAGCCTGCTTCTTCTTCGCGGTCGCGAACACCGGGCGCATTACCATGCCGGTGCGGTAGACGGTCGCGCCGAGCTGCTCGCGGTACGCGTCCATGTCCTGGATCGGACGCGTGGCGACGCCCGAATCCATCGCGGCCTGCGCAACGGCCGGCGCGATCTTGATGATCAGGCGCGGGTCGAACGGCTTCGGAATCAGGTAATCCGGCCCGAATTCGAGCGAATGACCTTCATACGCCTTCGCGACTTCCTCGCTCTGGTCGGTTTCCTGCGCCAGTTCGGCGATCGCGCGCACGCAGGCGAGCTTCATTTCTTCCGTGATCGTCGTCGCGCCGACGTCGAGCGCGCCGCGGAAGATGAACGGGAAGCACAGTACGTTGTTGACCTGGTTCGGGTAGTCCGAACGGCCGGTCGCGACGATCGCGTCCGGGCGCACGGCCTTCGCGTCTTCCGGGCGGATTTCCGGTTCCGGGTTCGCGAGCGCCAGGATCAGCGGCCGGTCGCCCATCGTCTTGACCATGTCCTGCTTCAGCACGCCCGCGCTCGAGCAGCCGAGGAACACGTCGGCGCCGACGATCGCATCGGCGAGCGTGCGCGCGTCGGTCGTGGCCGCATAACGCTGCTTCGACGGATCGAGATTGCCGCGCCCTTCGTAGATCACGCCCTTCGAATCGGCGACGAGGATGTTCGACTTCGTCAGGCCGAGGTTCACCAGCAGGTCCAGACACGCGATTGCCGCGGCGCCGGCGCCCGAGCACACGAGCTTCACTTCGGACAGCTGCTTGCCGACGACCTTCAGGCCGTTCAGGATCGCGGCCGACGCGATGATCGCGGTGCCGTGCTGGTCATCGTGGAAAACGGGGATCTTCATGCGCTCGCGCAGCTTCTGCTCGATGTAGAAGCATTCCGGCGCCTTGATGTCCTCGAGGTTGATGCCGCCGAGCGTCGGCTCGAGCATCGCGATCGCCTCGACGAGCTTGTCGGGGTCGGACTCCGACAGTTCGATGTCGAACACGTCGATGCCCGCGAATTTCTTGAAGAGGCAGCCCTTGCCTTCCATCACCGGCTTCGCGGCGAGCGGGCCGATGTTGCCGAGACCGAGCACGGCCGTGCCGTTCGTGATCACGCCGACGAGGTTGCCGCGCGACGTGTACTTCTGCGCGTCGAGCGGATCGGCGTGGATCGCCTCGCACGCGGCGGCGACGCCCGGCGAATACGCGAGCGACAGATCGAGCTGGTTCGACAGCGGCTTGGTCGGGGTGACCGAAATCTTGCCGGGTTTCGGGTTCAGGTGATAAGCGAGAGCGGCCTGCTTCAGTTGTTCGTCCATGATTGACCTGCGAGAGACATGCGAAATTTTGACGGTTCAGTTCACAGCACCTTCGGCCGCGTCTGCTTGAATCGAGGGGATGGTCGACTGCGAGACGGCACGCGACGCGCCGGATCGGCACGCCATCGAACCTTGGCGGGTGGCAAGAGGAAAGTACAAAGTACTGAACGATTTCTAAGGGTCGCCTAGTGTACACCCCGCGCATGACACGCGTTGGTGCAGCGCCGCATCCCCGACATCGGCACGCGAGCGGTCCGCCCCCGTTTGTTTCGCCGGTGGTGAGCGGCGCGTCGAACCCGCGCGAATTCCGCCGAAAACCGGCCTGAATCGGGTAAAATGTCGGGCTACGCGCGCAGCGATGCGATTGGTTCTCCGATCGCGCCCCGGCCCTCTGGGCAGGTTCCCCTTGCTGCGCCACCGGGCCCGCGCCCGCTCCTCGCTCAACACCCAAGGAATGCCCATGACAGGCTACGATCGTCAGTCGATCTCGGATACGACCGCCAAAATGCTGCTCGAAGTGCAGGCGGTGCACTTCAACGCCGAAAAACCCTTCGTCTTCACGTCGGGCTGGGCAAGCCCCGTCTATATCGACTGCCGCAAGCTGATCTCGTATCCGCGCGTGCGCCGCGGCCTGATGGAAATGGCGGAAACGACGATCCTGCGCGACATCGGTTTCGAGCAGATCGACGCGGTGGCGGGCGGCGAAACGGCCGGCATCCCGTTCGCGGCATGGATCGCGGACCGGATGATGGTGCCGATGCAATACGTGCGCAAGAAGCCGAAGGGTTTCGGCCGCAACGCGCAGATCGAAGGCCATCTGGAAGAAGGCTCGCGCGTGCTGCTGGTGGAAGACCTGACGACCGACAGCCGCAGCAAGATCAACTTCATCAACGCGCTGCGCACCGCGGGCGCGACGGTGAATCACTGCTTCGTGCTGTTCCACTACAACATCTTCAAGGAAAGCGTGTCGGTCCTGAAGGACATCGACGTCGACCTGCACGCACTGGCGACGTGGTGGGACGTGCTGCGCGTCGCGAAGGCCTCGGGCTACTTCGAGACGAAGACGCTCGACGAAGTCGAGAAGTTCCTGCACGCACCGGCCGAGTGGTCGGCCGCGCACGGCGGCGCGACGGGCGCCCAGGAGTGATGCCTCGCCGGCATGCGTGCCGGCTCCCAGGCTGAAAAAGCCGCCTGCTTCACCGCGGGCGGCTTTTTTTTCGTCCATCGTCCCGCGCAAGAACCGGTCGCGACCACGGGTCGCGGTGTGCATCGCTCATCGAACCCTAATGCTAGACTTGATCCATCGCCGCCATCAGCTGCTCGGGCAACGCACAACGCCAACAACGCCGGGAGCATCAGCCCGGCCCACGTGACGGGAGAAGCGCCATATGCGTGTGGATCGCCGGATCACCCCGCCTGCGCCATCGGGTCGCCCGTCTCCATTCATCCTCTTTGCCCTCCTGTGCGCCGCCGTCTTCGCGGCACTGCCCGCGCATGCGGAAGGCCCGTTCACCGTGACGAGCGACGACCTGGCACCCGGCGGGCACGTCCGCGCCGCGAACGTGTTCGACCGCGGCGACTGCAAGGGCGGCAACCACTCGCCGCAGCTCACCTGGCACAACCCGCCGCCCGGCACGCGCGGCTACGCGGTCACGATCTTCGACCCCGACGCGCCCGGACACGGCTGGTGGCACTGGGCCGTGGCGGGCATCCCCGCGACGGTCACGAGCCTGCCCGCCGACGCGAGCGCGTCCGGCTTCCTGCGGCGCATCGGCGCGAGCGAAGCGCGCAACGACTTCGGGATCGACGGCTACGGCGGCCCGTGCCCGCCGCCCGGCAAGCCGCACCGCTACGTGATCACCGTCTACGCGCTGAAGGGCACCGACCTGCGCGTCGCGCAGGGCCGCCCCGCGCCGATGTTCGAGCACGAGATCGGCACGCTCGCGATCGGCACCGCGCAATTCACGGTCAGCTACGGGCAGTAACGGGCGCCGTGCACCGCCACGTCGCGATTGCCAATCATCGAGAAATTCCGTGAACGGCACGCGCGCGTTTTTCCCGTCATTTCAGCTTGCTAGACTCGTCGTCACCGGTCGCGGCGCCTCGCCGCGCATCCGTCGCGCCGCCTTCCGGCGACGCATAACCCGGCAGGCCGCCGCGGCCGCCGACCCCGTTCCTTTCCGGAGAACGCTTCATGTCGAACATCGTCATCGTCTATCACAGCGGCTACGGTCACACGCAGAAACTGGCCGAGGCCGTGCACACCGGCGCGCAGGACGCCGGCGCGACCGTGCGCCTGATCGCCGTCGGCGACCTCGACGACGCAGGCTGGGCCGCACTCGACGCGGCCGATGCGATCGTCTTCGGCGCGCCGACCTACATGGGCGGCCCGTCCGCGCAGTTCAAGCAGTTTGCCGACGCAACGTCGAAAGCGTGGTTCACGCAGAAGTGGAAAGACAAGATCGCCGCGGGCTTCACGAACTCCGCGACGATGAACGGCGACAAGTTCTCGACGATTCAATATTTCGTCACGCTGTCGATGCAGCATGGGATGGTGTGGGTCGGCACGAGCCTGATGCCTGCCAACTCGAAGGCGGCCACGCGCAACGACATCAACTACCTCGGCGGCTCCACGGGCCTGCTCGCGCAATCGCCGGCGGATTCGACGCCCGACGAGGGCCCGCTGCCGGGTGACCTCGAGACCGGGAAGGCGTTCGGCCGGCGCATCGCCGAAGCGACGGCCCGCTGGGTTGCCGGCGGCCGCTGAGCACGCCCCTGACGCCCGCGCGCCCGCGTCGGCGGGCGTCAAAGGGACACAAGACGGCCCGCCGGCCGTCTTTTTTTCGCCCCGCGCGGTGCAGGCCCGCCGGATGACGTCTTAAAATGGCGGTTTCAGGGCGCGGCCCCTCCGTTTCATTCAGTGAGAGCGAAATGAGCACCAAAGTTTTTGTCGACGGCCAGGAAGGCACGACCGGCCTCAAGATCTTCGAATACCTGTCGGCACGCAGCGACATCGAGATCCTGCGCATCGATGAAGCGAAGCGCAAGGACGTCGACGAGCGCCGCCGCCTGATCAACGCGTCGGACGTCACGTTCCTGTGCCTGCCGGACGTCGCATCGCGCGAATCCGCATCGCTGGTCGAGAACCCGAACACGACGCTGATCGACGCGAGCACCGCGTTCCGCACGAGCGCCGACTGGGCCTACGGCCTGCCCGAACTGACCCGCGCGCAGCGCGAGAAGATTCGCACGTCGAAGCGCATCGCGGTGCCGGGCTGCCATGCGTCGGCCTTCGTGCTCGCGATGCGTCCGCTCGTCGATGCGGGTATCGTCGCGCCGACGTTCGCCGCGCACAGCTACTCGATCACCGGCTACAGCGGCGGCGGCAAGTCGATGATCGCCGAATACGAAAGCGCCGCGCCGGGCGGCAAGCTCGCGAGCCCGCGCCCGTATGCGCTCGGCCTCACGCACAAGCACCTGCCGGAAATGGCCGCGCACACGGGCCTCGCGAACCCGCCGATCTTCACGCCGATCGTCGGCCCGTTCCTGAAGGGCCTCGCGGTGACGACCTACTTCACGGCCGAACAGCTCGCGAAGCACGCGACGCCGCAGGACGTGCAGCGCGTGTTCGCCGAGTACTACGCGGACGAAGCGTTCGTGCGCGTCGCGCCGTTCAACGCGGACGCGAACCTCGACGGCGGTTTCTTCGACGTGCAGGCGAACAACGACACGAACCGCGTCGACCTGTTCGTGTTCGGCAACGAAGAGCGCTTCGTCACGGTCGCGCGCCTCGACAACCTCGGCAAGGGCGCGTCGGGCGCCGCGATCCAGTGCATGAACCTCAACATCGGCGCAGCCGAGGACGCGGGCCTCAAGCGCTGATCATCATCTCATGCGATGCAAAGCCGGCCGCTGGCCGGCTTTTTATTTACTCGTATCAGGCAATAAATAAAATCCGGTTCGCGTATTTACAATTATTTACAAGCTTTCCATTGCGCGATTACCAGTGAATTAAGCCCACCCCTCTTTCTCCAGTCAATCCCGAATAGGGATAAACCGGATACCGTCGCTTTAAACGCTGCCGTTATACGCGGGAAGGCCGTTCGACAGCCTGCCGAGCGTGGCACATCCCCCACTCCAGCAGCTTCCGGCAGCCCCCGTCTCGTTTTAATTCTTACCGAATGCCGCGTCGGACAAGGAATCAAAACGCGATATCCGTTTCAATCGCCTTTTTTAGACGGGTTCATCAATTGACAGCAAAAATCAAGGCGGCGACATTAGCTCGCACAATTAAACGATTGGAGACAGCGGCATGTCGCACACCTTATCGAAGGGGGTGGCAACGGCCTTTGCCATTACCCCTTTCCTGCTTGCCTGTGGTGGGGGGGATTCTGGCGGCGCGCCTGCGCCGATCAATGCGCCCCAATGTTCCGGATCGAGCTGCGGCACGCAAGGGCCGCCGCCTTCGCAGCCCGTCAACGGTTCGCTGTGCCCGGCCGACGCCGACATCGTGAAGAGCACGTATCTCGGTGGCGCCGGTAGCGGCGAGATCGTCAGCGTCAACATCGACGCGGTCGCGATGACCTACACGCTCAAGTGGCTCGAATCGCCGATTCCGCTCGCGACCGGCACGGTCACGCCGAGCCGCGTCGGCACGTCGATCGCCGGCAAGGTCATCCATCCGCCGACCGGCACGCTGCCGACCGCCGAACAGACGCGCTGCGCGTTCGTCCTCACGCCGGGCACGGGCACCGCACCGAACGGCTCGACCTATTCGACGGCCGCCGACTTCAATCCGGCGAACCCGCCGATGCTGCTGGTCGGCATGGGCGTCGCGGGCGGCGGCATTCCGGGTGCGACGGTGCAGTACGACGGGCTGACGATCAGCCTCGCCGGCATCCCGCTCTACCAGAACGTCGGCCAGGTGCCGAACCGTCACTTCGACTTCTATCCGTTCCTCGGTTTCGCGAACACGACGACGGACCTCACGAAGCTGCCGGGCACCTACAACGCGCTGATCTACCACCTCGTGCCGTCGGGCAACTACGCGACGCAAGGCGCGAATTCGAGCGAGACGTTCGATGCGAACGGCGCGTGCACGTCGACGAATGCGTCGGGCTGCGAAACGACCGGCGATCCGTGGAAGACGAGCGCGAACGGCGGCTACTTCGACAGCACGAAGGCACCGCAGATCCTGCCGCAGACGAAGCTGCCGATCATCGGCGCAACCGGCAAGTCGGCGACCGCGCACATGGTGATCGGCCAGCTCAACGGCGCGACCGTGCCGGTGATCGTGCGCACGGGCAACGTGAACCTCGGCACGCCGCCGCTGCACACCGACGCGCAGGTCGACGACGAATCGGGCATCGCGGTGCTCGGCTCGGCGACGGCGATCCAGTCGGGCGCGATCGACGGCGGCTACGCGGGCGCGGACTCGAACTTCAAGTACACGGCCGCACTGATCCGCGGCAGCAACGCGTCGTTCATCAACCCGACCACGCAGGCCGAGGAAGACGCCTTCTCGCTCGACTACGGCCAGGCGACGCCGGGCCTGCTGAACGCGAAGACGACGCCGCCGAGCGGCGCGGCCTACCCGTCCGCGTCGGGCGTGGTGATCGCGACGGGCGGGCTGTACGCGGCGCTCATCCAGGGCACGGTGAACGGCGGCGTCACGTCGACGTCGGCGAACTCGAGCACGTCGTCGACACCGTACTTCGGCGTGGGCGCGCAGATCAGCAAATAGCGTACGAGGACGCGGCGGCGGCCAGCCCGCTGCCGCGTGACGCAAGGACGCGCGTGGCACGGCGCGGGCAGGACGAGCACAAGTAACAGAAGCGGCCGACAGGGAGCTGGCCGCCGCACAAGACAAATCTGGAGGAGCAACATGAAGCGCAACCTCATTCTGGCGGCGGCCCTTGCCGCCCCCCTTCTTTCTGCCTGCGGCGGCGGCAGCGACAATCCGCCCCCGCTCGTCGAAGACCGGCTCTGTCCCGCCTCGCTCGATTACACCACCGTGTTTACGGGCGGTGCGGGCAGCGGCGAACTCGCCAAGGTCCAGCTCGACACGACCAAGATGACGTGGCAGGTCACGTACGTCGAATCGCCGGTGCCGCAAACGACCGGCACCGTCGTGCCGACCCGCGCGGGCACCGTCGACAGCGGCACGCTCACGCAGGAAACGCTGCTGCCGACCAACAAGCTGAACCAGTGCGCGTTCCGCCTGAACGGCGCAAGCCTCGACCCGACGCGCCCGGCACGGATCTTCGTCGGCGAAGGTGTCGCGGGCGGCACGATTCCCGGCAAGGAAATCCAGTTCGGCGGCGTGCTCGGCCAGGCCGCGGTGCCCGACACGAAATTCCCGTACTACCCGTTCATCGGCTTCTCGTCGATCGAAACCAACATCGCGAACGTCGCGGGCACGTACAGCCACGTCGGCTTCGGCGAAGTGCCGTCGCAGAACTTCGCGCCCGCGTCGATCGACGCGAAGGTGACGATCAACGCGGACGGCTCGTGGACCAAGTGCGACACGACCGGCCAGTTCGCCGGCGGCGCGTGCACGCAGCAGGGCACGAACTTCGTGCAGTCCGCGGACGGCAGCGGCGCGTTCCAGTCCAACAACTACCAGAGCCAGTTGAAGCCGACGCTGTCGACGACGCCGCAGGGCAAGGGCTTCATGATCGTCGGCAAGCTGCGCAACCAGCTGGTGCCGATCCTCGTGCGCACCGGTGTCGCGAACCCGAACCCGACGCCCGACAGCAACGGCGTGCCGGGTCTCACCGCCGACGACGAATCGAGCATCTCGATCCTCGCGCCGCAATCGATGGTCGCGGTCGGTTCGCAGAACGGCGAGTACATCGGCGTCGACAGCCAGTTCAATTACCGGACCACCGCGCTGACCAACACCCAGGCCACCCTGCTCGATCCGTTCCAGCCGTCGCAGGCCTCGCTCGCGACCGCACTCGACCTCGACTACACGCAGAAGGTGCCGGGCACGGTCACGACGATCCACACGGGTTCGGGCAGCACGTCGCCGACCGGCAAGTTCATCTTCACGGGTGGCGTGTTCGGTTTCCTCGATAACGCCGGATCGACGCCGTATTTCACGATCGGCGCGTTCGTCCAGTAAGCAGAGGGGAAAGCCGTGATGAAGAAAACCCTACTCTGCGCGGCGGCCGGCGCCGCCGCCCTGGCGCCGCTCGCGGCGCACGCGCAGAGCGCCGGCAGCAACGTCGTCACGCTGGGCTGGTTCCACGTGATGCCGCAACAGAGCAGCACGCCGATGACGACCAACGTCGCGCCGACGCCGATCAACACGCCGCTGCGGCTGCCGCCGTCGTTCACGTCGCCGGGCACCGGGCTGCGTACCAGCGGCGCCGACACCGTCGGCCTGACGGTCAGCCACTTCCTGACCGACCATATCGCGGTCACGTCGGTGGCGGGCGTGCCGCCGGTGTTCAAGGTGTCGGGCCAGGGCACGATCAGGCCGCCCGGCCCGGCCGGCGCGCTCGGCACGCAGAACATCGGGCTGGCGTCGGTCAACCCGATCGTGAAGAGCGTGCGGCAGTGGAGCCCGGCCGTGCTGCTGCAGTACTACTTCGGGCAGGCAACCGCGAAGTTCCGGCCGTTCCTCGGCCTCGGCGTGTCGTACAACTGGTTCAGCGACCTGCAGCTCAACACGAACTTCATCAAGCAGACGCAGGAGAACCTCGGCGCGATTCTCGCGGCGGGCGCGGGCAAGCCGGGTACGACATCGGTGGAGGCGAAGGCGTCGTCGTCATGGCAGCCGGTGTTCAACGCGGGTCTGCAGTACAACATGACGGAGCATTTCGGGCTGATCGCGTCGGTGACGTACATCCCGCTGAAGACGACGTCGACGGTGACGATCAAGGCGGCCGACGGTTCGGTGCTCGCCGAGTCGAAATCGGACCTGAAGGCCGACCCGATCATCAGCTACGTCGGGATGACGTACAAGTTCTGAGCCCGGCGACGGGCGACGAATGGCACGCTGCGGCAAAATCGCAGGCAAAAAAAAGCCCGCCTAAGAGGCGGGCTGAATCCATATCAGAGGAGACATGGAGGAGACAGGTGCAACTATAGCGAAACAGTTTCCGCAATGCAACATTTCCGTAGAGAAAATAAGGATTTTCCCTCGAATGCTGGCTCTAAATCGCTTCGTTCGCTTCTGACCCCTTCCTGATCTCCCCGTCCAGCACCTCGCCCAGCGCGTCGCGCAGCAGCGCGACGGGCCGCACCAGGCGGCCCGGCAGCGCGGCGTGCACGATCCACACGTTGATCCGCGTCTCCAGCCCCACCGTTTCCACCACCCGCAGCGCATCGCGATGCGCGCTGCGCGCGAGCGCGTTCGGCGGCGCGATCCCGATGCCCGCGCCGCGCGCGACGAGCGACAGCTGCAGCTCGGAGCCAAACGCCTCGACCGCGACGTCGAACGGCAGCCCGGCCGCGCCGAGCGCGCGACTCAGCGCCGAACGCATCCCGCAGCCGTCCTGACTCAGCACCCACGGAAAACCCGACAGCGTGTCGAGCGACAACGGGCCGTCCGGCAGCGGAAAGTCGCGCGCGGCGACGAGCACCGTCGGCTGCGTGGCGAGCAGCGTCGCCGTGAACGCGTCGGGCAGCACCGTGCTCGCCGGCACCATCACGGCCGCGACGTCGAGCGTGCCGCGCTCGATGCCCTGCAGCAACGCCGGCGACCAGCCGGCCGTCACGCGCAGCGTGAGGCGCGGGAATGCGTCGCGCAGCCGATCGATCGGCCGCTCGAGCGCCAGCTCGGACAGGAACGGCGGGACGCCGATGCGCAGCTCGCCCGACGGCTCGCTGTCCGGCGCGCCGGCCGCCATCAGCTCGTCGACCGCGCCCAGCACGTTGCGCGCGAGCGCATAGACGTCGCGCCCGGCCGCGGTCGGCTTCAGCGGTTTGCTTTGCCGTTCGAGCAGCGGCACGCCGAGCAGCGTTTCGAGGTTCTGCACGCGCCGCGTCAGGCCCGGCTGCGTCAGGTGGAGCTTCGCGGCCGCGGCAACCATCGAGCCGCTGTCGACCACCGCGACGAACGCCAGGAGATCACGCGTATTCAAAACAAACTCGCATAATCATGTTAGACATATTTCAATTGTCGCATAAACATCGGCCGCCTACGATGGGAACTCCTTCGACCCACACCCCCAGGCTTCCGATGAACTGCCCTGCCAACCCTTGTCCCGGCGCCGTTCGCGCACCCGTCGGCGCGCCGCCCGCGCTGAGCGCCGGCATGACACTGTTCTTCGCCGCGACGGTCGGCGTGATCGTGATGGACCTGTTCGCCGCGCAACCGCTGACGGGCCCGATCAGCGCGGACCTGCACCTGCCGCCCGGCCTCGCCGGCCTCGTCGCGATGCTGCCGCAGCTCGGCTACGCGGCCGGGCTCGTGCTGCTCGTGCCGCTCGTCGATCTGCTCGAGAACCGCCGCCTGATCGTCGCGACGCTCGTCGCCTGCGCGGCCGCGCTCGCGCTGCCCGCGTTCACGCGGTCGGGCGTCGTGTTCCTGCTGGCAACGCTGGTCGCCGGCGCCGCGTCGAGCGTGATCCAGATGCTCGTGCCGATGGCCGCGTCGATGGCGCCCGAAGCGCAGCGCGGCCGCGCGGTCGGCAACGTGATGAGCGGGCTGATGCTCGGCATCCTGCTGTCGCGGCCGCTCGCGAGCCTGATCGCGGGCTCGGCCGGCTGGCGCGCGTTCTACGCGCTGGCCGCGCTCGCGAACGCCGCGATCGCCGTCGTGCTCGCGCTGCGCCTGCCGTCGCGCACGCCGTCGATCACGGCCAGCTACCGCGCGCTGCTCGCGTCGATGGGGCGCCTGCTCGCCGACGAACCGGTGCTGCGCCGGCATGCGTTGTCGGCCGCGCTCGCGATGGCTGCGTTCAGCGCGTTCTGGACCGCCGTCGGGCTGCGGCTCGCGCAGCCGCCGTTCGGTCTCGACCTGCACGGGATCGCGCTGTTCGCGTTCGCCGGCGCCAGCGGCGCGATCGTCACGCCGCTCGCCGGCCGCGCCGGCGATCGCGGCCGCGGCCCGGCCGCGCAGCGGATCGCGCACGGCACGATGCTCGTGGCATTCGTCGTGCTCGGCATCGCGGGCGCCGGCTGGTTCGGCTTCGACGCGCATGCGCATCGTGGCCTCGCGCTCGCGCTGCTCGCCGGCGGCGCGGCGCTGCTCGACGCGGGCGTCATCGTCGACCAGACGATCGGCCGCCGCGAGATCAACCTGCTGAACCCGGCCGCGCGCGGGCGCCTGAACGGGCTGTTCGTCGGGCTGTTCTTCGTCGGCGGCGCGCTCGGCGCGGCGCTCGCGGGCAGTGCGTGGGCATGGGGCGGTTGGAGCGCCGTGTGCGGCGTCGGATTCGCGTTCGCCGGCGCGGCCACGGTGTTCGGCCTCACGGCCCGGCGCCGGGTCGGCGCGGCGGCGCTGACTCGCCCTCATCCGTGAAGCGGACGTGAAAAGTCGAACGCCCCGCCCTCTTACGAGGGACGGGGCGTTCGGCGCACCGGAATCCGTTCGAAATCAGTGACGCACCAGCGCCATCATCGCGCCGAAGCCGACGAACAGCCCGCCCGTCAGCCGGTTGAACACCTTCGCGACGCTCTGGCTCTTCAGCGTCGCGCCGATGCGCGTGCCGAACGACGCGTACACGAGATACCAGCTCACCTCGATCACCGCGAACGTGACGACGAGAATGCCGAACTGCGGCAGCGTCGGCTCGGCCGCGTTGATGAACTGCGGCAGCAGCGCGGCCGCGAACAGGATCGCCTTCGGGTTGCTGCCCGCGACCAGGAAGCCGTTGCGGAACAGCACCCAGCGCGATGCCGACGCAGCCTGGCGCGACACCGATTCGACGTCGGCGGCCGGCGGCGCGTCGTCGACGCGCGCACGCCACGCCTTCACGCCGAGGTAGATCAGATAGGCGGCGCCCGCGAAGCGCAGCGCGTTGAACATCGCGGGCCACGCTTCGAGGAACACGCCGAGGCCGGCCGCCGAAACCGACAGCATCAGCACCAGCGCGCTCAGGCAACCGGCCATCGTCGACGACGAGCGCCGCAGCCCGTGCCGCGCGCCGTGCGTCATCACGAGCAGCATGTTCGGGCCCGGAATCGCCGACACGACGAACACCGTCGCCACGAAAAGCCACCACGTATGCAAGTTCATGCGTGCCTCTGTCTGAATGGAGGGAAACCGAAACGCCGATTATGCCGTGCGCGCGGCGCTTCTGTCGCGTCGTGTCAGCGGCCGGCGCGGCGCAGCGCGACTTCGCCGAGCACCGCGAAATCCTGGTCGCCGCCGCCGTGCGCGAGCGCGTCGAGCAGGCTGTCGCGCACGACGCTCGCGATCGGCAGCGGCACCGACGCGGCGTCGCCGGCCTCCAGCGCGAGCCGGACGTCCTTCAGCCCGAGGCGCGCCTTGAAGCGCGCGGGCTCGTATTGCCGCTCGGCGATCATCCCGCCGTAGCCTGCGTAGACGGGCCCCGGAAACACGCTGCTCGTGATCACGTCGAGGAAATCGCGCATCGCGACGCCGTGCGCGCCCAGCAGCGCGGACGCCTCGCCGAGCGTCTCGATCGCCGACGCGAGCGTGAAGTTCGCCGCGATCTTCGCGACGTTCGCGTGCTGCGGCAGCGAACCGAACCGCCAGGTCTTCTGACCGATCGCGTCGAACAGCGGCTGCACGCGGTCGATCGCCTCGGCCGGGCCGCCCGCCATGATCGTCAGGCGCGCGGCGGCCGCGACGTCGGGCCGCCCCATCACCGGCGCGGCGACATAATCGATGCCGCGCGACGCATGCGCGTGCGCGAGCGATTCGGCGAGCGCGACCGACACCGTCGCCATGTTCACGTGGATCAGGCCGCGCGGCGCCTGCGCGAGCAGCGCGTCGTCGAACACGGCGCGCGCAGCCGCGTCGTCGCCGAGCATCGAGAACACGGCATCGCCGCGAAACGCGTCGGCCGGCGTGTCGACGATCTGCGCGCCGAATGCCGCGAGCGGCTCCGCACGCTCGCGCGACCGGTTCCAGACCCGCACCGTGTGGCCCGCCTTCAGCAGGTTCGTTGCGATCGCCTGCCCCATTTCGCCCAGCCCGATAAATCCGAGATCCATTGCCTGCTCCTTCGCTCCGTGGAGCCGCGAGTTAAACACAGATGGCGGCCGTCTGCAGCGCCCGCCGCCGGCCGTGCGCGGTGCGATACTGCACGGATGGCGACCGCGACCTTCCGCTTCCACGACGAACTGAACGCCTTTCTCCCGCGCGCGCAGCGCGACCGCGCGTTCGGGCACGCGTGCGCGCGCGATGCGACGGTGAAGCACGCGATCGAGGCACTCGGCATTCCTCACACCGAAATCGGCCGGCTGCACGTGAACGACGCACCGGCCGCGCTTGACCGGCCGCTCGGCGACGGCGACCGCGTCGAAGCCTTTCCGGAACGCGCGCAGCCGGCGGCGAACGGTGCAACCGCGCCGCAGCCGGCGCAATGGTGCTTCATCGCCGACGCGCATCTCGGCGGCCTCGCGCAACTGTTGCGCCTCGCGGGCTTCGACACCTGCTACGACAACCACTATCGCGACGACGAGCTCGCGGCGCTCGCCGCGCGAGAGGGCCGGATCGTGCTGACCCGCGACCGCGAACTGCTCAAGCGGCGCACGATCGCACGCGGCTGCTACCTGCACGCGCTGCAACCGGCCGACCAGCTGCGCGAGCTGTTCGCGCGGCTCGATCTCGCGCCGCACATGCGGCCATTCCGGCTATGCCTGCGCTGCAATGCACCGCTGCATCCGCTCGACGCGGCGGCTGCCGCGCCGCGCGTGCCGGCCGGCGTCGGGCTGCGGCACCGGCGCTTCGCCGCGTGCGACGTGTGCCGGCGCGTGTTCTGGGAAGGCTCGCACTGGCGGCGCATGCGCACGGTGGTCGACGCGATGCGCGCGCCGCCGACGCCCGCGGACGAACACGGCGCCTGAAAAAACAAAACCCCGCATGCCGAAACATGCGGGGTCTCGCGACTGGCGGCCGGCAGTGCCGGCCCCGGGCGACGCGCTTAGTTTGCTGCGCCTGCGTCGTTCGTGCCGGCTGCCGATGCGGCTGCGGCCTTTGCCTTGCCCTTGGCCGAACCGTGTTGCTTCAGCGCGTGCTTCGGCTTGCTGTGATCCTTCTTCATCGGTGCGGAAGCGGGTGCCATCGCGCCTGCCGGAGCCGACGCCGACTCCTGTGCGAATGCCGAAACCGATGCGAGTGCGATTGCTGCGGTCATGATCGAAGCGAGCGTCTTCTTCATTGTTCTTCCTTTAGCGGAGAAAAAATCAAACGAACCGGTGAAAGATGCGAGGCATTCGCATCGGAGCGCCAGGCCGGGAGGCCGGCTTTCGCCGTTCCGCCTCAATAAAACCTGACGCACTGGTTCCATAACGCACCGCCTTCGCGGCGAGTTGACACGCTGCTTGCACCCCTCGGGTTTCCCCGGGGGCGAGCGCTTCTTCCCTCGTCTTCCCGCACCGGCGCGCCGGTACGGCGGCCGCCGCACTGGCCCCACAAACGCGCTCGCGCGCCATCGGGGCGACGCTTATACTGGCGTCCATCCGTCCCTTTCCCCGGAAACCGGATCGCGGCCGGTCGCCAGACCGCCGCTGTCTCGAGGCGCTCAAATTGCCCGATCACAATCTGGACAAACTGAAAATCGACCGGCGTCCGATCGCACCGGCACCCCGCCGGCGCCGGTGGGTCCGCTATGCGGTCGCCGCCGCGATCGCCCTCGTCGCGATCATCGCCGGCCTTGCGCTCACCGGCCGGCCGACCGTCGAAACGACGTCCGTCACGTCCGCCTACCCGTACCAGAACGACACGCAACTGAATGCGACCGGCTACGTCGTGCCGCAGCGCAAGGCCGCGGTCGCGTCGAAGGGCCAGGGGCGGGTCGAATGGCTCGGCGTGCTCGAGGGTACGCGCGTGAAGAAGGACGAGATCATCGCGCGGCTCGAAAGCCGCGACGTCGAGGCGGCGCTCGCGCAGGCGCTGGCCCAGGCGAAGGTCGCCCGCGCGAACCTCGGCGTGCAGCAGGCCGAGCTGAAGGACGCCGAAATCGCATTCCGCCGCACCGCGGCGCTCGCGCCGAAGGGCGCCGTGCCGGCCGCGCAGCTCGACATCGACACGGCCCGCGTGAACAAGGCGCGCGCGTCGCTCAGCAGCGGCGAGGCCGCGATCGTGTCCGCCGACGCCAACGCGCAGGCCGCGCAGGTCGCGGTCGACCAGACGGTGATCCGCGCGCCGTTCGACGGCATCGTGCTCGCCAAGCATGCGAACGTCGGCGACAACATCACGCCGTTCTCGTCCGCGTCGGACAGCAAGGGCGCGGTCGTGACGATCGCCGACATGGACACGCTCGAGGTCGAGGCCGACGTCGCCGAATCGAACATCGCGAAGATCCGCGCCGAGCAGCCGTGCGAGATCCAGCTCGACGCGCTGCCGGACACGCGCTTCGCGGGCCGCGTGTCGCGCATCGTGCCGACCGTCGACCGCTCGAAGGCCACCGTGCTCGTGAAGGTGCGCTTCGTCGATCGCGACGACCGCGTGCTGCCCGACATGAGCGCGAAGATCGCGTTCCTGTCGAAGCCCGTGTCGGCGCAGGACCGGCAGCCGGTGACGGCCGTGCAAGCGAGCGCCGTCGTCGAGCGCGACGGCCGGCCGGTCGTGTTCGTCGTGAAGGACGACAGCGTGCGCGCGGCGGCCGTGACGACGGGCATGCGGATCGGCGAGCTGGTCGCGATCCGCGGCGTGAAACCCGGCGACACGGTCGTGCTCGCACCGGGCGAGAAGCTGAAGGACGGCGCGAAAGTGACCGTCGCGAAGAAGTAGCGCGAGCGTGAACGACACGCCGCCGCCCCTCGTCGAGATCAGCCACGTCGCGAAGTCGTACCGGCGCGGCAACCAGATCGTGCCCGTGCTGACCGACATCACGCTCGACATCGGCGAAGGCGATTTCGTCGCGCTGATGGGGCCGTCGGGCTCCGGCAAGAGCACGCTGCTGAACCTCGTGGCCGGCATCGACCGGCCCGACAGCGGCGAGCTGCGCGTGGGCGGCCTCGACATCTCGCAGCTCGCCGAGGCGCAACTGGCCGAATGGCGCGCGGCGAACGTCGGCTTCATCTTCCAGTTCTACAACCTGATGCCCGTGCTCACCGCGTTCGAGAACGTCGAGCTGCCGCTGATGCTCACGCACCTGTCGCGCCGCGAGCGGCGCGAGCGCGTCGAGCTCGTGCTCGACATGGTGAATCTCGGCGACCGGACGAGCCATTACCCGTCCGAGCTGTCGGGCGGCCAGCAGCAGCGCGTCGCGATCGCGCGCGCGCTGATCACCGACCCCGTGCTGATCGTCGCGGACGAGCCGACCGGCGACCTCGACCGCACGTCGGCCACCGACGTGCTCGCGATGCTGCAGCGGATGAACGCCGAGCTCGGCAAGACGATCATCATGGTGACCCACGACGCGCACGCGGCCGGCGCCGCGCAGTCGCTCGTGCATCTGGAAAAAGGGGAGCTGATCGATGGGCACGCCGGCTGACCGGCGGCGGGGGCGCGCGCGATGTATGTGCTGAAGCTGATCGCGCGCAACGCAATGCGGCACCGGCTGCGCACGCTGCTGACCGTGCTCGGGCTCACGATCGCGGTGCTGGCGTTCGGGCTGCTGCACACCGTCGTCGACGCGTGGTACGCGGGCGCGGCCGCCGCGTCCAGCGGACGGCTCGTCACGCGCAATGCGATCTCGCTGGTGTTTCCGCTGCCCGTCAGCTACGAGAACCGGATTCGCGGCGTCGACGGCGTGACGGCCGTGGTCCGCTCGAACTGGTTTGGCGGCATCTACCGCGACCCGAAGAACTTCTTCGCAAGCTTCGCGGTGTCGGACAACTATCTCGACCTGTACCCGGAATTCATCATCCCGGCGCAGCAGCGCGCCGACTACAACCGCGACCGCCGCGGCTGCCTCGTCGGGCGCCAGCTCGCGACGCAGTTCGGCTTCAGGATCGGCGACGTGATTCCGCTCAAGGGCACCATCTATCCCGGTACGTGGGATTTCGTCGTGCGCGGGATTCTCGACGGCCGCGACGATTCGACGATCACGCGCCAGATGGTGTTCCACTGGGACTACCTGAACGAGACGGTGCGCCAGCGCACGCCGAAACAGGCCGACCAGGTCGGCGTATTCGTGCTCGGCGTCGCGAACCCCGACGACGGCGCGACGATCGCGCGCGGCGTCGACGCCGTGTTCAAGAATTCGCTCGCCGAGACGCTGACCGAGACCGAGCAAGCGTTCCAGCTCGGCTTCGTCGCGATGTCGAACCAGATCATCGCGGCGATCCGCCTGGTGTCGTACGTGGTGATCCTGATCATCATGGCCGTGATGGCCAATGCGATGGCGATGAGCGCGCGCGAACGCACGGCCGAATACGCGACGCTGAAGGCGCTCGGCTTCGGCCCCGGCTTTCTCGCGCTGATCGTGTTCGGCGAATCGGTCGTGATCGCGGTGGCCGGCGGCGGGCTCGGGATCCTCGCGACGCCGCCTGCCGCGAGCCTGTTCAAGCAGGCGGCCGGCGGCATCTTCCCGGTGTTCAAGGTGTCGACCGAGACGGTCGTGCTGCAGGCCGCGTGCTCGGTCGCGGTCGGCGTCGCGGCCGCGATCGTACCGGCGTGGCAGGCGGCACGCGTGCGCGTCGTCGAAGGCCTGCGGGCGATCGGGTAGACATGGCGATCCCGCTCACCTACATCGCGCGCAACCTGTGGACCCGGCGGCTCACCACCGCACTCACCGCGGGCGGGATGGCGCTCGTGATCTTCGTGTTCGCGACGGTCCAGATGCTCGACGCGGGGCTCACGCAGACGCTCGTGTCGACCGGCGAACCCGACAACGCGGTGGTGATCCGCAAGGGCGCCGAAACCGAGATCCAGAGTTCGATCGACCACCAGCAGGCCAACGCGCTCGAGATGCACCCGGCCGTCGCGCTCGGCCCCGACGGCCGGCCGCTCGTGTCGAAGGAAGCCGTCGTGCTGATCTCGCTCGTGAAGACGTCGACCGGCAAGCCGTCGAATGTCGTGATCCGCGGCGTGTCGCCGGCCGGCCTCGCGCTGCGGCCGCACGTGAAACTGGCGGCGGGCCGCATGTTCGTGCCCGGCTCGTCGGAGATCATCGTCGGCAGCGCGATCGCGAAAGGCTTCAGCGACACGCAGCTCGGCGACAGCCTGCATTTCGCGCAGCGCGACTGGACCATCGTCGGCATCTTCGACGCGGGCGGCAGCGGCTTCGATTCGGAGATCTGGGGCGACGTCGATCAACTGATGCAGTCGTTCCGGCGCACGAGCTATTCGTCGATGGTGCTGCGCATCCCGAGCGCCGACGGTTTCGCGCGCTTCAAGGCCGACATCGACGTCGACCCGCGGCTGACCGACGAGGCGAAACGCGAGCAGACCTTCTACGGCGACCAGTCGAAGGCGCTGTCGACGTTCATCAACATCCTTGGCATCACGCTGTCGACGATCTTCTCGATCGCCGCGATGATCGGCGCGATGATCACGATGTATGCGTCGGTCGCGAACCGCGTCGCCGAGATCGGCACGCTGCGCGCGCTCGGCTTCAAGCGCAGGAACGTGCTCGCCGCGTTCCTGCTGGAAGCGCTGCTGCTCGGCTTCGTCGGCGGTGTCGCGGGGCTCGCGTGCGCGTCGCTGATGCAGTTCGCGTCGTTCTCGACGACCAACTTCCAGACCTTCTCGGACCTGTCGTTCCGCTTCGTGCTGACACCCGCGATCGTCGTGAAGACGCTGCTGTTCTCGCTCGTGATGGGGCTCGTCGGCGGGTTGCTGCCGGCGATGCGCGCGTCGCGGCTGAAGATCGTCGACGCACTGCGCGCGCAGTGACGCGCACGGCCGCTCAGCGCACGCGCGGCACCCAAGCGCCGTGGAACCCGGCCGGCACACGGCGCGGCAGGTGCACGGTCGCGACCGGCCCCGCGTCGATCGCGCGCGCATCGAGGATCACGACGTCGCTCGTATCAGTCGCCGCGCGGTAGACCATCACCAGCAGCCAGCCGTCGTCCTCGTCGACCCCGCCCGGGCGCGACACGAACACGGGTTCGCCGTTCTGGTCGCCGGCCGGCACCGCGTAATGCGTCGACGTGCCGCGCGCGTGATCGAAGCGCATCACGCCGCGCATTTCCGCGTTGTTCGGCTGCTCGACCGCATACAGATAGCGGTAGCTGCGCCCGGTCCGGCTTTCGTTGATGCGCGGCAGCTCGATACCGCCGTCCGCGAGCGGCCCTTCGTCGATCAGCCCGTTCGCCGTATCGATCACGTAGCGCCACAGCTCGCCGACCGGGTTGTCCTCGAACCGGCCAGTGCGCGCGTCGAGCCGCAGGAACCACGGATAACGCACCACGTCGAGCACGAGGCACGATGCGTCGCAGTCGTACGCGTTCACGACGTGCTGGACGAAGCACGGCTCGACGCCGAACCAGCGCACGTCGCCGCCGTGACGCGGGATCACGCCGATGCGTGCAGGACGGTCGTCGTGCCAGCGCAGCGGCATCCGGTGGCCCTGCTTCAGCAGCGAGAAGTCGTAGCCGACGTTCAGGTCGAGCAGCAGGCTGCGGGTTTCGGTGATCGCGAAGTCGTGCATCATCGACGGCGCCGACAGATCGATAGCAATATCGACGCGCTGCACGCCCTGCGCGTCGGCGACGCCGTAGCGCAGCCACGGCGCGCGCCAGTCCGCGCGAAACGCGATCAGCTCGCCGGTCACCGGGTCGACCTTCGGATGCGCGGTCATGCCGCCGTCGAAGCCCGCCAACCGGCGCGACACGCCGAGCGAATCGAGCGCGGCCGTGATCGCGAACGGCGCGCCGCCCTCCGCCATCGCGAGCAATTCGCCGGCATGCTGCAGCACGCTCACGTTCGGATTGGTGTCGGGCAGATGCGGCACCTGCCCGGGCGCATGCACCGCGGCCCAGCGCTGCGTGCGCGCCCAGCGGTTCCGGTAGCCGGTCGCGCGGCCGTTTTCGAACGCGATCGCGTGCAGCATCGCGGCTTCCGGCCACCACGACAGCATGTCGCTCCCTTCGAAGCGGCCGCCCGGTGGATTCGGGCCGTTGCGCAGCAGCGTGCCATCGAGTTCGCGCGGGACGGCGCCGGTCACGCGCAGGTCGACGAGATCGACCTCGTCGGTAACCGGCGCGAGCGCGCCGCGGTTCAGATCGAATACGGTCATCGTGTCCAGTGCTCCTTCAGCAGTCTTCGGCGGGCGGCGGCAGATCGCCGCGCGCCAGCGCGAGCGCATGGTCGCGCACGTCGTCCGGCCAGCCGGCGATCAGCTCGGCGAGCCGCGCCGGGTCGTTCGCATACAGCGCCCGCGCGGCCTCCTCAAAACCGGGCAGGTCGCCCGCCATCGCCGACATGAAGTGATACGCGCGCGTCTGCGCGTCGCGGTGTCGGTCAGCCGCCGCGTGCGTGCGCCGCGCGTCCTCGACGAGCTTGCGCAGCGCGACGGACGCGCCACCCGGCTGCGCGCCGAGCCATTCCCAGTGACGCGGCAGCAGCGTGACCTCGCGCGACACGACGCCGAGCTTCGGCCGCCCGCGGCCGCGCTGCTCGCCCGCGCCGGCCGGTTCGCCGGCAGCACCCGCTGCGTCGCCCGGCGGCGGCGCGAAACGCGCGCGCACTTCGTCCGCCGTGCCGCGCAGGTCGAGGTCGATCGAGCGGCCCGTCGCATCGTCGAAGATCAGGATCGAACCGGCCATCGCGTCGCCGGCCGCCTGCCGGACCGCGAGCGCGACCGCCGCAAGCGGGCCCGACGCGAGCCGACGGTGGCCGTCGAAGGCCGTGTAGGAAGGAAGGAGCATGGAGGTTGTCATCGTGGTCACCTGCGGGCAGGAATCGGAATGACGCCATTTTTATCCGGGTATTAATTGAATGTCAATATCACCCGGGTAAAAATATCGCCGATACCCTGCCCTTCGGGCGACCGCGTTGCGCGGTCAGGTCGCCATGACGTGCGCGCTTGCCACCGCGTCGTCGAGCGACACATGCCCTTCGAACGCCGACGAGGCCGGCAGCGGCAAGCCTTCCTCGACCGCGTGCGCGAAATGCACGCCCGCATCGTCGGCGAGCCGCGCGCGCAGCGCGGCGATGCGCGGAAACGCGTCGCGCTCGAACACCGCGTGATAGTCGGCCCAGCGGGCGATCCCCGCGAAATACGCATCGGCCAGCGTGCGCCGTGCGCCCAGCAGCCACGGGCCATCGCCGCGCGCGAGCTGCGCTTCGAGCTGCCGGTGCGCCTTCAGCACCTTGCCGCGGCCGTAGGCCTGCAACGCTGCTTTCTCGGCACCCTCGGTGTTGTGTTCGTACACGTACCAGAGCGCACCGAACGCGTTGAAGAATGTCGTGTTCAGCCACGCCAGCATCCGGTTCAGCCGGTCGAAATCCGCGCTGCCCTGGCGGAACGCGAGGCCGCTGTCGAGCACTTGCGCGCCGACGTGGCCGAGGATCGCGAGGCTTTCGGTCAGCACGTCGCCGTTCGCGGTCACGAACGCTGGTGTTTCGGCGACGGGGTTCAGTGCGAGGAATGCGTCGCTCGTCGCGAGGTCGGGCATCGTGATGCGCGACAGCCGATATGGGCGACCGGCCCATTCGAGCGCGACGATCGAGCCGAACGAGCAGCCGGCGGGAATGCCGTAGAGAAGGATCGGGGACATCGGGTATTCCGCGGAAGTTGAACGAGCGACCATGCTCCCATGGCGAACGATGGCGCAGTAGCCGCTAGAATTGAAACCCGTCGTTTCTCCTTGTGGACGCTGACAGTGAATCTGAACGATCTCTACTTGTTCGTGCAGGCGGTCGACGCAGGCAGCATGTCGGCGGCCGCGCGCCGGCTCGACCTGCCGAAATCGACGGTCAGCAAGCGCGTTGCCGAGCTCGAGCGCACGCTCGGCGCGCGGCTCGTGCATCGCACGTCGCGCAGCTTCCGGCTGACACCGGTGGGCACTGAATTCTTCGAGCATGCGCGCGCGGCCGTGATCGAGGCCGAGAGCGCGCGCGACGCGGTGCTGCGGCAGGCCGCCGAACCGGCGGGCGTCGTGCGGATCACGAGCTCGGTACCGGTTGCGCAGCACATCCTCGCGCCCTGCCTGCCGGCGCTGGCCATCGCACACCCGAAGCTGCTGCTGCAGATTCATGCGAGCGACCGCCTGGTCGACATCGCGCAGGAAGGCTTCGACATCGCGGTGCGCAGCCATTTCGCCCCGCTGCCCGATTCCGCGCTCGTGCAGCGGCCGCTCGCGACGTCGCCGATCATCGTCGTTGCGTCGCCGGACTATCTCGCGCGCACCGGCGCACCGCACGAGCCGGCCGACCTCGCACGGCACGACGGACTCCATCCGAGCCAGCAGCCGTGGCGTCTGCAACGTGGCGGCGACACCGTCGACGTGACGCCGCGCATCCGCCTGCAGGCCGACGAATCGACGCTGCTGCTGCAGGCCGCGACGGCCGGCCTCGGCCTGGCCTGCCTGCCCGACTGGATCGCAAGCGACGCGCTGGCGTCCGGCGCGCTCGTGCGCGTGCTGCCCGGCTGGCAGGCCGGCACCGTCACGACGACGCTGCTGATGCCGCACCGGCGCGGCCAACTGCCCGGCGTACGCGCGGCCGTCGAGTTTCTCGTGCGGCACGTGGCGCGTCATCATGGCGACGGTGGTGGCGACGCGGGCGACACGCGCGCCCCGGGCGATCGACCGACTTGATGATTCAAATGCTGAATCGATCAAGTCAGCAATTGGCATGAAAGCGCAAATATCGACATGACAGAATGATCCGGACGCCCTGCCTGTCGGCATCGGCGTCTGGCGCCCGGCCTCCGGCCGACGGCACCCGATACGAAAACGCGCGCACCCGACGCGCCTGCCGCACGACGGCACCTTCCGCCATTCGGAGGAGACAGTCATGAATCCGCTTCACGCGCTGCCGGCATCCGCGTCGGCAACGGCCCGGCGCACGCGCGTGCGCTGGCTCGTGCTGGCCGTCCTGTTCGCGGTCACGACGATCAACTACGCGGATCGCGCGGCGATCGCGATCGCGGGCCCGAGCCTCGCCCGCGCGCTGCACCTGAGCCACGTGCAGATCGGTTTCATCTTCTCCGCGTTCGGCTGGTCGTACGTGGTCGCGCAACTGCCGGGCGGCTGGCTGCTCGACCGCTACGGGTCGCGCATCGTCTATGCGTTCAGCATCTTCTTCTGGTCGTTGTTCACGCTGCTGCAGGGCTCGATCGGCTTCTTCGGCGGCGCGGCCGCGTTCGCACTGCTGTTCGGGCTGCGCTTCCTGGTCGGCGCGGCCGAAGCGCCTTCGTTTCCGGCCAACAGCCGGATCGTGTCCGCGTGGTTCCCGGCCGCCGAACGCGGCACCGCGTCGGCGATCTTCAACGCCGCGCAATACGCGGCGACCGTCGTGTTCGCGCCGCTGATGGGCTGGCTCGTGCACGCGTTCGGCTGGCAGTCGGTGTTCGCGGTGATGGGCGTGCTCGGCTTCGCGTTCGTCCTGGTGTGGAATCGCACCATGTACGACCCGAAGGACCACCCGAGCATCAACCGCGCGGAACTCGACTACCTCGCCGAAGGCGGCGCGCTCGTCAACATCGACCAGGCGACAGGCGCGCGCGGCGGCGGCCCGTCGATGCGTCACGTGAAGGCGCTGCTGAAGAGCCGGATGCTGATCGGTGTGTACGTCGCGCAGTACTGCATCAACGCGCTCACCTATTTCTTCATCACGTGGTTTCCCGTCTATCTCGTGCAGGCGCGCGGGATGTCGATCCTCAACGCGGGGCTCGTCGCGTCGATCCCGGCCGTGTGCGGGTTCCTCGGCGGGATTCTCGGCGGCGTCGTGTCCGACGCGCTGCTCAAGCAGGGCCGGTCGCTGTCGGTCGCGCGCAAGGTGCCGATCGTGATCGGCATGCTGCTGTCGATGTCGATGATCGTCTGCAACTACACCGATTCGCACGTGCTCGTCGTGCTGTTCATGGCGCTGTCGTTCTTCGGCAAGGGGCTCGGCGCGCTCGGCTGGGCCGTCAACGCCGACACCGCGCCGCGCCAGATCGCGGGGCTGAGCGGCGCGCTGCTCAACACGTGCGGCAACCTGTCGAGCATCACGACGCCGATCGCGATCGGCTACATCGTCGACCGCAGCGGCTCGTTCAACGGCGCGCTCGTCTACGTCGTCGCGCACGCGCTCGTCGCCGTGATCTGCTACCTGTTCGTCGTCGGCGAGATCCGCCGCGTCGAGCTTCATTGAACGGCGCGGGCCGCGCCGGCGCGTCCGGCGGCCCGCGCGCCACCGGAACCAGGAGCGAACCGATGTCCGAATCCCGCCGTGCCGGCACCCCGCGCGTCACGCGCATGCAGGTGATTCCCGTCGCCGGCCGCGACAGCATGCTGCTCAACCTGTGCGGCGCGCACGCGCCTTATTTCACGCGCAACCTCGTGATCCTCGACGACAGCAGCGGCCACACGGGCGTCGGCGAAGTACCGGGCGGCGAAGGCATCCGCCACGCGCTCGAGCGCATGACGGATCTCGTGGTCGGCCAGTCGATCGGCCGCTACCAGGCGACGCTGAACGCGGTGCGCGCGGCGCTGTCCGGCGCGGGCGCGGGTGCGGGCCGCACGATCCGGCACGAAGTGACGTCGGCCGGCGAGGCCGCCGTGCTGCGCCAGCCGCACGAGATCAACCTGCGGCTCGACAACGTGATCACCGCGATCGAGGCCGCGCTGCTCGACCTGCTCGGCCAGCATCTCGACGTACCGGTCGCGGCGCTGCTCGGCGAAGGCCAGCAGCGCGACGCGGTGCCGATGCTCGCGTACCTGTTCTACCTGGGCGACCGGCGCCGCACCGACCTGCCGTATCGCGACGAAACGCATGCGGCGGATCCGTGGTTCCGGCTGCGCAACGAAGCGGCGTTGACGCCGGCCGCGATCGCACAGCAGGCCGAAGCCGCGGTCGAGCGCTACGGCTTCGCCGACTTCAAGCTGAAGGGCGGCGTGATGGCCGGCGCCGACGAGATGGAAGCGATCGCGGCGATCAAGGCGCGCTTTCCCGACGCGCGCGCGACGCTCGACCCGAACGGCGCGTGGTCGCTCGACGAGGCCGTCGCGCTGTGCCGCGGGCAAGGTCACCTGCTCGCCTATGCGGAAGACCCGTGCGGACCGGAAGGCGGCTATTCGGGCCGCGAGGTGATGGCCGAATTCCGCCGCGCGACGGGCATTCCGACCGCGACCAACATGATCGCGACCGACTGGCGGCAGATGGATCACGCGGTGCGGCTGCAGGCGGTCGACATCCCGCTCGCCGATCCGCATTTCTGGACGATGCAGGGCTCGGTACGGCTCGCGCAGCTGTGCCGCGACTGGGGGCTCACGTGGGGTTCGCACTCGAACAACCACTTCGACGTGTCGCTCGCGATGTTCACGCATGCGGCGGCGGCGGCGCCCGGCACGATCACCGCGATCGACACGCACTGGATCTGGCAGGAAGGCGACGCGCGGCTCACGCGCGAGCCGCTCGCGATCGTCGGCGGCAAGGTGGCCGTGCCGGAGCGGCCGGGGCTCGGGATCGAACTCGACATGGCGCAGGTCGAGGCCGCGCATGTGCTGTATCAGAAGGTTGGCGGCACGGCGCGCGACGATGCGGTTGCGATGCGCTATCTCGTGCCCGGGTGGACGTACGATCCGAAACGGCCGAGTTTCGGGCGCGGGTGACGGGCTGGCGGGTGGCGGGCGGTGGTTGCCAAACCCCGAAAACGCCCGCATCCTGCCGGCTGCCTGAACCTGCCCGTGCGGCGACCGGTTCGGTACCCCGTCCACCCGGAAAGTAACGCTTGTCATGACGTCTCCCGACCCGACTCCGCGGCAGATCATCGTCTTCGTCCTGTATTCGGTGCTGTGCCTGCCCGCGAGCATGACCGTCGCCGGCTATGTCGCGACCTGGATGACGCGGAACGTGTCGAACTTCGAAGGCGGCGCGGGTTATGCGGCGCTCTGGTGGATGATCCTGCTGACCTGCGCGTTCTGCGTGCTGTCGGTCGTCGTCTTCGCGCTGCTGCGGAAGCGGACGGCGATTCTGGCGGCCATCACCGTGGGGTTCGCCGCGTTGTCGGTGCCGACGTTCCGGCTGGTGCACGAACTGCTGACCTAGTCGCCGCCAGCCATCGCGCCACGTCGAAAGCCATGCCCCGGCGTTGCCAGGGGTCGCTGGAAAGGCGGAAAACAAAAAGGGCCCGGTCTTGCGACCGAGCCCTTCGAATTCCGTTGGTGGAGCGGAGGAGGATCGAACTCCCGACCTTCGCATTGCGAACGCGACGCTCTCCCAGCTGAGCTACCGCCCCAACAGTCGACCATCATACACACGCATTTCCGCGCTTGGCAATAGGGGTTACGTCACCCCGAACGCATCACTTTGACGGCGCGCCAGCCAGCACCCATTCGACCACCGAACGGACGTCGGCGTCGCTCATGCGCGGATGCGCGGGCATCGGAATCGCACCCCAAACGCCGGAGCCGCCTTCCTTCACCTTCTTCGACAACTTCGGCACGGCCTGCGGATCGGACTTGTAGCGGACAGCGATATCCTTGAACGACGGGCCGACGAGCTTGCGGTCGACCGCGTGGCAGCCCATGCATGCGTTGCTGCGCGCCACCTTCAGGCCATCGCCGACGTCCGCGTGCGCGGCGCCCAGCGTGCCGGCCACGAGCGCCGCAGCCGCGGCGCCCTGCGCCACCCACTGTTTCATCTGCTTCATCTGCGCGATCTTCATTGCGACGGGGCCTTCGGGTTGCCCGGGTGCACGTTCGACGAATTCGAGATCGGCGCGGGCGGCTGCAGCGGCGTGGACTGCACCGACGCGTCGGGCACCGCGCCGACCGTCGCGGCATCCGCCGGCGCGGCGGCAGCCTGCGCGCCGGACGCGCCGCTCACGGGCGACGCGGCCTGCAGCGCCTGCGCGTCCTGCGGCTTGATGTACTGGAACACCTTCACGACCTTCTCGACGCCCGGCACCTGGCTCGTCGCTTCCGCGCCGCGGTTGCCCTCGTCGACCGTCACGAGGCCCATCAGATACAGGTTGCCGCGCTCGCTGACGATCTTGTAGTTGTTCGCCGACAAGCCCTTCGTCGCGATCAGCTCGGACTTCACGCGCCCTTCGAGATACGAGTCGTTCGCGCGCGACGACAGCGACGACGCCGGCTCGACCGACAGTTCGTTGATGATGCCGTTCACGTTGTTGATCGCGCGCACGATTTCCTCGGCGCGCTGTTTCGATGCATCGTTCGGCACTTCGCCCGTCAGCAGCACGCGACGGTTGAACACCGTCACGTTCACGTGCGACTGGTCCGGCAGCCCGCTGTTGATCTGCGACAGCGCCTTGACCTGGATCTCGCGATCTTCCGTCTGCGCGCCGAGCGTACGACGATCGGTCGCGATCAGCGCGCCGCCACCGGCCGCTGCACCCAAGACTCCGAGCACGCAACCCTGCAGCGACACGGCGAGGCCCGCCGTCAGCGCGACGAGCAGCGTGGTTCTGACGAGCGTCTGTTTGACGCGGCTTTGATTCATCGACGGCTCTCCTTCGTTCAATCCTCACCCAGCAGCATCGCGTCGATGCCGTCGCACAGGCAGTGGATAGTCAGCAGATGGACTTCGTGGATGCGTGCCGCGCGAACGGCGGGCACGCTGATCGGAATATCGGTGTCGGACAGCGCCGCCGCGACCGCGTGGCCGTTGCCGCCCGTCAGCGCGACGACGGTCATCTCGCGCTCGTGCGCCTCGTCGATCGCCGCCAGCACGCGCGGCGATGCGCCGCCCGGATCGAGCACCAGCAGGATGTCGCCCGTCTGGCCGAGCACGCGCACTTGCTGCGCGAACAGTTGTTCCGCTGCCGCCGTGCCCACGAGGCCGGCTTGCGATGCGTCGGTGGCCAGCGCGATCGCGGGCAGGCCCGGGCGCTCGCGCTCGAAGCCGCCGACGAGCGACACGGCGAGGTAGTGCGCGGCGGCGGCCGACGGGCCGTCACCGCAGGCGACGATCTTGTTGCCGTTCGCCAGCGCGGCGAACATCGCGTCGACCGCGGCTGCGATCGGCAGCGACAGCGCGTCGGCCGCTTCGGCATGAAGCGCGACGCTGTCGCGGAAATGTTGCTGAATACGTTCGACTGACATCGATTCCTGGTGAACTGGGCGCGTGGCTCGCATCACGCGACATCATGGGTGCGGCGAGTTTACCGTACTCCGACACCCTCTCCGGGGGTCCGGCAAGAACTCTTTACATCTCGTCACAGCTCGCGGCTACGCATCGTCGGTACGAAATGCGTCGCGCAGCCACGCGAGCCGCCCGGCCTCGAACGCGACGACGTCGAAACGGCACGCGGCCCCGGCGCCGTGGCGCGCCCAGAACTGGAGCGCCGCCGCGACCAGACGCCGCCGCTTGCGCCAGCCGACGCTCGCGGCCGCGCCGCCATGCCGGACGCTGCGCCGCGCGCGCACTTCGACGAACACGAGCATGCCGTCGGGCTCGCGCATCACGAGATCGAGCTCGCCGCCGCGCATCGTCACGTTCGCCGCGACGAACCCGAGGCCGCGGCGCTCAAGAAACTGGCGCGCGCGCAGCTCGAACGCCGCGCCGACCGGTTTGGATCCCGCCGCGCCGGAAAAGTTGTCGCCCGCACGCGGCAAACCGCGCCCGTCGCCCGGCCGGGCCGGCGCCGCGTGGCACAATGCCGTCCTTGTTCCGCCTGCGCCGCGATTGCGCGCATTGCCCGCCATGACTGCCCTCCTCGAACTCGCGCATACGCAGCACTACCCGAGCGCCGCGCTCTATGTGGTCGCCACGCCGATCGGCAATACCGCCGACATCACGTTGCGCGCGCTGCACGTGCTCGGCCTCGTCGACCGCATCGCGGCCGAAGACACCCGCAACACAGGCCAGCTGCTCGCCCGCTACGGGATCTCGAAACCGCTCGTCGCCGTGCACGAGCACAACGAACGCGAAGCCGCGCAGCGCGTGGTCGACCTGCTGCGCGCCGGCGAACGCGTGGCCTACGTATCGGACGCCGGCACGCCCGGCATTTCGGACCCCGGCGCGCGGCTCGTCGACGTGGTGCGCGACGCCGGCTTCGCGGTGATCCCGCTGCCCGGCGCAAGCGCGGCCGTGACCGCGCTCAGCGTGGCCGGCGGCTGGGCCGGCGCGTTCACGTTCGCAGGCTTCCTGCCGCCGAAGACCAAGCAGCGCGCGACCGCGCTGCAGGCGCTGGTGTCGCACCCGTACGCGCTGGTGTTCTACGAAGCGCCGCACCGGATCGCCGAAACCGTCGCCGCACTCGCCGACGCGTTCGGCCCCGCGCGCCGGCTGCTGATCGCGCGCGAGCTCACCAAGCTACACGAGCAGCTGTTCCAGGGCACCCTGGCCGAAGGACAGACCTGGCTCGCCGGCGATGCGAACCGGCAGCGCGGCGAGTTCGTGCTGGTCGTCGAAGGCGCACCGGCAACGAGCGGCGAAGCCGACGACACCGCGCACGACGCGCTGCTCAGGCTGCTGCTGGAAGAAGTGCCGGTGAAGAGCGCGGCCAAGCTCGCGGCCGCGCTGACGGGCGCGTCGCGCAACACGCTGTATGCGCGTGCGCTCGCGCTGAAGGAAGGCTGACGCGCGACGGCGCCGCGCAGAAACGACAAAGGGCTGCCGGAAGGCAGCCCTTTGTGCAAAAGCGGACGATCCGCCGCGTTACTTCGCCGACAGCGACGCGACCATTTCGTCGCGCGCCTCGCGCGCTTCCTGCGGCGACAGCCCTTCGATCTTCACGCGGCCCGTGCCGGCATGCACGAGGCCGATCACCTTGGCGGCCGCATACGACAGGTCGAGCACACGGCCGCGCTTGAACGGCCCGCGATCGTTGACCTTCACCACGACCCACTTGCCGGTCGACGCGTTCGTCACCTTGATATACGACGACAGCGGCAGCGTGCGGTGCGCGGCGGTGAGCGCGTTCATGTTGAAACGCTCGCCGTTCGCGGTGCGGCGGCCGTGGAAGTCCCGCCCGTACCAGGAGGCGCGACCCGTCTGACGGAAGTCGGACACATCCTTGCCATCGATCGGCTCGGCGTCCGCCAGCGACGGTTTCTTCGCGTCCTTGCTGTCGGCAGCCGGCATCGATGCCAGCGCGGAATCGAAATTCAGTTGCTGCTTGTCGTTGTCCGCCTTCGCGGCAGCGGCCGTCTTGTCGACCGCGTTCTTCTGGTTCGCGCTTCCGGTGGTCTGGCTGGGTGGCACCGCACAGCCCGTCAACGCAAAAAATAATGCAATGGTCCCGAATCGGCTCGGAATTCGTACGTTCATCGACGTGTCGCCTTCTGGTTCGGGCCGGTGCTTGACGACGCTGCTTCACAACGCAGACACGCGGCCCGGACGGCAAATGCGTGCACGCCCCGCTCGCAATGCGAGCAGGCGGCTAGCATGGGCGCGGCTCATCTCTATGCCGCAACCGTCCTGATTAGCTTTCACGTCTGGCGCAACCTGTCCCCAACAGCCTGACCAGACCCCACATGCCGCCATCGAACATGACTTCACGTTCGCGCGCGTCGAAACGACCAACGCACAGGAACGGCGGCACAGGCCTCATCCGGCGGCGCGGCAGCAGGGCCGCAGGCGGGCGCGCAGCACCCGGCCGGACAAGACGTGAGCACCGAATATTCGGTGCTGGATACACCGCCGGACTCCCCGGCGGCTGATGCTTGACGGTGTTTCCGGCACCCCAATTAACGGGGCCGAAACACCAGCGAATTGCGTGAAATTCACGCGCAATGGAGCGCATTATACATAAACCAAAAGGCTGTCTCGAAAAGCACCCCCTCCACACCATTGATTCTCTCTATGGTTGTAACAATCGGGATGCTCCGGGAATCCCCTCGGCCGCGTGTCGCGCCGTGCGCCGCGCGGGCGGCAGGCAGCGCGCGCGACCGGTACAATCGCTCCTTTTAGCCGCCGGTGTCTCCATGAAAGTCACGCTCATTCCGGTCACGCCGTTCCAGCAGAACTGCTCGCTGCTCGTCTGCGAGAAGACCGGCCGCGCCGCCGTCGTCGATCCGGGCGGCGATCTCGACCGGATCGAACAGGAAGTCGCGCGGCAGAACGTGCAGGTCGAGAAGGTGCTGCTCACGCACGGGCACATCGATCACTGCGCGGGCGCGAAGACGCTCGCGACGCACTACGGCGTACCGATCGAGGGGCCGCAGGAAGAAGAGCGCTTCTGGATCGAGAAACTGCCGATGCAGAGCGAGCGCTTCGGCTTTCCGGCCGCCGAAACCTTCGAGCCGGACCACTGGCTGAACGATGGCGACACCGTGCAGTTCGGCGACGAGACGCTCGAGGTCTATCACTGCCCGGGCCACACGCCCGGCCATGTCGTGTTCTTCAGCCGCGCGCATCGCGTCGCGATCGTCGGCGACGTGCTGTTCGCCGGCTCGATCGGCCGTACCGATTTCCCGCGCGGCAATCACGCGGATCTCGTCCGTTCGATCAAGGAGAAGCTGTGGCCGCTCGGCGACGACGTCACGTTCGTGCCGGGCCACGGCCCCGTCTCGACATTCGGCGACGAGCGCCGCACGAACCCGTTCGTGTCCGACAAGGTGTTCGGATGAACCAGACCGCCATCCCGGAAATCTACGTCAGCACCGACGTCGAGGCCGACGGCCCGATTCCCGGTCCGCACTCGATGCTGAGCTTCGCATCGGCCGCCTACACCGAGGACAAGCAGCTGATCGCGACGTTCTCGGCGAACCTCGAGACGCTGCCCGGCGCGCAGGCGCATCCGGTGCAGGAAGCATGGTGGAAGACCGAGCCCGAAGCTTGGGCCGCCTGCCGGCGCGACCTGCAGGCGCCCGAGGCGGCGCTGGTCGCGTACGTCGACTGGGTCGAGGCGCTGCCCGGCAAGCCGGTGTTCGTCGCGATGCCGGCCGGCTTCGATTTCACGTTCATGTTCTGGTACATGATGCGCTTCGCGGGACGCTGCCCGTTCTCGTGGTCGGCGCTCGACATCAAGACGCTCGCGTTCGCGATCACGGGCCTGCCGTACCGCAAGGCGATCAAGCCGCGCTTTCCGAAGCACTGGTTCGACGACCATCCGCACACGCACGTCGCGCTCGACGACGCGATCGAGCAAGGCGCGCTGTTCTGCAACATGCTCGCCGACCTGCGCCGGCAGCAGGCCGCGCTCGCGGGCCTCGCCGTGTCGGACACCGATCGGTCGGAAGACGCGGGGGCGGGACAAATCCCCACGGATCCGCGGGCAAATTAGCGAATCTCGCTCAACAGCGCCGCATCAGATTGCCTTTCCTTTCCCGGCCCTCTAACATTCAGCATGTTGTAGCTGCCGCATGGAGGCGCAGGTGACGCTCGATTCCTTTTCGCAAAAAATCCTTCGCCTGTTGCAGCTCGACGCGCGCCGTTCCGTACAGGAAATCTCCGACCAGGTCGGTCTGTCGAGCACGCCATGCTGGCGGCGCATCAAGGACATGGAACAGTCGGGCGTGATCCAGCGCTACACGGCGCTGCTCGATCGCGAGAAGCTCGGCCTGCACGTCTGCGCGCTTGCGCACGTGCACCTGACCCGCCACAACGAAGGCGGCGTCGAGCAGTTCGAGCGCGAGATCGCGACCTGCCCGGAAGTCACCGAGTGCTACAGCACGACTGGCGAAGCCGATTACATCCTCAAGATCGTCGCGCCGGACATCAAGGCCTACGACGTGTTCCTGCACGAGCGCATCTTCAAGATTCCGGCCGTGTCGCAGGTGCGCACGAGCGTCGTGCTGCGCGAAATCAAGTTCGATACGCAACTGCCGCTGTAACACGCGGGCGCGGCCGGCTCCCAGTCGCGGTGACCGTTATCGGCGGCCCTGTTACGCCTGCACGGGCATCGCGCGCGTGAAGCCGATCCGGCGCGCGCCGAACTCGAGCTCCAGCGCGGCGACGTCGAGCCGGCTGCCCAGCGCCGCATCGGTGTCGCGCGGATCGCTGGCGAGCGTCACGTCGATCTCGAGCCCCGTACTCAGGTAATGCAGGTTGATCGCCGCCGCGCGCAGCCCGCGCTGCGCGAGCGCGGCCTCGAGCCGTGCCGCGATCTCGCCGCGCGGCGGCAGCGCGAGCGCCGGACGGCGCGCCGCGTCGTTCTCCGGGTCGACATGGATCAGCGCGTCGAGCACACGCTGGTCGGACAGCACGCGCGCACGCGCGGTCTCGGCGATGTAATGCCCTTCGGAGACGGAGATCTTCGGATCGACGAGGATGTGCGCGTCGACGAGCGCGGCATCGCCCATCTTGCGCGTGCGCAGGTCGTGCACGTCGCGCACACCGGGCGTCGCCGCGAGCAGCGCGCGGATCTCGGCCGTGTCGGCCGTATCGAGCGCGCGGTCGGACAGGTCCTGCAACGCGTCATAACCGAACGTCCAGCCCATGCGCGCGACCATGAAGCCGACGATCGCGGCCGCGATCGGGTCGAGCAGCCGCACGCCGGCCAGGCTGCCGACGATGCCGATCGCGACGACGAGCGACGACGCGGCATCCGAACGCGCGTGCCATGCGTTCGCGACGAGCATCGCCGAACGCACGCGCCGCGCCTCGCGCAGCATGTAGCGAAACAGCGCTTCTTTAGACACGAGCACCGTCAGCGCAACGATCAGCGCGGAAAAATGCACGGCCGGAATGTTTTCGAGATTAACGAGCCGGTCGCCGGCCCGCCAGAGCATGCCGATCCCGACCGCAATCAGGATCGCGCCGAGAAACAGCGACGCGACCGTCTCGTAGCGGCTGTGTCCATAATTGTGGTCGGCATCGGGCGATGCACCGCTATGCCGATTCGCAACCAGCACGACAAAATCCGAGATCAAATCGGATATCGAATGCACACCGTCGGCAATCAATGCCTGCGAATGCGCAATCGTGCCGACGACGATCTGAAATGTCGCAAGCACGACATTCAGAACAATACTGACGAGTGTGCTCTTGCGCGCAACCGCGTGCTTATCTGCGCTCTGAGCGTCGCCGGAAAACGTGGACATGAAATATGAGATATCGGTGTGCGATGCGCAATTCTATCAAAGGCGCGTCGCGAGCCCGTCCAATACCCACAATTTCCTCATTTAAATCAACTGCTTATGCGAACGTGTCGCATTTCCATTCACGTGCGATTCTTACATTTTTATGACAATACACGGGCGCCTGCCGACACCCGGAAACAAAAAAGCCGCGCTCCTGAACGGACACGCGGCTCTTTTGAAGAACAGACGACTTAAACAAACGTTTAAATCGCAAACTGTTCGCGGTTCTTGCCTGCAATCCAGCGCGGCGGCTTGCCGCGGCCCGACCACGTCGCGCCCGTTTCCGGATCGCGATATTTCGCGGCCACGCCTGCGCGCGGACGGCCGACCTTACCTGCCTTCGCGCGGCTGAGACCGAGATCGGCGAGCGAAAAGCCATAGTCGGCAATTTTCTGCTTCACGTCATTCAGCACTTCAGCGTATTCACGCGACTTCGCTTCTTCGATTTGCTTCTCCAGCTTCTCCCGCTGGGCCAGCAGGTCCTTGTAAGAAGACATAGTTTCCCTTTCTATCTGACCAATGGCGCCGGTCTGCAGCCAGCTCACCATTCATGAAATATATGTGCCTCGGATTTTCGAAGGCAGAGATTAGCACAAAAAAGATTTGATAGAAGCGGTATTCATGAAAATCCCGAGGCCAATTGAATTTCGCACATGTCATTTTGACCGGCCGCGGCCATTTCTCAAATTTTTACGTCTCTCCACAGAGATTAGGACATTAGCGATTGTCTATTCGGTCTATCAACATACGCAATTACCCTGCATTCGAAAAATCAAAGCTTTCATAGGACGACAGCTTTGCAAAAATCGGACGGCACGTTTTGCTAAACGGACAAATCGGCACCCGCGACGTCACGCCACATCCCGAGCGCACGCGATCAGCCGGTCGCGCAGCGCGCCGGTATCGGCCGACGGCGCGTCGAATGGCGTGCGCACGCGGCGGCCGTCGCATCGCCAGTCGGCGCCATAGCGATCGACGCCAAGCAATTCGAGCCCGTCGCGGCGCGCATCGCCGGCATCGTATGCGTTCCACAGCGCCTGCTCCTCGTCGAAAGCGAGCGGCGGCAGCGCGTCGAGAAGGGTGCCGTCGACCCAGCCCATGAGCCCGAAGCCGCCGATATAGCGCAGCCGCTCGATGTCGAGCGCCCAGAACGTGAAATCGCCGAGCGCAAGATAGCGGCCCGCGTCCGGCTCGTAGCGCCGGTAGCGCGCGCTCACATGCGGATCGTCGCCGAGCGGCACGAACCGGCCGAGCAGCGTCGCGCGCTCGGCATTCAGCACGTCGCCGCCGGGTGCGTCGACGACGAGGAAGCCCGCGCGCGGATCGGCGGCGAGATTGCGCGTGTGCTCGGCAAGGCCGCTCACGAGGATCACGGGCCGATGGCTTGCATCGGGTGCAAACGGGACGACGGTCGGATACGGGAAGCCCTGCGGATCGCGCGCATGGGTGGCGAGCGTGCCGAGCGCGCAGCGGTGCAGCAGGTGCAGGGCGAAGGCGGGATCGATGTTCAAGAGGACTCCTGCGGTCGAAGGACGGCGGGCCGGGCGCGCCGCGTGTGCTTCGATGTTACCCGCGGGCGCTGCGTGTCGCGCATCGGTCGAACGGCCGATGCGGCTCGCCCCCGGCCATCGGCCGAACGGACATCGCCCGGCAGGATCGTAAGCGGTTCGATAGAATCGGACGAATCCGACGGACGCCGCGTGCGTCCGCGCATTTTTTGACGAGCCTCCCCGTGTCCGAATCCGCTTCCCCCGAATCGTCGTCCCCGTTCGCCGCGCCGCCCGACGCGCATCGCGTGCTGTCGCTCCCGGCACGCCAGCGCGCGCGCACCGCGTCGATGGCGCTGTTCTTCGTCGCCGGCATGATGTACGCGTCATGGGGCGTGCACGTGCCGACCGTGCGCGACAAGTTCGCGCTGAGCCCCGGACTACTGTCGATCGCGCTGTTCGCGGTCGCCGGCGGCTCGATCGCCGCGATGCTGACCATCGCGCGCTGGATCACGCGCGTCGGCTCGCGCACCGCGTGCCTCGCGGGCGGGCTTGTGATGTCCGCGTGCGCGGCGCTGATCCTCGTCGTGCCCGACTACTGGATGCTGCTCGCCGTGCTCGCGCTGTTCGGCTTCTCGATGGCGACGCTCGACGTCGCGATGAACGCCGAGGCCAGCGCGGTCGAGATCGCGCTCGGCAAGCCGATCATGTCGTCGCTGCACGGCATGTTCAGCATCGGCGGGATGTCGGGCGCGGCGGCCGGCGGCGCGCTGCTGTCGGCCGGCATGGCGCCGGCCGTGCATCTCGCGCTCGCGGCGGCGGCGAGCGCGACGGTGCTCGTGGTCGCGAGCCCGGCCGTGCTGCCGCATGTGCCGCATCACGAACACGCGCACGGTGGCGGCAACCGCTGGCGCTCGCCCGCGTTGTGGATGCTCGGCGGTATCGCGCTCGTCGCGCTGATCGCCGAAGGCGCGATGTACGACTGGGCGACGGTCTACATGCGCGACGTCGTCGCGGCAAGCCCCGCGCTCGCGAGCGCCGCGTACGCGGCGTTCTCGGGCGGGATGGCCATCGCGCGCTTCGCGGGCGACGCCGTACGCGCCCGCTTCGGCGCGCCGCAGCTCGTGTTCGCGAGCGCGTCGCTCGCGTGCGCCGGGATGATCGGCGCGCTGCTGCTGCCGTATCCGGCCGCGGTGCTGACCGGCTTCACGCTGATGGGCCTCGGCCTCGCGAACATGATGCCCGTGCTGTTCGCGGCCGCCGCGCGCGTGAAGGGCATCCACGCGGCCGAAGGGCTCGCGCATGTGGCGGGGCTCGCGTATTTCGGACTGCTGTTCGGTCCGGTCGTGATCGGCGCGGTCGCGCAAGCCGCGAACCTGACCATCGGCCTGTCGGTCGTCGCGCTGTGCGCGGCGCTCGTCGCGGCCGTCGCGCCGAAGGTGCTCGCGCACCTGAAGATCTGACGGCACGGCGCACGCCGGCCAAAAAGAAAGCGCGCATGCGTTGCCGCATGCGCGCTTTCACCCCTACTGTTGACCGCTTTTTGCGTTACATCTTCACTTCGTCGAGCAGCGACTTCTTGCCGCTCTTGTAGTTGTACAGCGAGATCACGCCGTGTTTCAGATCGCCCTTCGAATCGAAGGTCGTGTTGCCGATCACGCCCGTGTAGTTCGTCGCCGGCATCGCCCCGAGGATCTTCGCCGGATCCGTCGAGTTCGAGCGCTTCATCGCATCGACGATGATGTACACGGCGTCATACGTGAACGGTGCGTAGATCTGGATCGGCTGGCCGAAACGCTTCTCGTACTTCGCCTTGAACGCGCCGCCGCCCGGCATCTTCTCGAGCGAGGCACCGGCTTCCGAACACACGATGTTATCGGTCGCGTCGCCGGCCAGGTCGGCCAGCTTTTCCGTGCACACGCCGTCGCCCGCGAGGATCTTCGCGCGCAGGCCGAGCTGCTTCGCCTGCTTCGCGAACGGGCCGCCCGTGGCGTCCATGCCGCCGTACATGATCGCGTCCGGGTTTTCGCCCTTGATCTTCGTCAGAATCGCGCGGAAGTCGACTGCCTTGTCGTTGGTCGCGTCGTGCGACATCACGTTCAGGCCGAGCGCCTTGGCCTTCTTCTCGAACTCGTTCGCGAGACCCTGGCCATATGCGGTCGAATCGTCGACCACCGCCACGCTCTTGATGCCCTTCGAGTGCGCGTAGTTCGCGAGTGCCGGGCCCTGCTGCGCATCGGTCGCCACCACGCGGTACGTGGTCTTGAAGCCCTGCTGCGTGTAGGCCGGGTTGGTCGCCGACGGCGAGATCTGCACGATGCCCGCATCGCTGTAGATCTTCGAGGCCGGGATCGACGTGCCCGAGTTCAGGTGGCCGACCACCGCGACGACCTTGTCGTCGACGAGCTTCTGCGCAACCTGCGTGGCCTGCCGCGGGTCGGCCGCGTCATCCTGCGCGTCGAGTTGCAGCGTAATCTTCTGGCCGCCGATCGTGAGACCCTTGGCGTTGATCTCCTCGACTGCGAGACGTGCACCGTTTTCGTTGTCCTTGCCCAGGTGTGCAATGCCGCCCGTCAAGGGCGCGACGTGGCCGATCTTGACGACTTGATCGGCGGCCGCGTTGCTTGCAGCTGCAACGCACAGCATCGCCGCAGCGGTGATCGGCAACAGCTTCTGCATTTTGATATTCATGTAAGTCTCCAGTTTCGGTCCCAATAAACGCCATCGCCCGGTGCCCCGCTGCCATCCTTGTGTTTGCAATCACTGGACGATTCGCCGGTTGCATCGTTCATGCACTTGGCCTCAAGCACGTGAAAACAGCCGCTTTTAGCAGCCACCCGCTCGTACTTGCGCGCAAGTGTAGGTGATCAAATTAATTTGTGGGACTTTTTTGGGGTAGTGGTAACACTACTGATATGCACACACTGGAATGACTACTCGAATATCGTCGCAAGCCCCGCCTGATAAGGGTTTCCGCTAATTCCCGGGATCCGGCTGAAAGGTGGTTTTAAAGCATTCCCGTGTCATTTCGATTCGGTATTTTGTGCACGGGATCATTGAATGAAACACGCGTGACAGCACGCGCGTTTCGTCGTCCGATATGACCGTTCGGGCGGTCGACGCAACCCGTCGTTCACGCTGCCGACGCACGCCATTCGGCGTCCAGCGCAGCGACGAGTTGCGACGTCGTCAGCGCATCGCCGCGCCGCCGCGCGAGCGGCGCGCCCTGGCCGGCCCACAGCGACAGGTAGTCGCCGTCGTTCGCGCGCGCGGCGGCCTGCCGCAGCGGCTGCGTCAACGCGTTCTGAACCGGGTACGGCGCCGCATCGGCCACGTGTTCGCCGAGCCGCGCCATCAGCGTGTTGCGCAGCCCGCGCGCGTGGCGGCCGGTGATCGCGCGCGTGACCTGTGTCGACGTGTCGGTACTGGCTAGGAGGCGCGCCTTCCAGTCCGCCGCGATCGCGCTTTCCGTGCAGGTGAGGAACGCCGTGCCAAGCTGCGCGCCTTGCGCGCCGAGCGCGAGCGCGGCCGCGATCCCGCGGCCGTCCATGATGCCGCCCGCGGCGAGCACCGGCAGCCCGGTCGCGTCGACGAGCTGCGGCACGAGCGCGAGCGTGCCGATCAGCGCATCGTCGGCGGAGCCGATGAAGGTGCCGCGATGGCCGCCCGCTTCTGCGCCCTGCGCGGACAGCGCATCGGCGCCGGCCGCCTGCCACGCGAGCCCTTCGGCGACGTGCGTCGCGGTGCCGATCACGTAGGTGCCGGCAGCCTTCAGGCGCGCGACGTCGGCCGCGTCGAGCACGCCGAACGTGAAGCTCGCGACCGGCACGCGCAACGCCACGAGCGCATCGAGCTGTGCGCGGAAGTCGGGCGCGTAACGTGCGGGCGCGACGCCCGGCGGCAGCCCGAGCGTCGCGTTCAGCGGATCGATCGCCGCCAGTGCGCGCGCGACGGTGGCCGCATCGGGCGCGGCGTCCGACAACACGAACAGGTTGACCGCGAACGGGCGATCGGTCGCCGCGCGGATGGCTTCGACTTCGGTCGCGAGGCGCTCGGGCGCGAACGCGCCGGCGCCGAGGCTGCCGAGCGCGCCGGCGTTCGATGCGGCGGCGACCATCGCGGTCGTGGTCGCGCCGACCATCGGCGCCTGCACGAGCGGCAGGCGCAGGCCGAAGCGTTCGGAAAAGGGCGTGGAAAACAGGCGGACAGACACGGCGAATCCTTCGATGACGATGCGCGAAAGCGCTTTGTAAAGGCCGACATATCGACTCTATCGAAGCGGCGCACCGCCGAAAAATGAATAATCGAGATCGAAACGATCGCTGCGCGAGAAGCGGGCGCGCGCCCTGCACCGCCGTACGATTGGTGGCACACTAGGCCGCCCTCTTCCACCCCGGGGCGCGCACGACGCACCCCGTTCGCCAGGAGTTCAAAACGTGACTGCACAATGGATCGACATCCCGACCGGTAACGACAGCTTCGGTGGTTATCTCGCGCTGCCCAAGCGCGGCACGGGCCCTGCCGTCATCATCATCCAGGAGATCTTCGGCGTGAACTCGCACATCCGCGCGGTCGCCGACCAGTACGCGTCCGACGGTTACGTCGCGCTCGCGCCGGACGTGTTCTGGCGCACCCAGCCGCGCGTCGAGCTGACCTACGAAGGCGCGGATCGCGACAAAGGCATCGAGCTGATGAAAAAGACCGACGTGGGTCTCGCGGTCGCGGACATCGGCGCGGCGGCCGACGCATTGCGCGCGCGCCCCGAAGTGGCCGGCAAGATCGCCGCGATCGGCTACTGCTTCGGCGGCCAGCTCGCGTATCGCGCGGCCGCGACCGGCAAGATCGACGCGGCAGTCGCCTACTACGGCGGCGGCATCCAGAACGCGCTCGACCTCGCCGGAAAGGTCACGCAGCCGATCCTGTTCCACTACGCGGAAAACGACCACGGGATCCCGCTCACGGCCGTCGACCAGGTCAAGGCCGCATTCGCCGGCCACGGCCACGCTTCGTTCCATGTGTATCCGGGCGCCGAGCACGGCTTCAACTGCACGGACCGCGCGTCGTACAACCAGCGCGCGTCGGCGCTCGCGCACGGCCGCACGCTGACGTTCCTCGCCGAGCACCTGTAAGAACGGCCGGCCGCGGGCCCATCGCGCCGGGCCCGCGTTATGCTCCCATCATTGCCACGCGTCACAACGGGGGTGACAGCGATGCACTCGGACTATCTCGCGCACGACGCGATCGGCCTCGCCGCACTCGTGCGCGAACGCAAGGTGAGCCCGCGCGAACTGCTCGACGCCGCGATCGGTCAGGCCGAAGCGGTCAACGGCGCGATCAACGCGATCGTGCTGCAGGACTACGAAGCCGCGCGCCAGCGTACGGCCGCGGCGCCCGATGGCGGCGCCGACGCGCCGTTCGCGGGCGTGCCGTATCTCGTCAAGGATCTCGGCGCGGCGGTCGCCGGGCTGCCGCTGTCGATGGGCAGCCGGCACTACCGTTATTTCGTGCCCGGCGACGATTCGCCGGTGATCGCGCGAAGCCGCGCGGCCGGCCTCAACGTGTTCGGCAAGACCAACACGTCGGAGATCGGCCAGATGCCGTACACGGAACCTGTCCTGTTCGGCGCATGCCGCAACCCGTGGAATCTCGACCACACGCCCGGCGGCTCGAGCGGCGGCGCGGCGGCGGCGGTCGCGGCCGGTATCGTGCCGCTCGCGCATGCGTCCGACGGCGGCGGCTCGATCCGCATTCCGGCATCGTGCTGCGGGCTGTTCGGCCTGAAGCCGAGCCGCAACCCGGTGCTCGTCGACCTGCCGTCGAACGGCGAACTCGTCGTCCAGCATGCGGTCTCGCGCAGCGTGCGCGACAGCGCGCTGCTGCTCGACGTGACGACCGGCCAGACGCTGCCGCACGGCGCACCCGGCACGTTCCTCGGCGCGCTCGACACGCCGCCCGGCCCGCTGCGGATCGGCCTCGTCGTCGATCCGATGCTCGCGCCGGCACTCGCCGACGACACGCGCGCGGCGCTCGACGATGCGGCCGCGCTGCTCGAATCGCTCGGCCACCATGTCGAACCGGCGACGCTGCGCGTCGACTATGCACGCGCGGCCGAAACTTTCCTCACGCTGTGGGCGACGATCGCCGAGGAGATGGTGCTCGGCGCGCGCGCGCTGACCGGCCGCACGCCGCGACGCGGCGAATTCGAAGCCGCGACCTGGGCGATGGCCGTGATCGGCCGGCGCCTCGCGCGCACGCGCCTGACGGACGTGCTCGAGTGGCAGCGCCAGCTCACCGTGCAGGTGTCGGGCCTCGTGTCGCGCTACGACGCGATTCTGTGCGCGTCGCTCGCGGGGCCGCCGGTGAAGATCGGCGAATTGCTGCCGACACCGTTCGAATCAGCGCAGATGAAGCTGCTCGCCGCGCTGCCGGTCAAGCCGCTGCTGAAGGAAATGCTCGCGAAGGCGTCGAGCAAGGCGTTCACGTGGGCCGGCTGCACCGAGCTGTTCAACCTGACCGGCCAGCCGGCGATGTCGGTGCCGCTCTACTGGAACGCGCGCGGGCTGCCGATCGGCGTGCAGTTCGCCGCGCGCCACAATGACGACGAATTGCTGCTCAGGCTCGCGCGGCAGCTCGAACAGGCGCGGCCGTGGTTCGACCGCCGCCCGCCGCTGATGCAGGCGCAGCGCTGATACGAGCGCCATCGGCATCGGCATAAAAAAAGCCCCGCCGGCGAAACCGGCGGGGCTTTTGCACATACGAAACGCGCGGCGGCGCTTACACGTCGAGCCGTTCGCAGATCGTCCGCGTCGCGGCCGCTGCGTTCAGCGTGTAGAAGTGCAGCCCCGGCACGCCCGCGTCGATCAGGCGCCGGCACAGATCGGTGACGACGTCCGCGCCGAACGCGCGGATCGCGTCGCGATCGTCGCCGAAGCTCTCGAGCCGGCGCGCGACCCAGCGCGGCACTTCGGCGCCGCACATTTCGGAGAAGCGCATCAGCTGCGAGAAGTTCGTGATCGGCATGATGCCCGGCACGATCGGCACGTCCACGCCCAGCTTGCGCGCATCGTCGACGAAGCGGAAATACGCGTCGGCGTTGAAGAAGTACTGCGTGATCGCGGAATTCGCGCCGGCTTTCACCTTGCGCGCGAAATTCTCGAGATCGGCCTTCGGCGAACGCGATTGCGGGTGGTACTCCGGATAACCGGCGACCTCGATGTGGAACCAGTCGCCATGCTCGGCACGGATGAAGCTGACGAGCTCGGACGCATAGCGCAGCTCGCCGACCTCGCCCATCCCCGACGGCAGGTCGCCGCGCAGCGCGACGATATGCCGGATGCCGTGCGAGCGGTACTGGTCGAGGATCGCGCGCAGGCTGTCGCGCGACGAGCCGATGCACGACAGGTGCGGCGCGGCCTCGAGGCCGTCCTTCTGCATGTCGAGCACGGTATCGAGCGTGCCCTGCTGCGTCGAGCCGCCGGCGCCGAACGTCACGGAGACGAATTTCGGCTTCAGCGGCAGCAGCTGCGCACGGGTCGCGCGCAGCTTTTCGACGCCGTCCGCCGTCTTCGGCGGGAAGAATTCAAACGAGAGTTCGATCGGTTTCATGATTCGATGGGCTAGGGCCTGTTCCCGTCAGCCGATGTCGCGCTGGCCGAAGATCAGCGCGGACAGCAACCAGGACACGATGCTGTACAGGATCGAACCGAAGAACGCGGACCAGAATCCCGACACCTCGAAGCCCTTCAGCAGCGACGACGCGAACCAGAAGCACAGCGCGTTCACGACGAGGATGAAGACCCCGAGCGTGACGATCGTGACGGGCAGCGTCAGCAGGATCAGCACCGGACGGATCACCGTGTTGATCAGGCCGAGCACGACCGCGACGATCAACGCCGTGCCGAAGCTCTTGATATGGATCGACGGCACGAGGTACGTGATGATCAGCAGCGCGAGCGCATTGATGACCCAGGTGAGGATGACGCTCATGGAGTGCTCCGGTTCGATGGTCGAGCGGTACGATCAGTGGCCGCCGCCCGTGCCCGAAGGCACGGCGCGGCGGCGGCGCATCAGTAGCGGTAATGGTTCGGCTTGAACGGGCCGTCCTTCTGCACGCCGATGTACGAAGCCTGTTCGTCCGACAGCACGGACAGGTTCGCGCCGATGCGCGCGAGGTGCAGGCGCGCGACCTTTTCATCGAGATGCTTCGGCAGCACGTACACCTTGTTCTCGTACTCGGCGCCGCGCACGAACAGCTCGATCTGCGCGAGCGTCTGGTTCGCGAACGAGTTCGACATCACGAACGACGGGTGGCCGGTCGCGCAGCCGAGGTTCACGAGGCGGCCTTCCGCCAGCAGGATCACGCGCTTGCCGTCCGGGAAGATGATGTGGTCGACCTGCGGCTTGATGTTTTCCCACTGGTACTGGCGGGTCGACGCGACGTCGATTTCCGAGTCGAAGTGACCGATGTTGCAGACGATCGCGTTGTGGCGCATGGCCTTCATGTGATCGTGGCCGATCACGTGGAAGTTGCCGGTGGCCGTCACGAAGATGTCGGCCTTGTCGGCCGCGTATTCCATCGTCACGACGCGGTAGCCTTCCATCGCCGCCTGCAGCGCGCAGATCGGATCGATTTCGGTGACCCACACGGTCGCGCCGAGGCCGCGCAGCGACTGCGCGCAACCCTTGCCCACGTCGCCGTAGCCCGCGACGACCGCGACCTTGCCCGCGATCATCACGTCGGTCGCGCGCTTGATGCCGTCGACGAGCGACTCACGGCAGCCGTACAGGTTGTCGAACTTCGACTTCGTGACCGAGTCGTTCACGTTGAACGCCGGGAACGGCAGGCGGCCGTCCTTTTCCATCTGGTACAGGCGGTGCACGCCGGTCGTGGTTTCTTCGGTCACGCCCTTGATGTGCGCGAGGCGCTTCGAGTACCAGGTCGCGTCGACGTCGAGGTGCGCAGCGATCGACTTGTACAGCGCGACTTCTTCCTCGTTGGTCGGCTTCGAAATCACCGAACGGTCCTTCTCGGCCTTCGAACCGAGGATCAGCAGCAGCGTTGCGTCGCCGCCGTCGTCCAGGATCATGTTCGCGAATTCGCCGTTCGGCCATTCGAAGATGCGGTGCGAGAACTCCCAGTATTCGTCGAGCGATTCGCCCTTGAACGCGAACACCGGCGTGCCGGCTTCGACGATCGCGGCCGCTGCGTGGTCCTGCGTCGAGAAGATGTTGCACGATGCCCAGCGGACGTCCGCGCCGAGCGCCTTCAGCGTCTCGATCAGCACACCGGTCTGGATCGTCATGTGCAGCGAACCGGCGATGCGCGCGCCCTTCAGCGGCTGCTGTGCCTTGTATTCGTCGCGGATCTGCACGAGGCCCGGCATTTCGGTCTCGGCGATGTTCAGTTCCTTGCGGCCCCAGCCAGCCAGCGCCATGTCGGCGACGACGTAATCCTTGGAAGCTTGCGAATCGATAATGGCGTTCATCACGCCCTCCTTTCTAAAAAGTTTCTAGATTGGTGACGTGAGCGCCGTTCAGGAAGCGGAGCCGGCGCGACGGTCGCGAAACGCGCGCCGCACGGCTGCTTGGTGAAGCCTTCCGAGCCTGGCGGACCTGGAACGGTCCGTCGCAACGCTCCTCGGAAAACGGGAAGGATTGTAGCAAATCGGCGCGCAAAATGCGCAAGCGGCTCAAGCGCGCGGGGTCGGCGCGCGGGGTCGGCGCGCGTGGCCGTCGAGAAAGGGTCAGGACTCCGCGCCGACCCACGCCTGTTCGCGCAGCCGCGCACGCAGGCGCGCGACGGCCTGACTGTGCAGCTGGCACACGCGCGATTCGCTCACTTCGAGCACCGCGCCGATCTCGCGCAGATTCAGACCCCGTTCGTAGTACAGCGACATCAGCAGCTTCTCGCGTTCCGGCAGACGCTCGATCGCCTCGACGAGCGCCTCGCGCAGGTGCTCGTCGAGCAGCGCCGACAGCGGATCGGCGTGATCGACGCGATAGCGGTCGAGGAACGGCTCGTCGTCGGCCGCGCGGTCGAAATCCTCGTAATAGATGAGCTGGCTGCCGTGCAGGTCCTGCAGCATCCCCTGGTATTCGTCGAGCGGCATGTTCAGGTGCAGCGCGATCTCGGTCTCGCTCGCCGAGCGGCCGAGATGCTGCTCGACCTGGTGCACCGCGTGCTCGACCTCGCGCGACGTCTTGCGCAGGCTGCGCGGCAGCCAGTCGTTGCTGCGCAGCTCGTCGAGCATCGCGCCGCGGATGCGCTGCGTCGCGTAGGTCTCGAACTGCGCGCCCTGGTCTTCCTTGTAGCGGCCGGCCGCGTCCATCAGGCCGATCATGCCGGCCTGGATCAGGTCGTCGAGGTCGACGCTCGCCGGCATCTTCGCGACGAGCTGCAGCCCGAGGCGACGCACGAGCGGCGCATATTGCGCGAGCACGTCGGCCTGGGACATCTTTCCTTGAGCGTTGTACATCATGGCCCCCTCCTTCCGGTGGCGCTCACGCGGCGTGTGCCGCGCCCGCCTCATACGACGGCTTGCCGCCCGCGCGGACGGCACGGCCCGCGCCCGAACGCGGGCGCATCGGCCAGTACAGCAGGTCGGCGGCAATCTGCCGGTAGTCGCGCGCGGCGGGCGACGACGGGAACGCGTCGACCACCGCATGCATCAGTTCGCTGGCGTGCTCGACGAGCGGATCGGCGCCCACGCAGCCCGCGTCGGCGATCGACACGGTCAGGTAGCGGCTCGCGACGCCCGCGAGGTTGTCGAACGCCGTCTTCGCGTCCGCATGGCTGGCGACGTGATTGGTCAGCACGCGGAACTGCGCGAACGCGTGCGCGAAATGCAGCCGCTTCATGCACGCGTACGCCTCGGTGATCGCCTGCGCGGCGACCCGCGTGACGACCAGCACGTCGTGCGCTTCGCGTGCGAGCGCCGAGAACGAGCCGTCGGCGCCGAGCTGCGCGTCGACCAGGACGATGTCGGCCGGGCCGTCGATGAAGTCGCTCAGTTGCGCGTCGCTGTAGCCGGCGCGTGCGAGCCGTGCGGCCGCGCACAGGCCGAACCCGGCGGCCACCCGCGTGCGCTCGCCGTCGCGCAGCCACGCGCCCGCCAGCGTCGCGCTGGCCGAATGCACGTCGGCGCGCTCGTCGACGACGAGCACATCCTTGCCGAGCGATGCGAGCGCCGCCGCCAGATTCACGATGGTGGACGTGCAGCCGACACCCGCCGGCCCGCCCGTCACCGCGACGATGCGCGACGCGCGCCCGGCCAGCAGGCGCCGCAGCCCTTCGGCCTGGTCGATGATTCGTTTATCCAAATCGCACCTCGTGCAGCTCGGCGGTGGAACGTGCGGTCAGTGCGGAAAGCAGCGTCGGCATGTCCTCGTCTTGCGGCACGAAGGGCGAGCCGTCGCGCGGCACACAGAACGCGCTCTTCAGCAGGAATTTGGTCGAGGCGACGTACAGGTTCTCCGGCACCTTCTGGCCGGTCGACACGTAGTGGACCGGCAGCTTGTAGCGGATCACCGTGTCGAGCACGCCGCCGAGGTGGGTCGCCTCGTCGAGCTTCGTGAGGATGCAGCCGGCGAGATCCGGATGTTCGCCCGCGCTGCGGTACGCCTGCACGACTTCGTTGAGCGTGTCGCCGTGGCTCGTCGCGTTGAGCAGCAGCAGGCGCTGCACCGGCGCGTTCGCGCCGTGCAGCATCGCGATCTGGTCGGACACCGCGCGGTCGCGCTGGCTCATGCCGATCGTGTCGATCAGCACGATGTGCTTGTTGCGCAGCTCGGACAGCGCAAGCGCGAGATCGCCCGCATCCTTCACCGCGTGCACGGGCACGCCGAGGATCTTGCCGAAGATGCGCAGCTGTTCGTGGCCGCCGATCCGGTAGCTGTCGGTGGTCAGCAGCGCGACCTTGCTCGCGCCGAAACGCATCACGCAGCGCGCGGCCAGCTTCGCGGTGGTGGTGGTCTTGCCGACGCCCGTCGGCCCCATCAGCGCGAACACGCCGCCGCGCTCCATCAGCGCGTCCTCGCTGTCGAGCACCGGCAGGTTCGCCGCGAGCACCGACTGCGCCCATTCGGCCGCTTGTTCGAAGGTCTGCGCGCCGTCGCCGGACGGCAGGTTGTCGACCAGCATCCGCACGAGCTGCGCGGAAAAACCGGCCGCGAACAGGTGCTTGGTCAGCGCGCCATGCACGGCGCTGCGACGCTGGCGGTCGTGCCACATCAGGTTGTCGAACTGCTCTTCCATCATCCCGCGCAGTTCGCCGAGCTCGTGCATCACCGTGTCGTTGACGATCCGCTCGATGCGCGACTTCACCGCATCGGCCACCACGGCGGCCGCGTCGGTCGACAGGCGCGTGCGCTCGGCCGCCTTCGCGGCATGCGCGGCGCTCGGGTCCGGCGCGCGGGGGGCGGCGGCCGGGATCCGTCGTTCGGCGTCGCGCACGATGTCGCGCGCCCAGTCGGGCGACGTCGCGTTCGCGGCGCGCTGCTCGGCCGGTGCGCTCGCTTGCGGCGCGGCCGGTGTGGCCTGGGTGCGCGCGATCAGTGCGTCGCGCTGCTGCGTCAGGCGTTTCGCGTGCTCGACGAGCCACGGCGCGGGTTCGGAAGCGCCAGCGCCAGCGGCGGGTGTGCCGGCTGCCGGCGCGGCAATCGACGGCGCTACCGCGGCCGGCATGTCCGCATCGATCGTCGACGGTTGCGCCGCCGTGTCCTCCGCATCGGCGCTGACGCCGAACACCGACGAGAACACGTCGGGCAGCCCGCCGTCGCCGGCCGCGTACGGATTGACGGCCGGGCGCGCGAGCGCGGCGCCCGGGCGCGACACGATGCCCTGCACGGCGGCGGCCGGCACGGATTCCGGCAGTCGCGGCGCGGCGATTCGCGGCCGCGCGGCAACCGGCGGCGTCACCGCGGCGAGGTCCGAATCGGCGAGTGCGACGATTTCGACGCTGCCGTCATCGAGCGTGCGGTTCGACAGCACGACCGCGTCGGCGCCGAGCGCCTCGCGCACGAGACGAAGTGCGTCGCGGCTCGTTGCGCCGGTGAATTTGCGAATGTTCAAGCGGAACCCCCGATGACGTTAACGACTTTGATCGTGCGTGTGTCCGGCACTTCGGCATACGACAGCACTTTCAATTGCGGCAGGCTGCGGCGCAGGAAACGCGCGAGCATCGCGCGCAGCGCGTGCTGCACGAGCAGCACGGGCGGCAGCCCGAGATTCTGTTGACGCAGCATCGCTTGCTGCGTGCCGGTCAGAAGGTTGTGTGCGAGGCCAGGTTCGAGGCCCGGGTTCGCGCCGGTGGCGAGCGCCTGCGACAGCACGCGTTCGAGATTCGAGTCGAGGCCCATCACCTGCATCTCGCCCGCGCCCGGATACCACTGCTGCGTGATCGCGCGGCCGAGCGAGAGCCGCACCGCGGCCGTGATCTCGAACGCGTCGCCGCGGCCCGCATGTTCGGACACGGCCTCGAGGATCGTGCGCATGTCGCGGATCGGCACGCCTTCCTCGAGCAGGTTCTGCAGTACCTTCTGCAGCGTCGTCAGCGAGATCGTCTTCGGCACGAGGTCCTCGACGAGCGACGGCGCGTCCTTGCCGGTACGCTCGACGAGCGCCTGCACTTCCTGGCGGCCGAGCAGCTCGGCCGCGTGCTGGACGACGAGATGGTTCAGGTGCGTCGCGACGACCGTGCTCGCGTCGACCACCGTGTAGCCGTACACCTGCGCCTGTTCACGCAGCGCGACGTCGATCCACACGGCCGGCAGCCCGAACGCGGGATCCTGCGTGACGGCGCCCGGCAGCGCGGCCGTCACCTGGCCGGGGTTGATCGCGAGCCACTGGCCCGGGAACACTTCGCCGATGCCGATCTCGACGCCCTTCAGCGCGATCCGGTATGCGTTCGGCCGCAGTTCGAGGTTGTCGCGGATATGGATCACCGGCGGCAGGAAGCCGATTTCCTGCGCGAATTTCTTGCGGATGCTCTTGATGCGCTTGAGCAGTTCGCCGTCGCTGTTCTTGTCGACGAGCGGGATCAGCCGGTAGCCGACCTCGAGGCCGAGCGGGTCGATCAGCTGCACGTCGTCCCAGGTCGCCTCGTGGCTGTCGGACGGCAGCACGGCGGGCGGCGCGATGTCGGTCACGTCGCCGGCCGCCTTGCGGGCCGCCGCGCGCTTGGTCAGCGAGCGGGACAGCCAGATCGCGCCGCCGCCGAGCCCGAGGAACGCGAAGTGCGGCATCCCGGGAATCAGCCCCATCAGCACGATGATCACGCCGGTGATCATCAGCACGCGCGGGTTCGTGAACAGCTGGCCGGTGATCTGCGTGCCGATGTCCTCGTCGGTCGCGACGCGCGACACGATCACGCCGGCCGCGGTCGAGATCACGAGCGACGGGATCTGCGCGACGAGGCCGTCGCCAATCGTCAGCAGCGTGTAGTTCGTGCCGGCCGCCGCGAAGCTCATGTCGTGCTGGACCATCCCGACGATCAGCCCGCCGATCACGTTGATCGCCATGATGATCAGGCCGGCGATCGCGTCGCCGCGCACGAACTTCGACGCGCCGTCCATCGACCCGTAGAACTCGGCTTCCTGCGACACGGCCAGGCGGCGCTTGCGCGCCTGTTCCTCGTTGATGAGGCCCGCGTTCAGGTCGGCGTCGATCGCCATCTGCTTGCCGGGCATCGCGTCGAGCGTGAAGCGCGCGGACACTTCGGCGATCCGCCCCGCGCCCTTCGTGATCACCATGAAGTTGATGATCATCAGGATCACGAACACGACGATGCCGACCGCGAAGTTGCCACCGACGAGGAAGTGGCCGAACGCCTCGATCACCTGGCCGGCCGCGTCGGGGCCCGTGTGGCCCTCGAGCAGCACGACGCGCGTCGACGCGACGTTCAGCGACAGGCGCAGCAGCGTCGAGAACAGCAGCACGCTCGGGAACGCCGCGAAATCGAGCGGCTTCATCGTGTACATGCTGACGAGCAGCACCATCACCGACAGCGCGATGTTGAACGTGAACAGCAGATCCAGCAGCAGCGGCGGCAGCGGCAGGATCATCATCCCCAGGATCATGCAGATGAGAACCGGGCCCGCGAGCGCGCGCAGGTTGGTGCCCGCGAACGGGTTCGGGCGTTTCCCGAGCAGGCCGGTCGGGGTGCTCATGCGGATGCTCCTTGCTTGCCTTGCTTGCCGAGCGTGTCCTCGGCTTCTTCGCGTTCATCGTCGGCGGGCACCGACGTGCCCTTGTCGAGGTCGGCCGGCACGTCGAGATCGACCGGCACCGCGGGGAACGCGCCGCCTTCCGAGCGGAAGCGCTTGAGCTGGTAGACCCACGCGAGCACTTCGGCGACGGCCGAGTACAGCGAGCCGGGAATTTCGCGCTCGAGTTCGACGTTGTGATACAGCGCACGCGCGAGCGGCGGCGCTTCGAGCAGCGGCACGTTGTGTTCGGCCGCAAGTTCGCGGATGCGCGCGGCGACGAGGTTCACGCCCTTCGCGACAACCTTCGGCGCGCGCATCTCGCCGTCCGTGTATTGCAGCGCGACGGCGAAGTGCGTCGGGTTCGTGACGACCACGTCGGCCTTCGGCACGGCCGCCATCATCCGGCGGCGCGCGATCGCGCGCTGCTGCTGGCGGATCCGCCCCTTCACGTGCGGATCGCCTTCGTTCTCGCGATGCTCGCGCTTCACTTCTTCCTTCGTCATGCGCAACTTCTTGTTGTACTGCCAGATTTGGTAAGGCACATCGAGCGCGGCGACCACCAGCATCCCGGCGACCGTCGTGCCGCAGCACACGGCGACCAGGTGCAGCGCATCGGGGAGCGCCACGCCGAGCGGCTGCATCGCGAGGCCGAGCAGTTCGTCCTTACTGCGCCAGATCGCGACGCCGCCGATTCCGCCGACGACGAGCGTCTTCACGAGCGACATCCCGAGCTGGATCGGCCCCTGGATCGAGAAGATCCGGCCGAGGCCCGAGATCGGGTTCAGGCGGTCGAACTTCAGCTCGAAGGTCTTTTGCGAGATCAGCCAGCCGCCGAGCGCCATCGGCGCGAGCAACGCGGCGAGACCGCTGAGCACGAGGATCGGCAGCAGCGCGGCAAAGCCTTCGAGGCTCGCGCTGCCGGCCGCCGACAGCATCCGGTTCGTGTCGAACGCGGTCGCGCGATCGAACGTGAAAGCACCGCGCAGCATCGCCTGCAGATGCGCACCCGACGGACCCGCGAGCAGCCATGCGCCGTAGAACCCGGCCGCGAGCAGCGCGAACGAAGCCAGTTCGCGCGAACGCGCGACCTGCCCCTCCTCGCGCGCCTTCTCGCGGCGTCTGGGAGTGGCGGCTTCGGTCTTGTCGAGATCGCTCTCGTCTGCCACGGGGCCTCCAGTCGGGTACGGCGGAATGCCGCTTTCCAGTGACACCGATTATTCATGGAGGCGTCAAACGCCGATCGGTCGAGCAAAGCCGGGAAAGGGGGGTATTTCGGGGAATCGGGCGAGCCGGTGCGAACGGGGCTGGATCGGGGGCGAAGCGGCGCGCGACGGGGCGGGAAAACCTGCCGGTCAGCGGCGTGGCGAAGCGTCGGTCCCGGACGGGACGGTGACGCAGGGAAGCGGCGAAACGGTGAAAAAGCGAGGCGGGAAAACCGGGGAAATCAGGCCCCGACGCGACAACGTCGCGCGTCGGGGCAGGCGCCGGTCAGACCGCCGGGATCGGATCCGAGCCGAAGCGGTTCGGGCCTTCGGTGCCGCGCGAGCACATCCACACGAGCAGCAGAATGCCGCCGACGATCGGAATGAACCCGAGCAGCAGGAACCAGCCCGAGCGGCCCGTATCGTGCAGGCGGCGGACGCTGACCGCGATGCCCGGAATGATCAGGGCCAGCGAAACCAGGAAGATCACGCCGAGCAGCAGCAGCGTGATCAGGCCTGCATCGCGGCCCACCGCGCCGATCACCTGGCCGACGACCGACAGAATGCCGCTCAGCAGCGCGAAATACCAGTATTCAGCACGACGCGCACGGCCTTCGAATTTCGCGTATTGATTGAGTACGGAACGAACGGCTTCAGAAAAATTCATCTTATTACCCTCCTGTTTTATATTGGCACCCCGGAAACAACGCCGGAATTATATGTTTGAATTTCGGCAGGCTCCATCTCTTTTCACATGTTGGTCGAGGCGTATACCCTGTCGCGCCGTACGCCGATACGGCGCGGGAACGGCTGCCATAGCGTATTGCGGCGCCGCAGGCTTGCATGCCGCGTCATTTAAATAATCTTCAATACCTGACAGAAACTGCAGCCTCGATAATCCAGCGTTTGATTACAACCGAATGAAACCGGGCACGATCGATAATCGGTGCGCGAGCGCGGCATTCGATTAACCGGCCGACCGGCAATACGCCAATGCGCGAGTCGCGCCACGCTTCGCCATTCCCGATCCCGCTCGAATCGCACCATGCGCGCCGGCCTAGCCGGCCGCTGCGCGTTGCAGTGCGGCGAGATCGAGCTTCTTCATCGTCATCACCTGCGCCATCACGCGCTCGGCGCGCGCCGGATCGCCCGTCATCAGCTCGGATATCTGCACGGGCACGACCTGCCACGACACGCCGAAGCGGTCGCGCAACCAGCCGCACTGCTGCGCGCGCTCGTCGCCGCCTTCGGACAGGTGCGCCCAATAGCGGTCGATCTCGTCCTGGTCGCGGCAGTTGACGACGAACGACACGGCCGGCGTGATCTGGAATGCCGGGCCGCCGTTCAGCGCGACGAACGCCTGCCCGTCGAGCTCGAACGCGACGGTCATCACCGCCCCCTCCGCGTGCCGGGATGCATGTGCGCCGGCCTTGCCGTAGCGCGCGACGTGCACGATCCGCGCATGGTCGAACACCGACACGTAGAAACCGGCTGCCGCCTCGGCGTCGTGGTCGAACCACAGGAACGGCGTGATGCGTTGTATGCGCGGGCTCATGTCGCTGTCTCCTCGATGTCGTGCCGGCCCCTGTGCCGGTCTTACATCTTAGGCGCTGCACCCGCGCACGGCGGCGATCCGGCCCGTAGTCCGCGCGCGGGTCGAAAATAAAAAAGGGGGCGATCGCTCGCCCCCTTGTTCCTGCGTGCGGCCGTGCCGCGTCAGAACGCGACGAAAGGCGCCGCGCCGCCGCTTGCGGTCTTGTCCATCCCGAAGTAGATCGTCCTGCCGTAGAACTGCGGCATGCCGATGTCGAGCCAGGCGGACGAGCCGAACGGACCTGCGATGTTGTTGAACGCGAACGTCGACGGGTTCGCGAACAGCGAATCCGCGTTCGCGACGGACATCGACACGTTGCCCGACACGCCGTTCTGGCCGGTCAGTGTCGCCCCGTAGGCGGCCGTGGACGCCGGGCAGTAGAACTGCGTATTCCTCGTGCAGACCGTCTGCGACGAATCGTTGAAGAAATACGCGTTCGAACCCGTATCGAAGAACGCGGTCACGCTGCGCCCGAGGAACGACGCGCTGACGTCGCCCGTCGTGGTCGACGTCATCACGGTCTTCCCGGTCAGATCGGGCAGGCCGAACGTCAGCGTCCCGGTCGCGCTCGCCTGCCCGTTGCTCGAGACGCTCGGCATCTGCACGCTCACGCCGCTGCTGTCGGCGAAACGATGCACCGGATTGGCAACCTGCTGCGCCACCGGCACGAGCGCGATCGCGCAATTCGCGTTGCTGCCGTTCGGGCACGCGTAGTAGTTGTTGCTGGTCGACGTCGACGTCGCGCAGAGCGTGCCGCAGTCGTTCGGCGCCGGCCCGATGCCGAGGATCCCGTTCGCGCCGAGCGCGCTCGCCGAGTTGGCCGACGTGCCGCCGTTCGTGCACGAACTCGGCACGTTCGTCGTGCCGAGGTCGCCGATGATCTGCACGGGCAGCGAGGCCGCCTGCTCGGTGCCGATCGACAGGTCGACCGTGCGCACCGAACCCCACGTGTAGCTCGACACGAACTTGCCGCACTCGGCGACCGGCGAACCGCCGCTCGTCACCTGCGGCAGGTTGTTGAGCACGCCGGACACCGCGCTGCCGACGAGCCGCAGCCCGTAGGACGCGGTATCGACGAGCACGTTGGTGACCACCTGGCAGTTCGACGTGCCCGGCGCGCAGACCTTCACGCTGACGGTCGGGATGTTGATCACGTTCGCGACGCCGGTGCCGACCGTGATGACGGCCGTGTTCCCGCTGTTGCCGTCCGATCCGCCCGAACCGTTGCCGTTGCCGTTACCGTTGCTGCCGGAGCTGCTGCCGCCGTCGCCGCCGCCGCATGCCGTCACGAGCACGGCCGTCGCGGCCGCGAGACCCAGCACGCCGAGCCAGCGCTTGAATGTACGAGGAATTCTCAAGATCACTCTCCCGCTGTCACTGGATGTCGGTGCCGGCGAGGCCGGCAGGCAACGCCGCCGGCAGCCACGCCTGGCCCGAGAAGGCGCCCATGTGGCCGCCGGTCCGGATCACGAGGCCGCTTGTCTCGACGGCCACGGGCGCGCGCCAGCCGCGCGCCGCGTGCGCGGCCTGGACACCGGCGGTGTACTGCGGGAAATAGCTGCCGAGCAGCGATGCGAGGTCCGGCATCGTCGGCCCGCGCCATGCGAGGCCGAACACGCTGCCGGCGGCAGAGGTGTATTCGTGGATGACCGTGCCCGATCCGAGCGTGATCTCGCGGACAGTATAAGCGGCCGTGCTCGCCTGCATGCCGTCGGCCGAACGCATCGCGCGCTGCATCGTGCGCGCGCTTGCAGCCTGATCGTCCGCCGGCGGCGACATCGGCGCGCCGCCCAGTTCAGCATGTGCGTGGACGGACCACAGCACACCCGTTGCAGCCGCCGCGTGCGCGACGGCCCAGCCCAAGCGTTTAAGCTTCAAGTTCCCTCCCAGGGACTGGCTTCGTTGCCGGCGGCGCAGCCATCGTGCCCGCGTCGCCTGCCAACATATGAAATCGTATGAATGACGCTCCGTTGCTGCTGACGCGTAGTATGCCTGCAGCATGTGTCGACGTGTCAATTCGACCCATGCTGCACCGGGCCGCATGGGTGCGGCAAGCACGGGTAAACGTTGGGGAAAGGGCGTGACGCGTGCATCGGGCGGCCCCGCGAAACGGGGCGCGCCGATGCAATGCGATGCGGCAGGGTCAGAAACCCAGGCTCGCGAGCAGGTCGTCGACCTGCCCCTGGTCCTGGACCACGTCGGATTTGCCTTCCGGCGCGATCTGCGGGCCGTTCAGCAGCGACTCGGGGCTGCCGGTCGCGCTCATCTGCTCGGCCGCGAGCGCGGCCGCGGTGGCCGCGAACTGCTCGCGCCGCTCCGGCGCGATGTTCTCGACGAGCACGGTGAGGAGCTGCTGCTCGATCAGGTAGACCATGTCCATGATCTTCTTGATCACCTGCCCGGTCAGATCCTGGAAATCCTGCGCGAGCATGATCTCGAGCAGCTGCGCGCTGGTCGCCGACGTCGACTCGGGCAGCGTGCGCAGGAACGTGCGCGTATCGTCCATCAGCTCGCGCACTTCCGCGTGCTCGATCGGCGCCGCGTACCACTGCGCCCAGCGCGCGTCGAGCGCCTCGGCCTCGTTCTGCACGCGTTCCTGCATCGGCTTCGCGATCTCGATCGCATTCAGCACGCGCACGGCCGCCTGCTCGGTCATCGTCGCGACGTAGCGCAGCCGGTCGCGCGCATCGGGCACGGCTTCCGCCGCACGTTCGACGTGCTTGTCGAGCCCGAGCTCGCGCATCGAATCGCGCAGCGCGCGCGTGACCTGGCCGATGCGCGCGAGGATGCGGTCGCTCGCGAAATCGGCGCCTTCTGGGTGGCTGTCGGCGTTGAACCCCGCGCCGGCGAGCGCCGCATGGATCGGCTCGTTCACGTCAGCTCCCGGTCTTCGCCATCTTGTCGATAATCTTGTTCAGCTTCTCGTCGAGCGTCGCGGCCGTGAACGGTTTCACGACGTAGCCGCTCGCGCCCGCCTGCGCGGCCGCGATGATGTTCTCCTTCTTCGACTCGGCCGTGACCATCAGCACCGGCAGGTGCGTGAGCGTCGCGTCCGCGCGGATTTCCTTCAGCATCGCGAGGCCGTCGAGGTTCGGCATGTTCCAGTCCGAGATCACGAATTCGTAGCCGCCGCCGCGCAGCCGCGCGAGGCCGGCCAGGCCGTCCTCGGCCTCGTCGACGTTCGAATAGCCCAGTTCCTTGAGCAGGTTGCGGACGATCCGGCGCATCGTCGGGAAATCGTCCACCACCAGGATTTTCATGCTCTTGTCCATCGTCGTTCCTTTCCAGATTCGTTTCCGTCGGGACGCGTATCGTGGCACGCGTCCCGTGACATTCCATTCAAACGCGCTGCACGCGGTCGCCCATCGTCGCCAGTCGCGCCATCACGCGGCGGCTCATCTCGGCGAGCGGCGCGATCTCGTCCGCGCCGCCGAGCGCGATCGCCTCGCGCGGCATCCCGAACACGATGCAGCTTGCTTCATCCTGCGCGAACGTGTGAGCGCCCGCGCGTTTCATTTCCAGCAGGCCGGCCGCGCCGTCGCGGCCCATCCCGGTAAGAATGACACCGATCGCGTTCTTGCCCGCGTGCGTCGCCGCCGAGCGGAACAGCACGTCGACCGACGGGCGGTGACGGTTCACCGGCGGCTCGTCCGACAATTGCGCAATATAGTTCGCACCGCTTCTCGCGAGCAACAGGTGCGCATGGCCCGGCGCGATATACGCATGCCCCGGCAGCACGCGCTCGCCATGCTCGGCTTCCTTCACCGCGATCCGGCACAGGCCGTTCAGGCGCTGCGCGAACGATTTCGTGAAGCCGGGCGGCATGTGCTGCGCGATCAGCACGGCCGGCGCATCCGGCGGCAACGGCGTCAGCACTTCGCGGATCGCCTCGGTGCCGCCCGTCGACGCGCCGATGATGATCAGCTTCTCGGTACTGACGAGCGGGTTGTTGACCATCGGCGCGGCCGCGGGGCTGTCCGCCGCGCGCGCAACCGCTTGCGGCTGCGGCGCCTGGCGCACGCGCGCGCGCGACGCCGCGCGGATCTTGTCGGCGAGCTTCTCCGCGTAGTCGAGCATCCCGTCGCGAATCCCGACGCGCGGTTTCGTGACGAAATCCACCGCGCCGAGTTCGAGCGCGCGCAGCGTGATTTCCGAACCGCGCTCGGTCAGCGACGACACCATCACGACCGGCATCGGCCGCAGGCGCATCAGCTTCTCGAGGAAGTCGAGCCCGTCCATGCGCGGCATTTCGACGTCCAGCGTGAGCACGTCGGGATTGTGCTGCTTGATGAGCTCGCGCGCGACGAGCGGATCGGGCGCGGTCGCGCACACCGTCATGTCGGGCTGGCTGTTGATGATCTCGGTCATCAGGCTGCGGATCAGCGCCGAATCGTCGACGCACAATACTTTGATCTTCTGCACTGCGGTCATGCCTCCTGCTTTCTTGATAGATTCGCCGCATACGGGCCTCCGGCGCCCGGGCTCCCCGGGTTCGCCGCCCGCACGCCGCCGGCACTCGCGCTGCCGCCCGGCGCCGCACCACGCGCGCCGAACAGCTCGATGCGCGGACGCGCCGGCTGCGGCGCGGCCGGCCGCTTCGCCTGGAACAGCTCGACATGCGCGCGCGGCCGTGCGGCGCGCAAGCGGTCGGCCTCGCGTGCCAGCGCGGCTTCGCGCTCGGTCACGCCCGGCACCTGCAGCCGCAGCTTCTTCACCATCGCGCGACCCGTGCGCGGCATGAACGCGACCTTGCGCGGATGGACGTCCTGCAGGTCTTCCGCCGTGATGCGGATGCGCTCGAGCGCCAGGTAGCGGCGCACGAAATCCGCGTTGCGATCGCCGATGTTGATGGTCGTCATCCCGGCCAGCACGGCCGCGCCGCCGAACACCTTCGCCTCGAGGCGCTCGCGGCGCCCGCCGGCCTTGATCAGCTCGTTGATCAGCACTTCCATCGCATACGCGCCGTAACGCATCGATTCGGACGCGGTCGCGCCCGCATCGGCGCCGTCGTCGGGCAGCATGAAGTGGTTCATCCCGCCGATGCCGGCGTAAGGATCGTGAATGCACGCGGCGACGCACGAGCCGAGCACGGTCATCAGCACCATGTCCTCGGACGTCGTGTAGAACTCGTTCGGCAACAGCTTCACGCCGGGACAGCCGAAATGGTTGTCGAAGTAGCGATTCGTCGCGATCGGCAGGGCACTCATCCGCGATCTCCATAAGCGGGCGCGGCGGCCCGCGCCGGAGCGCGCGACGGCATGGCCGCCGCCGCGGGCGCCTGCGCAGCACGCGGCCGCGCACCCTGCGCGGCGTCGCGTGTCAGTTCGTACACCGTCTGCCCGCGCAGCCGGAACCCCTGCGTGACGTACGTGAAGTTTTCCGAATGGCCGGCGAACAGCAGCCCGCCCGGCTTCACCAGCGGCTCGAAGCGCGACAGCACCTGCCCCTGCGTCGGCTTGTCGAAGTAGATCATCACGTTGCGGCAGAAGATCGCGTCGAACGGCTTCGCGATCCCGTAGTCCGCATCGGTCAGGTTCAGTTGCTCGAAGCGGATCATCGCGCGCAGTTCGGGGCGCACCTTCACGCGGCCGGCCTGCGGGCCCGTGCCCTTCAGGAAGAAGCGCTTCAGCCGCTCCGGCGTCAGGTGCTTGACCTGGTCGTACGTATAGATGCCGGCTTCCGCCTTCGCGAGCACCTGCGTGTCGAGATCGGTCGCGAGGATCGACGCGCCGCGCGCCGCCGATTCGCCGAGCGCCTCGATCAGCGTGATCGCGATCGAATAAGGCTCCTCGCCGGTCGACGCCGCCGAGCACCAGACCGACACGGGTGCCGGCCGCCCCTTCACGAAATCCGCCAGGATCGGGAAATGGTGCGACTCGCGGAAGAACGCGGTCAGGTTCGTGGTCAGCGCATTGGTGAACGCTTCCCACTCGAGCGGATCGTCTTCCTGCTCGAGCAGGTCGAGGTAGTCGCGGAACGTGTCGAGGCCGCGCGCACGCAGCCGCCGCGCGAGACGGCTGTACGCCATGTCGCGCTTGTGCTCGGACAGCGAGATTCCCGCGCGTTGGTGGATCAGCGCGCGGATGCGTGCGAAATCCGCGCCCGTGAACGCAAAGTCGCGCCCCGGCTCGCCCGCTCGGGGCGCGGCATCCGGTGCATCGGGTCGAAATGGCGCGCGCGCGTGCGGCATGGTTTAGAAGGTCTCCCAGTCGTCGTCGGACGTGCCGGCCGCGGCCGCCGCCGGCTTCTCGCCGTTCAGCGCCGGGCGCACGAGCGCGGGCTTCGCGGCCGGCTTGTCCGCCGGTGCGGCCGTCTTCGCGAGACGCGGGCCGTAGCCGCCCGCGGCGGTGCCACGGCCTGCCGGGGCGTCTTTCGGCGTGCGCGGCGCGGGTTCCGCCGCGCGCTTCGGTTCGCGGCTGGCGGCCGGCGCGGCGGCATGCGACGCCGGCGCGGCGCGCCGTGCGGATGACGCGGCAGCCTGCGGTGCCGGCAGCGCGGCGACCGGCGCGGCGTCGTAACGCGGCTCCGACGGCAACGCCGGCACGACCGCCGGTTCATGCGCGACCGGCCGCACGGCACTGCGCGACGGCGCGAGCACGATGCCGCCCGCCACGCGCCAGTCCGACACGATCGCCTTCATCTGGCGCGTCTGCTCCTCGAGCGACGCAGCCGCAGCGGCCGCCTGCTCGACGAGCGCCGCGTTCTGCTGCGTGACCGAATCCATCTGGCCGACCGCGCGGTTGACCTGCTCGATGCCGGTCGACTGCTCGTCCGACGCGGCGCTGATCTCGCCCATGATGTCGGTCACGCGGCGCACGGCCTGCACGATCTCGTCCATCGTCGAGCCCGCGCGTGCGACGAGCGCCGACCCGCTCTCGACCTTCTCGGACGAATCGCCGATCAGTTGCTTGATTTCCTTCGCGGCGCTCGCGCTGCGCTGCGCGAGCGAGCGCACCTCGCCCGCGACCACCGCGAAGCCGCGGCCCTGCTCGCCCGCGCGTGCGGCTTCGACCGCCGCGTTCAGCGCGAGGATGTTGGTCTGGAATGCGATGCCCTCGATCGTGCCGATGATGTCGACGACCTTGCCCGAGCTCGCCGCGATGTCCTGCATCGTCGACACGACCTGGCCGACCACGTCGCCGCCCTGCGTCGCGATGTCCGACGCGTTCACCGCGAGCTGGCTCGCCTGCCGCGCGTTCTCCGCGTTCTGCCGCACGGTGCCCGTCAGCTGCTCCATGCTCGACGCGGTTTCCTGCAGCGACGCGGCCTGCTCCTCGGTGCGCTGCGACAGGTCGACGTTGCCGGTCGCGATCTCGCGTGCGCCGACGTCGATCGATTCGGTGCCGCGATGCACGGCCTGCACCATGGTCGTGACGGCGTCCTGCATCCGCTTGATGCCGCCGAACAGGCGGCCGATCTCGTTCGTGCTGAACACGTTCACCGGCTGCGTGAGGTCGCCGCCGGCGATACGCTCGAAGTGCGCGATCGCATCCTCGAGCGGCTTCACGATCAGCCCGCGCAGCGCGAAGCGGATCAAGATCACGACGACGAACGCGATCGCGATGCCGGCCGCGATCAGCGCGACCATCAGCGAGATCTGCGACTGCGTCGCGGCCTGGCGGTCCTCCGCGCGCTTCTGCAGCGACGCGACCACGGCCGACGCGGCCAGGTCGTAAGCGACGAACATCGGGCTGATCTTCGTGTCGGCGACCGCGTGGTACGCGGCCATGTCGCCCGCGCGCGCGGCTGCGAACTCGGGCTCGACGCCTTCCTTCACGATCGTCGCGTAACGTGCGGACAACTCGTCGACGAGCGCCTGCTCGACCCCGAGCTTCGGCGTCGACTGGAACGCCTGCCAGTTCTGGTTCGACTTCGCGTACAGCTCCTGCGCGCGGTCGAGCACCTTGGCCGCGTCGGCCGTGTTGCCGGCTTCCGTCAGCGACCGGAAGCGATCGAGCGACACGCGTGCGCGCAGCAGGTACGACGACGTGTCGTCGAGCGCATGGATCGCCGGCAGATCGACGTGCGCGATCTCGTCGAGCGAGCGGCTCGCGTGATTGAGCGCGTAGAGGCCGAGCCCGCCGACCGCGGCGGCCAGGCACACGAGGATGAGTCCGACCGCCGTCAGCGTCGTGCGGATCGACCAGTTATGCAACATTGCAGATTCTCCCGAAATTCCTGCGCGCGCGGCGCGCTTACCCGCCGAGCGTCTCGATCAGCGCCATTTCACGGCTCGACATCAGCTTCTCGATGTCCATCAGGATCAGCATCCGGCCGTCGACCGTGCCGAGGCCCGTCAGGTACTCGGTCGTCAGCGTCGCGCCGAATTCCGGCGCCGGCATGATCTGGTCGGTCTGCAGCGTCAGCACATCCGACACGCCGTCGACCACCATCCCGACCACGCGATGCGCGACGTTCAGGATGATCACGACGGTCTGGTGGTCGTACTCGACGCGGCCGAGATGGAACTTGATCCGCATGTCGACGATCGGCACGATGATCCCGCGCAGGTTGATCACGCCCTTGATGAATTCCGGCGCGTTCGCGATGCGCGTGACGCTGTCGTAGCCGCGGATTTCCTGCACCTTCAGGATGTCGATCCCGTATTCCTCGTCACCGAGCGTGAACACGAGGAATTCCTGGCCCGTCGCATCGCCTTGTTCCGCGTCACGGCGGCTGTTTGCCGCGTTCGCCGCGGCCGGATTGATCATTTGGACTTCAGCAGGCACGTTTGCCCCCAATCGGTTGAATGGCGAGAGTCAGAACATCGCGAGCTCGGCGCCCGCACGGGCGCCGTGCATCGCACGGGTTTCGCGGTTCAGCGCCGCGACGTCGACGATCAGCGCGACACTGCCGTCGCCGAGGATGGTCGCCGCCGAGATGCCATGCACCTTGCGGTAATTCGTTTCGAGGTTCTTCACGACGACCTGCTGCTGGCCGACCAGCTCGTCGATCAGCATCGCGAAGCGACGCCCCTCGGTTTCCATGATCGTGACGATCCCCTGCGTCGGGTCGGTGCGCGCGTCCTCGACCGAGAACACTTCGTGCAGCGCGACGAGCGGCAGGTATTCGCCGCGCACGCGCACCACGCGCTCGCCGTTGCCGACCGTGTAGATGTCGTCGTTCGACGGCTGCAGCGACTCCATCACGAAGTTCAGCGGCAGGATGAAGATCTCGTTGCCGACCTTCACCGACATCCCGTCGAGGATCGCCAGCGTGAGCGGCAGCACGATCCGCGTGGTCGTGCCGCGGCCGGCCAGCGACGTGATCTCGACGTGGCCGCCCATCGACTGGATGTTGCGCTTCACGACGTCCATCCCGACGCCGCGGCCCGACACGTCGGTCACGGTCTCGGCGGTCGAGAAGCCCGGCGCGAAGATCAGGTTCCACACCTCTTCGTCGCTGATGTTGTCGGACACCTGCATGCCCTGCTTCGCGGCCTTCGCGAGGATCCGTTCGCGGTTCAGGCCCGCGCCGTCGTCGCTCACCTCGATCACGATGTTGCCGCCGTGATGCGCGGCCGACAGCACGAGTTGGCCGACCGCGTCCTTGCCGGCGGCGACGCGCTTGTCGACGGTTTCGATCCCGTGGTCGAGGCTGTTGCGCACGAGGTGCGTGAGCGGATCGATGATCCGTTCGATCAGGCTCTTGTCGAGCTCGGTCGCCTGGCCGAACGTGACGAGCTCGACCTGCTTGCCGAGCTTGCCGGCGAGGTCGCGCACGAGCCGCGGGAAGCGGCTGAACACGTAGTCCATCGGCATCATGCGGATCGACATCACGGCTTCCTGCAGGTCGCGCGCATTGCGCTCGAGCTGCGCCATCCCGTTGAACAGGCGGTCGTGCAGTGCCGGATCGAAGGCGGTCGCCGTCTCCGCGAGCATCGCCTGCGTGATCACGAGCTCGCCGACGAGGTTGATCAGCTGGTCGACCTTCTCGACGCCGACGCGAATCGAGCTGCCTTCGGCACCCGATGCGGCCGCGGCGGCCGGGCGTGCACGCTTGTCGTCGTGGTGCGCGGCGGCCTGCGCCGCGTGTTCGGCCTGCGGCTGCTGGGGTTGTTGCGGCGGTTGTGCGGCGGCGGCCGGCTCCACGGCGGCGGGCGCCGGCGCCGGTGCGGCAGCCTGAGGCGCGAATACCTCGACCCGCGCGGCGGGTTGTGCGGCCGCGGCCGGTTCGACAGTCGGTTCGGCGGCCGGTGCCGCGACGTCCTGCGCGGCGGCCGGTGCCGCCGGCGCGGCAGGCGCCGTGCCGTGCGCGACGCGGATCTGGCTTTCGTCGATCACGAAGCAGCACACCGCGACGATGTCGTCGGACGGCACGTCCGATTCGAGCCACAGCGTCAGGTCGGCGCCCGCTTCCTCGCGGCCGACGATCCGGCCGAGGTTGCCGAGTTCCTCGCTGAGCAGCGCCTGGTCCTTCGCGTCGACGCCCAGCAGCGTGATCTTCAGGTGCGGGCCGCTTTCGCCGGCTTCGGCCGCCGGATGCGCGGCCGCAACCGCCTGCTCGATCACATGATCGGGCGCGCGATCGCCGCTGGCGGCGGGCTCCGCGGCCGGTGCGGCAGCCACGGCGACAGGCGCGACGGGCGCAGCAGGCGCGGCCGCCACGGCCGCCGGCGCCCCCGCGCCGCTCTCGGCCTTCAGCCGTTCGAGCTTCGCGCAGATCGTCGCGGCGGCGGCCGCATCCGGTTCGGCGCTCGCGCGGTAGTCGACGAGCTGGTCGGACAACACGTCCTTGGTCTCGAGGAACGCGTCGACCATTTCCTTGGTCAGCGTCAGCTCATGGTTGCGCGCGCGGTCGAGCAGCGATTCGAGGATGTGCGTCGTATCGGTCAGCGCGGAAAAGCCGAACGTCGCCGCGCCGCCCTTGATCGAATGTGCAGCACGGAAAATCGCGGCGAGATCCTCGGGGTCGGGCGAGCCGACGTCGAGGTTCAGCAGCAATTGCTCCATCTGCGCGAGCAACTCGTCCGCTTCGTCGAAAAAGGTCTGGTAGAACTGCGTGATGTCGAGAGTCATGCCCGGTCACCGGTTGGATTCGTCGCGTTCATGTCAGGAGGCGGCCGGCTCGGACAGCGTCGCGACCAGGTCGACCAGCACGGCCGGGTCGATCGGTTTCTCGATCCAGCCGGTCGCACCCGCGTCGCGTGCGGCGTCCTTGAAGGCATCGCTGCCCTCCGTTGTCAGTACGAGGATCGGCGTGTCCGCATACGCGGTCAGCTTGCGCAGCGCGGCGATCACCTCGAGCCCGCTCTTGCGCGGCATGTTCTGGTCGGTCAGCACCAGGTCGTACGGCGCGGTCGCGGCCATGTCGAAGCCGGCTTCGCCGTCCGGCGCCACCGTCACGTCGTAGCCGGCCTGCGCAAGCGTTGCCTGCAGCAGCGCACGCATGGTCGCGGAGTCGTCGATGGCGAGAATGGTTCGGATCATGTCTGTCTCGGAATCTTGGATACGTCAGGGTTTCGGCGCCACGGCGACGGCGCTCGCGACCACCGGACGCGCGGCCGGCGACGGGCCGCCGAGCTGCTGCGCGAGCAGCTTCGAGCCCGCCGCGTCGGCCGACAGCGTCGTGGTCGTCGCGTCGTCGCGCATCAGCGCTTCTTCGGATTTGCGGTTCAGCACGATCACGCTGATCCGGCGGTTTTCCGGATCGAGCGGGTCGGCCTTGTTCAGGTTCTGCGTCGACGCGAGCCCGAGCACGCGCAGCACTTTCGCCTCGTCCATGCCGCCGGAGATCAATTCGCGGCGCGACGCGTTCGCACGGTCGGCCGACAGCTCCCAGTTGCTGTAGCCGCCCTCGCCGCCCGCGTACGGCACGGCGTCGGTGTGGCCCTGGACGATGATCCGGTTCGGCACGTCGTTCAGCGTCTTGCCGATCTCGCGCAGGATGTCGCGCATGTACGGCTCGACGTGGTCGCTCGACATCGCGAACATCGGCCGCTTCTGCGTATCGACGATCTCGATGCGCAGCCCCATCAGCGTCGAGTCGATGCGGATCTGCTGCTTGAACTGGCGCAGCGTCGGATTGGCCTCGATCGCGGCCATCAGCTTGATCTGCAGGTCGTGCAGGCGTGCCTGCTCGCGCCGCTCGATCGCGCCCTGCGCCTGCGCTTGCGCCTGCTCGTCGACCGGCTTCGCGACCCGCTCGGCAAGTGACGTCGTGCCGTCGGTGCGGCGCAGCGTGCCGGCGTCGACGCTCGACAGGTCGCGGCCGCCGGCGTTGATGATGCTGGAGTCCTGCGAGTTGCGGTCGCCGCTGCCGAGCAGCGCGGCCTTCAGCGGCGTGTTGAAGTATTCGGCGATCCCCTTCAGCTGCACCGGCGTGACCGAGCTCAGCAGCCACATCAGCAGGAAGAACGCCATCATCGCGGTCATGAAGTCCGCGTACGCAAGCTTCCATGCGCCGCCGTGGTGGCCCTTCTTCGCCGGGGCCACCCGCTTGACGACGATCGCGCGATCCTTGCTCTTGCTCATCGTGCGCTCCGCGTCACTTCGCCTTCACGCGGCGCACGTGCTCTTCGAGCTCGGAAAACGACGGCCGCTCGGTCGAGAACAGCACCTTGCGGCCGAACTCGACGGCAATCGCCGGCGCATAGCCGTTCAGCGTCGCGAGGATCGTCACCTTGATGCACTGGAACATCTTCGTCGACTCGGCGACACGCTGCTCCGCGAGGCTCGCGAGCGGCCCGATCAGCCCGTACGACAGCAGGATCCCGAGGAACGTGCCGACCAGCGCCTGCGCGATCATCGCGCCGAGCACCGCGGGCGGTTTGTCGGCGGACGCCATCGTGTGCACGACGCCCATCACGGCCGCGACGATACCGAACGCCGGCATCGCGTCGCCGACGCGCATCAGCGCGTGCGCGGGGCCTTCGCCTTCCGCGTGGTGCGTCTCGATCTCCTCGTCCATCAGGCTCTCGATCTCGAACGCGTTCATGTTGCCGCCCACCATCAGGCGCAGGTAGTCGGTCAGGAATTCGACGATGTGGCGATCGGCGAGGATCTTCGGGTATTGCGTGAAGATCGGGCTCTTTTCCGGATCGTCGATGTCGGCCTCGAGCGTCAGCGTGCCTTCCTTGCGCGCCTTCGCGAGCAGCACGTACAGGAGCGCCATCAGCTCCATATAGACGTCCTTCGTGTATTTCGAGCCCTTGAAGAGCGTCGGCAGCACGCGCAGCGTCGCCTTGATGGTCTTGCCGCCGTTGCCGAGGATGAATGCGCCGACGCCGGCGCCCGCGATCATCAGGATCTCGACGGGCTGGATCAAGGCGCCCAGATGCCCGCCTGCCAGCGCATAACCGCCGAAGACGGACAACAGCGTCACGAGTGTTCCCACGATAATCAGCACTGCCTGTCCCTCACGAAAGACCGGCGGGGAGACCGCCGTTAATCAGGTTTACGGCAGTCGGCAGGAAAACTTTCGCGGCCGCTCGATGGCGGCCCGACGGTGTTTACCAGCAATTCGCAGACGATTCGCGCGGCCCGCGGGCGCCGCTCGCGCCCCGCCCTGCGGCGCTCAGGCCGCGGCGGCGGCCAGTTCGGCACGCGCGGCGGCGGCCTTGCGGGTCTTGCCCGCGCGCGACGGCGGCTGGCACAGGCCGCAGACGAAACCTTGATGCGGATCATGCGCATGCGCGACGAAGTGGCCGCCGCAGCGCGTGCACGGGGTCATCTGCAGCATCCCCGAATCGAAGAAGCGCACGAGCGTCCACGCGCGCGTGAGGCTCAGCGCGGCCTCGTCGCCGGACAGGTTCACGTGCTCCTGATAGAGCCGGTACGCCTTCACGATCGACTGGATCGGCTCGCAGCGGCCGTGGTCCTGCATGAACCGGTAGATGTTGTAGAACAGCGACGAGTGGATGTTCGGCTGCCACGTCATGAACCAGTCGGTCGAGAACGGCAGCATCCCCTTCGGCGGCGACACGCCCTTCAGTTCCTTGTACAGCTTGATCAGACGGTCCCGCGACAGGCTCGTCTCCGCCTCCAGCAATTGCAGCCGGGCGCCCAGTTCGATCAGTTCGATGGCGAGGGTGATTTCCTTCACCTCGATCACGACGCTTTTGCTTGCCATGGTGAAAACCGTCCGCTTGACGTTGTTCGGATGGATGGCCAATACGCTGCCCACCGGCGCGGCACGCCGGGACATACGCAAGGCGGGATGGATCAGCGGACGCCTTCGACCTGCTGTCCGGCCATCAGGATGGCCGAGTGGGCGTGCGCGACGACATCGCTGCGGCCTTTGTCGGCGAGCGAGGACAGCAGCGCGTGATCGTCGAAGCGGAAACGGCACAGCATCTGGTTGGACGCGGCGAGCTTCACGGTCTGTGCGAGCGTGAGGTTCGCGAGCAGGTCGGCCAGTTCCTGGGAAATTCCCATGCGGAACATGCCCATCGCCTTGTCTTCCCGCAGCAGGCGTTGCGCGAGGAGGAGGTACGACAGGTTGACCTCTTTGATCTCACTGAGCATTTCGCTGGTAGCGCTCATGATTCCCCCGTTAAAGAGCTTTGCTTTGGCCATTCATGTTATGAAAACGTTTGCTCGCTCGGAGCGCTCTTGGCGCTCGGTCGGCTCGTTTATAGTCTTACAGGGCGAATTTTGGCCAAACGGCATTTATGCCGGTATCAGCGAAGTGGCGTATGCCATGCAGGATTTGTCTGTAAACCGTGTAGGAATTTTTCCGACAAGGCGAATTGAAAGGAACCGGAAGGAAAACGAGGGGTGGCGCGGGTTCCACCGTGATGTGCCCGATGGCCGCCGCGCAATGGCGGAAGGCTTGCCGGCGAGGCCGCCGACAATCGAATCGGTAAAAATTATAGAGCTTTTTCACGTTGACGCAACAATAGATGCGTCTATATCGATTCACGTTCCCGCGCCCTTTTTCTCGGGGTTTTCGTGTATTTCATCGTGTAACAAGCCTTAAGTGTTTGAAAAATCACTCGAACCCTACAGTGCGATATCGATAATGACCTCCAATGGGCGGCGGCGCGAGCCGTGCCGGCCCGCCCCGCAGCTTGCCGTCCGGCGCCCCGCGCACCCCGCCCAGGGCCCGGCCACGTACCGCCAACAGCGTGCGTCGGCGAGTTCCGCAACCTTGTAGGGGATCCGTATCGGCGCCCAAGCGCCCAAGCGGATCGACACCGGAGATCACCCATGCGAATTGCCCAGATCGCGCCGCTTTACGAAGCCGTTCCGCCGAAACTCTATGGCGGCACCGAGCGTGTCGTGTCCTACCTAACCGAGGCGCTCGTCGAACTTGGCCACGACGTGACGCTGTTCGCGAGCGGCGACTCCGTTACGTCGGCCCGTCTCGAGGCGGCCTGGCCGCGCGCACTGCGGCTCGACCCGTCGATCCGCGATTCGATGGCGCCCCATATGCGGCTCCTCGAGCAGGTCGCCCGTGTCGCGCACGAATTCGACGTGCTGCACTTCCACCTCGACTACCTGCCGTTCCCGCTGATGTCGCGCCTCGACACGCCTTACGTGACGACGCTGCACGGCCGCCTCGACCTGCCGGAGCTGCAGCCCGTGTTCGACGCGTTCCCGGACGCACCGGTCGTGTCGATCTCGAACAACCAGCGCAAGCCGCTGCCGCAGGCCGCGTGGGCCGGCACCGTGTATCACGGGCTGCCCGACACCCTGCTCACGCCGCAGCCGGGCGTGAAGCCCGAATACCTCGCGTTCCTCGGCCGCATCTGCCCCGAAAAGCGCGTCGACACGGCAATCCGGATCGCCGCGCAAAGCGGGCTCCCGCTGAAGATCGCCGCGAAGGTCGACAAGGCCGACGCCGACTATTTCAAGGAAGTGATCGAGCCGCTGCTCGGCGAGGCGCACGTCGAGTTCATCGGCGAGATCAACGAAGCGCAGAAGCCCGCCTTCCTGTCCGGCGCGAAGGCGCTGCTGTTCCCGATCGACTGGCCGGAACCGTTCGGCCTCGTGATGATCGAGGCGATGGCCTGCGGCACGCCGGTCGTCGCGTTCAACCGCGGTTCGGTGCCGGAAGTGATCGAGGACGGCGTGACCGGCTTCATCGTCGAGGACGTGCAGGGCGCGGTCGGCGCGCTGCACCGGATCGACACCCTGTCGCGCACCGCGATCCGCGAACGTTTCGACACGCGTTTCAGCTCGAAGGCAATGGCGCAGCGTTATGTCGAAACTTACGAAACGCTTTGCACGACGACCCGGCAACCGGCATTGCGCCGGGTTGCGGGCGCCTGACGCGGAAATCCGCGCGGAAATATTCCGTAAAATTCGCGCCGAAATCGGCGCGCAATACAAAAGAGCCGCATCGACGATGCGGCTCTTTTCTTTTGGGGCTTTCAGTCATTCGATCAGGAATCGATCGCGGTTTTTCCCGACGATCCAATTCGGCGGCTTGCCGCGCCCGCTCCAGGTCGCGCCGGACTTCGGATCGCGAAATTTCGGCGGCAGCGGCGACTTCTTCGGCGGACGGCCGCGCCGTGCCCGCTCCGCGAAGCCCAGGTCCTGGGCCGTCAGGCCGTATTCGGCAATCATTCGCTGGACGTCGGCAATGACGGCCGCCACTTCCTGGCGGCGCACGTCGTCCGCCTGGGCCTGCAGATCAGCGATCTGCGCCTTGAGTTTCGCGTATTGAGACATTTTTCGACTCCCTTTTTTCGATGATGCGGCCCCGGCGAATCCACCGGGACACAAACATCCGTTACGTCATCCGCACTGCCGCCCTACCCTTCGAAATAAATGCTGTCATCTTTAACCGAATCGGCTATATCGAGAATGCGGACTTATTCTAATAAAAGGCATTCGTCAGCCATTCAAATTTAACAATCGTTGACCCTCCCGGACCCGATTCATTTCCTATAATCCAGACCAATTCCGGGCGATCGAATAAATCCGTCGTGTCGCCTGGCCGTCTTCAACCCACTTGAACAAGGTCCCTTACATGAATCTTTCTCAGCGTCTCGCTGCAGAGGTATTCGGCACGTTCTGGCTGGTGCTCGGCGGGTGCGGAAGCGCCGTGCTGGCCGCCGCCTTTCCGGGCCTCGGCATCGGCTTTGCCGGTGTCGCACTTGCCTTCGGCCTGACCGTGCTGACGATGGCATTCGCGATCGGACACATTTCGGGCTGCCACCTGAATCCGGCGGTGAGCGTCGGCCTGACGGTCGCCGGCCGCTTCCCGGCGCGCGATCTCGCGCCGTACATCGTCGCGCAGGTGGTCGGCGCGACGCTCGGTGCGTTCGTGCTGTACCTGATCGCGACCGGCAAGCCGGGCTTCGACGTGGTCGGCAGCGGCTTTGCGACGAACGGCTTCGGCGAACGCTCGCCCGGCCATTACGCGCTCGGCGCGGCGTTCATCTGCGAAGTCGTGATGACGGCCTTCTTCCTGTTCGTGATCCTCGGCGCGACCGACAAGCGCGCACCGGCCGGCTTCGCGCCGATCGCGATCGGCCTGTGCCTGACGCTGATTCACCTGATCTCGATTCCGGTCACCAACACGTCGGTGAACCCGGCCCGCTCGACCGGCCCCGCGCTGTTCGTCGGCGGCGAGGCGATCGGCCAGCTGTGGCTGTTCTGGGTGGCGCCGATCATCGGCGCGGTACTCGCAGGGATCATTTACCCGCTGGTCGCGGGGCGTGACAACGCCGTCGACCTGCTGCCGGCATCGGCTCGCACAAGCGAATAAAACACTACGGGGTCACGCGAGCAGAGCAGCGAGCCTCACGCTGTCCAAGAACACGAGGCAAGCAATTTCGACGGGCGCCCTTGGCGCCCGTTTTTCATTTCCGCTCGGGAAGCGCCCCTGAGCAGGGTGCTCAGGAAGCGGCGACGTTGCCCTCGAGCGAGAACAGCGTGCGCAGGTGGCGGGCGACGCCCGCGTCGAAGTTGTTGCCGATCCGCGGGATGTGCGGCAGCCGCGCGACCAGGTCGGGATTTGCGTTGTTCATCATGAACGCGTGACCGGCGGTTTCAAGCAGGTCGATATCGTTCATGTTGTCGCCGAACGCGATGCAGTGGCCGGTGTCGACGCCGAGCCGCGCGAGCACCGTGCGCAGCGCGCGGCCCTTCGACACGTTCGCGGTCATCACTTCGAGACAGTCGGGCAGCGAGTACGTGACGTACAGCGCATCGCCGAAACGCACGCGCATCTGCTCGGCGACGACCGCCAGATCGGCCGGCTCGCCGATATACAGCACCTTCGCGATATTCGCGCCGTCGTGGGCGGCCATGTCGATCACGTCGTACCGGAAGCCCGAATCCTGGTGGAATTCGAGCAGGTGCGGCGCTTCGCGGTCGATCAGCCAGCCCTGGTTGGTGAACAGGTTGACGATCACGCGGCCGTGCGCGCCGACGACGTCCGGCTGCACGAGGCCACGGACGATCGCGGGATCGATGTCCTGCGCGTGGATCATCGTGTCGTCCGGCGCATGCACGCGCGCGCCATTCGACGTGATCAGGTACGGCCGGATGCCGAGCACGTCGCGAATGCCGGCGACGTCCGCGTAATGGCGCCCCGTGGCGATCACGAACTGCAGGCCGTCGCCGTCGAGGCGGCGGACGGTGTCGATCGTGTACGGATCGAGCTGGTGGTCGCTGTTCAGCAGGGTACCGTCGAGATCGGTGGCGATGACTTTGTACATGGGACGGAAGAATGGCGCTCAGGGCTCTGCGGAACGGCCATTTTAACGTCGTGCCCGATTGCGCGCCGGACGGTTCCCGGTCGATCGCCGCCTGCGGCCCTGCTTCAGCGCATCGTCAACCGCCGTCCACCACCTTCAACCGCCCTCCGCCGCCCGCAGCGCCTGCAGCGCGAGCCGCAGCGCGCCGTGCGCGGAATCGTCGAGCGGCGCGCGCAGCCGCGCGGCGTGGCGCGCCGGCACGGCCGGTGCAAGCGCGTCCGCCAACCCGCCGCACAGCGCGACCGGCAGTGCCTGCTGCGGATCGAGCGCATCGATCATCTTGCCGATCTCGTCGCCCGCCTGCGCGATCAGCGCGCTCGCGACGGGATGCGAGCGGTGCGCGAACACGATCGGCGCGAGGCGCGCGTAGATCGTCTGGTTCGCATCGCACGACCACTGGACGAGCGCGTCGCGATCCTGCGCGCCCGTTTCCGCGAGCAGCGCGTCGGCGAATGCATCCCGCGGCACGCGGCCGTCGAGCGCCTGTTGCGCGTACGCGAGCGCGCGCACGCCGAGCCACGCGCCGCTCGCCTCGTCACCGGACGGAAAGCCGAAACCTCCGGCGATCCGGCAGGCGCCGGCCGCATCGAGCGCCGCCGCGATGCTGCCGGTGCCGAGCGCGACGATGAGCCCCGGCGCGCCGCCGTGCGCGCCGACGACGGTCGTATAGGCGTCGCTCTCGACCGCGAGCGCACCGAGCGGCGCCTGCGCGCGGAACGCGGCGAGCCACGCCGCATTGTTGACGCCCGCAAGCCCGCAGCCGAGCGCGCACTGCGACCATTCGAACGCGAAACCGGCTTGCGTGAATGCGTCCGCGCAGGCCGCGCCGATCGACGCCCACGCGCGCTCGATACCGAGACCGAGCCCCGACGGGCCGCCGCGCCCCTGCGCGAGCTCGCGCCCCTGCCGGTCCGCCAGCACCGCGCGGGTGCCCGAGCCGCCGCCGTCGATACCGATCGCAAAAAGTAATGCCGTCATGCCTTCATCCCGCTGATTCGAACAGGCGCCAAGCTTAACCGGATCGGCGCCGTGCGCCCATCTGCCGTTCGGCCGGCTATCCCGTGAAAAGGGCTTCCGCTATGCTGGCGCGATCGAATCGACACTGAAAACGAGGCAGACGATGTCGCAGCGGTGCAACTGGGTGAAGACGGAAGCGGACGCTCACTATCACGATACCGAGTGGGGGCGGCCGTCGCACGACGATCGCCACCTGTTCGAAATGCTGATCCTCGAAGGCGCGCAGGCCGGGCTGTCCTGGTCGACGATCCTGAACAAGCGCGCGGGTTATCGCGAGGCATTCGCCGATTTCGATGTCGACGCCGTCGCGCGCTTCACGCCGAAGCGCATCGAAAAATTGCTGGAGAACCCCGGCATCGTACGCAACCGCGCAAAGGTCGAATCCGCGGTGAACAACGCGCGCGCCGTGCAGCGCATCCGCGACGAGCACGGGTCGCTCGCCGCGTTCCTGTGGTCGTTCGTCGGCGACACGCCGGTCCAGAACGCGTGGCAGTCGTACCGCGACGCACCCGCGTCGACCGAGCAGTCCGACGCGCTCAGCAAGGCGCTGAAGGCGTACGGCTGCAAGTTCGTCGGTTCGACGATCTGCTACGCACTGATGCAGGCGACCGGCATGGTCAACGATCACGAGGTCGATTGCCCGTGCCACGCGCCATGCGCGGCGCTCGGCGGCAAACAGCCGGCACGCCGGCGCAAGGCGGGCTGACGGCGCCGGCCCCCGCCGCCCCCCCCCACCCGTCGCCCCTGCCCCGCAGCTGTCCCGCCGTCCGCCTACCGCGCGGCGCGCGACGACGCCGGCACGGCTGCCCGCGTGCTCCGCGCGGCCCGCACGCGCGCGCTGCGCTTCTTCACCCAGATGCAGATGCCCGTCACGCTCAGCATCGCGATGACGACGCCGAGCACGCTCACCGCGACGCGGCCCGCGACGCCGGCGATCCGCCCCGAGTGCAACGGAAACTGTGCCTGCATGAACAGGTCGCCGGCCGAGCCGCGGCCCGGCACCTGGGTGGCGACGGGCTTGCCGGTCACCGCGTCCCAGTAAAGCCACGCATTGCCGAGCCCGACGTCGCCGTGGTCGTTGCCGGGCGTGAAGAACCCGACCGCATAGACATTCATCGCCGGCGCGAACAGCAGCGCGCCGGGCGGCGCGGCGATCCCCGCGTCGCGCCCGGCCGAACGCGCGATCTCGACGATCCGCTCGCGCGGCAGCACCTTGCTGCCCGGCGGTGCGGGCGGGAAGTGCTCGGGATTCGTGTAAGGCGTTTCGGCGAGCAGCGAGAACATCGACACGAGCGGTCGCACGAGCGGATTGCCGAGATTCATCGAGATCGATGTGACCGCAACGACAAGCAGCAGCCCCCACACCCAGACGGCGCCCGAGCGGTGCAGGTCGAACACGAGGGGATAACCGCCGCGCCGCACGCGGAACGCGAACGACTTGCGCCAGCTTTTCAGGTTCGGAAACGCGAGCACGAGTGCGATCAGGCTGTCGATCGCCCACACGATGCCGACCACGCCCATCACCCAGAACCCGAAGTTGATCCCGCCGTACTCGGGCAGGAACAGCGAGTAGTGCAACCGGTAGATGAACGGCATCAGGTCGAGCCGCGCGACCGATAGCGCCCCCCATTCGCGGCGGCCCTGCACCGCACCGGTCGCGGGGTCGACGGCGATCTGGCTGAAATCGAGCGCGTGCGGCCGGCCGGTCGCCGGATCGGTGCGCGGCATCACACCCGCCTGCAGCGTATGCCCCGGTTCGACCGCCAGCGGCAGGTAGGTCACCTGCACGCGCGGGTCGGCGGCCTCGATACGTGCCGCAAGCGCGAGCGGCGCAAGCGGCGCCGCGCCGCTGCGAGCGACGTAGAAATCCGGGTTCAGCGCCGCATCGAGCTCGTGATCCCACGCGATCAGCGCACCGGTGAGCCCCGCGACGAACAGGAACAGCGCGATGGCCAGGCCGAACCAGCGATGCAGACGAACGAGAAACGGTCGCAGGAACGCATTCATCGCGGGCACAGCAAACGGTAAGCGGGCCGGCACGAGCGGCGGCCCCGATTCGGCGGGATCCAGGTCATTTGATGTCAGGCGCCGCACAAGAGCCGGCCGCCCCAGGCGAGGCCGGATGCCCTTGCGCACGGCATGGAAGAGTTGCGCGTTCGACGGGTGTCGTTACGATGCGCGGCATTTTAACTCAATGCGAATGATTCTTACTTTCGTTATTGCTCATTCGCCATGATTGCCGGCTTCGCCCGCCTTCCCGCTCTCCCATGCTGCCTGGTCGCCGCCCTAGCCAGCTTCGCCGCGTCGCTTGCGTACGCGGGCGATTCGCCCGGCGACGCCGCGGCCCCAGGCCTTTCCCGGCCCCCAAAAGCAAAACGGCGGAGCGGCTTCTTTCGAAGCACACTCCGCCGTTTCGCGGCGAACCAGAAGACGCTCTTAGTGGAGCTTCTTCGGCAGCATCTGGCTGCGCAGGCGCTTGTGCAGGCGCTTGACGGCTGCTGCCTTCTTGCGCTTGCGGACTGCGGTCGGCTTTTCGTAAGACTGGCGCTCGCGCAGTTCAGCGATCAGGCCGTTTTTTTCGATAGCGCGACGAAAGCGGCGAATCGCCACTTCGAACGGCTCGTTTTCTTTCAGAAGAATCGTCGTCATGTCGTTCCTAAATTGCTTATACGGTCAAAAACGTAGCGGCCAAGCGCCACGCACCGGCCATCCGAGCGTCCCCACAACAGGCGAAACGAGCGGAAATACGGCCTCGGAGGCCGGAAAAGAGAGGCGGAAAGCACCGCGAGTACGCTTCACAACCGCGTGCAGCGCCGCGTTTGACTGCCAGCAAACATGCCGAAAACGGCAAAGGCGTGACAGAAAATCTCAATTCAGCCCGCCATCATATCAGGGAATCACAGACAAAACCATCCTTTTGTCGATTCCGTGCGCACAGCGTTGTCACTCCGTCGGCAAGCCGGTCTCTGCCCCCGTTAACCGGGCCGTACGGCCGGCCCCATCCGAAATGACAAAGAAGGATAAAAAATCGGGCCGAATCTCAACGCGCCCCTCAAGTTTTGTTTTGGTACGCCGAAATCCTGCTCTGAGGCGGCCAGCAATGAACGAGTGCTTCCGCCGACGCCAAAAACGGCTTTCCAGGGCTTTCGGCTTAAACAGGAGATTTTCCATGCTCGGAATTAACAGCAACATCAATTCGCTGGTTGCACAGCAGAACCTCAGCGGCTCGCAAAACGCCCTGTCGCAGGCAATCACCCGCCTGTCGTCGGGCAAGCGCATCAACAGCGCAGCGGACGACGCAGCAGGCCTCGCGATCTCGACCCGGATGCAGACGCAGATCAACGGTCTGAACCAGGGCGTGTCGAACGCCAACGACGGCGTGTCGATGATTCAAACGGCATCGAGCGCACTGTCGTCGCTGACGAACAGCCTGCAACGTATCCGCCAGCTGGCCGTCCAGGCGTCGACGGGCACGATGTCCACGACCGACCAGGCAGCACTGCAACAGGAAGTCGCGCAGCAGATCCAGGAAGTGAACCGTATCGCGTCGCAAACGACGTACAACGGCACGAACATCCTGAACGGCAACGCTGGCATCGTGTCGTTCCAGGTCGGCGCGAACGTCGGCCAGACGATCACGCTGGATCTGAGCCAAAGCATGTCGGCCGCGAAGATCGGCGGCGGCCTGGTGCAGAAGGGCCAGACGGTCGGCACGGTGACGGGCCTGAGCCTCGACACCGCCGGCGTGTACACGTCGTCGGGCGCAGCGATCACCGCGATCAACGTGCTGTCGGACGGTCAAGGTGGCTACACGTTCACCGACCAGAACGGCGGGGCCATCGCGCAAACCGTTGCACAGTCCGTGTTCGGCGCAAGCGCAACGACCGGCGCGGGCACGGCAGTCGGTGCCCTGTCGATCCAGGCGAGCGCAACCAGCTCGAGCATGTCGGCAGCGTCGCTCACCGCGATCACGAACGCCGTTGCGCAGATCAACGCCGTCAACAAGCCGGCAACCGTGTCGGGCCTCGACATCAGCACGGTCAGTGGTGCAAACGTCGCGATGGTGTCGATCGACAACGCGCTGCAAACGGTGAACAACGTTCAGGCACAGCTGGGCGCGGCGCAAAACCGCTTCACGGCAATCGCAACGTCGCAGCAGGCAGAATCGACCGACCTGTCGTCGGCACAGTCGCAGATCACCGACGCGAACTTCGCGCAGGAAACCGCGAACATGTCGAAGAACCAGGTGCTGCAGCAAGCAGGCATCTCGGTGCTCGCACAGGCGAACTCGCTGCCGCAGCAGGTCCTGAAGCTCCTGCAGTAATCGCGTAGCAACCCGCGGCCGGGCCTCGCGTAACGCGTGGCCCGGCCGCAAGCACTTGGCGCGCGGGGCCTTGCCCCGCCGCCGGGTCTTCACCCAGAATTCCACGGATCATCCGCCGCACGGAGCAATACGATGTCGACGATCAATTCCGCCGTCACCGCCGCCAACAGCTCGGCCAACAGCCAGCTGCAGCAGGCTGCCCAATCGATCATCAGCGGCTCGACCGGCAACTCGTCGATGGACGTCAACTCGCTCGTGACGGCACTCGTCAATGCGAAGACCGCCGGTCAGGCTGCCGCGCTCAGCGCGCAGCAGAGCAGCGACAACACCCAGATTTCCGCGTACGGCGCCCTTTCGGCCGCGCTGAGCGCATTGCAGGCCAGCCTCACGACGCTGTCGAACGGCTCGCTGCAGAACACCTTCACCGCGACCACAAGCGGCACCGGCGTCACCGCGACCGCGGGCGCCGGCGCCGTCGCCGGCAGCTATTCGCTCGGCGTCACGCAGATCGCGACGTCGCAATCGTTGTCGTCGGCCGCCTTCGGTTCGTCGACGGCGCTCGGCACCGGCACGATGACGCTGTCGCTCGGCAGCCAGTCGTTCACGGTCAACGTGAACAGCGCGAACAACACGCTGTCCGGCATCGCCGCCGCGATCAACAACACGACCGGCAACCCGGGCATCGTCGCATCGGTCGTCAACGGCAGCGACGGCGCGCACCTCGTGCTCAGCTCGACGCCGACCGGCGCGGCGAACACGATCAGCGTCGCGCTCAGCAACGTGTCCGGCGACAACGGCCTGTCCAGCCTCGGCGTCACGTCGACGGCCAGCACGACGGGCGGGCAGTCGACCTTCACGTCCGCGAACAGCGGCGCCGCATGGAAGCAAAGCACGGCCGCGCAGGACGCCGCATTCACGATCAACGGCATCGCCGGCACGAGCGCGAGCAATACAGTGACGAGCGCGATCACCGGCGTCACGCTGAACCTGACCACGGCCGCCGTCAATGCGAGCCAGACCCAGACGCTGACGGTCGCGGCCGACACCAAATCCCAGGCAGCCGCGATCAACAACTTCGCGACGCTGTACAACACGCTCGTCACGACGATGGGCTCGCTGTCGAGCTTCACGTCCGGCGCATCGTCGCAAGGCCCGCTGCTCGGCGACTCGACGCTGAATACGATCAACAACGCACTCGCGTCGATCGTCGCAAGCGGCGTGAGCGGCAGCGGTGCGAATGGCAGCAGCTCGACGATCAACCTCGCTTCGATCGGCGTCACGCTGCAGGCCGACGGCACGCTGCAGGTCAACAACACGGCGCTCAACGGCGCGCTGCAGAGCAACCCGTCCGGCGTTGCGACCCTGTTCAACTCCAAGACCGGGATTGGTCAGCAGCTGACGACCAACATCACGAACTACACGCAGACGAACGGACTGATCGCCGCGCGCACGACGGCGCTCAACAACGACCTGAAGAGCGTCACGCAGCAGCAGTCGAATCTGTCGAACTACGTCGCGCAGTTGTCCACCCAGTACCAGGCCCAGTTCACCGCGCTCAACACGCTGATGGCGACGATGAACAGCAACTCGCAATACCTGACGCAGCTGTTCGGCGGCACGAACAGCGCCGGTGCAATGTCGACCAACAAGGGCTGATCGCTAGCCGGACAGGAGAGTCCAGATGGAACAGACTGAACTGATTGCGCAGATCGACGCACTCACCGATGCGATCGAACACGCGGCCGCGATAGCCGACTGGAACGAGGCAGTGCGCCTCGTCGATGCGCGCTGGTCGCTGGTCGCGTTGCTCGCAGCCGTCCAGCAGCCCGACGGCATCGCCGCGATCCGCCGCATGCAGACCAGCAACGACCGCATCTTCGCCGACGCGCAACGCGCGCAGCAGGAACTGACCGACGAATACCAGGCGGCGATGAGCCGCGTGCAGGCCGTCGGCCAGTACCAGACCATCGCGAACCGCTAAGGCACGCCGCACACGCGCCACGCGCCGCGCCCGATCGCGCGCGCCGACAACCCGACAACAAGAACTACACGCTGATGTGAGGGCGTGCTCGTTCGCCTCCGCCCGCCTCGCGCGGGCGTTTTTTTGCCCACTGCCGGCCGCGTCGCCCGGTGCCGCGGCCACCCGTTCAATCGGCCAAACTGACCGGGCTTTTACCGTCACCTCGCGGCATCGGCGCGGCGGCACGCTACCCATAATGGTATCGACCGACTCTCCGCAGATTTCATCATGCCCTCGTTCGACCTGTCCGCCTCCGCCACGCTCACACCCGAACAGCAGCTTGCGCAGGACATCGCGCTCGTCCTGGACAACGCGCTCGAACGCCAGCGCAGCGGCGCATTCGACGACGCGCAGGCGCTGTACGAGGCGATCCTCGACGCAATGCCCACGCATGGGGACGCGCACTACAACCTCGCGGTGCTGATGGTCGATACGGGCCGCCCGGCTGACGCGATACCGCATTTCGAAGCCGCCATCGGCTCGAATCCGGCCAACGGCTACTACTGGGTCAGCTACATCCACGCGCTGCATCGCAGCGGACAAACGGCCGCTGCATGGATCGCCGTCGAGATCGCGCAACAGCGCGGCGTGCACGGCCCGGCACTGGACGGCCTGATCGCGCAGTTGGCGTCGCCCGACATCGTGCTCGCGACTGCGGCGGTCGCCGTCGCCCCAAGCGGCATCGATACGGCGATCGTCCTGGAAACCGCGGCCGGCCCGGCCGGGCGGAACGACGCCGGCAAACCTGTCCGCCGCCCCAGCCAGACGCTGCTGCAAAAGCACGCGGCGCTGTTCGACAAAAACAAGCACGCGGAAGCCACCGCGCTTGCGCGGCAACTGGTCGCCGACTACCCGGAAGACGGCTCATGCTGGCGCGCGCTGTCCGCATCGCATCACCGGGAAGGCCGCTTCGCGGAGATGATCGAGGCCGGCCTGCGTACGGTCGCCTTGCTGCCGAACGAAGTGCTCGTGCGCATCCTGCTCGCCGATACGTTGCGGGCAATGAACCGTCTCGCGGAAGCCGACGAACAGTGTCAGCGCCTGTTCGAGCTCCAGCCGGATCACCCTGAGGCGATGCGGGTCCGCGCGCTCGTGCTGTTCGCGATGCGCCGCACAGACGAAGCGATCGCGGCCTGCCGGCGCGCAGTCGAACTCGCACCCGGCGCGGCCGCCCCGATGAGCACGCTCGGCTTCGTGCTGCTCGAACTGGGCGCCACGCAGGAAGCGGTGGGCTGGCTGAAGCGCTCGATCGAAATCAACCCGACCGACAGCATCACCCACAGCAGCATGCTGTTCTGTATCGCGCACAGCAGCGAATTCGCTCCGCAGACGCTCGTCGCGGAACACCGCAAGTTCGGCCAGCGCTACGACAACCACAAGCGCAACCGCGCGGCCGTGTTCTCGAACCCACGCGACCCGGCGCGCAAGCTGCAGGTCGGCTTCGTGTCGGGCGACCTGTTCAGCCACGCGGTCGCCTCCTACGCGGTGCCCGTGATCGAGCAGCTCGCGACCGATTCCGGCATTGCGATGCACTTCTATCACAATCACTTCGAGGAAGATCAGACGTCCGAGCGCTTCAAGGCCCACGCCACGACGTGGCGCAACGTCGCCGGCATGAGCGACCAGGCCTTCCTCGAACGCGTGCGCAACGACCGCATCGACATCGTGATCGACCTGTCGGGCCATACCGGCCGCAACCGACTCGTCGCGCTGGCGCAGCGCGCGGCGCCAGTTCAGGCGTCCTGGATCGGCTATCCGGCCACGACCGGCCTCAGCAAGATGGACTACTACCTGACGGACCGCTTCGTCGCGCCGCACGGCGCATTCGACGACCAGTTCGTCGAGCAGATCGTGCGGCTGCCCGCGATCGCGCCGTTCATGCCACCGCCGAACTGCCCGCCCGTCAACGTGCTGCCGGCGCTCCACAACGGTTATACGACCTACGCCAGCTTCAACCGCCTGAACAAGCTGAGTTCGCACGTGATCGAGGTCTGGGCGCGCGTGCTGCATGCAGACCCGACCGCGCGCATGGCGCTCGGCGCGATCAGCAACGACCGCGACCAGGGCGCGCTGACCGAATGGTTCGCCGCCGCGGGCATCGATGCCGGCCGCCTGACGTTTCACCGCCGCTCGAACATTCCGGTCTTCATGCAGCAGCACCACGGCGTCGATCTCTGCCTCGACACGTTCCCGTACACCGGTTCGACGACCACGCTGAACGGGCTGTGGATGGGCGTGCCGACCGTGACGCTCCCCGGCGCGACGATGGCCGGGCGTGGCAGCGCGGGCTGGCTGCAGCACGTCGGGCTCGACGAATACATCGCGACGGACGAAGACGATTTCGTCGCGAAGGCGCTGGCCCTCGGCCACGACACCGCCGCGCTGCAGGCGCTGCGCACGGGCCTGCGTGCGCGCTGCTTGCAATCCGCCGCGTTCCGGCCGGCCGTCGTCGCGGCCGGCTTGTCGTCGGCGCTGCGCACGATGTGGACCCGCTGGTGCGCGGACGAACCCGTCACCGCATTCGACACGCCGCTGTTCGACGACACGGCCACCGCACAGGCCGCGGCCGAGGCCTGAGCTCCACGCGTCACCGAGAGAGATCACCATGACCGCCAGCCTGCCCGCGTCGTCCGTCGCGCAACTGCCGCACGAACGCATCTACGTCACGCAGCCGCACCTTCCGCCGCTCGCGGAATTCCTGCCCTATCTCGAAAAGATCTGGGAGAGCCGGACGCTGACCAACGGCGGCCCGTTCCACCAGCAGTTCGAACGCGCGCTGTGCGAGTATCTCGGCGTGCCTTACCTGTCGCTGTTCGCGAACGGCACGCTCGCGCTCGTCACCGCGCTGCAGGCGCTGCGCATCACCGGCGAGGTGATCACGACGCCGTACTCGTTCGTCGCAACCGCGCATTCGCTGCTGTGGAACGGCATCAAGCCGGTGTTCGTCGACGTCACGCCCGGCACGCTCAATCTCGACCCCGCGCGCATCGAGGCGGCGATCACGCCGCAAACCACCGCGATCCTGCCCGTGCACTGCTACGGCAACCCGTGCGACGTCGACGCGATCCAGAAGATCGCCGACAACTACAACCTGCGCGTGATCTACGACGCCGCACATGCGTTCGGTGTGCAAAACGCCAGCGGCAGCGTGCTCACCCACGGCGACCTGTCGGTGCTGAGCTTCCACGCGACGAAGGTGTTCAACACGTTCGAAGGCGGCGCGATCATCTGCCCGGACGCGAAGACCAAGCAACGGATCGACCACCTGAAGAACTTCGGTTTCGTCGACGAAGTCACGGTCGTCGCGCCCGGCATCAACGGCAAGATGAGCGAGATCAACGCCGCCTTCGGGATGCTCCAGCTGCAGCACATCGACGGCGCACTCGCGCGCCGCCGCGAAATCGACACGCTGTACCGCACGCTGCTGGCCGACGTGCGCGGCATTCGCTGCGTGCCGCTCGGCGGCCAGACCGTCGCGAACCACGCGTACTTCGCGATCCTCGTCGACGAAGACTATCCGCTCGATCGCGACGCGCTGTATCAGAAGCTGCGCGACTACGACGTGTACGCGCGCCGCTACTTCCATCCGCTGATTTCGGAATTCCCGATGTATCGCGGGCTCCCGTCCGCGAACCGCGACAACCTGCCCGTCGCGTCGGAAGCCGCGCGCAAGGTGCTGTGCCTGCCGATCTACCCGGCGCTCACCGACGACATGGTCCGCCGTATCGTCGAGCTGATCGCGCACTGACGCGCGGCGCCTACAGGTAGCGCTCGCCGACCGCGCGCGCGCGGATCCGGCGCGCCGGATTGCCGTACGCGACCGTGTACGGCTCGACGTCGCGCAGCACGACCGCGCCCGCGCCGACGACGCTGTGCTCGCCGACCGCGATCCGGTGCCGCAGCATCGCGCCGAGGCCGATCGCCGCGCCCTGGCCGATCCGGCAGTTGCCGCCCGTGACGACGCCTGGCGCGAGGCTCGAGAAATCCTCCATCACGCCGTCGTGGTCGAGCGACGCATTCGTGTTGACGATGCACCCGTCGCCGATCGTGCAGCACGGATTGATCACCACGCCGGCCATCACGACCGTGCCCGCGCCGATCGTCGACGCCTTGCCGATGCGGGCGGCCGGATGCACGGCCGACACGCACGGCAAGCCGGGCACGAGCGCCGCGAGATCGGCCGTCACTTTCTCGCGCGCGTGGTTGTCGCCAATGGCGACCAGCAGCCCGGCGATTCCGTGCACGGCGATCAGGTCCGGCAGGTCGCGCTCGGTGCCCAGCACCGGGTAGCCGAGCGTCTCCTCGCCGCGGGGCCGGAACGCGTCGATCAGCCCGGCGATCCGGTACTGGCCGGCCTGTTCGACGATGTCGATCACGACCTTTGCGTGACCGGACGAGCCGACGATGACGATGTTTTCCACGAGGGCCTCGATTGATCTGAAATGCGGGGGCGGCATAACCGCGTTCCCCGCAGTATGCCGTGTCGCCGCGCCCGCGCGGCACGCGCCATCTGGTCAGGCGGTGCGAGCCGTTTCGTCCGCCGCCGCGCGACGTACCGCGAAATGCGCCGCGAACGCCTCGCGCATGCGCTCGGCCATCCGGATCCAGTTGTCGTCGCGCCCGCGCCGGAACAGCCGCACCGTGCCCGGATACCACGGCGAATCCTCGCGGTCGTGCATCCAGCGCCAGTCCACGTCCTGATTCGGCAGCAACACCCAGCAAGGCTTGCCGAGCGACGCGGCCAGGTGCGCGGTGGACGTGTCGACGCACACCACGAGATCGAGCTGCGCGACGATCGCGGCCGTATCGGCGAAATCGTCGATCTCCGAGCCCAGATGCAGCAACGGCAGGCCGCCCGGCGGCTGGCGCGCCTCGTCCTCGCCCTGCCCCTTCTGCAGGCTCACGAAACTCACACCCGGCACGCTCCACAGCGGCGTCAGCAACGCGAGCGACGGCAGCGAGCGATGCGCATCGTTGTGATGCTTCGGATTGCCTTTCCACACGAGCCCGACGCGCGGGCCGGCCGGCAGCGCATCGAGGCGCGCGCGCCAGCGCGCGACGCGGGCCGGGTCGGGCGCGAGCCGCACCGGCGGCGGAATCGTGTCGAGCGTCGTGCCCACGTGCATCGGCGCGCTCAGCAGGCTCGTCCAGTAATCGAATTGCGCGGCGCGCGCCGCGGCTGCGTCGTGATCGAGCACTTCGTCGACGCCGTCGACCGTCTCCATCAGCCGATGCAGCGCGGGCTGGCACGCGAACACGACGCGCGACGCGTGCCGTGCGCGAAACTCCGCGAAATAGCGACTGAACTGCAACATGTCGCCCAGGCCGTCCTCCTGCCAGACGAGCAGCGTCTTGCCGGCAAGCGGCTCGCCCTGCCACTGCGCACACTGCAGCACCTCGCGGGTCCGGCGATGCACGAAGGCCGACTGCTCGTAGCGCGATTCGTAGCGCCGCCAGCCTTCCTCGAAGCGGCCGAGGCCGAGCAGCAGCGTCGCCAGCCCGAAACGCGCGTCGTCATAGTCGGCGCGCAGCTCGAGCGCGCGGCGGTACGCACGTTCGGCGTCGTCGTGGCGGTCGGCATGCGCGAACGTCGTGCCGAGGTTGTAGTGCACTTCGGCCATGTCCGGCGCAAGCGCGAGCGCATCGGCAAAGGCAGCCATCGCTTCGTCGTGGCGGCCCTGCGCGCGCACGACGCAGCCGAGATTGTTGTGCGGCTGCGGCAGGCCGGGGCGGCAGCGGATCGCGTCGCGATAGGCCGCTTCCGCTTCGGGCAGGCGATCGAGATTCTGCAGCGCGACGCCGAGGTTGTAATGCGCTTCCGGGTGGTCCGCGCACAGCGCGAGCGCCTGCCGGCTGGCCGCTTCCGCTTCCGGCAGCCGCTGCATGTCGACGAGGATCGCGCCGAGATTCGCATGGGCGAGCGCGTGGTCGGCGCGCACGGCAATCGCGAGCCGGTAGGCGAGTTCCGCCTCGGCCGGCCGGCCGAGGACACGGAGCACATTGCCGAGATCGGTCAGCACGTCGGCGGACCGCGGCTCGATCAGCAGCGCCTGCCCGAACGCCTGCTCGGCTTCATCAAGCCGGCCGAGCGCTTCGAGCACCTTGCCGAACCGGTGATGGTGCGACGCGTGCAACTGCGTGACGGACGCGAGCTGCCGGCGCAGGATCGCCTCGGCTTCCGGAAGGCGCCCCTGCGACACGAGCAGCGCGCCGAGACCGTCGTACGGCGGATCGAACGTCGGCATCGCGTCTATCGCGCGCCGCCACCAGGCTTCCGCGTCGGCCAGCCGGGTCAGTCCGAGCGCGCAGACGGCCGCGACGTGCAGCACCGCAATGGCCGGCGCCGGCCCGTCGAGCAGCGGCGCGACGAGCGACAGCGCGTCGGCAAACCGTCCGTTCTGGCACAGGGTCGCGGCGTGTTGAACGAGCGCGGATTCGTCGGAAGCAGGCGTCATGTCATGCGGCGATGCGCGCCGCGCATCGCGAACGGACGGTTAGATAGGCGTCGGTGCAGCGGCCGGTTGCACGGACTCGTTCACTGCACGGTCCTTGGCCTCCTTGAGCGCCGCGAGCGTGTCGAGCGCACGCCCTTCGTCGGCATCGAGATCGACCAGAAACGCGTCGTTGTTCTGCTTGATCCAGTCGAGCGGCATGTCCCACCACGCGAGCTGCAGCAGTTGTTCGCGCACTTTCTCCGTGAAGCGGAAACGAACCAGCCGGGCCGGCGAGCCCGCATAGATCCCGTAAGCCTCGGTGCGGAAATTGGGCGGAACGACGGTCCGCGCGCCGATCACGCATCCGCTTTCGATCTGGCTGCCGCCAAGGAACAGCGCTTCATCGCCGATCCAGACGTCGTTGTGGATCACGGTATCGGGGTACTGCGGCATCGACGCATTGTTGAGGCCGTTGCCGTAGATGCTGAACAGCGTCGTGGAAATGGTCCGGATCTCGTGCTGACCGTTCAGCAGGAATCGCAGGCGCATTCCGCCGGCCACGTTCTTGCCGATCACGAGTTTCTGCTGCGCCTCGTCGTACTTCGCGATCGAGCCCACGCCGAGCATCGAGCAACGGCCGATATGAAAGGTGCCGAGATGTGCCTCTTCGTCGAGCCAGTTGCGAAAAAAATTGTTCGGAATAGCCGAAAAAGCGCCATCCCGGTAGCCCATCACGATGAAATGCTGCGCCCACGGGTGGTTGGGCAGCACGCCAATAAAGTCGTCGGAAGTCGTAACGTTCATTCGCGCTCGCAAGTGTGCCGGCGCATCGGCTGGATGCCGAGACCGCTCGGTTCGGGAGTGGGAAACGATGCGGCACATCGGCCGCGATCGTGGACGATGCAGTATAGAAAGCGCGCGGCAACGATCGACAATGAATAAGAACGGCGTTCTGACTTCTGTTCCGTCGATGGGGCTGGCTTGATCCCGAATCGGTGGCCTAGGTGCTCCAGGCGTCGGAATAGGGTCACCTTCGGCGTCCGAAGCCGGCGTATTTTTTCATCTCGGCGCCCCGGCGTCGGCTTCCGCAGAAACGGTCGCCCCGATCCGGTCAACCCGTTCCGTCGGCAGGGCTCAGCCGACCCGACGGCGTGTTATCGCGGCGCCGCCTGCGACGCGCTGCCCGCCATCAGTCGGCGCCCCACACCACTCACGCTCAGTTGCTCGACGAACACCCGCCGCAACTGCTCGAGCTGCATGAGCTGGAACTGGAGCTGGAACTGCACGAACTCGACGAACTGCAACTCGACGACGAACAGCTGCTGTCCGACGAGCTCGAACCGCCGCCGGTCCTCACCGCTCCGGCCCCGAACAGCGACGGCGCCAGCACGATGCCCGAGTACGCGGCCCACGCGGTACCGGCCAGCGCGCCTGCGCCGAACAGCGCGGCGGTCCACAACAGGTCGTCCGCCGCTGCGCGCTCGCCGTTGCGCGCGTCGGGTGTGCCAGCGGCATCCCGCACCACGCCCGCGTCGTGCACGGCGCGCGCATCGTGCGAGATCCGGCGCGCGACGAGCGCCGCCTGTCCGGCGGCCGTCGTCCCGCCCTGCCCGAAGCCCGTCAGGCGCCGCACGAGAATCCGGTACGCAATCGCGAACACCGCCATGCAGATGACGAGCAGCAGCACCGGCCGACCGCGGCTCAGCCCGACCGCGAGTTTCGCGGCGCCGGTGCCAAGCACGAGCAGCACGATCGCACGGGCGGCCAGCCGCGACGCTCGCATCTCGCCGGGCGCCCACAGCCAGCCCTGTGCACGCAGCCCGTCGGCCAGTTCCTGTGCATACCGCGCGAGCCGCTGGCGAAACGCGCTATAGCGCACTTCGCCGTCCGGCTGCTCGCTCAGCCACGAACAATGGTCGTCGTACGGGCCCGCGCGCTGCAGGTCGCCGATCTTCACATACGCGCCGTGCTTCGGGACGGATCGCAATTCGACCGCGCCCGCATGCGCGAGCGACATCGTCACCACCTGCGCGAGCCGCGCTTCGCCGCCGGTGAGAAAGGCGGCTTCATCGACCGTCAGTTCGTCGGACGTCTTGCGGGTGCGCTTGCCCCAGCGCCGCCACCGGTACTCGATCCATTGCAGGCCCGCGATCAGCAACAACGCGACGACGCAGGCCGGCACGTAGAGCGCGAGAAACTGCGGCCCGGTGTAGTTCAGCACGTCGAAGTCCTGCGCCGATGCGCAGGTCGCGGCGACGCTCGCGGCAGCCGCCGGCCACACGAGTTTCGGCAGCCGGTTGCGCCAGGTTCTGCTGGCGGGCGGGACGGACGGCGGATCCGCTTCTTCCTGCCGGCCCTCAGCCGGCAAGGCCGGCTCCGGCGATCCGGATACGGCGGGCTGGCTCGCGAGCGGCGGCCAGATCGACTCAGGCGGCTCGCAGCCGAACAGCCGGCGATAGCTGTCGAGCGTGTCGCGATAGCGCTGCGCGTACACGGCGGCCTCGTCCGGCGCACCCGTGCCGGGCATGTGATGCAACCGCGCGCGCAGCACGCCGGCGCAGAAGACGTCCCAGTATTCGAGCGTGTACTGGAGATGGAAATGCCAGGCGGCATCGACCGTGACCGACGGCGTGACCGGGTGCCCGGCCGCTTGCGCGAGAAACGCGAAGCGCTTGTATTCGTCGATCACGGCCAGCGTGTGCGCGTGCGACCAGCCTTCGGCGTCGGCGAGGCGTCGGCTGTACGGCAGCGGCGCATTCGGATCGTCGGGGGAATAGGCTTGCAGACGCGCGAGCAGCGCCTGCTGCGCGTCGGTCAGCGCACGGGCATCGACTGCGATCAAGGTAGACGGAATGGCAGCCATCGGGAGTCGGCGCGATGCACGGACGGCCGCCGCGATCAACGCTTGGAGTGGTCGTTGCGGACGATTCTCGCACAGCGGCGTGGCGGCGCGACACGGCCTCGAGCACTTTCGGCAGGTCGAGCGAGCGACAGCCACCAACCGGGCGGGACGTTACTGCAAGCGGGACAACGACGATGCGGCGAAACCGCCGAGAGCCTGAACAGGCATGTTTTGGCGCGCCCGGCTGGGATCGAACCAGCAACCCCTGCCTTCGGAGGGCAGTACTCTATCCATTGAGCTACGGGCGCGTGAGACAGTGAAGCGACCCCAATATACAGGCCGCCCACAATTGGCAAGACGGCAAGGATACCCGGTTTCCCATGACGCGTCCACCTTGCCCGCCGAATCCCCGCCGGGGCCCGCTGCGTGCGGGTAAACACGCGCCATCGTGCCGCTCGCCGTGATGTAAACGTTCCGTCTATAATCGTCCGAGCTTAATTGGACTGCCATTTTGCCGTTGCACCGCGCTCACAATTCCTATTCATGGAGACGAGGCAAGCATGAGCGAAGCATCCCACGAATCTCCCGTCAAAACCCCCGGGCAGCTGATTGCCGTCATCATCGCGTCGTTCGCGATTCCGATCGTCCTGATCATCCTGCTCGCCAACTATGCGAACCATGCGCTCCGTTCCGGCGCCGGCACGGACGCACTATCCGACGAGCAGGTCGCCGCGCGTATCGCACCGCTCGCGCAAGTCGACGTGAAGGACGCCAACGCGCCCCGCACGTTCAAGACGGGCGAGGAAGTCTACAAGGCCGTCTGCGTGACCTGCCACGGCACGGGCGCCGCCGGCGCGCCGAAGTTCGGCAACAAGGACGACTGGGCGCCGCGCATCTCGCAAGGCTTCGACACGCTGCTGAAGACGGCCCTGTCCGGCAAGGGCGCGATGCCGCCGCGCGGCGGCACGAGCCCCGACGACGTCAGCGACTATGAAATCGCCCGCGCGATCGTCTACATGGCGAACAACGACGGTGCGAACTTCCCCGAACCGGCCGCACCGGCCGCCAACGCGGCACCCGCCGCCGCCGCCGCATCGGGCGCCGACGCGTCGGGCGTCGATGCGTCGAACGCGCAGGCCGCCGCCGCGATGGCTGCGATCGCCGCGCTCCCGAAGCCCGGCGAACAGCCCGCCGCCGCACCGGCCAGCGCCGATGCCGCAACGGCCGGCAAGGCGCTGTACACGTCGACCTGCCAGGCCTGCCACGCGGCAGGCGTGCTCGGCGCGCCGAAGTTCGGCAGCAAGGACGACTGGGCGCCACGCCTGAAGGACTCGATGGACACGGTCTACAACTACGCGCTGCACGGCAAGGGCGCGATGCCGCCGAAGGGCGGGTCGACCGCGTCGGACGCCGACGTGAAGGCAGCCGTCGACTACATGGTCAACGCGTCGAAGTAACGCCGGCCGGCCAATAAAAAACCCCCGCGACGCACACGCATCGCGGGGGTTTTGTTTTGCAGGATCACCGGGCCGCGTACGCCCGACGGCGCCCGCCGCATCACTTCTGCAGCAACGCCTTCAGGCTCGCGAGCCGGTCCTTCGGCGACATCGGCGCTTCTTCCGGCGTGGGCGGCGGCGCTTCGTCGAGCCCCATCTCGGGGATGAAGCGAGACGGTTCGCACACGACCGTCTCGCGCGCCCGCTTGCGCTTCTTGCACCAGTTCAGGTGCAGGCTGCGCTGCGCGCGCGTGATCGCGACGTACATCAGCCGGCGCTCCTCCTCGATCCGCTCGTTGTCGATCGGGCCGTCGTCCTCGCTGCCGCCGCGGTGCGGCATGATGCCCTCCTCGACGCCGACGAGGAACACGTGCGGATACTCGAGCCCCTTCGACGCATGGACGGTCGACAGCCTTACGGCGTCCGGATCCTCGTCCTTGCCCTCGAGCATCGACATCAGCGCGACGGTCTGGATCAGGCCGAGCAGGTTCTTGCCCGTATCGGCAAGCCCGTCCGCGTTGTGGAAACCTTCGGCCTCGCCGTCGACGGCTGCCGTCTCGGGCTTCGTGCCCTTGCGCTTCAGCCATTCGAGGAATTCGAGCACGTTCTGCCACTTCGACTGCGCCTGCCGTTCGTCGAATGCGTCGTACAGGTAGGCCTCGTAGTGGATCGCTTCCATCATGTCGTCGAGCACGACGGTCGCCGGTTCCTTGTCCGCGCGGTCGGTCAGGCGCTGGATGAAGTCGCAGAACATGCGCAGCGGCTCGATCTGACGCGCGGACAGCCGCGCCTCGATCCCGCCCATGTACACGGCTTCGAACAGCGACACCTTGGCCTGGCCCGCGAACGAGCCGAGCGCTTCGAGCGTCGTGTTGCCGATCCCGCGGCGCGGCGTCGTGACCGCGCGAATGAACGCGGGATCGTCGTCGGCGTTCGCGATCAGCCGCAGGTACGCGCACAGATCCTTGATCTCGGCCTTGTCGAAGAACGACTGGCCGCCCGACAGCACGTACGGGATCCGCTCGCGCCGCAGCACCTGCTCGAAGATCCGCGCCTGGAAGTTGCCGCGGTACAGGATCGCGTAGTCGCGGAACTGCGCGCGCCGCTCGAACTTGTGCGCGGACAGCCGGAACACGACCGATTCGGCTTCATGTTCCTCGTCGTTGCACGACGTGACGGTGATCGAATCGCCCATCCCGTGCTCGGACCACAGCTTCTTCTCGAACAGCTTCGGGTTGTTCGCGATCACGTTGTTGGCGGCGGTCAGGATCCGCACCGTCGACCGGTAGTTCTGCTCCAACTTGACCAGGTGCAGCTTCGGGAAATCCTTGCCGAGCTGCGCGAGGTTCTCGAGCGTCGCGCCGCGCCAACCGTAGATCGCCTGGTCGTCGTCGCCGACCGCCGTGAACGCGGCGCGCGGGCCCGCGAGCTGCTTCAGCAGCTCGTACTGGCACGCGTTGGTGTCCTGGTATTCGTCGATCAGCAGGTAGCGCAGCTTGTTCTGCCAGCGGTCGCGCACCTGCTCGTTCTTCGCGAACAACTCGGCGGGCAGGCGGATCAGGTCGTCGAAGTCGACCGCCTGGTACGCATGCAGCGTCGCGACGTAGTTGCGGTACACCAGCGCGGCCTGATGCTCGTCCTCGTTGGCCGCGATCGCCATCGCCTCGTCGGGCATGATCAGGCCGTTCTTCCACAGCGAGATGATGCTCTGGATCTTGCGGATCAGCCCCTTGTCGGTCGTGCCGAGCTGCTCCTGGATCATCCCGAAGCAGTCGTCCGAATCCATGATCGAGAACTGCGGCTTCAGGCCGACGTGCTCGGCCTCCTGGCGCAGGATCTGCACGCCGAGCGAGTGGAACGTGCAGACGGTGAGCTGGTTGACGGGTACCTTGCGGCCTTCCTTGCCGGGCGTGGTGAGCGTCTTGCCCTCGAGCAGCTTCCCCACGCGCTCGCGCATTTCGGCGGCCGCCTTGTTCGTGAACGTGACGGCGGCGATGTGGCGCGGCTCGAAACCTTTCGCTTCGATCAGGTGCGCGATCTTCTGCGTGATCACGCGGGTCTTGCCGCTGCCCGCGCCGGCGAGCACGAGACAGGGACCGTCGAGGTAGCGCACCGCTTCGTTCTGGGCGGGATTGAGGCCTGCGGACATGATGGCGGATGGTGTTGCGGTTGACGGCGGAGCGCCGGGAGGATGCCGTGCGCGGCAGGCTGGCGAAGCAGGCAGACCGCAGGCAGGACGCGCATGTTAACACGTCGGCGACGCGCATTTCGGGAGCGCCGCCGGACGGGGCCGCGCGGGCGTACCGCCGGGCCGCACCCTGTCCGTTCGGCCAATCCGGCCCCGTTCGCGCATCGATCGGCCACAATATGCACACCCTCGGCGGCGCCTCGCGCCAGCCCGCATCAACCACCGGATCGACACCATGGGATACCCGCTCGCCACCGCCGCTCTCGGCCCGCTGCTGTTCGCGCAGGGGCGCTACGTGCGTCGCGTCACGCCGCGGCTGCCCGAGGCGGCCGGCCCGCGCGAGGGGGTTGCCGGCGACGGCCCGCCGCTGCGCGTGCTGGTGGTCGGCGATTCGGCCGCCGCGGGCGTCGGCGTCGCGACGCAGCACGACGCGCTGTCCGGGCACCTGGCGCGTGCGCTGGCGGCCACGCACCGCGTGAGCTGGAAGCTGCTCGCGCGCACGGGCCTCACCACGCGGGAGCTCGTCGACTGGCTGGCCGCCGAGCCGGCCGAACCGTTCGACGTGGCCGTGACGTCGCTCGGCGTCAACGACGTGACGGGTGGCGTGCCGCCGGCCCGCTGGCAGGCGCAGCAGGCCGAACTCGTCCGGCTGCTCGCCGAGCGCTTCCAGGTCGGGCACGCGATCCTGTCGGCGGTGCCGCCGATGGAGCGCTTTCCGGCGCTGCCGCAGCCGCTCGCGTGGTATCTCGGGCGGCGCGCGAAGCGGCTCAACGCCGCGCTTACCGGCTGGGCCGCCACGCAGCCGCACTGCACGTTCCTGCGGGTCGCGCTGCCGCTCGAACGCCACCTGATGGCCGCCGACGGCTTCCATCCAGGCGAAGCCGCCTGCGCGGTATGGGCCGAGCAGGTCGCGGCCGCCGTGCTGCGGCGGGCGCCCGCATGACGCGGCACGACGCCCGCGCGCCGGCTGCCCGCCGCGCCGCCGGGCAGCCGGCCATGCGTACCCGGCGCGCGGGCCCGCGCAAAATGCCGGCTTCCCTTGCGCACGCGCCGCGCCCTCCCGCGCGTTTCGCCCAACGCCCCGGTGCAAGCGGCGGCGCCATGCCAAAATAGCCGGTCGTCTTCGCGCCGTCTCGGCGCGCCATCCTTTAGTTTCCTTCGTAGCCAGGGATTGCCATGTCGTCATTGCTCAGGATTGGTTTGATGGGTTTCGGTTTCGCCGGCGCGACGTTCCACGCGCCCGTGATCGCCACGAGCGGCCGCACCGAAGTGGCCGCGATCGCGACGGGTCAGCCCGAGCGCGCGCAAGCCGCGTATCCGGGCGCGCGCGTCGTCCCCGACCTCGACGCGCTGCTCGGCCTCGACGACATCGAGTGCGTGGTGATCGCCACGCCGAACGACACGCACTTCACGCTCGCCCGCAAGGTGCTCGAAGCCGGCCGGCACGTGGTCGTCGACAAGCCCGTCACGCTCACCGCCGACGAGGCGCTCGCGCTCGCCCGGCTCGCGAACGCGCGCAGCCGGCTGTTCGCGCCGTTCCACAACCGCCGCTGGGACGGCGACTTCCTCACCGTGCGCCGCGTCGTCGAATCGGGAGAGCTCGGCCGCCTGACCTACTTCGCCTCGCACTTCGACCGCTTCCGGCCGACGCCGCGCACGCGCTGGCGCGAGGAGCCCGCACGCGGCGGCGGCCTGCTGCTCGACCTCGGCCCGCACCTGATCGACCAGGCGCTCGCGCTGTTCGGCCTGCCGGAAACGGTGGCCGCGACCGTCAAGACGCGCCGCGAGAACGGCACGGCGCCCGATTTCGTGCACCTGCTGCTCGGCTATCCGGACAAGGACGTCGCGCTGCATGCGAGCGCGCTGTCGGCGATCGAACCCGCGCGCTTCACGCTGCACGGCACGCGTGGCAGCTACCAGAAGTTCGGGCTCGACACGCAGGAGGACCAGCTCAAGGCCGGCCTCACCGCGGACGACGTCGAATTCGGCGGCGGCAACCCGCCCGGCCTGTTGCGCGTGCTCGACGGCGACCTCGAGGTCGAGCGCCCGGTGCCGACGCTCGACGGCCAGTACGCGGAGTTCTACCGCGCGCTCGCCGCGTCGATCCGCGACGGCGCGCCGTTCCCGGTCACCGCGCAGGACGCCGTCGACGTGATGACGATCATCGAACTGGCCGCGCAGAGCGAGCACGACGGCCGCCGGCTGCCGTTCGTGCGCCGCACGGTCTGACACCGCGCGCCGGCCGGTTGCGGCCGGCCGGCACGCCGCGCTTGGATCAATCGGAACATTCGGTTACAAATGCCGGGGGAACGAAAGTCAGCGGGTGACCGGTCTGACGCGTTTCTTAAAAAAAGTCGATCCGACACCAATCCGTCAGGAGAATGTTGATGCAACGGTTGATTCGCGCGGCAGTGTGCTGCGCCCTGGTTTCCTCGCTCGCGGCCTGTATCGTGCAGCCGCAGCAACCGGTCCGTCCGGCCCCCCCGCCGCGGCCGAATCCGCAAGTCGTCGCGAACGAGCGGATGCAACAGATCCAGGGCCGGATCGACAACCTGCACCGCCGCATCGATGCGCGCGTGAACGGCGGCTACTATCCGCCGCCCTATGGCGCGCAGCTTCACCATCGCCTCGACGTGATCCGCCAGGAAGCGAACGACATGTCGGCGCAGCACAGCGGCGGCCTGTCCGGCGACGAGCAGCGCGTGCTGAACCAGGAACTCGACACGGCCGCGCGCGCGATCGGCGAGTAACGCACCGGCGCCCGCCGAAGCGGAAAAAGCGGCGGCACGCGCTGCCGCCGCTTGTCGCGAAGCGACATTCTTTTGCTCAAATTGACAAGGCCAACCTGCTCGCGTACAGTCGCCCGCACGCGTCGGGAGAGCGTGTGACCGCGTAGCTAGCAACGCCGGTCGCGCCGCCGAAGGGGCACACCCGCAAACTCTCAGGCAAAAGGACCGACCGCGTCGGGGAATCCCGTCCGCGCATTGCGCGGGCCGCACTCCCCGCACTCTGGAGAGCGGCAGTAGCCCGCTGCGCACATGCTGCGCGGGCAAGCTGCCCACCGAAGGGGCGCGCGTTCACCGGGCTTGGCCCGCAACGCAATCTCTCAGGTATCGAGGACAGAGGGGCATGTACCGGATCGCTCGCGCGCCATCGGCCGCGGCGGACGGCACATGGCCGTTCTGATCCGCGCGCAAGCGCCTTGCCTGAGGCCTCGATGACTGCACTGAATCACACCCCGCTCAACGCCGCGCACCGCGCGCTCAATGCCCGCATGGTCGACTTCGGCGGCTGGGACATGCCCGTCAACTACGGCTCGCAGATCGAAGAACATGAAGCCGTGCGCACCGACGCCGGCATGTTCGACGTGTCGCACATGTGCGTCGTCGATTTCACCGGCAGCCGTGTGCGCGCGTTCTTCGAGCATGCGATCGCGAACAACGTCGGCAAGCTCAAGACGCCCGGCAAGGCACTCTACTCGTGCCTGCTCAATCCGCAGGGCGGCGTCATCGACGACCTGATCGTCTATTACTTCACCGAAGACTTCTTCCGCGTCGTCGTCAACGCCGGCACCGCCGAGAAAGACATCGAGTGGTTCAACCAGCTGAACGAGCAAGGCGGCTACGGCCTCACGATCGCGCCGCGCCGCGATTTCGCGATCGTCGCCGTACAGGGCCCGAACGCCCGCGAAAAGGCCTGGGCGACGGTGCCCGCCGCGCGCGCCGCGACGAGCGAGCTGAAGCCGTTCAACGCCGCGCAGGTCGCCGGCACGCCGTTCGGCGATCTCACCATCGCGCGCACCGGCTATACCGGTGAAGACGGCTTCGAGGTGATCGTCCCGGCCGTGCACGTCGAAGCGCTGTGGCACGCACTGCAGCAAAACGGCGTGCGCCCGTGCGGGCTCGGCGCGCGCGACACGCTGCGCCTCGAGGCCGGCATGAACCTGTACGGCCAGGACATGGACGACAACGTCTCCCCGCTCGACGCGGGCCTCGCGTGGACGGTCGACCTCAGCGCGCCGCGCGACTTCGTCGGCCGCGCCGCGCTCGAGCGCGACGGTTCGCGCGCCGCGTTCGTCGGCCTGATCCTGCAAAAGGAAAACGGCAAGGCGGGCGGCGTGCTGCGCGCGCACCAGAAGGTCGTCACGCCGCACGGCGAAGGCGAAATCACGAGCGGCACGTTCTCGCCGTCGATGCAGGAATCGATCGCGTTCGCACGCGTGCCGGCAGCCGTCCAGATCGGCGACACGATCCAGGTGCAAATTCGAGACAAGAATCTTCCCGCGCGCGTGGTAAAACTGCCGTTCGTGCGCAACGGCAAGGTCCTCGCTGCGTAACGGCCGGGGGGCCTGCCTCCCGGGAAGCCGGGAGATGGCGCCCGGCGCAACCACACCCGGCGTGCCCCGGTGGCGCGCCAGCAAAACGAACAAACCCCTTTTATCAGGAGCATCCGATGAGCAACGTCCCGGCCGATCTGAAGTACACCGACGAACACGAGTGGATCCGCACTGAAGCCGACGGCACGCTGACGATCGGCATCACCGATCACGCGCAGAACACGCTCGGCGACATCGTTTTCCTCGAACTGCCGCCCGTCGGCAAGCAAGTGAAGGCAGGCGACGCGATCGGCGTCGTCGAATCCGTGAAAGCCGCGTCGGACATCTATTCGCCGGTGTCGGGCGAGGTGGTCGCGATCAACGCGGACGCAGTCGACACGCCGGAAGAGGTGAACAGCGACGCGTACGACACGTGGCTGTTCAAGATCAAGCTCGCGGCCGGCGCATCGACCGACAGCCTGCTCGACGCTGCCGCCTACTCCAAGCTGATCGACTAATTTCCTTACCCGAACCGCGCGGGGCCGGTCAGCCGCCCCGTCCCGCGCGGGACCAGAGTCACGCCATGAAGCTCGAACACCCGGACCGCCTGATGAACCGCACGCCCCTCTCGCTCGCCGCGCTCGAAACGCACGACGCGTTCGCCGAACGCCACATCGGCCCCGACGCCGCCAGCCAGCAGGCCATGCTCGACACGCTCGGCTTTGCGTCGCGCGCCGCCCTGATGGACGCCGTGATCCCGGCCTCGATCCGCCGCGCCGAAACGCTGCCGCTCGGCCCGTTCGCGCAGCCGAAGAGCGAGGCTGAAGCCCTCGCCGCGCTGCGTGTTCTCGCGGACAAGAACCAGGTGTTCCGCTCGTATATCGGTCAGGGTTACCACGACACGCACACGCCGGCCGTCATCCTGCGCAACGTGCTCGAAAACCCGGCGTGGTACACGGCCTACACGCCGTACCAGCCCGAAATTTCCCAGGGCCGCCTCGAGGCGCTCCTGAACTTCCAGCAGATGGTGGCCGACCTCACGGGCCTCGCGATCTCGAACGCGTCGCTGCTCGACGAGGCCACCGCCGCGGCCGAAGCGATGACGCTGCTGCAGCGCACCGGCAAGCCGACGTCGAACGTGTTCTACGTCGCCGACGACGTGCTGCCGCAGACGCTCGAAGTGATCCGCACGCGCGCGCTGCCGGTCGGCATCGAGGTCAAGACGGGCCCGGCCGCCGACGCCGCACAAGCCAACGCGTTCGGCGTGCTGCTGCAATACCCGGGCGTGAACGGCGACGTGCGCGACTATCGCGCGCTCACCGACGCGATCCATGCAGCCGGCGGCCACGTGGTGGTCGCGGCCGACCTGCTTGCGCTCACCGTGCTGACGCCGCCCGGCGAATGGGGCGCGGACGTCGCGATCGGCAACACGCAGCGCTTCGGCGTGCCGATGGGCTTCGGCGGCCCGCACGCCGCGTATCTCGCGGTGCGCGACGAATTCAAGCGCCAGATGCCGGGCCGCCTCGTCGGCGTGACGGTCGACGCGCAGGGCAAGCCCGCGCTGCGCCTCGCGCTGCAGACGCGCGAACAGCACATCCGCCGCGAGAAGGCGACGTCGAACGTGTGTACCGCGCAGGCGCTGCTCGCGATCATGGCCAGCATGTACGCGGTCTACCACGGTCCGCACGGGCTGAAGACGATCGCGCTGCGCGTGAACCGCATCGCGGCGCTGCTCGCCGCCGGCGTGAAGCAGCTCGGCTTCGCGACCGTCAACGACACGTTCTTCGACACGCTGACGATCGACACCGGCGCGCGCACCGCGCAGGTTCATGAATTCGCGAAGGCGAAGCGCATCAACCTGCGCCGCGTGAGCGACACGCAAGTCGGCGTGTCGGTCGACGAAACGACGACGCGCGACGACCTCGCCGATCTCCTCGCCGTGTTCGCGCAGGCAGCCGGCGGCACCGCACCGGCCGTCGACGCGCTGGACGCGGGCCTCGGCGGCGTCGCCGCGCTGCCGGCCGGCCTCGAGCGCACGAGCGCGTACCTGACGCACCACGTGTTCAACCGCCACCATTCCGAAACCGAAATGCTGCGCTACCTGCGCAGCCTGTCGGACAAGGATCTCGCGCTCGACCGCTCGATGATCCCGCTCGGCTCGTGCACGATGAAGCTGAACGCGACGTCGGAAATGCTGCCCGTCACGTGGCCCGAATTCGGCGGCATCCACCCGTTCGCACCGGCCGAGCAGACCGTCGGCTACCGCGAGATGATCGACCAGCTCGAGCAGATGCTCGTCGCGGCCACCGGCTACGCGGCCGTGTCGCTGCAGCCGAACGCGGGCTCGCAGGGCGAGTACGCGGGCCTGCTGATCATCCACGCGTATCACGCATCGCGCGGCGAGAGCCACCGCGACATCTGCCTGATCCCGGCGTCCGCGCACGGCACGAACCCGGCATCCGCGCACATGGCCGGCATGAAGGTCGTGGTCGTCGCGTGCGACGCGCAGGGCAACGTCGACATCGCCGACCTGAAGGCGAAGGCCGACGAACACTCGAAGGACCTCGCGGCGATCATGATCACGTATCCGTCGACGCACGGCGTGTTCGAGCAGAACGTCCGCGAGATCTGCGAGATCGTCCATGCGCACGGCGGCCAGGTGTACGTCGACGGCGCGAACATGAACGCGATGGTCGGCCTGACCGCGCCGGGCCAGTTCGGCGGCGACGTGTCGCACCTGAACCTGCACAAGACCTTCTGCATCCCGCACGGCGGCGGCGGCCCGGGCGTCGGCCCGGTCGCGGTCGGCGCGCACCTCGCGAAATTCCTGCCGAACCAGCGTTCGACCGGCTACTCGCGCGACGAAAACGGCATCGGCGCGGTGTCGGCCGCCCCGTACGGCTCGGCGTCGATCCTGCCGATCTCGTGGATGTACATCGCGATGATGGGCGCGAAGAACCTGACCGCCGCGACGGAAACCGCGATCCTCAACGCGAACTACATCGCGAAGCGCCTCGCGCCGCACTACCCGGTGCTGTACTCGGGCCCGGGCGGGCTGGTCGCGCACGAATGCATTCTCGACCTGCGTCCGATCAAGGAAACGAGCGGCATCAGCGTCGACGACGTCGCGAAGCGCCTGATGGACTACGGCTTCCACGCGCCGACGATGAGCTTCCCGGTGCCGGGCACGCTGATGGTCGAGCCGACCGAATCGGAATCGCAGGAAGAACTCGACCGCTTCATCGCCGCGATGATCGCGATCCGCGACGAAATCCGCGCGGTCGAGGAAGGCCGCGCCGATCGCGAGGACAACCCGCTGCGTCACGCGCCGCACACGGCGGCCGTCGTCACCGCGAACGAATGGCCGCACGCGTACTCGCGCGAGCAGGCTGCGTACCCGGTCGCATCGCTCGGCACGAACAAGTACTGGCCGCCGGTCGGCCGCGCGGACAACGTCTACGGCGACCGCAACCTGTTCTGCTCCTGCGTGCCGATGTCGGAATACGCATAACGCGCGCCAGGTCCGGAGCTGTCCGATGGTGATCGCACCGCACGCAACTCCGTGTTGCGTGCGGTTTTTGCGTTCGCCGCTCGAACCGGTTCACGTTCGTCCGCCAATCCGGCTAACATCACACGCGATCCAGCCAATGAAGGAGTTCCGCATGGTGCGTCCGATGTTTCCGGGCCATGGTGCAATGCAGGGGCGGCCGCGCACGCATGGGCGCCGCTTCGTGCCGATGCTCGTCGCGTCGCTGTCGTTCGCCGCTGCCGGCCTCGGCGCGGCCGGCAGCGCGCGCGCGGCGATGAATTTCTGTGCGGCGCCGGCACTGCAGGCGAGCGAGACGACGCAGGCCGAGCCGGGCGTGCAGGCGCTGATCCGCAGCGTCGACGCGCGCATCGGCGAGCAACCGAAGGCGATGCCGCGCGTGCACACCGAGGGCACGCTGCCGCACGAAGGTATCTACGACCAGAGCGCGGCCGCGCTGAAGGACCTCGACCTGATGCGCGACGCGGCGCTCGCGTGGCGCGTGACGAACGCGCCGCGCTACCTGCAGCTCGTCGACCGGTTCCTGTCCGCGTGGGTCGCGACCTACCAGCCGAGTTTCAATCCGATCGACGAGACGCGCTTCGAAAGCCTGATCGTCGCGTACGACATGACCGCGAGCGCGCTGCCGGTGAAGACCCGCAACGCGACGGCCGCGTTCATCGCGAAGCTCGGCGCCGGTTATGTCGCGCAGATCGACGCGCAGAAGCGCCCGCTCACCGGCACGTGGCGCAACAACTGGCAAAGCCATCGGATCAAGCTGATCGCGCTGTCCGCATTCACGCTCGGCGACCGCAAGATGATGAACGCCGCGCAGCGGCTGTTCGTCGAGCATCTCGCCGACAACATCGGTCTGGACGGCAAGACGTGGGACTTCGAGGAGCGCGATGCGCTGCACTACGCGGTCTACGACCTGCAGCCGCTGGTGACGGCCGCGCTCGCCGCGCGCCGCTTCAACCGCAACTGGCTGCGCGAGCGGGGCGCGAACGGCGCGACGCTCGCCGCCGCGCTCGACTGGCTCGTGCCCTATGCGCTCGGCGAGAAGACTCACGAGGAATTCGTGAATTCGCCGGTGCCGTTCGATGCGAAGCGCCGCGAGGCCGGCCTGCCGGGCTACACGGGGCAGTGGGACCCGAAAAACGCCACCGAACTCTTTCATCTGGCCGCGCGGCTGGACGGGCGTTATGCCCGCGTCGCGCAGCAACTCTCCCCAACGCCGCCCGCATGGCTCGCCGCGTGCCTGCCATTGCAGGCGCGCTAGTACTACTCTTAAAGCAAGGCAGGAATCGAAATGGCAGTCAGCGTGTTTGACCTCTTCAAGATCGGCATCGGCCCGTCCAGCTCGCATACGGTCGGACCCATGCGCGCGGCGCTGATGTTCGTCCAGAGCCTCGAGCGCGACGGGCTGCTCGACGCGACCGCCCACGTGAAGGTCGAGCTGTACGGCTCGCTCGGCGCGACCGGCAAGGGCCACGGCACCGACCGCGGCGTGATGCTCGGCCTGCTCGGCGACGCGCCCGACACCGTCGATCCCGAAACCGTCGACGCGCGGCTCGAAGAAGTCCGCAAATCGAAGCAGCTCGCGCTGCTCGGCACGCATCCGGTGCCGTTCGTGCTGAAGGAGAACATCGCGTTCTACCGCCAGGCGCTGCCCGAGCACCCGAACGGCATGAAGCTGCGCGCGAGCGACGCGAACGGCGCGGTGCTGATCGAGCGCACCTACCTGTCGGTCGGCGGCGGCTTCGTCGTGACGGCCGGCGCGCCGAACACGAAGGTGCTGAGCGCGGCCGAGCAGATGACGCACCCGTTCCGCACCGGCGCGGAGCTGCTCGCGCTGACCGAATCGACCGGCAAGTCGATCGCGCAGCTGATGTGGGAAAACGAGCGCGCGTGGCACACCGAGGAACAAACGCGCGACGGGCTGCTGAAGATCTGGGCCGTGATGCAGTCGTGCGTGTCGCGCGGCTGCGGGATCGGCAACCCCGATGCCGACGGCAACCTGCCCGGCCCGTTCCAGGTCAAGCGCCGCGCGCCGCAGCTGTACCGCACGCTGACGGGAAGCCCGGAGCGCGCGCTGCAGGACCCGCTGTCGATGATCGACTGGATCAACCTGTATGCGATCGCGGTCAACGAGGAAAACGCGGCCGGCGGCCGTGTCGTCACCGCGCCGACCAACGGCGCGGCCGGCATCATCCCGGCCGTGCTGCACTACTACACGCGCTTCACGCCCGGCGCGAACGAACAGGGCGTGATCGACTTCCTGCTGACGGCCGCCGCGATCGGCATTCTTTACAAGCTCAACGCGTCGATCTCGGGCGCGGAAGTCGGCTGCCAGGGCGAAGTGGGCGTCGCGTGCTCGATGGCGGCCGGCGCGCTCGCGGCCGTGCTCGGCGGCACGCCGCACCAGGTCGAGAACGCGGCCGAAATCGGGATGGAACACAACCTCGGCCTGACCTGCGACCCGGTCGGCGGGATGGTGCAGATCCCGTGCATCGAGCGTAACGCGATGGCGTCGGTGAAGGCCGTCAACGCGGCGCGCATGGCGCTGCGCGGCGACGGCTCGCACTACGTGTCGCTCGACTCCGTGATCAAGACGATGCGCGAGACGGGCGCCGACATGAAGACGAAGTACAAGGAAACGTCGCGCGGCGGCCTCGCGGTCAATATCGTCGAGTGCTGATGCGGTAACGGCGGCGCGCGCTCGCTGCGTCGTGCCGTCAACCTGTTCGTTCCGACACTATTCAGCGCCCCGCCAACGGGCGTAAGCTGTACGTCCCGCTACCCAGGGAGACGGCAGCCCATGTCGCATTCCAAGGATCTCGAGCCGCGCGCCACCACCGGTGCGCGACTGCTCGTCGATGCGTTGCTCGCCAATCACGTCGAACGCGTGTTCTGCGTGCCGGGCGAGAGTTTCCTCGCCGTACTCGATGCGCTGGCGGACGACACCGCGCGCATCCAGACGGTCGTCTGCCGCCATGAGGCGGCCGCCGCGAACATGGCCGAGGCGGTCGGCAAGCTGACCGGCCGCCCCGGCATCGCGTTCGTCACGCGCGGGCCCGGCGCGACGCATGCGTCGATCGGCGTGCACACCGCGTTCCAGGATTCGACACCGATGATCCTGTTCGTCGGCCAGTGCGCACGCGAGCACCTCGACCGCGAAGCCTTCCAGGAAATCGACTACCGCCGGATGTTCGGCCAGATGGCGAAGTGGGTCGCGCAGATCGACGATCCGCGCCGCATCCCCGAATACCTGAGCCACGCGTTCCACGTCGCGACGTCCGGCCGGCCCGGCCCGGTCGTGCTCGCGCTGCCGGAGGACGTACTGTCCGAAGTGTGCGCGGCGCAGCCCGCCGTGCCGGCCGCGAAACGCGTCGCGGCGGCGCCGTCCGCCGCGCAGATGGACGAGCTGCGCGAGCGGCTCGCGCGCGCGGAACGGCCGTTCGCGATCGTCGGCGGCAGCGGCTGGACACCCGAAGCGTGCGCGAACCTGCGCACTTTCATCGAGCGCTGGCAACTGCCGGTCGCGTGCGCATTCCGCTACCAGGACACGATCGACAACGCGCACCCGAACTATGCGGGCGACGTCGGGCTCGGGATCAACCCCGCGCTCGCGAAGCGGATCCGCGACGCCGACCTGCTGCTCGTGATCGGGCCGCGCCTCGGCGAAGCGACCACCGGCGGCTACACGCTGCTCGACATCCCGAAAACACGCCAGACGCTGATCCACGTGCACCAGGGCGCGGACGAGCTCGGCCGCGTGTATGCGGCCGACCTGCCGATCGTATCGGGGATGCCCGAAATCGCCGCGCCGCTCGCCGCCCTCGAACCGCCCGAGCGCCCGGCCTGGGCCGGCGCGGCCAACGACGCGCATCACGCGTACCGCGAATGGCATGCGCCGCTGCCGATGCCCGGCGACGTCCAGCTCGGCGACGTGATGGTGCAGCTGCGCGAGCGCCTGCCGCACGACGCGATCCTGACCAACGGCGCAGGCAACTACGCGATCTGGCTGCATCGCCACTTCGCGTACCGGCACTTCCGCTCGCAGCTCGCGCCGACGAGCGGCGCGATGGGCTACGGGATTCCCGCCGCGCTCGCCGCGAAGTCGCTGTACCCGTCGCGCGCGGTCGTCGCGCTCGCCGGCGACGGCTGCTTCATGATGGCCGGCAACGAACTCGCGACCGCGATGCAGTACGGGCTGAACATCGTCGCGATCGTCGTCAACAACGGGCATTTCGGCACGATCCGCATGCATCAGGAGCGCAACTACCCGGGCCGCGTGCATGGCACGGGGCTCACGAATCCCGATTTCGCCGCGTATGCACGCGCGTTCGGCGCGCATGGCGAGACGGTCGAGCGCACCGCCGATTTCGCACCCGCGCTCGAGCGCGCGCTGACCTGCGGGCTACCCGCGCTGATCGAGATCCGCATCCCGCAGAACGCCAGCACCCCGGCCGCGACGCTCGAACAGATCCGCGAACAGGGCCGCCGCGCACGCGGCGGATGACGGTGGCCACGCGCAGCGCGCCGCCCGGCATCGCGCTCGCGCACGACGACGCGCTCGTGCTCCCCGGCACGCTGCTCGCGCCGGACGGCACGCTCGTCGCGCCTTACGACATCGAGCACGGCGACGCGCGCGCCGTCGGCCACGTGCCGGCCGCGGCCGCGCTCGGCCTGCTGCACGCCGCGCACCGGCCGTTCCGGCTCGACTACGACCGCGCAAGCGATGTGCACGTGATCAACGGCATGGGCGTCACGCTCGGCGATTCGGTGATCGGGCTGACCGCACTCGCCGCGCTGCGCGCGGCGCATGCGGGCCTGCGCTTCACGCTGTACCGGCCGGCCCGCGCACCGCGCCATGTCGACGCGCTGTATGCGCTCGCGGCCGACGTCGTCGCGCCGTCACGCGCGCTGCCGTGCCCCGCCGACGTGCTGCCTGCCGATGCGCCGTGCATCGACGTCGGCAATCACCTGTACTGGCCCGCGTTCGCACGGCTGCCGATGATCGATTTCTTCCTCGACGCGCTCGGCGTCGACCCGGCCACCGTGCCGGCCGCCGAGAAGCGCAACCGCTGGCTCGCGCGGCTGCCGCTGCCCGCGCTGCCGGCCGCATGGCAGCGGCCGTACGTGCTGTTCTGTACGAGCGCGAGCACCGCGGTGCGCAGTGTGCCGCCCGCGCTGCGCGCGGCGTTCGTGGAGATGCTCGTGCAACGCTACGGGCTACCGGTGGCCGGGTTCGGGCCCGTTGCGCATCCGGCTTACGTCGACGTGAGCGGCGACGCGGCCGACACCGCGCGGTTCATTGCCTGGGTCAAGGGCGCCAGCCTGCTGTTCGCGCCCGACACGGCCGCGCTGCACCTCGCCGACGGTTTCGACGTGCCGACGCTCGCCTGCTTCACGACGATCGGGCCGGCGCTGCGCGCGCGCGACTATCCGCATTGCGTGCCGGTCACGCTCGACCTGCCGGCCGAATTGCACGGGATGCATCGCAGCGAACGGCCGGACGATCTCGCGGCGGTTGAAACCGCGTATCGCGCGGTCGACTGGGACAAGCTCGCGTGGCCCGCGCCGCGCGAAGCGGCGGCAACCAACACCGGATAACGGAACAGGACGCGGCAGCCGGCCGGTAGGCCGAAGGCGCCGCCGTCGTCACCCCGCCGAAACCATCACCGCGCGATCGCGCAGCGTCTCCGACGGCCGCTTGCCGAACAGCCGCCGGTAATCGGTCGCGAACTGGCTCAGATGCCAGAAGCCCCACGCCTCCGCGACATCCTGCACCGAGCCGGCCGCGCGGCCGCACAGGTCGCGCCGCGCGCCGTTCAGCCGCAGCGTGCGCAGATAGGTCGCGGGCGCCATCCCGAGCACGTCCTGGAAGCAGTACTGCAGCGTGCGCCGGCTCACGTGCAACTGCTCGCACAGCTCGGGCACGCCGACCGGGCGCGTGCGGTGCGCGAGCACGTAGTCGCGCGCCTGCTCGACGATCCAGCGGCGCGTCGACGGCGTGCGGCCCGCGCCATCGTCGCCCGGTTGCGCGCACGCATCGAACAGCGCGGCAAGCACCTCGGCCTGCAGCTCGTCCCGCTGCGCATCGGGCAGCGGGCCGGCCACGGCCACCGCGCCGTCGAGCCGGCGGCCGAGCAGCGCGCACAGGCGCGCGAGCCGCGCATCGCCGACCTGCATCACGCGCTGCGTGAACAGCTGCTCGTCGAGCGCGCGGTGTTCGACCTCCTCCGCATAACGACGCAGCACGTCGCCACGCACGACGACGCCGTAGATCGAAAACTGCGCGGGCGTCACCAGTTCGAATTCGACGTTGCCGGGCCGGAACGCGAGCGCGCCGGGCCCGATGCGACACGCATCGACGCGCGCCGTGCCATCGCACACGAGCGGGATGCCGAACCAGTACGCATCGCCGCGCACCTCGCATGCCTGGCGCAGCAGGTGGCTCGTCGATTCGCGAAACAGCTTCATCGTGTCGAGCGGCAGCTCGGTCAGCGTGCCGACGAAGCGGCCGGCCGCGAGCTGGTCGTAGGTCTGCCGCCAGCCGATCAGGTTGCGTGCCTGCTCGTCCGCATCGTGCGCAACGCTGACGACGGCCTGCCCGGCCAGCGCATCGTCGCCCTGCGCGTTGCGCCGCGTGTCTTCGGCGGTCGGTTCTTCGATATACGCCACGTGTTGATCCATCGTGTCCTCCCTCACCTGCCCGGAACCGCGCTTGTCACGCAAGTCCCGTGCCGAACCGTGCGGCCCGGCAACCAGCCCGTCATTCCACGCTGCCCGGCCGGTGCGCGCCATACGGGCGCACCCGGACGCGGCGCGCGGCGCACGCCGCCGGTGCGATCCGCGCGACGACCGCGCATGCGCGTCGCCGCTTGTTACCGAGGCTATCGACTACCGGCTGCCGGCCGTAGCCGCACGACCCGCGTGCCGCAGTTGCCGTACGCCTGCGCGACCGCCAGCTCGACGATCGCGCTGCCGGCCGGCCAGGGCGCCGCGTCGGCTTCCGGCAGATCGGCACGCAGCGTGGCGCGGCCGTTGATCCGGTAGCGGATGCCGCGCATGAAATCGACGAACAGCAACCCGACACCGCTGCCGTCGCACGCTGCCGCGTCGATCCGGCCTGCGCCGCCCTGCGCGGGCAACGCGAACCGCAGCGTCTTCGTGTCGATCACGCGGACCACGGGCAACAGCTCGCCGTGCGCGTCGCGCAAGCTCTGCACGATGTCGCAGGTCACGCTCGTGCGAGCGCCGCACGCGGTGCCGATGAACATGAACGGCTGCGATTCGACGAATTGCCGCACGCCGATGCTCACGCGCGTCGTCACCACGTCGCTCATCCGCTCGGCTTCGTCGGCGACGCCGAAACGCTGCTGCGCGTCGAGTTCGCCCGCGTGGAACACGGGGTGGCGTGCAAAGGATCGGGGCAGTTCTGTCATGCTGGTTTCCGTCACGCGCGTCCGCACGCCACGCCGCCGCGAACACGCGACGGCCGGTATCGTTTCCAGCGCGGGCCGCGACGCTGCGCGGCCGACGCCGGCTGCCGGATGTCGAAATCGAACAGGGCGAAGTGCCGGATGAGCGGCACTTCGCCACCGTGTCGGCGATCAGAAGAACCCGAGCGCCTCGGCCTGATAGCTGACCAGCAGGCACTTCGTCTGCTGATAGTTCGACAGCGCCATCTTGTGCGTCTCGCGGCCGATCCCCGACTGCTTGTAGCCGCCGAACGCCGCATGCGCGGGGTACAGGTGGTAGCAGTTGGTCCACACGCGGCCGGCCTCGACCTCGCGGCCCATCCGGTACGCACGCGTGCCGTTGCGCGTCCACACGCCCGCGCCGAGCCCGTAGAACGTGTCGTTCGCAAGTTCGATCGCGTCCTGCTCGTCCTTGAACGTCATCACCGACGCGACCGGCCCGAAGATCTCTTCCTGGAACACGCGCATCTTGTTGTTGCCGAGCAGCATCGTCGGTTTCACGTAGTAGCCCGTGCCGAGTTCGGCGGCCGGCGCCGTGCGCTCGCCGCCCGTCAGGCATTGCGCGCCTTCGCCGCGGCCGATGTCGATGTACGACAGGATCTTGTCGAGCTGCTGCTGCGACGCCTGCGCGCCGATCATCGTCTGCAGGTCGAGCGGGTGGCCGGACTTGATGCGCTCGACGCGCGCGACGGCCTTCTCGATGAAGCGTTCGTAGATCGACTCCTGGATCAGGATGCGCGACGGGCACGTGCACACTTCGCCCTGGTTCAGCGCGAACATCGCGAGCCCTTCGAGCGCCTTGTCGAGGAACGCGTCGTCCTGGTCGAGCACGTCGGCGAAGAAGATGTTCGGGCTCTTGCCGCCCAGTTCGACCGTCGACGGGATCAGGCTGTCGGCCGCCGCGCGCAGGATGCGCTGGCCGACCGGCGTCGAACCCGTGAACGCGATCTTCGCGATCCGCTTGCTGGTCGCGAGCGCTTCGCCCGCTTCCTTGCCGAAGCCGTTCACGATGTTGATCGTGCCGGCCGGGAACAGGTCGCCGATCAGTTCCATCAGCACCAGCACCGACGCGGGCGTCTGCTCGGCCGGCTTCATCACGACGCAGCAGCCGGCCGCGAGCGCCGGCGCGAGCTTCCACGCGGCCATCAGCAACGGGAAGTTCCACGGGATGATCTGGCCGACGACGCCGAGCGGCTCGTGGAAGTGATACGCGACGGTGTTGTCGTCGATTTCGGAAATGCCGCCTTCCTGCGCGCGGATGCAGCCCGCGAAATAGCGGAAGTGGTCGATCGCGAGCGGCAGGTCGGCCGCCATCGTCTCGCGCAGCGGCTTGCCGTTGTCGATCGTCTCGGCCACGGCCAGCAGCTTCAGGTTCTTTTCCATCCGCTCGGCGGCGGCGAGCAGCAGGTTCGCGCGCTCGGCCACGGACGTCTTGCCCCACTTGCGGCGCGCGGCATGCGCGGCGTCGAGCGCCAGCTCGATATCGTCGGCACCCGAGCGCGGCACGCGGCAGAACGGCTGGCCGTTGATCGGCGACACGTTCTCGAAATACTCGCCCTTCACCGGCGCCACCCACTTGCCGCCGATGTAGTTGTCGTACTGCTGACGGTACGGGTATTCGACGTCGAGGCCCAGTTGCTTCAGGTCAAACGGGTTCATACATGTCTCCTGTTCATCGTGCTTGTGTGAGTACAGCGTCGGTTGGACCGCGCTGCACTCGTTTACGCAACATGCGTGCCAATCAGGACGGGAGCGAAACGGAAGCAGCGCGACCGCGGCCGGCCCGGGTGCGCGCCGTGCCGTGGCCGCGCACGCGGCACGGCGAGTGTGCCGATTCTGAACACCGCGATTGCGCAGCGGCGTGGCCGGTGTTCGAAACTTCCACAGTGGGTGTGCCGGGCGGCGCGGGCAGGCGGGCAGCGCCGCGTGGCATGTCGCTTGCGTGCGAATTGCGCATCCTGTCCACACGCAACGGCGTTCGCGCCGACCGACACCATGAGCGACCCCGGCCCCCTGACCGACGACGCCGTCGCGTTCATCCGCGAGCAGGCGTTCCTGATCGTCGCGACCGCCGACGCGGCGGGCGACAGCGATTGCTCGTACCGCGGCCGCCAGCCGCGCGCCGACGGTTCGTTCGCGCCGCTGGTCGACCTGCCCGACCGCCGCACGCTCGTGCTGCCCGACTTCGCGGGCAACAACCTGTTCAACACGATCGGCAACCTGCTGGTGAATCCGGCCATCGCGCTGCTGTTCGTCGATTTCGTGCGCCAGACGACCTGGCTCGTGCAGGGGCGCGCGACGATCGACGAGGATGCGGGAAGCCGCGCGCATCTGTGGCCCGACGCGAAGCGCTATGTGGTGGTCGCGGTCGAGCGGGCGCAAGCGCGGGCCGATGCGGCACTACCGCCGCTCGTGTTGGCGTGATGTGATGAGCGCAGCGTCGGCGTGCGGATGCCGGTCACGATGAAACACAATGGCGCGACGGCTCGAGAACGCAGCGATCAGCCCCCGTGCGTCTCCACGCAGGCCGGTTCGATCCGGCTGCGTGCCGGCACGTCGGCATGCGCATGCCCGTCCGCGTCGTCGCCCGTTTCGGCGGCAGCCGGCCGTTCACCGAGAAACACGAACACCACCACCGCGCACAACACCGTGACGACGGCCAGCCCGGTCAGCAGCCGGTCGAACGCATGCGTATAACTCGCGAGCAGCGCCGCATGGCCGACGCCCGGCAACACGGCCGCCGCGCCGGCAAGATCGCCGGTCGCGAGCCGCGCGGCCGCGCGCAGCGTCGCGCCGGGCGTGCCGGCGGCGCCGGCGGCCTGCCGTAGCCCCGTCTGCGCGAGCGCGGCCAGCACCGCACCGACGATCGCGAGCGCGATCCCCTCGCCGGCCACGCGCGTCGTGCTGAAGATGCCTGTCGCCATCCCCGCGCGCTCCTTCGGCACGACGCTCACCGACAGCCCGTCCATCAGCCCCCACGGCATGCCGGCCCCGACGCCGATCGCGAGCATCGGCGCGATCGCCGCAGGCCCCGCGCCGCCGCGCAGCGCGATGCCGAGCCACACGAGCCCGGCCGCCGCGACCAACAGCCCGAGCCCCGAGATCACGCCGGCCGACAGCCAGCGCGTGAGTGTCGCCGCGACGAGCGGCACGACCAGCATCGGCGCGGAGATCGCGAGCATCAGCCAGCCGGCGTCGATTTCGCTGAAGCCGTCGATGCCGATGAAGCGCAGCGGCAGCACGACGAGCAGCACGATGTAGCAGCAGCAGGTCGACACCGGCAGCACCTGCACGCCGACGAAGCGCGCGATGCGGAACAGCGACAGGTCGAGCATCGGCCGCGCGACGCGCGTCTCGATCATCACGAACGCACACGCGCCGAGTGCCGCGCCGGCCAGCAGCGCGATCACGAGCGGGCTCGACCAGCCGCGCGCGGGCGCCTCGATCACGCCGAACGTGAACAGCGTCAGCGCGGCGGTGAACGCGGCCGTGCCGGGCCAGTCGAGCCCGGTCGCGTGCGGATCGCGCGACTCGTGCATGCGCGGCAGCCCGAACACCAGCGACAGCACGCCGGCCAACGCGCCCGTCACAAAGATCGCGCGCCAGCCGTAATGCCCGATCAGGACGCCGGCCAGCACCGGCCCGAACGCGAGCCCGATGCCGAAGGTCGTGCCGAGCAGGCTGAACGCACGCGTGCGCGCCGCGCCGTCGAATTCCTGCGCGAGCGCCGCCGTGCCGCCCGCGAGCGCCGCGGCCGCCGCGAGCCCTTGCGCGGCGCGCAGCAGGTCGACCGCGAGCATCGACGGCGCGAACGCGAGCGCGGCCGACATCAGCGTGAAACCGCCGACGCCGATCGCGAACACGCGCTTGCGGCCGAACTGGTCGGCCAGCGCGCCCGCCGCCATCAGGAAGCTGCCGAACGCGAGCATGAACGCGTTGGTGATCCAGTTCATCGCGACCGGGCCGCCGTGCAGGTCGCGGCCGATCGCCGGCGTCGCGACCGCGCCGCCCGAAAACGACAGCGGCAACGCGACGGCGGCCATGCAGACGGCGGCCAGCACCCACGTGCGCCGGCGCGCCGACACGGCTGAAGCGGCTGAAAACGGGTGATCCATCATCGCTCCTCGAAAAGCCGGCGCGGATGCGCCGTTGGAGCGACAGAAGATAAATCCGATTCAATCCGCGAAAAACCACGCGAAGTTCCGCATATAACGGACTAAAATTCCGCAATTCACCCAGCCACCCGCATCGGCGCACGCACTTCGATGGAAAACCTGACCGGCATCGTCGCCTTCGTCCGCACCGCCGACGCGCTCAGCTTCGTCGCGGCCGGCCGCGCGCTCGGCATCTCGGCGTCGGCGGTCGGCAAGACGATCGCGAAACTCGAACTGTCGCTCGGCGTGCGCCTGTTCAACCGCACGACGCGGCGCGTCACGCTGACCGACGAAGGGCGGCATTTCTACGAACGCTGCCAGCGGATCCTCGAGGATTTCCGCGATGCGGAAGCGACCGTGACGGCATCGGCACAGCGCCCGCGCGGCAAGCTGCGCGTGAGCCTGCCGGTGATCGGCTACCGCTTCCTGCTGCCCGTGCTGCCCGAATTCCGGCAGCGCTACCCGGACGTCGAACTCGATCTGGATTTCAACGACCGGATGGTCGACGTCGTCGAAGGCGGCTTCGACGCGGTGATCCGCAGCGGCCCTTTGTCGGATTCGCGCCTGATGTCGCGGCGGCTCGGCCCGTTCGCGTTCGTGCTGTGCGCCACGCCCGCATATCTCGCGCAGGCCGGCACGCCGCGCACGCCGCACGATCTCGAAGCGCACGATTGCGTGCGCTACTGCTTCCCGACCACCGGCAAGCTGCAGGACTGGGCACTCGCGGCCGCCGACGGCACGCCGCTGAAGCTGCGCACCGCGATGACCTGCAACAACATGGAAGCGCTGCGCGGCACCGTGCTCGCGGGGCTCGGCATCGGCTACATGCCCGACTTCCTCGCGCGCGACGCGCTCGAACACGGCACGCTCGTCACCGTGCTCGACGACTACCGGATCGCACCGGGGCAATTCTCGATCGTGTGGCCGTCGAGCCGGCAGTTGTCGCCGAAGCTGCGTGTGTTCGTCGATTTTCTGTGCGAGCGGCTGTTCAAGTAGCCGCGCGCGGTCACACCGCCCCGATCCGCTCCGTGTCGGACGGCGGCAGCAGCGCATCGCTGTCGTCCTTCAGCCCGACGCCCGTCAGCTGGAGCCGGCGCGCATGCGTCATCAGGTAATGCAGCTTGTGCGCGGCGGCCGCGTGCGGCAGCCCTTCGGGCCGCACGTTCGAGATGCAGTTGCGCAGCGCGTCGTGGCAGCCGACTTTCGGCGCCCAGGTGAGGTACACGCCGAGGCTATCGGGCGAGCTGAGCCCCGGCCGTTCGCCGATCAGCATCGCGACGACCTTCGCACGCAGCAGTTCGCCGATCTCGTCGCCGAGCGCGACGCGCGCCTGCGTCGCCACCACCACCGGGCCGATCCGCCAGCCGTCCGTGTCCAGCCTCGATCGCACGGCCTGCAGCAGCGGCAGCGCCTGCTTCGCGGCCGCGAACGCCGACAGCCCGTCGCCGACCACGAACACGACGTCCGGCGCATCGTCGAGCGCCGCGCCGTGAGCGGCCAGCAGCGCGCGCCCTTCATCGGACAGCTTGCGGCCGAGATCGGGCCGGCGCAGGTAATGCTGGCGATCGGGCGCGGCACTCTGCACGCCAAGTGTCGCGAAGCCGGCCGCGTCGAGCTCGGCCCGCAACGCATCCGCGTCGAGCGGCTGGTGCACGGCGTCGCGCGCCTGCGCGTGCGACAGGTTGAACGCGAGCAGCGGCGCGGTCGGCAGGCTGTTGCCCGCGCGGCCGAGCGCGATCCGTGCGTTCGTGAACGACTTCAGCTGCGCCCACGGGTTCTTTTCGACGGCGTCGCTCATGCCGAAATCCCCATCCAGTCGTTCGCGCCCGCCAGCAGCGGCACGCGCGACGTCGCGGCGCGCAGTGCGCCGTGCGCGTCGGCGATCTCCATCGTCTCCAGCCACTCCTCGAACTCCGGCGCGCGGCGCAGGCCGAGCACCTCGCGCACGTAGAGCTGGTCGTGGAACGACGTGCTCTGGTAGTTCAGCATCACGTCGTCCGCGCCTGGAATCCCCATGATGAAGTTGATGCCGGCCGCGCCCAGCAGCGTCAGCAGCGTATCCATGTCGTCCTGGTCGGCTTCCGCGTGGTTCGTGTAGCAGATGTCGCAACCCATCGGCACGCCGAGCAGCTTCCCGCAGAAGTGATCCTCGAGCCCCGCGCGAATGATCTGCTTGCCGTCGTACAGGTATTCGGGGCCGATGAAGCCGACCACCGTGTTCACGAGGAACGGCTCGAACTTGCGCGCGACCGCATATGCGCGCACTTCGCAGGTCTGCTGGTCGACGCCGTGATGCGCGTTCGCCGACAACGCGCTGCCCTGGCCGGTCTCGAAGTACATCAGGTTGTTGCCGACGGTGCCGCGCTTGAGCGACAACGCGGCCTCGCGCGCCTCGCCGAGCAGCGCGAGCGAGATCCCGAAGCTCGCGTTCGCCTTCTCGGTGCCCGCGATCGACTGGAACACGAGATCGACCGGCGCGCCCTTCTCGATCGCCGCGATCGTGTTGGTCACGTGCGTGAGCACGCACGACTGCGTCGGCACGCCGTAGCGTTCGCGGAACCCGTCGATCATCGCGAGCAGCTTCACGATCGCCGCGAGGCTGTCGGTTGCCGGGTTGATGCCGATCATCGCGTCGCCGCAGCCGTACATCAGCCCGTCGAGCATCGACGCGGCGATGCCCTTCACGTCGTCGGTCGGGTGGTTCGGCTGCAGCCGCACCGACATCCGGCCGGCCAGCCCGACCGTGTTGCGAAAGCGCGTGACCACGCGGCGCTTGCGCGCGGCCGCGATCAGGTCCTGGTTGCGCATCAGCTTCGACACGGCCGCGACCATCTCGGGCGTGAGGCCCGGCGCGATCCGTTCGAGCGCCGCGCCGTCGGCCGCGGGCGACAGCAGCCAGTTGCGGAAATCGCCGACCGTCAGGTGCGAGATTTCCGCGAACGCCTGCGCGTCGTGATCGTCGACGATCAGGCGCGTGACTTCATCGTCTTCGTACGGAATCACCGCTTCGTTCAGGAACGCCTTCAGTGGCACGCCCGCGAGCGCGATCTTCGCGGCCACGCGTTCCTCCTCGCTCGCCGCCGCGACACCGGCGAGCTGGTCGCCGGAACGCAGCGGGCTCGCCTTCGCGAGCAGCGTCTTCAGGTCCGCGAAGCGGTACGTGCGCGGACCGATCGTCTCCGTGTAGGACATCGTGCGAGTCTCCTTGCCAAAAGCCGACGGCGCGCCCGTTCGACGGGGCGCGCCGGATGCCGTCAGGAACGGCCGTTCACCTTCACCCTGCTCACTCCTCCAGCAGCGCGTCGCCCGGCGCACTCTCGCGCTGCGAACGGGTCGCGAGGAAGTACGCGTAGCCGAACGCGAGGAAGCCGAGGAACACCAGCGCGACCAGCCCGTTGAAGTACACCATCGTACCGAGACAGATGACCGCCGCAACGATCGCGAATGCCGGGAAGATCGGGTACAGCGGCGCGCGGAACGGCCGCGCCATGTTCGGCTGCGAGCGGCGCAGCTTGAACAGCGACGCCATGCTGACGATATACATCACGATCGCACCGAACACCGACATCGTCACGATATTCGCGGTCAGCGTCTGCCCGCCGAACTGGATCAGCTCGTCGCTGTAGATCGCCGCGATGCCGATCACGCCGCCCGCGAGGATCGCGCGATGCGGGGTCTTGAAGCGCGGATGCACCTTCCCGAGCCACTCCGGCAGGTAGCCTTCGCGGGCCAGCGCGAAGATCTGGCGCGAATAGCCGAGGATGATCCCGTGGAACGACGCGACGAGCCCGAACAGCCCGAGCCACACGAGCATGTGCATCCAGCCGCTGTTCGCGCCGACGATGTACTTCATCGCCTGCGGCAGCGGATCGTTGATGTTCGCGAGCTTGGTCCAGTCGCCCGCGCCGCCGGCGAACACCATCACGCCGATCGCGAGCGCGACGAGGGTCAGGATCCCGGCCACGTAGGCGATCGGGATCGAGCGCTTCGGATTCTTCGCTTCCTCGGCGGCCATCGCGACGCCCTCGATCGCGAGGAAGAACCAGATCGCGAACGGGATCGCCGCGAACATCCCGTGGAATGCGCCGACGCTGAAATGATCGGCGCCCGACCAGCCGCCCTTCATGAAGTTGCTCCACGCGAAGCCCGGCGACACGACGCCCATGAACACCAGCAGCTCGAAGATCGCGAGCAGCGTGACGACGAGTTCGAAGGTCGCGGCGATCTGCACGCCGACGATGTTCAGCGCCATGAACACGAGATACGCGCCCATCGCCGCATGCTTCGGCTCGAGACCCGGGAACTGCACGTGCAGGTACGCGCCGATCGCGAGCGCGATCGCGGGCGGCGCGAACACGAATTCGACAAGCGTCGCGGCGCCGGCGAGATAACCGCCGGTCGGGCCGAACGCGCGGCGTGCATACGCGAACGGGCCGCCCGCGTGCGGGATCGACGTCGTCAGCTCGGTGAAGCTGAAAATGAAGGTCGTGTACATCGCCGCGACGAACAGCGCGGTGATGACGAAGCCCAGCGTACCGGCGCTCGCCCAGCCGTAGCTCCAGCCGAAGTATTCGCCGGAAATCACGAGACCGACCGCGATGCCCCACAGTTGCCAGGTCCCGAGCGTCTGCTGCAGCGCGGGCTGGCCGGACGACTTGGCGCCGGCGGCGGGCCGGCCATTCGACTCTGCTTTCATCGGACTTTCTCCTCAAAGGCGCCGGGCCTGTCGGCGTGCGCGACTGAGAATCGATGCTAGAGAGTCATTAAACGACGTGTTATCGAAATTCGGCAAAGATCGCGGGTTACGTTTCGCTGACGGCAACGCCGGCCGCGATCGTCGCCATGGCCGTCCGGCCGCACGACGCGGCCGGACCACCGGCACTTACTGGCCGCCGCCGCGCTGGTTGAACCAGCGGTCGAGCAGCTTGCCGGCCGCTTCGCGGCCGCCGAGGCCGAACGACAGCGCGACGGCCACCGCGATCGCGCCGAGCACGAGGCCGAACGCGAGCTGGACGATCTCGTTGGCGATGCCCATCGCGCGCAGCCCCATCGCGAACACGAGGCCGAGGATCGCGAATTGCGCGATGCGCGCGAACAGTACGCTGTGCTCACGGTCGGCCTGCTCGATCACGCGGCGCGCGAGGCCCGCGAGCCACACGCCGATCACGAGGATCAAGCCGCCCATCAGCACGTGGCCGCCGAACTCGATGAACAGCGTGACGACGTCGCGCACCTGCGAGAAACCGAGCCGGTTCGCGGCTTCGACCGACGCGAACAGCATCGCGAAGAACACGATCAGCCGCGCCACCAGCACCGACGGCTGCAGGATCCCCGAGAACACGCGCTCGACGCCGAGCACGGCCGGCAGCCCGTCGGCACCGGCGGCTTCCAGCAGCTTCTGCGCGAGCGACGCGACGAAGCGTGCGAAGTAGAACGTGACGAGCACGATCACGATCGCCGCGACGATGTCCGGCACCGCGCCGAGGAACTGGTTCAGCATGTTGGTCGCGGGACCCGAGATCGCGTCGATCTTCAGCGCGTCGAGCGCGGAGATCAGCGTCGGCACGAACACGAACACGTAGACGATCGTGCCGATCAGGCTCGATACGCGCACGGGCGTCGGGCTGTCGAGACGCTGCGTGAGGCGGTCGGCGCCTGCCGCGACGAGCAGGTTCGTCACGAGGCCGCGCAGCACGCGCGCGACGACCCAGCCGACGAAGCCGATCACCGCGGCCGCGAACAGGTTCGGCACGATCGCGAGCAGCTTGTCGACCATCCCCTGCACGGGCGACAGCAGCCCCGACAGCGCGAACGACGCGAGGATCGCCGGCAGGAACATCAGGATCACGAGCCAGAACAGCACGTCGCCGAGATAGCCGCTCATCGGCTGCATGCCCGCGCCTTCGGACAGCTTGTCGTCGATCTTGCTCGCCTTCAGCGCGCGGTTCGCGAGGCTGCGCAGCAGCGACGCGATGAGCCACGCGATCAGCGTCAGCGCCGCGCCGCCGATCAGGTTCGGCAGGTAGTTGACGATATGCGTGACGAGCAGCGAGAACGGATTGGAGACCGCGTACAGGTTGAGCACGTTGAAGATGCCCACCGCGGTGACGAGCAGTACGAGCCAGAACAGGCCGCCGGCGATGATCCGCTCGACATACGCGCCCTGGCCGGTGCTTTCGTTGATCCGCTGATCGACCTTCAGCGCGCTGAGCAGGCGCAGCGCGCCGGCCCGCACGACCACCGCGATCAGCCAGCCGATCACCAGGATGCCGATCGCGCCGGCGATCTTTGGCAGATATCCGCCTAGCGTGGCCTGCAGCGACGTGATGAAGCTGGAAGCATCCATTTCTTGTTCTCCCGAAAAACGTGGCGTTGCGATTGAACATCGACGAACTACCTGCGTACTTCGAAACACGTGCGTTGCCGCTTGAGCAAAGTACCCGAGAAAAATGACGCCTTCACCCGATTTCACCGTCTTTAACTTTAGTTGTTGATCACGGGGGGGCAAGACCCCATTTCGATGAAATAAAAAGGGGCGGATTAGCCGGCCGCTACGCATTTCCGCAAGATTTGTCCATTCGGGCCGTGCTACCGTGACGTCGGTTCCTGCCCGGACACGCCGATGACCGTCGAAACGAAAACCGAGACGCCCGCGTGGATCCGCTATGCGGCCAGCGTGGCGCGCGTCCACGACTACATCCGCACGCACCTCGACGGCTCGCTCGACCTGAACCGGCTCGCCGAAGTCGCGTGCCTGTCGCCGTATCACTGGCAGCGCGTCTATCGCGCGCTGTACGGCGAGTCGATCGTGCTGACGGTGCGGCGCATGCGGATCGTTCGCGCGTCCGAGGATCTCGTCTGCACCGACCGGCCGATCGACGAAATCGCGCGGCGCGCGGGCTACGGTTCGACGCATGCGTTCGCACGCGCGTTTCGCGACGCCTACGGCGTGCCGCCCGCCCAGCACCGGCGCACGGGGGCCCACCGGCCGATTTATCCGCTACAGAGAGGAGAGGAAGACATGTTCAAGCACGAAGTCGAGATCCGGCGCCTGCCGGAACTGCGCGGCTACGCGGTGGCGCACACCGGCGCGTACATGAAGGTCGGCGACGCGTTCGGCCGGATCGGCGCGTGGGTCGGGCAACACGGGCTGATCGGCCCGGGCGCGAAGATGATCGGCATTTTCTACGACGATCCGGATACGACACCGGAAGCGCAACTGCGCGCGAAGGCCTGCTTCACACCGGCCGACGGTGCGCCGGACGTCGAGCCCGTGCCGCCCGTCGAACGCGTGACGGTGTCGGGCGGCGAATACGCGGTGCTGCTGCACACGGGCCCGTATGCGGACCTGAAGACCGCCTACCAGTGGCTCTACGGCGACTGGCTGCGCCACTCGGGCCGCGAAGCCGCCGACGCGCCGCCGTTCGAGCTGTACCTCAATACGCCGATGGATGCCGCGCCGGCCGACCTGCGCACCGAGATCCACCTGCCGCTGCGCTGATCGAAGGGCTGGTGCGCCGGCCCTGAAACGAATCGCGCCGGCCGGCATTCATGCGCGGCCGGCGCGAATCGTCGGCACACTCAGGCGGCCTGCGTGCCGCACCCCGGACAGAAACGCGCGTCGGTAGCCAGCGCCGCGTGGCAGCGGCTGCACGCCTTGCCGCGTTGCGCCGCACCGCACTGCGTGCAGAAGCGCGCATCCGCCGCGTTGAGTGCGCCGCAGCCCGCGCAGGCGAGCTGGCTCAACGGCACGTTGCCGCCCTGGCCACCCTGTCCGTCGGCCGGCGCCTGCCAGCCCCAGCCGTGGCGATCGCGGCCGCGCGCTTCGTGGCCGCCATGTCCTTCCCGGCGCTGCCCGCCGTGATGCCCGCCACCGTGGCCGCTGCTGCCCTGCCCGCCGCCATGGCCACCGCCGTGGCCGCCCAGGATCCGTTTCAGAAAGCTCATCACCCGCTCCTCAACGCTTGGCCCGCGCGTCGCCGAACGCCCCGGAGGACGACAGCAGCCGCAAGCCGTTGGCCACGACGATCAGGCTCGCGCCCGCGTCGGCGAAGACCGCCATCCACATCGTGCCGAGCCCCGCGACCGTCAGGCCGAGGAACACGATCTTCACGCCGAGCGCGAAGCCGATGTTCTGCACCAGGACGCGATGCGTCGCGCGCGACAGCCGCACGAACGCGGGAATCTTGCGCAGGTCGTCGTCCATCAGCGCGACGTCGGCCGTCTCGATCGCCGTGTCGGTGCCCATCGCGCCCATCGCGAAACCGATGTCGGCGCGCGCGAGCGCCGGTGCATCGTTGATCCCGTCGCCGACCATCCCGACCGCACCCGCGCCGCCGGCCGACAGCTCCTCGACCGCCGCGAGCTTGTCTTCCGGCAACTGGTTGCCGCGCGCGTCGTCGATGCCGGCCTGCTGCGCGATCGCCTGCGCGGTATGCGGGTTGTCGCCCGTCAGCATCGCGGTACGGATGCCGAGCGCATGCAGATCGGCGATCGCCTCACGGCTCGTGTCCTTGATCGTGTCGGCCACCGCGAAGATGCCGAGCACGCGTGCGTCGTCGACCAGCACCACGACGCTCTTGCCCTGCCGCTCGAGCGCATCGAGCTTCGCTTCGAGGGCCGGCGAGCAGCGCTCGAGCTCCTCGACGAGCCGGTGGTTGCCGAGCCAGTAGCGCGCGCCGTCGATCGTGCCGCGCACGCCGCGCCCGACCAGCGCTTCGAAGTCCTGCACATCGGCGAACGCCGCCGTTCCGGCATCGCGCGCCGCGGCTGCAATTGCCTGCGACACCGGGTGATCCGAGCGCGCCGCGAGGCTCGCGCCGAGGTGCCGGACCTGCGCGGCATCGGCGTCCGACGCATGCACGTCGAAGTCGGTCTGCACCGGCTTGCCGTGCGTGATCGTGCCGGTCTTGTCGAGCGCGAGCCACGCGAGCTTGCGCCCTTCTTCCAGATACACGCCGCCCTTCACGAGAATCCCGCGCCGCGCCGCGGCCGCGAGGCCCGACACGATCGTCACGGGCGTCGAGATCACCAGTGCGCACGGGCACGCGATCACGAGCAGCACCAGCGCGCGGTAGATCCAGTCCTGCCACCCGCCGCCCGCGACGAGCGGCGGCACCACCGCGACCAGCAGCGCGACCGCGAACACGATCGGCGTGTAGACGCGCGCGAACTGATCGACGAAGCGCTGCGTCGGCGCCTTCGCGCCCTGTGCCTCCTCGACCGCGTGGATGATCCGCGCGAGCGTCGAGTTGGCCGCGACGGCCGTCACGCGGTATTCGAACGAACCCGATTCGTTGATCGTGCCCGCGTACACCGCATCGCCGGCCGTTTTCTCGACGGGCAGGCTCTCGCCGGTAATCGGCGCCTGGTTGACCGTCGAGCGGCCCGCGACGACCTCGCCGTCCAGCCCGATGCGCTCGCCCGGCTTCACGCGCACGACCGCGCCGAGCGCGACCTGCGCGGCCTCGATCGTGCGCCACGTACCGTCGGCTTCCTGCACGGTCGCGGTGTCCGGCGCGAGCTGCATCAGGCCCTGGATCGCATTGCGCGCGCGGTCGAGCGACTTCGCCTCGATCAGTTCGGCGATCGTGAACAGCACCATCACCATCGCGGCCTCGGGCCACTGGCCGATCGCCATCGCGCCCGTCACCGCGATGCTCATCAGCGCGTTGATGTTCAGGTTGCCGTTGCGAATCGCGATCCAGCCCTTCTTGTACGTGGTGAGCCCGCACGCGAGCACCGCGACGAGCGCGAGCGCCGCCGCCAGCCACACGGGCAGCCCGGCCCAGGTCGCGCCCTCGGACGCGATCGCGGCGACGCCCGCCAGCGCCAGCGGCCACCACGGCTTGGGCGCGTCGGCGACGCGTGCCGCCGGTGCGCCGGGCGACGCGGCCTCGGGCGTCATCCCGAGCGTGCGGATCGCGCTTTCGATCGCCGGCTGCGCGCCGGGCACGTGCTCGACGGTCAGCATCCGCTGCATCAGGTTGAATTCGAGCGCCGATACTTCGTTCATCCCGCCGAGCTTCTTGCGGATCAGCGTTTCCTCGGTCGGGCAGTCCATCTGCATGATCCGGAACGCGGAGCGCACGTGGCCCGACGCGGTCGCCTGCGCGACCGGCAGCGGCGCGAGCGTCAGCGCGGCAGGCGCGCAGCAGTCGCCGGCCGCGTGGTCGTGGTCGTGGTCGTGGTCGTGGTCGTGGTCGTGACCGGCATGGTCGTGCTTGGCGTGGTCGTGCGAGCACGCGGCGCCATGGACATGCGCATCGCCGTGCGCATGATCGTGGTCGTGACCCGCATCATCGTGCGCGGCATGGCCGTGCGAGCACGCTGCGCCGTGCTCATGCGCGTCGTCGGCTGCATGGTCGTGATCGTGCCCCTTGCAGCCATGGCCATGATCATGGTCGTGGGCATGCGCGCGCTCGCCGGCCGCCGGCGCCGCGTCGGCAACGGTCGCCGTCTGCGTGTCGCGCGAGTCGGCGCAGCACGTATCGGCGCCGTCGGCATGACGGTGTCGTGGGTCGTGGGTACGCTGGGCGTCGGTCATGACAACCTCCTTTGTGGCTTGACGGTGTAGAGTTAACACCCTGAAGCCACTACAAGGTCAACCCTTACACGGGAGAAAGGCATGAAGATTGGCGAACTGGCCAAAGCGGCCCGCTGCACACCCGAAACGATCCGCTTCTACGAGAAAGAGGGTCTGATGCCGGATGCGGAGCGCACCGACTCGAACTATCGCAACTACACCGACCTGCACGTCGAACGGCTGCGCTTCATCCGCAACTGCCGCGCGCTCGACATGGCGCACGACGAGATCCGCGCGCTGCTGCAGCTCACCGACGTGCCGGCCGACCGCTGCGATTCGATCAATTCGCTGCTCGACGACCACATCGGACACGTCGACGCGCGCCTCGCGGAACTCACGCATCTGCGCGACCAGCTCACCGAATTGCGCCGTCAGTGTGTCGGCGAGCATTCGGTCGAGGATTGCGGAATCGTGCACGGTCTCGCGACGATGGAAACCGTCGCGCCGGCCGCGAAGCGTTCGCACCTCGGCTGAAACCCTTGTAAAATAAGATAGTCTGATTGAGAATAGTTATATTCTTACTAGATATATCATAACTATTCATGTCAACGAGCCGTCCATCCCCGCTCGCGCTGGCCGTCCTCGCGACGCTCACCGAAACGCCGATGCATCCGTACGGGATGCTGCAGCAACTGAAGGCCCGCGGATACGACGAAGTCGTCAACGTGCGGCAGCGCACGAGCCTCTACCAGACGATCGACCGACTGCTGCGCGACGGGCTGATCGCCGTGCACGACACCGAGCGTGACGGTGCATTTCCGGAGCGCACGCTCTATGCGCTGACCGAGGCCGGGCACGCGGCCGGGCAGACCTGGCTGCATGCGCTGCTCGCCGAGCCCGCACGCGAGTTTCCCGCCTTCGGCGCCGGCCTCGCGTTCCTGCCGCTGCTCGACGCCGACGATGCACGGCACCAGCTCGAGCTTCGCATTACCCGGCTCGACGCCGAGCGCGAGCGCCTCGAAACGCTGCGCAACGCCGCGCAGGCCGACCAGGTGCCGCGCCTGTTCCTGCTGCAGAACGAACATGCGCTCGTGCTGCTCAACGCGGAGCTCGACTGGGCGCGCAGCGTCGTCGAACACCTGAAGATCGGCGCACTGCGCTGGGTGGACGGCTGACAAGGAACGAAGGCCGATTCCCGCCTGCAACGGGATCAGACCCTGTCAAAGTACCTTGCCGGGATTCAGGATGCCGTGCGGATCGAGCGCGGCCTTCAGGCGCCGCATCAGCCCGATTTCCGCGTCGCTGCGCGTGTGCGCGAGATAAGGCCGCTTGAGCACGCCGATGCCGTGCTCGGCCGACACCGAGCCGCCCATGTCCCGCACCACCGCGTACACGCAGTGATCGAGCGCGTCGGCGTCCGTGTCGGTCATGCCGGCCAGCGACACGCCGATATGCACGTTGCCGTCGCCGACATGGCCGAAGAACAGGCTCGTGACGTCCGGCCAGCGCGCCCGCAGCGCCACCTCGCAGCGCTCGGCGAACACACCGAGTTCGCCCGTCGGCAGGCTCACGTCGAAGTTGACGAGATGGGGTAGCGCATCGATCGCGAGACCTTCGCGCAGCGTCCACAGGTCGCGCGCCTGCCGCTCCGACGTCGCGAGCACCGCGTCTTCCACGAGCCCTGCGTCGATCCCGGCTGCGAGCCCGGTTTCCAGCGCATGGTGCGCATCGCCGCCCGGCGCGCTCGTCGCGCATTCGATCAGCACCGCGAAACCGCCGTCGCCCGCGAACGGCGCGGCCACGCCCGGCGTGTGATGCGCAACGTAGTCGTAGAACGACGGCCACATCGCCTCGAAACTGACGACTTCGGGCAGCGTACGCATGCGGTTCCACAATCCGGCCACCGCGTCGTAGTCGCGCACGCGGCAGAGCGCCGTGGCCGGCGCGGCGAGCAACGGCTGCAGCCGCAGCACGGCGCGCGTGACGACGCCAAGCGTCCCTTCGCTGCCGATGAACAGCTGCTTCAGGTCGTAGCCCGCGTTGTTCTTCAGCATCCGGTTCATCGACGACACGACCGTGCCGTCCGCGAGCACGGCCTCGAGCCCGAGCACCTGCTCGCGCATCATCCCGTAGCGGATCGCGCGCGTGCCGCCCGCATTGGTCGCGAGCATGCCGCCGATCTGGCACGAGCCGCGCGCGCCGAGATCCACGCCGAACGTGAAGCCCGCCGCTTCCGCGGCCTCCTGCACCGTCTGCAGCGGCGTCCCGGCGCGCACGGTCATCGTGCCGGCCGCCGCGTCGAGCGCGTCGATGCCCGCGAAGCGCTCCATCGACAGCACGATCTCGCCGCCGAGCGCGACCGCGCCGCGCGCGAGCCCCGTCAGCCCGCCTTGCGGCACCACCGGCTGGCCGAGCCGCGCGCACAGCGCGAGCGTGCGCGACACGTCGTCGACGCTGCGCGGGCGCACCAGCGCGCGCGGCCGGACGCCGGCCGGCTCGTTGTACGCCGTGAAGTAGCGGGGATCGATGTCGGCCGAGCGCGTGACGAGCGCGTCGCCCAGTTCGGCGACGAGCACGGCTTCGAGCGCCTCGCCCGACAGCGGCGCGCCGCCCTGTGCGCTACCCGCGGCGGCCGTTTCCCGGTTCTGCATCGCGCGTCCCCGGTTACTTCGTCGAGATGTCGATATCGCCGAAATACTTCAGCCCGAGCGACTTCACCGTGCCGTCCGCCTTCAGCTTGTCGATCGCCGCATCGAGCTTCGCCTTCAGCGCGTCGTCGCCCTTGCGCAGCCCGAATGCGATGCCGCTGCCGAGGATCCGGTCGTCGTGCACGGGCTGGCCGACGAACGAGAAACCCTTGCCGTCCGGGCGCGACAGGAAGCCGCGCTGGCCGGACGGCGCGAGCACGAGCGTCGCATCGAGGCGGCCCGACACGAGGTCCGTGTACGCCTGGTTCTGGTCCTGGTACGGGACGATCGCGACGCCGGCCGGCTCCCAGTGCGCCTTCGCGTAGGTTTCCTGGATCGACGCCTGCAGCACGCCGACGCGCTTGCCCTTCAGCGATTCGGGGGTCGGCAGCAGGCCGCTGCCGGTGCGCGCGATCAGCTGGGTCGGCACGCGATAGATGATCGTCGTGAAGTCGATCGCCTGGCGCCGCTGCTCGGTCGCGTTCATCGCCGAATTGATCGCGTCGAACTTGCGGCCCTTCAGCGCCGGGATCAGGCCGTCGAACGACGTCTCGACCCATTTGCACGACAGCTTCGCCGTTTGACAGACGGCATTGCCGACGTCGATGTCGAAGCCCTGCAGGTCGCCGTTCGGCGCTTTCGATTCGAACGGCGGATATTGCGCTTCGAGGCCGAAGCGCAGCGTCTGCGCATCGGCGAGTGCCGCGCCGGAGCCGATTGCGCACGCGAGTGCGAATGCGAGTTTCAGGGTTGCCGTGTGCTTCATCGTGATCTCCTGTGACTGGTCGATGCGACGTCCCCGTCGCCGGTTTTCGTACTACAGCGAACGCAGCCGCCGCGCGCCTTCGACCAGCGTCGCGTCGTCCTTCGAAAAACTGAGCCGGATCACGCCGGCATCGGTGCCGTCGGTATAGAACGCCGACAGCGGAATCGTCGCGACGCGCGCGTCGCGGATCAGGCGCAGCACGAAATCGCTGTCGCTCTCGTCCGAGAAGTGCCGGAAGCGTGCGAGCATGAAGAACGAGCCTTCGCTCGGCAGCAGCTCGAAACGCGAATCGGCCAGCTCGCGCGCGAGCAGGTCGCGCTTGGCCTGGTAGAACGCCGACAGGCCGAGATAGCTGTCCGGCCGCGCGAGAATCTCCGCGAACGCGACCTGCATCGGCGTGTCGGCCGCGAACACCATGAACTGGTGCACCTTGCGGATCTCGTCCATCAGCTCGGCCGGCGCGAGGCAATGGCCGACCCGCCAGCCCGTCACGTGGAACGACTTGCCGAACGACGACACGATCACGCTGCGCTCGGCCAGCTCGCGGTGGCGCGCGACGCTCTGGTGCAGCGCGCCGTCGAACACGACGTGCTCGTAAACTTCGTCGGACAGGATCACGATGCCGGTGTCGCGCGTGAGCTGCGCGAGCCGCGCGAGATCGTCGGCCGAGAACACGGTCGCGGTCGGGTTGTGCGGCGTGTTCACGATGATCATCCGCGTGCGCAGCGTGATCGCCGCGGCCACCTCGTCCCAGTTCACGCGGAAATGCTCGGGCGACAGCTTGATCGCGACAGGCGTCGCGCCCTGCAGGCGCACGATCGGCGCGTAGCTGTCGAACGACGGCTCGAAATAGATCACCTCGTCGCCCGGATGCACGAGCGCGCTGATCGCCGCGTAGAGCCCTTCGCTCGCGCTCGCGATCACCGTGATCTCGGTCGCCGGGTCGTAGCGCGCGCCGTACAGCGCTTCGGTCTTCTCGGCGAGCCGCTCGCGCAGCGACGCGAGCCCGGCCATCGGCGCGTACTGGTTGTGGCCGTCGCGCATCGCACGGGCGACGCCTTCGACGAGCGCCGGATCGGGCGCGAAATTCGGCGCGCCCTGCGACAGGTTCAACGCATCGTGCTGAGCGGCCAGCTGGCCGATCACCGTGAAGATCGTCGTCCCGACGTCGGGCAGTTTCGAACGGGGCGCGGTGGCGCTTCGCATGACTCCTCCTTCTGATGTCCTTCGGGCTGGCCCGCGCGCAGCGCGCGGCCCTGCATCTGCCGCATGATTTAGCCCCAGTCAATATCGGCGGACAATCGAAAGTTCGTCATGGCGGCCATGCATTTTTCTCATGGCGCCCGGTGTGAAGCACGCATCGGCAAGGCCGACCTGCCGGCCTCACATGCGAATCAGGCATTACCCTTAGGGCCTGTTCACGCTAATCACGGGCCCTAGGGCATGCTACCGGCCCGCCGCCGCCAGATACGCAAGCAGCACGGCCCGCAGTTCGCCGCGCAACGCGGCCATGTCGAGCGCGGGCCCGAGCGTCAGCAACGCCTGCGAGAGGCCGCCGTAGCAGACCGTGTGCGCCATCCGCGCGAGCCCGTCCAGCCGTGCCGCCGGCGGCGGATCGGCCGCGTGCGCGAGCGCGTCGCGCCACAGCGCGACATACGCGTCGTAGTGCCGGCGGTAGGCGGCGAGCGGCGACACCTGCCGCTCCAGCGCGAACAGCGCGCTCCACAGCGCCGCGTCTGCGCCGATCGCGTCGACCTGCAGGTCGACCAGCGCCGCGGCGAGTTCGGCCCGCGGCGCGCCGCGCAACCGCTGCGCCAGATCGCGCAGCCGGTCGGCCATCGCCAGCACGTACCGGTGGATGCAGAGCGCCGCGAGGCTCTGCTTGTCGCCGAAATACTCGTAGAAGGTGCCGACGCTCACGCCCGCGACGGCCGCGATCTCGCGGATCGTCGCCTTCGCGTAGCCGCGTTCGAGCAAAAGCTGAACGAATGCCTGCTGCAACGCGTCGGAACTCGCCTGCGCGCGCGACTGGCGCGGCCGGCGGCGCAACGCGGGCGCGGGTTGCGCCGCCGGCTGGCCGGGCGGCGCCGGAACCTGAACATGTCGCGGCGGCATATTTGCTACTCTGAAATCAGCAGGGAATGCGTTTTACCGGGAGCCGGAACCAGCGCCGCAGCGCCACCCGTGTTGCATGACGCCGGCCGCCCGCGAAGCATGAGACCGGAGACCATCTCGATGACCGAATCGACTCACGCCGTCACGAACCAGTTCGACGAACTGACCGACTATAACCTCTTCGCGACGGACGTCGCGCTGCGCGACGCACTCGCCCGCGCGGGCGCCGACTGGGCCATGCCGCAACTCGACGCGTACGGCGCGCGGCTCGGCAGCGCCGACACCGCGCGGCTCGCCGACGAAGCGAACCAGCACACGCCGGAACTGCACACGTTCGACCGGCGCGGCCGGCGCATCGACCGCGTCGACTTCCACCCGGCGTGGCACACGCTGCTCGGCCAGTACCGCCACGAAGGCTTCGTGTCGCTCGCGTTCCGCGAGTCGCGCCGCGGCCGCTGGGCCGCGACCGCCGCCGGCTTCTACCTGCATGGCCAGATCGAGGCCGGCACGCTGTGCCCGGCGACGATGACGCAGGCCGCGATCCCCGTGCTGCAGAAGGAGCCCGCGCTGTGGAACCTGCTGCGCGACAAGCTCTACAGCGACGACTACGATCCGCGCGACGTGCCGGTCGCCGACAAGCGCGCGATCTGGTTCGGCATGGGGATGACCGAGAAACAGGGCGGCTCCGACGTGCGCGCGAACACGACGCTCGCGACCGCCGTCGGCGCGGGCGGGCGCGGCGGCGAATACCGGCTGCGCGGCCACAAGTGGTTCTTCTCCGCGCCGATGTGCGACGCGCACCTCGTCGTCGCGCACACCGAAGGCGGCAGCCCGTCGTGCTTCTACGTGCCGCGCTGGCGGCCGGACGGCACGAAGAACGCGGTCGAGATCCAGCGGCTGAAGAACAAGGTCGGCAACCGCAGCAACTCGAGCAGCGAGATCGAGCTGAACGACGCGTGGGGGATCATGCTCGGCGACGAAGGCCGCGGCATTCCGACCATCATCGAGATGGCGACCTACACGCGGCTGAACTGCGTGCTCGGCAGCGCGGCGATGCTGCGCCAGGGCGTCGTGCAGGCGATCGCGTACACGCGCCAACGTCACGCGTTCGGCCGCGCGCTCGCCGAGCAGCCGCTGATGCGCACCGTGCTCGCCGACCTCGCGCTCGAAAGCGAAGCCGCGCTCGTGCTCGCGATGCGCCTGGCCGACGCGTTCGAGCGCGACGACTCGCCGCGCGAACGCGCATGGAAGCGGATCGTCACGCCCGCCGCGAAATTCTGGGTCTGCAAGCGCGCGGTCGAGCTGACCGGCGAGGTGATGGAAGTGTTCGGCGGCAACGGCTACGTCGACGACGGCCCGATCGCGCGGCTGTTCCGCGAGGCGCCCGTCAACTCGATCTGGGAAGGCTCGGGCAACGTGATGTGCCTCGACGTGCTGCGCGCGGTATCGCGCGAGCCCGACGCGGCCGCCGCGCTGTTCGCCGAGCTCACCGACCTCGGCGCGGGCGAACCGCGCATCCGCACGGCGCTCGACACGCTGCGCGCGATGCTCGGCGCGCCCGCCGACACGCTCGAGGCATCGGGCCGCGTGTTCGCGCAGCGGCTCGCGCTCGTCGCGCAGGCCTGCCTGCTGCGCCGCGATGCGCCGGCGGCCGTCGCCGACGCGTTCGTCGCGACGCGGCTCGCCGCCCCCGACTGGGGCCGCATCGCGGGTGGCTTCGACCCGCACGCGATCGACGTCGCCGCGTTGCTGCAGCGCGCGTATCCCGCCTGACGAACGCCCGTTCGTTCGCCTTCGTTCGCCCCGCCCGGAGCCCCCGATGAACCTCGTCGCCGCCCTCGACCGCGCCGCCCGCGCGACGCCCGACAAGCCGTTCCTGGTCAGCGAATCCGCGACGATCACCTATGCGGCCGCGCGCGAGCGCTCGCATCGCGCGGCGGGCGTGCTGAGCGCGCTCGGGATCGCGGCCGGCGACCGCGTCGCCGCGATGTGCTTCAACACGCCGGCGTTCGTCGACCTGATGTTCGGCGCGTGGCGGCTCGGTGCGACGTTCGTGCCGATCAACCACAAGCTGCAGGCGCCGGAAGTCGACTACGTGCTCGAACACAGCCGCAGCAAGGTGCTCCTGTTCGACGTGACGCTCGCGCCGGTGCTCGAACGCATCGTGCATCCCGCGCGACGGCTCGTGACCGAAGGCGAGCTCGACGGCGTGCCATCCTTCGACACGATGTGCGCCGCCATGGACGGCCTCGCGGGCATCGATCCGGCCGACGGCGACATCGCGCAGATCCTCTACACGTCCGGCACGACCGGTCGCCCGAAAGGCTGCGTGCACAGCCACCGCACCGTGACGCTCGCGGCGATGTCGGCGGCGCTCGCGATCGGCATCGGCCGCCACGAGCGCACGCTGATGGCGATGCCGATCTGGCATTCGTCGCCGCTCAACAACTGGTTCGGCGGCACGCTGTATGCGGGCGGCACCGTCGTGCTGCTGCGCGAATACCATCCGCTGCGCTTCCTGCAGGCCATCGAGCGCGAGCGCGTGACGCTGTATTTCGGCGCGCCGGTGTCGTACACGCTGCCACTCGACACAGTCGACGGCTTCGCGGCATTCGACCTGTCGAGCGTGCGCGCGTGGCTGTACGGCGGCGGCCCGATCGACGCCGCGCAAGCCGAACGACTCGCACGCGCCTATCGCAGCGATGCGTTCTTCCAGGTGTACGGGATGACGGAAACGGGGCCGGCCGGCTCGACGCTGTATCCGGACGAGCAGGTCGCGAAGGCCGGTTCGATCGGCCGCCACGGCGGCCCGGGCGTCGACCTGCGCGTCGTGCGGATGGACGGCATCGACGCGCGGCCGGGCGAGACCGGCGAAATCTGGCTGAAGGCCGACAGCATGATGCTCGGTTATCTCGACGACGCGGCCGCGACGCGCGCCGCGTTCGCGCCGGACGGCTGGTATCGCACCGGCGACATCGTGCGGATCGATCAGGATGGCTACCTGTTCATCATCGACCGGCTGAAGGACATGATCGTGACGGGCGGCGAGAACGTCTATTCGAAGGAAGTGGAGGACGTGCTCGGCGCGCACCCGGACATCGCCGAGGCGGCCGTGGTCGGCGTCCCGCATCCCGACTGGGGCGAGACGGTCGTCGCGCACGTCGTGCTGCGTGCGGGCGCGGTGCCCGACGCGGACGCGCTGCGCGCGTTCTGCGGCGAACGGCTCGCCGCGTACAAGATCCCGCGCGAGTTCGTGTTCGCGCAGGCGCTGCCGCGCACGCCGACGGGCAAGCTGCAGAAGTTCCTGCTGCGCGTGCGCAAGGACGACTAGCGCCCGCTCGCGCAGATGAAAAAAGCCACCGGGCCGTCGGGCCCGGTGGCTTTTTCACTTGATCGACCGGGCAGCGACACGCGCCGCCGCCCGCGATTCAAAGGCTGCTTACTTGCCGCCGATGCTCTTCAGCGGCTTCCACTCGCCCTTCTCGACCTTGTACATCGTGATGCCGCCGTTCTTCAGGTCGCCCTTCGCGTCATACGCGACGTGCGTCGACGTGACGCCCGCCATGTCGCTCTTCGCGAGCACCGGCAGGTACTTCGCCGGATCGGTCGAATCGGCCTTCTTCATCGCGTTGAGCATCGCCATCGCGCCGTCGTATGCGTACGGCGAGTAGGTCTGCACGTCTTCGCCGAAGCGCTTCTTGTACTTGTCGGCGTACGTCTTGCCGCCAGGCATCTCTTCGAGCGGGAGACCGGCCAGCGACGCGATCGTGCCTTCCGATGCGTTGCCCGCGATCTTCAGGAACGTCGGCGTCTTCACCATTTCGCCGCTCATCAGCGGTGCCGTGATGCCGAGCGTCTTCATCTGCTTGACCATCGGCGCTGCCTGCGAATCCGCGCCGCCGTAGTAGACGAGGTCCGGCTTCACGGACTTCAGCTTGGTCAGGATCGCCTTGAAGTCGACAGCCTTGTCGTTCGTGAATTCGCGGTCGACGATCGTCGCGCCGCCGGCCTTCGCGGCCTTCTCGAACTGGTCGGCGAGACCCTGGCCGTAGGCCGTGCGGTCGTCGACGATCGCGATCTTCTTCATGCCGAGATCCTTCGACGCGAACGTGCCCGCCACCGAGCCCTGCTGCGTGTCGGACGTCATCATGCGGAAGGTCGTCTTGTAACCCTGCTGCGTGTATTCCGGCGCCGTCGCCATCGCGATTTCCGGAATGCCCGCGTTCGCGTAGATGCGCGAAGCCGGAATCGTCGTGCCCGAGTTGAAGTGGCCGAGCATGCCCTTGATGCCGTCGTCGACCAGCTTCTGCGCAACCGTCGTGCCCGTGCGCGGGTCAGCCTGGTCGTCCTGCGTGCTCAGCACGAACTTCACCGGCTTGCCGCCGATCTTCGGGTTCGTCGCGTTGAAATCTTCCAGCGCGAGCACGATCCCGTTCTGCATATCCTTGCCGTAGTGCGCCTGCGCACCCGTCATCGGCCCTGCGTAACCGATCTTCACGTCATCTGCATGGGCCGTCCCCGCCAGCGACATGACGGCGACAAACGTCGCGCCTGCCAGCTTTTTCATCGTGTGTTGCATAGCATCTCCTTGGTACCAGGGTAAATGGAGCGGCTTCGGGATCGCCTTGCCGCTTCCTTTGTTTGATCCGAACGGCAAGGATGATCAGCCGATCGTCATCAAATTCGCATTGCCGCCCGCCGCGGCCGTATTCACGCTCACCGAGCGTTCGGTCAGCAGCCGCTCGAGCGCGTAGTCTTCCGCGTCGCCGTTCTCGAACGCGCCCACCGACACGCCCTGCACCGACACGATCGGGCCCGGCCGCTGCGCGACGTCCTTCACGAGCGTCTGCAGTTCGTCGCTGTCGCCTTCGAACAGCACCGCGTCGAATGCCGCGTCGGCCTGCTTGCGCACGACCGCGTGCGTCTTCAGCGACGCCGGCAGCGCGGCGACGAGCGCCTCGCCCGCCGCGCCGGCGAACAGTGCGCGGTTGCCGGTCGCCAGCACCGCGGCGAACTGCGCGCGTGCGCCGCCCGGCGTCGCCGCGACACACAGCACCGTGCCGCGCGGGCCGAGTGTATACGTGTTTCGCTCGCCCGTCGGCCCGGTCAGCACCGCGGTTGCACCGGCCGGCACCTGTGCGAGATAACCGTCGCAACGCGCGGCCAGCACCGGCTCGCGCTGCTCGATCAGCCAGTCGCGCAGCGTGGTGAGCGCTGCCGCCGGGTTGCCGCGTGCATCGCCTTCGACCGCGCCGTCCGCCACCAGCGCCTGCGCGAGCGTGCGCGGCAGGCCCGACGGACGCGTCGCGAGCAGACGCTGCAGGTACAGCGCGCCGCCGGCCTTCGGGCCCGTGCCCGACAGCCCCTCGCCGCCGAACGGCTGCACGCCGACCACCGCGCCGATCACGTTGCGGTTCACGTAGATGTTGCCCACGTGCGCATTCGAGATCACGTGCGCGATCGTCTCGTCGATCCGCGTGTGGATGCCGAGCGTCAGGCCGTAGCCGGTCGCGCGGATCTGTTCCAGCAGCTTGTCGAGCTGGCTGCGGCGGTAGCGCACCACATGCAGCACGGGGCCGAACACTTCGCGCTTCAGCTCGTCGATGCTGCCGATCTCGATCAGCGTCGGCGGCACGAACGTGCCGTGCGTGCAGGCTTCGGGCGCCGGCAGTTGCGTGACCGCGTGGCCCTTGTCCTTCATCGTCGCGACGTGCGTGTCGATCGTCTGCTTCGCTTCGCCGTCGATCACCGGGCCGACGTCCGTCGACAGCCGGTCGGGGTTGCCGAGCGCCAGTTCGTGCATCGCGCCCTTGAGCATCGTCAGCGTGCGGTCCGCGACATCGTCCTGCAGACACAGAACGCGCAGCGCCGAACACCGTTGACCGGCCGAGTCGAACGACGACTGCATCACGTCCGCGACGACCTGCTCCGCGAGCGCCGACGAATCGACGATCATCGCGTTCTGGCCGCCCGTTTCGGCGATCAGCGGAATCGGCTTGCCGTCCGGATCGAGGCGCGCGGACAGCGTCTTGTTGATCAGGCGCGCGACTTCGGTCGAGCCCGTGAACATCACCGCACGCGTGCGCGGATCGGCGACCAGTGCCGCGCCGACGGTCTCGCCGTCGCCCGGCAGCAGTTGCACCGCGCCGGCCGGCACGCCGGCCTCGCGCAGCAGGCGCACGGCCTGGGCGGCGATCAGCGGCGTCTGTTCGGCCGGCTTCGCGAGCACCGTGTTGCCGGCTGCCAGCGCTGCGGCCACCTGGCCCATGAAGATCGCGAGCGGGAAGTTCCACGGGCTGATGCAGACCACGGGGCCGAGCGGGCGATGCGTGTCGTTCGAGAATTCCTCGCGGATCTGCGCGGCGTAGTAGCGCAGGAAGTCGACCGCTTCGCGGATCTCGGCGATCGCGTTCGGCAGCGATTTGCCGGCTTCGCGCACGATCAGGCCCATCAGCGTGTGCATCTGCGCTTCGAGCAGGTCGGCCGCGCGCACCAGGCAATCGGCGCGCGCATCGACCGGCGTCGCCTGCCAGATCGGCGCGGCAGCCACCGCGTGCGCGAGTGCCGCGCTCACGTGTTCGGCCGTCGCTTCGCTGACCGTGCCGACCGTGTCGCGCTGGTCGGCCGGGTTGCGCACGTCGCGGGCCGGTGCGTCGGCGAGCGCGTCGTCGGCGAGCATCGGCGCCGCGCGCCACGGGAAATGCGCGCTCGCGAGCAGCGCGGACGACAGCGATGCGAGACGATGTTCGTTCGACAGGTCGAGGCCCATCGAGTTGGGACGCTCGTCGCCGTACAGGTTGCGCGGCAGCGGGATCTTCGCGTGCGGCGCGCCGAGCGGCACGACCTTCGCCGCTTCATCGACCGGATCGGCGACCAGTTCCTTCACCGGCACGGTCTTGTCGGCGATGCGGTTCACGAACGACGTGTTCGCGCCGTTTTCCAGCAGGCGGCGCACCAGGTACGCGAGCAGCGTCTCGTGCGTGCCGACCGGCGCGTAGACGCGGCACGGACGGTTCAGCTTGTCGCGGCCCGTGACTTCCTCGTACAGCGGCTCGCCCATCCCGTGCAGGCACTGGAATTCATACTGGCCCGGGTAGTAGTTCTGGCCCGCGAGCTGGTAGATCGCGGCCAGCGTGTGTGCGTTGTGCGTCGCGAACTGCGGATAGACCGCGTCGGGCGCCGCGAGCAGCTTCTTCGCGCACGCGAGGTACGACACGTCCGTGTAGATCTTGCGCGTATAGACCGGATAACCTTCGAGGCCGTCGACCTGCGCACGCTTGATCTCGCTGTCCCAGTACGCGCCCTTCACGAGGCGGATCATCAGGCGGTGACGGCTGCGGCGCGCGAGATCGATCAGGTAGTCGATCACGAACGGGCAGCGCTTCTGGTAGCCCTGCACGACGAAGCCGATGCCGTTCCAGCCCGCGAGATCCGGATCGAAGCACAGTGCCTCGAGCAGGTCGAGCGACAGTTCGAGGCGGTCGGCTTCCTCGGCGTCGATGTTCAGGCCGATGTCGTAGCGGCGCGCCAGCAGCGCAAGTGCACGCACGCGCGGCAGCAGCTCGCTCATCGTGCGGTCCTGCTGCGAGCGCGAGTAGCGCGCGTGCAGCGCCGACAGCTTGATCGAGATGCCCGGGCCTTCGTAGATGCCGCGGCCGCCGGCCGCCTTGCCGATCGCGTGGATCGCCTGCTCGTACGACGCGTAGTAACGCTGCGCGTCCTCTTCGGTCGTCGCCGCTTCGCCGAGCATGTCGTACGAGTAGCGGAAGCCGCGCGCTTCGTACTTGCGGCTGTTCGCGAGCGCTTCGGAAATCGTCTCGCCGGTGACGAACTGCTCGCCCATCAGGCGCATCGCCATGTCGACGCCCTTGCGAATCAGCGGCTCGCCGCCGCGGCCGATCAGGCGCGTGAGCGCCGACGACAGCCCCGCTTCGCTGTTGGTCGTCACGAGCTTGCCCGTGATCATCAGCCCCCAGGTCGCCGCGTTGACGAACAGCGACGGCGCGTGGCCGACGTGCGAACGCCAGTCGCCCTTGCTGATCTTGTCGCGAATCAGCGCATCGCGCGTCGCGCGATCGGGAATGCGCAGCAGCGCTTCCGCGAGGCACATCAGCGCGACGCCTTCCTGGCTCGACAGCGAGAACTCGTGGATCAGCCCTTCGACGCCGCCGCCCGAGCTCTTCTCGCGCAACGCCTCGACGAGCCTGGTCGCGAGCGCCTGCACGTCCGCCTGCAGGTTCGCGGGCAAGCGTGCCTGGCCGAGCAGGAACGGCACGCATTCCGGCTCGGGGCGGCGGTATGCGGCCGTGATCGCCGCGCGCAGCACCGATTGCGGCTGCACGTTCTGCGCGAACTCGAGGAACGGATGCGGCGAGTTGTCGTCGTCGCCGTCCGCGGCCTGGCCGTCGGCGAGCTCCGTGACGCCGCTGTGGCCCGACAGCTCGGGCGGCAACTGACCGTGCTCGATCCGCTCGAGATACGCGAAGATCGCCTGCTTGATCAGCCAGTGGGGGGTGCGCTCGAGACGCGCGGCAGCGTCCTTGAGGCGCGAGCGGAGAAGATCGTCGACTTTGACGCCGAGAGTCGTGCTTGCCATGGTGGGTTCGTGCGCCGGTGCGAGCCCGGCAATGTGGTGTGAGAGGATGCGCGAAATCCTACGGCACGCAATAAAAAGGTGCAACCAAATTGAGAGATAGGTTGCACCCTTTGGATAGTCAATATAATCAGCCACTTAGACGGTTGCAACCTAGGGGTTGCCCGTGGTCGGCGGATCGGTGTTTTCCCTGAGCGGGCCGGTTTGACACGCGTGGGCAACCCGCGGTGTGTGCGAAAGCGGAACAAAACGGGTTGCACTGGGCGTGCCGGCGGGTGCGGCGCCGGGTTGCGGGCGCGCGACGAGAGACAGTTCGGGGGTGCCCGGCGGCCCGGGCGTCAACACCGGGCAGCGCGCCGCGCGATGGCCGCGCGGGCGCCGCTCAGATATCCAGCGGATCGACTTCGACGCTCCACCGCAGCACGCCCTTCAGCGCGCGCAGCTCCGGCTGCCACGCGCGCAGCGCATGCTGCAGCGCCGCCCGCGACGCGCTTTCGAGCAGCAACTGCGCGCGGTGGACGTTCGCGACCTTGACGATCGTCATCGGCACCGCGTCGTACACGGTCACGCGATCCGCGCCCGGCAGCCCCGGCAGCGCGGCCGCGGCCTGCAGCAGGAACCCGAGCGCCGCGTCGAGCGTGCGTCCTTCGGCGCGCAGCAGCGCCTGGTAGACGAACGGCGGCAGGTGCGCGTCGCGGCGCTCGCCGAGCGTCGAACTCGCGAAGCCGATGTAATCCTGCCGCCCGAGTGCGTGGTACAGCGCGTGACGCGGGTAACGCGTCTGTACAAGCACCTCACCCGGCAGCCCGGCGCGTCCCGCGCGGCCGCTCACCTGCATCAGCTGCGCGAACAGCCGCTCGCTCGCGCGGAAATCGTGCGAGAACAGCGCGGTGTCGGCATTGAGCACGCCGACGAGCGACACGCGCTGGAAGTCGTGCCCCTTCGCGATCATCTGCGTGCCGACGAGGATGTCGACCTCGCCCGCGTGCACGTCGGAAAACAGCGCCTGCGCACTGCCCTTGCGGCGCGTGCTGTCCGCGTCGATCCGCAGCACGCGTGCGCCCGGCACGGCTTCGGCGAGTGCCTCCTCGATGCGCTGCGTGCCGCGCCCGAGCGGCGCGATGTCGACGTTCCCGCACTCGGGGCACGACCGCGGAATGCGCGACTCCCAGCCGCAGTGATGGCAGCGCAGCGCATGTTCGGGTTTGTGCAGCACGACGTACGCGCTGCAGCGCGGGCAGCCCGCGACCCAGCCGCATGCATCGCACGCGAGCTGCGGCGCGTAACCGCGCCGGTTCAGGAACACGAGACTTTGTTCGCCGCGCTCGAGCCGCCCCTTCAACCCGGCGACGAGCGGCCCCGACAGCCCGCCCAACGACGCGCGCCCGCGCCGCCGTTCCTCTTCGAGATCGATCAGCCGCACGGTCGGCAGCGTCGCGTCGGCCACCGCGCGGCGCGACAGCGTGAGCCGCGTGTAGCGGCCCTGCTCGGCCTGCCACCAGGTTTCGAGCGACGGCGTGGCCGAACCGAGCACGACGGTGATGCCGAGCTGCTTCGCGCGCCACACGGCGAGATCGCGCGCCGAATAGCGCAGCCCTTCCTGCTGCTTGTACGCAGGCTCGTGCTCCTCGTCGACGACGACCAGCGCGAGCGTCGGCATCGACGCGAGCACCGCGAGGCGCGTGCCGAGCACGATCCGCGCGCGGCCCGTATGCGCGGCGAGCCAGTTGCGCGCCCGCTCGCCCTCGGCGAGCCCGCTGTGCAGCGTGACGATCGCGTCGTCGGCGAGCGCCCCGGCGAAGCGCGCGCGAAACGCGGCCTCGAACTGCGGCGTCAGGTTGATTTCGGGGACGAGCACGAGCGCCTGCGCATCCGGCCGCGCATCGAGCAGCGACGCGAGCGCATGCAGGTAGACCTCGGTCTTGCCGCTGCCCGTCACGCCGTGCAGCAGGAACGGCGCGAAGCCCTGCGCGGCGCGGATCGCGTCGAGCGCCTCGGCCTGCTGGTCGGTGAGCGCCGGCGGCACAGCTCGTCCACCGGTTGTCGACAGGTTATCCACAGCTTTGGGCACAGGCGTATCGGCCCAGCCGATCTCCTCGACGTCGACCCAGCCGCGCGCCGCCCAGTCGTCGAGCGTCGCGGCCGCCTTCGGATGCAGCGCGCGCGCATCGGGCAGCGTCAGCGAGCCGGTATCGACGAGCGCCTGTGCGAGCCGTCGCAGCGCGGCCCCGCGCGCGGGCAACGCGTCGGGCAGTGCCGCGCGGCCCGCGTCCGTCGGCCGGTAGCGCATCTCGGGCGCGAGCAGCCGCCCCCAGCGCCCGGCGTCGCGCAGCGCTTGCGGCAGTGCCGGCAGCGCGACCTCGCCCCGCCCGCGCTGATAGTAGTCGGCGGCGAACGACACGAGCGCGAGCCAGTCCGCCGACAACGGCGGCAGGTCGGAGCAGATCGCGTCGATCGCGCGCAGCCGGGACGGCGGCACGTCGGTGTGAGTCGTCACTTCGCAAACGAGCCCGACGGCCTGCCGCTTGCCGAACGGCACCTGCACGAGCGTGCCGGGCACGGGCGCCGGCTGCGCGTCGCAGCGGTAGTCGAACAGGGTCGCAAGCGGATGGTCGAGCGCGACGCGCAGGTAGGTGCCGTCCATCACGGCGCTCCGGCGGCGGCACGCGCCGCGTGGACGGCTTGCATCCGCGTCCGCATCGCGGCAGCGAACTTAAAGTAAAACTTCAGATTCGGCGCTAAGTTTTGGATTCGCATTAGGAATCGCCGTATACCCTGCCCAGCCTGTGGATAACTTTGTTGAGAACTCGTCGCTCAATGGCCGCAACGCGCGCGGGGCCGTGCTTTCCGCCGTTTTTCGCCGCTTGTTGCGGCGCCCCGCGGAGCCTTATTCCATAAGGCTGCTATTCAAATTACCAGACCATAGCGAGACAAATTGACCGATACGGGGCTCTACCGCGCTGCAACGTGGAAAATGTGTATAAGTCAAGTCTTGACAAGCAACGAATCGGCAACCGGTGCGGGGTTGCGCCCTGTTTAGTTTCAATAACGAAACACCGTCACCCTGCAGTGCAGCATGACGGCGCTTGCGTTCAGCCGGCGGCTCCGCTCCGGATCGCGCGGCTGTGGTTGTGCACCTCGTCGACGAGTTCGGCGACGTGGTCGGGCGATGTGAATTGCGAGATGCCGTGCCCGAGGTTGAACACGTGGCCCGGATGGTTGCCGTAGCTGTCGAGCACCGCGCGCGCCTGTTCGCGCACCGCGGCCGGCGGCGCAAACAGGATCGTCGGGTCGAGGTTGCCCTGCAGCGCGACGCGCCCCGCGACACGTTCGCGCGCGGCGCCGAGGTTGACCGTCCAGTCGAGCCCGACCGCGTCGACGCCGATCGCCGCGATTTCCTCGAGCCACAGCCCGCCGCCCTTCGTGAACGTGATCACCGGCACACGCTCGCCGTCGTGCTCGCGCTTGAGCTGCGCGACCACGCGGCGGATGTAGTCGAGCGAAAAGCGCTGGTACGCGCCGTCCGCCAGCGCGCCGCCCCACGTGTCGAAGATCATCACGGCCTGCGCGCCCGCTTCGATCTGCGCGTTCAGGTACGCGGCCACCGCCTGCGCGTTCACGTCGAGAATCCGGTGCATCAGGTCGGGACGCGAATACGCCATCGACTTCACCGTGCGGAAATCGTCCGACCCCCCGCCTTCGACCATGTAGCACGCGAGCGTCCACGGGCTGCCCGAGAAGCCGATCAGCGGCACGCGCTGGCGGCCCTGGCCATCGGTGAGCGCGCGGCGGATCTCGCGCACCGCGCCGGTCACGTAACCGAGCGTCTCGTCGATGTCCGGCACCGCGAGTTTCGCGACGTCGGCCTCGGTGCGCACCGGGTGCGCGAACTTCGGCCCTTCGCCGACCTGGAAGTCGAGGCCGAGCCCCATCGCGTCCGGAATCGTCAGGATGTCCGAGAACAGGATCGCGGCGTCGAGCGGAAAGCGCTCGAGCGGCTGCAGCGTCACTTCGGTCGCGTAGTCGGGATTCTTCGCGAGACCGAGGAAGCTGCCGGCGCGCGCGCGCGTCGCGTTGTATTCGGGCAGGTAGCGGCCAGCCTGGCGCATCAGCCAGATCGGCGTGTAGTCGGTCGGCTCGCGCAGAAGCGCACGCAGGAAGGTGTCGTTGAGCAGGGTATGGGCCACGGTAGGAGCGACGATGCGAGAGCAAACCGGCATTTTACCGGACTGCCGCCGCCGGGCTGCGCATCCGACGCGATGGCGGCCATATGACGCGCGCGATGGCTCCGTTATGATCGGACGCTCATATCGAACGAAACCAAGGAGGAGACCGATGAAGACATTCGCCACGCTCGCCGCGGCCGCGTTGCTTTGCTGCGCCGCCGCGCACGCGCAGACCGGCGCGGGCGCCGCCGCGGCCGCACCGGGCGCCGGCTCGCGGCTCGACGACGTGCTCGTGCGCGGCGCGCTGCGCGTCTGCACGACGGGCGACTACAAGCCGTATTCGTACTATCGCGCGGACGGCCGCTTCGAGGGCATCGACATCGACATGGCCGAATCGCTCGCGAAGTCGCTCGGCGTGAAGACCGACTACGTGAAGACGAGCTGGCCGAACCTGACCGGCGATTTCGTCGCGAAGTGCGACATCGCGGTGGGCGGCGTCTCGACGACGCTCGAGCGCCAGAAGCGCGTGTTCTTCACGCAGCCGTACGTCGTCGACGGCAAGACGCCGATCGCACGCTGCGCGGACGCCGACAAATACCAGACTGTCGCGCAGATCGACCGGCCCGAAACACGTGTGATCGTGAACCCGGGCGGCACCAACGAGCGTTTCGCGAAGCAGTATTTCCCGCACGCGAACCTGACCGTCTATCCGGACAACGTGACGATCTTCAAGCAGATCCTCGCGGGCAAGGCCGACGTGATGGTGACGGATGCGTCCGAGACGCTGCTGCAGCAAAAGCTGAATCCGGGCCTGTGCTCGGCGCATCCGGACAAGCCGTTCCAGTTCGGCGAGAAGGCCTACATGGTGCCGCGCGGCGATGTCGCGTTCCAGCAGTACGTCGACCAGTGGCTGCATCTCGCGCTGTCGACCGGCGAATACCAGGCGATTTCGGACAAGTGGCTGAAGTAAGCGAGCCGGCGCGCGGCGGCCGATAACGGGCACCGACCCCGTGGCTGCCGCCCGTAAAAGTGGCTGCGCGGCGGTGGCCGGCCGACCGCCGTTACACTTCGACGCCGCACGCCGGCGGCGAGAAACCCGCCCGAAACCGCCGAATTGGCCGAACGGCCGACTTCCACGCATTCCGATCACGTTTCAAAATCTTTCCGACGAATGAATCGTCATGCGCGGTATCTGCCGCGCGGCGCACTTTCTCGCGTGCAAATCGGCAGTTCATCGAGCCTGATACGCATGAAAAACGCATCGTGCGCATGCGATGAAAACGCTGAGGAAAATATGGGTAAAAATGACCTTTTTCAGAATCCCGAAAACAGCAAAAAATCCCGGGAAGCCTTATCTGGCGGGCGTTACAACCTGAAACACTTTGTTACCGCGACGGGTCATTAATTCGCCCACAATGGCCTCAACGGTTTCAACACGGATGCGGTCTCGTGTGCCAAGTGTGAGCGGACGCGAAGCGCTGCGAGCCAGTCGGTCACGTACCGAAGCCCTTCCCAGGGGCATCCCTGTTGGAGTCGTTTCCGGCCCCCCGCCGGACTCGGTTTCATCTTTGGTCTCCTCGCGCTAACCCCGTAGCGTGTGGTTTTTAGCGGGCTAATAAGCCCGCTTTTTTTCGTCCATCGAAAACGCAACGGCCTTCAGGCCGTCGCGCTTTTTTTGGCCGCCGAGCCGCCAGGCCGATTTACGCGGTCTTCTGCACGTCGAGCTTCAGTTCCTCGATCATCCGGTCGCGCATCACGAACTTCTGCACCTTGCCCGTCACCGTCATCGGCAGTTCGTCGACGAAGCGGATATAACGCGGAATCTTGTAGTGCGCGATCTGCCCGTTGCAGAACGCACGCACATCGTCCTCGGTCATCTGCTCGTCCGCGCGCAGCACGATCCACGCGCACAACTCCTCGCCGTATTTCGCATCGGGTACGCCGAACACCTGCGCGCTCTGGATCTTCGGATGCCGAAACAGGAATTCCTCGATCTCGCGCGGATAGACGTTCTCGCCGCCGCGAATCACCATGTCCTTCAGCCGGCCGACGATGTTGCAGTAGCCGTCCGCGTCGAGCGTCGCGAGATCGCCCGTATGCATCCAGCCGTCGACCAGCACCTCGCGTGTCTTCGCGTCGTCGTCCCAGTAGCCGAGCATCACCGAATAACCCTTCGTGCACAGCTCGCCCGTCGCGCCGACCGGCACGATCTCGCCGCCCGGATCGACGATCTTCACTTCCAGATGCGGCTGGATGCGCCCGACCGTCGTCGTGCGCTTCTCGAGCGGATCGTCGGTCGAGCTCTGGAACGACACGGGGCTCGTCTCCGTCATCCCGTACGCGATCGTGATCTCCGACAGGTGCATCTGCGACACGACACGCTTCATCGTCTCGATCGGGCACGGCGAGCCGGCCATGATCCCGGTGCGCAGCGTCGACAGCTCGAAGGTCGCGAACTGCGGATGATCGAGCTCCGCGATGAACATCGTCGGCACGCCGTGCAGCGCGGTGCAGCGCTCGTCGGTCACGGCCGCGAGCGTCGCGACCGGGTCGAACGCTTCGCCGGGGAACACCATCGCCGCGCCCTTCGACACGCAGGCAAGCACGGCCAGCACCATCCCGAAGCAGTGGTACAGCGGCACCGGAATGCACAGCGTGTCCTGCTCGGTGAAACGCATCGCCGTCGCGATCGAGCGCCCGTTGTTGACGACGTTGCGATGCGTGAGCGTCGCGCCCTTCGGGCTGCCGGTCGTGCCGCTCGTGAACTGGATGTTGATCGCGTCGGTGGACGTGAGCGTCGCGCCGATCGCATCGAGCAGCGCGGAATCGACGGCCTGGCGGCCGCGCGCCATCAGGTCAGCAAAACGGAACATGCCGGCCGGCGCGACGTCGCCCATCGACACGACCGTGCGCAGGCTCGGCACGCGTGCCGCATGCAGGTCGCCCGGCGTCGCGGTCGCAAGCTCGGGCGCGATGGTCTGCAGCATCTCGACGTACGCGGAAGTCTTGAAGCGCTCGGCCGCGATCACGGCTTTGCAGCCGACCTTGTTCAGCGCGTATTCGAGCTCCGACAGCCGGTAGGCCGGATTGATGTTGACGAGCACCGCGCCGATACGGGCGGTCGCGAACTGCGTCAGCAGCCACTCGCTGCGGTTCGGCGACCAGATACCGACGCAATCGCCCTTCACGATGCCGAGCGCGGCCAGGCCGGCCGCCAGCACGTCGACCTCGTTCGCGAACTCGCGCCAGGTCCAGCGCACCTGCTGCTCGCGGAACACGACGGCCAGACGGTCGGGGAAGCGTCCGGCCGTGTCGAGCAGGAAACGGCCGATCGTCGCTTCGGATAGCGGCACGTCGGTCGCGCCGCGCACGTACGACAAGCCGTTTTCGGGCGCGATCAGCGCCGCTACGCCAAGGTCTGCTGCCATGAATGTCTCCGTCCTTTTTGTCCGATCGGCCCGCGCGCACTTCCGGCGCCCGCCTCCGCCGCCGCGATCGCGACGGACAGCCTCACCGCGGATGATGACCCGCTCTGCTGACAACACTCTGACATCAAATCGAGGCGGACGGATGAAATAGCACGACCGGACGAAACGACCTGGCGCGCAAACGGCAGACGAAAAAAAAGCAGCCCGAAGGCTGCCTTTCTTTCGCGGGATACGCGGCGCGGCTCAGTGCCGGCTGCGAATCTTCGCCAGACGCTGGATCGCCTCGAGCTGCGCCATCGCGGTCGCAAGCTCGGATTGCGCTTTCGCGAGGTCGAGATCCGACTTCGCGTTCTGCAGCGTTTCCTCGGCGCGCTTGCGCGCTTCCTCGGCTTTCGCCGCGTCGAGGTCCTTGCCGCGGATCGCGGTATCGGCGAGCACCGTCACGGCACCCGGCTGCACTTCGAGAATGCCGCCCGCGACGAACACGAATTCGTCGTTGCCGCCCTCGACTTCGATGCGCACCGCACCCGGACGAATCCGCGTGATCAGCGGCGTGTGACCCGGCAGAATGCCCAGTTCACCCGCTTCGCCCGGCAGCGCGACGAATTTCGCCTGGCCCGAGAAGATCTGCTCTTCCGCGCTGACGACGTCTACTTTGATGGTTGCCATATCGACTCCTGTCGGCGGGAGTGAGTGCTTTGGCACTTACCCCCGCCCCATGCCGCGGTTGGCAAGAGTTAGCGCCTCAGCACTGACTCCTGCCCTGCGGCGGTCGGCGGGAGTGAGCGCTTCAGCGCTTACTCCGATCACATGACCCTTACTGGATCTTCTTGGCCTTTTCGAAGGCTTCGTCGATCGTGCCGACCATGTAGAACGCCTGCTCCGGCAGGTGATCGCACTCGCCGTCGACGATCATCTTGAAGCCACGGATCGTTTCCTTCAGCGGCACGTACTTGCCCGGCGAGCCCGTGAACACTTCAGCAACGTGGAACGGCTGCGACAGGAAACGCTGGATCTTACGTGCACGCGCGACCGACAGCTTGTCTTCCGGCGACAGTTCGTCCATGCCCAGAATCGCGATGATGTCGCGCAGTTCCTTGTAGCGCTGCAGCGTCTGCTGAACGCGACGCGTGATCGTGTAGTGCTCTTCACCGATCACGTTCGGGTCGATCTGGCGCGACGTCGAGTCGAGCGGGTCGACCGCCGGGTAGATACCCAGCGAAGCGATGTCACGCGACAGAACGACGGTTGCGTCCAAGTGGCCGAAGGTCGTAGCCGGCGACGGGTCGGTCAAGTCATCCGCAGGGACGTACACGGCCTGGACCGACGTAATCGAGCCCTTCTTGGTCGACGTGATGCGCTCTTGCAGCTTGCCCATTTCTTCAGCCAGCGTCGGCTGATAGCCCACTGCCGATGGCATACGGCCGAGCAGTGCCGACACTTCGGTACCGGCCAGCGTGAAACGGTAGATGTTGTCGACGAAGAACAGCACGTCGAGGCCTTCGTCACGGAAGTGCTCGGCCATCGTCAGGCCGGTCAGCGCGACGCGCAGACGGTTGCCCGGCGGCTCGTTCATCTGGCCGTACACCAGCGCGACCTTGTCGAGAACGTTCGAGTCCTTCATTTCGTGGTAGAAGTCGTTCCCTTCACGGGTACGCTCGCCCACGCCCGCGAACACGGAGTAACCGCCGTGTTCCTTCGCGATGTTGTTGATGAGCTCCATCATGTTGACGGTCTTGCCCACGCCAGCACCACCGAACAGACCGACCTTGCCGCCCTTGGCGAACGGGCAGATCAGGTCGATGACCTTGATACCCGTTTCGAGCAGTTCGGTCGACGGCGACAGTTCGTCGAACGCCGGCGCCTTCTGGTGGATCGAGCGCGTCACGTCGCTCTCGATCGGGCCCGCTTCGTCGATCGGACGGCCGAGCACGTCCATAATCCGGCCGAGGGTCGGCTTGCCGACCGGCACCGAGATCGGCTTCCGCGTGTTCTTGACCACCAGACCGCGGCGCAGGCCGTCGGATGCACCCAGACAGATGGTCCGGACCACGCCGTCGCCCAGCTGCTGCTGGACTTCGAGCGTCAGTTCCGAGCCATCGAGAATAAGCGCGTCGTAGATCTTCGGCATGCTGTCGCGCGGGAATTCCACGTCGATAACGGCGCCGATGCACTGTACGATCTTGCCTTCTACCAAAGCAGCAGTACTCATCGCTTTTCCTTTAAATACCTGATTCTTTACTCGCGCAAAGGCGCAGTTGTCGTCCCGGGCGCGCGCTTAAACAGCGGCTGCGCCGCCGACGATCTCCGACAGTTCTTTCGTAATCGCGGCCTGACGGCTCTTGTTGTACACGAGCTGCAGTTCGCTGATCACCGTCTTCGCGTTGTCGGACGCGGCCTTCATCGCGACCATGCGCGCCGATTGCTCGGACGCCATGTTCTCCGCGACGGCCTGGTACACCAGCGCCTCGACGTAACGCACGAGCAGTTCGTCAACGACTGCCTGCGCGTCCGGCTCGTAGATGTAGTCCCACGAAGTCGACGGCGTGCCGTCATCCGTTTCGAAGTGTTCCGACGACAGCGGCAGCAGTTGCTCGATCACGGATTCCTGCTTCATCGTGTTGACGAAGCGCGTGTACGCGATATAGACCGCCGACAGCTTGCCTTCCGAGTACAGATCGAGCTGCGTCTTCACGGCGCCGATCAGCTTGTCCAGGTGCGGGGTGTCGCCGAGGTGCACGACCTGCGACATCACCTTCGCGCCGAAGCGGTTCAGGAACCCGAGGCCCTTGCTACCGATCGCGGTGGCTTCGACCTTCTGGCCCTTCTCTTCCAGCTCCTTGAACTTCTGCACCGTCGCACGCAGCACGTTGGTGTTCAGACCACCGCACAGACCCTTGTCCGTCGTGACAAGGATGATGCCGGCCGTGTTCACGCCTTCGTTCGCCACCATGAACGGGTGGCGGTACTCCGGGTTCGCGCGGCTCATGTGCGCGGCGATGGCACGGACCTTGTCCGCGTACGGACGAGCTGCGCGCATGCGTTCCTGCGCGCGGCGCATCTTCGATGCGGCCACCATCTCCATCGCCTTCGTGATCTTGCGCGTGTTTTGCACGCTCTTGATCTTGCCGCGAATTTCCTTCATTCCAGCCATAGCTTGCTCCTTGACCGAAGCGGCGCGGGCGCATCACGCACCCGCGCGGCCTCAGTGTGTCACTCGCGGATCAATAGGCACCGGACTTCTTGAAGGATTCGATCGCCGCGCGCAGCGCGCCTTCGTCGTCCTTCGAGAGATCCTTGGTGTCTTCGATGCGCTTGATGAGGTCAGCGTGGCTGGTCTTCAGGTTGTCGCGCAGGCCCTTCTCGAACGCCAGCACTTGCTTGACGTCGAGGTCGTCGAGGTAGCCGTTGTTTGCGGCGTACAGCGACACGGCCAGTTCCCACACCTGCAGCGGCTGGTACTGCGGCTGCTTCAGCAGTTCCGTCACGCGGCGGCCACGCTCGAGCTGCTTGCGGGTCGCTTCGTCGAGGTCCGATGCGAACTGCGCGAATGCGGCGAGTTCACGGTACTGCGCGAGGTCGGTACGGATACCGCCCGACAGCTTCTTCACGACCTTCGTCTGAGCGGCGCCACCGACTCGCGACACCGACACGCCGGCGTTGATTGCCGGGCGGATGCCTGCGTTGAACAGGTCGGTTTCCAGGAAGATCTGGCCGTCGGTAATCGAGATCACGTTCGTCGGAACGAACGCGGTCACGTCGCCTGCCTGCGTTTCGATGACCGGCAGTGCCGTCAGCGAACCGCTCTTGCCCTTCACTTCGCCGTTCGTGAACTTCTCGACGTACTCTTCCGACACGCGAGCCGCACGCTCGAGCAGACGCGAGTGCAGATAGAACACGTCGCCCGGGTATGCTTCACGGCCCGGCGGGCGGCGCAGCAGCAGCGAGATCTGACGGTATGCCCAGGCTTGCTTGGTCAAGTCGTCATAAATGATCAGCGCGTCTTGACCGCGGTCGCGGAAGTATTCGCCCATCGTGCAGCCGGCGTACGGTGCCAGGTACTGCATTGCAGCGGAATCCGATGCCGAAGCGGCGACGACGATCGTGTATTCCATCGCGCCCGTTTCTTCGAGCTTGCGAACCACGTTCATGATCGACGAAGCCTTCTGGCCGATCGCGACGTAGATACAGATCAGGTCCTTGCCCTTCTGGTTGATGATCGCGTCGAGCGCCACCGCGGTCTTGCCGCACTGACGGTCGCCGATGATCAGCTCACGCTGGCCACGGCCGATCGGCACCATCGCGTCGATCGACTTGATGCCCGTCTGCACCGGCTGCGACACCGACTTACGCCAGATCACGCCCGGAGCGATCTTTTCGATCGCGTCGGTCAGCTTTGCATTGACCGGGCCCTTGCCGTCGATCGGGTTGCCGAGCGCATCGACCACGCGGCCGACGAGTTCCGGACCAACCGGGACTTCCAGAATGCGGCCCGTCGTCTTGACGATGTCGCCTTCCGAGATGTGTTCGTATTCGCCGAGAATCACCGCGCCGACCGAGTCGCGCTCGAGGTTCAGCGCGAGACCGAACGTGTTGCCCGGAAACTCGAGCATTTCGCCCTGCATCACGTCCGACAGGCCGTGGATACGCACGATACCGTCGGTCACGGAGATCACGGTGCCCTGGTTGCGAACGTCTGCGCTCGCTTCAAGGCCCTGGATCCGGCTCTTGATCAGCTCGCTGATCTCAGAGGGATTGAGTTGCATTATTCGCTCCTGATAGTCAATTCTGTTGCGTGCCGGCTGCCTGGGCGCTCAAGCGCTCAAGGCTGTCTGCATGCTGGCGAGCCGCGCGCGGACCGAGGTATCGAGCACTTCGTCGCCGACCGTCACGCGCACGCCGCCGATCAGCGACGCATCGGTCTCGACCGTCGGCTTCAGTTTGCGCTTGAACTTGCGTTCGAGGCTGGCGATGAGGTCGGTGAGCTGTGCGCCTTCGAGCGGAAACGCGCTGACGATCTGCACGTCTGCCGCGCCTTCGCGCGCATTCTTCAGCTCGTCGAACTGCGTGGAGATTTCCGGCAGCAGCGCGATACGGTGATTTTCGACCAGCATCTGCACGAAGTTCTTCGCTTCCGCGCTGGTCGCGAGCGGCGATTTCACCGCGGCGAGCAGCAGCTCGTTGACCTGCGCGCGACTCACTTTCGGACTCGACGCGACAGACAGCACTTCGGGCAGGTGCGCAACCTGAGCCAGCTCTTGCACGAGCGTGGACCAGGCGGCGATATCACCACCCTCGGCCACGCGGAACAGCGCTTCTGCGTAAGGGCGGGCGATGGTTGCAAGTTCGGCCATGATCAGAGCTCGGCTTTCAGTTGATTCAGCAGTTCGGCGTGGGCCGTTTGATCGACTTCGCGCTTCAGGATCTGCTCGGCGCCCTTGACCGCCAGCGTGGCGACTTCGCCGCGCAGCGTTTCACGCGCCTTCACGATTTGCTGATCCGCGTCCGCCTTCGCCTGAGCGATGATGCGGGCGGCTTCGGCATGGGCTTGAGCCTTGATTTCTTCGGCAACGGCCTGCGCGCGCTTTTCAGCGTCGGCAATGCGTTGTTGACCGTCGTTACGGGCCTGCGCGAGTTCCTGGTCGACGCGCTTGTGCGCCGCTGCGAGTTCCGCCTGACCCTTTTCCGCGGCCGAGAGGCCATCGGCAATTTTCTTCGAGCGCTCGTCGAGGGCGTTGATCAACGGCGGCCACACGAACTTCATCGTGAACCACGCGAGGATCAGGAACACGACCATTTGCGCAAACAGGGTTGCGTTAAGATTCACGGTGTTTCCTTATCTGCTATTCCGGAAATTGAAACGAGGAGGAGCGCGTCGAATGTGAATTCGATTGGCGCTCGTCATCCGTTCCACCCTGCGCCGGCGATCGCTGGCGCAAATCTTCCGAGGAACCTTAGCCTGCGAGCTTCGACAGGAGCGGGTTCGCGAATGCAAACAGCATTGCCACGCCGACACCGATCAGGAACGCCGCATCGATCAGACCAGCCAGCAGGAACATCTTCGTTTGCAGCGGGTTGATCAGCTCAGGCTGACGTGCGCATGCTTCGATGTACTTGCCACCCATCAGACCAATACCGATACAGGCGCCGATCGCACCGAGGCCGATGATGATACCGATACCGATAGCGGTCAGACCTTGGATGTTGGCGATGAAAGCTTGCATGATCACTCCTTTGTGAAAAGACTTGGAACTGGAATTAAAAGAAAAACTAAAAACAAACCTGCTTGATTGTCCGGCTGCTTAGTGCGATTCGTGAGCCTGGCCGAGATACACCAGCGTCAGCATCATGAAAATGAACGCTTGCAGCAAAACAATCAGGATGTGGAAGATCGCCCAGATGCTGCCCGCGAGGATGTGGCCGATGAAGCCCAGCACCGATGCGTCCGCACCGAAACCCCACATGCTGCCAAGCAACGCGATCAGCAGGAACAGCAGTTCGCCTGCATACATGTTGCCGAACAGCCGCATGCCGAGCGACACGGTCTTGGCGACATATTCAACGATGTTCAGGCCGAGGTTCGGGATCCACAGCAGCGGATGCGCACCGAACGGAGCCGACACGAGTTCATGCACGAAGCCGCCCGCGCCCTTGATCTTGATGCTGTAGTAGATCATCAGCACGAAGACGCCGAGTGCGATGCCGAGCGTGCCGTTCAGGTCGGCCGTCGGGACGATGCGATGATGCGGGATGACTTCCGACAGGCCCAGCACGCCGATCACGCGGCCCGGCAGGTCGACGGGGAGAAAGTCGAGGGAGTTCATCAGCGCGACCCAGATGAACACGGTCAGCGCGAGCGGAGCAATGAAGGTACGATTGCCGTGAACGACCGCTTTCGACTGGTCTTCCACCATCTCGACGATCATTTCGATCATGCACTGGAAACGACCCGGCACGCCCGGCGTAGCCTTGCGGGCAGCCATGTACAGGATGAGGATCGTAACGAGACCGCAGACGATCGACCAGAACAGCGTGTCGAGATTCCAGACGTGAATATCGAAAATCGACGTCTGATGCGCGGTGGAGAAATTCTGCAAGTGGTGCGCAATGTACTCGGACGGATCCAGAGCACGCGAGCCTTCGCTGGTTGCCATAATCGTTAGTGCCACCCAAATTGTCGAAAATCGGTCTATCCGCTTCGCCGCAACAATTTATTGCGGGAACGCGCCTGCGCATGTTCCTGTCGAACTGCGCAAGGTCTCACAGCCTATCGCCAGGCCAACGCAATCCAGTACGTTTTCAGCACGAGCAAGTACGTAATGAGCAACGGCACCCAGTGCACACCGGGGTACCACACGGCGATCGCCACGAACAGCGCGATCGTCGCACCCATCTTGAGTACTTCGCCGACCACCCAACCCATCACGGTGTCGGCACCGCCTCGCCTCAAACGCGCCGCAAACAATGCGCTCGGCACCCAGCCAATCGCTCCGCCCAGAAATGCAGATTGCGCAGCGGCGCCCGGCGGCTTCGAGGAAAACAGCCACCACGCCAGCGTTGCAACCAAGGACAAGACCACTTGCGCGATCACCACCCGGTAGGGCGTGACCCGCGAGGGTCGGCTTACATCCGGCCCGAACAGCGTTTCCGCTTCGGCCCGCGTAAGCGGAACGATTGTTGTGTCGTCTTGCTGCTCGGCATCCCAATCGTCGTCGGCTACGTGCCGCGTCTCGACAACCGGTGCGGTATTACGGCGTGCGCTGTGCTTGTCGTGCCCATTGTTCGGCTCCTCCTGACCCGCCATCGCAACCTTCCGCAAAATCCCAATCCGCCCCAATCTTTCCGAAAGCTTTCGGGGGTGCCTAGCTAACAAATCCGGGCGATTGTAAGCGATAGTTGCAGGTGATTCAAGGCTTTAGACGCGACAAAAATCTGCGTAAAACGTCGCCTCATCATGTGAAAAGCGGGCGAACCGACGACGTACGATGACAGTTGTAAGGTCGTTTTTTCGCGCAGGTATTTCTTGCCGGGAAAAATGCGTCGACGATGGAATCGCGCGCAAACGATGCTGGGCGCGCGTGTCGGTGATGCGGCGAGATCCCCGCAAGAAATTCGCTGTTGCGCAGCTCGCCGGAATTGTTCTGTGCGACGCACCGGAACAGGCAAGACGCGGCAACCGATCCGCCGCACCCGATGCGCGAAATTCGATCGGACGCTGGTGCGTCGATCCATCCAATCAGTTGTCATGCCACCACAGACGATCGACTGTGGATGGCCGCACTTATCAACAGCCCCGCAACCACCGCGAACGCTGTGCACCCGCCCCACCACCCGAATGGCGCGCCTGTGCCGCACACGCCCGCATCATTCAGCCGTGCACGAGCAGCCACGCGCCCAGTGCGGCGCTCGCGAGCGCGAACGGAATCGAGACGAGGTGGAACGGCAGCCACATGCGCGGCTCCTTCGCGAGACGCACCGCGATCAGGTTCGCGAGCGAACCGATCGCGAAACCGAAACCGCCGACCGATACGCCGAATGCGAGCGCGCGCCAGTCGCGCGTGAATTCGGACAGCAGGATGGCCGCCGGCACGTTGCTGATCCCCTGCGACAGCACGGCGCCGGCCGCAAAGACACGCAGCGGCGAATCGAGCTGGGCACGCGCAATCGCGTCATGGATGGCGGGCAGCGCAGCCGCGCTGCGCAGCACGACGAACATCAGCACGAAAATCAGCAGCAGCAGCCAGTCGATCCTGAGGACTGCATCACGTCTTACGACGAGCAGCATGATCGCGACCGCAACCAGGCCCGGCAGCGGATGGTGCGCATCGGCGAGCAGCACGAATGCGGCGAACAGTACCGCGGCGATCAACGCATGCATGCGCTGCACCGGAAGCGCGACAACGTCGCCCGACAGGTCGAGCGGCTTCGCGCGAAACGCGCACGCGGTCAGCGCGAGCAGCAGCACCATCAACGCGATCGCGAGCGGCCCGAGCGTGACCACGAAGTGGCCGAACGACACGCCGCTCAATTGCCACAGGAACAGGTTCTGGGGATTACCGAGCGGCGTCGCGACGGACCCCGCATTGACGGCCAGCGCGACAACGATCACGAGCCGCCGGAACGGCAGCGGCGTCAGCGCACGCAGCGACACCATCAACGGCACGACGACGAACAGCGCGACGTCGTTGGTGAGCCACATCGACAGCACCGCGGCGAACACGACGAGCAGCATCGCGAGCCCGCGTTCGGAGTGCACGTGATGCACGATACGGTGTGCGAGCCACATCAGGCAGCCGGACAACTCAAGTGCCTTGGTCAGCATCAGCAGGCCCGCGAGCGTCGCGACCGTCTGCCAGTCGACGAGACCGGCCAGCACGGAAAATGGTTGCGGGCGCACCCATTGCAGCACGATCAGGCCAAGCGCGAGCACCGACAGTACCGGCTCCTGCGCAAGCCATCCGAGCCACCGGCGCGGCGCCGGTGCGCCCGTCTTCTCCATCGGCAACCCGTTACTCTTCGGTCGCGACGTTGCCGCGCAGCCGCGCGAGAATGCCCTCGAGCGAGTCGAGGCTGCCGAAGTCGATCATCACCTGCCCTCGCCCGCGGCGGCCGAGCTTGATCTTCACCGTCGACGCGAGCAGGTCGGACAACTCCTCTTCGAGACGGCGCGTATCGCGGCCGCCGTCGTCCTTCGCACGCGCCTTCACGGCCGGCGCTTCCTTCGTCGTATGTGCGACGAGCTTCTCGGTCTCGCGCACCGACATGCGCTTGTTGACGACCTGATGGGCGAGCGTGATCTGCGTTGCCGCATCGACGGCAAGCAGCGCGCGCGCATGCCCCATGTCGAGATCGCCGGCCAGCAGCATCGTCTGCACCGGCGACGCGAGGTTCAGCAGGCGCAGCAGGTTCGACACCGCGCTGCGCGAACGGCCGACCGATTCGGCCGCCTGCTCGTGCGTGAAACCGAACTCGTCGAGCAGGCGCTGGATACCGTGCGCCTCTTCAAGCGGGTTCAGATCCTCGCGCTGGATGTTCTCGATCAGCGCCATCGCCGCGGCGGCCTGGTCGGACACGTCCTTCACGAGCACCGGCACTTCGTCGAGGCCGGCCAGGCGCGCCGCGCGGAAGCGCCGCTCACCTGCGATGATCTCGTATTTGTCTGATGAAATGGGCCGTACCAGGATCGGCTGCATCACGCCCTGCGCGCGAATACTTGCCGCCAGCTCCTGCAGGCTGCCTTCGTCCATCCGCGTCCGCGGCTGGTACTTGCCGGCCTGCAGCTTGCCGAGCGCGAGCGTGTTCGGCGCCCCTTCGATTTTCACCGCTTCGGTGATATCGGCACTGCCACCAAGCAGCGCTTCGAGGCCACGTCCCAAGCCCTTCTTCTTTGGTACCGCGTTCATGTCTTTCTTCCTCGCTTCGCTCATGTCCGGATCACGACACCTCGAACGCGCGGACGCGTTCGATCATCTCGGCACCGAACTGGAGATACGCTTGCGCACCGCGCGAGCTGCGGTCGAACACGACGCCCGGCAGCCCGTAACTCGGCGCTTCCGCCAGGCGCACGTTGCGCGGAATCACCGCGTCGAACACCTTGTCGCCGAAGTGCGCTTTCAGTTGATCGGAGACTTGCTGCTGCAGCGTGATGCGCGGATCGAACATCACGCGCAGCAAGCCGATGATCTTCAGGTCGCGGTTCATGTTCGCGTGAACCTGCTTGATCGTGTTGACGAGGTCCGACAACCCCTCCAGCGCGAAGTACTCGCACTGCATCGGGATCACGACGCCATGCGCCGCGCACAGCCCGTTCAGCGTCAGCAGCGACAACGTCGGCGGGCAATCGATCAGCACGAAATCGTAGTCGTCGGCGACGGACTCGAGCGCGGCCTTCAGCCGGCGCTCGCGGTTGTCGATGCTGATCAGTTCGATCTCGGCACCGGACAGCTCTCGGTTCGCGGGCAGCACGTCGTAGGTGACGCCTTCCGGACGCACACGTGCGTCGGTCACCGACACGCCGTCGACCAGTACTTCGTACACGGTCGATTCGCACGCGGCCTTGTCGATCCCGCTACCCATCGTCGCGTTGCCCTGCGGGTCGAGATCGATCAGCAGGACTCGTTGCTCCTGCGCTGCAAGGCTTGCGGCGAGATTGACCGATGTCGTCGTCTTGCCGACGCCCCCCTTCTGGTTTGCAACGCAGAAGATCTTTGCCATCGTAGGTGTGTTCCTCTTACTTCAAACAATCGGCGCGCTACAGCGCGCCTTCAATTCGCTTCGTCGACGGCCACTTCGATCAGATGCCGTTCGGCATCGAGCATCGGCACCGCCAGCCGCATCGTCTGCTTTACGCGACTGCCTTCCGGCAACCGTGCAATCTCGTCGTCCGGGTGTACGCCCTTCATCGCCCAGATCGATCCGCCCTGCGCAACCAGATGTCGAGCAAGTTTAACGAAGTCGGACAGATCAGCGAAGGCGCGAGAGACGATCATGTCGAATTTTTCCGGCACTTCGACGCCCGGCTGCAGCGATTCGACCCGCCCGGTGACGACCGACAGGTTCGAGAGCTTCAGCTCCGCACGCATTTGCGTCTGGAATGCAGACTTCTTCTGCACGATATCGTTCAGCGTGATCTGCCAGTCCGGCTCGACGATCGCCAGCACGATACCCGGCAACCCGCCACCCGAACCGACGTCGAGCACGCGGGCCGATGCACGGCCGCGCAGATGCGGGACGATGGAAAGCGAATCGAGGATATGCTGAATCAGCATCTGCTTCGGGTCGCGGATCGCGGTCAGGTTGTAGACCGCGTTCCACTTGCCGAGCAGCGCGACATAGTCGAGCAGCTGGTCGCGTTGTGCATCCGTCAGCGTGATGTCGAGCGCAGTCGTGCCGTCGACGAGCATCTGTTCCAGTACGTCCCGATTAACCGCCGGCGCGCGACGCGCCGTCATTGTTGCGTCGGGACGGCACCGTCCCCCTGCTCCGTTGCCTCAGCGGCAGTGCCATTACGACGCCCCAGGCCGCGGCGTTTCAGGTGCACCATCAGCAGCGAGATGGCCGCCGGCGTGACGCCCGAGATGCGCGACGCCTGCCCGATCGTTTCCGGTCGGAACTCATTGAGCTTCTGGCTCACCTCGAACGACAGGCCACGAACTTCGCGGTAATCGATGCCGTCCGGCAGGCGCGTGTTCTCGTTCGCATCGTTGCGTTCGATCTCGGATGCCTGGCGCTCGATATAACCCTGATACTTGATGCCGATCTCGACCTGTTCCTTGATCTGCTCGAGCATCACCGGATCGTCGGCCAGCGGCTCCGCGGGGCCGCATTCGCCGCCCTTCAGACCGCATACGCCGTCGTAGCTGATACCCGGGCGGCGCAGCAACTCGGCGAGGCTGTATTCGTGATCGATCGCCTTGCCAAGCAGCGCGGTCGCCTCTTCCGGCGGCAGCGTCTTCGGCGTGACCCACGTCGACTTCAGACGTTCGGTTTCACGTGAAACAGCGTCGCGCTTTCGGCTGAATGCATCCCAGCGCGCGTCGTCGACGAGCCCCAGTTCGCGACCCATCTCGGTCAGGCGCATGTCGGCGTTGTCTTCACGCAGACTCAGGCGATACTCGGCGCGACTCGTGAACATCCGGTACGGCTCGGCCACGCCACGCGTCACCAGATCGTCGACCAGCACGCCCAGATAGGCCTGGTCGCGGCGCGGACACCATGCGTCCTTCTCCTGCACGTAGCGGCCCGCGTTGAGGCCGGCCAGCAGGCCCTGCGCCGCCGCTTCTTCATAACCGGTCGTGCCGTTGATCTGGCCCGCAAAGAACAGCCCGTTGATCGCCTTCGTCTCGAGCGACGCCTTCAGCGCGCGCGGGTCGAAGTAGTCGTACTCGATTGCGTAGCCGGGGCGCAGGATGTGCGCGTTCTCGAGGCCGCGCATCGAATGCACAAGCTCGAGCTGGACGTCGAACGGCAGGCTCGTCGAGATCCCGTTCGGGTAGAACTCGTTGGTCGTCAGCCCTTCCGGCTCGAGGAAAATCTGGTGCGATTCCTTCGATGCGAACCGGTGGATCTTGTCCTCGATCGACGGGCAATAACGCGGCCCGACGCCTTCGATCACGCCTGTATACATAGGCGAACGGTCGAGGCCGCCGCGAATGATGTCGTGCGTGCGCTCGTTCGTGTGCGTGACCCAGCACGGCAACTGCTGCGGATGCTGCTCGGCACGGCCCAGGAACGAGAACACGGGGATCGGATCGAGGTCACCCGGCTGCTCGTCCAGCTTCGAGAAGTCGATCGTCCGGCCGTCGATACGCGGCGGCGTACCGGTCTTCAGGCGGCCCTGCGGCAGCTTCAGCTCCTTCAGGCGCGACGACAGCGACACGGCCGCCGGATCGCCCGCGCGGCCGCCCGTGTAGTTGTTCAGGCCGACGTGGATCTTGCCGTCGAGGAACGTACCGGCGGTCAGCACAACCGCGCGGGCGCGGAAGCGGATGCCGATCTGCGTGACGGCGCCCACCACACGGTCGCCTTCGACCATCAGGTCGTCGACAGCCTGCTGGAACAGCCACAGGTTCGGCTGGTTTTCGAGCCGGTGGCGGATCGCGGCCTTGTACAGGATGCGATCGGCCTGCGCCCGCGTCGCCCGCACGGCCGGGCCCTTCGACGAATTGAGGATCCGGAACTGAATACCGCTCTCGTCCGTCGCGGCGGCCATCGCGCCGCCCAGCGCATCGACTTCCTTGACCAGATGGCCCTTGCCAATGCCGCCGATCGACGGATTGCAGCTCATCTGCCCAAGCGTTTCGATGTTGTGGGTCAGCAGCAGTGTCTTCGCGCCCATTCGGGCGGACGCCAACGCGGCTTCCGTGCCGGCGTGACCGCCACCGACGACGATGACGTCAAATTCTGTGGGAAAAAGCATGGTGGGATTCCGTACGCAGGACTGCGCACGAACCTATCTGAGAAATGTATGGGCGGAATTATAGCGGGTTCGCTTTTCACCCGAAGGCCGTCCGAATGGTAGGGTCTGTGCATTTCGTCGATTTTTCGACGGACGACAGACGAATTCGCGGGGTTAGGCCTGCTACGGCAATGCTCTCGGTCAGTTCGCCGCACATCGCAGCGGCTGTGCAAAGACCGCCGCATCGGGAAAGCGGCACGAGGAACACATGCGGCAATCAAAGCCTGTGGTCGACGCAACAACCCGGACACAACACCCTGTGCCTGCCGCGCTCGCCCTCTTCTTCACAGAATTTCCAGCTATTGATCCGGCACTTATCCACTGAGAACCAGCACATCGTTGGTCTGTGCAGAGATCCATGCACCGTGAACCCAACCTGTGAAGCAAGACGCGGGATCATCAGCCGTACTGTGGACACCTTATCCGCCGTCACCACACAGAACTTCCGACTATTCACCCGATACTTATCCCCCGGCCTCGGGCCATCGAGGCATCGCCCGATCCTCCAAACAAAAGCGGCGTGTTTCACGTGAAACACGCCGCCCGTTTCCCGCCAACCGCTCGAACAATCAGGCCGTTTTCTTCGCCAGCCCGAGGTACGTCTCGATCACGCGCGGATTCTGCGCGAGTTCGGCTGCCGGCCCTTCCAGCGCAAATTCGCCCGTCTCCAGCACATAACCGTAGTCGGAGATCTGCAACGCGGCCCGCGCGTTCTGCTCGATCAGCAACGTCGCAACGCCCGTACCGCGCAACGCACTGATGATATGAAAGATCTCCTTCACGATCAGCGGCGCCAGCCCGAGGCTCGGTTCGTCGAGCATCAGCAGGTCGGGCTTGCCCATCAGTGCTCGCCCGACCGCAAGCATCTGCCGCTCGCCGCCTGACAACGTGCCGGCCGCCTGCTTGCGCCGCTCCTTCAGCCGCGGAAACAGCGCGAACACGTGATCGAGCTGGTCCAGGAAGTTCGCCTCCCCGGCCCGCTTGCGCCGATACGCGCCCAGCACGAGGTTGTCCTCGACCGTCATCGTGCTGAACAGCTCGCGCTTTTCCGGTACCAGGCACATCCCGCGCGCGACGCGCTGCTCGACCGGCAATGCGCCGACGTCGTTGCCGCGATACACGACCGCGCCCGACGCATGTCCGGTCACCGGCAGCGCCCCCATGATCGCGTTCAGCAGCGTCGATTTGCCGGCGCCGTTCGGGCCGATCACGCTGACGATCTGCCCCGCACCGACCTTGATCGCCGCACAGTGCAGCGCCTCCACCTTCCCGTACCGGACCGCCAGCCCGCGCACTTCAAGAATCGGCATCGTCGTGTCCGTCATCACTCCACCCCGCCCAGATACGCTTCGAGCACCGCCGGATCCTGCTGCACGTCCTGCGGCAGCCCTTCCGCGATCCGCGTGCCGAATTCCATCACCACCAGCCGGTCGGTGAGGTTCATCACGAAATCCATGTCATGTTCCACAAGCAACACGCTCATGCCTTCCGCCTTCAGCCGCCGCAACAGGTCGGCGAGCTGCTGCTTCTCCTGGTAACGCAACCCGGCGGCCGGCTCGTCGAGCAACAGCAATGTCGGATCGCAGCACAGCGCCCGTGCGATCTCGAGAATCCGCTGCTGCCCCAACGCGAGGCTGCCCGCTTCGTCGTACATGTGCTTTTCGAGCCCGACGCGGCGGATCTGGCGCGCGGCTTCGGCCAGCAACTGCGCCTCCTCGTGTGCATTGAGCCGCGCGATGCTGCGCCAGACGCCCGTATGGCCACGCAGATGTGCGCCGATCGCGACGTTCTCGAGCACCGTCATCGCCGGCAACAGCTTCACGTGCTGGAACGTGCGGCCGATGCCGCGGCGGACGATCTGGCGCGACGTGAGCCCGTCGATGCGCTCGCCGCGGAACGTGATCGTGCCGCTTGTCGGCTTCAGTACGCCTGTGACGAGGTTGAACGTGGTCGACTTGCCGGCACCGTTCGGGCCGATCAGCCCGATGATCTGCCCCGCCTTCACGTCGAAGCTGACATCGTTGACGGCCACGAGCCCGCCGAACTGCTTGCGTGCGTTGTCGACGACAAGCAGCGGCTCGCCGGCCGCGGGCCTCGCGCGCTGCGGCAACGGATCGGCGTGCTCGGGCACATGCGCGCGCGGCCCGCGCGGGAACAGCCTCGCGACGAACGGCCATACGCCCTGACGCGCGTACTGCAGCAGCAGCACCATCAGCACGCCGAACACGATGATCTCGAAGTTGCCTTCCGAGCCGAGCAGCTTCGGCAACAGCGTCTGCAGGTAGTCCTGCAGCACGGTGAGGATCGCCGCGCCGAGCACCGCGCCCCACACGTGCGACACGCCGCCGACCACGGCCATGAACAGGAATTCGATCCCGTGGTTCAGGCCGAACGGGGTCGGATTCACCGCGCGCTGCAGGTGCGCGTAAAGGAAACCCGACACGGCCGCGAGCACGGCCGCGTAGACAAAGATCACGACACGCATCCACGCGGTGTTCACGCCCATCGCCTCGGCCATCACACCGCCGCCGCGCAGCGCGCGGATCGCGCGGCCCGGGCGGCTGTTCAGCAGGTTCTGCACCGACACGATCGCGGCCAGCACGACGGCCCAGATCAGGAAGTACAGGCTGCGGCCGCTTTCGAGTGCGATGCCGAACAGGTTGAGCGCCGGAATCCCGTTGATCCCGTCGTATTTGCCAAGCAGTTCGAGGTTGCCGAACAGGTAGAACAGCGCGAGGCCCCACGCGATCGTGCCGAGCGGCAGGAAGTGCCCGGACAGCCGCATCGTGACCGCGCCGAGCACGAGCGCGACGAGCGCCGTCAGCACGACGCCGACGATCAGCGCGAGCCACGGCGACACGCCGTACCGCGTCGTCAGGAACGCGGTCGCATACGCACCGATGCCGACGAACGCGGCCTGCCCGAAGCTCGTCATCCCGCCGACGCCCGTCAGCAGCACGAGCCCGATCGCGACGATCGCGTAGAGGCCGATGTAGTTCAGCAGCGTGATCCAGTACTCGGGCACCTGCAGCACGCCCGGCAGCACCGGCAGCGAGAACAGCACCACGAGAAACACCCAGAAGGTCTTGTTGCGTACCATCGTCTTCATCGTGTCACTCCTCTTCCTCTTCCGCGTGCGGCGTCGCGAAGCTCCGCCACAGCAGCACCGGAATAATCAGCGTGAACACGATCACCTCCTTGTATGCGCTCGCCCAGAACGACGAATACGATTCGAGCACGCCGACGAGCAGCGAGCCGGCGGCCGCGAGCGGATAGCTGACGAGCCCGCCGATGATCGCGCCGACGAAGCCCTTCAGGCCGATCAGGAAGCCCGAGTCGTAGTAGATCGTCGTCAGCGGGCCGACGAGGATGCCGGACAGCACGCCGAGCCCCGCCGCGAACGTGAACGCGAGCCGCCCTGCGTCGGTCGTGCCGATGCCGACGAGCTGCGCGCCGAGCCGGTTCACCGACGTCGCGCGCAGCGCCTTGCCCGCGATCGTGCGGCCGAAGTACACATAGAGCGCACCGATCAGCACGAGTGCGGTGACGACGACCAGGATGCTCTGCACCGACACCGTCATGCTGCCGATCGACAGCGACGCATCCGAGAACCCGTTGGTGCGCGAGCCTTCCGCGCCGAACATCACGAGCCCGAGGCCGACCATCGCGAAATGGACGGCGACCGACACGATCAGCAGCAGCAGCGTCGTACCTTCGGCGATCGGCTGGTACACGAGCCGGTAGACGAACGGCCCCATCGGCACGACGATCGCAAGCGTCAGCGCGATCTGCGCGAGCATCGGCAACGGCTGCGCGGCAACGCTGCGCGTAATCGCGAACACCGCGAGCGGCAGCAGGATGTAGCGGCTGCCGAGCGTCGCGAGCGTGCGGCCGAGCTGATGGCGGCGTTCGCGATGCCGGATCAGGCCGCCGACTTCGAGCAGGAAGCACGCGATGCCCATCACGAATAAAAGCCAGCAGGTGGCGGGAAATTTCTGCGCCTGCAACGCTGCAAGCGTCAGCGCACCGTAGGCGACGAATTCGCCCTGGGGAATGAAGATCACCCGCGTGACGGAAAACACCAGCACGAGCGCCAGCGACAGCAATGCATAAATGGCGCCGGTCGTGATGCCGTCTTGCGCGAGGATCGCCGCAATCGAGAGATCCATACGTTTCGTGTATCGAGAATGTTGCGGAGAAACGGCGACGGGAACGGCCGGGATGCACGGACCGCAAGATCGGCGCGTCAGGCGCCACGCGGCGTGCCCGGTGGTTCCATGCGGCACGGGCGCGGCCCGTCAAGCCCGGCGCCCTGCCGACGGCGCGTGCGGCGCCGTTCGCGCCGCGCACGCCGGTTTCACGTGATGCTTACTCGGCCTGCAACTTCCACTTGCCGTCGACGATCTGCACCATCACGCGCGCACGCGTGTCGAAGCCGTTGTGATCGGTCGGCGTCATGTTGATCACGCCGTGCGACACGGGCAGATCCTTCACGCTTTCGAGCGACGCGCGCAGCGCTTCGCGGAACGCTTCGGTGCCCGGCTGGCCCTTCTTCAGCGCGTCGGGAATCGCACGCTGCAGCAGCAGCCCCGCATCCCATGCGTGGCCGCCGAACGTCGCCAGCGAGCCCGCGCCATAGGCCTTCTCGTACGCGGCCTTGTACCCGAGCGCCGCCTTCTTCACCGGATTCGAATCGGGCAGCTGGTCGGTCACGAGCACCGGGCCGGCCGGCAGGATCTCGCCTTCGCAATCCTTGCCGCACACGCGCAGGAAGTCGTTGTTCGCGACGCCGTGCGTCTGGTACACCTTGCCCTTGTAGCCACGCTCCTTCAGCGTCTTGGCCGGCAGCGCCGCCGGCGTGCCGGAGCCGGCGATCAGCACCGCATCGGGATTCGAGCCCATCAGCTTCAGCACCTGCCCCATCACCGACGCGTCGGTACGGTTGAAGCGCTCGTTCGACACGACCTTCAGGCCGTTCTTCGCGGCCGCCGCGTTGAACGTGTTGTACCAGCTGTCGCCGTACGCATCGGCGAAGCCGATGAAGCCGACCGTCTTCACGCCGTGCTTCGCCATGTAACCGGCGATCGCGTCGGCCATCAGCTGGTCGTTCTGCGGCACCTTGAACATCCACGCGCGCTTCGCGTCCATCGGCGCGATGATCTGCGCGCTCGCCGCGAGCGAAATCGTCGGCGTCTTGCCTTGCGACACGGGGTCGAGCATCGCGAGCGAGTTCGGCGTGACGGACGAGCCGATGATCGCGTCGACGTGGTCTTCGTCGATCAGCTTGCGCACGTTCTGCACCGCGCGGCTCGTGTCGGATGCATCGTCGAGCACGATGTACTGCACGCTCTTGCCCGCGATTTCCTTCGGCAGCAGCGCGATCGTGTTCTTTTCCGGAATCCCGAGCGACGCAGCCGGCCCGGTGGCCGACAGCGTCACGCCGATCTTCACCTGCGCCGACGCCGTTGCCGCCGCGCACACGAGGCCCGCGGCAAGCACGGCCTCCATCCATCGATTCATCTTCATTTACGTTGTCTCCAAACGCTGCTCGAAAAAGCCACGGGTCGCTCGGGCGGCTCCCGGTCCCCAAAACAAGTTAATAATTTAACTATCTCGCCTTGCCGCGCCTACGCTCGTTTTCCCGTGAAGCGGCGCGTGCGCGACAGCTCCCGGACGGCACCCCGCACGCACGCGCCGGATACCGGCCGGAGCGGTCGTTCGACCGCCACGATGCGCAGCGGCGGTGTCGTCCGGATGAAGGAAGCGAAGAAATGCGGAATCGCGCGGGCGATCGATGCGTGCGCAACGATGGTCGGAAGGTGCGTCGATCCGGCCTGGTGCGGCCAGGTACGCGAGCGGCGGACGATCGGAAAACCGGCGGCTCATGCGGATGCCAGCGCGGCTGCGGATACGGATGCGAACGCAACGACCCGGAATCGCGACGGAACGCCCATACAGGCTGCAGAACGGCTCGGGAAAGCCGCGATGGCACCACTCGCACCCCACGACGAACGAGCGGCGCCAGCCGCCCTTCCTGCCCCGATCCAACGTCCCGCGCTTCTCATCCAACCGTACTCCCTCTTCTGCATTCTGCTTGTAGGAGAACTGCCGACCGATATTCCCGACCGCACGGTCGGCGAAAGCCAAGTGTAACGGACGCTTTTCGCGCACGCCAACCGGGTAAGCCCGGACGGTATGCGCATGGCTGCGCGTCGTCTGCGAATGGATTGCGGAGAATGGAAAAGCGGAGGGACGCGTTGAAGCGCGGAAAATGCGCGGCGCGAACGGAGGCGTGGAACACGGCAATGGCGCCGCTCGATGCACCATCGACGCAAATTCGTGCACGCAAATGAAAAAGCGCTGTTGGATTCCGTCCAACAGCGCTTTGGGGTCCGGGCACTTTGTGCCTCGATTGTCTCCTCGTTCTCCACCTGCAAATTCGTTTCGCGGTGCATCAGAACTAGGACGAAGATTAAAGGACCTTTCACCGAGCGACAACTTAGCATTTACCCCTATGGTGCATCGCCGCACGAAAATGGGGCACCAGTCTGCCGCGCGGCGCCGGCCCGAGCCCGCTGCGGCACCCTTCCGAAGCGTCCCGGATGGTGCTTCGCATCAACGTGCACGCGACGCGTGCGGACCCGCGCTCAGGACGCCCTGAGCGGTTTGATCCGCGCGACCATTTCGCCGACGATGCCGCGCCGGAATGCCAGCACGCATGCGATGAAAATCAGCCCCGTGACGATCGTCGCCGATTCGCCGAGCGAGTGGAACCACGCAACGCCCGTCGTCGACGCGAGCCATTCGCCGATGTCGCCGAGCCGGTCTTCCAGCGCGACGATCAGCGCGGCCCCCAGCAGCGGCCCGAACAGCGTGCCCATCCCGCCGACGAGCGTCATCAGCACGACGAGGCCCGACATCGTCCAGTACGCATCGGAGAGCGTCTCGAAGCCCAGCACGAGCACCTTCAGCGAGCCCGCCAGCCCGGCGAGCCCGGCCGACAGGATGAACGCGAGCAGCTTGAAGCGATCGGTGTCGTAGCCGAGCGAGATCGCGCGCGCTTCGTTCTCCTTGATCGCGACGAGCACCTGGCCGAACGGCGAATGGACGACCCGCACGATGAACGCGCACGCGGCGACCACCACGGCCAGCACGACGTAGTACAGCGCGACGTCGTTCGACAGGTCGAGCAGCCCGAACAGGTGGCCGCGCGGCACGCCCTGCAGGCCGTCCTCGCCGTGCGTGAACGGCGCCTGCAGGTAGATGAAGTAGACCATCTGCGCGAACGCGAGCGTGATCATCGCGAAGTAGATACCCTGCCGGCGGATCGCGAACAGCCCGACGACGAGCCCGAGCAGCGTCGCGGCGACGGTGCCGACGAGCACGCCGAGCTCCGGCGTGAAACCGAGCGTCTGTATCGAGTAGCCGGTCGCGTAGCCGGCGGTCGCGAGGAACATCGCATGGCCGAACGACAGCAGCCCCGTATAGCCGATCAGCAGGTTGAACGCGGCCGCGAACAGCGCGAACGTGAGCACCTTCATCACGAACACCGGATACGCACCGATGAACGGCGCCGCGAGCAGTGCGGCGAGCAGCACGCCGTAGAGCACTTTTCTCTGCATCATTTTTCCTTGCCGAAGAGGCCCGCCGGGCGGAACAGCAGCACGATCGCCATGATCACGAACACGACGGTGGCCGACGCTTCGGGATAGAACACGCGCGTGAAGCCCTCGATCACACCGAGCAGCAGGCCCGTGACGATCGAGCCGAGGATCGAGCCCATCCCGCCGATCACGACCACCGCGAACACGGTGATGATCATCGGCTGGCCCATCAGCGGCGACACCTGGATCACCGGCGCGGCCAGCACGCCCGCGAACGCGGCGAGCGCGACGCCGAAGCCGTAGGTGAGCGTGATCATCATCGGCACGTTCACGCCGAACGCCTCGACCAGCTTCGGGTTCTCGGTACCCGCGCGCAGGTAGGCACCCAGGCGCGTCTTCTCGATCACGAACCACGTCACGAGGCACACCGCGAGCGATGCGACGACGACCCACGCACGGTAGTTCGGCAGGAACATGAAGCCGAGGTTGGTGGCGCCGGAAAGCTGCGACGGCACGTCGTACGGCTGGCCGGACGAGCCGTAGATCGACCGAAACACGCCTTCGACGACCAGCGTGAGGCCGAACGTGAGCAGCAGCCCGTACAGGTGATCGAGCTTGTACAGCCAGCGCAGCATCGAGCGCTCGATCGCGATCCCGAACGCGCCGACGACCAGCGGCGCCAGCACCAGCATCGCCCAGTACGGCAGCCCGAAATACGACAGGCCCATCCACGCGAGCATCGCGCCCAGCATGAACAACGCGCCGTGCGCGAAGTTGATCACGTTGAGCAGCCCGAAGATCACCGCGAGCCCGAGGCTCAGGATCGCGTAGAACGAGCCGTTGACGAGCCCGAGCAGCAACTGGCTCAGCATCGCCGGCAACGGAATGCCAAAGATTTCCATCGACTTAGCCGTCAGAATGAGTTTCGTTGCGTGCGCAACCTTCATGCATTGCGCACGCGGGCGGCGCAGCGGGCACATCGCCGCAGCCGCCACTGCGCGGCGCGCCCGCGCGCGCCGCTACGTCGCGCTTACTTCCACAGCGCGCAGCGCGTCTCCTGCTTGGTCCCGAACGCCTGCTCGCCCGGAATCGTCGCGAGCACCTTGTAGTAGTCCCACGGCTCCTTCGATTCCGACGGCTTCTTCACTTCCATCAGGTACATGTCGTGGATCATGCTGCCGTCCGTGCGGATGTAGCCCTTCGCGTAGAAGTCGTTGATCTTGATCTTCTTCAGCTCGGCCATCACCTTGTCGGAGTCGGTCGTGCCGGCGGCCTGGACGGCCTTCAGGTAGGTCGTCACCGACGAGTAGTCGGCCGCCTGCAGGCTCGACGGCATCTTCTTCATCTTGCCGAAGTAGCGCTGCGCCCACTGGCGCGACGCCGCGTCGCGATTCCAGTACCAGCTGTCGGTCAGCACGAGGCCCTGCGTCGTCTCGAGGCCCAGGCTGTGCACGTCGTCGATGAACATCAGCAGCGCGGCGAGCTTCATCGTCTTCGTGATGCCGAACTCCTTCGCGGCCTTGATCGAGTTGATCGTGTCGCCGCCCGCGTTCGCGAGGCCGAGGATCTGCGCCTTCGACGATTGCGCCTGCAACAGGAACGACGAGAAGTCCGACGCGGACAGCGGGTGACGCACCGTGCCGAGCACCTGGCCGCCGTTCGCCTTCACGACATCCGACGTGTTCTTCTCGAGCGCCTTGCCGAACGCATAGTCGGCGGTCAGGAAGAACCAGGACTTGCCGCCCTGCTTCACCACCGCCGATCCGGTGCCCTTCGCGAGCGCCATCGTGTCGTACGCGTAGTGGACGGTGTACGGCGTGCACTGCTCGTTGGTCAGCGTGTCGGCCCCCGCGCCGATGTTGATGTAGACCTTCTTCTTCTCGCCCGCGACCTGGTTCATCGACAGCGCCGTCGCCGAGTTCGTGCCGCCGACCAGCAGGTCGAGCCCGCCGCGATCCATCCATTCGCGCGCCTTCGACGCGGCGATGTCGGCCTTGTTCTGGTGATCGGCATAGACGACCTCGATCGGCTTGCCGAGCACCTTGCCGCCGAAGTCGGCGACCGCCATGCGGATCGCCTCGAGGCCGCCCTGCCCGTCGATGTCCGCGTAAAGCCCCGACATGTCGGTGATGAAGCCGATCTTCACGGTATCCGCGGCTTGGGCGGCGCCGGCAGTGAACGCGGCGGTCGCGAGCGCGAGACAAGCGTGTGCGAGGGTCTTCATTTTCATTGACGTCTCCTTGTTGTTCTGATGCGTTGTGGTTGTTCGAGGGCCGCCACGGCTAGCGGCAAAAGATACGGGGCGGCGTCACACCCCGAGCAGGTCGTGCAGGGTCGGCATCTTGCCTTCCAGTTCGGACGCACGGAAATGCTCGACGATCGTGCCGTGCTCCATCACGTAGAAGCGGTCGGCGAGCGGTGCGGCGAAGCGGAAATTCTGTTCGACCATCACGATCGTGTAGCCGCGCGCCTTCAGCGCGACGATCATCCGTGCGAGCGTCTGCACGATCACCGGCGCGAGGCCTTCGGAAATTTCGTCGAGCAACAGCAGGCTCGCGCCGGTGCGCAGGATCCGCGCGACCGCAAGCATCTGCTGTTCGCCGCCGGACAGCCGCGTACCCTGGCTCTGCCGGCGCGACGCGAGGTTCGGAAACATCGCGTAGATCTCGTCGAGCGACATCGCGTGTTCGCGCGGCCCGATCGGCGGCGGCAGCATCAGGTTCTCCTCGCACGACAGGCTCGAGAAGATCCCGCGTTCCTCCGGGCAGTAGCCGACGCCGAAATGCGCGATGCGGTGCGTCGCGAGGCCGATCGTTTCGTTGCCCGCGACCTTGATCGACCCGCTGCGGCGACCCGTGAGGCCCATGATCGCGCGCAGCGTCGTCGTGCGGCCCGCGCCGTTGCGGCCGAGCAGCGTGACGACCTCGCCGCGGTGCACCGTGAGGTCGACACCGTGCAATATGTGGGATTCCCCGTACCAGGCCTCCAGGCCCGTGATCTCCAGCGCGGGCGTACCGCTTTCGACGCCGCTCAATTCGCGTTCCTCCCGTTCGCTGTGCTTCATGCGTGCGCCCCCGCGAGCGCCGCGTCGGCGCTGCCCATGTAGGCCTCGATGACGAGCGGATTCTTCGACACCTCCGCATACGAGCCTTCGGCCAGCACCTCGCCGCGTTGCAGGACGGTGATCGTGTCGGAGATACCCGCGATCACGTTCATGTTGTGCTCGACCATCAGGATCGTGCGGCCGCTCGCGACCTTCTTGATCAGCGCGGTCACGCGATCGACGTCCTCGTGGCCCATCCCCTGCGTGGGCTCGTCGAGCAGCATCAATTCGGGTTCCATCGCGAGCGTCGTCGCGATCTCGAGCGCGCGCTTGCGGCCGTATGCGAGCTCAACGGTCGGTACTTGCGCGAAATCGGTGAGGCCGACCTGCGTGAGCAGGTCCATCGCGCGATCGTCGAGCCGCTTCAGCGTGCGTTCGCTGCGCCAGAAATGGAATTCGGTGCCGAGCGCGCGTTGCAGGCCGATGCGCACGTTCTGCAGCGCGGTCAGGTGCGGAAACACGGCCGAGATCTGGAACGAACGGATGATGCCGCGCCGCGCAACCTGCGCGGGCCGCTCGTCGGTGATGTCGATCCCGTTGAAGACGATCTGGCCGGCCGTCGGTGTCAGGAACTTGGTGAGGAGGTTGAAGCAGGTCGTCTTGCCCGCGCCGTTGGGCCCGATCAGCGCATGGATCGCGCCGCGACGCACACGCAGGTTGACGCCGTTTACGGCGGTGAAACCCCTGAATTCCTTCGTCAGTCCGCGTGTTTCCAGAATCGTGTCGCCGAGAATCATGTTCCCTTCCGTACGAAGTCAGGCGAAGCACCGGGAAGCGTGGCGCAAGCGCCCGCGAACAGGTCAGCGGATCGGCCGGCTGCCCCCGGGCGCCGTGGTACGCCTCGAGGGTGGTCTCCCGCGCCGACGCGTATGCACATTGCGCAACATTGTCGCGCCGTTGGTGCAGTGCAATCATCGGGATTTGCACTTATAGGGCTGGCCGCCATGCCGCATGGGCTGTGCACGGTTTTTCGCCACGCTTTTTTGACACGTGCATCATCGTCCGTTGACCATCCGCACGGCCCTGCTCGCGCAACGAAACAAGCCGCGCAACCGCGCGGCTTGCATGGATCTTGCCGTTCGAACCGCCGCAATCGACACGCGCGACGCAACGGCAGCTTGTTTCGCATATCGAATCAGCGGACGCCATCATGACGGCCCGCTGTCGTGCGCGTCAGCGTTCCGTCACGCGACCGTCACCGCCGCGTCGGTTCGCACCGTCGTCGCTTCGCGCGCCGCGCGGCGATCGGCACGGATCATGTCGCTCGCGCGTTCGGCGATCATCAGCGTCGGCGAATTGGTGTTGCCCGATGTAATGAACGGCATCACCGATGCATCGACGATCCGCAGCCCGGCGATGCCGCGCACGCACAGCCGGCTGTCGACCACCGCGCGTTCGTCATCGGCACGCCCCATCCGGCAGGTGCCGACCGGATGGAAGATCGTCGTGCCGACGGCGCCGGCCGCCTCGATCAGCTCGGCCTCGGTCCGGTACTGCGCGCCCGGCAGGATTTCCTCGGGACGGTAGCGCGCGAGCGCCGGCGCGGACGCGATCCGGCGCGTGAGGCGCAGCGCGTTCGCGGCGACATGGCGATCGTGCTCGGTCGACAGATAGTTCGGCGCGATCGCGGGCGCCATGCCCGGATCGGCGCTCGCGATGTGCACGCTGCCGCGCGACGTCGGCCGCAGATGGCAGACGGACGCCGTAAACGCGTTGAAGCTGTGCAGCGGCTCGCCGAAGCGTTCGAGCGACAGCGGCTGCACGTGGTATTCGAGATCGGGCCGCGTGAGCGCGGGATCGTCGGGATCGGATTTCGCGAACGCGCCGAGCTGCGACGGCGCCATCGACATCGGCCCGCGCTGCAGCAGCGCATATTCCGCGCCGATCATCAGCTTGCCCCACCAGTGCGCGGACAGCGTGTTGAGCGTGCGCACGCCTTCGACGCGAAACGCCATGCGCAATTGCAGGTGATCCTGCAGGTTTTCGCCGACGCCGGGCAGATCGTGCACGACGTCGATGCCGAGCGCCTGCAGCCGCCGGCCGCAGCCGACCCCCGACAGTTCGAGCAGTTGCGGCGAATTCACGGCGCCGGACGTCAGCAGCACTTCCGCGCTCGCCCGCGCGACGTAATCGGTGCCGCCGCCGTGATACTCGACGCCGACTGCGCGCCGCCCTTCGAAGATCACGCGCTGCGCCTGCGCGCCGGTGATCACGGTCAGATTCGGGCGCGCCATCGCAGGCCGCAGGAACGCCTTCGACGTATTCCAGCGCACGCCGCGCTTCTGGTTCACCTCGAAATAGCCGACCCCTGAATTGTCGCCGCGGTTGAAATCGTCGGTCGCCGGGATGCCCGTCTGCTGCGCGGCCTGCGCGAACGATTCGAGGATCTCCCAGCGCAGTCGCTGCTTCTCGACGCGCCAGTAGCCGCCCGCGCCGTGCGCATCGCTCGCGCCCGCGTGGTGATCTTCGCTGCGCTTGAAGATCGGCAGCACGCTGTCCCACGACCAGCCGGCGTCGCCCGTTTCCTGCGCCCAGCTGTCGTAATCCTCGCGCTGGCCGCGCATGTAGATCATGCCGTTGATCGACGAGCAGCCGCCGAGCACGCGACCGCGCGGATACGACAGCGCGCGGCCGTTGAGCGCCGCTTCGGGCTGCGTCTTGTACAGCCAGTCGGTGCGCGGGTTGCCGATGCAATACAGATAACCGACCGGGATATGGATCCAGTGATAGTCGTCCTTGCCGCCCGCTTCGAGGAGCAGCACGCGGATGTCGGGATCCTCGGTCAGGCGGTTCGCGAGCACGCAGCCCGCGGTGCCCGCGCCGACGATCACGTAATCGAATTCGCCTTCGAGCGTGCGTTGAGTAGTCACTTGTGTCTCCTGTCGACCCGAGTTAGCGCTTCAGCGCTTACTCGGGTCCCATGGCGTGGTTGGATGGAGTTAGCGCTTCAGCGCTTACTCCACCCCCACGGCGGTCGGCCCGAGTTAGTGCTTTAGCACTTACTCGGACCCCATGGCGTGGTTGGGTGGAGTTAGCGCCTCAGCCTTTCCTCCGGCCCATCCAAATCTCGTTGTTGTGTGCCGCGCGTCATTTCCAGCATAGTGCGTCGCGCGCCGCGCTTGCGCCCCCACGCGCCACGACCGCTGAAGCGTACTCCGGCAGCCGGCAGCCGATCCAATGAGTTATGCTGAACTGCGTTATAAGCCGCGCTCATATCACGACGATGGATCTCACCCTGCTCCGCGCGTTCGCGACGGTCGCGCGCGAAGGCAACCTGACACGCGCCGCCGCGCAACTGCACCTGACGCAGCCGGCCGTCAGCCTGCAGATCAAGCATCTGCAGGAAACGCTCGGCGTCGCGCTGTTCACGCGCACGTCGCGCGGCCTCGCGCTCACGCGCGACGGCCAGACGCTGCTGCCGCATGCGGAACGCGCGCTCGCCGCGGCCGCCGACGTGCAACGCGCCGCTGCTGCGCTGCGGCACGAAGTGCGCGGCCGGCTGCGGATCGGCACGATCCTCGATCCGGGCTTCCTGCGGCTCGGCGGCTTCCTGCGCGCGCTGGTCGAGACCCATCCGCAGATCGAGACGGCGCTGCGGCACGGGATGTCGGGCTGGGTGATCGAACAGGTGCGCGCGCAGGCGCTCGACGTCGGCTACTACATCGGCCGTCCGGGCGAGGACGACCCGCTCGACGGCGCACTGTTCCATACCGTCACGCTCACGCATTTCCAGTACCGCGTGCTCGCACCGGCCGGCTGGAAGGAGCGTGTGCAGCGCGCGCACGACTGGCGCGCGCTCGCCGCACTGCCGTGGATCTGGACGCCGCCGGCGTCCGCGCACCACCGGCTGTTGTCGCGGCGTTTCGCGAACGCCGGCGCGCAGCCCGTGAAGGTCGCCGAGGTCGACCAGGAGCAGTCGATGCTCGATCTCGTCAAATCGGGAATCGGGCTGACGCTCGCGCGCGACTCGACCGCGCTGGCCGAAGCGCACGCGCATGCGCTGACGATCGTCGAGCGCGTGACCGTGCCGACCGAACTGACGTTCGTGACGCTCGCCGAGCGGCGCGACGAACCGGCGATCGCGGCCGCGCTGCGGCTGATCGAAGCCCAGTGGGCAATATGAGCGGTGCTGATGAAGGCGCGACCGCCACGCACCGAGCGCCGGCGTCGCGCGCAACACGCGTCATCTCGCCACGCCCCCCGCCTGTCGTCACGCCACCATCCCCGCCTTTTTGCTAGATTGTGCGTTCGCACACCGCGAGATCCCTTATCGAAGGAGACCCGCATGGCCCGCAACATCGAGATCAAAGCCCGCGCCCGCGCATTCGACCAGCTGCGCGAACGCGCGGCAACGCTCGCGACCGAAGCGCCGCTGTTCTACCGCCAGCAGGATTTCTTCTATGACGTGCCGCGCGGCCGGCTGAAGCTGCGCCGCTTCGAGGACGGCACGCCGGCCGAACTGATCTTCTACCAGCGCGACGACCGCGACGGCCCGAAGGCGTCGTACTACACGCGCAGCCCGGTGACGAATCCCGACGCGATGCACGCGCTGCTCGCCACCGCACTGACCACCCGCGGGATCGTGACGAAGGAACGGCACGTATACCTCGCGGGCCGCACGCGCATTCACCTCGACCGCGTCGACGGCCTCGGCGACTTCATCGAACTGGAAGTCGTGCTCGGCCCCGACGACGACGAAGCCGGCGGTGAAGCCGAAGCGCACGACGTGTTCACGAAGCTCGGCGTGTCGCAGGACGATCTCGTCGCGGTCGCGTACGTCGACCTGCTGAACGCGGACACGCCGCACGAGGCCGCCTGATCCGGCCCTGCCGGCGGCGCAGTACGCGCCGCCCTCAGCCCCGGTGCCACGTCACGCGGCGCCGGGCGCCAGGTGCGCGAGCGGCAGTGCGCCGTTGCGCTTGAAGGTCGTCAGCACGATGTTCGAGCGCACGCTGTCGACGCCCGGCACGCGCATCAGCTTCTTCATCACGAACTGCGACAGCGCGTTCAGGTCCGGCGCGACGATCCGCAGCAGATAATCGGCATCGCCCACCACCGCATGGCATTCGAGCACTTCGGGCAGCACGTCGATCTGCTGCTGGAACTGCTCGATGATCGAATCGCCATGGTGTTTCAGCTTCAGGCTCGTGAACGCGGTCACGCCGAGCCCGAGCTTTTCGGGGCGCAGCATCACGCGGTAGCCTTCGATCACGCCCGCCGCCTCGAGCCGCTGCAGCCGCCGGCCGATCTGCGACGGCGACAGCGGCACCTCCTCGCCGAGCTGCTGATGCGTCGCGCGACCGAAGCGCTGCAGCACGTCCAGCAGCGCGAGATCGAAGTGATCGAGTTCCAGCATGAGCATTCTCCGCATTGATTCGTGATTTGATGCGTGATTATCGCATCATCCGTCGAATCAACGCCAATATTGCGCCCATTCCGCGCGCAGGCCGCTCTACACTTGCATGGTTCCCAACCACAGCGTGCAGAGCCTGATCATGTCCACCGTCGTCACCGCGAAACTGCAGGAGCAGTTCGACGCGGGCCTCGAAACCCGCGCGGATTTCACCATCGACCAGCCGCTGACCCGCTACGGCCAGGTCGACCATGCGGTGTGGAAGCAGCTCTATGCGCGCCAGTCGGCGCTGCTTCGCGCTCGCGCGTGCGATGCGTTCGTCGCGGGGCTCGGGAAGATCGACCTGCCGGCCGATCGCGTGCCGTCGTTCGCCGACGTGAACCGCCAGCTGAAGCCGGCAACGGGCTGGGAGATCGTCGCGGTGCCGGGCCTCGTGCCCGACCGCGTATTCTTCGAGCACCTCGCGAACCGGCGTTTCCCGGTCACCTGGTGGATGCGCCGTCCCGACCAGCTCGACTACCTGCAGGAACCCGACTGCTTCCACGACCTGTTCGGCCACGTGCCGCTGCTGATCGACCCGGTGTTCGCCGACTACATGCAGGCATACGGCCGCACCGCGCTCGCGGTTGCCGACGACGAAGCGGCGCTGGCGCGGCTCGCGCGGCTCTACTGGTATACGGTCGAATTCGGGCTGATCCGCGACCCGCGCGGCACGAACGGGCTGTCGATCTACGGCGCCGGGATCGTGTCGAGCAAGGGTGAAAGCCTGTACAGCCTCGAAAGCGCGGCGCCGAACCGGCTCGGCTTCGATCTCGAGCGCGTGATGCGCACGAAGTACCGGATCGATACGTTCCAGAAGACCTACTTCGTGATCGACGATTTCGCGCAGCTGTTCGCGCTCGCCGATGTGGACGGCCGCGCGCTGGCGGACCGGCTGGCAACGCTGCCCGAATTCACGGCCGGCGCGGTGCTCGCGACCGACCGCGTGCTGCACCGCGGCACCGGCGAAGGCTGGCCCGACGACGCCGACGCGTGACACGCAAGGGCGCGCCGCATTCCGGCCTCCGTCCCCGGATGCCCGTCCCACAACTATGAAACAATGACCGATGCCGGCTGCACCGCGCGGCGCAGCCGCGCGCGGGCGCCGTTACCGAACGAGAGGTGCAACATGATCCACAAGCTCACATCAGAAGAACGCAAGACCCGGCTCGAAGGTCTGCCGCTCTGGACGGCCGTGCCGGGCCGCGATGCGATCCAGCGCAGCCTGCGCTTCGCCGATTTCAACGAAGCCTTCGGCTTCATGACGCGCGTCGCGATCAAGGCGCAGGAAATGAACCACCATCCGGAATGGTTCAACGTGTACAACCGCGTCGACGTCACGCTGTCGACCCACGACGCCGACGGCCTGACCGAACGCGATATCGAACTGGCGCTGTTCATCGACCGTGCCGGCGCGCACGCGCACCCGGCCGCCTGAGGCCTCCCTCTACCGCCGCGCATCTTTCGATGCGCGGTGCGTCAACTTTTCATTTCGATGAACGTTTTCTAGGATGTAGTCAGCGAAAGCCTTCAGCTTTCCAAGCCATCCTTAAGGCGCACGTAAGTCTCGTACGCTTTCCGCGCCTTGGGGTCCAAACCTTCCAGTTGCAGCGCGCTTTCGCGCTGTACAATCAGCAGCGCATACGGCTTGGAGAGCGCGCTGGCCTCTTCGCAGAGTTTGAGTTCGTCGCCGCTCGACGGCGAGCGGGCGCGCCAGAAATTGATCGCGGCTTCAAGGTCGTTGATCGAGATATCGGACATGATTGGATTTAATCGTTCGCTGGCCGCCACGCTTGATGTCGTTGATGCGGCGCCCCTGTGGAAACGGCGTCGTGCTGTCCGCGTGCCTGAACCGCCAACCCATTGTACTTGAGCGAACTTCATGCGACTCCTTCTGATCGAAGACGACCGCCCCATCGCACGCGGTATCCAGAGCAGCCTCGAGCAGGCTGGCTTCACCGTCGACATGGTGCATGACGGCATTTTTGCCGAACAGGCGCTGGCACAGAACCGCCACGAACTCGTGATCCTCGACCTCGGCCTGCCGGGCATCGACGGGATGACGCTGCTCACGCGCTTCCGCCAGACCAACCGCCACACGCCCGTGATCGTGCTGACCGCGCGTGACGAGTTGAACGACCGGATCCAGGGCCTGAATTCGGGCGCCGACGACTACATGCTCAAGCCGTTCGAGCCGGCCGAGCTCGAAGCGCGTATCCGCGCGGTGATGCGCCGCAGCGGCCCGCACAGCGACATGCCGCGTCCGGAAGTGTCGCTCGGCGGCGTCCGCCTGTCGGGCGTCGACCGCCGCATCTTCAACGACGACAAGCCGCTCGAACTGTCGCCGCGCGAATTCGCGGTGCTCGAGATGCTGCTGCTGCGTCACGGCCGCGTCGTCAGCAAGGCCCAGTTGCAGGATCACCTCACGCACTTCGGCGGCGATCTCGGCGACACCGCGATCGAAGTCTACGTGCACCGCGTGCGCAAGAAACTCGAGCAGTGCCGTGTCGAAATCGTCACGGTGCGCGGCTTCGGCTACCTGCTGCAGGAAATCCGCCAGACGGCGAGCGTCTGAGCGGCGCCGCACGCCGGCCGGCCGCGTGCCGCCGGCGTCCGCGCCCTGCCCCGCGTCGTCGCCCGGCGCACGACCGCGCCGCTCCCCGTGAGCGGCGCTTATCCATTTGCCCGTCGAAATGTCTCCTGATCCGGCTGTGACCACCAGCCTGCGCCGCTCGCTGCTCCGGCGCCTCGCCGCGCCGCTGTCGATGCTCGCGCTGATGAGCGGCCTGATCGCCTACTGGCTCGCGTGGCAATACACGCAGCACGTGATCGACCGCTCGCTCGCCGATCTCGCGACCGCCATCTCGAAACAGATCCAGATCGCCGGCCCCGACGCGCCGTTCACGGTGCCGCCGCTCGCGCAGGCGATGTTCTCCGATCCCGCCGAAGCGCTGATCTACCGGATCAGCGACGGCGAACAGGAACTCGCCGGCGATCCGAAGCTGCCGCTGCAGGGCATCAACGTGCGCCGCATGCATCACGCTTACGTGTTCGAGGCCGAGTACGACAACCGCGCGGTGCGGGTCGCGCAGGTGCGCGTCGACGACGTCGAGGGCGGCAAGCCGATGGTCGTCGAGGTCGCGCAGCCGGTGCGGCACCGCTACCGGATCGCGGCCGAATTCCTCGTCGCGATCATGATGCCGCTGCTGCTGCTGCTGCTCGCGGGCTGGGGCATCGTCTGGCGCGTCGTGAACCAGCAGCTCGGCCCGCTCACGCATCTCGCCGATTCGCTGAACCGGCAGACCCACACGTCGCTGGAGCCGGTCGACGAAACCGAAGTGCCGCTGGAGATCCGGCCGCTGACGAGCGCGATGAATGCGCTGCTCGGCCGCCTGAAGACCGCGCTCGACGCGCAGCGCAAGTTCATCGCCGATGCCGCGCACCAGTTGCGCACGCCGCTCACGGCCGTGAAGCTGCATGCCGAGCAGGCGGCCGTCGCGCGCGATCCGCACCAGACCTTCGCCGCGGTGCGCGAGCTGCGCGCGGCCGCCGACCGCGCGGTGCGGCTGTCGAACCAGCTGCTGTCGCTCGCCCGTGCGGAGCCGGGTGAACAGGCCGCGCGTTTCGTCGACGTCGACCTCGCGGCGATGGCGTTCGAGACGGGTGCCGAATGGGTGCCGCGCGCGCTCGCGTCGCATGTCGACCTCGGCTTCCAGCGCAGCGACGACCCCGGCGACGACCATAAGCTGACCGTACGCGGCAACCCCGTGCTGCTGCGCGAGGTGATCGCGAACCTGCTCGACAATGCACTGAAATACGTGCCGCTCGCGCGGCCGGACGGCGCGCGGATCACGGTGAACGTCGCGCGCGGCGCACTCGAAGGCGGCCAGCCGGCCGCCGAGATCGTCGTCGAGGACAACGGCCCGGGCGTCCCCGCGAACCAGCAGGCCGACCTGTTCAAGCGCTTCTTCCGCGGCGATGCGCAAAGCGGCAACGGCGTCGAGACCGGCGCCGGGCTCGGTCTCGCGATCGTGCACGACATCATCGCGATGCATGGCGGCACCGTGTCGTACGAGGATGCGTCGGGAGGCGGCTCGCGCTTCGTGGTGAGGGTACCGCTCGCCGCGCACACGGAGAAGCCGGCCAGCGAAACGCCGGCGGCCGCATCGACGCACTGAGTTGAGCGATAACCGGGTGATTTACGACGGGCGGGCGACCGTTGGCCGGCTCGCCCGCCGGATCAAGAAGCAGGAACAACGGCTGCGCAGCGCGGCAACCGTCCGCTGAATCGGCAGCGGCAGCGCACGATGTGCCGCCGCCTGCGTTACTTCCTGCTTTTCTTGTCCTTCGATTTGGACTCGGACTTACCGTCCTTCTTGTCCTTCTTCTTTTTCTTCTTTTCGCTGTCGTCCGACGTCGCGAGCAGCGTGCCGCGGCACGCGGCCGCGCCGCAATGGCACGCGTATTCGCGCTTCAGCGTCTTGGTCAGCTTCGCGTCGATCACGAGGCCGTAGTCGTAGAACAGCTCCTCCTCCGGCCCGATGTCGCGCAGCGCGTGGATGTACACGCGGCCTTTGACTTCCTCGGCTTCGCAGTTCGGCGCGCACGAATGGTTGATCCAGCGCGCGCTGTTGCCGTCGATCTTGCCGTCGATCACGCCGCCTTCGTCCAGTGCGAAGTAGAACGTATGGTTCGGCTCGCTCGGGTCGTGCGGATGGCGGCGCAGCGCTTCCTTCCACGAAATTCGTTCGCCCTTGTATTCCACTACGCGCTCGCCGGCCTTGATCGGCGCCACGGCGAACACGCCCTTGCCGTGTACTCCCGAGCGGCGCACCGCGATCCTGCGTGAACTCATCGAACGAATCCTTGTGAAGACGAATGAATGGAAGACGGCCGCGACCGCGGCCTGGCGTCGCGCAAAACGAAAACGCGGCACCGGGTGGTGCCGCGTCGGGGCATGCGGCGAATCACCCGCATCCTACACGTTCACGATTGCTTCGTTCAACATCGCGCGCAATATTGCGCGCTTGACGCTCAACGCTGGCCGAAGGCGATGTCGCCGAACAACGCCTTGTGCTCGCGCGGCTGCGAGCGCCAGTACTGCGGCGGCGCCGTCACCTGCGCGCCGAGCTCGGCCGCCGCGTGCCACGGCCAGCGCGGGTCGTACAGCATCGCGCGCGCCATCGCGACGAAATCGGCATCGCCGGACTCGATGAGCCGGTTCGCATGCGCGGGCTCGTTGATCAGGCCGACCGCGATCGTCGGCATGCCGACCGCGCGCTTCACGGCCTGCGCGAACGGCACCTGGTAGCCGGGCGACAGCGGAATCTTTTGCAGCGGCGATACGCCGCCGGACGACACGTCGATCCAGTCGCAGCCGCGGCGCTTCAGTTCGTGCGCGAATGCGATCGTGTCGTCGAGCTCCCAGCCGCCTTCGACCCAGTCGGTCGCGGATACGCGCACGCCGACCGGCCGATCGTCCGGAAACGCCGCGCGCACGATCTCGAAGATCTCGAGCGGAAAACGCATCCGGTTTTCAAGCGAGCCGCCGTATTCGTCGGTGCGCTGGTTCGCGAGCGGCGACAGGAACTGGTGCAGCAGGTAGCCGTGCGCCGCGTGCACTTCGATCGCGTCGATGCCGAGCCGCGCCGCGCGCTTCGCGGCGGCCGCGAACGCAGCGCGGATCCGGTTCAGGCCCGCGGCATCGAGCGCGAGCGGCGGCGTCTCGCCGTCCTTGTGCGGCACGGCCGACGGTCCGTGCGGCAGCCACCCGCCGTCGGCGACCGACACGAGCTGACCACCCTCCCACGGCGCGGCGCTCGACGCCTTGCGCCCCGCGTGCGACAGCTGCATCGCGACGGGAATCGGCGAATGCTTGCGGATCGCGGCCAGCACCGGCGTCAGCGCGGCTTCGGTCACGTCGTCCCACAAGCCGAGGTCGCCATGCGTGATGCGCCCGTCGGGTTCGACGGCAGTCGCCTCGATGCAGAGCAGCCCTGCGCCGGACAGCGCGAGATGGCCGAGGTGAATCATGTGCCAGTCGGTCGCTTCGCCGCGCTCGGCCGAATACTGGCACATCGGGGAGATCACGATCCGGTTCGGAAGAGTCACGCCGCGCAGCGTGAACGGGGAAAACAGCGCAGTCATGGAGGCCGCTCGCCAGGAAAGGGAAAGAGCGGACCAGCGTAGCACGCAGTCTTGAAGCCTGCAGTTGGCGTGCGTGGCAGTAAGCGGATGGTCAGGTGCGGCCGGCAGCTTGCCGGCGATGCTGGAAATGCGAGGGACGCAGCGACACGCCGGCCTGCAACGGATGCAGGCCGGGCAACAGGTTTGCGGCGACCGGCGCCGCCCGCGACGTCAGAGCCCGACGCTGTCGAGCCACTCCGCGAACATGCGCCGCGCGGCCGTCTCGAGCACGGGGCCATGCTGCGCGGTATCGGTGCGCAACTGGCGCGCGTCGATGCCGGGCGTCGCGGCGATTTCGCCCGCGTTCCCGATCAACCAGGGTTCGAAGCGGTCCGTGCGGATTTCCGGATGACACTGCAGCGCCAGCACGTGCTGCCCCCACGCGAATGCCTGGTGGCGGCACGCCGGCGTCGACGCGAGATGAATCGCACCGCCCGGCAGGTCGAACGTGTCGCCATGCCAGTGCAGCATCGACGTCGCCGCGCCATCGAGATGGCGCAGCGGCGACGCGCGGCCGGCATCGGTGAGCGTCAGCGGCGCCCAGCCGAGTTCGTGCTGCGCAGCCGGATAGACGCGCGCGCCGAGCGCACGGGCGATGAACTGTGCGCCGAGGCAGATGCCGAGGATCGGCAGCCCCGCGTCGATGCGCTGGCGCACGAGCGCCGCGAGCGGCGCGATCGTCGGATACTGCGCATCGTCGTACACGCTGAGCGGCCCGCCGAGCACGACGAACAGCGACGGCGCGAGCGGGTCGAGCACCTCGACCCGCGACGACCCGACATCGACGTAGCGCACCCGCCGGCCCCGTTCGCCGAGCACCTGCTCGAAGCTCCCGAGATCCTCGAAATGCACGTGGCGGATCGCCACGACTTCAGCGTTCATCATCGGCCTCCCGGTCGATCGACGGACGTCAGCCGGCGAAAATCTTCCAGGTCTTCTTCTGCGTCGCCGCGTCGGCCTCTTCCTGCACCGAGCAGTCGAGACGCAGGTCGCTGTCGGACATCGAGATGTCGAGCGCCGCGCAGTGATGCACGGTCTTCTTCGACAGCTTGCCCGGCTGGAAGTGGGCGCACGTCACGCACATGCGCTGCGGCGGCGTCGCACCGGCCACCTGCAGTTCGCGCAGCGTCTTCAGCAGCGCGCGATACAGTGCGCCCTGCTCGTCCGCGCCGAGCTTGCCGACCGCTTTCGTCAGGAATTCCGGCCATTGCAGCGCCTTCTTCGCGGCCGTACGGCCACGGGCCGACAGGCGCACGGCCAGCGCGCGGCCATCGTCCAGCGCACGGCGCTTCTCGACGAGCCCCTTCGTCTCGAGCGTGCTGACCGCATCGCTCGTGGTGGCCGCGGTGAGCTGCGTCTCGCGCGCGATCTCGCCGAGCCGCATCGGACCCTTGCGCTGCAGCAGCAGCACGAGAATCTCGCCCTGCGTCGGCGTGAGGCCCGCGCCTTCCGCCCAATCCCATGCCTGGCTTCGCATGGCCGTACTCAACCGCAGCAGGCTGTGGGTGACACGTCCCGAAGCCTGGTTCCCGTAAACGCCTTCGCTCATAGTCTTTTCGCTTTGCCGCCGCCCGGATTGCCGAGCGGCCGTAGTGTGGAGATCGAATGTCTATCTCAAAACAGACGCACTCTTGCGAGTGCGTCAGCACGGCCGTCGCGAGGCACACGCGGCGGTCGCGTTCGCGGCGACCGGTGAGACACGCGTCGTTCCGGTGTCCGCAAAGCCGACATTCTAAGCGACAGTGGAAAATCGCACAGCTAAGTTATCCCCTGCATTCTGTGGAAAATCGCTGGATAACTGAAATTTTTCGTTGTGCCTGCTATGCCGCGCGCCCGCGGATTGGGGCGCGCCAACATTTTCCGGTTCGGATCGGCCATCGGGGGAATGGCAATGATCCACCGGGTTATCCCACCCGCAGACCGTTGACTTTGCAGCGGAATATCGGGTTATCCACAGATTTTCAGGACGACTGGCAACGATTTCGGCCTGAAACCATGCCGAGCGTCGTTCAGCGAATCGCGACGCGGTCGAGCCTGCAATCTGCAAAACATTTTTTCATTCACGCCAACGTAAGCACTGCTGGCGGACCGTCTCGTTCAGCGATTTTTCCTGTTTGAAAACGGTTCTCAACCACGATGCGTCGTTCACGCGCGCTTTCGCCAGCGCGCCGATCTCGTCGAGCGCCGCGCGCGAGCCGAGCGCGGCCGCATGCGGCGCGATCCGGTCGAGCGTGTCGAGGATGTCTTCCGCGATCGTGCGGCGTTCACCCGTCTGAGGATTCACGCAGGTGCCCTCGAGCCCGAAACGGCACGCTTCGAAACGGTTGAACGTGTAGACGAGGTAGTCGTCCTCCGACAGCTTCAGCGGCCGGTCGGTCAGCAGGTAGCGCGCGAGCGTCTGGATGTAGCAGGCGATCGCCGCCGCACGGTCGACCGACAGCGGCGTGTCCATCACGCGCACCTCGATCGTGCCGAAGCCGGGTTTCGGGCGGATGTCCCAGTAGAAATCCTTCATCGAGTTGACGACGCCCGTGTTCACCATCTTCGTGAAGTACTCCTCGAAGCTGTCCCAGGTCAGCACGAACGGCGCGCGGCCCGACAGCGGGAACGCGAACACCGAATTCAGGCGTGCCGACTGGAAGCCCGTGTCGACGTTCTGCACGAACGGCGACGACGCGGACAGCGCGATGAAGTGCGGAATGAAGCGCGACATCGAGTGCAGCAGGAACAGCGCGCTGTCGGAATCGGGACAGCCGATGTGGACGTGCTGGCCGAACACGGTGAACTGTTTGGCCAGGTAGCCGTACAGCTCGGAGATGTACTGGAAGCGCGGCGCGTCGTAGATCTGCCGGTCGCTCCATTGCTGGAACGCGTGCGTGCCGCCGCCGGCGAGCCCGACGTTGAGCTGGTCGGCCGCCTTCACGAGCACGTCCCGGATCGCATGGAGCTCGCCGACCGCCTGCTCGTGCGTATGGCAGATGCCGGTCGACAGCTCGATCATGCTCTCGGTGATTTCCGGCGTGATGTTGCCCGGAAAGGTTTCGCCCTGGATCAGGCGCATCAGGTCGGATGCAGCCTTGGTCAGGTCGTAGTTGTGCGTGTTGACGACCTGGATCTCCAGTTCGACGCCGAACGTGAACGGTTCGGAATTGACGAAGGTTTCGAGTGCCATGGCAGGTTCCTGAATCAGTTGCTGTCGCTGCGTTCACCGACCGCCGACAGGCATCGGTAGACGACGAACGGACTGACGAGCTGCAAGACCACGATCGTGCACATCACGATCGCGCGCAGGTGCGGGTCGAAATTCGGATAGAGCTGGTAGGTATCGTCGACGAGCAGGTACGACAGCGCGGACATCGGCGTGAGCGCGATGCCAAGCGCGACGCCCTGCTTCATCCCGATGCCGCTCGGCTTCGCGAACGCGACGACGCCGGCCAGCTTCGCGACGAGCCGCGTGACGATCAGCACGATTGCGAGCAGCCCGCCGAGCGCGAGGTCGCCCCACGTGAACGACGTGAGCGTCAGCACGAACAGGACCACCGTCAGCAGCCAGCCGGCCGTGCCGAAGTGCTCGGGCCACAGCTGCGGACGCGCTTCGAGGTTCTTCACGATGATGCCGGCGAGCAGCAGCGTGAGCAGCGTCGACAGCTTCAGCGCCTGTGCCACCGCGATCGCAAGCATCACGAGCCCGAACAGTGCGACGAACGAATGCTCGTCGCGCATCGTCGACGTCATGTGGCGGAACAGGAAATTGCACGAACGCGCGACCAGGTACGCGACGAAGAACGAGCCGGCGATCAGGTACAGCGGTTGCAGGATCGTCGCGAAAACGTTGCCGTACGCTTCCTGGTGGAGCCAGCTGGTCACGAGCTTGGTCAGCACGATCGCGTACACGCTGTTCAGCGCGGTGAGCGTGATGAGCCGCTGCGACACCTGCCCTTCCGCGCGCAGTTCGGTCTTGAGCTGGATCACCATCGACGGCGACGTCGCGATCGCGATCGCCGACAGCACGAGCGCGACCATCCCCGATACGCCGAGCGCGAGCATCACGAACAGCACGAGCACGAACGTCAGCGTGGCTTCGGCAAGGCTCGACGCGATAAGCCACGGATTGCGCCGGATCCAGCGCAGGTCGAGGCGGCTGCCGAGTTCGAACAGCAGCAGGCCGAGCGCGACGTCGATCAGCAGTCGCGAGGTTTCGTCGGTACTCGCGTCGATCACGCCGAACCCGAACGAACCGGCGATCAGACCGATCACCGCATAGCCGGTAATGCGCGGCAAGCGCCACGCGCGATAGCACAGCTCGCCGCACAGGCCGGCCGCGAACAACGCGAGCCCGGCCCAGAACACAGCATCCGGCGCGAGCGGCCAGTTGGGCAGAAATGAGAACGCCGACTTCATCGTGGTGACTTCTCCTTTGGAAGCAACCGCCAGCGACGCAGGGTCAAACGTCAGAAATGGATGCGCGCCGGCTGGGTGTCGCCCCGAATTTGATTGTTGTGGTCGACGACGGCGGGACATGGGATCCGCCTGTTCCGCCACATGGCGGAACGTCGCACAGATTGCCGATCTGGATTGTCGGCCTGGTGTGTGAACGGACAGCGCAGTCTCGAAGATTCAGATTCGAAAACGTGCCGACCGTTCCATTGAAGCATGTCCGGCGCCTGGCCGAACGAACGCGAAGGACACCGATTGTGCCACAGCTTTTTCGGTCTGGAACCCATTGAATCGACTCGCGGCGCTGTGCGGCACCTCAGGTCTTTGGTTTCAAAGGTTTACCTGTATATATACGTAGTAGAAGTTAACAAGACCGGCACAGTTCTGTGGATAACTTCGGTTTACGCTGACGGATCAATGCGTTGCAGAAGCCATAACCCGTTGCACAGGCTGTTCGTGCACAGAGGTTTGAGTTGGGCAACTTTTGGCCCTTCTCACAGCTGTGCGGAGTTACCCAGTTTACGTCCACTGTGATTACACACGAAGTGCGTGTGGATTTCGCAAGGTTATCCACAGCATCGGGTGGATAACCTTGCACAGGAAAATCGGGAAACTGTGAGGGATGCGTGCGGCCGGTCAGCCGGCCGAGGCGATGCGGCGAGCGCGCAGTGCGCGGATCAGGAAGCGTGCCGGGTCGACGGCTTCGGCGAGTTCGCGCTCGAGCGGCCACGGCTCGCCTTCGAGTTGCGATGCGATCAGTTCGGCGCCGAGGGCGGCCCATACGAGGCCGCGCGAGCCGAAGCCGAAGGCGCCGTAGAGCCCGGGCATGCGCGGCAGGTCGCGCGCCTTGGCGCCGCTCAGCGCGCGTGCGTTCGCGACGGCCTGCGCTTCGTCGGCGAGCGGGCCGATCAGCGGCAGACGGTCGGCGACGACCCAGCGGAACGCGACGCGGCCGTCCAGCGTGCCGACGTCGGGCAGGTCGCCGATCAGGCCCGGCAGCAGGTGCCGCACGCGATCGAGATTTTCGACGTGGCCGGCTGGACGCATCGCGGGATCGACGTCGTCGGGTTCGAACGTCGCGCCGATCAGCAGCGTGCCGTCGTCGAGCGGCACCGCGTAACCGTCGCCGATCGTCGGACACGGCAGCGGCGCCGCACTGCCGGGCGGCAGCAGCGTGAGCTGCCCCCGCACCGGTTGCAGCGCGACATGCTGCAGCCCGGCGAGACGCACGGCGTCGCCGGCGTTCGCGAGCACGACGACGGGGGCTTCGGCCAGCGTGCTACCCGCCGCGTCGAGTGCATGCCACGTGTCGCCCCGCCGCTCGAGCCGCGCGACACCGGTGGAGGCGAGCAATCGCACGCGTTCGCCGGCCGCCGCGCATTGCGCCGCGCAAAGCCCGGCCGGCCAGACGGCGCCGCCTTGTGGAAACAGCAGGCCGCCATGCGCGACCGGCAGGTTCAGATGGGCGCGCGCCGCATCGGTATCGAGCAGCGATGCATAGTCGGACGGCGCGCCGAATGCATCGAATGCGTCGCGCATCCGCGCGAAATCGTCAGCCGATTCAGCGAGATGGATCATCCCGTGCGTGCTGCGCGCGAACGCATGACCTGCGCGTTCGAGCGCACGCCAGCGTGCGATCGCGTGCAGGAAGCCGCTGCGCGTGAGCCGGCTCGCGACGTTGTCGTCGCGCGTCATCAGCGGGTGGAATACACCGGCCGGATTGCCCGACGCTTCGCTCGCGATCCGTTCGTGCCGCTCGATCAGCGTGACGTCCCAGCCGCGCGCGGCCAGACGTTCGACGACTGCGCAGCCCGCGAGACCCGCGCCGATCACGATCGCACGGCGCGTCGCAACGGGCAGTGCGCGCGGCGGTTCGTGCCGGCGCGAGCGCCAGCGTGGCGCATATTCGCCGACGAGCAGATCGTCGACCTCGCGATACGTGAAGCCTGCTTCGCCGAGTGCATGCTTGATGGCGTCGGAATGTGCATGCGTCGCAAACGTCGCGCCTTCGCCGGCGATCTTCGCGAATGCACGGACCACGTCGTTCGACCACTGATCCGCGTCGTTCGATGTTGGGACGCCGTCGAGACAGAATGCATCGGCGCGCGTGACGAGCTTCGTCAACATGTCGATCGCATCGCCGAACGCGAGCGTGAGCACCACACGCCCTGCGTCGAATTCGAGCCGGTGCAGGCCCGGCACAAGCATCGGCCATGCGTCGACGAGAGCATCGACGTCCGCCGATATGGTTGTGTTCGCAACGATATGGGAAAGCACTTGGCGCAGGTCGTCGCGCGAGAACGGGTGCGGCTCGACCGAGACGAAATGCAGCCGTTCGCAGCGTGCGGGATCGTCGCGCCACGCGGCCCAGGTTGACAGGAAGCTGTCGCCTGCACCGAAGCGCGTCGCGACGACCGTGAACGTGCGGCGGCCGTGCCAGCGCGCCGGCAGCCCGTTGCCCGCGACGAACGTGCGATGCGTGTGCGCGAGTGCGCCTGACGCGTCGCGATGGAGGTCGCCGAACTCGGGCGAGACGGGCGTGCCGTCGTCGCGAAGCGCGAGCGTGGCGGGAACAAGTCGGTCGGGCATGCGAAACAAAAAACGTGGCAGCCAAGCCTGGCAAGGGATTGCGCGGGGGCGTCCGAGCGGCCGTTGGAAAAAGCCAACGGGGCGGCGCACGGGCGGACCGCGCTGCGTATCCTGTCCGGTTGGCGCAGGTCAAAAAACAGGCAATCGACGATTCATTCGGCGAAATACCGATGAAAATCTTTGAAACCCTTGTCGTTATTGGGTTTGCGCTGCGCTATCATAGCAACGCCGTACCGCGGGGTGGCCGCCGGCAAGCCGGAGGGCGCGTCGCGCGGGCCAGGATTCGGCGCTGTGCCGTCGGAGTCTGACTCTCGACGGCACGGTTCGCGCACGTATAATCGGCGCGTTCGCGCTGTTCGTGTCAACCTAACCTGATAAAGGAACCTTAATGAACAAACAGGAACTGATCGACGCCGTCGCCGCCCAAACGGGCGCCAGCAAGGCTCAAACCGGCGAAACGCTGGACACGCTGCTCGAAGTCATCAAGAAGGCCGTGTCGAAGGGTGATGCGGTTCAGCTGATCGGCTTCGGCAGCTTCGGTTCGGGCAAGCGCGCAGCACGTACGGGCCGCAACCCGAAGACCGGCGAAACCATCAAGATCCCGGCAGCCAAGACGGTCAAGTTCACGGCTGGCAAGGCGTTCAAGGACGCCGTCAACAAGCGTTAAACCAGCGCCTGTTCCAGAAAAAACCCGCCTCTCGGCGGGTTTTTTGTTGGGCGCGCGCGGCATTTTCGCCACAGTCCGCGCCGCTCTTGCAAGATTTAACGGTTGTTTTACAAGCCGTTACGCGTGCACGATCTGCGTGTCGCCGTGATCGTCGTCGTCGTGCGAATCGACGTCCCATTCCGGGAACGGATCGTCGAACACGCTCCATCCCGCCGCGCCGAGTGCGAATTCCGCATCGGTCAGCAGGCACGCATCGAGTTTCTCGCGCCATGCATCGGCGTCGAGCGCGATGCCGATCAGCACGAGTTCCTGCCGGCGATCGCCGACCGTGCGATCGTCGAGATCGCCCTGCCATTCGGTACGGATTTCGGCGAGCAGATCGTCGTCGTCCGGCCATTCCGAGCGATCCTGCGCGGCCCACCACAGACCCGCCGGGCCATGCCGGCAGACGCCGCCCGCTTGCGACAGCGAGCCCGCGATGTCGTTGCGCGTCGCGAGCCAGAAGAAGCCCTTGCTGCGCAACACGCCCGGCCACTCCTGGTGCAGCAGCGCCCAGAGTCGCGCCGGATGAAACGGCCGGCGCGCGCGGTAAACAAAATTGCCGATCCCGAATTCGTCGGCTTCACCGTGCACGTGCGCGTGATGCTGATCGTGGCAGTCGGGGTCGTCGCAATGCGTGTGATCGTGATCGAGCGACGCGAGCCAGCCCGGCGCGTTCGCCGCCTCGTCGAAATCGAAGCGGCCCGTGTTCAGCACTTCATTCAGCGGAATGTTGCCGAACGTCGACACGACCTGGTGCGCGCGCGGATTGAGCCGCGCGAGGATGTGCTGCAGGCGCGTGAGTTCGTCGGCAGCGACGAGGTCGGCCTTGTTGATCACCAGCACGTCGCAGAATTCGATCTGCTCGATCAGCAGCTCGACGAGCGTGCGGTCGTCGTCTTCCGACGCGGCGATGCCGCGCGTCGCGAGCGCGTCGTCGGAGCCGTAGTCGCGCAGGAAGTTGTATGCGTCGACCACGGTAACGAGCGTGTCGAGCCGCGCGATTTTCGACAGCGACGTGCCGTCGTCGTCGACGAATGTGAAAGTTTCGGCGATCGGCATCGGCTCCGCGATACCGGTCGATTCGATCATGATCGCGTCGAAGCGGCCCTCGGACGCGAGGTTGCGGATCTCGACGAGCAGGTCGTCGCGCAGCGTGCAGCAGATGCAGCCGTTCGACATTTCGACGAGGCGTTCCTCGACGTGCGACAGCGCCTGCGCGTCGCGCACAAGCGACGCGTCGATGTTGACCGCCGCGAGATCGTTGACGATCACGGCGACTTTCAGGCCCGCGCGGTTCGCGAGGATATGGTTGAGCAGCGTGGTCTTGCCGGCGCCGAGGAAGCCGGACAGCACGGTGACGGGCAACGGCTGGTTCATTGCGGTACGCACCAACGGAAAAAATGAAAAAGCGGCCGCGGCGCCCTTCCGGGGCGCGATCGGCCCGCGGACGGGCGAAGTTGCGGCGTGAGCCCGCATTGTGCATCAAACGCGCGCAGGCCGGCCGGCACGGCGTCAGGCCGCGACGCGGCGCAGCGTCATTGCGCGGGCGGCAGCAGCTTCCATTGCGACAGGATGCCGGCGATCTGCCGCGCGTACTTGTCGCGCAGCGATGGTGTTTCCGAATGATAGGCGCCGACGGCCTGCCACGTGTTGCCGTAGCGGTTCATCTTCTGTTTGAGATGCCACGCGGCGATGTACACGTTCTTGCATGGTTCCATCAGCGTGTCGCGGCCGATCCCGTAGCGCGACAGCGTCGGCAGATGGATCGAATTGATCTGCATCAGGCCGTAGTCGATCGAGCCGTTGGTGTTCTTGTTCAGCGCGTCGGGCCGGTTGTGCGACTCCTGCCACGCGATCGCGCGCAGGATCAGCGGATTGACCTGCTGGTATTTGGCCGCCTCGTCGAAACAATCCGCGCGTGCGTTTGCGCTGGCGAACCACGCGCCGGCGGCGATCAACACGATCGAAGCGAACCGTCTGTTCATGGTGCGGAAACGAAAAGGAATTGCGCGAAGGTCGGGAAAACCCGTGTCTATTACCAGTACGGCGAGAAACGCGTCGCCCGTATCATACCGACAGTCCGTCAGGTTGCGACAGGCAGGCGAACGACAGTCCGGTTATATCGTATTTCCATGTCGGTTCATCGAGAAACGGGGCGATGGCCGGCATGCCGAGGGTAGCGCAGAATCTTACATATTGCATACGACTCGCCGATCACATGTCGTATGTGAGACAGTCCTCTGATCAATGTGATATTTCGGACATGAAAAACTGCTAATGTCGCCCCTTTCGGACTTGGATCCCAGCACTACCGCCGGAAGTGGCCTGAGCCGGCATCGACCCATTCATCCATGACAAGAAATCGCTTCGTTATGCGGCGCGTTGCCACGACCCTGATCGTCGCCGGCATCATCGTCTCGCAGGCCGCCTACGCTCAGGTCACGCTCAACTTCGTCAACGCGGATATCGACCAGGTCGCCAAGGCGATCGGCGCCGCGACCGGCAAGACCATCATCGTCGACCCTCGCGTGAAGGGGCAGCTCAACCTCGTTGCCGAACGCCCGGTGCCGGAAGACCAGGCGCTGAAGACGCTGCAGTCGGCGTTGCGCATGCAGGGCTTCGCGCTCGTGCAGGATCACGGCGTGCTGAAGGTCGTGCCCGAAGCCGACGCGAAGCTGCAGGGCGTGCCGACCTATGTCGGCAATGCGCCGCAGGCGCGCGGCGACCAGGTGATCACGCAGGTGTTCGAGCTGCACAATGAATCGGCGAACAACCTGCTGCCCGTGCTGCGGCCGCTGATCTCGCCGAACAACACGGTGACGGCCTACCCGGCGAACAACACGCTCGTCGTGACCGACTACGCGGACAACGTGCGTCGCATCGCGCAGATCATCGCGGGCGTCGACAGTGCCGCGGGTGCGCAGGTGCAGGTCGTGCCGCTGCGCAACGCGAACGCGATCGACCTCGCCGCGCAACTGCAGAAAATGCTCGACCCGGGCGCGATCGGCAACAGCGACGCGACGCTGAAGGTATCGGTCACGGCCGACCCGCGCACCAACTCGCTGCTGCTGCGCGCATCGAACGCGGCGCGCCTCGCGGCCGCGAAGCGCCTCGTGCAGCAGCTCGACGCACCGAGCGCGGTGCCCGGCAACATGCACGTCGTGCCGCTGCGCAACGCCGATGCGACCAAGCTCGCGAAGACGCTGCGCGGGATGCTCGGCAAGAGCGGCAACGACAGCGGCTCGTCGGCGTCGTCGAACGATGCGAACAGCTTCAACCAGAGCGGCGGCTCGTCGTCGAGCGGCAACTTCTCGACCGGCACGTCCGGCACGCCACCGCTGCCGTCGGGCGGCCTCGGCGGCTCGTCGTCGTCGTCGGGGTACGGCGGCTCGTCGGGTAGCGGCAGTGGTCTCGGCAGCGGCGGCCTGCTCGGCGGCGACAAGGACAAGGGCGACGACAACCAGCCGGGCGGGATGATCCAGGCCGATGCGGCGACCAACTCGCTGATCATCACCGCGTCCGATCCGGTCTACCGGAACCTGCGCTCGGTGATCGACCAGCTCGACGCACGGCGTGCGCAGGTCTATATCGAAGCGCTGATCGTCGAGCTGAACTCGACGACGCAGGGCAACCTCGGCATCCAGTGGCAGGTGGCGAGCGGCCAGTTTCTCGGCGGCACGAACCTGAACGCCGGGCTGAATATGGGCAACAGCATCATCAACCTGACGGCCGGCGGTCTGACCAACGCCGCCGGCGGGATCACCGGCGGCGGGCTTGCCTCCAATCTCGGGCAGTTGGCCCAAGGGCTCAACATCGGCTGGCTGCACAACATGTTCGGCGTACAGGGGCTCGGCGCGCTGCTGCAGTATTTCGCGGGCGTGAGCGACGCGAACGTTCTGTCGACGCCGAACCTGGTCACGCTCGACAACGAGGAAGCGAAGATCGTCGTCGGCCAGAACGTGCCGATCGCGACCGGCTCGTATTCGAACCTGACGAGCGGCACGACGAGCAATGCGTTCAATACCTACGATCGCCGCGACGTCGGCCTGACGCTGCACGTGAAGCCGCAGATCACCGAAGGCGGGATCCTGAAGCTGCAGCTCTATACCGAGGATTCGGCGGTCGTTGCCGGCACCACGAGCGCGCAGACCGGCCCGACCTTCACGAAGCGCTCGATCCAGTCGACGATCCTGGCCGACAACGGCGAGATCATCGTGCTCGGCGGCTTGATGCAGGACAACTACCAGGTAACGAACAGCAAGGTGCCGCTGCTCGGCGACATTCCGTGGATCGGCCAGCTGTTCCGTTCGGAATCGAAGGTGCGCGCGAAAACCAACCTGATGGTGTTCCTGCGCCCGGTGATCATCTCGGATCGCAGCACCGCGCAGGAAGTCACGGCTAACCGCTACGACTACATCCAGGGCGTGACGGGCGCGTACAAGTCGGACAACAACGTGATGCGCGACAAGGACGATCCGGTCGTCCCGCCGATGCCGCTGGGCCCGAGCCAGGGCGGTACGGCAGCCGGCAACCTGTTCGATCTCGACAAGATGCGTCGCCAGCAGGTACAGCGTCAGGTGGTGCCGGTGCCGGCTCAGCCGGTGCCGGAGGCGACGCCCGCGCAGCCGCAGGGCGTGCCGCTGCAGGCGGTACCGCAACAGCCGCTGACCGCCACACCGGGAGCCTCGCAGTGAGCGACGTGCTCGCGTCTTCCGCCCACGACGGCGCGCCGGGCGAACGGCAGCCGCCGTCGCCGCTCGCCGCGCGCCTGTTGCCGTACGGCTTCGCGAAGAGCGGCCAGGTGCTGATCGCGCACCAGCTCGACGACACGCTCGAGGTGTGGATCAGCGAACGCACGAGCGACGCCGCGCTCGCGGAAATCGCGCGCAATTTCGGCTCGATTTCCGTGCACCGCGTGCCGGCCGACGAACTCGCGCAGGCGATCAACCAGGCCTACTCGCGTCACGACGGCAGCGCCGCGCAGGTGGTCGGCGAGGTCGAAGGCGAAGTCGACCTGTCGCGGCTGATGCAGGACATCCCCGAAGTCGAGGATCTGCTCGAATCGGAAGACGACGCGCCGATCATCCGGATGATCAACGCGCTGCTCACGCAAGCGGCGCGCGAACACGCATCGGACATTCACATCGAGCCGTTCGAGAACGCGTCGGTCGTGCGCTTTCGCGTTGACGGCACGCTGCGCGACGTCGTGCGCCCGAAGAAGGCGCTGCACGGCGCACTGATCTCGCGGATCAAGATCATGGCGCAGCTCGACATCGCCGAGAAACGCTTGCCGCAGGACGGCCGCATCACGCTGCGCGTCGGCGGCCGGCCGGTCGACGTGCGTGTGTCGACGCTGCCGACCGGGCACGGCGAGCGCGCGGTGCTGCGTCTGCTGGAAAAGGATGCGCAGCGCCTGAACCTCGAAGCGCTCGGGATGGGCCGCGACACGCTGCGCGAGTTCGACAAGCTGATCGCGCGCCCGCACGGCATCGTGCTCGTCACGGGCCCGACGGGTTCGGGCAAGACGACGACGCTGTATGCGTCGATGTCGCGGCTCGAAACCGCGACGACCAACATCATGACCGTCGAGGACCCGATCGAATACGATCTCGGTGGCATCGGCCAGACGCAGGTGAACGAGCGGATCGGGATGACCTTTGCCCGCGCGCTGCGCTCGATCCTGCGCCAGGATCCGGACGTGATCATGATCGGCGAAATCCGCGACCTCGAAACCGCGCAGATCGCGGTGCAGGCATCGCTGACGGGCCACCTCGTGCTCGCGACGCTGCACACGAACGACGCGGCATCGGCCGTCACGCGTCTGACCGACATGGGCGTCGAGCCCTACCTGCTCGCGTCGTCGCTGCTCGGCGTGCTCGCGCAGCGTCTGGTGCGGCAGCTCTGCCCCGTCTGCAAGGAAGAGCGGCACGAGGACGGCCGCATCGTGTGGCATCCGGTCGGCTGCGACAAGTGCGGGCATTCGGGTTACTCGGGCCGGCGCGGCGTATACGAACTGCTGCTGGTCGACGACTCGATCCGCGCGCTGATCCATCGCAATGCGGCCGACGCCGAGATTCTGGCCGCCGGCCGCGCGGAAGGGATGCGCACGCTGCGCGACGACGCCGAGCGCTGGCTCGCGGCCGGCGCGACGTCGCTCGAGGAAGTGCTGCGCGTGACGGGAGGCGCATAGCGCGATGCCGGCATTCCGTTTCGAAGCAATCGATTCGGCGGGACGCGCGCAGAAAGGCGTCATCGATGCCGACAGCGCGCGGTCCGCGCGTGGCCAGTTGCGCACGCAGGGGCTCACGCCGCTCGTCGTCGAGCCGGCCGCCAGCGCGACGCGCGGCGCGCGTTCGCAGCGGCTCGCGTTCGGCCGCAAGCTGTCGCAGCGCGAACAGGCGATCCTCACGCGCCAGCTCGCGAGCCTGCTGATCGCCGGGCTGCCGCTCGACGAGGCGCTCGGCGTGCTGACCGAGCAGTCTGAACGCGACTACATCCGCGAACTGATGGCCGCGATCCGCGCCGAGGTGCTCGGCGGCCATTCGCTCGCGAATGCGCTGGGCCAGCATCCGCGCGATTTCCCGGAAATCTACCGTGCGCTGGTCGCGGCCGGCGAGCACACGGGCAAGCTCGGCATCGTGCTGTCGCGCCTGGCCGACTACATCGAGCAGAGCAACGCGCTGAAGCAGAAGATCCTGCTGGCGTTTACGTATCCGGGGATCGTCACGCTGATCGCGTTCGGCATCGTCACGTTCCTGCTGAGCTACGTCGTGCCGCAGGTCGTCAACGTGTTCGCTAGCACGAAACAGCAGTTGCCGATGCTGACGATCGTGATGATGGCGCTGTCGGATTTCGTGCGGCACTGGTGGTGGGCGATCCTGATCGCGGTCGCGCTGATCGTGTGGTTCGTGAAGGCGACGCTGTCGCGCGACGGGCCGCGGCTCGCGTTCGACCGCTGGGTGCTGACCGCGCCGCTCGCGGGCAAGCTCGTGCGCGGCTACAACACGGTGCGTTTCGCAAGCACGCTCGGCATCCTCACCGCGGCCGGCGTGCCGATCCTGCGCGCATTGCAGGCGGCCGGCGAGACGCTGTCGAACCGTGCGATGCGCGCGAACATCGACGACGCGATCGTGCGCGTGCGCGAAGGCTCCGCGCTGTCTCGCGCGCTGAACAACGTGAAGACGTTTCCGCCGGTGCTCGTGCACCTGATCCGTTCCGGCGAAGCGACGGGCGACGTGACGACGATGCTCGACCGTGCGGCCGAAGGCGAGGCGCGCGAGCTGGAGCGCCGCACGATGTTCCTGACGAGCCTGCTGGAACCGCTGCTGATCCTGGCGATGGGCGGCATCGTGCTCGTGATCGTGCTGGCCGTGATGCTGCCGATCATCGAGCTGAACAACATGGTGCAGTAACGGCCTGACCAGTGGGTCGGGCCGTCACCGTTCAACGCATGTAGATCGCGGGGGACGGCGTGTTCGCCGGGAGCTGGATTTCGGCGCGGGCGCCGTTGCGGTCGACGATGATCGAGCGGGGGCGGACTTCGGCGAGCTTCGCGCCGGGCGTGACCTCCGCGCCGAGCGACACGGCGCGCGGCGGTTCGCCGCCGATGCCGACGATCGCGGCGGCGCCGCGGTCGAGCGAGAGAATGCCGAACAGGTGGATGTCCTGCACGGGATTCTTGTCGAGCTGACCGCCGAAGAGCGCCGCGGCGTCCTCGGTGCGGATCGGCAGCCGCGCGGCGGCGGCGGGCAGCGGTGCTTCGCGGGCCGATAGCGTGACGACCCAGTAGGTGGCCGTCGCGCACAAACCCGCGAAGAGGGCTAGGGAAAGGATCCGGATCGAGAGCGCGTTCATGCGCGCTATTGTACGGATGTATATGAAATTTGCGTTGGGTGAAAGCCCTCGGCAATGCGCGCCTTACAATGCGTGCTCCGCGCCCGCGGGTTCGGAAGCTTGCCGTCAGGGAATCGTCCGGGTGTGCCGGGTGCGTCACTCAACCAACGACATTTTTTTGGAAAGAGGTAGTCAGTCATGCAAACGTGGATCACTCGCCGCAACGCGGCCGTGCGTCGTCAGCGCGGTTTCACGCTGATCGAGATCATGGTGGTGGTCGCGATCCTCGGGATCCTGGCGGCGCTGATCGTGCCGAAGATCATGAGCCGCCCGGACGAAGCGCGCCGCATCGCCGCGAAGCAGGACATCGGCACGATCATGCAGGCCCTCAAGCTGTACCGTCTCGACAACGGTCGTTATCCGAGCCAGGATCAGGGCCTGAACGCGCTGATCCAGAAGCCGTCCACCGATCCGATCCCGAATAACTGGAAGGACGGCGGTTACCTCGAGCGCCTGCCGAACGACCCGTGGGGCAACGGCTACAAGTACCTGAACCCGGGCGTGCACGGCGAGATCGACGTGTTCAGCTACGGCGCCGACGGCAAGGAAGGCGGCGAAGGCAACGATACCGACATCGGTTCGTGGCAATAAGCCGTCGCTGATCGGCCCGCCGCTTCGTTCCCGTTCTTCATGCTCGCCATTCGCACGACCTCCCGCTGCGGCCGCGATTGCCGTGTGCGTCGCGGTGCGGCGCCGTTCGTCCCGGCGCGTGCCGATAGCGGGCCGCTGAAGCGCGGCGCGCGCGGCTTCACGCTGCTCGAAATGCTGGTCGTGCTCGTGATCGCGGGGCTGCTCGTATCGCTCGCGTCGCTGTCGCTGACGCGCAATCCGCGCACCGACCTGCGCGAGGAAGCGCAACGCGTCGCGCTGCTGTTCGAGACCGCCGGCGACGAAGCGCAGGTGCGTGCGCGCCCGATTGCGTGGCAACCGACCGCGCACGGCTTCCGGTTCGACGTGAGTTCGGCCGACGGCTGGCGCACGCTGCGCGACGACCTGCTGCGCCCGCGCGACTGGGACGGCGGCGTCACGGGCGCCGACATCGACTACCCGGGTTCCGACACGCGCGCGAGCCGGGTCGTGTTCGGCACCGAGAGCATCGACACGCCGGTGCGCGTGACGCTGCATTCGGCCGTCGGCAGCGCGACAATCGTCGGCACCGGCAACGGCCGCTACGAGGTGCAATGACGATGCGTCGTCGCCTGCCCTTCCCTGTTTCCTCATCCCGCGGTTTCACGATGATCGAGGTGCTCGTCGCGCTCGCGATCATCGCGGTCGCGCTCGCCGCGTCGATCCGCGCGGTCGGCACGATGGCGACCAACGCGTCCGACCTCCATCGCCGGCTGCTCGCCGGCTGGAGCGCCGACAACGCGCTCGCGCAACTGCGGCTCACGCATGCGTGGCCGGAGATCGGCGAGCAAAGTTTCGACTGCTCGCAAGGCAACGTGCAGCTCGTCTGCACGCAACGCGTGAGCACCACGCCGAACCCCGTGTTCCGGCGTGTCCGGGTTTCGGTGAGCATGCCCGGGCATTCCGGCGTGCTCGCACAGATGGTGACGGTGATCGCGAATGAAACCAGCCGTCCGCTCTGACGCGCCGATGCGACGCTCGCCCACCCGCTCCGCCCGCGGCTTCACGCTGATCGAGCTGATGATCGCGATCGCGATCCTCGCGGTGGTTGCGATCCTCGCGTGGCGCGGGCTCGACCAGATCATGCGCGGCCGCGACAAGGTGGCGGCCGCGATGGAAGACGAGCGCGTCTTCGCGCAGATGTTCGACCAGATGCGCATCGACGCGCGGCTTGCCGCGACTGACGACGAGGCCGGCCAGCCGGCGATCGGCGTTGCCGGCAATACGCTGCAGATCGTCCGCGAATTCGAGGTGCCGGGCGCCGCGCCGCGGCTGCAGGTGGTCCGCTACCGGATCGCCGGCGGGCGCGTCGTGCGTTATGCGTCGCCGCCGATCGACGACGCGAACCGGCTGCGCAGCACGCTGAAGGACAGCAGTGTCGAAGGCTGGAGCTGGGTCGCGCTGATGGGCGGCGTCGGCGCGATCGACGCGAAGCTGTACGTGCCGCGCGTGGGCTGGACGACCAATCTGCAGACGGCTGACGATGCGCTCGCGCAGAACAACGATGCGCTCAAGGTGCCGCAGATCGGCAACGCGCCGCCAGCGCGTGCGGTGACGGGGCTGCAGGTCAGCATCGGCGCGACGTCGCTGCGCGTGCCGGTCACGCGCATCTTCCTCGTCGGGGAATGACGATGCGCGCGCGCCGTCACCATTCATTGCTCACCCACCGCGCTGCCGTGCGCACGCGTGCACGCCGCCGCGAGCGCGGCGCGGCGATCATCACCGCGCTGCTGGTCGTCGCGCTGTCGGCGATCCTCGTCTCGGGGATGCTGTGGCGCCAGCAGGTGCAGATCCGCCGCATCGAGAACCAGCGCGTGATCGCGCAGGCGCAGTGGGTCGCGCGCGGCGCGCTCGACTGGACGCGGATGATCCTGCGCTCCGAAGGCGACACGGCGCCCGGCATCACGTATCTCGGCGGAATCTGGGGCGTGCCGATCGCGAAGACGAAGCTGTCGGATTTCCTCGGCCGAATCGGCGCGCCGAACGACAACGGCGGCGAAGACACCTATATCTCGGGCTCGATCGAGGACGCGCAGGCGAAGTTCAACCTGCGCAACCTCGTGGCGTCGCCGGCGCCCGGCGTGCTGCAGCTGAACGTGACGCAGCTGCAGGCGTTCCAGCGCCTGCTGACCACGCTCGGCTTCGACGGCGCGTTCGCGAAGCGCATCGCGCTGCAGGTGCGGGCGGGCCTCATGCATTCGGCGACGCGCTTCCAGATGCCGACGCTGCCGGGCGGCGGCGGCACGGCGCCGGCCATCGCGCCGGTGACCACCGACCAGGAGGGCGGCGGCGGCTTCACCGACGATCCCGGCATGTCCGGCGGCGACCGCGGACCCGCGCCGCTGATGATGACGGGTGTCGACAGCCTGCTCGACGTCGACGGCGTGACGCCCGAGATGGTCGCGCGGCTGCGCCCGTTCGTCACCGTGCTGCCGACCACGACGCCCGTGAACATGAATACCGCGCCGGCCGAGGTGATCGCGGCGCTCGTGCCGGGGATGAGCGTGTCGTCCGCGCAGGCGCTCGTGTCGCGCCGCGAGACCGTGTTTTTCCGCAACGTCGGCGATGTGCAGCTCGCGCTGCGCGGTGCCGGCGCGCCGAACGTGACGATCGACTCGAACCTCGTCGACGTCAATTCGAGTTATTTCATCGTGCATGGCCGGATCCAGCACGATCGCGCGGAGGTCGACCGCACCTCGCTCGTGTATCGTGATCCGACCACGCACTCGACGCGGGTCGTGCGCATCCGCGACCAGCTATAACAACGCCATTCGGGAGAGGAGCTCTTGTGAGCACGTTGATTGTTTCTTTGCCGCCGCGCGAGCCTGCCGTGCCGTTGCAGGAATGGCAGTGGCCCGAACTGCCGTTCACGCTCGTCGACAAGGCCGGCCATGTGCAGCGTGCGGGCCGCGCCGCGCTTGCGCTGCTGCCGCGCGCGAATGCGACGGTACTGATCGTCGCCGCGCGCGACGTGCTGCTGCTGGCCGCGATGGTGCCGCCGCTCAAGGGACCGAAGCTGCGCCAGGCGCTGCCCAACATCGTCGAGGATCAACTGATCCAGGATCCGCTCGGCTGCCACATCGCGCTCGATCCGGCCGCGCTGCCCGACGGGCGCCGCGTGCTGGCGATCGTCGATCGCGCGTGGTTTCGCACGATCTGCGACGCGTTCACGGCGGCCGGCCACCGGCATCTGAGCGCGGTGCCCGCGACCCGCTGCCTGCCGGCGCCGCGCACGTCGGCCGAGGCCGCAGCCGCGGCCGACGGTGAGGTCGCGAACCTTGCCGATGCTGCGCTGGCTGCGGGCGCCGTCGAGCCGCCCGCCCACCCGCCCGCGGTCGCCGCGGTGCTCGGGCTCGCGGCGGCAGTCGAACCGGCGCTCGTCGAAGCCGGCGCGCTGCCGGTCGCGGCCGGTGCGCCGCGCCTGGAACTCGCGGTCGCGCGCGGCGCGCTTGGCGAAGGCTTCGCGGCGCCCGCGGCGCGCGCGGCCGGCACGCTGGCCGCGCTCGCGGGCGGCGGCGACGTCGAACTGTACGAACTCGGCGAACCGGGCGCGGAGCCGCGGCTCGCGTCGGTCGGCCGCACCGACGGCCCGCTGCTGCCGGGCGCCGCGCCGCTGTCGTTCGACACGTTCGCACGGCGCGCGCTGACCGAGCGGTTCGATCTGTGCCAGTTCGAATTCGAGTCGCAGCCGTGGCGCTTCGACCGCGCGACGGTGAAGCGCCTGCGCGTGCCGCTCGCACTCGTCGCGGCGACGCTCGGCGTCGCGGTGATCGGGATGAACCTGCACTGGTGGAAGCTGTCGCGCGAGCGCGATGCGCTGTCGGCGCAGATCACCGAAACGCTGCTGTCCGCGTTCCCGAAGACGACGACGGTGCTCGATCCGCCCGCGCAGATGCAGCGCCAGCTCGACCAGTTGCGCCTCGCGGCCGGCGAACTGTCGCCGAACGATTTCCTCGCGCTGTCGAGCGGCCTGACGCGCTCGATGGGCGCGCTGCCGCTGAACGGCATCGCGTCGCTCGACTATCACGACCGGCGGCTCGACGTCGGCTTCAAGCCGGAGGTCAAGGTCGATCCCGATTTCCCGCAGCGCCTCGCGCGTAACGGACTGTCCGGCGAAGTCGACAGCAACACGGGCAAATGGACGATCCGGAGCCGCTCATGAAAACGGAACAACTGAACCAGACGCTGGCCCAGTTCTGGGGTGAGCGCTCGCAGCGCGAGAAGATGCTGCTCGGCTGGGGCGGCGCCGTGCTGGCCGTCGTGATCGCGTATTCGGTGCTGTGGGCGCCCGCGCAGGAAGGCCGCGCGCGGATCCAGCGCGAGCTGCCGACGATGCGCCGCGAACTCGCGCAGATGACCGCGCAGGCGAACGAGGCGAAGTCGCTGACCGCCGCCGCTCAGGGCGTCGCGCCCACTGGCCTGGCGTTGAAGGACGCGCTGACCGCGTCGCTGTCCGATCACGGGCTGCAGGGTGCGCAGGTGCAGATCGTCGGCAACGGCGTGCAGGTCCAGATGAAGAACGTGTCGTTCCCGGCGTGGACGCAGTGGCTCGACGACGCGCGCCGGCAGTTCAAGGTGCAGGTCGGCGAGGCGCACGCGACTGCGCTGAAGGAAGATGGCCAGGTCGACCTGACGGCCGTGATGCAACCGTCGACGCAGAAATGACGCAGTGGATGACGCAAGTGGCGGTCGGCCGATGAGGCCGTGGACGAAGCGGCTCGCCACCGCATTGCCGTGGGTACTGGCGGGCGGACTGGCGACGGCGGTGACGCTCGTCGCGCTCGCGCCGGCTGCGTGGATCGCGCCGCAATTCGCACGCGCGACCGGTGGGCACGTGAATCTCGTCGATCCGGACGGGTCGCTGTGGCACGGCTCGGGCACGCTGATGCTCGCGCCGGGCGCCGACCAGAGCGCGGCGACGCTGCTGCCGGGCCGGGTCGAATGGACCACGCGCTTCTGGCCGCTGCTGACCGGGCGCGTGCAGATGCGCATGCGGCAGACCGAGGCGATGCCCGACGCCGTCACGCTCGATGCGACGTGGCGCGGCGCGGTGCTGTCGGCGGGCACGATGGCCGTGCCGGCGTCGCTGCTCGCAGGGCTCGGCACGCCGTTCAACACGCTCGACCTGCAGGGCGACGTGCGGGTCGGCTGGAGCGACTGGCGCCTGTTCGGCAACAATGCGTTCGGCCAGCTGACGGTGACGATCGATTCGATGAGTTCGCGCGTGTCGCGCGTGAAGCCGCTCGGCTCGTACCGCGCGGTGCTGCAGGCGAAGGGGGCGGGCGCCGATCTCGACCTGTCGACGACGCAGGGCCCGCTGTTCCTCGACGGGCACGGCAACTTCGGCGCCGGTCAGGGATCGTTCCGCGGCACCGCGCATGCGGCGCCCGAGCAGCAGGCGAACCTCGCCGGGCTGCTGAACCTGCTCGGCCACCCGATCGGGAACAACGAGGTGTCGCTGATCTTCGGCGACGCGCAGCGCTGACGCGCGCGGCGCGTCCCCTCTTCCGTTACTTCTGCGCGAGCGGTGCGGCCGCCGCACCGGACGCCGGCACCGGTGCCGGCGCAGCCATGTCGCCGTTCTCGCGCGCCATGTCCGACGCATCCCAGCCGCCGCCGAGCGCCTTCACGAGCCCGACCGACGACGCCATCCGCTGCCCGGCGATCGTCGAGAGCTTCTGCTGCGCGGTGAACGCGGTGGTCTGCGCGGTCAGCACGTTCAGGTATGCCACCGTGCCGGCCTTGTACTGGTTCGTGACGATCGCGAGTGAGTGCTCGGCGCTCTCGACGGCCTGCCGCTGCACGTCGATTTCCTGCGCGAGGATGCGCTGCGACGCGAGATTGTCCTCGACGTCCTGGAATGCGGTGAGCACCGCGAGGCGATACGCGGCGACGTCCTGATCGTAGGTCGCGCGCGCGGCGTCGGTCTGCGCCGCGCGCAGACCCGCGTCGAACAGCGTCGCCGCAAGCTGCGGGCCGACCGTCCAGAAACGCGCCGGCAGCGTGAACAGCTGCGACCACACCGAGCTCTGGACGCCGCCGGTGGCCGACAGCGTGAGCGTCGGGAAAAACGCGGAAATCGCGACGCCGATCTGCTCGTTCGCGGCCGCCGCGCGGCGCTCGGCCGCCGCGATGTCGGGCCGGCGCTCGAGCAGCGCGGACGGCACGTCGACCGGCGTGATCGGCGGCTCGGCCGTGAGCGGGTTCGTGGGCAGCGAGAAGGTCGATGCCGGTTCGCCGATCAGCGTCGCGATCGCATGCTCGTACTGCGCGCGTGCGACGCCGTTGTCGATCGACGCCGCCTGCGCGCTTTGCAGTTGCGTCTGCGCCTGGATCACGTCGGCGCGCGCGGCGACGCCTTGCGCATACTGGTTCTGGGTGAGCTGCAGCGACTGTTGGTACGACTTCACGGTGTCGTCGAGCAGCTTTTGCAGCGCATCGGACGTGCGCAGCTGGAAATAGGTCTGCGCGAGCAGCGCCTGCTGCGACAGCCGCGCGTTCGCGAGATCGGCCGCGGCCGCCGCTTCGCCGGCGCGCTGCGCGCTGACGGTGCGGCTCACCTTGCCCCACAGGTCGGGTTCCCAGCTTGCGTCGAGGCCGACGCTGTAGCTGTTGTTGATCGATCCGGACGAACCGCTGCCGAAGCTCGACGACGAGCCCGACGACACTGATGTGCGCGGCGTGCGGGCACGCGAGCCCGACGCGGTCAGCCCGACGGTCGGGAAATACGCGGCACGGGCCTCGGTGACGAGCGCACGCGCCTGCCGGTAGGCGGCCGCCGATTGTGCGATGGTCTGGTTCGACGCGTTCAGCTTGCCGATCAGCGCATCGAGTTGCGGATCGTTGTAGACCGTCCACCACGCGCCGCGGTCGGTGCGGTCGGCGGGCTGCGCGACCTTCCAGCCGGCCGGCGCTTCCTTGAATGCGGCAGGGATCGACGTGTCGGGCCGGTGATAGTCGGGCCCGACGGCGCAGCCGGCGAGCAGCACGGCCGTCGCAACGGCGACGGCGGCGCTCAGCGGGCGAAGGGCGCGCGGGAGGGAGGCGTACGGCATCGTGGTTTTCCTGTCTGGGCGCGACGGCCGGCGAGCGGCGCCGCGCGATGCGGTCGTTGCCGCTGGCGGACAAATGGTAACTGACGGCGGGGAAGCTGCGCAGCCCTAAGGGTACGGTGCCAGGGGGCCTGAATGTGTTACCGGTGCGAGCGGCCGGTTTACCGGCCATTACGGATCGCTTGCGGGGAGACAGGTGCGCGCCGGCCGCCGCGGGGCGCGCGGCCGGCGATCAGTCGGGATGGCGGGAGCGGCGCGGCGTCAGTGGCAGCGCACGGGTACCGGGACGGGGTCGGCGGCGGACCGCCATGACGACGGCTCCGTTGCCGCCGGCTGGCTGGTGCGGCGTGCGCCGCCCTTCGCGTTGCGCTGCCGGCGATGATCGAACCACGCGAACCCGAGCGCCGCGAGCGAGCCGCCCGGCACGACCAGCATCGTCACGTACAGCGCGATCTTCCAGCCGCGGTGCGGCCCGGAAAACACATGATGAGCGGTATCGGTCAGGTTGCGGCGCAGCGCGCCGGCGGCATTTTTCAGGAACAGCATCGCGAACATCCTCGGGGGCCCGGCAGTGCGGGCGAATCGGTCAGAACATCGTCTCCGGCAGTGCAACATGCACGTCGTAACTGGTTGCCTCAAATAATATTGACTAAGCAATCATTTTTCAAGATACTGGGCGCGTTTTAACCTGAAACGCACTATTGCTGTGTACGCAATCGCATGACCGGCGGCCTCTACGATCCCGAGAACATCGCGCTGGAAACGAGCCTCGGCTATTACCTGTCGAAGGCGAAGCAGGCGCTCGTCGAGCGGATGGACCGCGCGCTCGAGCCGCTCGATCTCACCGCGCAGCAGATCGGCGTGATCCTGCTGCTGTCGCGCGGTTACGCGAGCACGCCGTTCGAGCTGTCTCGCAAGATGTCGTACGACAGCGGGTCGATGACGCGGATGCTCGACCGGCTCGAACGCAAGGGGCTGGTCGCGCGCTCGCGCAGCGAGCAGGATCGCCGGATGATCGAGCTGACGCTGACCGAACGCGGCGCCGACGCGGCCCGCGCGCTGCCGTCGCTGATCGCGACCGCGCTCAACGCGCAGCTCGACGGTTTCTCGGCCGACGAACTCGCGACGCTCACCGGCCTGCTGCAGCGCTTCATCGCCAACGGGCCCGGCACGACCGGTTGCCCGAAACCCGACGACGCGGACAGCTGATGCGCGCGGAGGCCCCATGTCTAGGTTAAGCATTCGCTTATTTCTCTGTCTGGGCAGAAGATGACAGGGCACGCGCTTCACTTTTTCCCTTATCCGTTCCACCCGGCCGGGCCGCGCTGCGTTGCGCACCCGTGCGTTGCACCGGCGCGTCGCGCGCGCCGCGTCTAGGAGATTCCGATGTCCGCCACCACGGCATCCGCCGCCTCCCCTGCTGCCCAACCCGCGCCGCTCACCGGCGGTGCGCTCGCGCTGCTGACGGTCGGGCTCGCGCTCGGCACCTTCATGGAAGTGCTCGACACGTCGATCGCGAACGTCGCGGTACCGACCATCTCGGGCAGCCTCGGCGTCGCGACGAGCGAAGGCACCTGGGTGATCTCGTCGTACTCGGTCGCGTCCGCGATCGCGGTGCCGCTCACCGGCTGGCTCGCGCGGCGCGTCGGCGAAGTGCGGCTGTTCACGCTGTCGGTGCTCGCGTTCACGATCGCGTCGGCGCTGTGCGGCCTCGCGAACAACTTCGAGACGCTGATCGCGTTCCGGCTGCTGCAGGGCCTCGTGTCGGGGCCGATGGTGCCGCTGTCGCAGACGATCCTGATGCGCAGCTACCCGCCCGCGAAGCGCGGGCTCGCGCTCGGGTTATGGGCGATGACGGTGATCGTCGCGCCGATCTTCGGCCCGTTGCTGGGCGGCTGGATCAGCGATAACTACACATGGCCGTGGATCTTCTACATCAACCTGCCGATCGGCGTGTTCTCGGCGGTCTGCGCGTACTTCCTGCTGCGCGGCCGCGAGACGAAGACGTCGAAGCAGCGGATCGACGCGATCGGCCTCGCGCTGCTCGTGATCGGCGTGTCGTGCCTGCAGATGATGCTCGACCTCGGCAAGGACCGCGACTGGTTCAACTCGTCGTTCATCGTCGCGCTCGCGCTGATCGCGGTCGTGTCGCTCGCGTTCATGCTCGTGTGGGAGACGACCGAGAAGGAGCCGGTGGTCGACCTGTCGCTGTTCAAGGATCGCAACTTCGCGCTCGGCGCGCTGATCATCTCGTTCGGCTTCATGGCGTTCTTCGGCTCGGTCGTGATCTTCCCGCTGTGGCTGCAGACGGTGATGGGCTACACGGCCGGCAAGGCCGGCCTCGCGACCGCGCCGGTCGGGCTGCTCGCGCTCGTGCTGTCGCCGCTGATCGGCCGCAACATGCATCGGCTCGACCTGCGGATGGTCGCGAGTTTCGCGTTCATCGTGTTCGCCGGCGTGTCGATCTGGAACTCGACGTTTACGCTCGACGTGCCGTTCAACCACGTGATCCTGCCGCGGCTCGTGCAGGGGATCGGCGTCGCGTGCTTCTTCGTGCCGATGACGACGATCACGCTGTCGAGCATCTCCGACGAGCGGCTCGCGAGCGCGTCGGGGCTGTCGAACTTCCTGCGCACGCTGTCGGGCGCGATCGGCACCGCGGCCAGCTCGACGTTCTGGGAGAACGACGCGATCTACCACCACGCGCGGCTGTCGGAATCGGTGAGCATCTACGCGCAGAACACGACCGACTACCAGGGCGCGCTGGCGCAGCTCGGCATCGTTGGGCAGACGGCCAATGCGCAACTCAACCAGCTCGTCACGCAGCAGGGCTTCATGATGGCGACCAACGACTTCTTCCTGCTGTCGGCGTTCATGTTCGGCGCGCTCGCGGCGCTCGTGTGGATCACGAAGCCGAAGAAGGGCGCGGGGCCGGCGATGGGGCATTGAACGCGTGGCGGGCGGCCATTGCGCCCGCCTGTTCCGTCTGACCGCCCGGCGCCGTGCCCGTCACTCCCGCGCCCGCAACCCGCCGAACGCGAGATCGTCGACAGGCGCGACCGGCAGCGTCGCCCGCGCGACGTCGAGCCACGCGCGCGCCGCGTGCGACAGGTAACCCTTCTTCAACCAGCCGAGCGCGATCGCCCACGTGATTTCCGGCTCGACGATCGGCCGGCACGTGAACTGATCCGCATCGAGCCGCCGGCAATACGGCTCCGGCAGCAGCGCGATGCCGACCCCCGCATGCACGAGCGCGGCCATGAAATCCCAATGACCGCTGCGGCTCACGATCGACGGCGTGAAGCCGACCTTCCGGCACGCATCGAGCACCGCGTCGTGCAGCGCGAGGCTTTCCGCATAGAACACGAACGACTCGCGCGCGAGATCAGCGAGCGGCACGGCCGCGTGATCCTCCCAGCGCGACTCGCGCGGCGCGACGAGCCATAGCGGCGCGCGCACCATCGGCAGCCGCTCGAACGTGCCGGGGTCGACCGGCTCCAGCAACCCGCCGAGCTCGAGCTCGCCCGACATCAGCGCGGCCTCGATCATCCGCGCGCCCTGCTCGAACAGCTTCAGCTCGATGTTCGGATAACGCTGCTTGTACGCGGCGATGATCGGCGTGAACAGCGAGCCGCCCAGCGGCGGGACGCCGATCGTCAGCTCGCCGCGCCCGAGCGTGCCGAGATCGTTCAGCTCCGACTGCAGCTGCGCCTGCGCGGCGAGCACGTCCTGGCCGCGCTGGAACACGATGCGCCCCGCATCGGTCAGCACCATCTGCCGGCCGTCGCGCAGCAGCAGCGGCGAGCCGATCTCGTCCTCGAGCGCCTTCACCATCTTGCTGATGGTCGGCTGGGTCACGAACAGCCGGTCGGCCGCCGCGGTGAAGCTCTGCTGGCGGACCACCTCGACGAAGTACCGCAGCGCGCGCAATTCCATCGGAAACTCCCCAAGTTGGTGCAACGATCCAAACTGAATTCCAAACTGGAATGTAAAGGATAGAGACAAGTCATTTTATTTATGGTTAGGGGAAACCCTATACTCGCACCATCAACGGAATATCTGTATGGAGCCTGCCATGACCAAGCCGACCGCTACTGCCGCCGCCCGCCCCGCCGCCTCGGGCAGCATGACGCGCGCGGGCCGGATCGCGCTGCAGGCCGCCGCGCTGGGCGCGCTGTGGATGGCCGTCGACTGGGCCGTGCGGACGATCGGACTGCCGATTCCGTCCGGCGTGGTCGGCCTCGCGGTGCTCCTCGTGCTGCTGTTCTCGGGCCGCGTCGCGCCCGCGTGGGTGAAGGACGGCGCGAACTGGCTGCTGTCCGACATGCTGCTGTTCTTCGTGCCGGCCGCCGTCGCGGCCGTCCAGTACGGCGGGCTGTTCCGCGAGGACGGCTGGCGCATCGCGCTGGTGATGCTCGCGGGCACCGCGTTCGTGATGGTCGCGGTGGCCGTCGCGGTCGATCTCGCCGCGAAGCTCGAGCGCCGGCTGGCCGTGCAGCGCGTGTTCGCCGAACGCCGCCGGGCGCGCCTGAGCGCCGCGCCCGCCCACTGAGCCGGAGCCGCGCATGCCTGCCTTGCTGTCCAACCTGTCCGCCGACCACGTGAATACCGCGATCTCGTTCGGCTGCTTCGTGCTGACGGTCGTGCTGTATGTCGCGTCGAAGCGGCTCTACGCGTACAAGAAGACGCTGCTGTTCTCGCCGCTCGTGTTCGTGCCGGGCGTGCTGGTGCTGCTCGTCCTGCTGACCGGCATCCCGTATTCGGTCTACTTCCGCGACACGCGCTGGCTGATGTGGCTGCTCGGCCCGGCGACGATCGCGTTCGCGGTGCCGATCTACGAATATCGCGACCTGATCCGCCGGCACTGGCTGTCGCTGTCGGTCGGCGTCGCGGTCGGGATCGGCGCGGGCGTGTGCGGGTCGCTGCTGCTCGCGAAACTGCTGCACCTGTCGCCCGAACTGCAGCGCTCGCTGATGACGCGCTCGGTGTCGACGCCGTTCGCGCTCGCCGTGTCCGACAAGATCCATGCGCCGAAGGACCTCACGGCCCTGTTCGTGATCGCGACCGGCATCTGCGGGATGCTGCTCGGCGAGATCGTGCTGGCGCTCGTGCCGATGCGCACGCGGCTCGCGCGCGGCGCGCTGTTCGGCGCGGCCGCCCATGGCGTGGGCACCGCGAAGGCGCGCGAGATCGGCAGCGAGGAAGGTGTCGTGTCGAGCCTCACGATGATGATCGCCGGCGTCGCAATGGTGCTGATCGCGCCGCTGCTCACGCTGCTGCCGATCTGACGGCCCGCGCCGGGCGGCCGACGCCCGCCTGGCATGCCGGGCCGCCCTCGGCCGCGCACCGCATGACGCGTGGCGCCGCCGCCCGCACCCTGCATCGAGCCGACACGCGGCCGACAATCGGCTGAGATAGCCGCAAATCCCCCCTCTTTTCCGCCCATCGGGCTCGGCCCGGATGCCGAACAATGCATGCTACGAGACATCACGCACGCATTCACATGGCCTCCACGACCGCAAACCCGACCGCCGACAAGCCGGCTTCCTCCGGCAAGTTCAAGCGCATCGCGCTCATCGCCGTCATCGCGCTCGGCGCGGCCGCTGCCGCAGCCGGCGGCATGTACGTGTTCCTGAGCAAGGAGGGCGTCGGCCATGCGAGCGCCCCCGCCGAGCCGGCGCCGCTTGCCGCGCCGGTGTTCTTCCCGCTCGACCCGCTGACCGTGAACCTGCAGTCGGACGACGGCGCGCAGCATTACCTGCGCGTCGGCCTGTCGCTGAAGCTCACCGACCCGAAGGCGCAGGAGCAACTGACCGCGCGGATGCCGGAGATCCGCAGCCGGATCCTGCTCGCGCTGTCGAACAAGCATCCCGAGGAACTCGCGACGCCGGACGGCAAACGTTCGCTTGCGAAGGAACTGCGGGACCTGATCGAGCAGCCGACGCAGCCGGGCAACCAGCGCGCGAAGGTCGACGACGTGTTGTTTACCGAATTCGTCGTCCAGTAACGCGGCCGCGAAAGGAGCGCGCATGGGCCACCAGGAGTTCATGTCCCAGGAGGAGGTCGATGCCCTCCTCAAGGGCGTCACGGGCGAAGCCGATACGGTCGACGAGCAGCGCGACACGTCGGGCGTCCGTCCCTACAACATCGCCACGCAGGAGCGAATCGTCCGCGGCCGGATGCCCGGCCTCGAGATCATCAACGACCGCTTCGCGCGGTTGCTGCGGATCGGCATCTTCAACTTCATGCGGCGCACGGCGGAAATCTCCGTGAGCCAGGTGAAGGTGCAGAAGTACAGCGAGTTCACCCGCAACCTGCCGATCCCGACGAACCTGAACCTCGTGCACGTGAAGCCGCTGCGCGGCACGTCGCTGTTCGTGTTCGACCCGAACCTCGTGTTCTTCGTCGTCGACAACCTGTTCGGCGGCGACGGGCGCTTTCACACGCGCGTCGAGGGCCGCGATTTCACGGCCACCGAGCAGCGGATCATCGGCAAGCTGCTGAACCTCGTGTTCGAGCACTACGCGACCGCGTGGAAGAGCGTGCGGCCGCTGCAGTTCGAATTCGTGCGCTCGGAGATGCACACGCAGTTCGCGAACGTCGCGACGCCGAACGAGATCGTGATCGTCACGCAGTTCTCGATCGAGTTCGGGCCGACGGGCGGCACGCTGCACATCTGCATGCCGTACTCGATGATCGAGCCGATCCGCGACGTGCTCAGTTCGCCGATCCAGGGCGAGGCGCTCGAAGTCGACCGCCGCTGGGTGCGCGTGCTGTCGCAGCAGGTGCAGGCCGCCGAGGTCGAGCTGAGCGCGAATCTCGCCGAGATCTCGTCGACGTTCGAGAAGATCCTGAACCTGCGCGCGGGCGACGTGCTGCCGCTGGAGATCGACGACACGATCACCGCGAAGGTCGACGGCGTGCCGGTGATGGAATGCGGCTACGGAATTTTCAATGGTCAATATGCATTGCGCGTGCAGAAGATGATCAGCGCGGGCGATACGATGAAGGAAGGTGGATATGAGTGAGCTGAACCAGACGCCCGAGGACGACGTGCAAGCGATGGCCGATGCGGCCCTGGCGGCATCGGCCGCCGCCGCTCAGGCGGCACCGGCCGCGGCGGAAGAGGATCAGGGCATCGACGACTGGGCCGCCGCGCTCGCCGAGCAGAACCAGCAGCCGGTGCAGCCGGGCGCGACGGGCGCCGGCGTGTTCCAGCCGCTGTCGAAGGCCGCGGCGAGCTCGACGCATAACGACATCGAGATGATTCTCGACATCCCGGTCAAGATGACCGTGGAGCTCGGCCGCACGAAGATCGCGATCCGCAACCTGCTGCAGCTCGCGCAGGGTTCGGTGGTCGAGCTGGACGGCATGGCCGGCGAGCCGATGGACGTGCTCGTGAACGGCTGCCTGATCGCGCAGGGCGAGGTCGTGGTCGTCAACGACAAGTTCGGCATCCGTCTCACCGACATCATCACCCCGGCCGAACGCATCCGGAAGCTGAATCGATGAACGTCGCGAAGCCCGGCCGCCGCGTGCGCATCGCGATCGCGGCGGCGGCTGCCGTCGTCGCGTCGTTCGCTTGCGCGCCGGCCGGCGCCGCCGACATGAACGCGGTAAACAACGCCGGTTCGATCGCGTCGAGCGTGATGGTCGGTTCGGCCGCGCCGTCGCTCGGCATCGGCGCGGTGCTGCAGACGCTCGTCGGGCTCGCGGTCGTCATCGGTCTCGTGTTCGCGTGCGCGTGGCTCGCGCGCCGCTTCGGCTTCCAGCCCGCGCGGCGCGGCGGCCCGCTGAAGGTCGTGTCGAGCGTCGGGCTCGGCGCGAAGGAAAGCGCGACGATCGTCGAGATCGGCGACACCTGGCTCGTGCTCGGCGTCGCGCCGGGCAACGTGCGGCTGCTGCATACGCTGCCGGCCGGCACGGCGTCGGCCACCGCGACGGCGGCATCGGCCGACGCACCCGCCGGCGCCGCACCTTCCGACGCCGGCCTGCCCGGCACGTTCGGCTCGCGGTTTCGCGACGCGCTCGCGGGCGAAGCCGCGAAACGCCTCGGTCGCGGCAAGGACCGCTGACATGGCGCCGCGCCCTCTTTCCGTTTCCGCATTCCGATGAAACTCGAATTCCTGCGTCGCGCGGCGCGCGTCGCGCCCGCGCTGATCCTCTGCCTGGCCCCCGCGCTCGCGTGCGCGCAGGCGAACGGCCTGCCCGCGTTCAACGCGAGCCCGGGCCCGCACGGCGGCACCACCTATTCGCTGAGCGTGCAGACGATGCTGCTGCTCACGATGCTGTCGTTCCTGCCGGCGATGCTGCTGATGATGACGAGCTTCACGCGCATCATCATCGTGCTGTCGCTGCTGCGCCAGGCGCTCGGCACCGCGACGACGCCACCGAACCAGGTGCTCGTCGGCCTCGCGATGTTCCTCACCTTCTTCGTGATGTCGCCGGTGCTCGACCGTGCCTACAACGACGGCTACAAGCCGTTCTCCGACGGCTCGATGCCGATGGAGCAGGCCGTGCAGCGCGGCGTCGCGCCGTTCAAGACCTTCATGCTGAAGCAGACCCGCGAGACCGATCTCGCGCTGTTCGCGAAGATCTCGAAGGCCGCGCCGATGCAGGGGCCCGAGGACGTGCCGCTGTCGCTGCTGGTGCCCGCGTTCGTCACGAGCGAGCTGAAGACGGGTTTCCAGATCGGCTTCACGGTCTTCATTCCGTTCCTGATCATCGACATGGTCGTCGCGAGCGTGCTGATGTCGATGGGGATGATGATGGTGTCGCCGTCCACCGTGTCGCTGCCGTTCAAGCTGATGCTGTTCGTGCTGGTCGACGGTTGGCAGCTGCTGATCGGCTCGCTCGCGCAGAGCTTTACGTAAGCCGCGGAGGAATCGCGCGATGACCCCCGAACAAGTGATGACCCTCGCGCACCAGGCGATGATGGTCGGCCTGCTGCTCGCCGCCCCGCTGCTCCTGGTCGCGCTCGCGGTCGGCCTCGTCGTGAGCCTGTTCCAGGCCGCGACGCAGATCAACGAGGCGACGCTGTCGTTCATCCCGAAGCTGCTCGCGGTCGCCGCGACGCTCGTGATCGCCGGCCCGTGGATGCTGACGACGATGCTCGACTACCTGCGGCAGACGCTGCTGCACGTCGCGACGCTCGGCGCCGGCTGAGCCGCGCTTAACCCCCGGCGGCGATGTTCTCGGTTACCTACGCGCAGCTCAACGGCTGGCTCACCGCCTTCCTGTGGCCGTTCGTGCGGATGCTCGCGCTCGTCGCGACCGCGCCGGTCGTGGGTCATGCGGCGGTGCCCGTGCGTGTGAAGATCGGCCTCGCCGCGTTCATGGCGCTGGTCGTCGCGCCGACGCTCGGCGCGATGCCGGACGTCACGGTGTTCTCCGCGCAGGGCATCTGGATCGTCGTCACGCAGTTCCTGATCGGCGTCGCGATGGGCTTCACGATGCAGATCGTGTTCGCGGCCGTCGAGGCGGCCGGCGACTTCATCGGGCTGTCGATGGGCCTCGGCTTCGCCACCTTCTTCGATCCGCACACGAGCGGCGCGACGCCCGTGATGGGCCGCTTCCTGAACGCGGTCGCGATGCTCGCGTTCCTCGCGCTGGACGGCCATCTGCAGGTGTTCGCCGCGCTCGCCGCGTCGTTCCAGTCGCTGCCGGTGTCGGCCGACCTGCTGCATGCGCCCGGCTGGCGCACGCTCGCCGCGTTCGGCACGGTCGTGATCGAGATGGGGCTGCTGCTCGCGCTGCCGGTGGTCGCGGCGCTCCTGATCGTGAACCTCGCGCTCGGCATCCTGAACCGCGCGGCGCCGCAGATCGGCGTGTTCCAGATCGGCTTTCCCGTCACGATGCTGGTCGGGCTGTTGCTCGTGCAACTGATGGTGCCGAACCTCGTGCCGTTCGTGTCGCACCTGTACGACATGGGGCTCGACGCGATGGGGCGCGTGCTGATCGGCTGGCGCTGATGCACCTGCTCCGTCGCGTCTGGCACATCACCGTGCAGTGAACGTAATGCGGTTTGGTATCGAAATGGACGAACGTCGATATCTTGTCGCCGCGTCTGACTGAATAATCCTCTGCTTTGCGGCGTGACCTCGCCGCGGTTCCCGCGACGGACCGACAGGCTGCGGCGCGTACAGGCAGATGATTTCGACACGATCCTTCCGGCTGGTGGCCGTTCTCGGCTGGCTCGGCGCCGCATGGCCGGCGCACGCGGCCGACCTGCTCGACGCGGTGAACGCGGCGCGGCGCTTCGATGCGGGCATCGGCGCGGCGCGCAACGCGCAGCTCGCCGGCCGCGAGAAACGCTGGCAAGGTCTCGCAGGCCTGTTGCCGCGTGCGGAGCTCAACGGCAGCTACACGAAGCAGGACCAGCCCACCGCCGCGTACGCGGCGGCGGTCCGCCGTCACAGCGCTTCTGCAACCGTCACGCAGCCGCTGTTCGACGTGTCCCGCGTCGCCGATTTCAAGCGCGGCGGCACGCTCGCCGAGCAGGCGGACATCCAGTACGAGAAAGCGTCGCAAACCCTGATTACCGATGTCGCCGGCGCCTATTTCGACGTCCTGTTCGGACGCGAAGTGTTGCAGGCCGCCGAAGCCGCGCAGCAGGCATTCCATAAGCAACTCGACCAGGCGCAGGCCGCACTGCGAATCGGCGACGGCACGCGGACCGACGTCGACGAGGCGCGCGCGAATCTCGACGAAGCGCTGGCGCGCACGGTGAGCGCGCAAACCGATCTGGCGATCGCGAGCGGCACGTTGCAGCGGATCACCGGGCTGACGGCGGCCGAGCTGGCGCCAATCTCGTGGCAATGCGCGCCGCAGGCCGCGCCGGTCGATCTCGCGACCGCGATGGACGACGCGGCCCGCGACAACGTCGACGTGCGGATCGCCGGCAAGCAGCTCGACCAGTCGCGGGCCGACATCGTCGCCGCGACGGGCGCGCACCTGCCGGTCGTGAACCTGCAGGCGAGCTACGGCACGAACTGGAGCCGCGGCGCCAACGAGAACGGGCTCGACACCGTGTTCGGGACGACGTCGAAAACCCGCTCGTCGATGATCGGCGTGACGGTCACGATCCCGCTGTTCGCCGGCGGCGGCCCGCTGTCGGCGAGCCGCGAAGCCTACCGCCGGCGCGACCAGGCGCGCGACGCGCTCGAGGATGCGCGCCGCAAGGCCCGCGAGCACGCCCGTGCCGCGTATCTCGGCATCACCAACGGCATCGCGCTGATCCGCGCGCAGGAGCGCGCGCTCGCGTCGGCCGACAGCAAGGTGAAGTCGACCCGCCTCGGGCGCGAAGTCGGGCTGCGCACGCAGATCGACGAACTGAATGCGCAGCAGCGCTATTTCGAAGCGATCCGTGATCTCGCCGACGCGCGCTACCGCTACCTGCGTGCGCGGCTGCAACTGTCCGCCGCGGTCGGCACGCTCGGCGACGACGACGTGGCCGCCATCGGCTGCCGCGCTGACGGTCCGGCGCCAGCCGCGGGAGTCCGCTCATGACCGATTCCCTGTTCCGTCAGGAAGCGCTCGACGCGACCCGGCACAAGCTGATGGGTAGCGTCAGCCTGTACTCGCCACCCTGGCGCTGGCTGACGATCGGCGTCGCGACCGCACTGACGCTCGTGGTCGTCGCGTTTTTCGTGTTCGGCAGCTACACGAAGCGCGAGCGCGTGACCGGCCAGCTGTTGCCGGCGACGGGGCTGCTGACGGTGGCGCCGCCGCTGACGGGCACCGTGGTCGGCACGCGCGTGCGCGAAGGACAGGCGGTGGCGGCCGGTGCGGAACTGCTGGCGATCTCGGCTGAAGTGGCGACCGAGCTGGGCGGCACGCGCGAAACGGTCGCCCGGCAATTGAAGTTCCAGCGCTCGCGCCTGGAGACCGATCTGACCAGTCAGTCGCAACTGAGCGGTGAAGCGCAGCGCGGCCTGCGCACGCGCGCGGCGGCGCTGGACGACCAGCTCACGCAGATCGCGCGGCAGAACGCGCAGCGGCTGCGCCAGGCCGAACTCGCGCAACGCCAGCTCGACAAACTGCAGTCGATGCGTGAACAGGGTTATGCGTCGAACAGCCAGGTCGAGCAGCAGGAAGGCGTGCTGCTCGACGCGCGGGCGCGGCTGCAGGAGCTTGCCCGCCTGCGGCTCGACGTCGGCCAGCAACTCGACCAGACCCGCCAGCAGCTGCGCGAGCTGCCGCTCACCACCCGCAACCAGCAGAACGACATCGAGCGCAAGCTCGCGGACGTCGAGCAGTCGATCGCCGAGAACGAAGCGCGTCGCACGGTCATCCTGCGCGCACCGCAGGCAAGCGTCGTGGCCGCGCTGCTCGCGAAGCCCGGGCAGATCGTCAATGCGGGCCAGTCGGCGGTGTCGCTGTTGCCGCAAGGCGCGCCGCTCGAGGCGCAGCTGATGGTGCCGAGCCGTGCGATCGGCTTCGTGCGCACCGGCGCGCGCGTCGTGCTGCGCTACGAGGCGTACCCGTTCCAGAAATTCGGCCAGCAGTTCGGGCGCGTGACCGAGGTGTCGCGTACTGCGCTGTCACCGCAGGAAGTCGCGAACCTGACCGGGCGCGCCAACGTACCGGAGCAGCTCTACCGCATCGTCGTCGCGCTCGATCGTCAGGACATCGTCGCGTACGGCAAGCGCGAGGCGCTGCGGCCCGGGATGGCGCTCGAGGCCGACGTGCTGATCGACCGGCGCCGGCTGGTCGAGTGGGTGCTTGAGCCGCTGTATGCGCTCGGTCGTCGCGTGTCGGCCTGATGCGCGCCCTCAACGCATTCGTCATGGAGCCCGTTCAATCATGAAATGGATCGATGCGCTGCAATTCGGCTGGCGCCGCCGCCTGCCGGTGATCCTGCAGACGCAGGCGGCCGAATGCGGGCTCGCGTGCGTCGGGATGGTCGCGAGCCACTATGGCCACGACCTCGACCTCGTCAGCCTGCGCCGACGCTTCAGTCCGTCGCTGAAGGGGGCGACCCTCAACGACGTGATGCTGATCGCGTACCGGCTCGGCCTCGCGTCGCGCGCGCTGCGGCTCGAACTCGACGAACTGGGCAAGCTGCGCCGCCCGTGCATCCTGCACTGGGACATGAACCACTTCGTCGTGCTGAAGTCGGTGTCGCGCGGCCGGATCACGATCCACGATCCGGCGCGCGGGCGTCGCGACGTGCCACTCGCCGAAGTGTCCGAGCACTTCACCGGCGTCGCGCTGGAGCTGATGCCGTCGCCGTCGTTCGAGCGCACGCAGGCGCGCGAGGCGATCTCGATGACGAAGCTCGTCGGCGGCGTCACGGGCCTCCGCACGACGTTCGCGCAGGTGTTGCTGCTGTCGGCGGCGCTGGAAGTGTTCGGCATCGCCACGCCGTTCTACATGCAGTGGGTGATGGACCAGGTGCTGGTGTCGGCCGATGCGGACCTGCTGACGTTGCTCGGCATCGGCTTCCTGCTCGTCGTGCTGTTCCAGAACGCGGTGTCGGCCCTGCGCTCGTGGGTGGTGACGTGGTTCTCGAGCCTGCTCGGCGTGCAGTGGACCGCCAACGTCTGCGCGCACCTGCTCAGGCTGCCGATGGCGTATTTCGAGCAGCGCCATATCGGCGACGTGGTGTCGCGATTCGGCGCGATCAATACGATCCAGGCCACGCTGACCACGCAGTTCATCGGCGCGCTGCTCGACGGCGTGATGGCGATCGCGACGCTCGCGATGCTGTTCGTCTACAGCCCTTCGCTCACGTGGCTCGTGCTCGGCCTGTTCGCCGCGTACGGCGCGATTCGCTGGATCGCGTACCGGCCGTTCCGGCAGGCGAACGAGGAACAGATCGTCTACGCGGCGCGCGCGCAGTCGAACCTGCTCGAATCGATCCGCGGCGTGCAGGCGATCAAGCTCGCGAACAAGCAGGAAGCGCGCGTCGCCACCTATGCGAACGCAGTCGTCGAAACCACCAACAAGCACGTCGCGATCGAGCGGCTGTCGATCGGCTTCTCGACGCTGCAGGGCGTGATTTCCGGTGCGGGCCGCGTGGTGCTCGTCTGGCTGGCGGCGAAGCAGGTGCTCGACGGGCAGTTCTCGGCCGGGATGCTGGTCGCGTTCGTCAGCTTTGCCGACCAGTTCATGGCGCGCGGCGCTGGGCTGATCGGCACGCTGATCGACTTCAGGATGCTGCGCCTGCACGGCGAGCGTCTCGCCGACATCGTGCTGACCGACGTCGAAGCCGACATGGAGGCGAAGGTCGTGCGGCCGCCGCAGGCGGGCCATGCAACGCCACCCGCGATCGACGTGCGAGACGTGCGCTTCCGCTACGCGGAAACCGAGCCATGGGTGCTCGACGGCTGTTCATTCTCGATCGCGCCCGGCGAATCGGTCGCGCTGGTTGGCCCGTCGGGCCAGGGCAAGACGACGATGGCGAAGCTGCTGCTCGGTCTGCTCGCGCCGGAGCACGGCAGCGTGCAGGTCGACGGCATCGACATCCGCAAGCTCGGCCTGCATCCGTATCGCGACCGGATCGGCTGCGTGATGCAGGACGACATCCTGTTCGCGGGCTCGATCGCCGACAACATCGGCTTCTTCGACCCGCAGCCCGACGACGCGCGCGTCGAGCATGCCGCGCGACTCGCGCAGATCCACGACGACATCGTCGCGATGCCGATGGGCTACCGGAGCCTCGTCGGCGACATGGGGTCGTCGCTGTCGGGCGGGCAATGCCAGCGCGTGCTGCTCGCCCGCGCGTTCTATCGCCAGCCGGCGATCCTGGTGCTCGACGAAGCGACGAGCCATCTCGATCTCGCGCGCGAACGCCTGATCAACGATGCGGTGCGGGCGATGAACGTCACGCGGATCATCATCGCGCACCGTCCGGAAACGATCCGCAGCGCGGATCGCGTGATCGAGATCGCGGGCGGCGCAGCCCATGAGCTACCCGTCGACGCGCGCGTCGCGCCCGAGCCGGCGTAACGCTGCGGCGTTGCGAAGCACTTGGCCGCCCGACGGGCGGCGAGACGGCCGATGCCGATCCGGCCTTGCGCGATCGGCACCCAGCAGTAACAAGGAGAAACGCAAATGCGTGAGTTGACCACGGTGGAATGCCATGAAGTGAGCGGCGGCGGCTTTTTCGGCACCGTCGGTGCAGCGCTGCTCGGCGCCACGGCCGGCCTGGTCGCCGGCGGCTTCAAGGGCGCGGCGACAGGCGGCAGCCAGGGCGGGATCCTGGGCTTCGGCATCCTCAGCGCGGGTGTCGGCCTGATCGCGGGCGCAGCGCTCGGCGTGATCGGCGGCAAGGCATACGGCCTCGTCAATGGCGTGGCGCAGACGCTCAGGGTCTTCAATCGCGTGATGGAAGGCCTGTTCGACCCGAACCTGCCGGCACCGAAGTGATGCGCGGCGGGCCCGGTTATCCATTCCAGTTTTTTCCAGAGGGCAAACATCATGCGTGAAATGCACCATGCGGAATGTGCGGCCGTATCCGGCGGTCTGTCGTCCAGCGATCTTGTCGGCTGGCTCAACAACCTGTTCGCGCCGCGCGAGCCGTGGGTCAATCCGTTCCCGTCGGACAACAGCGGGACGGAGGCAGTCGGGACGCTCGGCAAGATTGCCGTCGCGGTGGGCGTGACGGCAATCGCCGTCTCGCTGGCGGTACTGCGGCGCGCGGTGCGATAGCCGGCGCGTTGCCAGAACGGGCGCCGCGTTGTCTCGATATTCAGGAATGCTGATTCAATGGAAAACGCGGCATTTCTGGATCGTTTGCGATTGTGGCGCCCTTTCCTGGAAAGCTAAATTTATCCGACCGGATCGTTGAACGGCCGGCGGAGTTTTTTCGAGCAAATCACCGAGGAAGCAGACCATGATCAAGCAACTAACCCTGGCGTCGGCGGTCACCGCCGCGATGGCGCTCGCGCCGCTCACCGCGCATGCGTACGACGGCACCGTGAACATCACGGGCACGCTGAGCGGCGCGACCTGCGACGTCAAGATCAACAACGGCAGCAACAACGGCACGGTCGGGCTGCCTGGCGTGAGCGCGAGCACGCTGTCGTCGAAGGGCGCAACCACCGGCGCGACCCATTTCACGATCGCGCTCAGCAATTGCACGAATGCGACCGGCAAGTCGGTGCGCACCTTCTTCGAGGCCGGCCCGAACGTGAACACCGCGGACGGCACGCTGATCAACCGGGCGGTCGTCAACGTGGCCAACAACGTTTCCGTGCAGCTGATCGACATGGACGGCAATGCGCTGAAGGCGGGCGACGCCAGCCAGCGCGAACCGGGCAAGACCTCGGTGCCAATCGCCAACAACAGCGCCACGATGGTCTACGGCGCGCAGTACTACGCGCAGGGCGTGGCGACCGCCGGCGGCGTGAGCACGTCGGTCACCTACTCGATCGACTACCTCTGATCCCCAGGCTGCCGCGACGGGCAGCACGCGTCGCGGCGATATCGGCCGGCGGCACCGCGGGTGTCGCCGGCATGACCGTGCCGCAGGGTGCGCCGGCCGCCGGCGTTCCCTGCCCATCGCGCTACATATGATGATTCCGATTCTCCCGTCCCTTTTGCGCCAGTTCTCGCTGTGCATCTGCGCCGCGCTCGTGTGCTTCGCGCAGCAGGCCGCGGCGAGCGTCATCGTGTCCGGCACCCGCGTGATCTACCCGGCAGGCGACCGTGAAGTGACCGTCAAGCTCGACAACAACGGCGCGCAACCCGCGCTCGTGCAGACGTGGCTCGACGACGGCGACCCACGCGCACGACCCGGCACCACGAAGGTGCCGTTCGTGCTGATGCCGCCCGTGTTCCGGATCGACCCCGGCCGGGGGCAAACCGTGCGGATCGTCTACACCGGCGACGCACTGCCGCAGGATCGCGAATCTGTGTACTGGCTGAACGTGCTGGACGTGCCGCCCGGCGTCGACGAAACGCAGTCCACCACCGTGCTGCAGCTCGCATTCCGTTCGCGGATCAAGCTGTTCTTCCGGCCGGTCGGACTGAACGCGGACGGCGCCATTGCCGCCGCGAGGCAACTGAAGTGGTCGCTCGCGACCGCGCCGGATGGCAAAGGTCACGCGCTGCGCGCGACGAACCCGACGCCTTACAACGTCGTCGTGCTGTCGGCGCGCATCGTGCACGGCGGTCGCACTTTCTCGCTCAGCGACGGTGCAATGATCGCGCCGCAGGCATCGCACGTCTTTCCGCTCGATGCGGCATTGCCGGCGCTGCCGCCCGGCACGAAGTTCGACTATTCGACGATCAATGACTTCGGCACCGGCGTCGAGTGGCAGGCGGTGCTCGACGACACCCGCTAGCTGCGCCGTCCGCACCGCGAGGCCGACATCTTCAGCGCCGGGGCGCCGCCCCGTGCGCGACACGTTCAATTCGAGTATCTGGAGCGAATTTCATGGAACGCGCTGACCGTGCAACGAGGTGGTGCGCCCGCCTGGCCGTGCCCGTCCCGCGCCGATCGTACGCAATGGCGTTGCTCGCGTGTTCGGCGCTGCCGCTCGGCGCCGCCGCAAGCGAGCACGAACCCGAACCCGCCGACGACCGGCCGCCGAGGATCGGCGAGGCCGGGACTGGCGCCGGCGCCGTGCGCTTCAATCCCGACCTCGTCGCATCGCCACCCGGCGGGCTCGACCTGTCGCGCTACGAACAGGGCAATCCGGTCTGGCCCGGCCAGTATCGTTCGGATATCTACCTGAACGGCATCATGCTCGGCCGCGACGACGTGACGGTGCGCGAGGTGCGCCCGGACGTCGCGCAGGTATGCATCGGCCGCCCGCTGCTGGACAAGTTCAATGCGGACCCGGGACGGTTCGCACCCGGCGCGCTCGTGCTGCTCGATGCGGCGGACGCGTGCCAGCCGCTCGAAGCGCTGCTGCCCGGTGCAACCGCGTCGTTCGATGCAGGCGCGGCGCGCCTCGACGTGCAGATCCCGCAGGCGCTGCTGCGGCGCTCGGCGCGCGGCTACGTCGATCCGTCACGGTGGGACGACGGCGTGACGGCCGGCTGGGTCGGCTACAACACGAACCTGTACCGCAACGTCACGCACGGCCAAGGCGTGACCACCGCGTACGTCGGCCTGAATGCGGGCATCAACGTCGGTGGCTGGTATTTCCGCCACGACGGCGCGTTGAACTGGCAGCAGCACGGCGGCCGCCACTACAGCGTGGCGAATACCTACGTACAGCGCGACCTGTCGGCACTGACGGCGCGCGTGCGGATCGGCGACGCGAACACGTCCGGGGAGCTGTTCGATACGTTCGCGTTCCGCGGCGTGCAGCTCGCGACCGACGACCGGATGTGGCCCGATTCGCAGCGCGGCTACGCGCCGGTCGTGCGCGGCATCGCAAACACCAGCGCGCGCGTGAAGATCCGCCAGAACGGCGCGGTGATCTACGACACGGCGGTGCCACCGGGCCCGTTCGTGATCGACGACCTGTTCCCGACCGGTTATGGCGGCAACCTCGTCGTCACCGTCACCGAGGCGGATGGCAGCGAGCGCACCTTCAGCGTGCCGTACGCGGCGGTCGCGCAGTCGCTGCGGCCGGGGCGCAGCCGGTTCGGTTTCGTCGCGGGCACCGTGCGCAACGTCGACCTGTCGTACACGCCGCGCGTGGTGCAGGCGACCTACAGCCGCGGCGTGAACAACCTGCTGACGCTATACGGCGGCGTGCTCGCGAACGAGCACTACCGGAACGTGCTCGCCGGAGGCGCGTTCAACACGCCGCTGGGCGCGTTGGCGCTCGACGTGTCCGGCGCGTTCACGTCGGCATACGGGCAGCGGACGCGCGGGTCGAGCGTGCGCGTCACGTACAGCAAGACGATCGACGCGACGAACAGCAACCTGTCGGTGGCCGCCTATCGCTTCTCGTCGTCGGGGTACCTCGACTTCGGCAATGCGCTCACGTTCGTCGACAACGCGAAACGCAACCTGACCGGCGCGGCCGCGCGACCCGCGTGGCGCGCGCGCAACCGTGTGTCGGTCACCGCCGCGCAGCCGCTCGGCGAGCGCTGGGGCCAGCTGTACGTGAGCGGCTACACGCAGAACTACTGGACACGCAGCGGTACCGACACGCAATTCCAGGTCAGCTACAGCAACCGCTACCGCCAGTTCGACTACACGGTATCCGTGAACCGCTCGCTCGCGTCCGGCGGCAACGCCGATACGCAGGCGATGCTGAGCGTGTCGGTCCCGCTCGGCGCGAGCGCGCGCTCGCCGCGACTGAGCGTCTATGCCGCGCGCGACAGCCTGAACGGCTTCACGTCGACGGCAACCGCGACCGGTTTCGTCGGCGCGGCGTACGAGGGCAATTACTCGGTTTCCGCGGCACGCAATGCCGACGCGACCTACGCGGGCACGGTCTCGGGTCAGTACCGGACGCCGGTCGCCGCGCTGCAGGGGATGCTCGGCAAGGGCAACGACTACGGGTCGGCGTCGTTCGGCGTCAGCGGCACGGTCGTCGCCCATCCGGGCGGCGTGACGGCCGTCCCGTATACGGCCGACACAATGGCCGTCGTCGCGGCACCGGCCGCCGGCGGCGCAACCGTGGCCGGCTACAGCGGCATCCGTCTCGACCGGCGCGGCTACGCGGTCGTCCCGTACCTGAGCCCGTATCGCGTGAACCAGGTCGAGATCGACCCGCGCGGCCTGCCGGCCGACGTCGAGCTGCAGACGACGAGCCAGCAGGTCGCGCCGCGCCAGGGGGCGATCGTGATGCTGCGTTATCCGACGGTGACGGGCCGCCCGCTGCTGATCCATGCGGCGGCGCCGGCGGGCACGGAACTGCCGTTCGGCGCGCCGGTGTTCGACGGGCGCGGCAACAACGTCGGGATCGTGTCGCAGGGCGGCCAGGTTTACGCCCGGCTATCCGAGCCGAACGACACGCTGACCGTGAAATGGGGGCACGCCGATGCGTGGCGGTGCACGATCCGGGTCGCGCTGCCGCCGCTGGAGCAACGCGCGGCGCCGATCGGCATCGAGCGCATCGAGGCGCCCTGCGAACTGGACAACCCACCCGCGGACGCGCCCGAGGTCCGGCGCGCCCCGGCAGGAGAATCGTGATGGAACACCGCAGAATGAATCGAAGCCCGCACTCGCACCCGTGCGGTCGCGACGGGAATCGCGGTGCCGGCCTTCGAATGGCGCTCGGCACGCTGGTGGTGTGCGCGGCCGGCGTCGGCAATACGCACGCGTCCACGGCCACCTGCGTCAACACGTCGTCGTCGAAGCTCGGCGAGCTGCCGTCCAGCTTCAAGATCGCGGCGGATGCGCCGATCGGCACCGTGCTGTGGAGCAAGGAAGGCATCGAGATCGCCGCGAGTTGCTGGATGAAGGTACCCGGAAGCAAGGCCGTCGAGGCCACGCTGTATCGATGGGCGGACGACCCGGACCTGACGGCCAACGGGCTTGCGCTTTACGTGACCTACGACGGCAACCGCGGGCACGGCACGTCGTCGCTGCCGATGGGCACGACGATCAAGTCGATCGGGAAGACTGCCGTCACCGCGAAAGTCGACGTCGAGCTGGTCAAGAGCGGTGCGACACCGTCGGTCGCCAAGCCGTTTCCGGTGCTGTCGGTCCTGACGGCGCTGATCGGCGGCCCGAACAACTCGACCGCCGACGCAACCCGCTACCTGATGTACGGCTTCGACAACATTTCGTTCCAGTCGACGACCTGCACGACGACCACCCCGTCGGTGTCGGTCGACCTCGGGGCCCATGCGTTGAACGCGTCGTCGGGCATCGGCTCGGGCGCCGGCTCGACGTCGAAATCGAAGGGCTTCGCGATCGGCCTGCGCTGCGATACCGGCGTGGCGGGCGCGTTCGAAGTCAACCTGACGCTGGACGGCAAGGCAGTCGATGCATCGAAAGGCGTGCTGGCGCTGTCGTCGACGAGCACGGCCTCCGGTGTCGGCATCCAGTTGCTCAAGGGCGACGACACGCCCGTCGAGCTCGGCACGCCGTGGAAGGTCAGCGACTCGCCGTCGGCGTCCGCGACCTTCTCGGTGCCGCTGTCGGCCCGCTACTACCAGACCGGTGCAACGGCGAAGCCGGGCATCGCTAACAGCTCGGCTACCTTCACGGTCACGTACAAATGACCGCGCCGTCAGATCAACCCGTTTTCGTACGCGTAACGAATCAGGTGGGTGTTCGAATCGGCCTGCAGCTTGCGCATCGCCGTGTATTTCTGCGTCGACACGGTGCTGACCGAGCGGCCGAGCTGCTTCGCGATGTCCTGCAGCGTATGCCCGGATGCGAATAACCGTACGACTTCGAGCTCCCGCGCCGTGAGCGCCGGGTGCCCGCCGAGCGTGCCCGCCTCGCCGCGCTCGACGGCGGCCCGCGCCGTCGGCGACAGGTAACGCGCGCGGGCCGTACCGACCCGCCGGCACGCGCCGACGATCTCGGCGAGCGGGTCATCCTTGCTGACGATCGCGGCAACGCCGAGCTTCAGTGCGGCCGCAAGCACGCTCGGATTCGAATGCGCGGTGAACATCACGCAGCGCGTGCGGGGCGCGATATCGCGCAGCTTGCGCAGCAGCGGGAGGCCGTCGAGCGGCTGCTCGCCGCGGCTCATCGAATAGTCGACGACGGCGATATCGACGGGAGATTGCGTCAGCGCGGCAATCAGTTCCGTGCCGCTGCGGCAGGTATGCACGAGGCGAAAAGGCGGATGCCGTTGCAACAGTCGATCAAGCGATTCCAGGACTACCGGATGGTCGTCGGCCACGGCGACGGTTATTGTTTTCATATCTCGAATTGCGTTTTTCAAAAAACATGACGACGCCTGTCGATACGGCCTGACTGCATCAAACAGCACCCAAGGAACCCAAGCGTGCGCCACGCCTGACTTTAATGCCCGTGATTATTTAATGAAAGTGTATTTATTATTGATTGAGTTTTCCGGAATTAAGGATCTTATGCGGATATCGCAACGAAAAACCACCTGAACAAGCCAATAACGATCCTGTCCATTCATGTTTATCGCGTTTATCGAACTCGTCCTAATTCAAATCGGATAAATCGATTGCCGGTCCGCAATTGCACCGGTTCGCCGTGGATCGCACACGGCCGCGCGAGACGCGAACCCGTCGCGTGCCGCGCCCCCCCGTTCCGGCCCCCCCGTTGCTGGAAAACCCCTAAAGGAATCGCCGGCCCGCGAAAGGTAGCGGAAGGTTTCGTCTCCCTATACTCGTCGTGACGATGCAGCAAGCATCGCGCCATACGAATACAACGAACGGAGACGACCCGATGCGACCCATCCTGCGCACCCTCGCCGTTGCAGCCAGTCTGAGCTGCGCGCTTGCCGCTGCCCCCGCTTTCGCCGATGACGGCGGCAAGATCACGATCATGGTCGGCGGGATCGCGAAACTGATCTACCTGCCCGCGCGGCTCACGCAGGAACTCGGCTACTTCAAGGCCGAAGGGCTCGACGTCGAGCTGCTGTCGCAGCCGGCCGGCGTCGACGCCGAGAACGAGCTGCTCGCGGGCGCCGTGCAGGGTGTCGTCGGCTTCTACGACCACACCATCGACCTGCAGAGCAAGGGCAAGGACGTCAAGGCGATCGCCGTGTTCGGCCAGGTGCCGGGCGAAGTCGAGATGGTGTCGACCAAGGCCGCACCGACCTTCAAGTCGATGGCCGACGCGAAGGGCAAGACGCTCGGCGTGACGGGCCTCGGCTCATCGACGAGCTTCCTCACGCAATACCTCGCGCTCGCGCACGGCGTGCAGTCGACGCAGTACACGATGCTGCCGGTCGGCGCCGACGCGAGCTTCATCGCCGCGATCAAGCAGGGCCGTATCGACGCCGGGATGACGACCGAGCCGACGGTGTCCGCGCTCGAGAAGATGGGCGACGCGAAGGTACTGGTCGACATGCGCACCGTCGACGGCACGCGCGCGGCGCTCGGCGGCACCTACCCGGCCGCGAGCCTGTACGTGCAGTCGGCATGGGCCGATTCGCACAAGGAGCAGGCGACCAAGCTCGCGCACGCGTTCGCGAAGACGATGCAGTTCATCCACACGCACAGCGCCGAGGACATCGCCGCGAAGATGCCGGCCGACTACCAGAAGGACAAGGCGCTGTACGTCACGGCACTGAAGGCATCGCTGCCGATGTACACCGCCGACGCGAAGATGCCGGCCGACGGCCCGGCGACCGTGCTGAAGGTGCTGTCGGCGTTCAACCCGTCGGTGAAGGGCAAGCATATCGACCTGGCACGCACCTACACGAACGATTTCGTGAACGCGAAGTAAGCATCGGCGCCGGCGGCGGCGATCCCGCCGCCGGGCGCTCCCCGTTCCGGCCCGCTGACCGGCCCGGCGTTGCGTCACGACGCGACGCCTTCCTCACCCGCAGGACGAATGAGATGAATCAGGCTGTCTCCCCGAGCACACCGGCGATAGAGTTTCGCAACGTGTCGTGCCGCTTCATTTCGCCGGAAGGCAAGGCCACCGTCGCGTTGCGCGACTTCAGCATGAGCGTCGCGCGCGGCGAGTTCATCGCGATCGTCGGGCCGACCGGCTGCGGCAAGTCGACGACGCTCAACCTGATCACCGGGCTGCTCAAGCCCGTGTCGGGCGAAGTGCGCGTGATGGGCCGCCCGGTCGACGGGATCGATCCGCGCATCGGCTTCGTGTTCCAGGCCGACGCCGTGTTCCCGTGGCGCAACGTGATCGACAACGTCGCGGCGGGCCCGCTGTTTCGCGGCCGCTCGAAGGACGTCGCGTACGCGCAGGCCGAGGAATGGATCCGCAAGGTCGGCCTCGACAAGTTCACCAAGCACTACCCGCATCAACTGTCCGGCGGGATGCGCAAGCGCGTCGCGCTCGCGCAGACCTTCATCAACCAGCCGGAAATCCTGCTGATGGACGAGCCGTTCTCCGCGCTCGACATGCAGACGCGCACGCTGATGCAGGACGAACTGCTGCAGTTGTGGTCGGCGAACAAGGGCTCGGTCGTGTTCGTCACGCACGATCTCGAGGAGGCGATCGCGCTCGCCGACCGCGTGTTCGTGCTGACCGCGCGCCCCGCGACGCTCAAGCGCGTGTACGAGATCGACCTGCCGCGCCCGCGCGTCACGTCGGAGATTCGCTACGACCCGCGCTTCATCGAAATTTCCAAGGACATCTGGCACGACCTGCGCGAAGAAGTGCAGATCGGCTGACGCATACGCCGCACGCAAAGAACAGCAAGGACAGGAGCATGACCGACATGACGCTTCCCCCCACCGCCCTTCCGGCGACGACGCTCGAGGACGACGAGCGCGCCGCGCAACGCCGGCTGCGCCGCCGGCGCAACCTGATCGTCGGGCTGCGGATCGCCGTGCTTGTGCTGGTGCTGGGCGGGTGGGAACTCGCCGCACGGCTCAAGTGGATCGATCCGTTCTTCTTCTCGATGCCGTCGCTGATCTTCGAACAGATCCAGGACTGGTTCGTGAACGGCACGTCGCAGGGCCCGCTGCTCACGCAGGTGTGGGTCACGCTCGAGGAAACCGGGATCGGCTTCGTGATCGGCTCGGTTGCCGGCGTGATCTGCGGGATCGTGCTTGGCCGCAACAAGCTGATGGCCGATGTGTTCGGCCTGTATATCCAGATCGCGAACTCGATTCCGCGCGTCGTGCTCGGCTCGATCTTCGTGATCGCGCTCGGCCTCGGGATGGCGTCGAAGATCGCGCTCGCCGTCGTGATGGTGTTCTTCGTGGTGTTCGGCAACGCGTTCCAGGGTGTGCGCGAAGCCGACCGCTACCTGATCGCGAACGCGCAGATCCTCGGCGCGTCGCGCCGGCAGATCACCACGGCGGTCGTGATCCCGTCCGCGCTGAGCTGGATTCTCGCGAGCCTGCACGTGAGCTTCGGCTTCGCGCTGGTCGGCGCGGTGGTCGGCGAATTCCTGGGTTCCAAGCAGGGCATCGGCCTGCTAATCTCCACCGCCCAGGGTGCGTTCAACGCGAGCGGCGTGTTCGCGGCGATGATCGTGCTGGCCGTGGTCGCGCTGGCCGCAGACTATCTGCTGACCTGGCTCGAGAAGCGGCTCCTGAAGTGGCGCCCCGCCGCGTTCTGAACGCGGCCGCCGGACGCATGACATGACACCCCCGACCGCGCCGGCGCCCCCGGCGCGGTTCGGCATTTCCGAGAAGGAGCGCAACAGGATGGCGCACAGCCTGCGCGGGCGGCTGCTGTGGTGGCTGCTGCTGCCGCTCGCGGCCTTTGTGCTGATCGCGGGCGCGATGTCGTACGACACCGCGCGGCGCACGGCCGGGCTCGTGCAGGACAGCGCGCTCGTCGCGTCCGCGCGCACGATCGGCGAGGACGTCGAGTGGCGCAACGGGCTGCCGGTCGCCGACGTGCCGCCGGCCGCGCTGGAGATCTTCGAATCGCCGTCGCGCGATTCGGTGTTCTACAAGGTGATCGACGGCCACGACCGCCTGCTCGCCGGCACGCCGGCGCTCGACCTGCCCGCGCGCCACGGTGTCGAGCCGACGCTGTACGACACGGCGCTCGACGGCCTGCCGCTGCGTGCGGTAGCCTACGATCGCCAGCTGTACGACGAGGGTCAGGTCGAGACGGTCACGGTCGTCGTCGCGAAGACGATGGGCTCGCGCAACGCGATGGTCGACACGATCTGGCGGCCGCAACTCGTGCGCCTGTCGCTGATGCTGATGCTCGCGGTGGTGCTCGTCTACCTCGGCCTGACGCTGGAACTGCGCCCGCTGATGAAGCTGAAGGACGATGTCGCCGACCGCGGGCCGATGGAGCTGGAGCCGATCCGCCCCGAGCGGCTGCAGCACGAACTGCGGCCGATCGTCGACGCGATCAACCAGTGCATCGCGCGGCTCAACATGCACACGGCCACGCAGCGCCGCTTCATCGCGGACGCCGCGCACCAGCTGCGCACGCCGATCGCGGTGCTCGATACGCAGATCCAGTATGCGCAGCGGCGCGACCACGACGATCCGGAGCTCGCGTCGGTGCTCGACAGCATGCAGCGCAGCAGCCGCAAGATGGCCGACGTGACCGACAAGCTGCTGCTGCTCGCGCATGCGGAAGCGACGCCGTCGACGCTCCTGACCCATCGCGTCGACCTCGCGGCGGTGGTGTCGAGCGTGCTGGAGGAAACGATCGTGCTCGCGCAGCGGCGCGATATCGATCTCGGCGCCGACCTCGGCGAACGGCTCGACGTCGCGGGCAGCGACAGCCTGCTGACCGCGCTGGTGATGAACCTCGTCGACAACGCGGTGCGCTACACGCAGCTGGGCGGCTGCGTGACGGTGGTCGCGCGGCGCGACGGCGACGCGATCGTGCTCGACGTGGTCGACAACGGCCCCGGCATCCCGGCCGAGGCGCGGCCGCACGTGTTCAAGCGCTTCTACCGCGTGTCGGCCGATACCGAAGGCTCGGGCCTCGGGCTTGCGATCGTCCGCGAGATCGCGCAGGCGCACGGCGGCAGCGCGTCGCTCGCGCCGGGGCCCGGCAATCGCGGTATCGTCGTAACGGTGCGGTTGCCCGCCTATGATTGAAGAGATGTCGTCATGAAACTCCTGCTGGTCGAAGACAACGCCGAACTCGCGCACTGGATCGTGAACCTGCTGCGCGGCGAGGATTTCGCAGTCGACTGCGTCGGCGACGGCGAGCGTGCCGACACGGTGCTGAAGACCGAGCGCTACGACGCCGTGCTGCTCGACATGCGCCTGCCCGGCATCAGCGGCAAGGAAGTGCTCGCGCGGTTGCGGCGCCGCAACGACAACGTGCCGGTGCTGATGCTGACCGCGCACGGCTCGGTCGACGACAAGGTCGACTGCTTCGGCGCCGGCGCCGACGATTACGTCGTGAAGCCGTTCGAGTCGCGCGAGCTGGTCGCGCGGATTCGCGCGCTGATCCGCCGGCAGGCCGGGGTCGGTACAACGCAGCTCGTGTGCGGCGATCTCGTCTATGCATTCGGCACGCGCGAATTCCGCTGCGGCGAAGCGGTGCTCGCGCTGCGCCGTCGCGAGCACGCGATCCTCGAAACGCTGATGCTGCAGCAGAACAAGACCGTGTCGAAGGCGCGCCTGATGGATAGCGTGTTCGCACTCGACGACGAACCGAGCGCCGACGCGATCGACATCTACATCCACCGGCTGCGCAAGCATCTCGCCGGCAGCACGGCCGAGATCATCACGCTGCGCGGGCTCGGTTACATCCTGCGCACGAAGAGCGCGCAGGACTGACGGGCGTTCGTCCGCAGTCCCGATCATCGATTCGTAGCACGAAATGGCCCGAACGCCTGCCGGCTGCCCGGCGGGTGCGCTTGCTCACGCCTGCACGATTCGTGATTGTTGCGCGTTCGGTGTTTTCACCGATCCGATTCTTGCGTCCGGGAAAGCGTCGTGAAGGATTGCACGCTCTACGATGCTATGCGTCGGCCCTCTCGCTGTGGCCGGCAAGAGTCGGCATACATTGCGTACTGCCAACGACTAGATTCCAATGCGGCAGCTCGGAGGAGACGATCTTGAAACGAAAAACCCTTGCCCTTTCCATCGCGGCGGCTGGCCTGTGCGCCGGCACCCAGGCGCATGCGCAGTCGAGCGTGCAGCTCTACGGCCTGATGGACCTGAGCTTTCCGACCTACCGGACCCACGCCGACGCGAACGGCAATCACGTCATCGGGATGGGCAACGCAGGCGAGCCGTGGTTCAGCGGCAGCCGTTGGGGCCTGCGCGGCGCTGAAGACATCGGCGGCGGCACGAAGATCATCTTCCGCCTCGAAAGCGAATTCGTGGTCGCGAACGGCCAGATGGAAGACAGCGGCCAGATCTTCGACCGCGACGCATGGGTCGGCGTCGAGGACGAGCGCTTCGGCAAGCTGACGGCCGGTTTCCAGAACACGATCGCGCGCGACGCGGCGGCGATCTACGGCGATCCGTACGGCAGCGCGAAACTGACGACCGAGGAAGGCGGCTGGACCAACTCGAACAACTTCAAGCAGATGATCTTCTACGCGGCCGGCCCGACCGGCACGCGCTACAACAACGGCATCGCGTGGAAGAAGCTGTTCAACAACGGCATCTTCGCGAGCGCCGGCTACCAGTTCAGCAATTCGACGCAGTTCGCGACCGGCTCCGCGTACCAGCTCGCGCTCGGCTACAACGGCGGGCCGTTCAACGTGTCGGGTTTCTACAACCACGTGAACAACGGCGGCTACACGAACCAGACGTTCTCGGTCGGCGGCAACTACACGTTCGACATCGTGCGCCTGAATGCCGGCTACTTCCGCTACAACGGCGACCAGGGCGCGCTCGGCCAGCGTCACGACGATTCGTGGACGGTATCGATGAAGATCGCACCGAAGGGCGCGCTCGACTACGAGCTCGGCTACCAGCAGATGCGCATCAAGAACGCCGCGAACAACGCCGACGGCTTCACGCCGAACGCGAACCTCGGCGCGTTCAGCCTGACCAACGGCGTCAGCAACGGCTTCAAGGAGACGATCTACGGGTCGGTGTTCTATCACCTGAGCAAGCGCACCGAGGTGTACCTGGCCGGCGATTACATGAAGCTGCATGGCGGTTACACGGTGTCGTCGACGTTCGGCGCGAAGAACCAGCTCGAACTGACGTCGGGCATCCGTACGCGTTTTTGACGTAAAGCGGGGCTAACTGCGCCCCGCTATTCCCTCCGTCCGGGATTCTCCATGCGGGCACGCCGGCGCTTTGCGCCGACCGTGCCCTTTTTTTCGTCCTCTCCGCGGCGCCCCGCGATGCCCGGAAAACCGCCGCCGGCCGGCCGTGCGAGAACCGGCCCGAAGCCGCGTGCGGCCCGTGGGACGGGCGATCGCGGCCGATGCGCGCGCGTTCGCCTCACATCGGCGCTTGACCTGCGCCGACCGACTCGATAGCGTTTCGGGTTTGCCCGGGTGGCCATTGCCGCCGGTGCCGTGAGCGCGCCCGACGTCCTGGCGCGCGCGGCCGGGCTCCGATGGAAAAGACGATGCAGAAACTCGATGCGGCCAGCCCGCAGGCGATGTCGACGGATTTCACCGCCGACAACGTCGCGCGCCGGAAGGCGCTGTTCCCCGAACTCGTGACCGAAGGCCCCGGCGGCGCGTCGGTCGACGTCGACGTGCTGAAGGCGCTGATCGGCGAGCGCACGGTCGGCGACGCCGACGAGCGCTACGGCTTTCACTGGCACGGCAAGCGCAGCGCGCGCCAGGCGGCGCTCACGCCATCGACGGGCACGCTGCGGCCCTGCCCCGACGACAGCGTCGCATGGGACGACACGCGCCACCTCGTGATCGAGGGCGACAACCTCGACGTGATGAAGCTGCTGCACAAGAGCTACGCGGGCAAGGTGAAGCTCGTCTACATCGACCCGCCGTACAACACGGGCAGCGATTTCGTCTATCCGGACGACTTCAGCGACAGCATCCGCCACTACCTGGCGATGACCGGGCAGACCCAGGGCGGCGTGAAGCGCAGCACCAACACCGAGGCGAACGGCCGGTTCCACACCGACTGGCTGAACATGATGTATCCGCGCCTGAAGCTCGCGCACGCGCTGCTGTCCGACGAAGGGCTGATCGCCGTGCACATCGACGAGCACGAAGTGCATGCGCTCGTGCTGATGCTGCGCGAGATCTTCGGCGAGGAGAACGAGCTCGGCGTCGCCGTGTGGGACAAGCGCAACCCGAAGGGCGACGCGCGCGGCGTCGCGTACCAGCACGAATCGCTGGTACTGTTCGCGCGCAACGCCGAGACGCTGCTCGAACAGGCGCCGCTCAAGCGCCCGAAGCGCAATGCGCAGCGCATGCTCGACGCCGCGCACGACGCCGTGTACCGCAGCGGCAACCCGAAGGACGCGCAGAAGGCGTACCGCGCGTGGATGAAGGCGCAGACCAACCTGTCCGGCGGCGAGGTGATGTACGACCGGCTGTCGGAAGACGGCCGCGTGTACCGCCTCGTGTCGATGGCCTGGCCGAACAAGAAGAAGGCGCCGGAAGAGTATTTCACGCCGCTGATCCACCCGGTCACCGGCAAGCCGTGCGCGATGCCCGCACGCGGCTGGCGCAACCCGCCCGCGACGATGCAGGCGCTGATCGAGCGCGGCCAGATCGAATTCGGCGCGGATGAAAGCACGCAACCGCAGCGGATCTACTACCTCGACGAGAACATGTACGAGAACGTGCCGTCGGTGCTGCCGTTCGCCGGCTCCGACGACGCGCTGCTGAAGACGCTCGGGATCCCGTTCGACCTGCCGAAGCCGGTCGATTTCGCGGCGGCCGTGATCGGCTGGTGCACGCGCGGCGACGACATCGTGCTCGACTGCTTCGCGGGCTCCGGTTCGACCGGCCACGCGGTGATGCAGGTGAACGCGACCGACGGCGGCGCGCGCCGCTACGTGCTCGTGCAACTGCCCGAGGCGCTCGACCGCCGCGACAAGACGCAGCAGAGCGCGGCCGATTTCTGCGCGAAGCTGAAGAAGCCCGCGACGCTCGCCGAAGTCACCAAGGAGCGCCTGCGCCGCGCCGCGCAGCAGGTCGCGCGCGACTACCCGGAAAGCTATGGCGACCTCGGCTTCCGCGTGTACCGGCTCGACACGACCAACGTGATCGAGTGGGACCCGCGCCGCGACGACTTCGACCATGCGCTGTTCGCATCCGTCGAGCACGTGAAGACCGGCCGCACCGAGGACGACCTGCTCGCCGAGCTGACGCTGAAGCTCGGCCTCGACCTGTGCACGCCGGTCGAACATCACGCGGTGGCCGGCAAGGCCGTGCACCTGATCGGCCGCGCGATCGTCGCGTGCTTCGACGCGCGGATCTCGCGCGACGACGCGGGCCCGCTCGCCGACGGCATCGTCGCGCTGCTCGACGCGACCGGCGCATCGCGCGACGTCACGTGCCTGTTCCGCGACAGCGGCTTCGTCGACGACGTCGCGAAGCTCAATCTCGCCGCGCTGCTCGAACAGCACGGCGTGAAGCGCGTGCGGAGCCTGTGATGCGGCTGCATTTCGAAGCGGATCTCGACTATCAGCGCGAGGCGATCGACGCCGTCTGCGACCTGTTTCGCGGCCAGGAATCGTATCGCGGCGATTTCAGCGTGCTCGCGAATGCCGCCCCCGGCACGACGGCCGCGGCGCAAGGCTCGCTCGGTTTCGCGGTGTCGGAACAGGGCGTCGGCAACCGGCTGTCGCTGACCGACGACGCGCTCGCGCGCAATCTCGCCGACGTGCAGCTGCGCGGCGGGCTGCCGCCGTCCGGCCTGCCCGGCTCGCGCGACTTCACCGTCGAGATGGAGACCGGCACCGGCAAGACCTACGTGTACCTGCGCACGATCTTCGAGCTGAACCGCCGCTACGGCTTCACGAAGTTCGTGATCGTCGTGCCGTCGATCGCGATCAAGGAAGGCGTGCACAAGACGCTCGCGATCACCGAGGACCATTTCCGCGCGCTGTACGCGGGTGTCCCGTACGACTACTTCCTGTACGACTCCGCGAAGCTCGGCCAGGTGCGCCACTTCGCGGCGAGCGCGGCGATCCAGGTGATGGTGATGACCGTCGCCGCGATCAACAAGAAGGAAATCAACAACCTCTACAAGGACAGCGAGAAGACCGGCGGTGAAAAGCCGATCGACCTGATCCGTGCGACGCGTCCGATCGTGATCGTCGACGAGCCGCAAAGCGTCGACGGCGGGCTCGAAGGCCGCGGGCGCGAAGCGCTCGCCGCGATGGCGCCGCTCTGCACGCTGCGTTATTCCGCGACCCACGTCGACCGTCACCACATGGTGTACCGGCTCGACGCGGTCGACGCGTACGAGCGCAAGCTCGTCAAGCAGATCGAGATCGCGTCGGCGATCGTCGAGGATGCGCACAACAAGCCGTACGTGCGGCTCGTCGGCGTGTCGAACCGGCGCGGCGCGATCAGCGCGCGCGTCGAGCTCGACGTGGCGACGGCGGCCGGCGTGAAGCGCCAGATCGTGTCGGTCACCGACGGCGACGACCTCGAACGCCTGACCAAACGCGCGCTGTACGCGGGGCTGCGGGTCGGCGAAGTCCATGCGGTGAAGAGCGCTGAATACGTCGAACTGCGCCATCCGGAAGGCGAGGCGTTCCTGTCGCTCGGCGAGGCATTCGGCGACATCGATACGCTCGCCGTGCAGCGCGAAATGATCCGCCGCACGATCCGTGAGCATCTCGACAAGGAACTACGCCTCGCGGAACGCGGCGTGAAGGTGCTGTCGCTGTTCTTCGTCGATTCGGTCGAGCGCTATCGCCGCTACGACGAGAGCGGGATGCCCGTGAAGGGCGACTACGCGCTGATCTTCGAAGAGGAATATGCGCGCGCGGCACGCGTGCCGGCCTATCGTGCGCTGTTCGACGGCGTCGACGTGGCGCTCGAGGTCGAGCGCGCGCACAACGGCTACTTCTCGATCGACCGCAAGGGCGGCTGGACCGACACGAGCGAGAGCAGCGCCGCGGCCCGCGAGAACGCGGAGCGCGCGTACGGCCTCATCATGCGCGAGAAGGAAGCGCTGCTGTCGTTCGACACGCCGCTGAAGTTCATCTTCTCGCACTCGGCGCTGAAGGAAGGCTGGGACAACCCGAACGTGTTCCAGATCTGCACGCTGCGCGACATCCAGACCGAACGCGAGCGCCGCCAGACGCTCGGCCGCGGGCTGCGCCTCGCCGTCGACCAGGACGGCGACCGCGTGCGCGATGCGGGCGTGAACACGCTCACCGTGATCGCGACCGAGCGCTACGAGTCGTTCGCGGAGAACCTGCAGAAAGAAATCGAGGCCGACACGGGCATCCGTTTCGGGATCGTCGAGGAACACCAGTTCGCGGCATTGCCCGTGCAGGAAGGCGACGGGCCCGCGCATGCGCTCGGCATCGAGCTGTCGCGTGTGCTGTGGACCCATCTGCACGAGCAGGGCTACGTCGACGCGCAGGGCAAGGTGCTCGGCCGGCTGAAGGATGCGCTGCGCCAGAGCGCGCTCGTGCTGCCGGATGCGTTCGAGATGTTGCGCGCACCGATCGTCGCGACGCTGCGCAAGCTGTCGGGCCGCTTCGCGGTGCGCAACGCGGACGAACGCCGTGAGATCGCGTTGCGTCGCGATGCATCGGGCAAGGCCGTCGTGTTCGGCGAGGACTTCCGTGCGCTGTGGGACCGGATTCGCCATCGCACCGTGTACCGCGTCGAGTTCGACAACGCGAAGCTCGTGCGCGACTGCACGGCCGCGTTGCACGACGCGCCGGATATCGCACGTGCGCGGCTGCAGTGGCGCAAGGCCGAGATCGACATCGGCAAGGCTGGCATCGAGGCGATCGAGGTGGCCGGCGCCGGCACGGTGCTGATCGACGAAGGCGAACTGCCGCTGCCCGACCTGCTCACCGAGCTGCAGGACCGCACGCAGCTCACCCGCCGTTCGCTCGCGACGATCCTGGCCGACAGCGGCCGGCTCGACGATTTCCGCGTGAACCCGCAGCAGTTCATCGCGGTCGCGGCTGAGGCGATCAACCGCTGCAAGCGGCTCGCGCTCGTCGCGGGCATCGCGTACCGCAGGCTCGGCGAGCGCCACGTGCATGCGCTCGAATCGTTCGAGAGCGAGGCGCTGACCGGCTATCTGCGCAACCTGCGGCCCGATGCGCGGAAGTCGATCCACGAAGCGGTCGTATGCGAGACGGATGCGGAGCGCGCGTTCGCCGATGCGCTCGAAGCGCACGACGGCGTGAAGCTGTACGCGAAGCTGCCCGCGTGGTTCCGCGTGCCGACGCCGCTCGGCAGTTATCACCCGGACTGGGCCGTGCTCGCGGAACAGGACGGCGGCGAGCGGCTGTACTTCGTCGTCGATACGCCGAATGCGGACGGCAACGTGCCGAGCGAGCACGAGCGGGCGAAGCTCGCGTGCGGCGAAGCGCATTTCCGTGCACTGGTGGACGGCGACGGCGCGGCGCGCTTCGTGCGTGTCAGGCAGGCGGACGCGTTGTTCGAACCTGCTGCGCCGCTGGCAGGCGCCGGGCGCTGAAACGAAGGGCGGCGATGAGCCGCCCTTTTTTTTATCGACCGGAGGACCGTGCGCAGGCACCGTTGCGACACCTGCTGCAGGCGTCGAATTTCCGTTTGTTATCCGCGTGAAAGCCAGTCGCACTCTCGCGCGTTTGCCGCGCGGTTACGGCTGGTTGCAAATCGGGTCGGCACGATGTTTTCGCGCGACAGCCGCGTGACGCCGCCACCATGAAAAAAAGGCGCCGAAGCGCCCTTCTGCCGTATTCTCGTGCCGCGCTTACAGCGTGCGGCCGAAGGCATTGTGATGCGAATGATGCGTGGACGTCGACGCATGCGTGGTATGGCCATGCGCATGCCCGTGCGTGTGACCGTGGCCCGGCTGCACGCCGGCGCGATCGGCGATCGTATCGGAGCGATCGGCCGCGCGCGACAGGCCCTTGTCACGGTCGCCCGCGTGCATGCTGTTCGAGTTGCCGAATGCCGAGCTGCTCATGTGGCCGCCGGACATGCCGCCCGCGTTGCCGCCCGAGCCGCCTGCGCCATGACCGCCGCCGTTGCCCCCGCCATTGCCGCCGGCTGCCGCATACGCGGAAACCGTGCCGAGCGCGAGCAGCGCGGCCGTCAGTACGGACAGATATCGTTGATGTTTCATCTTGTGCTCCCTGGAGCGCGTTCGTGTGATTGCATTCTAAGAACGCGCGGCCTTCGCGCCACTCGATGTTGTAAATGATCGTAACGATGCACGCGGCATGCATTTGTCAGATCAATCCGGACGACACCGCGATCCGGTCATGCGTGAACGGGGAAACGAAGCAGGCGGGTGCGGCGCCGCGGCGCCGCCCCGGTGACGATCGTGGATCGTGCTTACTGCGCCGGCTGCATGCCCTGCATGGCGGCCTTGTGCTGCGCGGCCTGCTCTTCCGCGTGCTTCTTGGCCATGTGGTGGCCGACGATACAGCCGCCGACCGCGCCGACGACGGCGTGGTGCCCGGCGTAGTGGCCGGCAACACCGCCGACCACCGCGCCCTTCATGCAGCCCGCCGCGTGCGCGCTGCCGATCGTTGCGAGCGCAACGATGGCGGCGGTGGCGCACAGCCTGATGTGTCGAATAGGCATCATGTTTTCATTCTCCCCTTGTTGCGATCAGCCGAACCGCTTAATCCCAGCGGCCGCCGCGCCAGCCGCCGCGATCGTGCCACTCATGCTCGCGCCATTCACGGCGGCGCCACTCGTGTTCGCGCCATTCGCGCGCACGCCAGCCGTCATCGCGATAGCCATAGTCGCGATAGCCGACCGGCGCATACATGACCGGCGGAGGCGGCGCCACGTAGACCGGTGCCGGCGCCGCGTAAACACCCGGCACGCCGATGCCGACCGACAGGTCGACGTGGGCCGATGCGACGCCCGAAGCTGCCAGCGCCGCTACACCGAGAACTGCACCGAGAATAGGTTTCTTGTTCATCTCGCGACTCCCTGCACGTGTCGTGCGTCATGTGAATACGGTTCGGAGTCTAGGCATGCGGTGCGGACACAGGTGAAACGGGTATGCGAGACCGGTAACGGACGATTACGGCCCGCCGCAACGCCTTGCGGGACAAGGCGGAGGCAGCACGCCACGCACCGTTGCAACGGCGCATCGAGTCGGTAAAAGGAGGATTTTCGGCACGAAACCGGGCGGTCGGAACGCACCGGGGTGCGCGGGAAGCGAACCGCCCGCACCATCCGCGAGCGGTTCGCGAGAGCGGGCGTTACGCGCGGATATCGTCGACGCTGCGCAGCCAGTGCACGCTGAACAGGTTGTCCGCGTCGGTCCACACGGTATCGGGCTCGAATCCCGCGCGGCGCGCGATCGCGTGGAAACCATCGATCGTGAACTTGTGCGAGTTCTCCGTGTGGATGCGCTCGCCGGCCTCGAAGCGGAACGCGTGGCCGCGCACGTGCACCGTTTGCGCGATGTCGCTGACGAGATGCATCTCGATGCGCTGCCGCTCCCGGTCGTAGAACGCGCAGTGCGAGAACGCGTCGACATCGAAGTTCGCGCCGAGCTCGGTGTTCGCGCGCACCAGCAGGTTCAGGTTGAACTGCGCGGTCACGCCCTGCGCGTCGTTGTACGCGTGATGCAGCGTGCGCTCGTCCTTCACGAGATCGGCGCCGACCAGCAGGCCGCCGCCGCGCAGCAGCCGCGCGGCGTCGCGCAGGAACGCGTCGGCCTCTTCCGGCGAGAAGTTGCCGATCGTCGAGCCCGGAAAGAAGCCGATGCGCCGCCGCGGCGTCGCGGTCAGCTCGGCCAGCTGCTCGGCCTTCGTGTAGTCGGCCGCGATCGGCGCGACGTCGAGCCACGGATAGGCCGAACGCAACCGCGCGGCCGCGCCGTGCAGGTAGTCGGCAGAGATGTCGACCGGCACGTAGCGCGCCGGCGCGTTCGCGTAGTTGCCCGCGAACGCGTCGAGCAGCACGCGGATCTTCTCGAGCGAGCCCGCGCCGAATTCGACGATGTCCGCATGCGGGCCAACGCGCCGCACGATTTCGGCCGCGCGATCGCGCAGGATGCCGAGNCACGCGGATCTTCTCGAGCGAGCCCGCGCCGAATTCGACGATGTCCGCATGCGGGCCAACGCGCCGCACGATTTCGGCCGCGCGATCGCGCAGGATGCCGAGCTCGGTGCGCGTCGGGTAGTACTCGGGCAGTTCGCAGATGCGGTCGAACAGCTCGGAGCCCGCCGCATCGTAGAAGTACTTCGGCGAAATGCTGCGCGGCGAGCGCGACAGTCCGTCGATCAGGTCGCGCTCGAACGCGCTCGGCCGCGAATCGCGGGCGGGTTGCTGGCCACCGCTCGTGGCCGTGAGGTCAGACGTCTCGCGCAAGTCGCACCCCCGTGAATTGCCAGCGCGCGGCCGGCGGAAAGAAATTGCGGTACGTCGGCCGTTCGTGCCCGGGCGGCGTCGCAATGCTGCTACCGCGCAGGACCTGCTGGCCGACCATGAACTTGCCGTTGTATTCGGCCGCGACACCCGCGAGTGGCCGAAAGCCCGGATACGGCTCGTAGGACGAGCGCGTCCACTGCCATACGTGACCGAGCATCTGCCGGATGCCTTCCGCCGCGAACGCCGCTTCCCATTCGAACTCGGTCGGCAGCCGCGCGCCGGCCCATTCCGCATACGCGGCCGCTTCGTAGAAGCTCACGTGGCACACCGGCGCGTCGGGCGCGAGCGGTTCGACGCCGTGCAGGCCGAACGTGCGCCGCACACGTGTGGCTGCCGCATCGTCGTCGTCCGGCATCCAGTACGCGGGCCCTTGCCACCCTTCCCGCTGCACCGTCGCCCAGCCGTCGGACAGCCAGAATTCGGGGCGCGTGTAGCCGCCGTCGGCGACGAACGCCGCGAATTCCGCATTCGTCACGAGACGGTTCGCGATTTCGTATGGCCGCACGAGTGCGGTGTGGCGCGGGCGTTCGTTGTCGAACGAAAACGCGTCGCCGTCGTGGCCGATCTCGACGAGCCCGCCCGGCTGGTGCAGCCAGCGCGGCGCACCGGCATCGCCCACGGCCATCGCCTGGTTGCCGTCCGTCCCGTTGCGCGGCCGGAACGCCGGCTTCAGCGGGTTGCACGAGAACGCATGCAGCATGTCCGTGACGATCAGCTCCTGGTGCTGTTGCTCGTGATGCAGGCCGAGCACGACCTCGGGCGCGATTACTTCGAGCAGCGCCGGATCGGCGCTGGCCAGCATGCGCAGCATCGCGTCGTCGACGTGCTGCCGGTACGCGTGCACGTCGTCGAGCGACGGACGCGTGAGCAGCCCGCGCTGCGGTCGCGGATGGCGCGGGCCGAGCACTTCGTAATAGGAATTGAAGAGAAACTGGAATGCGTCGTTGAACGGCGCGTAGCCGGGCACGCGTCGCATCAGCACGACAGTTTCGAAGAACCAGGTCGTATGCGCGAGATGCCATTTCGTCGGACTTGCATCCGGCATCGACTGCACGGCCTGGTCTTCGGCGGACAGCGTCGCGGTCAATGCGACGCTATGGGCGCGCACGTTCTGGAAACGGCGCTGAAGCTGTGATGCAAGGAGGCTCATCGGTTAACCGTCCACGTCGCGATTCGCTGCGTTGCGTTGCCGGAAAAAGGAAAGCCTTGCGCGTGATGCGCGCGGCTGACGTGCGACCTGCTGCTGCGTCGTCGGGCAGCCGGCGCGCGCGCCGGGCCGCAGATGCGGCGTCACTTCATCTGCCCGTGCAGAACAGTATGGGCCAGAAATGTGAATGCTGCGAATCGGGATGTCGATGCAGCGCGTTCGAAAGAAAAATGAAAGTGTCGACCGTGCGCGTGTCGCATGTGTGGCAAGCCGACGATGCCTGTCGGGGCGGGCGGATGAACGCGTTCGTAACGCGCTTGCCGGCGCGCGCGGCTACTGACGGCCCATGACATCCGTGCGGCGATCGTGAATGACGGCTCCGCGACGCGCAGTTTGTCTGACGAACGCGACTGCGCGCCGTCATCGGTGCGGCAACCGCCCCTCCCTTCATCCGCGATCCGCATCCACGCGCGCTTCGAAAAAAATTTTTGCGTCGATGTCACACATGCGGGGGGCTCGCTCGTCATCTCACCGGAACCCACACGAAAGGAGAAGGAACCATGACTGCGAAACTCAATCCGTTTGCCGCCGCTCCCGCACTGATGAAGAACTGGATGACCGTGTCGGTCGCCGCCGCGAAGAGCCTCGAGCCGACGCTGATCGAGCTGGTCAAGATCCGCGCATCGCAGATCAACGCGTGCGCGAACTGCATTAACATGCACACGGCCGAAGCCCGCGAGCAAGGCGAGACCGAGCAGCGCATCTATCTGCTGTCCGCGTGGCGTGAAGCGCCCTGCTACACCGACCGCGAACGCGCGGCGCTCGGCTGGACCGAGGCACTCACGCGGCTGTCCGAGGGCCACGCGGCGCACGAAGCGGCGTATGCGGCGCTGAATGACCACTTCAGCCAGGAGGAACAGGTGAAACTCACGCTGATGATCAACGTGATCAACGGCTGGAACCGGCTTGCCGTCGGCTTCGGGCTGTGGATCGATCCGGCCGACGCGAAGGCCGCCACCGCGCAGATGGTGGCCTGATGACCAACCTCGATCCGGCCAAGGGCAGCCCCGAAGAACGGGCCGACGCGGCGGCGAGCTTCGATCCGCTGCGTCGCACGCTGATCCGCGTCGCGTACCGGATGCTCGGTTCCGTCGCGGATGCCGAGGACATGGTGCAGGAAGCGTTCATCCGCTGGATGGACGTCGACCGCACCGAGGTGCGCGTACCCGAGGCGTTCCTGCGCCGCATGGTGATGCGCATGTGCCTCGACCAGCTGAAGTCCGCGCGGCACCAGCGCGAGACCTATATCGGCCCATGGCTGCCCGAGCCGGTCGTCGAGGAAGATGAACAGGAGGACGTCACGCTGCCGCTGATGCTTGCACTCGAACGGCTCTCGCCGCTCGAACGCGCGGCATTCCTGCTGCACGACGTGTTCGGCCTCGAATTCGACGAAGTCGCCACGACGATCCAGCGCGACCCGGCCGCGTGCCGGCAGCTCGCCGCGCGGGCCCGCACGCATGTGCGCGAGGCGCGGCCGCGTTTTCATGTCGAGAAGCAGCGCGGGATCGAGCTGGCCGAAGCGTTCTTCGCGGCGTCACGCAGCGGCGACATGCGCGCGCTCGGCGCGATGCTCGCCGAGGACGTGAGCCTGCATTCGGACGGCGGCGGCAAGCGCACGGCCGCGGGCAAGCCGGTGTTCGGCTTCGAGCGCGTGATGAAGGTGCACGAATACCTGGCCGAGCTGTTCGCCACGCACGCGTCGAAACTCGTGCGGGCCGGGTTCATCAACGGGCTGCCGGGTTTCGTCACGCTGGAATCCGACGGCGAGCTGCAGACTACTGCGCTCGAGATCGAGGACGGGAAGATCGTCGCGATCTATGTCGTGCGGAATCCTGACAAGTTGAAGCATCTGCATTGAAGGCGGCGGAATCGTGCGCAGCGTGCCGTGCGGATGCATGGCGACGGCGCCCTCCGCCCGCTTCTTTCCGCCCTGCTTTCCCGGTCGCCGGTTACCGCAGTCAATACGTCCCGACCACGAGGGTGCGGACCATGATCATCAGGAAACCGAGCAGCGGCGTTGCGACGGCGAACCCGGTTGCCGCGAGCCAGTTCGTGCCGCCTTGCGCTTCCAGCAGCGCGAGAAACGATTCGCCGGACGTCGCGTTTGGGCGCAGCTTGTCGATCTTGCGTTCGACGTGCGTCTTGTAGATGCCGTTCCCGTACCAGCCGAGCGAGACCGCGATCGCGATCGTGACCGGGTCGAGCGTGCTCGATTCGAAGTATTTCGGGAAGTACAGCAGTTCGACCAGCGTGATGCCGAGCGTGACGCCCAGCACGGCGGCCGCTTGCCAGTACATGCATCGATATGCCATCCAGACCGGGCCCAGGAAGCACGCTGCCCAGTTCCACGACTGCCGGCTCTTGCGCGATTCGGCGATCGTCCATTTCCGCTCGTACCAGGCGGCTTTCTTGCCGACGTAAGCGGCAATTTCGTCGTTGCTCGCGGACGGCGTGGTGGTCGTGACCTCGGACATGGTCGTTTGCTCTCAGTCGCGCGGATTGCGCGTCGTTGTTCTGATGCGGTTTGGGTGCGCTGGAGATCAGGAGGCTTGCCGCGCAGCGCGCTTCGATGCGCACACGATTCTACTCGGTGTGTATTGCGGGTCGATATGCGGGTGAGGATGCGATGCCGTGGATCGCGCAACGCATCGAGGCAACATGCGCTGTTTCGGTCGGAAAAAGAAAAACGCCACGCGAGGTTGCCGCGTGGCGTTTGTATGTTTGGCGAGCCGCATTACCTGTAGGCAATGTGTGCTGCCGGACCCCTTCATTTTGTTCGTTGGTAGGCTCGATTGGATTCGAACCAACGACCCCCACCATGTCAAGGTGGTGCTCTAACCAACTGAGCTACGAGCCTAAGAAGCCGCGAATTATAGAGAGGGTTTTTGAGGAGCACAAGCCCCTTCGTGAAAATTTTTTGAATCGAGGGTGCGCGTGCAGGTGGGCGGTCGTGTTGGTTGCTGCGCGTGCGTGATGTCTCGCATCACAGCGAAGCGTGTCGGTGCCGCGAAGTTATCCACATTCCCCTCTGGATAACCGTCTTGCAAGCCTCTGGATTCACAGTGGAGCGATTGAGGATATGTCGTCGCGGCTGTGAATCGACGAAAAGTTGTTCTGTGCTCCGCGGAGCTGTTCACGTGAGGTGCCCATGGTTATGCATCCTGCTTCGTGTTGATAATTCAGTGCGTTAGGGAGGTTATCCACTGTGAGGCACAGGGCTTGTTAACTATCACTACGTATGTATACGAACCCTGTTAACACCTTTGGATAAGCACAGTCCGTCGACTGTGATTCGCGCGGGATATGCACTGCGTGCGGTGAACGGATGGACGAAGCGGCAGGCCGTGAGGGATGCGGACGAGGTGCGAACCGTCGTGTCTGTAGAATCGCCGGCATTCAGGTTGTGAAGGCCTCGCGACATGGCACTGGCGATTCGGGTTGACTGGCAAAGCGGTGCGGTTCATGCGGACCGTGCTCGCATCGAGGTCGGAAGCGACGGGCAGTTGGGTGAGGACATTCGTCGCTTGTGTTCGTCGGCGCAGCCAGCGGCGAACGGTGCGGTTCGTTATCGCGTGTCGGAGAAGGTCACCTTCGGCGGTCACGCAGGCGAATGCGTGATCGACGTGAATGAAGGGCGACTCGCGAGCGTGACGATCCTGTTCGATACGATCCGCTTTTTCGACAAAAGCATCACCGAGTCGAAGATCGTGCGGTCGATTGCGAAGTCAGCGGGCTTGACGGTGGTGAGCGAGCATCCTGCGGTAGCACAGCTCGAACCGTGTGCGTGGGGAGTTGCCGAGTTTCGCTACGATCCGAGGCAAGGGGATTTGAGTTTCGAGGTGCAGTTCCGTAACGACTGAATCACGCGAGGCAAAGCGATGACGTACAAGGTCCTGACGGTGTCGCGCGGTGCGATTGAGCTGTCCGATGGCGAGCGGCCGGTCCGGGTGCTTGGCGAAGCGCTGCTGCCGGTCGCGGACAACGGTCCCGCATTCGTCGTCTACGTCGATTCAATGAAGTACGCGGAGCCGAGACACGACGAGGCGATCGATGTCGTCACGCGACAGGCCGTGATTTCGGCGATTACTGCGCATTTCTCGTTGCGACGGACGACGGTCGACTTTGAATCCTGAGTTAGCGACGATGAAAACCGACGCGCTGAAACCGAAGAAAGAGCAGGGTGATGCGAGCGGCGCTCGCAACTGGGGCAAGTAATGGGACCGATCGTTTGCCATCGGCACGGACATGCTTCCACGGCGACAACGTCGACGGGCGTTGCCGCACGCATCAAACTGCGCGGGCAGTGTGTGCCCGGCGAACTCGTGAAGGTCTCGCTCGACCGGCCGAGATACAGCCGGGAGATGTGGATGTTGCGCGCCGAGCTCGACGAGCACGAGGTCGATGCGACCTTTGTCGATCAGGTCGCGCACGTGAAGGCATTTCCGAAGATCGCGGCGCTGGAGCGCTTGCGTGCGTATGAGTGTTTGGCGTGCCTGGACGAACTGCTCGTGCGCTCCGGCGAAACGCCTTATCAACCGACGACGAAAGAGCAGGCGTTCGACACGTCCGTCGTCGCGGCGAATGCAAAGTGGCCTCGCAATCACGCGCGATGCGAGCTTCACGGGTTGATCTGGCCGACGCGCACGTCGCCGGATATCGAGGCCGCGATCCTGACGATCGACGTGATTCGCGATTGCCATGTCGTGCAGGTGACCGATGGCACGATGAAGCACGAACCGAAGCACTGGTTTGACGAAGCGTTTTTGCGCAAGGTGCTCGGGCCGGATATCGACATCGTCGAATCGGCATTCCGGATCGACGATCGGGCCATGTTCGTGAAGTTGTGGGATGCCGGTGAGTACGTGTGTCCGGTGTGCCTGCGGGACGTGTTGAAGCGAAGTGGCTTGAGCGACGAAGGCACGCCGGCGTGAACGCAGCGGAGCGCTCATGACGTTTATGGAACCGGCGCCGTTGCGCGGGGATTGGTGATGACGATCAAGCTGTACGACCTGACGGATGACGCGACGCGGCGCAGGATTTTCTGGCTGCTTCAACGCCTGACCAGCTTTTCGCTTTGGAAGCGCAAACGCGATGCGTTTGCGATCTTTGCAAGCGAATACGAGAACGCGGTAAAGACGTGGCCTGAAGACGATCCGGAGCCATTGCACGCCGGCCACTTGCCGATCATCTTCGAGATTCTCGCCGCTTACGATCGAGGATTGTCCGAGCTGGCCCGCGGGTATCGGTTTGTCTGGCAGCGCGGCGAGCCGCTGGAATACGCAGTCGACCGGTATAACTATTTGAACGCGTATTTCTTCCCCCATTACAACTACTGGGAGCGTGGTGCGCAGTTTGCCCCCTATCCGCCGAAGGTCAACGCGCTGGCCCAACTGCTGCACGCATCGCAATACCAGATGGAGCATGCACCGCTCGAGCCGTCGAGTTTGAACAACGATCTGGCGCAACTGCGCTCGGAGGGGCTGCTGCTGTCCCCGAATGCATACAGGAACACCTTCTACACGCTTCCGTATCCGGTGTTTCCGGAGGACTTGCCCGAGGTTCCGGAACCAGTCGGCCCGGTGATCAAGTCAGGCGAGAAGGTGCCTTGTGACGGCATCTGGGAACCCGTTGTTGTCGATCAATTGAAGTTGCTTGGCATCGTGCCGGTCGGCAATCGCAGTCTGCGCGGCAATGGCTGCTTCAATTATTTCATTCGGGACATCCGCGCGCCGAACCTAAGGAACGACGAGACGAGAACGCCCGTCAAGACGCACTGGCGACTGTTGTGGGAGGACAAGCGATATGCGGACGGCATCATTCCCGATGAATCGCAGTATTTCCTTGAGCCGCCGTCGCCGTTGCAGCCGAACCGTGACACTGTCACGCAGGTCCGCACCGGCGATATCTGCCCGGTCTCCGGCGAATGGCAAACGGACGAATACAGCGGCAAGACGCTGCGCGTCGAAGCTGGGGTGGTGATGCCGGACATGCTGGTCAGGGACAACCTGGGCGAGCTCACGGTGCGCTGGGTGACGTGGCGCATGGCGTTAACGAATGCTCATATCGCGGCAATGCCGATGACGTGCTCGTGATGCGACGGTGCTTTGCCTCCGTTTGGGGATAACCGGCGCACGAAACGATTCGGAACGCTGTGCGGCCGGTTGGTGAGCGTGGGTTAGGATCGCATGCTGGGCGCGGATTCCGGCTAATTCGGATGACGGTCGATCGCGTTGTTTTCCAGCGCATAGTCGAGCGCTGAAAGGCCATCGCCGTTCTTGCCGCTGTCGGCAGGAGGCATGTGGACAACCCGCACGCCAGTCCAGTCGAATCTCTGTGCACTGGATGGGTGAGCGTCTTGTTTTCGACAAGAAGGATCACCCCGAATGCCTTGTTTGGCGGGCTTTTTGCCGGAATCGATCGGATGACTCGCAGAATTCGCGGGCGACGCCCCGAGGTTGGATGCGTTGTGGATATCCAGGAGCCAAAGAACTCCAAACCCTGTGCGTTCAACCAGTGAGAGCAATCGAACCCGGCGCAGGCATTCGTTTTACCGCAAGGGGTGTGGATATCGCAGCCCCAAAACAACCCGAAACACTGTGCAGACCAAAGGTGAGCGAGTCGACCGATGACGGCAAGCGGCACCGCCATGACCGATGTGGATATCCCGTTCCGCGCCGAATCAAAACCCTGTGATTTCAAAGGTGAGGGCACCGAACAACGTTCCGATGTGGACAACCGCTCAGCAAAGTCACTCGAAACGCTGTGCATTCAAGCGGTGAGCGTAAGCACGCTCAAGCCAGCCAAGCCGCACCGCGCAGGGCGCTGGCGCCTTGCCAACGCCCCCAACTGCGGCGCGCATCGTACCACTCAAGTCTGCTGATCGAGCGCCTGCACGACCGCCTTCTCCCCAAGACTCCCGGCTGGCCCGACCACCGCATAGTTGAGCCCGTTCACCGACCCATACCGTGCCAGCAACGCGCCATCTGCGCGTTGCCCGGCCGGCAGCAGCCGATGTTTCGATTCCGCCGGCCGGAGATAGAAGCTCAGCGTTCGCCCGGCACCGTCCTCATAGAGCACCATCGCAGCCGTGGCCCCGCTGTCCGTCGTGAACAACCGCCCACCGACCGGCCGGAACCCCGCCGCGCTCAAATCCGGCAGCCTCGCCGACGCCCCCACGCGTTTGGTGAGCCACCCTTGCAAATCGCCCGCACCCGTCGGCCGGTAATCGACCTTCGCCGTCTGATCGACCACCATCATTCGGTAAGCCTTGACCGCATCGCTCATCGGCGCGATGGGCGGCGCCGCGTTCCACCCGCGCGCCTGCCATCCGCCGAATGTCCCCAGCCCGACGCAGAACACGAACGAGGCCGCCATCGCGAACCGCATCCGCGAGCGTACCGCCTGCCGGCCGCGAATCGCCGCTGGATCGAGCGCAGGGTTATCGGCCGGCATCCGCACGCTTTCGAGCGCGGCCCGCAACCGCTGCGCATCCTGCTGCCATTGCTTCACCTGTTCCGCGCGCTCCGGATGCAGCGCGAGATAGCGCTCGACCGCGGCGCGCGCCTCGTCGTCGAGCTGGCCGTCGACATAGGCCTGAAGGTCGTGTTCGTTCGGAGGCGTGTTCATTTTTTCATCAATCGCAAAGAAGGAGCGGGGAGCTCGCCATCGCTGAGCTGGCGCAGCGCCTGGCGCGCGCGGGAGAGCCGCGACATCACGGTGCCGATCGGCACCTCGAGCAGGTCGGCGGCTTCCTGATAGGTGAAGCCCTCGACCGCGACGAGCAGCAGCAGGCTGCGCTGCTCGTCCGAGAGCCGGCCGAACGCTTCGAGCGTCGCGCGCGCCGTGAATTCGCGTTCGGCGGACGGCCAGTGCGCTTCGTCGTCGTCACGAATGCGGCCGAGCAGCCAGCTGTAGCGCTTCGCGCTGCGTTTCCCGTCGAGGAACTGCCGGTACAGGATCGTGAAGAGCCAGCTGCGCAGCGATGCGTCGTCGCGGCGGCTCGTCCAGCGCGACAGCGCGCGCTCGAGCGTCGACTGGACGAGATCGTCGGCCGCGTGGACGTCGCGCGCCAGCCACAGCGCGAAGCGTCGCAGCCTGGGGAGGAGTTCGCGCAACGCGTCGTCGTCGAGGGCGGTGGAGGGCATGGCCGGGCCGGTTGCCGAAAGGGTCGAGATGCCGCGTAGGACGCCGGTCGGCACCGATTATTCCATCAAGCATAGGAAAAAAATTTTCGTGGAATAAAGCGGCGCGGGTGGCGTCCTACGCGGGTTCGACAATGATCTGACGATCGGGAGCACATTCATGGAGCGATCTTCTTCCTCTTCTTCGCCGCAGCGCGAGCCCGGGCGCGGGTGGTGGCGCTGGGCCGCGATCGGCGGCGCGGTGGCCGGCGTGGCCGTCGCGTTCGGGTATGCCGGCGGGTGGCTCGCGCCGGCGCGTCTGACCCCGCAGCGGCTCGTCGACGCGCTGCAGACCAATAGCGGCATCCATCCCGGCTATCGGCGCAATCACGCGAAGGGCGTGTGCGTGACCGGTTATTTCGAAGGCAATGGCGCCGCGAGCGCGTATTCGGTCGCGCCGTTCTTCAAGGCGGTGCGCACGCCGGTGGTCGGGCGGTTCGCGCTGCCGGGCGGGAATCCGTATGCGCCCGACAGCAGCGTGCCGATCCGCAGCCTCGCGCTGAAGCTCACCGCGCCGGACGGCGAGCAATGGCGGACCGGGATGAACGCGATGCCCGTGTTTCCGGTGGCGACGCCGCAGGCGTTTTATCAGCAGACGCTGGCGACCCGGCCCGATCCGAAGACGGGCAAGCCCGATCCCGCGAAGGTGAAGGCGTTTTTCGGCGCGCATCCGGAGACGGCCGCGTTCCTGCAGTGGGTGAAGGGTGCGAAGCCGAGCGCGAGTTACGTCACCGAGAGTTATTACGGGTTGAACGCGTTCTACTTCGTCGACGCGACGGGCAAGCGGCAGGCGGTGCGGTGGCGCGTCGTGCCCGAGCAGACGGCCGGCGCCGGGGACGTCGCGACGGCCTCGGATCCGAACGTGTTGCAGCAGGACGTGACGCAGCGCATCGCGGCCGGTGCGCAGAAGTGGAAGCTGCTGGTCACCCTGGCGGAGCCTGGCGATCCGGTGGACGACGCAACGAAGGTCTGGCCCGCGCAGCGGACGACGATCGATGCGGGGACGCTCGTGCTCGACCGGGTGGAGGCGCAGGACAGCGGGCCGTGCCGGGACGTGAATTACGACCCGACGGTGCTGCCGCAGGGGATTCAGGTGTCGGGGGATCCGTTGCTGGCGGCGCGGTCGGCCGCTTATGCGGATTCGTATCTGCGCAGGACGAGTGAAGAGGCCGGGGTAGCGGGCGTGGCCAAGTTGAGTTCGGAGGGGCGGTGATGAAGACTTCTACGACGTTTGGTTTGCCGGCGCGGGTCCTGCATTGGGTGATGGCCGCGATGATCGTCGCGATGCTGTTCATCGGGGTGGGGATGGTGTCGTCCGTCTCCGAGCGGCATGCGTTTCTGGTGGCGATTCATAAGCCACTGGGTGTGGCCGTGCTGGTGCTGGTGTGTGTGCGGATCGTGGTGCGGATGGTGTCGAAGCCGCCGGCGTTGCCTGAGGATCTGCCGTGGTGGCAGAAGGTTGCCGCGCATGGGTCGCATCTCGTGCTGTATGCGCTGATGGTCGCGATGCCGCTGATCGGGTGGGCGATGCTTTCGGCCGGCGGGTATCCGGTGACGCTGGGCGGTGGCGTGCAGCTGCCGGCGCTTGTTTCGGCCGACCCGGTGACGTTCGCCTGGCTCCGGGTCGCGCATCGGGTGCTGGCTTATCTGTTCTTCGCGACGTTCCTCGCGCACTTCGCGGCCGCCTTGTATCACGGGTTGATCCGGCGGGACGGCGTGGTGAGGGCGATGGTGGGACGGTGAGCGACGGAGGGTTGGTTTCGATACGGTGGGGCTGTTCACGGGCGACCGAGGCCACTCCTGTCGTGTCGCTTATATATGACCGCGAGGGAGGCTCAGCGGCCCGCGGAACTGCACGTCAAAAAAATTTCACAAAGGGGGTTGCGGAGATCGGGGCAGATGCTTAGAATCTCGCCTCTTTCGCGCTAACGGAAACACGGCGCGGGGGGAAGAAGGGAAGCGGTGCTGTTGAGGTCGGTTATAGCGACCCTGGCGCACACGAAATTAAACCGCAGTCGTCGAAACGAAGTAGTTAAAAAAGTTATTGACGAGTTTTAAAAAACGGTTAATAATCTCGCTTCTCTGCTGCTGAAAACGCAGCGCTGCTGAGAAACGCCAAGTTCCTCGCAGATTGCTCTTTAAAAATTAACAGCCGATAAGTGTGGGCGCTTGATGGAAGCGAGCTGATCCTCGGATCAGATAGCAAAAGTATCAAGAGTCTCACACTA
>NZ_JBQVSQ010000011.1:0-239890 GCF_052952715.1 Burkholderia sp. YIM B11467
TGTAAGGCATGCCGCCAGCGTTCAATCTGAGCCAGGATCAAACTCTTCAGTTTAAACCTGTTACTGTTTTCGGTTCGGTTAAGAACCGGTCGCTCACTCAAAGCTGACAGGAACATGAATTGCTTCATGAACCTGACTTACTTTAGTGTGAGACTCTTGATACTTTCGCTATCTGATCCGAGGATCAGCTCGCTTCCATCAAGCGCCCACACTTATCGGCTGTTAATTTTTAAAGAGCAATCTGCGAGGAACTTCGTGTTTCTCAGCAGCGCTGCGTTTTCAGCAGCAGAGAAGCGAGATTATGAACCGTGTTTCGCAGTTCGTCAACAACTTTTTAACTGCTTCGTTGCGACTGCGGGGTTCAACTTCGAGTGCTGCCCGGGCTCGTTACCACCACACCCCAACAGCACCGCTTCCCTCTTCCGCGCTGCGTTTCCGTTAGCGCGAAAGAGGCGTGATTCTATGCACCCCTCGCCCTTCGCGCAAGCCCCTTTGTGAAAATATCTTGAAAAGCCCCCGTGCGCTGACGCGCACGGGGGCTTGGGGCTCGACGGGCCGCGCATCGCAGCGCGAGCCGCCCTCCATGGAAGCGACGCAAGCCGCTCTTTCGTCCTATATATAGAGGCCGGCGGCATTGCATGCGCAACCGCGTTCCGGGCTCGCATCCCCGCCAATCGTCAGACCACCGAACGTGATGTCGAGCCTCCCGGCTTCGACGGCGCGCATTCGCACCGCCACGGCCCTCGCAACCCCAATCTGCGGAACAGACAAGGGATCTCGTGGGGTCGAGTATCATGCCGCGACTGAACTACGTACTCACATCGACGATGGACAGCACCACTCAACCCGGCGACGCCGATCTTCGCGACGAATATTCGGCCCTGCGCGAGCGCGCCATCATGCTGGAAGAACAGGCCCCGCCGCTTCTGCAGCGCATCTCGGATGTATTGCCGCGGATCAGCGGCGAATCCGCACTGGCGGATGAGCACCGCGAACGGCTCGTCGGCGCGCGCAACGCGGCGATGGTCTCGATCGAAAACTATCAGCAGGCCATTCCTTTCCTGCAGACGGCCGATTCGATCATCGAGCAGATGGACAAGACGCCCGAGCGCGACGAAGACATCGAGTGGCGTGAATCGCTGCTGCAGCGGCTCGACGAGTTGATCGACGTCGCGGTCGTGATGATCGACGATGCAGAAGGCTACTTCGAGCAGGCACAAGCCTGCGATCTGGCCAGCGTGCCGAAATCGATCCTCGAGGATTGAGCAGCACCACCCGGAAGCGCGCGGCACGCCGGTTTCGTGCCAGGTGCGCCAGCAATCCCGATGCGTGCCGGCCGACAATCGCGGCCTGGCACCTGCGTCGCCAGGCCGGCCGTACACCTCCCGCAAAAGCTCACCTTGTCACGACGACTAGCCTGCGATCTCCGTCCGCTCCGGGGCCGTGCATCGCAACTACGGTGAGTCGAGGATGATCGTCTCGCTCACGATCGGCACGCGGATATATCCACCCTCCGCATCGCCATACGCATGCGCGTTCCCGTCGATGACGTACTGCGCCGTCAGCGCGCAAAGCGTCGCGTCTCGCGCATCGACGGAACGCAGCGTCGACACGTCGATGCCCAGTCGCTCCAGCAATTGCCGGCGCTGATTGCGCTTCTGCTTCGCCGACGCAACCGCCTTGCCCAGCATCGCGCAGGTAATCGCGTAAGGATAGGTTTCGAAGCTCGTACGCCCGCCCGCATATCGCGCGGCGGTCAGCAGCGGATAGGCCACCGCCAGCGCCTGGTAGACGCGCTCTCCCATGAACATCCAGTCGAAGAAGCCGGACGTGCTCGCGACCGCCTGCTCCCGCGACGGCGTCGGAAAGCACGAGATCCGTTCGCGCGCGAGCGCCTGTTCGGCCGCCCGGCGCCCGCTTCCCGCCCACCACAGACTCGGCGCATCGACGCCGACGGCCACGACGTCATGTGCAAGACACAGCGCCGGCACCGCCTCGGGCGCGATCCGCGCTTCGCGGCAGACGACCGTCGAGCCGCGCAGGATCACGAGATCGCATTGCTTCCTGTCGCCACCCACATCCACGCCCGCCACGACGGGCGAATGCCGCGTGGCGGATCCGACGGATCGGGCCGATCGCATGCGGGTGCCTCAGTCCACCGGCCGTGCGCCGTATGCGGTGTCGAAGATCGCCTCGAGACCGGGATGCACGCCGCGCATCGGGTCGACGACCGACTTCGCCCAGTCGAAGTACGCCTGCTTGCGCTCGAGCGGCCAGTCCGCGGGCGGGTGCCGCGCAATGTCGCGCAGGTTGCAGATCTTGTCGGCCAGCTTCACGAGCTTCGCGCGCCGGCTGATGGTCGCCGCATGCTCGACCTGCAGGCGCTTGCGCTCGTCCTTCGGCAACGACTTGTCGTCGGTGACTTCCATCACGATGTCCGCGACGTCCTTGCCGAACAGCCGCAGCAGCTCCTGCTCGGTCGTCTCGGTATCCTCGACCGTGTCGTGCAGCACGGCAGCGACGATCACGCGTTCGTCCTCGACGCCGGCCTCGTTGGCCAGCACGTCGGCGAGCGCGATCGGATGATTGATGTACGGCGACGCCTCTTCGTCCTTGCGCCGTTGATTGCGATGCTTGTCCGCCGCGAACGCGATGGCGGCTACCAGCTTTTTCATATTCCCCCCTCGTGTGGCCAGTCCCGCGACCGGCAGAACCGGCCGCGGGCATTTCGGAACCGCACATACTACCTGTACGCGATGACCCTTCCCGTGCGCCGGCATCCGTGCGCGCCCCGCATCACGCGCCGGCCGGCGCGCGCTGCAGCTCGACCACGTTGACCCGCGCGCCGAACACGTCCTTCACGAGCGGCAGCAGGTGATCGTGGTGCGTCAGGAACAGCACCTGGGTTCGCGTCGACAGATCGCGCAGCGCGTCGAGCCCGGCCTTCGCGCGCGCATCGTCGAAGTTGATGAACAGATCGTCGGCAACGAACGGCAGCGCGGTCCTGCTGCCGAGCTGCAGCTCCAGCGCCGCGATCCGCAGCGCGAGGAACAGCTGGTCGCGCGTCCCTTCGCTCAACCCGGCGACCTCGACCGACGTTCCCTTCGTGCGCCGCGCATACAGCGCGGGCGGCGTCCGTTCGGTATCGACGGTCAGCTTCGCGAATTCGCCGAGCGTGAGCCCGGCGAAGATCTCGCCCGCCCGCCTGAGCATCGGCCCCTGCTTCTGGTCGCGATAGCGATCCGTCGCCCACTTCAGCAACCGGCTCGCCGTGGCCGCCTCCAGATACTGCTCGGCCGCATCGCCCATCGCCGCCAGCGCTTCCTGCCGCTTCGACTCGGCGACGGCCGCATTCGCCTGGCCGTCGATCGCACCGAACGCCTGGTCGGCCACGACCTGCTGCTGCGCGAGCTCGTTCAGCCGCTTGCCGACATCGCCCAGCGACTGCTTCACCGCTTCGAGGTGCGCCGGCACGTCGACAATGTCCTGTTCCGCGACCTCCGCCTCGACGGCGGACCGGGACAGACCGTCGCCATCGCGCACCAGCGCCTCGTGCGCGGCATCGACCGCTTGCCGCAGCTGGCGCTGGCGATCCGAGCGCTCGGCCAGCGGCAGCGCCGCGTCGATCGACGTGACGCCGGCCAGTTGAAGCAGCGGCTGGATGCGCGCATCGGCACCGGCCACTGCGGCGGCCGCATCCGCGACCTTGCCGTCGGCCTGCCGCACGGCCTCGTCGGCACGCCCGATCGCGCGCGCGATTTCCCTGGCGGCCGCGAGGCGCATCGTCAGCCGGCGCGCAACGTCCGGCCAGTCGCCGCTCGCCAGCCATTCCGGCGCAAGCGCTTCGGCAAGCCGCCGCGCGCCGGCCTCGAGCGCGGCCAGCTCCGCGCGGATCGCGGCGATCCGGTTGCGTGGTGCGTCCGCATCGGCCAGTTCGGCGGTCACCGCGTTCGCGAGCCCGAGCGCGCCTTCCGCCGCGGCCAACGTCACCGCGCTCGCGGACAGTTTCGCGTCGGCCAGCGCGTCGCGCCATTGCGCGCGCCACGCATCGTAGGCCGTCTGCGCGTGGTCGACTCGCGACTGCGCGGTCGCGGATCCGCGTTCGGCTTCCCGCGCGCGATCCTCGAGGCTGTCCTTTTGCGCGATCGCTTTCTCGGCCGACTGCACGAAGGTCTCGGCGATCGCGACGAGCGCGGCGAGTCCGTCCGACTCGCCGCCGCGCGACACGGTATGCAGTGCCGCACGCAGCGCGGCTTCGGCACCGGCCCGTGCAGCACGAATCGTGTCGAACTCGCGGCGCTGACGGTCGAGATCGACCTGCGCGGCAAACACCGTGTCGCGCTTCGCAAGCCAGTCGCCCATCGCCGCCAGCGGCATGCCGGGCACCGCGGCCTGCGTGGCGAGCGCTGTCCATGCGTCGCGATGCGCGGCCAACGCGCGCTCGCGCTCGTCCGACGCAGCCTGCCTGCGCGTCACGCCAGCCCGCGCGGCTTCAACCTGCTGACGCAGCGATTGCAGCGTCGCCGCCGCCTGCGTGGCGCCGAGTTGCGCATCGACGAGTTCGTCGGCGAGGCGAATCGCGTCGTCGACCGCCGGTGCGCCGGTTGCAAGGTCGACAGCGCCGCTGCGGATGTCGCCCCATGCGCCGTCGCGTCGCGCGCGCGCTGCGAGCACGTCCGCGGTCGTGACGACCTTGTGGTTCTCCGCGAAATGCTTCTCCTGCAGTTCGAGTCGCTCGAGCTCTTCGAGCGCGCCATCTCGCGCTTCGCGCGCGGCGGCAGCCGCGCTTGCATGCTCGCTTTCTTCCTTGAGCAGCACGCCGAGCCGCGCCACCGACGGCACGTCGAGCGCGCGCAGCGTGTCGACCGGCATGCGCCACTGGCCGAGCGCATCGAGCGCGCCGGACAGCGTCCGTTCGGCGGCAGCGATTTCACTTTCGAGCGCCTGCTCGCGCTGGCCGCTGTTGCGAAAACCTTGTGCGTCGGCGAGCGCCGCGCGCAACGCTTCCGGCACGTCGACGGTCGACACGCGCGCCTGTTGCTCGCGCACCTGCGCAAGCTCGCGCGTGCGCTCGTCGAGCGATTCGCGCGCGCCGGCGAGCGCCTGGTGCAGCGCGCCGTGTTCGCGCAACAGGTTCGCGACGGTCTTCAGCGACAGCGCCGTCGGCAGCGACGCACGCAACGACGCTTCGTCGGTCGGCCAGTCGAGCTGGGCGGCCGCCGAAAACGCGGCGGACAGGTGCCGCTCGACATCCGCGCCGAGCAACAGCAAATCCTGCGCGTGATTCATGCAGGCGCCGCGCAGCCGATCGAGCGCTTCGATATCGGCTTCGAGCGCGAGCGTGTCGGCATCGGCATCGATCGCATCGCGCGCCTGCCGTTTGGCGAGCAGGTCGGCACGCCGTTCCTCGAGCACCTTCTGCTCCGCCGCGAGATCGCCCTGCGCCTTCAGCAAATCCGCATACGCGGTCGGCGGCAATTCGACGACCACGCCCAGTTCGGCCAGCGCCGCATCCTTGACCGTCAGCTCCTTCAGGTACGGCGCGAGCCGCCGCACGCGCTCCAGCTTCGAACGCAACGCTTCAAGCCGGCGCTGCTCCGCGCGCGCCTGCTCGATCTGCTGTTCGACCGCTTCGCGCGCGTCCTTGCGATCGACCCAGTCGCGCGTGCGCACCTGGACCGTCTTCAGTTCGGTCACGGCTTCGGTGAACAAGGTTTCGGCCAGCGCAAACGCGCTGCCGCTACGACGCGGCGCCCACAGCTCGACCGAACGCGCATCGAGATCCTCCCGCACCGGCCCGAGACTGCCGACCCCGGCGGCCGATTCGAACAACACCTGGCCGAGCTTGTCGGATGCGTCGAGAATGCTGCGGCCGCCGTCGACCAGCCGCCCGTGATCGAGCCCGAACATCTGCTCGAAGAATTCGCGCGTCGCGCCGTCGAGGAGGGCGGCCAGATAGTCGTCGGGCAGCTTGTCGTCGGCAGGTGTGCGCAGCGGACTGCGCCCGCGCGCACGGTGGAACGCGTATTCGCCCGTACCGTTCTCCAGCACGCCGCCGATTCGCAGCTCGGGGGTGCTGTGCAGGAAGTCGAGCGGCGTCTGCAGTTTCATCCCGAACAGCAGCTCCGACACGGCCGTGCGGATCGTCGACTTGCCGGCCTCGTTCGGCCCCACGATCACATGAAAATCCTCGCCGGCCGACGGGAAACGCAGCGTCTCGTCGGTGAACTTGCCGTACTTGATCAGATCGAGTTGATTGATGCGCATCGCTTACTCCCCCCGTGCCAGCCGCGCGAGCAACGCGGGACCGACCTGCTCGACCAGCGCGGTGAGCTCGCCCGCGCGCGCCATCGTCAGCAACGGCACTTCCTCCTTCACGTCGCTGCGCACCTTGCCGACGAACGGCTTCAGGTCGCGTTCGAGCAGCGCGAGGAAATCCGGATCACTCGCGGCGTCGGCCAGGATCTGCTTCAGGTCCTCCAGCGCTTCGAGCTGCTCGCTCTCGCCCTGCTGATGATCGGCAGCGGACGTCGCGAGCCGGACCTTCTCGAGCCACAGCCGTTCGTTGCCGATGATGCCGATCTGGTTCAGCACCTCCGCACGCAACTGCGGCGCGCGGCCGAAAAAGAGGCCGTGCGCGGGCGTGCGCCCCGTGACCGTCACGCGCACCGCGCGCGGCACGTGGCCGTCGACGGTCAGCAGCGTCTCCAGCGACTGGCCGATCTTTCTCGACAGGTCGGCGACCGTCAAGCAGTCGGACGCGTCGACCGACACGGCCTCCCAGCGCAGCACGTCGAGATACAGGCGCTCGACCTGCGTGCGGCCTTGCTCGACCGTCACGAGCACCGCGCCGCGGCGGCCCGTCTCGCGGATATGGCGGCCCTGCAGGTTGCCGGGAAACACGACGGTGGACGGCCCCGACCATTGCTGGAATTCGTGCACGTGGCCAAGCGCCCAGTAGTCGTAACCCTTGGCATGCAGTTCGGCCAGCGTGCACGGCGCATAGTTCGCGTGCGCCGCATAACCTTCGAGCGCGGTGTGCAGCACGCCGATGTTGTAACAGCCGGGCACCGGGTCCGGATAAGCGATCGCGAGATTGTCGACGACGGCCTTGTCCTTGAAGCTCTGCCCGTGCAGCGCGACGTCGAATTCCGGCAGCTTGACGGTTTCCGGCTTGCGGTGGCCGAACACGGTGACGTTGTCGGGCAACGTCAGCTTCTTCGTCATCTCGCTTTCGGCGTCGTGGTTGCCGCCGAGAACGAATGCGCGAATGCCGGCCTTGCGCAGGCGCCCCATCTGCTGGCCGAAGAAGATGCCTGTGTTGTGATCCTTCCAGTCGCCGTCGTACAGGTCGCCGGCGATCACGAGGAACGCGACTTCCTCTTCGATCGCACGATCCACGAGTTGCCGCAGCGCCTCGCGCGACGCGTTGCGCAACTGCGCGGCCGGCGCGTCGGGATACGCGCTCAGGCCGTGCAACGGGCTGTCAAGGTGAATGTCTGCCGCGTGGATGAACTTCACGAAGATTCCTCTGTTTCATGACGATGATGCGGACCGGCCGTCAATCGCAATCCTGGTAGCCGCCGAGTTCGCCGCAATGGATGCAGCGAAACACATACGCGGTCGGCGAGCCGTCCTTGTCGAGCGCGGCGAAAAAACGCCGCCACTCGGCACCGTCGTCGAGCCCGGTCGACGCCCGGATCGACGCGACGGCCTGCGGGCCGAGCGCCATCAGTTCGTCAGCGCCCGCGCGGCCGATGAATTGCGCGCCATCGCCGCAATGCGTCCACCACCGTTCCTGCTGCCAGCCCTGAAAACCCGGCGTGCGGCAGGCAATCTCGTCGACGACCGCTTCGGGCACCTCGTCCCATTCGCCGCCGCCGATGCCGTCCGTATCGGTAAAACTTGCATCGAGCCGCGTTTGCGCCGAGCCGTCGGCAATGCACCACGGGCAGATGCACTGCTCGTACTCGTCGACCGCGTACACGGGGCCGGCGTAGACGTAGCCGCGCGCATCGCCGCAGCACACGCAGCGCGCGTCCGAGCGGATCACGCTGCCCGTTGCGAGCGGGTCGGGATGGTACCTGAAAGCGGGTAACGACATGCGGTTCTCCGTCGATCCGGATGGTGGGGAAGCACGCGATGCGAATTCGAACGTCCATTGTGCCGCAGCACGACTGCGTTACTCCGGAACCTCGACTTCGGCAAACGTGCCGTTCACGAAACGATAGACGCGATGCGTTGCGCCGCCGTGCGCGAGATATTCCCACCGGATGTCGATGCCGGCCGGTGCGTCGCGCCACGCGATCGCCCGATACGGCGATTGCGTGCCGCCATCGGTTTCGAGCGAAACGGAGTCGAGACAGCTTTGCACGGGCAACGAGAAGCGCGGCACCGCGCGGGCACCGCGCAGTTCCAGCACGTACAGCGCCCCTTCTTCGCCCGCGCCGCAATACCCGGTCGGACGGCTGCTTGACGCGCGGTTGACGACGACCAGCACATAGTCGTTGCCGTCGAGCCGCTTCGAACGATCCGACGGGAACGCGACGCTCGATGCATCGGCAAGGGCGCGCCGAAGCGCGGCCGGCACGCTCAGCACGGAGGTCCGGTGGCGGGCCGCGTCGACCTCGAGCAACCTCGGGCGCGCCCATTCGATCGCATGACCGTTGGCGAGCTGCACCGATTCGGGCGCCGGTGTTTCGGCGCATGCAACGGCGGCATTCGCGGCCAGCAGCGCGAGCGCCGCTGCTTTCAACGCAACCGATATCGTCGGGTTATTTCGTGTCCGCATGGATCGCGCAGGAGTGTCCTGGAGGTCGTCGTATGCGCCGGCATGCAGGCCGGGCAGTCCCGTTTCAAGAGCGCACCGCGTGCGTCGTGCGTTGCGACGAATGCAGTGCGCTTCGCCACGTGCCGTCACTCGCCGCGCGGTACGGGCGGCGGCGCAAAGCCGTTGTCGTTGCCGGGGAACGGATTCGCGTTGCGGCGCAATGCTTCCTCGTCGTTCTCCTTCTGCGCGAACAGCGCGACACCGATCACGCCGACGTTCGCGGCATCGCCGTACTTCGAGTTCGCGACATAACTGTCGGGCACCGCCGCGAAGCGGAATGCAGCGACTTCGTCGCGGCTCTTGCGGAAGCCCTCGATCGTCAGCGTGCGGCCCGGGTACAGCACGTAACCGCCGTTCGTATAGCTGCCCGGCCGCCCCGACAGCACGTCGAGCCCGTCGACCGTCGACACGACTTCGAACGTGCGGCGCCCCTGGTTGCGCAGCACGATCATGTAGCGCGAACCCTCGACGCCTGCCATGTGCCAGCGGCCGTTGCTGCGTGCAAGACGCAGCAGCGCGCCCTTTTCGTCGGTAAACGACAGCGCGATGTCGCCGTTCGCGAGTGCGACGCGAGTCGGCAACCGGCGAACCTGGGCGGCGGGAGGATGTCCGGGCAACGCATCGTTGTAGTAGACCGATGCGAGATCCGTCGGCTTCGCCGGATCCGCGCGTTCGAATTCGACATTGCGGGTTTCGGATCGCACCGACTCGCCCCACGCGGTACCGAGCCCGCGGCGTTCGCTGGCGTCCGGCGCCTGCGGCGCGGCGGCGGACGCGCCGGTACTGGCGGATGGCGACGGCGGTGCCGCGCAGGCAGCCAGCCAGAGCGCGCAGGCGAGCGCGAGAAGACGGAACAGGATGGTCATGACGTGATGCCTCGGAAGGTTATCGGACCGCGCCGGGCGGGCCGGAACGGCGTTTTGGTTTCGTCTGTCGTCACGATGTCGATCGGACATGCTTGCCCGGATCGGCCGGCACCGCCGTCGCGGCGGCCCGGCAACCGGGAGCCCCGCTATTTAAGCATGGCGGGCGAGCAATGGGCAGGGGCCACGCGCGCCCATAAAAAAACGGCCCGGCCCGCAACGAAGCGGGCCGGGCCGTGACGGGATGCGTGTCGCTTACAGCGCGCCGCCTTGTGCCGACGCCGAACCCTTCAGGCCGATCGATGCGCCGCCCTGCGCCGAATTCGCCGCGCCTTCGAGTGCTTCGCCGGCCTTCGCCTTCGCGCCGCCCGCGACATCGCCTGCCGTCGACACCGCGCCTTGCGCGTGGCTCTTCGCCGTGCCGGCGACGTGCTTCACATGCGACTTCGTCGCGTGCACGGTCGATGCCGCGGCATCCTTCGCCGTACCCGCTGCCGAGCCCACCGCATGCGTCGCGCCGCCGACCGCATTGCCGGCTGCCGAGCCGACGCCGCCGACCGTCTTGCCGACGCCGTTCAGCGCGCCGCCGACGAGGTGGCCCGCGCCCGAACCCGAGCCTGCCGCGTTCGCGCCGGCGCCAGCCTGCACGCCCACGCCGCCGCCGAGCAGCGGCGTCTGAACCTGTGCGCCAACGCCAGCGGAACCCTCGGCGCCGGTCTGGGCCGTCTGTGCAAACGCAGCCGAAGTCGCCATCGCGGTCAGTGCGGCACCCAGCAGAATCGTACGAATCTTGTTCATGGTCATTCTCCCCAAAGACGTTGTTGCTGCGAGCCGCCTCCGGGCGGCTTGTCGCATGCCTCGCCGCGACGTGCGGCAGGTGGAGCTAATGTAGCGGCGCCGGCGTGCAAAACGATTGAATTGCGGGGACTGTTACTTCCGTTGCAAATGCTGACGATTGACTCACATAGTTTGACAATCGGGGACTTGCGACGAAACGGCGGACGTATTTGCAGGCGGGCGGGCGTGAACTCGATGACGTGCGGCGCGAACCGCGTCGCGATGGCGAACTACCCGACCATCACGCATCGTGCAAGCAGGCAGGTGAAACGGCTAGCAGGGAAACCGGCCGTTTTTATAAGCATCCCAAAGGATGTGTATCGGCCAGCCGTCGGTGCGGCCCGACAACCGGCTCCTCGCGATCAGTTCAATGTCGTCGGACACGCACGCAGCCACATCGGCGTTGCCCGATGCGCTGAAGGCGAGCTTGTACGCCTTTTCGCGCAACGCATTCACGGCGGGCGTATCGATCGCGGCACCCGGATCGCCGTCGATCGCATCGAATGCCGCCATCCACTGCGCATCGAACGGGTCGGCATCGCGACTGTCCAGCGCGCGGTCGCAATCGACGTCGCCGAGGAAATCGAAAAAGCCCGGCGTCGACAGGATTGCGTCCATTTCAAGCAGATGCGCGTTCGTCATTGCGACTCCTTCACGACGCGCGGCCCCGACCGCCTGTCGGCGGAAACAGGCAGATCGGGGCCGCACGTGTTCCGTCGGATTACGGCCGGAACGTATCGCCGAGCACGACGCCTTCGCGACGCGGATCGGTGCCGCCCTGCAACGCGGGCGACTGGCCGACCGTCACGCGCATCACCGTGTTGACGCCGCTCGCCTGCGCGGACGTCGACACCTTGTGCCCGAGTGCGAGCAGCCCCGTGATCAGCGGATCGTTCGCCCCGTTGTTCGCCGTATTGACGTTCGGATGCTCGCCGCCGATCGTGGTCGTCGGGCTGTTGCTCGCGCCGAAATCGACGAGCCCCGCGGACTGCTGCGCGTCGAGCCCCCAGTCGAGCGCGCCGACGAGCGTCTTGACCACGTATTGCGGAATGGTGCCGCCGCCCGGCGAACCGGTCGCCATCACGAAGTTACCGCGCGAACCGTCCGCGGCCTGCCCGAACACGATCGTCGGCGCCATCGAGCTGCGCGGCCGCTTGCCCGGCTGCAGGCGGTTGGCCACCGGATTGCCGGCGCTGTCGACCGGGTTCGCGGAAAAGTCGGTCAGCTGGTTGTTCAGCAGGAAGCCGTTGGTCATGTGGAACGAGCCCATGCTCGATTCGACCGTCGTCGTCGCGCTCAACACGTTGCCGTCGCCGTCGACGATCGTGAACTGGTTCGTGCCGTGCTCGATCAGCGTCGTGTCGACGCCGAGCGGCACCGCGCCGAGATTGCCGGGCTGCGCGGTGCCCATGCTCTTGCTCGTGTCGATCAGCGCCGCGCGCGATTTCAGGTACGGCTTGTTCAGCATCGTGTCCCACGTGCCGCCCGGCAGCGGCACGAAGTCCGTATCGGCCACGTACTTGTCGCGGTCGGCATACGCGAGCCGTTCGGCCTCGGTGACGAGGTGCACGCCCGCGACGGTCGGCTTGCCGCCTTCGAGATCGATCGCCGTCGGCTTCAGCGACTTCAGGTCGAAGTTCTCGAGAATGCCGAGCGCCGATGCAACCGCGATACCGCCCGACGACGGCGGCGGCATCCCGCACACCCAGTAGCTGCGATAGGTCGTGCACACCGGTTCGCGACGCTTCGCCTGATACGCAGCCAGATCCGCGACGGTCGTCTTGCCCGGCGTGAGCGTCGAGCCGTCCGCGCCCTTCGTCGTCGCGATCTTCGCGACGATGTCCTGCGCAATCTGCCCCGTGTACAGCGCGTTCGCGCCCGACTGCGCCATCAGCGTCAGCGTATGGGCGTAAGCGGGATTCTTCAGCACGGTGCCGAGCGTCTTCGGCGAACCGTCGGCGTTCAGGAAATACGCGGCGGCTTCGGCGTCCCGCTTCAGGTTCGGCGCGTTCGCCGCGATCGCGTCGGCAAGCCGGCCGCCGATCGGAAAGCCGTTGGTCGCGAGCGTGATCGCGTCGCCGAACAGGCTCTGCCACGGCAACCGGCCGTGGTCCTGCTGCAGCGCCTCGATGAGCCGCGGCACGCCGATCGTGCCGATCGAGCGGCCGCTTGCGCGCGCGTTCGGTTGCGGTGCCGACTGGTCGGTCGCGTCGTCGACGTAGCGCAGGTAGTTCTCCGTCGCGGCGGCCGGCGCGGTTTCGCGGCCGTCGTACGCCTGCAGCGTCTTGCCGCGCGCATCGTAGTAGAGCAGCACACCGCCCGACCCGAGGCCCGTCGCCTCGGGCACCGTCAGGCCGAGCACGGCCTGCACGGCGACCGCCGCGTCGGCGGCCGTGCCGCCTTTCTTCAGCACCGCGCAACCGGCCGCGCTCGCGTACGCGTTCGACGTGGCCACCAGGTACGTTTTCGCATAGACGGGCTTCATCCCGGTGCGATAACCCGACGACGCTTCCGGCAGCGACGGATCGCCCGGCTGGTTCGAGCCCACGACGACCGTCGAGCCGCTGTTGTCGATCGCGAGACAGCTCGTGTCGGCCGTGGGTGTCGTCGTGGAGCCCGCATCGGTTTCGATGTCGTTGCCGCCGCAGGCCGTCATCATGGCGGCCGCGAGCAACGCGGATGCATACGGGAAAATCGCCGGTTTTTTCATTGTGTCGATGTTCTTGTCGTTCGTTGCGATGGGCGTCTCGCTGCCTGCGACCCCCTCGGTGCGCGGGCAACGCGTTCGATAGTCCCATGAACAAAATTTTTTCCGCAATAAGGAAATGACGCGATGCGACCGGCCGTTGTGTGTGCAACTTCGCCGAACCGGCATGCGGTTCGCTTGTTGCACTGCATCGCCATGCAGGCGCACGGCCCGTGCCGTTTCCGTTACCTTGGCGCCCGGCGCCGCTTGCCGGCCGCCCCGCCGTCACGCGCGAAACCGCGCTCCATCGCGTCGATCGCCGCGGAGAAGAACTCGAGAAACATCGTCATTGCAACAGTCGCGCTCATGTCCGCCCGCTGGTAGATGCAGCTGAACGAACGCGCTCCCGCATCCGCGAGTGGCGTCCAGGCGAGCCGGCCGGCGGCCACGTCGTCGGCGACGTTCTCCGCGATCAGGAAGCCGACACCCGCACCTTCGGCCGCGAGGCGCCGCACCATCGGCACCGATCCAGTCTCGACCAGCGGCCGCACGGTGCGCGGCTGTCGTGCATCGATCTGGTCGAACATCGCGCGCAGTTCCGTGTCGGGCGTCATCAGGATCAGCGGATGCGCGAAGCAATCGCGCAGCCGCACCTTGCCGCCGGTCGACGCCAGCGGATGGCCGGGCGCCGTGACGACACCCAGCGGCTGCGCGAACGCGCGCACCTCGACGACGCCCGCCGCCGTGCGCCGGCGCAGCGCATAACCGATGTCGGCTTCGCCCGTCTCGACCCAGCGCACGATGCTCTCGCCGTTTCCCGAGCGCACGCTGTACGTGACGCCCGGATAACGCTGCATCGCGGCGAGGATCGCGTCGGGCACGAGCTGTTCGGCCGTCGATGCGGGCACGGCCAGGTTCACGTGCCCGCGCCTCAATGCGCGCAGGTCTTCAACCTGCGTCAGTGCGTTGTCGAAGTCGCGCTGGCCGCGCCGTACGGCCGCGATGACGATCTCGCCGGCGAGCGTCAGTTGCATACCGCGCGGCAGCCGGTCGAACAGCGGCACGCCGACCTGCTCCTCGAGATTGCGGATTTGCTGGTGCACCGCGGCGGCGGTCAGGTGCAGCGCGTCGGCCGCCTTGCGAATCGAGCCGCGTCTCGCGACTTCGTCGAAACAGCGGAATGTCTGCGATATCGAACGCATGAGGGTACCGTTAGATTTTTCCGAACAGGCCGTCAAGAATAATCCGATTTTACTGACCGCCAGGATCGTCTAGATTTCGCTGCATCCCCGTGTCCGATTCGAATGGAGACCGCAGTGACGACCGTCGACCAGATCACCCAGCGCCGCCGTGGCGTCGGCCTCATCGCCCACGATCCCGCGCTGTCCGCGGGCGGCTATACGCTCATCGCGCCGCAGACGGCCGATGGCAACGTCTATCTCGTTGGCATCGACGGTGAAGTCGCTCATCAGTGGAAGATGCCCGTGCGCCCCGGCCGCCATGCGGTCATCCTCGCGAACGGCAACCTCGGCTACAACGGCAATCATCCGCGCTCCGAATCGCGCTATGCGCCGTGGTCGATGTGGCATGGCGGCGATTTCTACGAGGTCACGCCGCAAGGCGAAACCGTGTGGCGCTACGAGGATCCCGCGCATCACCACGACGCGCAGTGGCTGCCGAACGGCAACCTGCTCTACGCCGCGTGCGAACCGGTCGACGCGGCGTTCGCGCGGCGCGTGCCGGGCGGCACGCCGCACGGCAATGACGAGGTCATGTACGCGGACGTGATCCGCGAAGTGAACCGGGCCGGGCAGATCGTCTGGGAATGGCATGCGCGCGACCATCTGCGGCCCGAGGATTTCCCGATCGCGGCCGGCTTCGGTCGTTATCACTGGCCGCTCGTCAACGGTCTCGGCGTCGATGCGAACGGCCGCGTGCTGATGAGCCTGCGCACGACGTCGGGCATCATCGGCGTGAACCGGGAAACCGGCCGCGTGGACCTGCGGATCGGGTCCGACGTCGTGTCGCACCAGCATGCGCCGGTGCCGCTCGCGAACGGCAACATCCTCGCCTTCGACAACGGCAATTTCCGCCACGGCGCACACGTCGTGTTCTCGCGCGTCGTGGAGATCGACCCGTCGACGCAGCGCGTCGTGTGGTCGTATGCGGACGACGTCGTGAACCTGTTCTACACACCGTTCATGGGCAACGCGCAGCGCTTGCCGAACGGCAACACGCACATCACCGAATCGTCGACGGGCCGGCTGTTCGAAGTGACGCCCGCCGGCGAAGTCGTGTGGGAATACGTGATCCCGTGGTTCGCCGAATACCCCGACGAAGCCGCGCGCAAGACCGGCCCCGGCCAGTTGAACAGCGTGTTCCAGACGTTCCGCTACAGCGCCGCACAGTTGCCCTGGCTGCGGACCTGACGGTCCGTTCACCGCCGGTTTCCGGCCATCGTCGCCGTTCGCTTCCGAGGGGCCTACCGTGTCGCACGAACCGATCTCTCCGCCCGTCGATGCACGGCTGCCCGCGTGGCAGCTCGTGCTGTTCGGGTTGCAGCACGTGCTGTCGATGGCCGCGTCCCCGATCACGGCCGTGTTCCTGATCGCGAAAGTCCTCGCGTTGCCGGCCGACCTGACGGTCCAGCTGATCGGCGCGACGTTCTTCGCCTGCGGCATCGGCACGCTGCTGCAATCGCTCGGCGCCGGCCCGATCGGCGCGCGCATGCCGTTCGTGATGGTGCCCGGCGGCGCACCGACGATGCTGTTCGCGGGCATCGCCGCGCAATCAGGCCTGCCGACCGCGGCCGGCGCGGCGCTGCTCGCAAGCGCGTTCTACTGGGTGCTGCTGCCCGTCTTCACGCGCTGCCTGCGGCTCTTTCCGCGCATCGTCGTCGGCGCGATGCTGTTGCTCGTGTCGGTCAACCTGATCCGGATTTACGCGACGATCGTCGTCGGCCAGCCCGGAGCGGCCGATTTCGCGCAGCCGCGCGCGCTCGGTCTTGCGCTCGCGACGATCGTGTCCACCATCGTCGTCGCGGGTGCGTTCCGCGGCACGCTCGGGCGCCTCGCGGTGCTGATCGGGTTGATGGCCGGCGCGACGCTCGGCTGGGCGCTCGACGCAATGCCCGCGCTCGCCGACGTGTGGCGCGGCCCGCTGTTCACGCATCCGGTGTGGCTGCCGTTCGGGATGCCGCGCTTCGACGTACTGGCCGCGCTGCCGCTGCTGATCTTCACCGCGATCTCGATGGCCGAGGCCACCGCGCAGACGGTCGCCGTCGGCGAAACGTGCGGCAAGACGATCTCGCTGACGCGCGACGTGCCGAAGACGATACGCGGCGATGCGCTGGCATCGCTGGCCGGCGCGCTGTTCGGCACGCCGCTGATCGTGACCAGCGCCGAGAATATCGGCGTCGTGCAGACGACCGGCGTGCGCTCGCGCTACGTGACCGCCGCCGCCGGCGCGATCCTGATCGTCATCGCGCTGTTCGCGCCGCTCGCACGGCTCGCGTATGCGATTCCGGCCGCGGTGGTCGGCGGGACCGCGCTGGTCGTGTTCGCGATGATCGGCGTGATGGGCATCCGGCTGCTCGCCGGCGTCGACCTGCACACGCGCGCCAACCAGTACACGCTCGCGGCCGCGCTCGTCGTCGGCCTGGCGCCGATCCTCGTGCCGAACCTGTATCGCCAGTTCGGCGCGCCCGTGCAGATCGTGCTCGGCAACGGCATGGCCGCCGGCACGCTCGCGGCCATCGCGACGCAACTGGCGTTCACCGCGTTCGCGAGGTTGAGCGGACAGGCACGCACGGAAGCAGCCGCGACGCCGGCGCCTTCGCACGACGCGTAATGGCGACGGCGCGCGCTGACGCGCCGGCCGGCTGAATCCCGGAACAATTGCCGGCGCCACTGCGTTCCGGCTATAAATCGTGGATGGACACGAATCGCTGGATTCACGACCCCGTCGGCGCCTTTCGCACGTGGCAGGAAACCGCCGCCACCGGCGCGGGCCGCCGGCCGTTCGCGCCGCGTTCGGTCGTGCAGCACGTCGCGATGTTCGAACGGTTCCTGCGCCATCTGATCGCACACCGCGTGTCGCTGGCCACGTTCGGGCCCGACCATGTCGCAGCCTTCCTGACCGAACTCGAACGCAGTTGCGCGCCCGGCACCTCGACCCGCGTGCGCTACGCGAAGCTGATCGACCGGCTGGGCCGGCATCTGGTCGACACCGGCGTGCGGACGATTCATCCGGCCGGCCGGACGACGCGCGAACTCGCCTGGCCGGACGGCGAGCCCGAGCCGTGCTACCTGCCGCCCGATGCCGACGCGGCGCTGCAACTTCATGTCCAACCGCAACCGGACGACACGCCGGCCGACTGCCGGAATCGCGCGATCGTCGCGCTGCTGCTCGCGAGCGGCATCACGTCGGCCGAGATTCGCGCGACGACGCACGACGCGCCCGACCTCGACGCGCGTGCGCCGGCGTTGTCCGTGCCGCGCGATCGCGCGCGACCGGCGCGCCGGATCGAACTCGCGGCGTTCGCGCTGGCGCCGCTCGCCACATGGCGCGCGCGCTCGGCAGACGCACCCGCATCGGCGCTGCTGTTTCCCGCGCCGCGCGGCGGTGGCGCGATGAACGACATGTTCTTGCTGCTCGTGGTGCGCGACGCGCTGACCGCAATCGGCTTCCACGCGACGGACATGAGCCCGCGCGTGCTGCGCAACACGTATGCGCGCCGCCAGCTGCTCGCCGGCCACACGCATGCCGATGTCAGCGCGATGCTCGGTCTCGTCAGCACGCGAACGGTCACGCGTATCCGGCAGACGCTGCCGCAGGACGCGGCCGCGGATCGCGCCGCGCACGAGCGTTGAGCCGGCGCCCGGCACGGGCCCGTTTCCTCGTGGTTTCCTATTCGCCCGGCTTCGACTGGATCAACCGCAGAATCCGCGTGTCGTACGGCGATTGCATGACTTCCGCGACGCGGGCCTCGGACGCCGCCGGATGCAGCGGGTTCAGCAGGAAGTTGTGCGCGTGCGGCACGACGACACTCGGCACGCGCAGCAGCGCGCTCGGCTGCGTATGCAGCCACTCGGTGCCGGCGCTGCGGGTCCAGTCGACGTTGGTTCGCCAGTCATCCGGCGCATCGCCTTCCGCAATCTCGGCGACGTCCACCGATTCGGGCACCTCGATGCGAAGCAGCTGATATCCGCTCGGCAATTGCGTGACGGTGGTGATTTCGAAATGAACGAGCGTCTCGAGCAGCGCGAGCGCCGGATGTTCGGCGAGATACACGACGGGCTGCCCGGCGAAATGCCAGCGCCCGCCGGCACGCAACCCGCCGATGCCCTTCAGGTCGGCGTAATTGCTGATCCGCCACAGCGTCGTCAAGCGAAGTACCCCTCGTCGATCTGCGTGAGGGCTTCTTCGACGAGCCGCGCGCCATGCTCGGTGCTCGCCATGTCGAGCGACGTGCGGCCGCCGAAGCGCTGGAGCCCGTTGCGCAGCCACGCCATCGCCTTGTCCTGGTCGCCGAACGTGGCCGTCGCCTGCGCGACGATGCGTGCGAGGCGGATCGCCTTGTCGGATTCCTCCGGCGACAGGCGTTCGTGCGCCTGGCGACGATGGCTCAGCGTGCGGCGCGGGATGATGAAGGCCAGCTCGTCCGATTTCAGGCCGCGCTCCGACAGCCGGTCGATCACCGACACGTCGACGCGCGCGCTCGCCAGCTCGGCAAGATCGGCCCCCGATCGGACGCGGATCGCCAACAGCTGCTCGAGAATCGTGAATTCGGCCTGACGCGGATGCGCGACGCCTGAAGGATGAAAAGCGATGGTGCTCATGACCTCTCTCCGGCAATTTGCCCAATCATTATAGGCGTTTTGCCGGAAATTTGCGGGAGCGGGGTTGGACGAGCGTCGGTAGTCCGTCCGCCAAGGCGTCGACAAGGGATTGCGGACGTAACCCGCCTGTCTGGTAGCGGGTTACGGGGGCCGCGAATCGAAGATTCGCCAAGGTGACTGAGTATATTTATTCAGTATATAAAGTCTGACGAACATCCTGCGGTTGTCACGTAACAACTTTTTTACTGATTAAAATCGCGCTTGACCGTCACGACGGAACCGCATCGCCGTACCCTCGCGCCGGATACGCTCCCATATCGCGCATTTCTCGTTGTCGTTCATGAACACCCAGTTCGAGACTTCATCGGCCGTTCGGCCACACCCCTTGCAGACATCGTCGAACAGCGTCGAGCACACGCCGACACAGGGACTGTCAGGCGTGTCGTGAAGCGTGGAAGTCATGGGAACACTCGTGTCGATTGAAAATCCGGCGCCGCAACGCCCCGCGCTCCCATGCGCGGGTACCTTGTCGCCGGCGATGCGGCCCGTGCCGCATCGCCCGGGCCGCCCCACTTACTTCGCCTCTGCCGCCAGCCGCGCCAGTGCCGCCACGATGCCCGCGCCGTAAGCCGGATCGGCCTTCGTACAGTTGTCGATGTGCCGCTGCTGAATATCTTTCGACACCCCGGCAATCTGCCGCGCGGTGTTGTCGAACAGCGTCTGCCGCTGGCCGGCGTTCATCTTCCGGAACAGGTCGCCCGGCTGTTGATAGTGATCGTTGTCGACGCGATGATCCCAATGCGCGGCGGCACCGTCGAGTTCGAGCGGCGGTTCGTTCAACTGCGGCTGATCCGTCCACACACCCTTGCTGTTGGGCCAGTACGACGGCGTGCCGCCGAGATTGCCGTCGGTACGCATCGCGCCGTCGCGGTGATAGCTGTGGAACGGACACTTCGGCGCGTTCACCGGAATGTGATTGAAATTGACGCCGAGACGGTAGCGCTGCGCGTCGCCGTAGGAAAACAGGCGCGCCTGCAGCATCTTGTCCGGCGAGTAACCGATCCCCGGCACGACGTTCGCGGGCGTGAACGCCGCCTGCTCGGTCTCGGCGAAGAAGTTGTCCGGATTGCGGTCGAGCTCGAAGTAGCCGACTTCGATCAACGGAAACTCGGCCTTCGGCCACACCTTGGTCAGGTCGAACGGGTTGAAGCGGAACGCCTTCGCCTGCGCGTCCGTCATCACCTGGATCAACAGCGTCCAGCGCGGAAAATCGCCGCGCTCGATACTGTCGAAGAGATCGCGCTGATGCGTCTCGCGATCCTTCGCGATCAGCGCCTCGGCCTGCGAGTCGGTCAGGTTCTCGATTCCCTGCTGCGTGCGGAAGTGAAATTTCACCCAGGTCAGCTCGTTCACCGCATTGAGCAGGCTGTACGTATGACTACCGAAACCGTGCATGTGACGGAAGGAGCGCGGAATGCCGCGTTCGCTCATCACGATGGTCACCTGATGCAACGCCTCGGGCAGCAGCGACCAGAAATCCCAATTGCTTTCGGCGCTGCGAAGCCCCGTGCGCGGGTCGCGCTTGATCGCGTGGTTCAGATCGGGAAAGCGCAGCGGATCACGGAAGAAGAACACCGGTGTGTTGTTGCCGACCAGGTCCCAGTTCCCTTCCTCGGTATAGAACTTCAGCGCGAAGCCGCGAATGTCGCGCTCCGCATCCGCCGCGCCCCGCTCGCCGGCGACCGTCGAGAAGCGCGCGAACATCGGCGTCTGCTTTCCGATCGCCGAGAAGAGCTTCGCCTTCGTATATCGCGTGACGTCGTGCGTCACGGTGAACGTGCCGTGCGCGCCAGCGCCCTTCGCATGCATGCGCCGCTCCGGGATCACTTCGCGATCGAAGTGCGCAAGCTTCTCGATCAGCCAGACGTCCTGCAGCAGCGCAGGACCGCGCGGGCCGGCCGTCTGGATGTTGACGTTGTCGCTGACGGGCGCACCGTTCGCGTGGGTCAGCTTTCGATCGTTCGATTGGTCCGACATGATCGTTCTCCTGAATATTTCGGGAATCGTGATGCGCGTTGTGCAAACGATTCCCGCTCAATGCCGGGAATCGTGTGCCATACCGATGGCGATCAGCCGGCCCACGCAGACGAGCGGATCACACTGCAGAAATTGCCGGCGTGGAAATGCGGTTCCTTGTCCGCGATGACGTCGGCCTTCACGTTGCCGAACGTCGTATCCGGCTTGTGCCTGATCCCGTCGTAGAACGTCTGGATGATGTCCTCCTTGAAATGCGGCGTGCGCGGATGCGCGCTCACGACCGCTTCGCGCTCGGCGTCGCTGTATTCCGGATACGTCAGGCCCAGCACGTCCATCTCGACGCCCGCCGTGACGAGCGCGATCACCGGATGCATGTGCTGCGGAATGCCCGGCGTGGTATGCAGCGCGATCGAGGTCCACACGACATCGATATCCTGCTGCGAAATGCCCTTGCTTTTCAGGAAATCGCGGGCGGCGTTGGCACCGTCCACTTCGAAGCGCTCGCACGCGCTGCTGTGTTTGTGCGTGAGCCCCATGTCATGGAACATGCAGCCGCAGTAGAGCAGCTCGGGATCGTATTCGAGCCCGCGGCGCTGGCCCGCCAGCGCCGCGAAATAGAAGACGCGGCTGGAGTGGTGAAACAGCAATTCGGATTCGGTATCGCGCACAAGCTCGGTGATCTCGCGAGCCAGTTGGCTATCGGGAAGGGTGATGCCGGCAACGTTCACAGTCATGATCGACCTCCATTGAAGACACCCCCGATTCTCCGGAGCCCGATAGCTGTCATCAATAGACGTACCACGTCAAATCCTGCCATTTCGCGCGACGAACGGACACGGTGCCTGCGGGGCCAAAGGGGCACCCCTATACTGCTACGCATCACGTTCGACACAACACGCAACCGATCATGCCGAAGGTCGTGGGAATTTTCGCCGTACCGGGCGTTCAGCTGCTCGATGTCTCCGCCCCGCTCGACGTCTTCGCGCAAGCGAACGCCGAATGCGGGAAGCCGTTCTATACGTTGCGGATCATCGCGGGCGAATCCGGTCCGATCCGCAGTTCATCCGGTGCACAGTTGCTGCCCGACTGGATCGTGCCCGCCATCCCGGAGCGCATCGATACGCTGCTGGTCGCCGGCGCACCAAGCGCCGGCCAGATCACGTTGCGCACCGACGTCCTCGCGTGGCTGCGATCGGCGGCCGTGCAAAGCAAACGCTATGGCTCGATCTGCACCGGCGCATTCATCCTCGCGGCCACCGGCCTGCTGAAAGGGCGCCACCTGACCACGCACTGGGCCGCCGCCGACGCGCTTGCCGAAGCCTATCCGTCGCTCACCGTCGATGCGGACGCACTGTACGTGCGCGACGGCAAGCTGCGCACCGGCGCCGGCGTCACGGCCGGGCTCGATCTCGCGCTCGCGCTGGTCGAGGAGGATCTCGGCCGCGAGATCGCGCGGCGCGTCGCCGCGCAACTGGTCATGTTCTTCAAGCGCCCGGGTGGGCAACTCCAGTTCAGCCGCAAGGGCGAGGCACGCCCCGCCGGACGCTCGGTGCTGCAGGAGGTTCAGCGCTGGATCGCGGCGAATCCGGAACTCGAGCATTCGGTGGCCGAGATGGCAAAGCATGCGGGCATGAGCCCGCGCCACTTCGCGCGGCTGTTCCGCACGGAAGTCGGCATGACGCCGGCCGCATGGGTCGAGGCGACCCGCATCGCGGCGGCCCGCCACTTGCTCGAGAACGGCCACGACACGCCGAAACAGGTCGCCGCGAAATGCGGCTTCGCGAATGTCGATACGCTCAGGCGGTCGTTCGCACGGCACGTCGGGATCACGCCGGCCGAATACCGGAAGCGGCAGGCGGTTCTGGCCGAGTGACCCGGCATGGGCAATGCTGGCGAGCTTTCAAAAATACTTCGGAATACGATTCAACAGGTCGTCCCTTCGACACGTGCCGGCCGACAATATCGAGTTCGAAAGAGTCAGGCCCGACGCACCCGTCAATCATCAGACAAAACCACCCATCCACGCGGATCGTTTACCCAGTTGCAATAATGAATCACTGGAACGCGTATTTCCGACCGGTAACGTGATCGCTACGATGCAATCAACCGCTGAACGCAACAAGCGAAGCGCGAAATCAACGAAACCGGAGGTCATCATGAAGTCGTTCATCTACGCAGTCGTCGCCGCAACCGCCCTGTCCGCCTCGTACGGCGCCTTCGCACAATCGAACCCGTCGGGCCAGCTGACGCGTGCCCAGGTGCGCGCCGAACTCGTCCAGCTCGAACAGGCCGGCTACAAGCCCGAGGTCTCCGACCAGTATTACCCGCGCGCGCTGCAGACCGCACAGGCCCGTGTGACGAACGCCGATGAAACCGGCTACGGCGCGCAAGCTGCCGCCGGCGTGCGTGCCGGCCGCGCGATCTCGGTCAAGCAGGAAGGCCGCGACTCCGTCTATTTCGGCCAGTAAGCCGGACCGACGTGCGCGGATTCCGGTCCGCGCGCGGCAAGCGGAACACCCCGCCCCAGTTCAGGGCGGGGTGTTCGCTTTTCGGTCATCCGCTCCGCAACGGGATCGCCATCTTCGACCGACGTGAACGAGCCCGTGGATCGCACCGCGCAGCGTCGTTCACGCAGGCAGCCGGTGTTTGCGCATAGAATGGCCGCGTGGTCGGCGTCGGCCGAAACAAATGCGAGCGGAACCACGACGCCCGGCATGCCCGATCGTCGCCGCGCCCGCTGGCCGGCCCGATGCCGCACTCATCGCATTTTTCGACAAGGAGCGGTTTCATGTCTCAAACATCCGGTTCCATGATCACGTTTCGCCGCCCGGACGGCCAGGAACTGCAGGGTTATCTCGCCACGCCGGCACAGACCGAAGGCGCGCCCGCAGTCGTCGTCATCCAGGAATGGTGGGGGCTGAACGACCAGATCCGCGGCGTCGCGGATCGCCTCGCGCGCTGCGGCTACTTCGCGCTCGTGCCCGACCTGTACCGCGGCAAGTCGACGGTCGAGGAGGAAGAAGCGCACCACCTGATGACCGGGCTCGATTTCGGCGACGCCGCATCGCAGGACATTCCCGGCGCAGTGGCCTATCTGAAGACGCTTGCTCCGCGCGTCGCTGTGACGGGCTACTGCATGGGCGGCGCACTCACGCTGCTGTCGCTGCAGTACGCCGATGCCGATGCGGGCGTCACGTGGTACGGCCTCCCGCCGCTCGACTACATCGATCCGGCAAAGCTCAAGGTGCCGCTGATGGGCCACTGGGCCACGCAGGACGCGTTCTTTGCGATCGATCAGGTCGATGCGCTCGAGAAGAAGCTGACCGATGCGAAGGTCGGGTTCGAGTTCCATCGTTATCTCGCGCATCATGCGTTCGCGAACGAAGAGGCCGTCGGCACCGGCCGCATCGCCGGCACGCAGTTCGATCCGGTGTGGTCGCAAATCGCATGGGATCGCACGCTCACGTTCTTCGGCCGCACGCTTTGGGCGAAGCAGGGGTAACGTAACGCCGCTGCCGCCGCGCCTGCGACGGGCGGTCATGCAAATGGAAACGCCACGGATTGATGTCCGTGGCGTTTTCGTTTCTGCGCGTGTAACCGGTTCGGCAAACGGAAGCAGTCGTCCGCTCCCGCCCTTCGTCGCACTTACCCGTTCGCGGCCGCCTTGTCATAGTCGACAGGTGTGTCCGGCGCACGCGGCGTTTCGCCGGCCCGCTGGATCCACCCGCCGCCCAATGCACGGTACAGGTCGACCAGGTTCGTCCAGCGTGCCAGACGCGCGCTGATCAGCGACTGCTGCGCCGAGTACAGGTCCGTCTGCGCGGTCAGCACCGACAGGTAGCTGTCGACGCCGTTCTTGTAACGCAGGTCCGACAGGTCGAAACGACGCTGCTGCGCATACTCGTTGCGCTCCAGAGCCGCGATCTGCTGGTCGTACGTGCCGCGTGCGGCCAGCCCGTCCGACACTTCGCGGAACGCCAATTGAATCGCCTTCTCGTAGTTCGCGATCTCGATGCGCTTCTGCACGTGCGCGAGATCGAGGTTCGCGACGTTCTGCCCGCCCTCGAAGATCGGCAGCGCAACGTTCGGCGCGAACGACCACGCCGCCGTGCCGGCCTTGAACAGGCCACCCAGCGTCGGGCTCGCGGTGCCGAACGCCGCCGTCAGCGAGATGCGAGGGAAGAACGCCGCACGTGCCGCGCCGATGTTCGCGTTCGCGGCCAGCAGCGTCTGCTCGGCCTGCATCACGTCAGGACGACGCGTCAGCAGGTCCGACGGAAGGCCTGCCGGCACGTCCGTCAGCAGGTTCTGCGAGTCGAGCGGCATGCCCGGCGGCAGATCGTCCGGCAACGGCTCGCCGATCAGCAGCACCAGCGCGTTCACGGCCTGCGCGCGGGCGCGTGCCTGAGCCTGCTGGTTCGCGAGCGCCGTCTCGACGACCGTCTGAGCCTGACGCAGGTCGAGCTCGGAGCCCGTGCCGTTGTCGAACTGCAGCTTCGTCAGGTCGTACGACGCCTGCGCGGACTTCAGCGTGTTCTCCGTGACCTTCAGCAGATCGTCGGTCGACAGCACCGTCAGGTATTGATCAGCCACCTGCGACACCAGCGAGATTTCCGACGCCTGCCGCGCATACGCGGTCGACAGATACTGCGCGAGCGCCTGGTCCTTCAGGCTCTGCACGCGGCCGAACAGGTCGAGCTCCCACGACGCGGACAAGCCGACGTTGTAGGTCGTCGTGATGTTCTGACCCGGCACCGACGTCAGCGCATTCGGCAAGCGCTGACGACTACCGGTACCCGTCGCATCGAGCGTCGGGAACAAGCCCGCGCGCGTGATCTGGTACTGCGCACGCGCCGCCTCGATGTTCAGCACCGACACGCGCAGGTCGCGGTTGTTCTTCAGCGCGATTTCGATCAGCCGCTGCAGGCGCGGATCGACGAAGAACTCACGCCAGCCGATGGCGGTCGCCGCCTGGCCGTTCGCGCTGCGCGCGCCGGCCGCGGCACCCGGCTGCGTCGCATAGACGCCACTGGACGGGAATGCCTGCGAAACCGGCGCGTCGGGCCGCGTGTAATGCGGTGCCATTGTGCAGCCCGCGGCAAACAGCGCGGCAGCCAGTGCGGCCGCGGTTGCAGTCAAAGCGTGTTTTTGCATCGTTACTGCCCCTTCGAATCGTGTGCGTCGCCGTGACCGTGCTGCAGGTCGCCCTGCACGAGACGCCAGGCATCGTCGACGTTTTCCGTCTCGCCGCTGAAGATCGCGCGAACCCGCACGAAGAACATCGGGATCATGAAAATCGCGAGGAACGTCGCCGTGATCATCCCGCCGATCACACCCGTGCCGATCGCGTGCTGGCTCGCCGAACCCGCGCCGTTGCTGATCGCGAGCGGCAGCACGCCGAGCATGAACGCGAGCGACGTCATCAGGATCGGGCGCAACCGCAGCCGCGCCGCCTCGATCGCCGCGCGCACCGGCCCCATGTTCTCCTTCGCCTGCAACTCGCGCGCGAACTCGACGATCAGGATCGCGTTCTTCGCGGACAAGCCCACGGTGGTCAGCAGGCCGACCTGGAAGAACACGTCGTTCTCGAGGCCACGCAGCATCGTCGCGAGCAGTGCGCCGACCACACCGAGCGGCACGACCATGATCACGGAGAACGGGATCGACCAGCTTTCATACAGCGCAGCAAGACACAGGAACACGACGAGAATCGAGATCGCATACAGCACCGGCGCTTGCGAGCCGGACTGGATTTCCTGGAACGACAGGCCCGTCCACGAATAACCGATGCCTTCCGGCAGCTTGCTCGCGAGCGCTTCCATCGCGGTCATCGCCTGGCCGGTCGACTTGCCCTCCGCGGCCTGCCCCTGGATCTCGATCGACGACACGCCGTTGTAGCGTTCGAGCTTCGGCGAGCCGTAGCTCCAGTGGCCGGTCGAGAATGCGCTGAACGGCACCATCCCGCCCGCGCTGTTGCGCACGTACCAGATGTTCATGTCTTCCGGCGTCATCCGGAACGGCGCATCCGACTGCACGTAGACCTTCTTGATCCGGCCATCGGTATCGAGGAAGTTGTTCACGTACTGCGACGCCCACGCGATCGAGAACGTCTGGTCGATCGCGGCCGCCGTGACGCCAAGCGCATTCGCCTTCTCGCGATCGATGTCGACCTTGTACTGCGGCGTGTCGTTCAGGCCGTTCGGGCGCACCAGCGCGAGCGCGGGGTCCTTCGCAGCCATCCCGAGCAACTGCCCGCGCGCGGCCATCAACGCTTCGTGGCCGAGACCGGCGTTGTCCGTCAGCTCGAAGTCGAAACCCGCAGCCGTGCCAAGTTCGGGGATCGACGGCGGGTTGAACGGAATCACCATCGCATCCTTGTACTGCGAGTAATGCGCGAAGGTCCGGCCGATCAGCGCCTGGACCTTCTGGTCCGAACGCTGGCGGTGCTCGTACGGTTTCAGCTTCACGAACACGAGACCCGCGTTCTGGCCACGGCCCGCGAAGCTGAAGCCGTTGACCGTGAACACCGAGTCGACCACATCCTTCTCCGCGGTGGTCAGGTACGTGTTGATGTTGTCGAGTGTTTTGCCGGTCGTTTCCTGCGTGGAGCCGGACGGCGTCTGCACGATCATGAACATGTAGCCCTGGTCCTCGTCGGGCAGGAACGACTTCGGCAGACGCGCGAACATCACGCCGACCGCGACGAAGACGGCGAGGTAGATCACGAGCCAGCGGCCCGAGCGCCGGATCACGTGGTTTACGCCGCTCGTGTAGCGATCGCGGCTGCGATCGAAGGTCCGGTTGAACCAGCCGAAGAAACCCTTCTTCTCCTCGTGATGCCCTTGCGGGATCGGCTTCAGGATCGTCGCGCACAGCGCCGGCGTCAGGATCAACGCGACCAGCACCGACAGCACCATCGCCGACACGATCGTCAGCGAGAACTGGCGATAGATCGCGCCGACCGAACCGCCCGAGAACGCGACCGGCACGAACACCGCCGACAGCACCAGCGCCACGCCGACGAGTGCGCCGGTGATCTGGCCCATCGCCTTCTTGGTCGCTTCCTTCGGTGACAGGCCCTCTTCCGCCATCACGCGCTCGACGTTCTCGACCACGACGATCGCATCGTCGACCAGCAGGCCGATCGCGAGCACGAGGCCGAACATCGACAGCGTGTTGATCGAGAAGCCGGCGACGCCCATGATCGCGAACGTGCCGAGCAGCACGACCGGCACCGCGATCGTCGGGATGATCGTCGCCCGCAGGTTCTGCAGGAACAGGTACATCACGAGGAACACGAGCACGATGCCCTCGATCAGCGTCTTGACCACTTCCTCGATCGACAGGCGCACGAACGGCGTCGTGTCGTACGGGTAGTGGACGACGAGACCGTGCGGGAAGTACTTCGACAGCTCCTGGATCTTGGCCCGCAGCGCGGTTGCAGTCGCGAGCGCGTTTGCGCCGGTCGCGAGCTGGATACCGAGGCCGGCCGTCGGCTGCCCCATGTACTTCGTGTCGAACGTGTAGTTCTCCGAACCGAGCGCCGCACGGCCGACGTCCTTCAGCCGGACTTGCGAACCGTCCTGGTTGACCTTCAGCAGGATGTTGCCGAACTGCTCGGGCGTGCGCAGCAGCGTCGATTCGGTGATCGTCGCCTGCAGCACGGTGCCCGGCTTCGCCGGCGTGCCGCCGATCTGGCCGCCCGCGATCTGCACGTTCTGCTGCGTGATCGCGGCCGTCACGTCGACCGGCGTCAGGCTGTAGTTGGTCAGCTTGACGGGGTCGAGCCAGATGCGCATCGAGAACTGCGAACCGAGCAGCAGCGTCTGGCCGACGCCATTGACGCGGCTGAGCGGATCGAGCACGTGCGACGCGACATAGTTCGTCAGGTCCTCCTTCGACATGTTGCCGTCCTCGGAGTTGAACGCGAACCACATCAGCCAGTTGCTGCTCGACTTCGTGACCTGCATGCCGAGCTGCTGCACGACCTGCGGCAGGTTCGGTGTCGCGAGCGACAGCTTGTTCTGCACCTGCACCTGCGCGACGTCCGGATTCGTGCCCGGCGAGAAGGTCAGCGTGATCGTCGCGTTGCCCGAATCGTCGCTCGTCGACGACATGTACAGGAAGTTGTCGAGACCGCTCATCTGCTGCTCGATCACCTGCGTCACCGTGTCTTCCACCGTCTTCGCGGAAGCGCCCGGGTAATTCGCCTGGATCTGGATCGTCGGTGGCGCGATCGTCGGATACTGCGCGATCGGCATCTTGAAGATCGACGCGATGCCGGCCAGCATCAGCACGATCGCGATCACCCACGCGAAGATCGGGCGATCGATAAAGAACTTGGCCATGAAACGGACTCCCTGTTATTGCGCGGCCGATGCGGCGGCCGAACTTGCTGCAGCATGGGCGGCGGTGCTCGCCGGCGCGGCGCTTGCCGGTGTGGCGGATGCGGTGTCCGGTGCCGGTGCGAGCTGTGCCGCGACGGTCTTCACGGTCGCGCCCGGACGCACCTTGTCGACGCCCTGCACGATCACGTGATCGCCCGCTTCCAGACCACCTTCGACGATCCAGTTCTGGCCGTACGTGCCTGTCGTCGTCAACGGACGCGTCTCGACCTTGTTGGCTGCGTTCACCACCAGCGCGATCGCCTGGCCTTTCTGGTCATGCGTGACGCCGATCTGCGGTACCAGGAAGGCGTTCTCGTTCACGCCTTCCTCGATCCGTGCACGCACGAACATCCCCGGCAGCAGCACCTTGCCCGGGTTCGGGAAGACCGCGCGGATCGTCACCGAGCCGGTGGTCTGGTCGACCGTCACGTCCGAGAATTGCAGCTTGCCCGGCTCCGAATAGGTCTTGCCGTCTTCCAGCACCAGCGACACCTTCGCGGCGCCCGGGCCGGTCGTCTTCAGACGCCCGCTCTGCACGTCCTGGCGCAACTTCAGCCCGTCGAGGCTCGACTGCGTGAGATCCACATACACCGGGTCGAGCTGCTGCACCGTCGACATCAGCGTCGCCTGGCTCGCCTGCACGTACGCGCCCGGCGTCACCTGCGAGATGCCGACACGGCCGGTGATCGGCGAGACCACGTCGGTGTAGCCGAGGTTGATCTGCGCGGTATCGACCGCTGCCTTGCCGGCCGCGACGTCCGCCGCGGCCTGACCTTGCGTGGCCACCGCGTTGTCGTAGTCCTGCTTGCTGACCGCATTCGCGGCCACCAGTACCTTGTAGCGCGCAACCAGCGCGTTCTGCGTCACGAGGTTCGCCTGCGCCCTCGCGAGCGTCGCCTTCGCGCTGTTCAGCGCGGCGACATACGGCGCCGGATCGATCTTGTAGAGGCGCTGGCCGGCCTTGACGTCCGCGCCTTCGGTGAATTCACGGCGCAGCACGATACCGTCGACGCGTGCACGCACCTGCGCGACGAGGAACGCGCTGGTGCGGCCCGGCAGTTCGGTCACCGCCGGCACGGCTTGCGGCTGCACGGTGACGACGCCGACCTCCGGCGTTTGCGGCGGCGGCGCCGATTCTTTTTTCCCGCACGCGGCCAGGAAAACGGCAGCCGTTGCGGCAGTGATTAAGCGGTATGGAACCCGTTCGACGCGCATGGAGCGACCTCTCACAAATAAACGACCTTCAATGGGAATCACCAGGTCTCCTCATGGCCCGCACGCGGAGTCGGAATGCTGTCGCTTCCTTTCCGCCGTGGAGGCGGACGCGTGTGGCGGGCGTGCACTGCGCCCTGCGGAGCGTTCGTTTGCCGAACTGCTTCCGTGAAAAAAGAATGCCGAGCGCGCGGCCCCGGCGGGCGCGCGTTGCCGCGGCGGCGAACCGGGCCGCTAGCGCGCAGGCCGGAACGCGGCGCCGGCGAATTCGATGAACACTCGCGCGGCGGCCGGCAGACGTGCGGCACGCGCGTGCGCGAGCTTCAACGTGACGGGCGCGAGCGGGCGGACCGGCGCGACGCGAACCAGCGTGCCGGCCGCCAGATCGGCGTCGACGAGATACGCGGGCAGCACCGCGGCGCCCATGCCGGCCACGGCCAGGCGTCGCGCCATCTCGAGATGGCCGACACCCGTATGGCCAGGCGCCGCGTCGGGTCGCAGCCCGGCCGCATACTCGTCGTCGGCCACCGGCAGATCGAGCCGCACGGTCGCGATGTCCGGCCAGTCGCTCGATGCGGCCGCGCCGCCGCGCGCGGCGACGTAACCGGGTGCCGCGACACGCACGGACTCGTACGCGGCCAGCGTATGCAGCGCGTGCGCACCGGAAACCGGCATGCCGTCGGTCAGGAACGCGACATCGATGGCTTCGGATGTCAGATCGACATGGGCATCGGTCAGCGTCACGATCGGCCGCACGTCCGGAAACCGGTGCACGAAGCGATCGAGCAACGCGCTCAACTGGCTGAGCCCGAACGCGACGGGCGCGGCAATGCGCAACACGCCTTCCGGCTTGCTGCCCATCGCGACGAAACGGCCGTCGATCTCGTCGATCGCGCCGAGAATCCGCTCGACGCGCGCGAGATACAGTTCGCCGATTTCCGTCAGCGACTGGTGGCAGGTGCTGCGTTGAAGCAGACGCGCACCGAGGCGCGTCTCGAGCGCATCGACCAGCCGGCTCGCCATCGCCGTCGACACGCGCAGCCGCGTCGCCGCCCGGCGAAACCCACCTTCCCTTGCTACCGTCACGAATGCCCGAATCGATTGAAGTTGGTCCATTTGTCCGGTTCCCCTGCGCGGAAGGCTGCCTTTGCATCTACTTGCATCTGCATCCGCCGCCGCGTCGCGCGCCGGTATACAACGGGTGCAAGCCGACCTCGGCTGGCCCGATGCACGAACATTCGAATAGCAGTCCTGAGTCTTTTCCGACGGATCGCGGCGGCGACACGCGCGGCCGGGCCGGCGGCGTCCGCGAGTCATGCGACACTTGCCCGCATCACCCGATGCGTGCCGGAACACATTTCTTTCAGCAGGTGCAATAGTATGAAAACCGCCGGGAAATGGCTTGCCCGATCCTGCGATTGTTTTGCCTTAATTTCCGAATTTGTGCGCTGCACACCGCGCGACGACGGGCAATGCAAGTGCGGGCCCTGCAGGTCCGGATGATCGGGCTAATTTCCGACAGGTTTAGGCAATCCCGCGTACGCAACTCGCCGTACGATGTGACCGCCGCGCGAGCGCCCTGCCTGGAGGCCAACAGGGAATCGCAGTCGCGCGCCTTGTACCGACCACTCCGCCATTCGCTCGCACAACATGGAAATCGACGCCCGAACGCCGCCGCTACCGCGCACCACGCCAGGTCACGACTCTCGGTCGCCTGCCCGGTCGCCCGCAGCCCGGCTCGCAGCGCTGATCGCCGCTTACGCGCCACATGACGGCACGTTCGAACTCCCGGTGCGCGGCATGCGCATCGCCCGCGCATCCGCGTCGCCGACGCACTGGCACCACGGCGTGCACCACGCGTGCGTGAGCATCATCGGGCAAGGCGCGAAGTCGATGCGCATCGGCGACAACACCTACGTGATCGACGAATCGCGGATGCTGGTCGCGACGGCCGACCTGCCCGTCACCGGCCGCGTGACGCACGCGGACCCGGCCGAGCCGTTTCTTTCCGTCCAGCTCGAACTCGACCCGGCCCGCATCGCGGCGCTCACGCCGCGCGTGTTTCCGCGCGGGCTGCCGAAGGCCGTCGACTGCAGCGCGGTCGACACGCACGATGCACTGCCGGAAATCGTCGACGCCGTTGCGCGGCTGATGCAGCTGATCGCACAACCCGACGACCTTGACCTGCTGGCACCGCTGATCGTCGACGAAATCCTCATTCGCCTGTTGCGCGGCCCGTCGGGCGCGCGCGTCGCGCAGGTCGGCCAGGCCGATTCTACGACGCAGCGCATCTCGCGCGCCGTTGCGTGGATTCGCGACCACTACGTCGATCCGATGTCGGTCGACTCGCTCGCGCGACAGCTGGACATGAGCCCGTCGACCTTCCATCACCACTTCCGTGCGGTCACGTCGATGAGCCCGTTGCAATGCCAGAAGGTGCTGCGGCTGCAGGAAGCGCGCCGGTTAATGTGCCTGTCGGCGATGGATGCGCGGCAGGCGTGCCGCAGCGTCGGTTATGTGAGCGCGTCGCAGTTCAGCCGAGAATACGCGCGGCTCTTCGGCGAGGCGCCGGGCCGCGACGTCGCGAAGCTACGCGGCGAAGCGGTGCCGCTGTCCCGCGTCGCGCCGTAGGCCGCTTGCGTCACGCGAGCGCGGGCGGCGTAGCCTGGCTGACGTCGACGCGTTTCGGCAGGATGCCAGCCTGGTAGCACACGTCCGCAATGCGTTGCTGATACGCGAGCGTGTCGCGCGTGACGGGTTCGACGCCGAAGCGCGCGCGGCGGAACGCAAGCGCCACGGCCGGCTCCGGAATCCCCCAGAGCTTCGAGAACTCGGCCGCGCCCTGCGCGCGGTTCGCATCGAGCCATCGCTGAACCGCCGTCAGTTCCGACACGGCGACGTCCAGCACGTCGGCATTGCGCTGCGCATAGCTGCGTGACGCGAAGTAGTAGCCGCGATTCTCGACGAGCCCCGTGCCGTCCGCGACGATACGTGCGCCGAACGCCTGCTGGACCACCGCGAGAAACGGATCCCAGATGATCCACGCGTCGACCGAACGATTCTCGAACGCGGCCCGTGCATCGGACGGCGACAGCCAGACCGGCGTGACGTCCGCGTAGTTGAGCTTTGCGGCCTGCAACAGCCGGACCAGCAGGAAGTGCGTATTCGATCCCTTCACCAGCGCGATGCGCTTGCCGCGCAGGTCCGCAAAGGTCCTGACCGGCGAATCCTTCGCGACGACCACCGCTTCGGCCGCGGGGCCGGCCGGTGTCTGCGCGTAATAGACGAGCGGCGCACCGGCCGCGAGCGCGAAGATCGGCGGTGCCTCGCCGACGTCGCCGAAGTCGATCGATCCCGCGTTCAGCGCCTCGAGCTGCGGCGGTCCCGACGGAAACTCGGTCCACGTGACGTTCACGCCGAGTGTCGCGAGCTTGCCCTGCAGCGTGCCGCGCGCCTTCAGCAGGCTGAGCGGCCCTTTCTGATAACCGATGCGCAACGTCCGCGCACCGGCCGTGCTCGCCAGCGCGAAGCCCGGGTGAGCGGCGCCCGCCGCGATCGCCAAGCCGGCATGAAGAAGCCGGCGGCGGGTTCTGGATAGGTGATCTGCCATGTCGTTTCGGATTCGATGGAGTGAGTGCGGATTTGCACACGCATGCGATGAAGCAGGTCGAACCGATTCTAGGAGGTTGCCACCGCGCGTCGAACCAACGATGTTCGATATCGAAAGCAAGCGTTCTCATAAGGGCGCCGGTTGCCCGGGCATCGTTGCCCGGGTCCATCGTTGCCGACTGCTGGACGCCTTCGATAAAGGCAGGATTGCAAATTAATTGCTTCGCCAGAACGAAGCGCGGTGCACTGCACACCGGCAGTGCCGGACTCAGGAATCCCGGGAATTGCAGGAAGCGTTCAGCGCAGCCTCGTCGGCGGCCAGCATTTCGGGCACGCATTCGCGCAGGAAATCGACGAACGTGCGGATCTTCGCATCGAGATACTGACGCGACGCGTACAGCGTGTAGACCGTCAGCTTCTGCAACCGGTAGTCGGGCAGCACACGCACCAGCGCACCGCTCGCGAGCGCCGGCAGTGCGGACGACATCGGCAGCGAACCGATCCCGAGGCCAGCGCGCAGTGCACCACCGAGCGCATCGGCGATGTTGACCTGGAAGTCCGGCAACGGCAGGTCGAACGTCTCGTGGCCGTCCGGGCCGTCGAGATGCCAGCGATCGCGCGGAAACACCGGCGTGACGATCTGCAGGCACGCATGCCCTTCGAGCTCGCGCACCGTGCGCGGCGTGCCGCGCTCCTTCAGATACGCGGGCGACGCGCACAACACGCTGTGCACCTCGCCGAGCCGCTGCGACACGAGCCCCGAATCGGGCAACTCCGCCGTGCTCAACTGCAGCGACACGTCGTAGCCTTCGTCGATGATGTCGGGCACATGCTGCGACAGCGTCAGCTCGACCGCGACCGACGGATAGCGCTGCCGGTAGCGCACGACCGCGGGTACGACATAGGCCTGGCCGAAACTCGTCGTCGCGTGAACGTGCAGCCGTCCCGACGGCTTCACCTGTGCGTCCGCCGCCTCGGCTTCCGCTTCGTCGATATAGCCGAGGATGCGCTGACAGCGGTCGAGATAACGCTGCCCGGCGTCGGTCAGCGCGATGCGGCGCGTGCTGCGGTTGAGCAGGCGCGTGCGCAGATGCGTTTCGAGCTGCGCGACCGAACGCGATGCGTAGGCCGTCGTGATGTCGAGGCGCTGGGCCGCGCTCGTGAAGCTGCCCTCCTCCGCGACCCGCACGAAAATGCGCATCATCTGTAACGTGTCCATCGACCTGTCCCCGGCATTGAGATCACGTCGCGCCGCCGTGCGGCCATGGTGCCGGCGGCGCCGGCCGAAGCCGGTCTGGCGCGAATTGTGCGGAACAGTACCGCAGCGTTGCAGGCGTGTCCAGTTCGCCATACGCGGCGTGATCCGGACGCCGAATCGTGTCGCGGAGCAGCCATGCGCGCGACGCCCGGAAGCGGTGTGTATGCGATCGAACGCGCTGACACGCCAGCGGCATCGGGTCGGCAAAAACTACCCGGCGACCAGGATGCCGACCCGCGATTTACGTCACGTTTGGCGCGTTACGCGGCCGCCGCATCGAACGGATTGCTCAACACGATCGTGTCGTCGCGCTCCGCACCGGTCGTGATCATCGATACCGGCACACCCGCGACCGCTTCGATACGCGCAATGAAATCCTGCGCGGCCTGCGGCAGCGCCGCGCGCTCGCGCACGCCCTTCACGGTGCCGTGCCAGCCGTCGAACCGTTCGTAGACCGGCGTCGCACGCGATTGCGCATCGAGGCTCGCGGGCAGATGGTCGACCCGCGCGCCATCGAGTTCGTAGCCGACACACAGTTCGATCGATGCGAAACCGTCGAGCACGTCGAGCTTGGTGAGCGCCAGCGAATCGATGCCGGAGATCCTGACGGCCTGGCGCAGCTGCGCGGCATCGAGCCATCCGCAGCGTCGCGGCCGGCCGGTGTTGACGCCGAATTCCTGCCCGCGCGCGCGCAGCGCTTCGCCGGTTGCGTCGGTCAGCTCGGTGAGGAACGGGCCGCCGCCGACACGCGTCGCGTACGCCTTGGTCACGCCCAGCACGTGGCCGAGCTTCGACGCGCCGAGGCCCGTGCCGGCCGCCGCCGCCGATGCGACGGTGCCCGACGACGTCACGAACGGGTACGTGCCCCAGTCGATGTCCAGCATCACGGCCTGCGAACCCTCGAACAGGATGCGCTCGCCGCGGTCGGTCGCGTCGTTGAGGTCGGCCCAGACCGGGCGCACGAACGGCAGGATCTTCGGCGCAAGGTCGACCAGCGTCGCCAGCATCGCGTCACGGGAAACCTCGTCGAGCCCCAGGCCACGGAACCAAGCGTTGTGATACTCGACGAGCACGTCGAGCTTGTCGGCAAGCTGGCCGGGTTCCGCGAGATCGCCGACGCGCAGCCCGCGGCGCCCGACCTTGTCCTCATACGCCGGCCCGATCCCGCGCAGCGTGGTGCCGATGGGTTCGCGGCGCAGACGCTCCTGCGCCTGGTCGATCGCGCGGTGAATCGGCAGCACCAGCGTCGCGTTCTCGGCGATCGACAGATTGTCCGGCGTCACCGACAGGCCGAGCTCGGCCATTCGCGCGATTTCCGCGAGCAGCGCTTCCGGATCGAGCGCCACGCCATTGCCGATCACGCCGCGCTTGCCGCGCACGACGCCGCTCGGCAGCAGTGCGAGCTTGTATGTCTTGCCGTCGACGACCAGCGTATGGCCCGCGTTATGGCCGCCGTTGTAGCGTGCGACGAGATCGGCCTGTGCGGCCAGCCAGTCCACGACGCGCCCCTTGCCTTCGTCGCCCCATTGGGCGCCCACGACCACCACGTTCGGCATGCTCCATACTCCATGTGAGAAATTCAGACACTGATTCGGCCGAGCCGGCCGTTTGTGTGCCATATTGGCGGAGCTGGATCGCCCGATCAAACGATTAAACCTGAGACATCGCGCGAGGAAATATCACGCGAAACGACACAATGGCCCGACGCCTCCCTCCGTTGAATTCGCTGCGTGCGTTCGAAGCCGCCGCGCGGCTCGGCAGCTTCACGCTGGCCGCCGACGAGCTGTGCGTGACGCACGGCGCGATCAGCCGGCACGTGCAGCAACTGGAGGCGTGGCTCGGGCGGCCGCTGTTCGAACGCCACAACCGGCGCGTCGAACTGACCGACGCCGGCCGCGCGTATCTCGCCGAGGTCGGCGCATCGTTCGACCGGATCGCGCTCGCCACCGCACAACACTTCGGCCACGCGCAGCAGCGCGTGCTGCGCGTCAGCGCGCCCGCGACGTTTTCGTTGAGGTGGCTCGTGCCGAAGCTGTCGTCGTTCCAGGTCGCGCATCCGACCATCGAGGTGCGGCTGTCGACGTCGAACGAGCCGATCGAGAAACTCCGCGACAAAGTCGACCTGATTGTTCGCGGCGGCCCGCAGGCCATCGACGGTTACATCGCCGAGGAATTCCTGTCCGAAGTGCGGCTGCCGGTGTGCGCGCCGAAGCTGCTGGAGGGCCGGCCGTTGCATACGCCCGCCGATCTCGCCGGCTTCACGCTGCTGCACGCGGCAACCTATCCCGGCATGTGGCCCGAATGGCTCGCGGCGGCCGGGCACGCGAATCTCGTGCCGCGACACTCGCTCACGCTCGAGCATTTCTACCTGACGCTGCAAGGCGCGCTCGACGGGCTTGGCGTCGCGATGGGACCGATCGCACTCGTCGCGGACGACATCGCCGAAGGCCGGCTCGTGCAGCCGTTCAGCGAACCGGCGTTGCCGCCGTGGCGCTACTTCACGTATGTGGCATCCGCGCGCGCGGATGACGACGCCGTGCGAGCGTTCAAGGACTGGCTGAAGATGACGGGAAACGGGGGTACGTCGGGCGGGAGACACTGACCGCATCGACATGCGGGTCATGCGCGCGATGACATTGAAATGCAGGATTACGAATCAAATAATGCGGATTCGCCGAACGTGTTGATCGTCGTTCACGCTGGGCATTCGCTTTTGATGTGCATCGCGTGATTGCGATGCACGACGCAAGCCGCGGATCAAACCGTGGCTTGCTGCGTGGGCAACGCTTACTGGGGGTTCGCCTTCTTCTCTGCGTTCTGCAGGTTCTGCGGATAGTTCGGATCGTTAGCCGCCGGCTTGTAACCAGCGTCCTCGAGCTTCTTCAGCTCGGCGGTGTTCTTCGCGCGCGCAGCCTTGTGCTCTGCCTTGCGTTGGGCCTTGGCCGCCTTGCGTGCCTGGCTCTTCGCTGCCTTGGCGTCCTGTGCAGCGGGCGCGCTGGCGTCGGTCTGGGCAAACGCGGGAACTGCCGAGCCGAACAGGAACGCGGCTGCGGTCGCAGCCAACGTGAGTTTTCTGATCTGGATTCGCATCGCTGAACTCTCTTTTCTGGTTTATCACGGATTGAAAGACCGTCGAGATACCGCCCCTGTCCCGATCGGTCGTCGTGTCGCGATCAGGACCTGTGCATCATAACCGTGTCGGGAAAAATGTGGCGCCAACGTGCAAACGGAATTGGGGATACACGTATGGGAGAAAACGCGGGGGTCACGCGACCGTCGCCTGAGCGGGACAGCGACGGTATATCGCGTTTCGGCGCGCGTGCGGATCGTGCGGTTACGGGAAGCGGAAACGTCCGATGAACCTCATGCTTCTGTGAATAGAAGAGGACAGGTCACGCAATGCGATGCGAGATACCCCATGACGATTTCACCGGTGGTGTCGCCGGCACGCTCATGTTCGACGTGATCGTCATCACACGACCGCGATCACCGCTGCAGCAGTCGACCTGTGTGCCACGTTGCCAGTCGACGCGGTTCAAGCGTCGGCTTCTCCCATAAACGGCCACGATTCGGTTCGTTCGGCGATCAAGGCGACCGTGGCGCGTCACGTCGGGGCGAGGCGATTAATCCGGCGACCTATCGCAGCACTGTGATGTCGATGGTTACCTTGGCAGAAACACATTGCCGTGTGGCATGTATGACGAAAACGGTAGACGCCAGACGCAAGGTGAAGCGGTCAATCGGAATCGCCTCACGGGTGCACCGAGGAAACCGCACGGACGAGCGATGCTCGTCTCGCGAAAGTTGCTTCTGCGCGGAAGTCGCCACAAGACTGGTTGGTCCGCGCGACCGTGCGGGCCGACACATCAGGCACCGCGCATAAGTGCCACAGGTCTTTTATTTGATCGTGTCGGTAGGCCGACATCCGTCGCTCGACCTGGTCTGCACAGCTTGCATATACCTGTGGGGCAGCCGTGTCGGTGAGCTTTTACGGGATTCGGATGTTTTGGAAGGTGAGCATGTTCGGGATCGTCGCCCGGATTCGATTGCGGTGAGCTTCGTCGTCGACGGTATCTTCACTTTGGCTCGCAACAAGCTTGAGATCGACCCAGGAGCCATCGCTGTGTGCGGACGGTGCCGGACACGATGTTTGCTCCCGGGAAGCCGTCCTGACCCCGCCTCGCGACCCGGCGGCACAGCATTGCTCGTCGGTTTATTCCCAAAGGTAGAAAAGTTGGAAGACCTCCGGGTGGCGAAATGAACCTCGGTCCGTTTCCTCTGTGCACAGTCCACAGGCTAAATATGACGAGGCGCGTCGACAGACGATCGGAAAAAACTTGTCCGCGGACGGGGAAGCACGAGTGCAAAAAACCACGCACGTTCAGACCAGGATGATTTCGAACTGCTGTGGGTGAAACCGAAGGTGTCCGCGTTTTCGGTCGCGGATGGGTTTTGCTGGTCAATCGCCGGCACGTGGGTAGCCGCGCCGTTGATTTTTTGGTCCCATAAAAGGGAACCTGTCAGTGAAAACGGGCTTTTTCATCCCGATTTCCCCCATAGGTTTCTACGTTTCGCCTCATGTGAGTGGGTACTCACCTCTTCTGGAAGCCCTGTCGGGCTTGAAGCCTTGGTGGAACAAGGCGCCAGGGCATTGCTCGGTACACCTGAATCGCGGCATCGGGACGCTTAGAGCACCACAGACGGCTCCCATTGGTAGCGGTTTATGGGGCTTGTCTTTCTGTGTCTGCACACGTGTGTTTACATCTTTGGTTAACAACGTTTACTTCTTTAACTACTTTTAGACGGCTCACAGCCTTATTCGATAAGGGTTTGAGCCTTGTTCGGTACCCATTTATGGGAGCACAGGTGGAAGGGTCTGGGGCTTAAGGTCTGTGGATTTGGGGTTTGGGGTACCGGGTTGTGGGGAATCGGGGTTGTGGATATGGGGCAAGCGTACCCGGTTATGGGAAATCGACCGTAAAACGCGTGAGGTAGTCGTCTATGGGAACACATGAAGGTCGCCTTTTATGGGGCGCTTTTATCGATCCGTAAGTGTCTGGTTGCACAGCGAATTTCTTTGGGTAGCCATTTGTGGGGCATCTCGAAGGTATCCGTTTATGGGGGGCATCCGGGATCGATCGATTGCATTTCGCCATGGTGCTCTGTGTACGGTTCCCATAGACAGGATCGCTGCAGCAAACAGGTAACCCTTTATGGGGAACATAATTGGTTGCCGTTTATGGGAGCGATTTCTACCTTCGAGACCGAAAATAACGCAACCCGCGAAGCCGACGTCTGCCGACAGGTACCCTCCTGTGGGAATCGATGAAGGTAGCAATTTATGGGAGCAAAACGCGACTGTGCTGCAGGGCACCACGAATTTGGCCGACGATCGCGATTCCGCTCGTTTGCTCCCCATGGATGGGTACCTTCCCGAGGGCAAATCTCGTGCCGGGTTTCTGTGCCCGAACATGAAAGGTAGCGGCTTGTGGGACGTATTTTGGCCAAAAGGTAGATGGATATGGGGCTCCGCGCAGATCGGTTAATCTGAAATTTCCCTTTTGCATCTGGAGCTTAGCTGCGAAAGTGCAAGTGATGCAGGAGCAAGGACGTTGCCCCCGGGCGCGAAAAGGTATAAAGTCCGCTTCCAACACGGTCACCTTATCCGGACATTACGATGCCGCGCAAGCCCGCAAGCAAAGGCTCAGACAAACAGGTTTCGCTGTTTCAGACACCAGAGCCTCCCGACTTGCTGCGCAAGGCGGTCCAGGCGATTCATATCGCGCCCAAGTCGGGCAAGATCGGTCTGCAGCAGCGCAAGATGTTCAGCTCGCTGATCAAGAACGCGCTTCGGCAGGAGGCGTTCGAGCCGGGCCGGACGAGCTTCTCGATCTCGATCGCGTCGCTTTCGCACGAGAGCGGGTTGAACAGCAACAACACGAAGTACGTGAAGGACACGGTCAACTCGCTGATCAGTACTGTCGTCAACTGGGACTACCTGGCCGCGGACCGTTCGACCGTCTGGAAAGCATCGGGCCTGCTTGCGGGCGCGGAGCTCGAGCAATCGGTGCTGAAGTACAGCTTCTCCGACCAGATTCGCAGCGAACTGCTCAACCCCGAAATCTACGCGCTGATCGATATGCGAATCGCCCGCGAGTTCCGGCGGTCGCACTCGCTCGCGCTGTGGGAGAACACGGTGCGTTACGAAGGGATCGGCATCACCGCGAAGATCCCGCTGCCGAAATTCCGCGACCTGATTCTCGGCCAGGACAAGGCGTCGCAGTCGTACAAGGAATACAAGCTGTTCAAGAGCAAGGTCCTGGTGCCGTGCATTCAGGAGGTGAACGAAGTATCGGATCACACGCTCGAGCTGATCGAACACAAGTCCGGCCGTAGCGTGGAAGCCGTTCAGTTCAAGGTGACGCGCAAGCAGAGTGCCGATACGGTCGAGGATGGCGACGTCAAGAACGAAGCGCTGGTCGAGGAGGTCGCCAAGTTCGGCATTCCGCGTTCGGAAGCGCGCCGGCTGATCACGCAATATGGCGTCCAGCGCATCAAGGCGGCGATCGCCTATACGCTCAATCGGACTACGAAGAAGAATGCGGCGCCGGTCGACAACGTGGCCGCGTATTTCCGCAAGGCGCTGACGCACGGCTATACGCTGGCCGACGGGCAGGGCACCGAGGCGGCCGCGCCGGCGAAGGAATCCTCGCAGAGCAAGCAGGAGCAGATTCGCGACAAGTATCTGGCGGCGAAGGTCGAGGAAGCCGGTGCGTATTTCCGCGAGCTGGAGATCGACGACCAGACCAAGCTGATCGAGCGTTACAACGAGACGGTGGCGGGCTCGAAGGACCTGACGCTGTCGCCGAAGAAGAAGGCGAGCAAGCTCGCGCAGACCAGCTTCTTCCGCTGGCTGGCACTGGATACCTGGGGCGAACCGACCTCGGACGACCTGCTGGAATTCCTGCTCAAAAGCAGTCTCGCCGGCAACTGAACAAGGCCTCGCAGCCGAGTGTGCGTCGTGCGCCGGACTCGAACGTCCGGCTTCGCGGCGCAACGCGGATGCGAGGCCTTCTGCTTTTGGCGCGTTACTTTGGCGTGTCCGCCGCCAGCTCGGCGACGTACGCGTCGATGACGGTCTTGAGCTTGTCGGCGAGCGCTTCCTGGTGGGACGCGTCGACGCCCTTCAACTGCAGATCCAGACGCCCGTCCGGGTAGGTCTTCAACTGGCCGACCGCGCGCGATTCGAGCGCGAAGTCGTGACGAACGCTGTAGCGCGTGCGTCCTGCTTTCTTGTTGCCGTCGCTTTGCGCACGCAGGAAATTCTCGAGATCGCGGACCGATTTCTTCCGGTCGATCACGGCGGTAAGCAGCCGGTCGGCCGTCGGTTCGCCGAGCCGCTCGAAGATCAGCTTCAGGAAGTACGCCGCCTGCAGGCCGACCACATCGTTCGCGCTGGCCATCCGTTCCAGGAGCGTGTTGGGCAGCGCGTTGAGCGACAGCGTCTTGCTGATCGACGCCTTGTCCTTGCCGATCTTCTCCGCCAGTGTGTTCTGGTCGGAAAAGACCTTCTCGTCGAGCAGGCGCTTCCACGCGACCGCATCGTCGAAGATCGTCTGGCGTTCGTGGTCGTGGTTCGCCCGATACGCGATCGTATAGAGCTGCTCGGGCGTGTGGTCCGTGCGGAACGTGGCGTTGATGGTTTCGTCGCCGTTGATGCTCGTCGCGCGCAGCCGGCGTTGCCCGTCGATCACGACGAGCTTGCCGGGAAACTCCGGGAGCCGCGTGACCTTGATCGGCTCGATCTGCCCTTCCCGCTTCAACGTCAGTGCGAGCTCGTGCAGGCTCGACTCCGAGTAGAACACGCGCGGGTTGAACGGGTTCGGGATGCAGTCCTTGACCAGCACCTTCTGCGGTGCGCCGAGATCCTGCGTGCCGGCGGGGGCGGCCGTGGCGGTGGCAACGACAGGTGCCGCTTCGCCGGCGAGATTCGGCGCGGCCGCCGGTTCGGGCAGACGCGTTTCGAGTGCCGCGTTTTCCTGCGCGAGTCCGCGCAACAGACCGGCCGCGAGATGCAGGTTGCCGGTCGGTTTCTTCTCTTTCGATGTGTCCTTAGCCATGGGCGGCGGCTCCGGTAGCGCGCGTCGACGCGATGTATTGGGCCATTTCCGTGACCAGCCTTTCGATTTCCGCGCGGGCTTCTTTCAGGCCCTTCAGGTATCGATTGTGATGATGGATCGTGGTGCCGAGTGCGAACGTCTGACGGTAGACCTCGCGTTGCGCGATCTGGCTGTCGAGCAGATGCTCCCCTATTTCTTCAGCCCTTAGAATTTTTAAAATTTCTTCACGCATTTTAGTTTTTCCATTGACACTATTCAGCATCAATGCGGAAGAAAGACTTGGATTACGAACGGCGCGCATCGACTCGATCATGCGAATCATCGCGACCGTGCTGTACAGGTCGGCCGGCGACGGCGACAGCGGCACGAGGCAGAAGTCCGCAACTTCAAGGACGGATGCGATGCGGGGATCCTCAAGGTTGCCGGGACAGTCGACGACGATCACGTCGAAGTTCGCGTCCTGCTTCTTGATCTCGCCACCGATACCGCGGCCGGCGGGGGCCAGCGAAAGGACCGTCATCGGCAGCGTGTTCTCGCCGCTCGTGACCCATCGGACCGAAGTGCCTTGAGGGTCGGCATCGATCAAGGCGACCTTGTTGCCGCCGGCCTCGAACGCAGCCGCGATATTGACGGAGATGGTTGTCTTTCCAGTCCCACCTTTTTGATTACTGACGGCGATCTTGAAAGCCATTTAATTCCTCCAAGGAGTTTTGCGTAATATATGCAGTTATTGTCTAAATGTCCAGAAAAGCGTTCGACTCGGTGTATGTCTTGGTAGTCGATGTGGTTGTCACGTGACAAGTGGGCCAAATGGCTAACGAATCGTTCGCAATTAGTAATCGAGTAAAAATAAAAATGTGGATTGCGTTCGTGACTATTGCGTAAAGACAGGAAGAGAACTCGGTGTTTTTTCACGTGGGTGACGAAGTTGAATCGGAGAGACTGGTCGCCTGACTAGGTCTTTATCGCTGACAAAAGTGGAGCGACGCCGATCGATTGGTTTCGTGGGTATCGTCGAGATATGCAGTTGTCACGTGACAAGTCGCCAGAAAGAGATCCCTGTTGGTGTCGTACGTTGCTAGAGAGTTCTTGAGCCGATTGCGGTTCCGATTGCAGCGACATCGCTTCAACGTCCGATATACGGCCATTGGCGACCTCGATTACTTGGCGCCGGGGTGAGTTGTCACGTGACAAGCGCCCGAGGGTGTCATCAATGGCGTCGTCGTTATGCTTCTCAGGACACGTTGCGATCTACAAAAACAAAGGACGCCAAAGGGGATCGCAAAACTTGGGATGGGTTTTCCGGCAACGGGTTGCCGCCAAACCGCGTTTGCCAGAAGGATCGGTTGACGAGTTGTCACGTGACAACAGGGCAGCTATACCCGGTGGTTCGAGCGGCGAATCGGTCCGAGGCGCTCGACTTGTCGTCGTGGACGCGTCCATGTCGAAGAGGTCGCGAGACATCAATCGATCTGTCGGTCTGAATACTCTATCGCGGCCTACTCGCACTCCCGTGCCAGACGAATGACCCTGCTGCTTGCCGAGCTGCATCCAGGCGAACCCATCGTAGGCGTGAATGATATGTCCCTATTTAGTAGGGGTGCCATCACCTTGTTTCATCGCCTACCTTGTCGGCAGGGGAGGGGCGTGGTTTTGTCATGCTGATCCCGTACTGAATCAGCGCAGTTTGGTATCTATCCGTGGCGTCTCACGCGTGCGGGCCCCGATTGGGGCGCAAATGCATGCGCTGACGGAGGCGTGCCAACACAAACAGGTCGGATCGTGAAACATTTTCGAGAAATGGGGTATTCTTGGAAATCCTTGCCTGGCAATGACTTGCGCCATATTCTTCATGTTGTTTCACGCAAAATGAATGAGATCACTCCCGGAAATAGGGGCGCATGGCTTTCTAGGGTGTTGCGGTCGTCGCGAGAAACGGAAGTGGCACAAATTGTATTTTGTGATACGTAATTTGTGGTTTTCAATACGTAGCATTGTCGGCTCGGCCCCGAAGGGCAATCGATTTGCCGCAGCTTCAGTACATCGCGACACCCGGTCGAGTCTCCCTCCGACGCGGAACGCCAATTTTCAACGCGAGTTGTCACGTGACAACGCCCTGCTCTAGCCCCGCAATCAATACGTTGCCGCGATCGACAGAACGACGTCCGTCCCGCCGCGCAGGCTATCGATATCTCGCCGCGGTGAATTGCCGAACAACCGACTGTATTCGCGATTGAACTGGGTCGGGCTCGCATATCCGACCCTGAACGACGCTGACGCGGCGTCGAGCCGCTCGGACAGCATCAACCGACGCGCCTCATTGAGGCGTATCCATTTCTGATACTGCAGCGGACTCATGCCGGTGAGCTGGCGGAAGTGGTGATGGAAGGTCGAACTGCTCATCTGAACCTGCGCGGCAAGATCATCGACTCGCAGCGACTCGTCATAGTGGGTCCGCAACCACCGGATCGCGCGCGACACACGGTTGCCCTGGCTGCCGGCGGACGCGATCTGACGCAGGCGGGTACCCTGGTCGCTCGTCAGCAGGCGGTAGTAGATTTCCCGCTCGACGTACGGTCCGAGCACGGCAATGGCGCTCGGGTCGTCCAGCAATGCCAGCAACCGGTTCAGTGCGTCGTACAACGGTTCGGTCATGTCGCCGACGACGAGGCCGCGGCCTGCGGGGGCCTCGTCGTGATCCGGTGCGACCTGCGCCATCAGTTCGGCCATCACGCGAAAATCCAGCTTGAGGCCGAGCCCGAGATACGGCTTTTCGCGGCTGGCCTCGATGACCTGCGTCGAACCCGGCAAATCGAGCGACGTGATCAGGAAGCGATTGGCGTCGTAGATATAGGCATCTCCGCTCTGAATCATCCGCTTCGCGCCCTGGACGACGAGACCGAAGCTCGGCTCGACCATGCAGTCCATCGGCTGCGTCGGCGCCTCCCTTCGATGGAAACTCAGGTTCGGAATGGCAGTGGTGAGGTGGTCGACGCCTTCGGTCCATTTCGCGACGCGCTCAGCGAGCGTGTGCCGTAGATCGTTCTCGCGACTGGTCGGCCTGGGACCTGCCTGGTTGCGTGCGGCGATGGCGACGCCGTCGTCTTGTTGGCTGGGTGTGTATCGGACGGGTGCCGGATGCATGACTTCTCTATTCAGGGGATCGTGTCTTCAGGCACGCCGCCGACGTGCAGGTGCCCCGGTAACGTTTCTTCCGGAATCGCGGCATTGCCGCGCTCCCGGAAGGCGTGCGCCACGAACGGTGAACCTGTTACTTCGTCGCCTGCGACGCGCAGAGCTGCCAGCGGCGCGGTTTCGTTGCCGGCGTCGTCACGCGCTCGTCTACCGTGCGCCACCACCGCTCGCCGCGATGCGGTGCGTCGAGATTGAGCCGCTCGCCCATCCTGGGCGTCGACAGCTCGACGCCGCGCACGATGGACAGCGCCGTGACGCGCTCGAACGGCTCCTGCCAGCGATGCATCGCGAGATCGAATGTGCCGTTGTGGATCGGGACCAGCCAGCGTCCGCGCAAGTCGATGTGTGCCTGCACGGTTTCTTCCGGCTGCATGTGCACGTACGGCCATTGCGCATCGTATGCGCCCGTTTCGATCAGCGTCACGTCGAACGGCCCGAGGCGCTCGCCGATCGTCCGGAATCCGTCGAAGTAGCCGGTGTCGCCGCTGAAGAACACGCGCAGGTCGTCGTCGACGATGACCCACGACGCCCACAGCGTGCTGTTGCCGTCGAACAGGCTGCGCCCGGAGAAGTGCTGCGCGGGTGTCGCGGTCAGCGTCAGGCCGGCCACGTCGACACTTTGCCACCAGTCGAGCTGACGGACCTTCGTCGCGTCGATACCCCATTCGATCAGGCGATCGCCGACGCCCAGTGTTGTCACGAACACGTCGGTGGTTGCCGCGAGTGCGAGCACCGTATCGCGGTCGAGGTGATCGTAGTGATCGTGCGACAGGATCACACCGCGCAGCGGCGGAAGCTCTTCAAGCGCGATAGGCGGCGCATGGAAGCGCTTGGGGCCGACGCGTCGAAACGGCGATGCGCGTTCGGCGAACACGGGGTCGGTCAGCCAGAATTCGCCGCGCAGTTTGAGCAGCAGCGTCGAATGGCCGAGCCGGTACAGGCTGCGATCGGGGGCCGCGTCGAGTTCCGCGCGGGTCAGCGAATCGACGGGCAGGGTGCCTGCCGGCACGGTATTGCGCGGCTTGTTGACCAGCATGTTCCAGGCGATCCCGAGCGTCTTGCCGAACCCTTCGACCGGACGCGGCGCGACATTGCTGAAGCGCTCGCCATTGTGCTGCGGCGACCCGCCGGACAGCGCGCGGCCGCGCCTGGCGGCCGCAAAACCCAGAATGCGGTGAATCAAAACGAGAGGCGATGCCATGTCGGTTCGTCCGGAGAATAAAGTACACTAAACAGTGTAGTTTATTTTTAGGATAAGTAAACTACCCGGTGTAAAATTTCCGTATGGATACCAGCACTCCCCCTCAGCGGCTGACCGATCGAAAGCGCGCAGCCATCGTCGATGCGGCCATCGAGGAATTTCTCGCGGCCGGCTACGACGCGACCAGCATGGATCGCATCGCCGCGCGCGCGGACGTGTCGAAGCGCACGGTCTACAACCACTTTCCAGGCAAGGAAACGTTGTTCGCCGCGATCCTGCACAAGTTGTGGGATGCGACCCGGACCGGCAGTTCGCCGACCTATCTCCCCGATGTGCCGCTGCGCGAGCAACTGCTCGCGTTGCTGGACCGCAAATTGCGCCTGATGAACGATGAGTCATTTCTCGCGCTCGCGCGCGTCGCGATCGGGGCGGCCATTCATTCACCGGAACGCGCCCGCGACATGGTCGAGCGTCTTGGCGAGCGCGAGGAAGACGTGACGGTCTGGTTGCGGGCGGCCGCGGCCGCCGGTCGCCTGTCGGTCACCGATCCGGTGTTCGCCGCGCATCAGCTGCATGGCGTCGTGAAGGCATTCGCATTCTGGCCGCAGATCACGATGGGCCAGCCGCCGCTCACGGCGCCGGAGCAGCAGAAAGTTGCGCACTCCGCTGCCGACATGTTTCTCGCGTACTACGCGCGGTCGGACGGCGACGATGCATCGCGCGCCACGCCAGGCTGACCGTACACCCTAGAAGATCATGCGCGAATCGAAGCCGGAGCCATGCGTACGATCGATGCGTGCTTCGCGCCAACGAGCCGACGTGCGTGGCAACCAGCCGATCCGCACCAGCGAACGCAGAACCGCCTCGACACGTGACGAATAGCCATCCAGCAGATACCGGCTGCCGCCGTCGTACCTGAAGCCGAACCCGAGCGACTACGAATGAAGACGCTGTTGATCGTCTATCACACGATGACCGGAGGCACGCAGCAGATGGCCGAAGCGGCTGCCGGCGCGGCGCGCGAGCAACCCGGCGTCGACGTCAGGCTGCAGCGCGCGGACGTGACGAGCGCCGACGATGTGCTGGCCGCCGATGCCTACCTGTTTGCGACGCCCGAGAATCTCGCGGCGATGTCCGGGCTGATGAAGGACTTCTTCGATCGCTGTTATTACGCGGCGCTCGATCGTGTGAACGGCCGCCCGTATGCGGCCATGATCTGCGCGGGTAGCGACGGACAGAACGCGTTGCGGCAGATCGACCGGATCGCGACCGGATGGCGGCTGAAGAACGTGGCGCCCGGCCTGATCGTCTGTACGCACGCGCAGACGCCGGAGCGCATCCTCGCACCGAAGACGATCGATACCGATGATCTCGCGCGCTGCGCCGAACTCGGTGCGGGTCTTGCCGCGGGACTCGCGCTGGGCGTGTTTTGACGTCCGGTGTGGTGTCAGCGGCAACCGGTCGACGCGAGACGAGAGCTGCGGCCGGTTGTGCACACAACTCACACGTTCCTGCAGACACCGGACCGGCCGAATGCCGAGTCCCTAGCTGCCTTGTGCCGGCGTCGAAGGCTGATGGTATTCGGGCCAAAGACGTTTCACGAGATCGCGCGATGCGCCATACGCATGGCAACTGTCGATCTTGAGCGGCTTTCCTTCGCTGTCGCGGGAGTCGAGCGAGGACGGCCGGATGCCGACCATCGTCTGATAGGCCGTGGTGGCGACCGGGCCGAGCAATTCCTTCAGGTGTGTGCACGTATCGCAGGACGGCAGGCGCTTGCGGATCTCGCTGTTCCAGCCGGCACCGATGGTCAGCCCGACGAGCGCCTGCAGCGAGTCGCCGCCGCCCGGGCACTGCGCATACGGATGCGACTTGATGAAGGTGGATACGGTGCGGACGACCATGTCGACGTCAAAAACCAGCGTCACGCCAAGGTCGTGGATCGGCGACAGTGCCGCGACCGTGCGTGTGCCGCCCGGCGGCGTGAAATCGCTTGTCTTGCGATCCGCGAGACAGGCCGTCACTTCGAACAGGCCGTCGCTGCGCCGATAGCCGCGCATGTCGATCTGTCGATGGTGAATCTCCTCGCGCGTGATGCCGTCGTGGAGGATGTCGTGTTGGGGAACCATGAATCCGCTCCGTTTCATACAACCGGTTCTTTTCGCAGGCAAGCGGGATGTCGCCAGCCGAACGGGTGCGCAGCGAGGCGGGTCGATGTATGCTGCCGACGACGTTGATCCGGCCATACTACGCATTTTTCGGCATCCTCGTCCGCCACGCGATCGATGCGGGCGCAACGAGTCGGGTCCGGGTGCCGGTGCAATCGATGGGCGTACGGGCGTGTCGCAGAGACGTTGCGCCAATCCATCGCCGCATGCGGTGCGTCGCTCGCGAACCGGGATCGTTGGCATGTTCGTCACCGCACTCGGGCGACGCGATTTGTCGGGCGGAATGCCGCACGGTGGGTGTCGGCAAGCGCCGAATCCGGACAGATCATGTCGCGCGAGACTGGCCCGATTTTCGATGACGGCGGTGAGCGACGTGACATCCGGGAGCGTATCCATATAATGCGCAACACGACCGCGCGGACGCATTTCCGGGCCCCCGGATCGAGCAATTGCAGACCGGCGAGTCAGCCGGCTGCCGCGCGTAACGGTATACTTCCACTCCTGCCTTGTCCGGCATCGTGGCCGGGTGCCTGAAAACAGAGTGGCGTGCGCGATGCGGCCCCGCAGTGTTCCGCATCGGAGGCGGACGGGGCGCATGTATGGCGGCGAAGCAGTTGCGCCGCGCGGAATGGCCGCACGAACCACACCTTATATTCCTGGTGGATTGAATTTATGGGTTTTGAACAACTTGCCGAATTGCGGGCGCAGCTCGCAGCGAAGGCCAAGCAGGATCGCAACGCGAAGCGGCCGGCAGCGCCGACGGACGCCGGCGCGAAGCCGAAGTCCGGTGGCGACCAGCCGCCCCGCGGCGCCAAACCGGGTGCCGGCGCGAAAGCATCGCATCGCGCGAAACCCGCTGCGGCGAAGCCGTCGGCGCCGGTCGATCCGGTCATCGTCGCGATCGGCAAACTGCAGCGGAAGTTTCCGCGCGCGTTCCCGAAGAATCCGGCCCCCAAAGTGCCGCTCAAGGTCGGCATTTGGGACGACCTCGCACGCGAGGCACAGTCGGTGGGTCTCAACGAAGCTGAACTGCGCGAAGCGATGTCGACGTGGTGCCGTGGCAATCGCTACTGGTCCTGCCTCGTCGAAGACGCGGTGCGGGTCGATCTGCAAGGCAACGAAGCAGGGCGCGTGACGCATGACGACGCAGCGCGTGCGCGCCGGCTGAAGGCCCGCCGCCCCGGCAAGGGTGCGGCGCAATCGGCCAAGGGCGCGCAGCAGCCGCCGAAGGCCGAGCAGCAGGCCGAGGCCGCTGCCGCGCCGCAACCGGCGGAAGCGGAAGCGCAGACGGACTCCGCGGCCGCCGCCACCGTCGCACGGCAACCTGCGAACACGGAAGCGCAGACCGACACCGCCGCCGTTGCGCCGCAACCGGCGAACACGGAAGCGCAGACCCACGCGGCACCGCAGGTCGAGCAGCAAACGGCCGGAAACGAGTAACACGTGCCGCGCCGCCGTGCGACTGCATGGCGCTCACCCGCATGCATGCCGCATGCGGCGCATGACACGACAGACTGACCTGCCTCGCTCGAGGCAGGTCAGGACTGCCTCTCCGGCGCTCGACTGCCGGCACGCATCCATCCCGTATCAGACAGACAACGCGACCGGACGAAACAGGTCCGTCAACGTGCGCTGCCTGCGCGATGCATCGACGTTCCTGTGCGCGTATGAATAGCAAGCATGCCTGAATGCAGTAACGCCTCAGTCAAATAATTCGGTTTCCTAAAATATTGATATCGGGATCGTCGATCGGCATGTGAACGATGTCGTCCGGCCATCGTGACACGATGACGCGCGATAATCTCGCCGGGATCGTCAGGCCGAGAGCAAGTCGGCCAGTGCGATGCAGCTTGCATTTCGAAAGGTAAGGGGCGCTCGCGTCGACACGACCCGAAGTCACGTCCATCGTTTTTCAACGCCAATTCAAACCGGATCATGAACCCGAGACATTCCGCGATTCTCGTCGCACTCACCGCCGCCGCGCTGTTCGGTGCCGCGACACCGCTCGCCAAGGCGCTGATCGGCGCGATGTCGCCGTTCATGGTCGCCGGCTTGTTCTATCTCGGCAGCGGTGTCGGGCTCGGTATCGGGATCCTGCTGCGCGGGCTGCACAACCGTCGCGCACCGGCCGCGGCCGCCGCGCCGCTGCAGCGCGCCGACCTGCCGTGGCTGGCCGGCGCGATCGCGGCGGGCGGCGTGGCCGGCCCGGCGTTGCTGATGCTCGGGCTGTCGAGCACGCCGGCGGCGACGAGCGCGTTGCTGCTCAATCTCGAAGGCGTGCTGACGGCCGTCATCGCGTGGGTCGTGTTTCGCGAGAACGTGGACTCGCAAGTGTTCCTCGGGATGGTCGCGATCGTCGCCGGCGGCACGCTGCTGTCGTGGACGCCGGGACAGGCCGGCGTGCCGGTCGGCGCGTTGCTGATCGTCGGTGCATGCCTGTGCTGGGCGATCGACAACAACCTGACCCGCAAGGTCGCCGCGAACGACGCAATGGTCATCGCGTGCGTGAAAGGGCTGATCGCCGGACCCGTGAACATCGGCATCGCACTGGCGACCGGGGCGACGCTGCCCGCCGTACCGGTCACGGCTGCCGCGATGCTGACGGGGCTCGGCGGCTACGGGATCAGCCTCGTGCTGTTTGTCGTCGCGCTGCGGCATCTCGGCAGTGCGCGTACCGGCGCGTATTTCTCGATCGCGCCGCTGTTCGGCGTCGTGCTGTCGCTGCTGATCTGGCCCGCGCTGCCGCCGGCGACGTTCTGGATCGCCGCCGCGCTGATGGCGCTCGGCATCTGGCTGCACGTGCGCGAGCGGCACGAACACACGCATGCGCACGAGCGGCTCGAGCACACGCACCGGCATCGGCACGACGAACATCACCAGCATACGCACGACTTCGCGTACGACGGTGACGAACCGCACACGCATCCGCACGTGCATCTGCCGATCACGCACAGCCATGCGCATTTTCCGGACATTCATCACCGGCATCGACATTGACTGCGTGATGAACGGCGGGCGGCCACATCGCATGCGATACGCATCGCAAGGTGACCGTTTATGGGACCTGCGTCGAATCGCGCGACCGCCCATTTCCATCGCCGCTCGATCACGACAACGACAGCGGGTGCGAGCCTGGTCGTCGGTCTGGAGCAACGGGATCAGCGAACCGTCGGGTCGATCAGTGCGCCGATCGTGCCGCCTCAGGCTTCGCATGTCGGCCGGTGCGTGCGGCCAGCCGCTTGCTTGCTCCGGAATGCCGGCCGTGAGCACGTCGTCGAAGAACGCGCCGACATCCGCGAGCCGGAAGCAGCAACTGAACCGCTCGTCGCCGGATCGGGTTCGGGGTGCGGAAAGAATTCCAGCTGAAACGAATGGGCCGCGCAGGCTACCGCGACGGCTATCGCGCTTGCGGGAAGCAGAACCCGAAATCCTCGCAGCCGGGGCATCCGGGTGCGGGCCCCGGTGGCACGCCGAGCGATGCGGCCACTTCCTGTGCGAGGAATTTCTTCCAGCGCAGGTGAGCGACGTTGCGCGCGGCGAGCGCGGGGAAAAAGCGATCGAGCATCGCCGATACCGCGTCGCGCCCGTCGAGCCCGAGATCGCGCCACAGATGGTCGGGGCGCAGGCACGCATGCGCGATGATCGACGCGAGACAGTCGGCGTCGTCGCGGGGGGCGGCGGGATTCGCGTCGTCCATCAGCCGCGTGTGCAGCGTCGCAACGAATGCCGCGTGGGTGGAGGGCAGCAGTGCCATCGCGACCGTCGACACGAGTGCGCCGGCATCGGCGGAAGGCAGGTGCGGAAACTGGCGGGTGAGCAGGCCGGCCAGTTGCGCGCGAGACAGGCCGAGCAGCGCGAGTTCGTTGCGGCACGCACGTGCCGTAACGAGGGCGCCGAACAGGCGTGCGTCGGGCGTGTCGGCGTTGGCCGCCGCGTGCAGCAGCGACGGCAACGCCCGGTCATGCGAGGACGGTTTCGCGCGATCGGGTTCGGTCGTCATCGTGCGCACCCGTAGGGCAGCCGGGCCGCACGATCCGCGCGAATACGCGGCGCAAAACGGATCGCCATCGCGATCGTCACGCGATCACTCGACGCCGACGATCACGCTCGATGCCTTGAAGATCGCGGACGCGGCCGTGCCGCTCGCGAGGCCGAGACGAGCGACGCTGTCGTTGGTGACGATCGCGACGATCTCGGCGCCGCCCGCGGCCTTGACCACGACTTCCGAATTGACCGCGCCTTTCACGACCGACGATACGGTGCCCGCGACGCAGTTGCGGGCCGAAACCTTGCTGCTGTCGACGTCGACCATCACGATGACCGACGACGCCTTGACGAGCGCGAACGCCTTCGTGCCGGCCGCGAGGCCCAGCGAAGCCGCGCTGCCGTGGGTGATCACGGCGACGATGTCGAGGCCGTCCTGCGTGCGAAGCGTGATTTCGTCGTTGACGGCACCGGGCTTGACGGCACCGACCTGGCCGGCGAAATGGTTGCGGGCGCTGGTTCGCATGATGGATCTCCGGAGTGGATGTCGCTGCCGGACCGGCAGCGAAAGATGAATGGAATGCATCGGCGAGTTTACCGCCAATGCGGGCGTCCGTCGCCGTCCGGATGCTATGGTGCGAATCACGAAAACCCCTTTATACAAGGCGTTTTGCGACGCTGGCGCTATATACCGAAGTCTATGACGACTGGGGTATTACTCGTTCGCCGCGGGTGCCGAAGCGGCGTGCGCGGTGTCGGGCCGGGCGTTCTGCGCGGTCGCCGCGTGGTCGCTGTCCCATCCGCCGCCAAGCGCGAGGAACAGCCGCACCTGGTCGGCGGCGACTTGCCCTTCGGCCGCGGCGACCTGCGCCTGCACACTCGTCAGCGTGCGTGTCGCGTCGAGATCGGAGATGAACGATTCGCGGCCGGCCGCATAGAGGCGGTGCGTTTCGTCGGCGGAATTGCGCGCCGAGTCGTAGGCCGTGCGCAGCGCGTCGGTGCGCTGCACGTCGGCGGCATAGGTTGCGAGGCTCGACTGCGTTTCGCGCAGCGCGTTCAGCACGACACCGTCGAAGTGCGCGAGCGCGCCGCCCGTCGCCGCTTCGGCTTCGCGCACGCGAGCGCGCTGGCCGTTGACGGGGAACGACCAGCTGATCAGCGGTCCGAACGACCAGCGATTCGTGGTCGACGAGAACAGGTCGGCGGCGACGCCGACCGAGCCGGCCGACGCACCGATGCTGACCGACGGGTACAGCGCGGCGGTGGCGACGCCGATGCGCGCGGTCGCGGCGGCGAGCTGCCGCTCGGCTTCGCGCACGTCGGGGCGGCGACGCAGCAGCGCGGCGCCGTCGCCGATCGGAATCGGCTGGCGCAGCTTCGGCAGGCGTTCGCATTCGGCGACGGCCTTCGGCAGGTCGGCCGGCGAGCGCGCGAGCAGCGCGGCGAGCTGGTATTGCGCGACCTTGCGGCGGCCTTCGAAGCGCGGGATGTCGGCGGCGAGCGTGCGCACCTGCGTCACGCCGCGTGTCACGTCGGTCTGGTTGCCGCGCCCGGCATCGCGCAGCCGCTGCGACAGCGCGACGCGCTGCTTCTGCAGTGCGAGCGACAGTTTCGCGACCGCGAGCTCGTCTCCGGCCGAGCACGATTCGACATACGCGCGCACGACGTCGGCGACGACCGTGATGCGCGCCAGGTCGCCGGCCGCCTGGACGGCCTCGCTGTCCGCGCGCGCGGCTTCGACGCCGCGCCGCAGCTTGCCGAACAGGTCGATCTCGTACGACACGTTGATGCCGACCGCGCCCTCGTTGACGACCGGCAGCTTGTTTTCGAGCAGGTATTGCTCGGCCGATTCCTGCGCGCGCTGCACGGCTGCATCCGCCCCGCCCGAGAACCCGCCCTGCTGGTTCGCGACTTCCAGCGCCGCGCGCGAGCGTGCGAGGTTGGCTGCGGCGACGCGCAGGTCGGTGTTCGACTTCAGCGCGGCGCGCACGAGTTCGTCGAGCACGGGGTCGTCGTACAGTTGCCACCAGTTGCCGGGCACGGCGTCGCGCGATACGAGCGTGCCGTTCGCGTCGTCGAGCGCATGGTTCGCGAGCGGCGCATTCACGTACGCCTGCTGCGGCAGCGTGTAATCGGGGCCGACGGACTTGCACGCGCCGAGGGCGAGCGCAAGCGGCGCGAGCGCCGCCGCGAGGCGCAGACCGTGCCGATTCATTGCGACGCTCCCGCCGCGCTGGCGGCCATCCCGGAAGCCGTCGCGACCGGCTTGGCTACCGACGCTGCGCTTGCGCCGGCAGCCGGCTTCGCGTTGTCGTTGCGGCGCGTGTCGGATGCGCGCATCGAGACGGTCGCGGTGCGGCCCGCGATCATCCGGAAATCGTCGGGCACTTCGTCGAGCACGACGCGCACCGGCACGCGCTGCGCGAGCCGCACCCAGCTGAACGCCGGGTTCACGTTCGGCAGCAGGTTCGCGCCCTGCGTGCGGTCGCGATCCTCGATCGCGGCGACGATGCTCTGCACATGGCCGCGCAGCGTATGCGGCTCGCCCATCACGATGATGTCGACGGGCTGGCCGATGTGGATGCCGCGCAGCTTGGTTTCCTCGAAGTAACCGTCGACGCGGAACGAGTTGCGGTCGACGACCGACAACACCGCGCGGCCGGCCGGCACGTATTCGCCGACGCGCGGCGCGCGGTCGTTCAGGTAGCCGTCTACGGGACTCACGATCGTCGTGCGCTGCAGGTTCAGCTTCGCGGTGTCGAGCGACACCTGCGCATCGGCGACGGCGGCCTCGCCCTGTTCGACGCGCGTGCGGCTTTCCTCGACCTGTTCGCTCGCGACCAGGTTGCCGAGCTGCAGGTTGCGCGCGTATTCGCGCTTCGCCTGTGCGAGCGTCGCACGGCGCTGCGCGAGCGTCGCTTCGGCGAGCCGTTCCGCGAGCGTGTAGCGGGCCTGGTCGATCACGAACAGCACCTGGCCGCGCTTGACCTCCTGGTTGTCGTCGACCTGTACCGACGTGATGAGACCCGACACGTCCGGCGCGACCTGGATTACGTCGGCGCGCACATGCCCGTCGCGCGTCCACGGCGAGAACATGTAGTAGTTGATGATCCGCCACAGCACGAGGCCGGCCACGACGACGACGATCAGGGTGAGCAGGATTTGCCCTGCCGAGAGCCAGGTTTTTTTCACGTTAGGTAGCCACGAGATGGTGGGAAACGATCACGACGGCGGCAAGCACGAAGACATAGATGCCGAGGTCGAAGATCGAACGGTGCCAGACGAGGCGGTAGAAGCCGACGCGCTCGAGCACCGCGCGCACGACGATGTTGATCAGGTACGCGATCAGCATCAGCACGAGCGGAGCCGGCACGAACACGCCGAAGATGTCGATTTCGCCGATCATGGTCGCGGTCGGAAAGACAGGTTGGGAAGCCGGGTCATGCGCGTGCTCCGTCCGGGGCCTGCGGCGCTTGCCCGGCCGAGGCCGGATACAGCGACAGGCGCAGGCCGACGAGTGCGTGCAGCGTGTCGCGCAGCCGGCGGTGTGTCGCGGGCGTGGCCGGTGCCGCGGGCGTCGTGCCGTCGTCGGCCGGCGCCGCGCGCGGCACGGTGCGGCCGGCCACGCGGTGCAGCGCGTCGTCGATCGTCGCGAGCAGCGCTGGCGGCGCGGGCTGGCGCGCGTTCGCGGCCGCGCAGCGCGCGTAGTGGTCGGTCACGCCGGCCAGCACGCGGTCGATCGCGTCGGGCACGTCGCCCGACAGCCGGCGGCGCGAGCGGCGCAGGTCGAGCGCGTTGAGTGCGATGCGCAGGTCGCGGAAGCTCTCGATCGACGGGTGGCGGTGGTCGTCGGACGCACCGAGGCGCGGCAGCAGCTGCGTGACGCGATCGAGCATCCGCGATGCGTGGTTGCGCTGATCGTCGAGCGGCTGCGTCGACGCGGAGCGCGCGACGTCTTCCCAGCCCGAGCGCAACAGGCGGCGCACCGCGAGTTCCGCGCCGAACGGCCGCGTCGCACGGGTCCATACATAGGCGAACAGCAGCCCGGCGACGCCCGCGAGGTTGCTGTTCAGGAACACGAAGAAGTCGGCCTCGTACGCGCTCTGGATGCTGATGAAGGTGGCCGTGTTCACCGCGACGAGCATCGTCACCATGTTGAACTGCGGGCGCGGCAGCAGCGTGCCGATCAGGATGAACGGGCCCGCGAACATCAGCACGAGCATCGCGAAATCGTGCACGTGCGGCAGCACGACGAACAGGTACAGGCCCGCGAATACGACGCTCGCGGTCGTCGCGAGGAAGAACTTGAACACCAGCGGCGCCGGTTCGTCGAGTGCGGCGAAGAAGCTGCACGACACGGCCACGAGCGTGACGGCGGCCGCGCCGTCGTGCCAGCCGGACGAGATCCACAGCCAGCACGCGAACACGATCGCGAGCATGACGGTCAGCGTCGAGAACAGCATCATCCCGCGATCGAAGAAGCGCTCGGTGCCGCCGAGCCGCCAGTGCCGGTAGCGCGGCTGCCAGATGCCCGACTCGTTCGCGATCAGCGCGCGCAGCGAGCGGCAGTCCTGCCAGATGTCGATCACCTGGCGCAACCGCCACAGCGCATTCGACAGCAGCGCACCGTCCCAGCTCGCCAGCGCGCTGTCGGGCGGCTGCAGCGCGGCAATGCGTTCGCGCAGGTTGTCCGCGACCGGATCGTGGGCCATGTCGCCTTCGGTGCCGGATTTCACGGCCGGTAGCGGCGCGTCGAACCACTTCGCGGCGTCGGCCAGCAGCGCGTCGAGCGCGGGCGGGCGCACATGCAGGTCGCGCATCAGCGCGATCAGCGGATCGGCGAGCGACGACATCAGCGGCAGGAACAGCTGCATCCGGCCCGCGAGCGCCTGCGCACGCGCGAGAATGCGTGGATGCGCATGGTCGTAGCCCAGCTGGCTCAGCAGGAATTCGAGGCCGGTGATGGTCGCAGCAAGGCGCTGCCGGCACGCGGACAGCGCCTTGCCGGCGATCTGTCCGGACAGCGTTTCGCGGCCGTAGAACGCGGCGTCCTTGAACCACGCGTCGGTGCGTTCGATCAGCATCGGCGCGAGCCGGTTCGGGAAGATGGCGCTGCCGACCACGCTTGCGCACACGATGCCGAGCACGATTTCCTCGGTGCGCGCGATCGCGACGTCGAAGATCGTGGACGGATCGGTCACGGTCGGCAGCGCGACCAGCGGCATCGTATAGCCGGCGAGCATGAACACGTAGCTGCGCGCGGTACGGTCGGAGATCGCGAGATAGAGCAGCGTGCCGCACCAGGTCGCGACGATGATGGCGAACAGCAGCGGCGTCTCGACGAACGGCGGCACGAACAGGATCGCCGCGGCCGCGCCGAGCGCGGTGCCGAGCGCGCGATACAGCGCCTTCGAGCGCGTCGCGCCGACGAACGGGTTCGACACGATGTAGACGCTCGCCATCGCCCAGTACGGGCGCGGCAGCTGGAAATACAGGCCGAGGTACAGCGCCAGCATCGACGCGGCAAACGTCTTGCCCGAGAACAGCCAGTCGCGAAGGCTCGGGTAAGTCATGACGCAGTGTGACCCGTGTGGGACGCGCCCGCCGCGGGCGCATGCGATTCGGATGCGTTGAACGCGTCGAGCACGCGCAGCGTCGCTTCGAGATCGGCGCGCGAGACGCCCTTGAGCACCTGCGCGCGCAGCGTGCGCAGGTCTTCCTCCATCTTCGCGGTGACCGCGCGGCCGGCGGCCGTCAGCGAGATCGTTTTCGCGCGGCGGTCGTGCGGATCCTCGTCACGGCGCGCCAGGCCGGCCGCGCACAGCTGGTCGAGCAGGCGCACGAGCGACGGCCCTTCGATGCCGACGTGTTCGGCGAGTGCGCCCTGCCGCACGCCTTCGCCGAGGCGGCCGGCGATCAGGAGCGGCGTCGCGCAGGCTTCGGACACGTTGTACGCGTTCAGCACGCCGTCACTGGTGCGGCGCCACTTGCGCGCGGACAGCACGAGCAGGCTGCTGACGGCGAGGCGGAGGTCGTGCAGATTGGTCATGGGCGAGATGATAGGGGCAAAACAATTCGATAGCAAACTATCGGTTTTTGTCACCCGGATGACACGTCGCACGCGGCGCGGCCGGCCCGTCTGAAGCAATTTAGGCGGCGTGCCGGGGATGGTCAAACTGTAAGGTTGGCGTGAGCGAACCGCGCGCGGCCGGCGCGGCGACTATATTGAATGGTCAGACGAGATCCGTCCGGCCGGGCAGCGCGTGCCAGTTAAGCAAATTCGAAGCCCCGGTTCGGGAAAGCCGACTTCGCGAAACGGCGCGCGGCATGCATATTGGGGACATTGCAAGCGCACCGGAGACTCCGCACGTGTCGACCTCATCCTCGCAACCCACCGCCGCCGCGTCGCTCGACGCGTGGCTCGGCAAGACCGAAACGCTCGGCGACGACATCACCGCGTTCCCGCTGAACGCGCTGGCCGCCACGCTCGACCGGGCGCCGCCCGGCGACGTCGTGCCGCCGATGTGGCACTGGCTCTACTTCCTGCCTGTCGCGCCGCTGGCCGAAGTCGGCCCCGACGGCCACCCGAAGCGCGGCGGTTTCCTGCCGCCCGTGCCGCTGCCGCGCCGCATGTGGGCCGGCGGCCGGCTGACGTTCCATGCGCCGCTGCGCGCCGGGCGGCGCGCGACGCGCGAATCGACGATCGCGAATATCGAGGACAAGACGGGCCGCAGCGGCCGGCTCGTGTTCGTGACGGTGCAGCACCGGATCGAGTGCGACGGCGCGCTGTGCGTCGAGGAAGAGCACGACATCGTCTATCGCGACGCACCGCAGCCGGGCGCACCCGCGCCGAAGCCGGTCGCGGCGCCCACGGGCGAGACGTGGACGCGCACCGTCACCGCCGACGCGGTGATGCTGTTCCGCTATTCGGCGCTGACCTTCAACGGTCACCGCATCCACTACGACCGCAGCTACGTGACGCAGGAGGAAGGTTATCCGGGGCTCGTCGTGCACGGCCCGCTGATCGCGACGCTGCTGGTCGATCTCGTGCATCGCGAACGGCCCGACGCGACGCTCGCGAGCTTCGCGTTCCGCGCGGTGCGCCCGACCTTCGACGGGCAGCCGTTCACGCTGTGCGGCAAGCCGTCGGACGACGGCGGCACGATCGAGCTGTGGGCGAAGGATCGCGACGGCTGGCTGACGATGCAGGCCACCGCGACCCTCGCGTGACGCACGCCTCGCGCTCCTTTCCATTCTTCGACGACGGACCATGCAGACCACGCAACAAGATCAGTACCAGGACATCCGCGAAGCAGTGCGCGACCTGTGCAGCCAGTTTCCCGGCGAGTATTTCCGCAAGATCGACGAAGCGCGCGATTACCCGGACGCGTTCGTCGACGCGCTGACGAAGGCCGGCTGGCTCGCAGCGCTGATCCCGCAGGAATACGGCGGATCGGGCCTCGGGCTTACCGAGGCATCGATCATCATGGAGGAGATCAACCGTTCGGGCGGCAACTCCGGCGCGTGCCACGGGCAGATGTACAACATGGGCACGCTGCTGCGCCACGGCTCGGCCGAACAGAAGCGCGCATACCTGCCGAAGATCGCGAGCGGCGAACTGCGCCTGCAGTCGATGGGCGTGACCGAGCCGACCGCCGGCACCGACACGACGAAGATCAAGACGACCGCCGAGAAACGCGGCGACCGTTACGTGATCAACGGGCAGAAGGTGTGGATCTCGCGCGTGCAGCATTCGGACCTGATGATCCTGCTCGCGCGCACGACGCCGCTCGCCGACGTGAAGAAGAAATCGGAAGGGATGTCGATCTTCGTCGTCGATCTGCGCGACGCCATCGGCCGCGGGCTGACGGTGCAGCCGATTCCGAACATGGTCAATCACGAGACCAACGAGCTGTTCTTCGACAACCTCGAGATTCCCGCCGAGAACCTGATCGGCGAGGAAGGGCAGGGCTTCCGGTACATCCTCGACGGGCTGAACGCGGAGCGCACGCTGATCGCGGCCGAATGCGTCGGCGATGGCTACTGGTTCATCGACAAGGTGTCGCAGTACGTGAAGGAGCGTGTCGTGTTCGGCCGCCCGATCGGGCAGAACCAGGGCGTGCAGTTTCCGATCGCGCGCGCGTTCGTGAACGTCGAGGCCGCGAGCCTGATGCGCTTCGACGCCGCGCGCCGGTTCGATGCGCACGAACCGTGCGGCGCGCAGGCGAACATGGCGAAGCTGCTCGCGGCCGACGCGTCGTGGGAAGCCGCGAATGCGTGCCTGCAGTTTCACGGCGGCTTCGGTTTCGCGTGCGAATACGACGTCGAGCGCAAGTTCCGCGAGACGCGGCTGTACCAGGTCGCGCCGATCTCGACCAACCTGATCCTGGCCTACGTCGCGGAGCATATCCTCGACCTGCCGCGCTCGTTCTGACGGAGGCCGACGATGAGACCCCTCGACGGCATCAAGGTGATCACGCTTGAACATGCGATCGCGGCGCCGTTCTGCACGCGCCAGCTCGCCGATCTCGGCGCGCGCGTGATCAAGATCGAACGGCCCGGCAGCGGCGACTTCGCGCGCGGCTACGACGAACGCGCGCACGGGCTGTCGTCGCACTTCGTCTGGGTGAACCGCTCGAAGGAGAGCCTGACGCTCGACGTCAAGCAGCCCGACGCGGCCGCCGTGCTGAACGCGCTGCTCGCGGATGCCGACGTGCTCGTGCAGAATCTCGCGCCCGGCGCGGCCGGACGCCTCGGCCTCGGCTACGACGCGCTGAAGGACGCGCATCCGCGCCTGATCGTGTGCGACATCTCGGGCTACGGCGACGACGGTCCGTATCACGACCGCAAGGCCTACGACCTGCTGATCCAGAGCGAAGCCGGGTTCCTGTCGATCACGGGCGCGCCCGGGCAACCGGCGAAGGCCGGCTGCTCGATCGCGGACATCGCGGCCGGCATGTATGCATACACGAACATCCTGAGCGCGCTGCTGATGCGCGGCCGCACCGGTGAAGGATGCCGGATCGACGTGTCGATGCTGGAGAGCATGGTCGAGTGGATGGGCTACCCGCTCTACTACGCGATCGACGGACAGAGCCCGCCCGCGCCGTCGGGCGCGTCGCACGCGACGATCTGCCCGTACGGCCCGTTCCCGGCCGGTGACGGCAAGACCGTGATGCTCGGGCTGCAGAACGAACGCGAATGGAAGCTGTTCTGCGAACAGGTGCTGCGCCAGCCCGCGCTTGCCGACGATCCGCGCTTCAACGCGAATTCGAAACGCCATGCGGCGCGCGATGCGGTGCATGCGCTGATCGTCGACGCATTCTCGACGCTGACGGCCGCGGACGTGATGCAGCGGCTCGATGCGGCCGGCATCGCGAACGCGCAAATGAATACGCTCGACGACGTGTGGCGGCACCCGCAACTGAAGGCGCGCGAACGCTGGCGCAGCGTCGACACGGCGGCTGGCCCGATGCCCGCGCTGCTGCCGCCCGGGCTGCCCGACGGCATCGAGCCGCGGATGGACGCGGTGCCGGCGCTCGGCCAGCACACCGACGCGATCCTCGCCGAACTCGGCTACGACCGCGCACATATCGATGCGCTGCGCGCGAACGGCACGATCTGATTTCGCTTCGACGACCCATGATGACGAATACATTGCCCGCGCCCGGCCTCACGCTCGCGACCTTCGCGTCGCAACTGCGCTTCGACGCGATTCCGGCCAACGTCGTCGCGCGTACCGTCAATCTCTATGTCGACTGGCTCGGCTCCGCGCTGGCCGGCAAGGGCGCGCGCCCGGTCGAGACGATCGCCGCGTTCGCGCGCCGCGCGGGCGGCTCGCCCGGCGGGTCCGGCACGGCCGACGTGCTGATCGACCGCACGCGTGCGACGCCGTATTTCGCGGCGATGATGAACGGCGCGGCGTCGCACTTCGCCGAGCAGGACGACGTGCACAACGGCGCGGTGTTCCATCCGGCGACCGTCGTGTTTCCGGTGGCGCTCGCGCTTGCGCAGGCACGCGGCGCGAGCGGGCGCGCATTCATCGAGGCGGCGGTTGCCGGGTATGAAGTCGGCATCCGCGTCGGCGAGTTTCTCGGGCGTTCGCACTACAAGGTGTTCCATACGACCGGCACCGCGGGCACGGTGGCGGCAGCCGCGACGGCCGGGCGGCTGCTCGGGTTGTCGCCGGAACGGATGCTCGACGCGTTCGGATCGGCCGGCACGCAGGCGAGCGGGCTGTGGGAATTCCTGCGCGACGCGGCCGATTCGAAGCAGCTGCATACGGCGATGGCCGCCGCGAACGGGCTGATGGCAGCCGAACTCGCGCACGACGGGTTTCGCGGCGCGACGCGGATTCTCGAAGGCGCGCAGGGGATGGCGGCCGGGATGTCGACCGATGCAGACCCCGCGCGGCTGACCGACCGGCTCGGCGAACGCTGGGCGACGGCGGAAACGTCGTTCAAGTATCACGCGTCGTGCCGCCACACGCATCCGGCCGCCGATGCGCTGCTCGCGGTGATGGCGCGCGAGCGGCTCGCCGCGACCGACATCGAAGCGGTCGTCACGCACGTGCACCAGGGGGCGATCGACGTGCTCGGCGCGGTCACGGTGCCGAGCACCGTGCATCAGGCGAAGTTCAACATGGGCACCGTGCTCGCGCTGGCCGCGTGGCATGGGCACGCCGGTGTCGACGAATTCGAGCGCGAGTACGCTGCCGCGCATGTCGTCGCGTTTCGTGATCGCGTGTCGATGGCGTTCGACGATGAGGTCGATCGCGCGTATCCGGCGCGCTGGATCGGCAAGGTGACGGTGACGACGCGCGACGGCCGCACGTTCGCGGGCCGTGTCGACGAGCCTAAGGGCGATCCCGGCAATACGCTGTCGCGCGACGAGATCGCGCGGAAGGTGCGCACGCTCGCCGCGTTCTCGGGTGCCGCATCGGCCGGCGAGGTCGAGCGGCTCGTGGCCGACGCGTGGCAGGTCGCGTCGCGCGACGCGCTCGGCACGCTGTTTCCGGAGGGTTCGGCATGACGGCCGCATCCGCCCGTTCGTGGCTGTTCGTTCCCGGCAATCGCCCGGAGCGCTTCGAGAAGGCGCGTGCGGCCGGCGCCGACGCGGTGATCGTCGATCTCGAGGATGCGGTGCCGCCGGACGGCAAGCCGGCGGCGCGCGATGTGGTCGTCGCGCATCTCGATGCCGCGCGGCCCGTTTGGGTGCGCGTGAATGCGGCCGACACCGCCTGGTTTGCCGACGACATCGCGGCGATCGCCGCGCATCCGGGCACGGCCGGCGTGATGCTGCCGAAGTGCGACGCGCGCGCGCAGATCGACGCGGTGCTCGCGCACGCACATCGCGCGCTCGAGCTGCTGCCGATCGTCGAGACGGCGACCGGCATTGCCGGGCTCGATGAAGTCTGTATGTCGCCGCGCGTCGTGCGCGTGGCCTTCGGTACGCTCGATTTTCAGGTCGACCTCGGGATCGACGGCGACGGGGAGGAGTTGAACGCGTTTCGCTCGCGGATCGTGCTGGCTTCGCGGCTCGCCGGTATCGCGCCGCCGGTTGACGGCGTGTCGACGGTCATCGACGATGCCGATGCGATCGAACGGCATGCGCGCTACGCGCGGCGCTTCGGCTTCGGCGGCAAGCTGTGCATTCATCCGAAGCAGCTCGACGCGGTGCATCGCGCGTATGCATGGACCGATGCGGAGCGGGTGTGGGCGCGTCGCGTGCTCGAAGCCGTCGGCGCGAGCGGCGGCGCGGCGGTCGCACTCGACGGGAAGATGGTCGACGCGCCGGTGATCCTGAAGGCACAGCGCATCCTGCGCGGATAGGCGGCCGGCGCAATCGCCGGCGGCCACCTATAATCCTCACGACCGGCCGCGCGGCGCACCGCCGCGCCCGGGACGGCACATGCAGCCGGCGGAACGGCGACGTGCGTCCGATCTCCCACCCATCGCACAAGAGGTACGCATCTTGGCAACCTACATCGTCTTTACGCGAGAAAGCACGCAGGACCAGCAAGAACTCGATCTCTACCAGAGCAAGGTCGGCGCGACACTTGCTGGTCATCCGGTCAAGGTGCTCGCCGCCTATGGCCCGCAGGAAACGCTGGAAGGCGAAGGGCCGGAGGGTGTCGTGATCGTCGAGTTTCCGTCGAAGGAAGCCGCGCACGCGTGGTACCACGGCCCCGAATACCAGGCCGTCGTCCAGCACCGCTTCAAGGGCTCACGCTATCGCGCGGTGCTGGTCGAGGGCGTTTGAACGCAACGCGTGACGCGTCATGAACACGACGACGTCGTCTCCTGAATCGGGCCGCCCGCCGATGGGCCGCGCGGCCACGTCGTTGCTGGCGATCAGCCTGCTGCTCTATCTGGTCGCGATGTTCACCGCGCCGTTCCGCACGGGCGCGCCGCAACCGCATCCGTGGGCCGACGGCTGGCAGGTGCTGCTGACGGGCTGGATGGGCGTGCTCGCCGGCATCTACGCGTGGCTCGCGAATCCGCTCGTGCTTGCGGCGTGGTTGCTGACGGTGAAGCGGTATCGCACGCAGGCGGTCGTGCTCGCGGTGCTGGCGCTGCTGTTCGGGATGAGCTTCCTGACGCAGCATCAGATCCTCGTCAACGAAGCCGGGGACGTCGAACCCGTGCATCTCGATGCGATCGGCTACTGGTGCTGGCTGGCGAGTTTCGGCGCGGCGGTGGCCGGCGCTGCGTTGTTGCCCGGGCGGAGGAGGTAGCACACGGTGCGCCGGTGCGCGTTCCCGCTTATTGCATTGGCGATTGCAACCGTGATGACGCGGGCCAATACACTGGTTGAGCCGCTGTCTTGTCAAATGCTTGTGCGCAACGCGATTTCTAAATTTTCTGCCTAGAAAATCGAAATCGATGAAAGACAGCGGCGCCGATTGTTTAGGATGAGACTGTTCAGGATATGCTCTTTGGGGTAAATTTTTCTGCATATCGTGTTATTTCTATGCCGGACGCTGCGACAGTTTGCGAGTTAATTTCGTCGAGATATTCTCTGAGATTGTTTGGGGCGAGAATTTCTCGATTCGTGTCTTCAATGATTTGGTTGATATTGTGCATTTCCGTGTTGTCAATTGAGAGAGATTTTCGCAGGGACTCGTTGTTTCTCAATTTCGTTTTCGCGATCCAGTCAATGTAGTCAAGGTATTTCTTGGTGTGAATGCCCACCGCGACGTGAAACGTCGGTTCTCCAAGCGCGATTGCTGAATGCCACCATCCGCGAGGAATATAAATGACATCTCCTTTTTCGAGAGTGAAATCCAGTTCTGGATGAGTCGGGCGGAGATGTTTTTGGTCTCTGCTGGTTTGTCCTTCGACCGGGAGATTGAATGTCGGATTGTAAATCTTCCAATGCTTTCTCCCGATTAGCTGGACGGCGAAAACATCGTGAGTATCCCAGTGATCTCCAAATGATCCTTTTTTTCCAAAAGAGAGGTAGCCATTCGCAACGATGTCTGTCGATAGGAAATTGGAAATATTCTGACAGATATTTCTAATCTTCAATGAGAGTGATTCCATTCTATTGAAAACCAATGTGGATCCGTTGTCGAGTTGGTGATGGACTTCCGCGACGTTAAGCTGACTTTTGAGGACACCGACTTCGACGCATTTCCATTCATAGCTCTCGGGTGGAAGGAAATTACTGCCACTGTGAATCTTGATTCGCAGTGGACTGGATTGGCTGGCGTATATCGCCTCGTCGATGTCGGGCCACTCGAAGTTCTCGCAGGAAGCAGCACCTCGAAATATTGCAGGTTTTTTCTCAAAAAAATGTTGTAGAAAATCTTTCCTTTCGATTGGAAAATTGATCATGACAAGCGATGCCTCCAGGTAAGTATGTATCCGACCCGCGACAGGAGTCGGATACGTTGATTTGTTGAAAGTTGGTTAGCCGTCGCCGTCTTCACCGTAATTGGGATACATGGTGGACGACGATGAGCCAGGGGCCCAACACGTTCCGTTTGCGTCGACCCAACCATTCTTTTGTGTGCCCCGCAAGTCAATCACGTTGGTTGACTCAAGTTCGCCGGATAGATCCAGCCCACCGGAGACGAAAATCGTGTCGGAATTAGTGAGAATCTTCATGGTCTCGTGTTCCTGTATTACATCCAAATTTATCGATACGATATAAAATATTGGCAACTTTCTCTTTCGATAGAATGTCTCCTTTCATGGTTGATGCTTCGAGTGATGGCGAAAGGCGTTTTTCGTATTTTTTGAATATTTTGTAGTCGATGTCGCGAAGGCCGCACATGGCATACATTTTCGACTCGATGGTTGAGTTGCCTGATTTAATTGTTTCGACAAAATAATGTTTTGCGTCAGGGCTTTGTTTTATTTTTCTGTAAATTTTTTCCTCCAAACTGATGTGCCCAGCAAATCCTACCAATCCCAATGAGAATGTTTTGATCCCATGAAATTCTTCGTGTGGGTTGGTTTGTGCACGGCTTGTCGGTGCAATAAACAAGCTTAGGAAGATGAGGAATAAGGGGTATATTTTCTTCATGAGTCGAATCTCCTTCGGGCGATATTCAAGAGAGGTTTTGCGAAATGCCATTTGTGCGACGAGGCCAATCGCTGGTCGGTGTGGCGTCGAACCGGCGTGCCGTAGTGCCGTAGGCGTAAGCGTCGAGCCTATACAGGGGCGTTGGACGTCTCCGCCATCAAAGGCACGCAGTGATGGCGGAGCCGCCCGGCCGTTTCGTCGTCGCGGCAGCGTGGGTAACTTCCCCTTCTTGATTGCATCGCTGTTGATCGGGCAGACTGCACAAACCAGCGGAATTGTCGTGTCGTCAGGAGGGCGGTCGAATGCATTTAGCGCTGCACGCAGAGGCGGGAGCGGCGCAGAGGCGTTGCCATTGGCCGTTGGTTTGCATGAAGCTACGTGTCGACAAATGAAGCTGCTCCGCATTGGCACTGCCTTGCTGCGCGAATTCGCCCGTGCCGAAAAGGCTTGAATGCAGATGGCGGCGTAACTTGGAACGAGCAGGTATCGGCCAGTGATGGCCCTCCGCATGGTTTGTCCTCGTTTCTGATTTGTCGACCGGACGTGTGCGCCGTCTCGGGGGCCAGCATTCCAAAACTGGCTCGGGTTCAGAGTGTGTCATGCGTTCCGACTGTCGAAAATCGGCACGGATTGAGCGATGCAGCACCAAAGCGTGGGCCAATTTGCGCTACGACGTGTGCATAGCAAGGCGGTGCGCGGCGCGGACGACCGACTGTATTGGTTATACGGGCGGCCGAGCAGTCGGACGATGTGTTCGCACTGGTTTGTGTTCGGCGCAGAATGCCTATCGACGGAGCGCGTGCGAATCTTCACCAACTGTCACGCGTCGAGTTATATCGGCTGAGTATCTGCCTGCGGGCGGGGGTTTGCTCTGATTTGTCGTTGGGGCGAGATTCGATTGTGTACGCCGCCGGATCGGACGATACACAGTACAGGATGTTTTTCTGCCGCCACATATCGCATATCGACGTGCGGCGGCGCGCGTTTCCGCTTACCGCACGTGCGGCTGCAACGCGCGTAACCAGTACGACACCGCTACGGCACCGCCATCCGGCGTGCCGATCGCGCGCTCGCCGAGATAACTCGCACGCCCCGCGCGCGGCGTCATGCGCGCCGTTTCCTGTGCGCCCAGTTCGGCGGCCTCCACCGCCGCCGCCCATGCGCTTGCGGGATCGCGATCGTGGTCGAGCGCACGGTCGAACGCATCGGCGGCCGGCACCAGCGCATCGAGCATCGTCCGGTCGCCGGCATGCGCACCACCCAGTTCGCTGATCGAATCCACCGCGCCGCGGAACGCCGCGGCCCAGTCGCGCGCCGACGGCTCGGCGATATCGGTCAGCCGGCGCGACGCGCGCAGCAGTGCGGTCGCATAGAACGGCCCCGAACTGCCTGCAATCGCACGGCGCAACGCGGCGCCGAGTGCCGCGAGCGCGCCGGCCGGCGTGCCGTACGCGGTGTCCGGCAATTCGAGGATCGCTTGCGCGGCGCGCAGCATGCTCGCGCCGAGGTCGCCGTCGCCGGCTGCCGCATCGAGGTCGGTCAGCGTCTGTTCGTGGTCGATCAAGGTCTGCGCGACCGCGTCCAGCGCAGGCTGCAGGCGCGCGGCCCAAGCGCGGCCGGCTGCATCGAGCGGCGGCAGCGGCGCGTCGTGCGAATCGGCCGCGGCTACGCGGATCCGCGTATTCACGGCGCCGCCGCCCGGCCATGCGCGCGCCTGCGTCGGCGCGTCGAGCAGCGCCGTGCGTTCGTCGTTCAGCCGCAGCACCGAAATCGAGCAGCCGGGCATGTTCAGCGCCGACAGGAACGTGCCGGCCCACGCGCGCGCGACGACGATGCCGCGCCGGCTCAGGTTGTCGTACGCGGTGCGCAGCACGATCGCGAGTTCCATGTCCGGCGTCGCGCCGAGGCCGTTGACGAACAGCGCGACGCGTTCGCCGCTGTCGAGCACGAGATCGGCGGCGATGCTCGACAGCAGCGTGTCGACCAGCGCGTCGGCCGGCAGCGGCGTGCGGCGTTCGACGCCTTTTTCGCCATGGATGCCGAGGCCGAGCTCGATCTCGTCGTCGGCGAGGGTGAAGCCTGATTTGTCGGCGCCCGGGATCGTGCAGCCGTCGAGCGCGACACCCATCGTGCCGAGCTCAGCCGCCGCGTCGCGTGCGATCGCAGCGACGCGGGAAAGCGGCAACCCGCGCGCGGCGGCCGCGCCGGCGAGCTTGTGGATCAGCACGGTGCCGGCAATCCCGCGCCGCTGGCCGCGTTCGACGCGGCCGCGCAGCGATACGTCGTCGGCGACGATGACGGTCTCGACCGGAATGCCTTCGGCCCGCGCGAGTTCGGCGGCGAGCCCGAAATTGAGCCGGTCGCCCGTGTAGTTCTTCACGATCAGCAGCGCGCCGTTCGGGCCGGCGCTCGCGCGGATCGCGGCGAGTACGGCGTCGGTGGACGGCGACGTGAATACTTCGCCGCAGACGGCCGCGCTCAGCATCCCTTCGCCGACGTAACCGCCGTGCGCGGGCTCGTGGCCGCTGCCGCCGCCGGAGAGGATCGCGACGGGCCGCTGCGCGGGCTCGGGCAGCGGCTGGCGGACGAGCACGTGCTCGTCGCCGAGGATCGCAAGATGCGGTGATTGCCGCGCGATGCCTTCCAGCATTTCTCGCACGACATCGGACGGGCGGTTCACAAGCTTTTTCATGGCGACAATTCCTGACGGGTGAACGGGGCGCGGTCGGGCCTGCACTTCGCGCCACGATACATCAGGTCGGGTCGTCGTTGCACGGATCGCGGGCGCGATCGTGCGGTGCCGGCGCGGCGGCCCGCGCCGGATGCGGCTACTTCGTCGCCGCGATCTCCTTCGCGCGGATCAGCCGCGCGCGCAGCACGTTGCGGCTGATGCCGAGCAGCCGTGCGGCCTGGATCTGGTTGCGGTGGCTGAACTCGAACGCGACGCGCATCACGGTGTCCTCGATGCGTTCGAACAGGTTGCCGTGCCCGTCGTCGAACAGGTCGCGCAGCGCGCGTTCGAGTGCGTCCTGCGCACCGTCGGACGAATCCTGCGCGCGTGGGCCGGCCGCCGGCACGCACGGCGATGAAATGTGCAGGTCCGTGTCCTGCAGCGACTCGTGGCGGCTCACGAGCAGCGCATGATGGATCACGTTCTCCAGTTCGCGGATATTGCCGGGCCAGCTGTGCGCCTCGAGCCGTCGCTCGGCGCGCGGATCGATGTTGCGCGGCCCGTAGCCGAGGCGGCTGCGGTAGTCGTCGAAGAAGTGGCGCGCGAGCGGCAGGATGTCGCCCGGCCGCTCGCGCAGCGTCGGCACCGCGAGCTGCACGACGTTGAGCCGGTAGAACAGGTCGCCGCGGAAATGCCCGGTCGTGACCGCCTGCTGCAGGTCGACGTTGGTCGCGGCGACCACGCGCACGTCGATCGGTATGCCCGTGCGCGAACCGAGCCGCACGACTTCGCGCTCCTGCAGCACGCGCAGCAGCTTGACCTGCATCGACAGCGGCAGGTCGCCGATCTCGTCGAGAAACAGCGTGCCGCCGTTGGCGGCTTCGAACCAGCCCGGCTTCGCGCCGAACGCGCCTGTAAACGCGCCTTTCTCGTGGCCGAACAGCTCGCTCTCGACCAGTGTTTCGGAGAACGCGCCGCAGTTCACGGCGACGAACGGCCCGCTGTTGCGGTGGCTGAGGCTGTGCACGTGGCGCGCGATCAGCTCCTTGCCGGTGCCCGTCTCGCCGACGATCAGCACGTTCGCGTCGCTCGGCGCGACGAGGCGAATCCGTTCGAGCAGCGCGATCGAACGCGGATCGACGAATACCTGCGCACGGGCGCGGATCGGTGCCTGCCGCGCGGGCAACGTCAACACGGGTGCGCCACGGGGCGCGGTGACGACGCGAAGATTGAGCGGGCGCGGCGATGCGGAATGGGATGTCATGGCGGTGAACCGTTGGATGGCCGAGGGAAGCGATCCCGTGTCGATGGGTGCCGTGGTCCGGCTGCTGCGTGGTCAGCAGAGTGTTCACCGTTTCGCTGCGCGCTGAAAGTATCGATTTCTGATAACCAAAGCGCGATTGGCGCGCAGCGTGCAACGGTGCGGGAGAGCGAGGGGGGCATGCCGTCAATGCAGCGTATTCGACGTGATGACGCACGGCACGCTGCTGCCTGAGCAGCAGCGTGCAAGCGAGGCTGCTTCTCATGGTTCATCACGCCATGGAATATCGATGTGACGCGTGCGTCGGAACGCTAACCACGATTGTGCATTTGAGCGAATGCGTTGTCGGATGGGCGATCGGATGAAATTTCGTGATGCAGATGATCGTCCCGACACACACGCATGTGAATGGCACACTCCTTGCTCACCCGAAGCGGTATCGCCGCATCGATACGCGGCTCGACAACGGAAATGCATCGGATGAGCCACACCCTCAACGTGGTCGCGATATCGGGCGGCCTGCAACGGCCGTCACGCACGCTGGCGCTGACCGGCGCGATCGTCGCGGCGCTCGGTGCCGCGCTGCCGATCGACACGCGGCTGATCGAACTCGGCGAGATCGGTAGCCGGCTGGCTGGCGCGCTGACACGCGCGCAGGTCCCGCCCGATCTCGAAGCGCTGATCCGCGCGATCGAGACGGCCGATGCGCTGGTCGTCGCGAGCCCCGTCTATCGCGCGTCGTACACGGGCCTGTTCAAGCACCTGTTCGACCTCGTGCGTCACGACGCACTTGTCGACGTGCCCGTGCTGCTTGCCGCCACTGGCGGCAGCGAGCGTCATGCGCTCGTGATCGACCATCAGCTGCGGCCGCTGTTCAGCTTCTTCCAGGCACGCACGCTGCCGATCGGCGTGTATGCGTCCGAAAGCGATTTCGATCGATATGAGATCACGAACCCGGCGCTGCGCGCGCGCATCGCGCTTGCCGTCGAGCGCGCGGTGCCGCAACTGCGCCCGCATGCGCTTTCCGCCGCGGCCGCGTAGGTCGCTTCCGTTTCCCCACCCGACCAGGACACCTGCATGAGCCTTACCGACCCTTCCGCCGACGGCGTCAAATTCGCCTACTGGGTGCCGAACGTCAGCGGCGGCCTCGTCGTCAGCACGATCGAGCAGCGCACCGACTGGAGCCTCGAATACAACCAGCAGCTCGCGCGCACGGCCGAGGCGGCCGGCTTCGACTACGCACTGAGCCAGATCCGCTTCACGGCCGGCTACGGCGCCGAATACCAGCACGAGTCGGTGTCGTTCAGCCAGGCGCTGCTGCATGCGACGACGAAACTCAAGGTGCTCGCCGCGATCCTGCCGGGGCCGTGGCATCCGGCCGTGGTCGCGAAGCAGCTCGCGACGATCGACCATATCTCGAACGGGCGCATCGCGATCAATGTCGTGAGCGGCTGGTTCAAGGGCGAGTTCACCGCGATCGGCGAGCCGTGGCTCGAGCACGACGAACGCTATCGGCGCTCGAAGGAATTCATCCAGGCGCTGAAGGGCATCTGGACGCAGGACAACTTCACGTTCAAGGGCGACTTCTACCGCTTCAACGACTACACGCTGAGCCCGAAGCCGGTGCAGAAACCGCATCCGGAGATCTTCCAGGGCGGCAGCTCGCGCGCGGCGCGCGACAACGCGGCGAGCGTGTCCGACTGGTATTTCACGAACGGCAATACACCGGAGAACCTGAAGGCGCAGATCGACGACATTCGCGCGAAGGCCGCCGCAAACAACCACCGCGTGCGGATCGGTGTCAACGCGTTCGTGATTGCACGCGACACCGAGGAAGAGGCGCGCGCCGTGCTCGACGACATCATCCGGCACGCGCACGTCGAGGCCGTGCATGCGTTCGGCGATGCGGTGAAGCAGGCCGGCAGCGCGTCGCCGGAGCGCGAGGGCAACTGGGCGAAATCCACGTTCGAGGATCTCGTGCAATACAACGACGGCTTCCGCACGAACCTGATCGGCACGCCGCAGCAGATTGCCGAACGGATCGTCGCGCTGAAGGCGATCGGCGTCGATCTCGTGCTCGCGGGGTTCCTGCATTTCATCGAGGAAGTCGAGTACTTCGGCCAGCGCGTGCTGCCGCTCGTGCGCGAACTCGAGGCGCAGCGGCAGGCGGTGGCGGCGTGATGGATGCGGGCCGACGCGCGGCGCGCGATTGCGTCGGCCCGTGCCGCGCCCGCGCGATACTTACGCCACGCCCGCCAGTCTCGATGCATCGACCACCATCTGCACGCCGAGGCTGCCGAGGATGAGGCCCATCGCCCAGCGCTGCGCGAGCAGCAGCGTCGGGCGCCCGTGCAGGAACTTCGCGATGCTGCTCGAGCAGATCGCCACCAGCCCGTTTGCCGACATGAACGCGGCGATCAGCAGCGAACCGAGAAACAGCGACTGGCCGAACACGCTGCCGCTCCGGTAGTCGATGAACTGCGGCAGCAGCGACACGAACAGCATCGCGAGCTTCGGGTTCAGCACGCTGGTCGTCGCGCCCATCGCGAGCAGGCGCAGCGGCTGTTCGTTCGGCAGTGCCTGCACCTCGAACGGCGAGCGGCCGCCGGGCCTGACCGCCTGCCATGCCAGATACAGCAGATAAACCGCACCTACCGCGCCCAGTATGCTGCCCGCATAGGGCACGCTCATGAACAGCGTCGTGATGCCGAACGCCGCGCCGAACATGTAGAACAGGTAACCGAGCATCACGCCGGCCAGCGAGATCAGCCCGGCCGTGCGTCCTTGCGCGATCGAGCGCGACATCACGTAGACCATGTTCGGCCCCGGCGTGACCGCGAGCATGCCGCCAATGACGAGAAATCCGTAGATCGATCCGGACGTATGCATGTTTTCCGCTTCCTGCAACGAGTGCTGACGGGATTGATTGTCCGACCGTGGAGGAGAACAGTAAAACGGGATAAACTGAATCGATTGATCAGATTTTCTGAATGCGATGAAAAAGCTCGACCTCGATGTGCTGGCGATGGTGGTGGCCGTGGCGGAGTCCGGATCGTTCGCGCAGGGCGCGCAGGCCGTGCACCGTTCGCCGTCGGCGGTGAGCATGCAGATCAAGGCGCTGGAAGACGCGCTCGGCAAGCCGCTCTTCATCCGCGATACGCGCAACGTGACGGCGACCGACGACGGCAGGATGCTTGCCGAATACGGCCGCCGGATGCTGGCGATGCGCGACGAGGCGTGGGCATCGGTCGTGCGCCCGGAGATTCGCGGCCGCGTGACGATCGGCGTGCCCGACGACTACATCTCGTCGCTGCTGCCGCAGGTGCTCGGCAAATTCGCCGCGATGCATCCGCGCGTGGAAGTGCGCGTGATCGGCCAGCCGAGCAGCGCGCTCGTGCCGATGCTGAAGGACAACACGGTCGACCTCGCGTGCCTCACGCGGATCAAGGGCGTGACCGGCGAGCTGATCCGGATGGAGCCGATCGTCTGGACCGGGTCGCCGAAACGGAACGTGTGGGAGGAGCGGCCGCTGCCGGTGGCGTTTTTCACGCACGGCGGCAGCATGGCGCGCGATCACGCGATCAAGGCGCTGAACCGGCAGCACATTCCGTTCCGGATGTCGTACGAAAGCCCGAGCTACCTCGGGCTGCTCAGCATGGTCGAGGCCGGGCTCGCGGTCGCGCCGCTGGCGCGCTGCTGCGTTCCGGAACACCTCGTCCAGCTTTCGGAGAGCCACGGGCTGCCGCCGCTGGGTGAACTCGAGGTCGTGCTCGCGCGCAGCGCGCAGTCCGCGCGCCCGCCGTGCGACTACCTCGCCGAGCAGATCCTCGGCGAATGGCGGACCTGACCGGCACGCTGCCGGCGGTGCTTCAGCACGACTTCAGCAGCCATTCGCGGAACGCGACGAGCGACGGCAGCGTTTCGTTCCCCGGCGGGTAGACGAGGTAATAGCTGCGCTGGCTGGTAATCGCGTCGCCGATCGACACGAGCTCGTGGCGGCTCAGTTCGTCCTCCACCAGCACCTTCGGTACCAGCCCGATTCCCATTCCGGCGCGCACGGCCTGAATCAGGTGCGACGTCAACTCGAAGCTCGGGCCGATGCGCATCTGGCGATGGTCGAGCCGATAGTGCGAGAACCATTCGGCCCACGCCTGCTGGTTGCTCGTCACGCCGAGCAGCGTCTGCTTCGCGGCCCAGGCCGGCGTGCGTGTGCCGGCCTTGCGGCTGCCCGCATCGGGGCTCGCGATCGCGATCAGGAATTCGTTGTACAGCCGATGCGCATGCAGGCCGGGCCAGTCGCCCGCGCCGACGGTAATGGCCGCGTCGAGGTCGTCGTTGAGGAAATCGATGCCGCCGATCCGCGAATGAAGGTGCACGGTCACGCCCGGATGCGCGGCGTAGAAGTCGTGCAGGTGCGGCAGCAGCCATTTCGAGCCGAACGTCGGCAACGTCGCGAGCCGCAGCGTGCCGGCGCCCGCCTGATGGGACATCGCCTGCAAGGTCGCGCCGCGGATGCGCCCGAGCGCGCCGCTCAGCTCGGCGAAATAGCGGCGCCCGACTTCCGTCAGCTTCACGGAGCGCCCTTCGCGCCGGAACAGCGGCACGCCGAGCTGATCCTCGAGCGTCTGGACCTGCCGGCTGATCGCGCTCTGGCTCAGCGACAGCTCCTCGGCCGCGCGTGTGTAGCTTTCGTGCCGCGCGGCTGCCTCGAACACGAGCAGCAGCGACATGGACGGGGTGAGGCGACGGTAATTCATGAGTTTTATGCAATATTCGCCGGGCGAGAATTCGTTTGTTTCTCGCGGAGATTCCAAAGATACTGGAATTCCCGGTCGCGTGGAAACTTGCTCAAAACTCATGTTTTGGCGCAGGCAAACACACCGGTTCCACCCATGTTGCGCCTTTGCCCCGCTTTTACCCCATGTCGATCGCCCCGTTGCCCCGTCCCGCCAGCCCGCCCGCGAACGCGTACCGTGACTTTCTCGCCGCGCTGCAGGCCGCCGGATTCGCCGGGGAAATCCACGCGGACCATGCGAACCGGACGGTCCAGTCCACCGACAACTCGATCTACCAGCGCCTGCCGCAAGCGGTGATCTGTCCCGCGCATGCGGACGACGTCCGGCTGCTGGCCACGCTGCTCGCCGAGCCCGCGCATCGCGACGTCAAGGTGGCCGCGCGCGGGGGCGGCACGGGCACCAACGGGCAGTCGCTGACCGACGGCGTGGTGGTCGACCTGTCGCGCAACATGAACCGGATCCTCGAAATCGACGTCGAGCGGCGCTGGGCGCGCGTGCAGGCGGGTGTCGTCAAGGATCAGCTCAATGCGGCGCTGAAGCCGCACGGGCTGTTTTTCGCGCCGGAGCTGTCGACGTCGAACCGCGCGACCGTCGGCGGGATGATCAATACCGACGCGAGCGGGCAGGGCAGCTGCACGTACGGCAAGACGCGCGACCACGTGCTCGAGCTGGATTTCGTGCTGATGGGCGGCGAGCAGTTGCACAGCGACGCGCTCGCGAACGACGAACTGGAGCGCCGGTGTGCGCGGCAGGACCGCATCGGCAAGGTCTACCGCACCGCGCGGCGCATCAGCGACGACAAGGCGGCGCTGATCGAGGCGAAGTTTCCGAAGCTCAACCGCTGCCTGACCGGTTATGACCTCGCGCACCTGCGCGAACCGGACGGCCGCTTCAACCTGAACAGCGTGCTGTGCGGCGCCGAAGGCTCGCTCGGTTTCGTCGTCGAGGCGAAGCTCAACGTGCTGCCGATCCCGAAGGTTTCGGTGCTGGTCAACGTGCGCTACGCCGGTTTCATGGACGCGCTGCGCGACGCGCGTGCGCTGCTCGAGCACAAGCCGCTGTCGATCGAGACGGTCGACTCGAAGGTGCTGATGCTGGCGATGAAGGACTTCGTGTGGAGCAGCGTGGCCGAGTATTTTCCGCAGGACGACCGGCGGCCGACGCTCGGCATCAACCTGATCGAATTCAGCGGCGACGATGCGGAAGAAGTCGATGCGCGCGTGCGTGCGTTCGTCGACCATCTGCGCACCGATACGAGCGTGGAGCGCCTGGGCCATACGCTCGCGGCCGGCGACGATGCGGTGAAGCGCGTGTATGCGATGCGCAAGCGCGCGGTCGGCCTGCTCGGCAACGTGCAGGGCGAGGCGCGTCCGCAGCCGTTCGTCGAGGACACCGCGGTGCCGCCCGAGAACCTCGCCGAGTACATCGCGGAATTCCGCGCGCTGCTCGACGGCCACGGGCTGCAGTACGGGATGTTCGGCCACGTCGACGCGGGCGTGCTGCATGTGCGCCCGGCGCTCGACATGAAGGATCCGCGGCAGGCCGCGCTGGTGCGGCCGGTGTCGGATGCGGTGGCCGAACTCACGCAGCGTCATGGTGGCCTGCTGTGGGGCGAGCACGGCAAGGGCGTGCGCTCCGAATATGCGCCGGCGTTTTTCGGCGAGCTGTATCCGTCGCTGCAGCAACTGAAGGCCGCATTCGATCCGCATAACCAGTTCAACCCGGGCAAGATCGCGACGCCGCCGGAACCCGCGATGCGGCTGCTGAAGATCGACGAAGTGCCGACGCGCGGCGATCACGACCGGCAGATCGACGAGCGTGTGTGGCAGAGCTACGGCACCGCGATGCACTGCAACGGCAACGGCGCGTGCTACAACTTCGATCCGGACGACGCGATGTGCCCGTCGTGGAAGGCGACGCGCGAACGCGTGCATTCGCCGAAGGGGCGCGCGTCGCTGATGCGCGAATGGTTGCGCCTGCAAGGGCAGGCCGGCGTCGACGTCGTCGCGGCGGCGCGCGCGCGGCAGCCATTCCTGAGCGGCCTTGCCGCCCGCTGGCGCAACAGCCGCGCCGCACGCAACGGCGACGCCGATTTCTCGCACGAGGTGTATGACGCGATGGCCGGGTGCCTCGCGTGCAAGTCGTGCGCGGGGCAGTGCCCGGTCAAGGTCAACGTGCCCGAATTCCGCTCGCGTTTTCTCGAGCTGTATCACCAGCGCTACCTGCGGCCGCTGCGCGACTACCTGATCGGCTCGCTCGAATTCACGATGCCGTGGATGGCGCGGGTGCCCGCGCTGTACAACGGGCTGATGCGCGCGGGGTGGGTGCGCACGCTGCTGGAGCGGCAGGTCGGCATGGTCGACAGCCCGCTGCTGAGCCGCTTCGATCTCGCGGCCGTGATGCGCCAATGGCGCGTGAAGCCGGCCGACCCGCACGCGCTCGCGGCGCTGAACGAGGCGCAGCGCGCGCGCAGCGTCGTCATCGTGCAGGACACGTTCACGCGCTATTTCGATACCGAGCAACTGGCGACGCTGATCGAGCTGGCGGCGCGCATGGGCTTTCAGGTGTGGCTCGCACCGCTCGCGCCGAACGGCAAGGCGCTGCACGTGCAAGGCTTTCTGCGGGCATTCGAGAAGGCGGCGATTCGCAACGCGACGCAACTGGCCGCGCTGGCGCGGTCGGGCGTCGCGCTGGTCGGCCTCGATCCGGCGATGACGCTCACGTACCGGCAGGAATACCTGAAGGTGACGGGGCTCAGCGATGTGCCGACGGTTGCGTTGCCGCAGGAATGGCTGCTGCACGCGCTGCCGGAAGCGGGCGCGGACGGTGTGCCCCGTGTGTCCGGTACGTACCGGTTGCTGCCGCACTGTACCGAGAAGACCAATGCGCCGGACAGCGGCAAGCAATGGGCGCAGGTGTTCGCGCGTCGCGGGTTGTGCCTGCAGGTTCAGGCGACCGGGTGCTGCGGGATGTCCGGCACCTATGGGCACGAGGCGCGCAACCTGGACACGTCGAAGACGATCTATGCGCAATCGTGGGCCGCGCACGTCGCTGCACCGGATGCGGAAGGCGAGGCGCTGGCGACCGGGTATTCATGTCGCAGCCAGGTGAAGCGCATGTCCGCGCGGCAGTTGCGCCATCCGTTGCAGGCGCTGCTCGATCACGTGCGGGCGGCGGGGTGACGATCGGGCGGCGCGTGTCGCGGTGCCCGTGAGGTGACGTCGAATGTCGAGCGGCTAGCCGTGCCGCACTCGACACATGCCGCGGCTCACGCGTCGGCTTTCGCGGTTTTCCTTGCACGCGGCTTGTCGGCCGCGGGAAACACGCCGACGCCGCGCGGCCGTTTCGGCTCGATCCGCATCTGTTTGATCACGCGCCGGAAGTCGATCTCGTGCGCGGCCAGCGTGCCGATCAGTTTCGCGATGACCGCGAGGTGGGACGGGACGGTGCCCTTGCTGGAATAGTTCGTGATGGAGCTTTCGTTCATCCGGATCAGTCGGGCGAACTCTCGCGCAGTCAGCTGCGCCTTTCTCAACTCCTGCTGAAATTCGGTATACGCCATTGCACACATGTTGCTTCGTCTCCGTGATTCAGAAATCGGCCCGCGCGGCGCCGGCGCCGACGGGTGGCGTTCCCGTCGTACCGGCGCCAGGGCGGGTTACATCTTGACCTGGTCGAGGAAGGTCTTCTTGCCGCTCTTGTAGCCGTAGATCGAGATGATCCCGTGCGTCAGGTCGCCCTTCGAGTCGAAGGTCGTCGTGCCGATCACGCCGTCGTACTTCGTCCCCGGCATCGCCGCGAGGATCTTGGCCGGATCGGTCGAGTTCGCGCGCTTCATCGCATCGACCGCGATGTAGACCGCGTCGTACGCGAACGGCGCATCGAACTTGATGCCCTGGTTGAAGCGCTTCTCGTACTTCGCGACGAACGCCGCGCCGCCCGGCATCTTCTCGAGCGCCGCGCCGGCTTGCGAGCACAGCACGTTGTCGGCCGCCGGGCCGGCCAGTTCGGCCAGCGAGTCGGTGCACACGCCGTCGCCGGACAGGATCTTCGCGCGCAGGCCGAGCTGCTTCGCCTGCTTCGCGAGCGGGCCGCCGGTGGCGTCCATGCCGCCGTACATGATCGCGTCGGGGTTCTCGCCCTTGATCTTCGTCAGAATCGCGCGGAAGTCGACCGCCTTGTCGTTGGTCGCGTCGTGCGACAGCACCTTCAGGCCGAGTGCTTTCGCCTTCTTCTCGAACTCGTTCGCGAGGCCTTGGCCGTAGGCGGTCGAATCGTCGACCACCGCCACGCTCTTCACGCCCTTCGCCTGCGCATAACTCGCGAGCGCCGGGCCTTGCTGCGCGTCGGTTGCCACCACGCGGTAGGTCGTCTTGAAGCCTTGCTGCGTGTAGGTCGGGTTCGTGGCCGACGGCGAAATCTGCACGATGCCCGCATCGCTGTAGATCTTCGAGGCCGGGATCGACGTGCCCGAGTTCAGGTGGCCGATGACGGCGACGACCTTGTCGTCGACGAGTTTCTGCGCGACCTGCGTGGCCTGGCGCGGGTCGGCCGCGTCATCCTGCGCGTCGAGTTGCAGCGTGATCTTCTTGCCGCCGATCGTGAGCCCCTTTGCATTGATTTCCTCGACCGCGAGGCGCGCGCCGTTCTCGTTGTCCTTGCCGAGGTGCGAGATGCCGCCCGTCGTCGGTTCGACGCTGCCGATCTTCACGACCTGGTCGGCCATCGCGGTCGATACGGCCGCAAACGCGGCGGCAGCCAGTGCGACGGTGATCAGGGGTTTGCAGCGCATGCCGACAGTGCTTCGTTCCATCTGCCATCTCCGAATTGAATGATCTTTCTATTGACGTCTCGACCGGCCGACGGCGAGGTCGGGGCGATCGGACGAGTCTCCATACCCATCATGGGCTTCGCTTGCATGGCATCCGGCGGTGTGACAGGCCGCCCGCGCGAGCGGGTGGGTGGACCCACGCCTGACGCCACGCAATTCGTATGAATATATCCGAAGCTGATTTTGCGCGCTGCGGCGAATTGCGTAGTGGGGCCGGCGCGGCGCGGGTCAGCGCCCGAATTTCGACGATTCCCGAGGCCCGAAATCGTGCGCCGCAGCGAGCCGAAGGCTGCAGTTCGCTGTCGATGGCCTTACGTCCGCATCCATTATTCGGCCGGTCGCCGGGGCGAAGCCATGCACACTGACGTGCGGTCAATCGGGAACTGTTCGGTCGAATTGTCTGCACAGTTTGGACACTCGCGGTTGCGCACCCGGATTCATCGAAAAGCTTCGTCGAGCGCGATCTCCCTTGGATGCAACTAACGGTCAAGCCCGGCGGCACCTGCGAATTGGCGTGGATCGAAAGCCCCGATAATCCATTCGGTTTCGCAGAGGCCGGGGCGCTCATGGACCGGCCCGCTTCCGGATCATCGGGCCGGCATGGCCGCCCGAAACAACCGCGATCCTAAGAACGCCCGCGCAATGCGACGAATATCACGCCTGCAATCGCCAGCAGGCCGCCGCACGCCGTCTCGATGCCCGGGCGCTCGCCCGTCAGCACCATCGACAAGAGCGTCGCGACCGCTGGCGTCAGATAGAGGAAGTTGGCGGCGCGCGCCGCCCCGAAGTAGCCGAGTGCGAAGGTCCAGGTCGCGTAACCGAGCGCGGCGGGAAAGACACCGAGCACCAGCACGGCCAGCGTCGTGTCGCGCGACGCGCCGCCGAGCGACACGAGCGCGCCGGGCAGCCACGGCGTGAGCAGCAGCGCGCCGGCCAGCAGCGTGTAGGCGGCGCAGGGCAGCGCGCCGTACACGGGAATCAGCCGCCGCTGCAACACGAAATAGCTGGCCGAACACAGGGCCGCGCCGAGAATCAGCGTACTTCCCGAGCCGAGCACCAGGCCGCCCGGCTGCCCGTGCGCGATCACCGCGATGCCGGCAAGGCTCACCAGCGAACCGAACCATCCCCACCGGTTGAAACGCTCGCGAAGAAACACGGCGGCCAGCAGCGCCGTGAAGATCGGCAGCGTGTTCACGATGAAACTCGCTGCACCGGGCGACACGGTTTGCTCACCGGTATTGAGCAGCGCGTTGTAGAGTGCGATGCCGAGAAAGCCGCACGCGATGAAGCGCAACGCGTCGCGCTTCATCGGCACGGGAGGCCGCCGCCACGCGAGCCATGCGATCACGAGCACGGCCGCGGTCGCGAAGCGCGCCGCCGCGAGTTGCAGTGGGGCCAGCCCATGCAGGCCGATCCGGATGAACGGGAATGCGGAAGCCCACGAGACGATCGTGAAAGCCACCGCGCCTGCCGCGACCAGCGGTTGACGCACGCCGCGCGACGAAGCCGAGGAAAGAGTATTCATGCGGCAATGGTGCGACGTGGCAAGATGCTAAGCTAGCGCACAGATCAACACCCGGATATGAATATGGCTCACAGCTCGTTTCCGCGGCGGGCTGACGGTCCGGTGCTTGAGCGTCGGGTGGCGGAGGCGCTGCCCGCAGGTTTGCCGACGTCGGGCCCGCGGCGGCCGCTCGCGAGCCTGGAGACGGTCTGCACGGTGGCGCGTCAGGGGTCGTTTCTGGCGGCCGCCGAAGTTTCCGGCGTGACGCACGGCGCAATCAGCCGGCGGGTGGCCGCTGTCGAAAACTGGCTGGGCATGGCGCTGTTCGAACGTCATGCACGCGGCGTGCGCCTGACGCCGGACGGGCAGCGCTTCGTCGGCCGGATCGAGCAGGCGTTCGCGATCATCGACAGTGCGGCCGATCAGTGGCGCTCGCCGCGTACGCCGCGACTGGTCCGGATGAGCGTGGTGCCGGCATTCGCGCAGCTCTGGCTGTTCGAGCGGCAGGGTGTGCTCGAGAGCGAAGCGCCCGCGTTGCGAATCGATCTCCATATCGATCTGCGCAACGTGGATATCGCCGGCGGCGAAGCGGATCTGTCGGTTCGGTACGGGCGCGGCAACTGGCGTCAGCTCGAAACCAGCGCGTTCATGCCGGAGCGGCTTTATCCGGTCGCGCATCCGCGGCTCGCCGCGCAACTGGCCAGGGAGCGGCGGCGACATGGCGATGCCGCGCTGCTCGATATGCCGCTCCTGCACGATTCCGACGTGACCGGATGGCGCACCTGGTTCGAGGCGCTGGGCATTCCGTTCAAGTCGCGTGCGCAGGATCGCCGGTTCGAGGATTACAACCTGGTGCTGGCGGCAGCCGAAGCAGGGCTCGGCGTGGCGCTGGCACGGACGCCGCTCGCGGATGCGTATCTGAAGCGCAGCGCGCTTGTCCGGGTGAGCCGTCATGAGGTCGATTCGTTGCTCCGGTATCACTTCGTGCATGCGAAGGGGGAGAATCGGCCGGAGGTGCTCGCGTTGATGGAGCGCATGCGCGCGGCATTACGGGAAGAGGGCTAGATGGCGCGGTCGTGGCGACCTGTCACGAAGGGCCGTCTGGAGTTTGTGTACGTCTTTATAAGGTCGCTGACAATGCGGCCGCCGAAATCGGTGAGGTTGGAGAGATGAACGAGAATCGAGAATTTTTGCAGCCGTTCGGATGCAAGGGAGGTCAACGATGAACCGACCAGACAACAAGTCGTCGAAAGCGCGTGCGGCGCTGGACCAACTGTTTTCGGGCATTGCGCCCGCGGACGCAAAGAGCGCGTCGCGTCCGGGCAATCCGTTCGAAGCGTCGGAAGACGAGGGGCCCGTTGGTCCCGGCGGTCGCGGCCGCGTTGAATGCACGCTGTCGACGAGAATCCAGCTGCGCGGCTATCCGGGCGCGGACGCGTTCATGAAGCGCATGGCCGAAGCGTGGGGCCTGGAGTGGGGAACGTACGACAGCGTTCGAGCCGTGGCGACGCTGCCTGTCGGATGGCGCTCGCGCCGGCTTCCGGAAGTCACGCAGATCGTCGACGGACACGATGTGCTGCGCGCCGAGAGCAGCCTGCAGGGTGGCGAGATGTCGTACCTGAAAGTGCATCCGCGATACTACATCGACGCACGCAAGGGGTTCGGCTGGGGCAAGTCGTCGAAGGCATCCGATGATCCGGATCTGGATGGCCCCGACTGGAACTGCTTCGTGATCGATCGCGAAAAGTCGATCGAAGTGCACGAACTGACGACGTCGTCGCTGAAAGCCGACATGGACAATGCACGCGCGACGTTGCTGAAATGGCTCGACGAGCACTATCCCAACCATCGCGATCCTTTCGCGTACTGGTCGGACTGCGAACGGGCGTCGTAACGCTCGGTCGCGCACGGTCTCCGCATCGATGCATCCGCTGCTCGCCAGGGTGGACGACACTTGAAACAAAACAGTCCGGTCCCGATTCTGTGGGCAGCGTTTGGCGCGGCGCTCGGATCGACCGTCATCGAATTGCTGCTCTGGTCGATCGTCGGCGATGACGCGATTCGGAACCTGTTTCGCGACGCGCGTCTCACGGCAGCCATCGTGATGGGGCGGCGCGTGCTCGGCGCGTCCACCGGTTTCGACCCGCTGGTGATGGGTGTCGCGACACTCGTGCATGCTGCGCTGTCGCTGGCCTATGCGGCCGTGCTGGCGAAGGTGATCCGCAGCCTGTCGCTCGCGCCCGCGCTGCTCGCGGGCGGCGTGTTCGGGCTCGTCCTGTACGGCGTGAACCTGTATGCCTTCACCGCGATCTTCCCCTGGTTCGCTCCGGTTCGCGGCGCGATCACGCTGGTGGCTCATCTGGTCTTCGGGATCACGGCGGCGGGCATCTACCGCGTCGTCAGACGCTGAATCGGACGCCTGATTCGGCCGCGATTACCGCGCGTTCCAGCCGTTGTCATTCTCACCCCGACCCCTGGAATATCCGGGTGTGCTGCATCGTCTAAGCATCAGGAGACCCGATACGAAGCGGCGAGCCATTCGCGCCGCGCGATGAATCTTGCGCAAGCAATCCGATGCGCCGGGCGCCGCGAGCGACGCCACGGAGCAAGTGGTCGGGGGCAACCATGCAGGAGCCGATCATGTGCAACGTGTTTCGAGCCGGGATAGGGATCGTCTGTCTCGGTTTTTCCGCGTCCGTCCTTGCGCAAATGTATGACGATCAGCCGGACTACGGCACCACCTGCCGTGCGGTGGTCGCGCAGGCGAACATCGATGGCACGGACCAGCAAATCGTGGGGCGTGCGTGCCTGCAAAGCGATGGCACGTGGCAGATCGTGCAAAGCGATGACGGCAGCGTGCTGTGGTACCCGGCGGCTGCCTATCCGTATGCCGACCCGTGGTATTGGGGGCCGCCGCTTTTCATCGGCGCGGGCGTGAGCTTCGTGTTCGTCGATCGTTTCCGTCATTTCCACCACTTCGATCACGTCGACCACTTCAATACGATGGGGCATCGCCGCTTCGGCATGCCGGTGGGCGCAGGCTTTCATCATGGTCCGTTCCCGGTTGGCGCGAGTCACGGGTTCGGCGGCACGCATCCGTTCGGTGGAATGAGCGGGGGCGGCGGAATGCGACGGCATTAAGGCCGGTAATCAGATAACGCGCGACACATGCGGCGCAGCCGGTCACGGCGAACTTCGGGAACGGGGCCGCCGGCACGCGCCTAGTAGTCGAGCCGGCCGCGCAGGTCGTCGAACGGAATCATCACGTGCGTGCGGAACGCGGGCCGTGCCTTCAGCCGTTCGTACCACGCTTCCACATGCGGCACGTGCGGCCGCGCGATATCGAGTTCGAAATAGCGATACAGATGCGTGCCGGCCGCGATGTCGGCGAGCGTGATCGCGTCGCCCGCGAGAAACGGCTGCCCGGCCAGCACCGCATCGAGCGTCTGGAAATGCCGCGCGCACTGCGCGATGCTCTGCTCGACGCGCGCCGTGTCGCGCCGCTCGGGCGGCGTCCGGTAGAAGCCCCAGAACACGCCGGTCAGGAACGCCGGCTGCAGCGTGGTTTGCGACCAGTCCATCCAGCGGTCGGCGCGCGACTGTTCGGCGGGATCGTCGCGCCAGAAGCCGGGGCGTCCGTCACGCGCGGCGAGGTAGCGCAGGATGCTGTGCGATTCCCAGACGACCGTGCCGTTGTCGTCGATCACGGGCACCCGCCCGTGCGGGTTCATCGCGAGAAAGGCGGGCGTGTCGAGTTCGCCGAACTGCCCGCCGGCCGGCACATGACGATGCTCGAGCGCGAGCTCGTCGACGAGCCACATCACCTTCTGGACGTTGAACGAATTGCGGCGCCCCCATACGGTCAGCATGCCGGCCTCCTTGCGTCGGGTGGAACGGGAATGCGGACAGTGTAAACGCCGCAGGCGCGCACCGCGGTGCGCGCCTGCCGGGCTTGCGTCGCGCAACGACGCGATCAGAACTTGTGGCGAATCCCGACGATCGCGAGTTCCTGCGTATCGGTGCCGGAGTTCACGCCGTACGAGCCGACCGACGCGGCGGCCTTGACGGTCGCGCCGCTCGCGTTGAGCGTGTTGCCGCTCGCCTTCTGATAGCCGAACAACGCGTACAGGTCGGTGCGCTTCGACAGTGCGTAGTCCGCGCCGAGGTTGACCTGGTTGTAGTGCGCGGAAGCCGGGCCCGTCAGCGACGTGTAGTTGTAGCCGACGCCTGCGCGCAGCGCCGGCGAGAACTGCCAGTTGAAGAACGCCGAGCCGTTGTTGAACTTCGCGTTCTGGCTGAACGCCGACAGCGTGTCCGCGCCGTACTGCGTGTTCGAATACGCGAGGCCGAAGGTCGCCGGACCGGCCACGTACTGGCCGGCGACGCGCACGATCTGGATCGACTTCGCGCTCGAGAAGCCCTGGTTGATCACGGTGTTGAACAGCGTGTCCGAGCTGCTCGACCACGTGCGCACGCCATTGGCGACCGTCGAGCCGCCGTTCGCGTAGAAGAAGCCGGCGCCGAGCGACAGCGGGCCGTTCGCGTAGCTCGCGCCGACGCTGTACGTGCGGCCGTTGCCGGTGGCGCCCGCGACGCCGCCGAAGCCGTACAGCGCGGCGAACTGGAAGCCCGAGATCAGCGGGCTCGTGTATTTCACCGAGTTGCTGACGCGCAGACTGTTGTCGTAGTTGTCGAGATCGCCCGGCGTCGCGAACACGCCGCCGAAGTAGTTGTCCTGCGTGAGACCCTGCACGAGATCGACGACCGGGTCGTACTGGCGGCCGAGCGTCACGGTGCCGTACGTGCTGCTTGCGAGGCCGACGACGGCCTTGCGGCCGAATTCGCGCTGGCCCTGGCCGAGTGCGCCGGTGCCGATGTTGAAGCCGTTCTCGAGCTGGAACAGCGCGGACAGGCCGCTGCCGAGATCCTCGATGCCGCGCAGCCCCCAGCGGCTGCCCGACAGGTTGCCGCTGCTGAACTTGACGAGGCTCGACGCGTTGCCGCCGCTCGCGTTCTGCGCGTTGTGCACGTACGCGATGCCCGCATCGGCGATGCCGTACAGCGTGACGCTGCTCTGCGCATGCGCGCCGGTGGCGTAGAGCGCGGCCGGCAGCGCGAGCAGTGCGAATGACCGGATTCGTTTCATTGTTGGATTCCCCCGTTGGTCGATAGGTCTGACGAATCGGTGAACGATACGGACAGCGCATCGTCGAGGGAACCAATAAATTGTCGGATCGTTATGAGGCGGCGCGGAGATGGATGCGCACGCAACGAGCAGGCGGTCGGTGGCCGCTGCGCGGGGAATCTACGCGTCGTGCCGCCGCGACGCGTTTTTAAGCACGAGCGTCATCAGTTGCCGGCGCGAATCGACGCCGAGCTTCGCGAACGCGCGCTTCGCGTACGTGTCGATGGTGGACGTCTTGAGCCCCATCGCTTGCGCGATCGCGGCCGACGTCATGCCCTGGATGAACGACGCGCATACGTGCATTTCGCGCGCCGTCAGCCGTTCCTGCCATTCCGGCAGCCATTGCGCGACGAGATCGAGATCGAGCTCGTCGCGCGGCACGTCGTCCGCGCAGATCGCACCGAGCAGGCGCTTGTGCGCGGACGCCATCGGCAACACGACCTGCGAAAGCTGCTTCAGCAGGCTCAGTTCCTTCAGCGAAAACGGCGGCAGCCGCCGCGAGCGCGCGATCGAGATCGAGTAGCGTGTGCCGCCGGTCACGCCGGCGATCACGCATTCGTCGTGAATGTCGCCGGCGTCGAAGAACAGATGCCGGAGCTCGCTCGCGACGCGCTGCGCGGATACCTGCAGCAGTTGCACGTCGCTTTCGGTTTCGATCGCCGCGTACGTCGCGTCGTCGCTCGCGTAGCTGCGGTAGTAGTGGCGCATCACTTGCGCGACCAACTCGGGCTCGCGGCCGAAGCTGCCGATCCAGCCGACGCTGCGCCGGCCCGACGACGGGCCGCGGTCGTAGTCGAGATGCACGGCGTCGAAGTCGACGTAGCGCACGAGGGTGTCGTAGACGGCGCGCATGAACTGCGGCGTCCCGACGGTTTGCGCGATGTCGCCCAGCGTTTCGGTCACGAACGCGACGTGGCTCAGCGGGAGATCGGGGGCGGGAAGCGCAGCGCTCATGGCGTCGTGTTTCGAAGATTTCAGGTGGCGCTACAGGTATCACGAATATTTTCGACTGCCTACGCGGGAATCTACCCAACCGGCCCCGATCGGCGTTGCCGTTTGTCCCGGTTTTCGGGACTGACGGTGCGCGCCGCGATCTCTACATTGACCCTTGTGCTGAACACCGCTCGACGGCGTTGACGCGAGTCCGGACCCGGACCGGGCGCAACGGCCGATCCCCATCACAAGGAGACTCCCCATGCGTATCCGTATCCGTCGCCACCCGGCCTTGCGCGCCGCGCTCGTCACGTCGGCCGGGCTCGCCCTCGCGGCCAGCCTGTCCGCGCGGGCAGGCGACACCAACCTGAACGTGTACAACTGGTCGGAGTACGTCGCCAAGGACACGGTGCCGAACTTCGAGAAGCAGTCGGGCATCAAGGTCCGCTACGACAGTTACGACAGCGACGATACGCTGCAGACCAAGCTGCTCGCCGGCAGCTCGGGCTACGACATCGTCGTGCCGACGTCGAACTATCTCGCGCAGCAGATCCAGGCCGGCGTGTACCAGAAGCTCGACAAGTCGAAGCTGCCGAATCTCGCGAACCTCGACCCGGTGCTGATGAAGATGATCGCGAAGGCCGACCCGGGCAACCAGTACGGCGTGCCGTGGGCGTGGGGCACGACGGGTATCGGCTACAACGTCGAGGCGGTCAGGAAGCGGCTCGGCGACAACGCGCCGACCGACAGCTGGGCGTTGCTGTTCGACCCGGCGAACGCGGCGAAGCTGAAGGGCTGCGGGATCTCGCTGCTCGATGCGCCGGACGCCGCGTTCGCGGCGGCGCTGCAGTACATGGGCAAGGATCCCGAGAGCAAGAACCCGGCCGACTACCAGGCGGCCTACGACGTGCTGAAGAAGATCCGCCCGTACGTGACGCAGTTCAGCTCGGCCGGTTATGCGGACGATCTCGCGAACAACGACGTCTGCGTCGTGCTTGGCTGGTCGGGCGACGTCAGCATCGCGCGGCGGCGCACGCTGGACGCGAAGCGGTCGTACGAGATCCGCTACGTGAATCCGAAGGAAGGCGGCCTGCTGTGGTTCGACGTGATGGCGATTCCGAAGGATGCGCCACACCCGGAAGCCGCGCTGAAGTGGATCAACTACATCGAGGAGCCGAAGACCAACGCGGCGATCACGAACGAGATCTTCTATCCGACCGCCAACAAGGCCGCGCGCGCGTTCGTGACGCCGGCGATCGTGCAGGACCCGAGCGTCTACCTGTCCGACAGCACGATTGCGAAGGCGTCGCTCGCGATGCCGAGAAGCGCCGATATCGCACGGATGCAGAACCGTCTGTGGCTGCAACTGAAGTCGGGCGGTTGAGGGCGACGACGATGATCCATACGCTCCCCGCCGCGCCGGCCGCGGCCGGCGCACGCCACGACGCATTCGTGCGCATCGAGAATGTCGTGAAGAAATTCGGCGACAGCACGGCCGTCGACAACGTGAGCCTGACGATCGCGAAGAACGAACTGTTCGCGCTGCTTGGCAGTTCGGGCTGCGGCAAGTCGACGTTGCTGCGCATGCTTGCAGGTCTCGAGACGGTCACGTCGGGCAAGATCCTGATCGACGGCGAGGACCTCGCTTCGCTGCCGCCGTACCGCCGCCCGGTCAACATGATGTTCCAGTCGTATGCGCTGTTCCCGCACATGACGGTCGAATCGAACGTCGCGTTCGGCCTGAAGCAGGAAGGCACGCCGAAGAACGAGATCAAGGAGCGCGTGGCCGACGCGCTCGCGCTGGTGCAGATGAGCAAGTACGCGCAACGCAAACCGCATCAGCTCTCCGGCGGCCAGCAGCAGCGCGTCGCGCTGGCCCGCTCGCTGGTCAAGCGCCCGAAGCTGCTGCTGCTCGACGAGCCGATGTCCGCGCTCGACAAGAAGATCCGCCAGAAAACCCAGCTCGAACTCGTGAACATCATCGACAAGGTCGACGTAACCTGCGTGATGGTCACGCACGACCAGGAAGAGGCGATGACGATGGCGAGCCGCCTCGCGGTGATGAGCGAAGGCAAGATCGTGCAGATCGGCGCGCCGGGCGAGGTGTACGAGTTTCCGAACAGCCGCTTCTCGGCGGAATTCATCGGCTCGACCAACCTGTTCGAGGGCCGCGTCGTCGAGGACGAGCCCGACCACATCTTCGTCGAGAGCGACGACCTCGAAGCACGCATGCACGTGAGCCACGGTGTGACGGGCCCGCTCGGGATGCCGGTCGACATCTCGGTGCGCCCGGAGCGCGTGCACGTGTCGCGCGAGAAGCCGGGCTCGAAGCACAACTGGGCGCGCGGTGTCGTGACCGACATCGCGTACATGGGCAGCTATTCGCTGTATCACGTGCGCCTGCCGAGCGGGAAGACGGTCGTGTCGAACCTGTCGAGCTCGCACCTGATGAGCGACACGGCCCCGGCGTGGAACGACGACGTGTTCGTGTCGTGGTCGCCGGCCAGCGGCGTCGTGCTGACGCAATGAGGACGCCATGACGAGACCTTCCGTTTCCGTTCCGTCGTCGCTGTCGCGCTGGCTGCCGTCGGGCCGCAGCGTGACGATCGGCGTGCCGTTCCTGTGGCTCGTGATCTTCTTCGCGCTGCCGTTCGTGCTGGTGCTGAAGATCAGCTTCGCCGACCAGATGCTCGGCATTCCGCCGTACACCGCGCTCGCACGGCTGGAGACCGGCACGGTGCAGGTCGTGCTGTCGCTGAAGCATTACGCGCTGCTGCTGCAGGACGACCTGTACCTGAACACCTACGTCAGCTCGCTGAAGATGGCCGCCGCGTCGACGCTGATGTGCCTGCTGGCCGGTTACCCGATCGCGTATTGCATCGCGCGGGCGGCGCCGGCCCGCCGCAACCTGCTGATGATGGCCGTGATGCTGCCGTTCTGGACGTCATTCCTGATCCGCGTCTATGCGTGGGTCGGGATCATGAAGGACGACGGGCTGCTGAATCACGCGCTGGCCGCGCTCGGCGTGATCGCGACGCCGCTGCGGCTGTATCACACCGACGCGGGCGTCTACATCGGGATGGTCTATTCGTACCTGCCGTTCATGGTGATGCCGCTGTACGCGCACCTCGTGAAGATGGACCTCACGCTGCTCGAGGCCGCGAACGATCTCGGCGCCACGCCGTGGTCGGCGTTCTGGCGCATCACGCTGCCGCTGTCGCGCAACGGCATCGTCGCGGGCAGCCTGCTCGTGTTCATCCCGGCGGTCGGCGAATACGTGATCCCCGAGCTGCTCGGCGGCGCGAACACGCTGATGCTCGGCCGCGTGATGTGGGACGAGTTCTTCAACAACATGGACTGGCCAATGGCGTCCGCCGTGACGGTGACGATGGTGCTGCTGCTGCTCGTGCCGATGGCGCTGCTCCATTACAGCCAGGCCGAAGGGGAGGCGCAGCCATGATTCGCGCGAATCGCATCCTGTCCGCGTGCGTGCTGGGCGCGGGCTTCCTGTTCCTGTACGTGCCGATCGCGAGCCTCGTCGTCTATTCGTTCAACGCGTCGAAGCTCGTGACGGTGTGGTCGGGTTTCTCGCTGAAGTGGTACGGCGCGCTGCTGCACGACGACGAACTGCTCACGGCCGCGTGGCTGTCGCTGAAGATCGCGCTGCTGACGGCGACCGCGTCGGTCGCGATCGGCACCTGGGCCGGCTTCGTGCTGGCCCGCATGGGGCGCTTTCGCGGTTTCACGCTCTATGCGGCGATGATCAACGCGCCGCTCGTGATTCCCGAAGTGATCCAGGGTATCTCGCTGCTGCTGCTGTTCGTCGCGATGCAGCAGACCTTCGGCTGGCCGGCCGGCCGCGGCTGGCTGACGATCTGGATCGGCCACGTGATGCTGTGCCTGTCGTTCGTCGCGGTGATCGTGCAGTCGCGCGTGAAGGAGCTCGATCGCTCGATCGAGGAAGCCGCGCTCGACCTCGGCGCACGGCCATGGAAGGTGTTCTTCGTAATCACGCTGCCGCTGATCGCGCAGGCGCTGGTGTCCGGCTGGCTGCTCGCGTTCACCGTCTCGATCGACGACGTCATCCTGTCCGCGTTCCTGTCGGGCCCCGGCTCGACGACGCTGCCGCTCGTCGTGTTCTCGCGCGTGCGGCTCGGGCTGAACCCGGAGATGAATGCGCTCGCAACGGTGTTCATCACGGTCGTGACGATCGGTGTCGTCGTCGTGAACCGCGCGATGCTGGCCCGCGAGCGGCGGCAGGCGCGTGACGCGCGTGCGTGGCACGCGGCATCCGCGCCGGACACGCCCGCTTCACCGTCCGCCATGCCGCCCGCGCATCCACCGGCCGTGCCGGCGCTGCGCGACCGCGTACCGCATCCCACGAAGTGACGAACGACAAGGAGACGTTTCATGAAAAAGAAGATCCTCTGCGCGCTGATTGCCGGTGCGTTGCCGGGGTTGGCCGCCGCCAATTCGAGCGCCGACCAGATCAGGGCGCTGCAGCAGCAACTCGCGGTGCTGCAGCGGCAGATGAGCGCGATGCAAGCGCAACTCGCCGCGAAATCGCCGGCTGCACCGGCGTCGTCGAACGTCGCGGCCGGCGCGACGGCGGCCGACCCGTCCGCGCCCGGCTACGGGCAGGCGCCGGCCGTGCTGAGCAACGACGACGTGTCGGAGATCCGGCAGCAGGTCGCGAACCAGCAACTGAAGGTCGATTCGCTGACCGACGCCGCGCGCACGGGCCCGATCGCGGGGCTGTCGGTGACCGGTTACCTCGACCCGACCTACGTGGTCAACCGCGGCGCCGGCACGTCGTCGTTCCAGTTCGCGAACCATGAGAACGCGTACACCTATTACAACAGCACGTTCGGCGACGTGTTCCTCGATATCAAGAAGACGTTCGGCGTCGGCCCGACCGCGCCGTCCGCGGAAATCACGCTGATGCCGAACCGCGGCGCGGGCCTGTCGATGATGACGGGCAGCGGCGCGAGCGGGCTCGACATCGTGAATACGGCGGTCGTCACGGTGCCGCTGTCGGGCACGACATCGTTCGTCGGCGGGCTCGTGCTCGGCTTCGGCGGCTACGAGTACCAGCAGTCGAGCCAGATGCTCACGCTCACGCACAACCTGCTGTACGACTTCTCCGATCCGGGCTCGTCGATCGGCGCGGGGATCAACTACCAGAGCGCTGACGGCCACTGGGCGTGGAAGTTCTTCGTCGGCAACGAGCAGTTCCGCAGCGCGGGCGCGGTCACGCAGACCGGCGTCAACGCGCTCGGCGACCCGATCACGACGAGCAACAAGGTGCCGACCTTTACCGCGCGCGTCGATTACATGCGCGGCAGCGCGCTCGACGTCGGCGGCTCGATCAACATCGGCCGCCAGACGCTGGTCAGCGCGATCGACCCGGCCACCGGAAACGTGCGCTACGGCGTGGGCGGCAACGCGCCGAGCGCGTACGGTGCGTTCTTCTTCGGCGAAGCCGACGCAACCTACACGCTCGCCGATGCGCAGTACAACGCCGAGCTCGACTACGGTCAGCAGCAGCACGGCGCGTTCAACGGCGGGCTCGCGCAGTGGTTCGGGCTGTCGCTGCTCGCGCACCGCAAGTTCAACGCGCCGGTGGTCGGCCGCATGGGCGCGACGTTGCGTTACGACCTGCTCGTGAACCGCAAGAACGGCGGCGGCGGTTCGTCGATCGGCCTGAACGGCAACGGGATGGACCCGAACAACGGCTTCGGCATCGACGCGGACTGCCTCGCCATGTCGAAGGCGAACGGCGGCGTCGGTTTCGAGTGCAAGGGCGCGACACGGCAGGCCGCCGCGTTCGACCTGCTGTTCTACCCGACCCAGCAAGTGACGGTGAAGGTCGAATACCGGCACGACTGGGCGAGCAACAAGGTCTTCCTGCGTCATGACGGGTCGTATACGAAATCGAACGACCTGCTCGCGACCCAACTCATCTACGCGTTCTGACGCGACGCCGTTCGCGAGTCTTACTTATGCTCAAGTTCGAAAATCAGCAACATGTTCAGTCGTACTACGCAGCGACGGTCAACAACCGGGTGTGCCATCCGCGGCTCGACGGGGCCGTGACCGCCGATGTCTGCGTGATCGGCGGCGGCCTCACCGGCCTGTCCGCGGCACTCGATCTCGCCGAGCGCGGCCATTCGGTCGTACTCGTCGAGGCGTCGCGGATCGGCTGGGGCGCGAGCGGCCGCAACGGCGGCCAACTGATTGCCGGTTACGCGTGCGACGTCGATACGTTCGCGGCCTACCTGCCGGAAGACGACGTGCGGCGCGTGTGGGCGATGGGGCTGGAGTCGGTCGACATCGTCAGGCAGCGGGTCGAGCGCTACGGCATCGATTGCGACCTGACCTTCGGTTACCTGACCGCCGCGAACAAGCCGCGCCATCTCGATGCGCTGCGCGCGTGGCGCGATACCGCAGCGAACCGCTTCGGCTATCGCGGCTACGAATTCGTCGGGCGCGCCGACATGCCGCGCTTCGTCGCATCGGACCGGTACGTCGGCGGCCTCCGTGACGAAGGCAGCGGCCACCTGCATCCGCTGAACTACACGCTCGGTCTCGCGCGGGCGGCGCGCGACGCCGGCGTGACGATCCACGAGGACACGCCCGCGCTCGCGCTGGATCGAACGGCGCAGCATCACCGCGTCACCTGCGCGGGCGGGCACGTCGACGCGCGTTACGTCGTGCTGGCCTGCAATGCGTACCTGGGGCGGCTGGCGCCGGCGCTCGCGCGCAAGATCATTCCGGTGGCCACGTACCTGATCGCGACGGAACCGCTCGGCGACGCGCGCGCGGCCGAGACGATGCCGGCCAATGCGGCGATCTGCGACAGCAAGTCGGCACTCGACTATTTCCGGCTGACGGCCGACCGCCGGCTGCTGTGGGGCGGCAAGGCGAGCAGCTCGACGGACACGCCGCGCGACCTCGCGGCCGCGATGCGGCGCGACATGCTGAAGACGTTCCCGCAGCTGGCCGATGTGCGGATCGACTACGCATGGGGCGGGCTGATCGACGCGACGATGAATCGCGCGCCGCATTTCGGCCGGCTCGAACCGACCGTGTATTTCGCGCAGGGCTTTTCCGGGCACGGCGTCAACGTGACGGGCCTCGCGGGGCGGCTGATTGCCGAAGCGATCGATGCGCAGGCCGCGCGCTTCGACCTGTTCGGCCGGATTCGCCATCGCGACTTCCCCGGCGGGCGGGCGCTGCGCACGCCGATGCTGGCGCTCGCGATGACGTGGCACCGGATGATGGACCTGCTTTGACCCGCGCGGGCCGGCTCGCACGGCCGCGCGCCACCGAAACGTTTCGAAACACTCATGCCCTGGAGGCAACCATGACCAACATCACGCATCTCGTCGACCTGATGCGGGCGCCGGCAAAGCTCACGCAGAGCCGCGTGCCGAGCGGGCTGCTGCTCGACGGCAACCCGATGCAGACGCTGTCGCATCACTACATCAGCCCGTGCGGGCAGTTCAGTTGCGGGATCTGGGAATGCACGCCCGGCCGCTGGACGATCGAGTACGACGAGTCGGAGTATTGCGAGATGCTGAGCGGCGTCGCGATCGTGCGCGACACGGACGGTCGCGAACGCGTGCTGCGCGCCGGCGACCGTTTCGTGATTCCGCCGGGGTTTCGCGGCACGTGGGAAGTCGTTGAAACGTGCCGCAAGATCTATGCGTCGCACGCACCGCAGGCCGGACCGTTGCGCACGTAGTGCGTGGCCGAGTCAACCCAATCATCGAGATCAACGAGGAGCAAACCATGACCCAGGAATTGTGGCGTCTGAGCGCGGCCGAGATGGCCGCACGCGTCGCGCGTCGCGACGTGTCGGCGACGGAGCTCACGCGCAGCTGCCTGCAGCGGCTTGAACAGGTGAACCCCGTCATCAACGCGATCGTCGACGTGATGGCCGACAGCGCGTTGCAGGCGGCGTCCGATGCCGACGCGGCGATCGCGCGCGGCGCGCCGGTCGGCCCGCTGCACGGCGTGCCGGTGACCGTGAAGATCAACGTCGACACGGCCGGCCACGCGACGACCAACGGCGTGCGCGCGTTTTCGGACCTGATCGCGCAGGAGGACAGCCCGGTGACCGCGAACCTGCGCAAGGCCGGCGCGATCGTGATCGGGCGCAGCAATGCGCCGGCGTTTTCGTATCGCTGGTTCACCGACAACGAACTGCATGGCCGCACGACGAATCCGTGGGATGCGTCGCTGACGCCGGGCGGCTCCAGCGGCGGCGCGGCCGCGGCCGTGGCTGCCGGCATCGGCGCGATCGCGCACGGCAACGACCTGGGCGGCTCGATCCGCTACCCGGCCTACGCGTGCGGCGTCGCCGGGCTGCGGCCGAGCACCGGGCGCGTCCCCGCGTACAACCCGACGCAGTCGAAGGACCGCACGCTCGCGGTGCAGCTCGCGTCCGTGCAGGGGCCGCTCGCGCGCACGGTCGGCGATTTGCGGCTCGCGCTCGACGCGATGGCAGCCGGCGACGTGCGCGACGCGTGGTGGATGCCGGTCGCCCCGGCCGCGCGCGATGCCGCGTTCCCTGCACGCGTGGCCGTGTGCCTGGCGCTGCCGGGCGTGCCGTCCGATCCGGTGGTGGTCGACGCGATCCGGCAGGCCGCGCGCTGGCTCGAGGACGCCGGCTGCATCGTCGAGGAAGCGGAACCGCCGCGGATCGCCGAAGCCTGCGCGCTGTGGGTCGACCTCGTGACCAACGAAGCGCGCAGCGGGCTCGGCGACGTGATCATGGAGCACGGCGACGCGGCGATCCGCACCGCGTTCGCGAGCCAGCGCAATCTCGCGGCGCCGCTGGATCTCGCCGGCTACATGAACGGCCTCGCGCGGCGCACCGCGCTGCTGCGCGACTGGCAGCAGTTCTTCGCGCGTTATCCGCTGCTGCTGATGCCCGTGTCGTGCGCGCGGCCGTTCCCGATCGACGCCGACCTGCGCGGTGACGACGCGATGCGCCGGATCGTCGACCTGCAGGGGCCGCTGCTCGCGACCGCGCTGCTCGGGTTGCCGGGGCTGTCGGTGCCGACCGGCATCCGCGACGGCGTGCCGACCGGCGTGCAGCTCGTCGCCGGACGCTTCCAGGAAGCGCTGTGTCTCGCCGCGGGCGACGCGATCGAGGCGCGCGCGGGCATCTTCACGCCGATCGATCCGGTCGCCGGATCGTGATTCTCCGATTTTTACAGGAATCCAAATGAATCAACGGACATTCGAAGACTGGCAAACCGGCGCGGCGGGACTGCGGATCGAAGGGCGCGCGTTCATCGACGGCGCAGCGCGTCACGCGCACACCGGCGCGACCTTCGCGTGCGTGAGCCCGATCGACGGGCGCGTGCTCGCGCACGTGGCGGATTGTGGCGACGACGATGTCGACGCAGCTGTCGCGGTCGCGCGCCGCGCGTTCGACGCGCAGGTCTGGGCCGGCATGAATCCGCGCGCCCGCAAGGCCGTGCTGCAGCGCTGGGCCGCGCTGATGCGCGAGCATCTCGACGAACTCGCGCTGCTCGAGACGCTCGACACCGGCAAGCCGATCGGCGACACGACGGCGATCGACGTGCCGGCCGCCGCGCATTGCGTCGACTGGTATGCGGAAGCGATCGACAAGGTCGGCGGCGAGGTCGTGCCGGCCGACCATCATCTCGTCGGGCTCGTCACGCGCGAACCGATCGGCGTCGTCGCGGCCGTCGTGCCGTGGAATTTTCCGCTGCTGATGGCCGCGTGGAAGTTCGCGCCGGCGCTTGCGGCCGGCAACAGCGTGGTGCTGAAGCCGTCCGAGAAATCGCCGCTCACCGCGATCCGCGTCGCGCAGCTCGCGTGCGACGCCGGCATGCCGCCCGGCGTGTTCAACGTCGTGCCGGGCGGCGCGGCGCCGGGCAGGGCGCTGGCGCTGCATCGCGATGTCGACTGCCTCGCGTTCACGGGGTCGACGCGCACCGGACAGCAGATCATGGCGTGTGCCGCGCAGTCGAACCTGAAACGCGTGTGGCTCGAACTCGGCGGCAAGTCGCCGAACATCGTGCTGCCCGATTGCCCCGATCTCGACCGGGCCGCGCAGGCGGCCGCCGACGCGATCTTCTTCAACATGGGCGAAGTGTGCACGGCCGGTTCGCGGCTGCTCGTGCATCGCGACATCAAGGACGCCTTCGTCGCGAAGGTGGTCGACGCATCGCGACGTTTCGCGCCCGGGCATCCGCTCGATCCGTCGGTGACGATGGGCGCGATAGTCGATCGCATGCAGCTCGATCGCGTGATGGGCTATATCGGCGCCGGGCGCGACGAAGGCCGCCTCGTGACGGGCGGCGCGCGCGTGCGCGAGGAGACGGGCGGGTTCTACGTCGAGCCGACCGTGTTCGAGGTGAAGGCCGATGCGAAGATCGCGCGGGAAGAGATCTTCGGGCCCGTGTTGTCGGTGATCGAGTTCGACGACGTCGACGCCGCCGTGCGGATCGCCAACGACACCGAGTACGGGCTGGCGGCGGCCGTGTGGTCGGCCGATCTCGCGACGGCGCATCGGGTCGCGCGGCGGCTGCGCGCGGGCACCGTGTGGGTGAACTGCTACGGCGACGGCAGCGACGATCTGAATTTCCCGTTCGGCGGCTACAAGCAGTCGGGCAATGGCCGCGACAAGTCGCTGCACGCGCTCGACAAATACACGGAGCTGAAATCGACGATCTTGCGCCTGTAGTGTCGGGCCGCGCCGGCCGCGCGGTTCCGGCGGACACGTCAGTGGCGCTCGTCGCCGGAACCGAACAGGCGCGGCTGCGCCGCGTTCAACGCGTCGTCGGCTTCGGGCTGCCCGGGGAAAATCCCGTCGCGGTCGGGCCACAGCAACTGCACGCACGGGAAATCGTCGTTACCGTAGAACCAGCGGTTCCAGCCGAGGTGGGCTTCATAGTGTGCTTTCGCCACCGGCATCAGCAGCGCGTTCGCGTTGCCGTAGACGGTTGCCGTGACTTCGCCGACCGGCGGCGGCTCGCCGGCCGCGACCATCCGGTAGACGTCCCACAGCACGTCATGGGCGATGCGTGCCGGCATCGAGAACACGATGATCTCCGGAAAACCGTGATTGACCCAAAGCCCGGTCGTGAACGAGAAACCCGGTTGGTCCGCTTCCGCAAACACTTCCGTGCGGAACCAGCCGTGCTTGCGAATCTGGTTCACGAATCGTTGCTCGTCTTCTTCGAGCACCGAATCGGGTGCGTCCAGCGCGGTGGCGATATCCGGTCGCGTGGTCATCGGGGCTCCTTGGATCTGCGTCGGTCGATACGAATCCGGGCGACGGCGTCCGGCCGTCGGGAAATCGATCGCGGCCAGAACCGCCGTTGATCGATGTGCCGCCATGTTGCCATAGCGGGACATGCCGGTAGCGGACGTGCCGGTAGCGGACATGCCGCCCCCTTACTGCGCCGCGCCCTCCGCATCCGCCGTTTCGCCGAGGAAACCGCCGCTCTGGTGCGCCCACAGCGCCGCATAGATGCCACCCGCCTGCAGCAGCTGCTGGTGCGTGCCTTCCTCGACGATGCGCCCTTCGTCGAGCACGATCAGCCGGTCCATCGCCGCGATCGTCGACAGCCGATGCGCGATCGCGATCACCGTCTTGCCGTGCATCAGGCCGTCGAGGCTGCGCTGGATCGCGACTTCGACTTCGGAATCGAGCGCGCTGGTCGCTTCGTCGAGCACGAGGATCGGCGCGTCCTTGAGCATCACGCGCGCGATCGCGACGCGCTGCCGCTGGCCGCCCGACAGCTTCACGCCGCGCTCGCCGACCTCGACGTCGTAACCGCTGCGCCCGTGGCGATCGCGCAGCCGGTCGATGAACTCGGACGCCTCGGCGCGCACGGCCGCGTCTTGCATCTCGCGCTCGGTCGCGTCGGGGCGCCCGTACAGCAGGTTCTCGCGCATCGTCCGGTGCAGCAGCGACGTATCCTGCGTGACCATCCCGATCGCGCTGCGCAGGCTGTCCTGCGTCACGTGCGCGATGTCCTGGCCGTCGATCCGGATCGTGCCGCCGCCCACGTCGTAGAAGCGCAGCAGCAGGTTCACGAGCGTCGACTTGCCGGCGCCCGAGCGGCCGATCAGGCCGATCCGCTCGCCCGGCCGGATCGTCAGGTTCAGCCCGTCGAACACCGCGCGGTCGTTGTCCTCGTGCGCGAACTGCACGTTGTCGAACACGATCCCGCCGCGTTGCACCACGAGCGGCTTTGCATTGGGCGCGTCGACCACGCTGTGCACTTTCGTCAGCGTGTTGATGCCGTCCTGGATCGTGCCGACGTTCTCGAACAGCTCGGTCATCTCCCACATGATCCAGTGCGAATAGCTCGACAGGCGCAGCGCCATCGCGATCACGGCCGCGACGACGCCCGCGCTCACTTCGCCGTGCATCCACAGATAGACCGCGAGGCCGGAGGAGCCGACCAGCAGCAGCGTCGACAACAGGTGGTTGACGATCTCGAACGCGCTGACGAGCCGCATCTGCGCGTCGCCGGTCGCCTTGAACGCTTCCATCGCGCGGCGCGCGTGGTCGGCTTCGCGCCGCGTGTGCGAGAACAGCTTCACGGTCGTGATGTTCGAATACGCGTCGGTGATGCGCCCCGTCATCAGCGCGCGCGCATCGGCCTGTCTGCTGCCGACCTTGCCCAGGCGCGGCACGAAATACGCGCATGCCACGCCATAACCGAGCGCCCACAGCACGAGCGGAATCATCAGCCGCCAGTCGAAGCTGGCCGCGAGCGCGAGGATGCCGATCAGGTATGCGGCGACGCCGATCACGACGTCGACCGACATGAACAGCGCGTCGCGCACGGCGAGCGCGGTCTGCATGATCTTGGTCGTCACGCGGCCCGCGAATTCGTTCGCGTAGAACGACAGGCTCTGGTCGAGCATCAGCCGGTGAAACAGCCAGCGCAGCCGCATCGGGAAGTTGATCGCGAGCACCTGGTGCTTGACCATCGTATGCAGCGCGATCAGCACCGTGCTGCCGGCGAGGATCGTCGCGAAACCGGCGAGCGTGCCGAAATGCCGGCCGCCAAAATCGGCCGGCGTCGCCGACGACAGCCAGTCGACCACGCGCCCCATCATCGCGAACAGCGCGGCCTCGTACGCGGCCAACGCGGCCGACGTCAGCGCGATCAGCAGAATCCAGCTGCGCGCGCCTTTCGTGCACGCCCAGACGAACGAGAAGAATCCCTTCGGCGGCGTGACGGGATCTTCGAGCGGGAAAGTCGGCAGGCGCCGTTCAAACCACGAATACATTGGAACTTCTCCTTGATGCGGCCGCGCCGAACGACGCAGTCGGGATTGCCTGTTTCATGCGCGGCGCGATCCGCGTCGCCGCCGTGCTTCACGCGTGTTCAATGCGACCGGATCCACGCTTCGATCGGGCCGAGCGTGTCCGGCGCATACGCATGGCGCCCGAGCGCCATGTACAGCCATGTCTTCCACTTCGGCCAGTCGCTCTCGAGCTGGTAGTCGAACCAGCCGGCGCGCAGCAACGCGTGCGTCGCACCGGGCACGACCACCACGCGCCGGTCGGGCCGGTTCGCGAACGCGTGCGCATAGGTGTTCGCCTCGTCGCCCGGATCGACGTTGCGGTCCAGCGCACCCCACACGGCCAGCACGGGCCCGTGCATCGTCGCGAGCGCCTGCGACGCGTCTTCCAGGTAGTTGCGCGCGATGAAGCCGAAGCGGCGCGGCTCGATGTCGGGGCGCCGGCCCGGATCGGCCGGCACGTCCGCCCGACCGAAGATTGCGTCGTTGTCGCGTCGCTCGGCGGCCAGTGTCGCATCGATTCGATCCGGCTGCAGGCCGGTTGCCTCGAGCTGCTGTCGCGTCAGGTAGGTGCCTTGCCGGCGCCAGTTGACGGCGCCGCCGACGATTACCGAGAACGCGGGCCGCACGGCGTTGGCCACGCGCGGCACGACCCAGCCGCCCTGCGAGAAGCCGAGCAGGCCGACCTTGTGCGCGGGACCGGCGGCCGCACGCACGCGCGCCAGCGCCGCGATCGTTTCATTCGCGCGGTCCTGCATCGATTGCGCGAGCCAGTCGCCGCCGCTCCTGCCGGTGCCCTGCTTGTCCCATGCGAACACGCCGATACCGGCGTCGAGCAGGCTGTTGACGAGCGGCAGCATCGCGTCGTCCGCGAAGCGCGTGCGCGGCCCGTCGCCATGGACGAGCAGCACGATCGGCGCGTCGGGTGCATGGACTGGCAGCGCGAGCGTGCCGACGAGATCGGCGCCGCCGGCATGGAACGTGAGCGTCGATACCTCCGCGCCCTTCAGCTCGAAATCGGACAGGCCGCGCAATGCAAGCGCGGTGAGCGCGGCGAGCACGAGCAGGACGATTGCGATGCCGATCATGACGATTCGTTTCAAGGGGCCCTCTGATCGATGGTGCGAAACGGACAATGCGAACCCGCCGGCGGCATGTGCATGAGCACGACGCCTTGACGCATGCGGGACATCTCGATGATAATAGATCGACTAATCAGTCTAGTAAAGATTCGAGTCACCGTCGAGCCCGGAGTTCCCGTTGAGAAAGATCGATCCTGAAAGAGTGGAAGCGAAGCGGCGCCAGATCCTGGACGCCGCGATCGACTGTTTTGCGCGCGACGGCTTCCATGCGACGTCCACGGCCGCGATATGCAAGGCGGCCGGCATGAGCCCCGGCAATCTGTTTCACTACTTCCCGACGAAGGCGGCGATCATCGAGGCGATCGCGCAGGACGACCAGCGCGAGATGGCCGAACTGTTCGCGCAGCATGCGGACGCCGACGATGCGCTGACCGCGATCGAGGAGATCGCACTGGCGCTGATGGAACTGTCGAGCGATCCCGTCTATGCGCGCATCAGCATCGAGACCGCGGCCGAGGCGACGCGCAACCCTGACGTCGCCGCGCTGTTCGCGGCGAACGAGGCGCAGGTGAAAGGGCGGATGGTCGCGCTGATCAAGCGCGGCGTCGCGCAGGGGCGGATCGACGGGAGCCTGAAGCCCGACCTGGTCGCGACCTGGCTGCTCGCGCTTGCGGAAGGTGCGGTCGGGCGCGTCGTGTTCGAGCCGGGGTTCAAACCGCGCGCGCACCGCGCGATGTTGCGGACGATCATTCAGCGGATGCTGCGGCCGCAGTGACGGTGGCGGCGAAGCGCCGGTGACTCGAATGGGTCGCGGCGTGATGTCCGACAGCGCGCGAAGTTGATACGATCGCGCATATCGTTCACGCCGGCGCCGCGAGCCGCCGGCTCGGCCACGTTCGGGAGAGGCGCTCCATGCTGCAGGCGTTCGCGGTCTTGCTCACCTTCCAGTGTTTCGGGGAAGGCGTGTCCTATCTGTTCGGCCTGCCGGTGCCGGGCCCCGTGATCGGCATGCTGCTGCTGTTCGGCTTCGTGATGCTGCGCCCGCAGGTGGCCGATGCGATCGAGCCGACCGCACTCGAATTGCTGCGCCACCTGTCGCTGCTGTTCGTGCCGGCCGGCGTCGGCATCATGGTGTCGGCCGACCGCGTGCGCGGCGATGCGGTCGCGGTCGTCGTCGCGCTGGCCGTCAGCACGACGCTCGCGATCGCCGTGACGGCGCTCGTCACGCGCGCGCTGCTGCGGCGCCAGCGGCGCGCCGATGACACCGCGGGAGGCACGCAATGACGGCCTTCCCGAAACTCGGCGCGATCTGGGTCTATCTCGCCGCGAGCCCGCTGCTGGGCCTGACCATCACGCTGATCGCGTATCTGTTCGCGCAGGCCGTTTATGCACGGGCGCGCTTCAACCCGCTCGCGAACCCGGTGCTGATCGCGGTCGCGCTGATCGTCGTGCTGCTGACGATCACCCATACGCCGTATCCGACGTATTTCGAAGGCGCGCAGTTCGTCCACTTCCTGCTCGGCCCCGCGACCGTCGCGCCCGCGCTGCCGCTGTATCGCCAGTGGTCGAAACTGCGGCGCACCGCGGTGCCGTTGCTCGTCGGCCTGCTCGCGGGCTCGCTGACCGCGATCGTGTCGGCGGTCGGCATCGCGGCGCTGTTTGGTGCGTCGCATCAGACGATTGCATCGCTCGCGCCGAAATCGGCGACGACGCCGATCGCGATGGCCGTCGCCGCGGAGATCGGCGGTATTCCGTCGCTCACCGCCGTGCTTGTGATCTCGACCGGGATCTTCGGGGCCGTGTGCGCGCGCGGGATTCTCAACGTGTTGCGGGTCGAGGAGCCGGCCGTGCGCGGCTTCGCGCTCGGCGTCGCGTCGCACGGGATCGGCACCGCGCGCGCGTTTCAGGTCAGCGAGGAGGCCGGCGCGTTCGCCGGGCTCGGGATGGGGCTGAACGGCGTGCTGACGGCCTTCGTCGTGCCGATCCTGCTGCCGTTGCTGTCGCGCTGGGTCTGAGCGCCGGTTACCCGGGGGTATCGGTTTCCCTGATGGCGCGCACGGCGTGCCGAAACGGCGGCGCGCGCGGCACGCACGTATCGCTGCCGTTATCGGGAGAATTCAGGAACGCACAGGGACATTTGTGCAGTGATCGGCTAACGTTGCATCGGCGCCGTTGCCGCAAGCCTTCGCGTGCGCGCCGGTGTTCGACCCACAACCAACAATCGACAAGGAGATCCGGCCATGAAGAAGTCTCGCGTGGTTTCGGTGGCAGTAGCAGTAACGGCGTCGTTCGGTCTGCTGTTGACCGCCGTGCCGGCGGCATACGCGCAGGATCCGGCGTCCGCGCCGACGCAGAAGCAGCTCGACAAGGCGCAGAAGAAGGCCGCGCGCAAGGCGGCCCGGGCGCGCCACGCGTCGGACCTGAAGTCGATCGGCACCGGCAGCGGTTACCGGTTGACCAACGACCAGAGCAACTATCCGCAGAACGCCGCGCAGAAGGCGCCCGCGACGAAGGCGGCGCCCGCCGCGCCGGCTTCCGGGCAGTAACGGCCGGAACGCGTGCACAGCGCAAACGGCGCCGGGTCGACCGGCGCCGTTTGTTCGTGTGCGGGCCGCGAAGCCTGCGCAGGCGTTACGACGCGAGCTTGCTCGCGAGTTCCGCGACGTGCTTGCCCTGGTAGCGGGCGATCTCGAGTTCGTTCGCGCTCGGCTGGCGGCTGCCGTCCGCGCCCGCGAGCGTGGTTGCGCCGTACGGCGTGCCGCCCGTGATTTCGTTCATGTTGACGAGCCCGCTGCACGCGTACGGCACGCCCACGATCACCATCCCCTGATGCAGCAGCGTCGTGTGGAACGACGTGATCGTCGTTTCCTGGCCGCCGTGCTGCGTGCCGGTCGACGCGAACACGCTGCCGATCTTGCCGACGAGCGCGCCCTTCATCCACAGCCCGCCGGTCTGGTCGAGGAACGTGCGCATCTGGCCGGCCATGTTGCCGAAGCGGGTCGGCGTGCCGAAGATGATCGCGTCGTAATCGGCGAGTTCGTCCACGGTGGCGACCGGTGCGGCCTGATCGACCTTCACGCCGATGGCCCTGGCCTGGTCGACCGGGATCGTTTCCGGCACGCGCTTGAGCGCGACCTCGACGCCGGGCACCGATTTCGCGCCTTCCGCGATGTGTTGCGCCATCGTTTCGACGTGCCCGTAGGACGAGTAGTAAAGAACGAGTACCTTGGCCATGTTGCGAATCTCCGATTAAAAGAGCCCCGCGTTCAGCGGGGCCCGGTTTCCCGAACGGGCGTCATGCCCACTCGGCCGTCACTTCGACCGGACGCAGGTCGAACACCAGCACTTCGGCATCGTTGCCGTCGGCGAACGTCAGCGCCTGCTCGTTGCGGACGCGCAGGCCGTCGCCTTCGCCGAGCGTCATGCCGTTGACCGTCACGCTGCCGCGTGCAACGTGCACGTAAGCAAAGCGGTTCGGCGCCAGTTCCAGCGTCGCTTGTTCAGCGCCGTCGAACAGGCCTGCGTAGATTCGCGTGTCCTGCCGGATCTTCAGCGAACCGGCGTCGCCGTTCGGCGACACGACGAGCGTGAGCTTGCCGCGCTTGTCGCCGGCCGTGATATTCGTCTGCTGATAACGCGGCTCGGCACCCTTTTCGGCCGGCCCGACCCAGATCTGCAGGAAGTGGACCGGCGTTTCCGGCGAGTGGTTGAACTCGCTGTGGCGCACGCCCGTGCCCGCACTCATCAACTGTACGTCGCCCGGCACGATCACCGAGCCGGTGCCCATCGAATCCTTGTGTTCGAGCGCGCCGTCGAGCACGTACGACAGGATTTCCATGTCGCGGTGCGGGTGCGTGCCGAAGCCGCCGCCCGGCGCGACGCGGTCGTCGTTGATCACGAGCAGGTCGGAGAAGCCGACTTGCTTCGGATCGTAGTAGTTCGCGAACGAAAACGTATGACGGGAGCTGAGCCAGCCATGCTCCGCACGGCCACGTTGGTTTGCTGCACGGATTTCGATCATGATTTCTGTCCTTGAAGTCGCCGGACCTCGGAAGTGGGACCGGCCGTTCGTTGAGATGAATCTTAGGTCAATCGATTTGACAAATAAATGGCTGAAGAGATAATGACTGTCGCTATGGAGTGGACAATATGGAACTCAACGATCTGAGGATCTTCGTCGCGACGGTCGATGCGGGCAGCTTCACGGCGGCGGCCGACCAGCTGATGCTGTCCAAGCAGTTCGTCAGCCGGCGCACGATGGCGCTGGAGGCGTCGCTCGGCGTTCGGCTGCTGCATCGCAACACGCGCAATCTCGCGGTGACCGAATCGGGGCAGGAGTTTTATGCGCGGGCGCAGCGGATCCTCGCGGAGATCGCCGACGCCGAGCAGGCGATGTCGGTGCGCAGCACCGAGCTGCACGGGTCGCTGAAGATCAGTGCGCCGCTGTCGTTCGGGATCACGCACGTGTCGCCGCTGATCGCCGAATTCCTGTCCGCGCACCCGGCCGTGCGGCTGAACCTCGACCTGACCGACCGGCGCGTCGACCTGATCGGCGAGGGTTTCGATCTGGTGCTGCGGATCGGCTCGCTCGAGGATTCGACGCTGATCGCGCGGCCGCTCGGCGCGTGGCAGATGATCGCGTGTGCGAGCCCGGCCTATCTGAAGCGGCAGGGCCCGCCCGCGACACCGGCCGATCTCGCCGGCCACACGTGCCTGCTGTACGGGCGCGAGCGGCGCGTCGGCTGGGAGTTTCGGGTCGACGGCGCGGCGCGCACGTTCGACGTGCAGGGGCCGCTCGTCGCGAACAACGGCGAAGTCGTGCGCGACGCGGCGATCGCGGGGCTCGGCATCGCGCTGCTGCCGCACTTCATCGTCGGCGCGGCGCTCGACAGCGGCGCGCTCGTGCCGGTGCTCGACGCGTATGCGCCGTCGCCGATCACGCTCAATGCGGTGTTTCCGCAGCACCGGGAAGGGTTCGTCACGCTGCGCACGTTCATCGGGTTTCTCGCGGAACGGCTGGGGCAGGCGGCGCCGGCGGCGAAGGGCGGGGCGGGCCGCGCGCGGTAGCGGGCCGGTTTGCGGTGAATAGGGCGGCTATTCTCCGCAGAATTTGCGGAGAATATTGAGGTATGCGGTGAATCGGTGGGATAATCTCCGCATCATGAGCGGAGATTACACCTTCATCTGGGAGTCGGCCGACTGGCCTGCATGGCGCTTCGACCTCCCGGCACTTGCCACGTCACTCGCCGACGTCAGCCGTGCGCAAGGCACGCTGGTCGGGCGACTGGCGGATATCGGCCTGGCGCTGCGCGATGAGGCCAGCCTGGTCGCGCTGACGGAGGACGTCGTCAAGACCAGCGCCATCGAGGGCGAAAATCTGAACGTCGCATCGGTCCGATCGTCGATTGCGCGCCGGCTCGGGGTCGATATCGGTGCGCTCGCGCCGGTCGATCGCCACGTCGAGGGCGTGGTCGACATGGTGCTGGATGCGACGACCCATTCGGCGGCGCCGGTCACCGAAAGCCGTCTGTTCGGGTGGCATGCGGCACTGTTCCCGACCGGCTATTCGGGGATGTCGCGGATCACGGTCGGCGCATGGCGTACGGATGCAAGCGGGCCGATGCAGGTGGTGTCCGGGCCGATCGGCCGACAGCATGTGCATTTCGAGGCGCCACCCGCCGCGCGGCTGGCCAACGAGGTCGGGCGCTTTCTTGCGTGGCTCAATGCCACGCCGGCCGAGCCGTTGCTGATCCGGGCCGGCCTGGCCCATTTGTGGTTTGTCACGCTTCACCCGTTCGACGATGGCAACGGCCGTATCGCGCGAGCGCTCGGGGATCTGGTCCTTGCGCGCGCCGATCGGAGTCCGCAGCGCTTCTATAGCCTGTCGGCACAAATCCAGCGCGAGCGTAACGCGTATTACGACGTGCTGGAGCGTACGCAGCGCGGCTCGCTCGACGTCACCGAATGGCTCGCATGGTTTTTGAATGCACTCGACAGGGCCATCGATCACGCGCACACGACGCTCGACGCGGTCCTGGTCAAGGCGCGCTTCTGGCAGCGATGTGCGGGCTTCGCGATGAACGCACGCCAGGTCAAGGTCATGAATCGCCTGCTCGACGGCTTCGAAGGGAAGTTGACGACCAGCAAGTGGGCGGCCCTGGCGAAGTGCTCGCAGGATACGGCGCTGCGCGACATCCTGGAACTCGTCGAGCGCGGCGTGCTGCGTCGCTCGTCGTCCGGCGGCCGGAGCACGAGTTACGAACTGGCGCCGTTCGACGTCTGACGCCGGGCACCGGTTTGCCCGGTCAGCGACGGATCTCCGTCGTGGTTCCCCGTCGGTCACTCGCGCATAACCTGCGTCCGGCACAATGCAGAGAAGATCGGACTGCTTAGCGATACGTTTCTGTTGATGTCTGCGCTCCTCGGCGTGCTCGCCGTGGCCGGTTCGACGGGCTTGCGCCCGGCCACAGGGGCCGACGGCGTGATGGTCTTCGTTGGGATCATCGACACCGCTGCGGAAGCCGGGTTGCGCGACGGCATCGTGCAATGCAGCGTGGCAGCCGCGACGGTTGCGATGGCATCGAACGTCGATTGATCGGTGTCGCGCATTCGGGTTACGCTTCGGCGGGCGACGGCATGCGCCGCATGCCGGGCCGGGCGTTTTTACCTCGAATGTCGCGTGCAGGTAGCTTCTGCAAGCGCGCAAACCAGCGACGAGCCAAGCCGATGACCCTCCAGATCCGATCGAACGTGCGCGGCCCGGCCGCGACTGCTCCATGCGATGCGCGGCACACGCCGCTGCGATCCGTCGCGATGGCCGCACTGCTGTCGCTGTTGCCGATCGCCGCGCACGCGGCCGGCTTCGACTGCGCGAAGGCCGCTTCGCCGACCGAGAAGACGATCTGCGCGGACCCCGCGCTGTCGAAGCTCGACGGCGATCTGTCGGCGGCGTGGAAGAAGGCGCTCGCGAAGGGCGGCGATACGGCCACGTTGAAGGCCGCGCAGCTGAAGTGGCTCAAGCAGCGCGACCAGTGCGGCGCCGATGCGCCATGCCTTGGCGACCGCTATCGCGAACGGCTCGCGAGCCTGAACGGTACGCCGCTTGCCGCCGATCGCTGGCAGCAGACCTGGACCATGACGAGCGACAACCCGTCGTTCGGCGGCGTGCTGACGTTGACCGGCACCGCGCCGCGCCTGCATTTCGAGCTGAGTGCCAACAACGGCGCGAATACCGGCGGTCTCGACGGCGACGTCGTGCTGCATGGCGACAGCGGCACCTACCGCAAGGACAAATGCCGGCTCGATTTCGAACGGAAGGGCGGACGCATCCGCGTCACGCAGCAGGGCGCGGATTTCGATTGCGGCGCCGGCTCGGGTGTCGTTTATGCGGGCGACTACGTGACCGCGTCGCAGGTGCAGGCCAGGCCGCAGGCCGACCTGCTGAGCCTGAAGGTCGTGACCGACGCGACGCAGAACGCGATCGCGCACAAGCTGCTCGGCGCCGACTACGCGACGCTTGTCGACATGGTCAACAGCAGTGCCGACGAAAAGGATCTCGACGGGCTGCACGCGCGCGTGATGTCGTACTGGGTGCGCGGCATCGCGACGACGAACGCGGCGATCGTGATGAGCCGCGGCACCGATCTGTGGATCGGGCTGCTCGTGTTCGACGCGCACGACAAGGTCAGGATGCGCTACTACTCGAACGCGCAGGCGTGGAAGAAAACCGTGCCGAAGACCCTCCAGGCGTGGCACGACAATCTCGACAAGACGCTGCCGATCGACGTGATGCAGTAAGCGCGCGGAGCGGCCTGCGCCGCTTCATTTTTTGCGCGATGCGTGCGCCTGCGCCGGCGGCGCGACCGATTCCCGCGTTCGCAACTCCGGCATCACCGCCCGGCCGGGCCCCGTCGCGCCGTTTTCGAGCGCGTCGAGCAACGCATGCGCGGCCTGGCGCCCGATCGCATCGGTGTCGACCCACATCGTCGTCAGCGGCGGCTGGATCTCGCGCGCGAGCGCGATGTCGTCGAACCCGGTGATCGACAATTGCGCGGGCACGTCGATGCCGAGCGCCTGCGCCTCGAGCAACGCGCCGAGCGCGAGCGCGTCGTTGCCGCAGATCACGGCCGTCGGCCGCGTCGCCGCGTCGCTGTCGGCGATTGCGCGCAGGCTGGCCCGCCCGAACGCGATCGTGGCCGCGCCTTCGTGCTGATGTACCGGTCGCACCGCGAGCCCGTGCGCGGCCAGCGTGTCGTTAATGCCGCGCAGGCGCGCCTGCACGCGGTCGTTGTCCGCCGACGGCTGCATGATGATCGCGAAATCGCGGTGGCCGAGGTCGAGCAGGTGGGTGGTGAGGCGCGCGAACGCCGCGCGGTTGTCGAAGCCGATGCAGCAGTGCGGGCTGTCGTCGCGATACGCGTAAGTGACGACGTACGGCACGCGGTGCAGCGCGAGCAGTTCGAACAGTTCCGGCGGATACGCTTCGCCGACCAGCGACACGGCTTCCACGCCGCGCGACAGCATTGCGCGCACCTGGGCCAGCGCCTGTGCCGGATCGTAGTTCGAGCAGCCCAGAAACAGCGTGATGCCGTGCTCGGCCATGATCGTTTGCATGCCCGCGACCTGCGACGCGAACACCTGGTCGTCGAGCGTCGGAATGATCGCGCCCGTGATGTGGGTGCGCGTGGACGCGAGCGCGCGGCCGGCCGCATTCGGAATCCAGTTCAGTGCGCGCGCCGCATCGCGCACGCGCTGCTGCACATCGGCCGACACCTTGCCGGGATCGTTGTACACGCGCGAGACGGTCGCGGTCGACACGCCGGCCAGCTTCGCGACATCGCCGAGCACCGAGCGGCCGCTGCCGCGGCGCGCACGCGATGCACCGCCGCGGGACGGGGTCGTGCTCATCGGCCGTCTCCCGGCGTGGCGGGGTGGCCGGCGCCGCGTGCTGTCAAAAGCGTCATTGTTTACCCTCGATTCATGATGGTCCCGCTTGCATTCCCGTTCGACCCTGTGAGAATGTAAGCGCTATCTTGATGCTGTATTCCTATTATGTCAGACGACCCTTCCATCCGCATGGCGAAATTTTCATCGACGACGGCCTTCCCGGCCATTTTGTCCGCCGAAAATGTAAGCGGTTACATTCGAAAATGAACGGCGCTCATTCACCGCGGATCGCTGTCGTCGGCAGCGTGAACATCGACCTCGTCACGCGCGCGCCGCGCCTGCCGGTGCCGGGCGAAACGCTGCTCGGCACGGATTTCCAGACCGTTCACGGCGGCAAGGGGGCGAACCAGGCAGTCGCCGCCGCGCGCCTGGGCGCGTCGGTCGCGATGATCGGCTGCGTCGGCGACGACGCGTTCGGTGCGCGCCTGCACGACGCGCTGGCGGCGGAGCGCATCGACGTGACGCACCTGCATCGCGTCGGCGGCACGGCAACCGGAGTCGCGACGATCACGGTCGACGCGCGCGGTGCGAACAGCATCGTCGTCGTGCCCGGCGCGAATGCGTGCGTCGATACCGACCGGATCGACGCGGCGCGCGAAACGATCGCCGGAGCGGCGCTGCTCGTGTGCCAGCTCGAAGTGCCGATCGCCACCGTGGCGCACGCGATTGCCTGTGCGGCCGCACACCACACGCCGGTGCTGCTCAATCCCGCGCCCGCGCAGCCGCTGTTCGACGCGTTGCAGGCGCGGGTCGACTACCTCGTCGTCAACGAAACCGAAGCCGAGTCGCTGACCGGCATCGCCGTCGGCGACGATGCGTCGGCCGTGCGCGCCGCCGATGCGCTGTGCGCGAAGGGCGTCGGCAACGTGCTGGTCACGCTCGGTGCGCGCGGCGTGTGCTGGCGCGGCAGCGCAGGGCACGGCCGCCATCGGGCGATGACGGTGGTCGCCGTCGATACGACCGCGGCCGGAGACACGTTCGTCGGCGGGTTCGCCGCGGCCCGGGCAGACGGCGCATCGATGGACGACGCGATCGGCTTCGGCCAGCGTGCGGCCGCGATCAGCGTCACGCGCTACGGCGCGCAGACGTCGATCCCGACACGCGAAGAAGTGGCACGCATGGACGCTTGAATTCCGCACACGACGGAACGGCCGGATCCGGCCGATACCCATGACATGGAGACAATCGAAATGAGCGAAAACCAATCTGTTCCGCATGCGCCGCCGCGGATCCGGCGCGGGCAACGCATCGCGCTCGCGCTGTTGATGGCGAGCGGGATCGTCAACTATCTCGATCGCGGCACGCTGGCTGTCGCGAGCTCGGCGATCCGGGGCGATCTCGGGTTGTCGCTCGCGCAGATGGGGCTGCTGCTGTCGGCGTTCTCGTGGAGCTATGCGCTGTGCCAGTTCCCGGTCGGCGGGCTGGTCGACCGCATCGGTCCGCGCCGGCTGCTCGGCATCGGGCTGATCGTCTGGTCGTTCGCGCAGGCGGCGGGCGGCATCGTGTCCACCTTCGGCTGGTTCATCGTCGCGCGCATCGTGCTCGGCATCGGCGAGGCGCCGCAATTCCCGTCGGCCGCGCGCGTGGTGAGCAACTGGTTTCCGCTGCGCGCGCGCGGCACGCCGACCGGGATCTTCAACGCCGCGTCGCCGCTCGGCACCGCGCTCGCGCCGTTGCTGCTGTCGATCCTCGTCGTATCGTTCGACTGGCGCTGGGCGTTCATTGTGACGGGCGCACTCGGTCTCGTCGTCGCCGTGGTCTGGTTCGCGCTGTACCGCGATCCGGTGCGTGCGCAACTGACCGCGGCCGAGCGTGGTTATCTCGATGCCGATGCGCAAAGCGTGGTCGCCGCGCCGAAATTGACCTTCGCCGAATGGCGCAGCCTGTTTTCGCACGGCACGACCTGGGGGATGCTGATCGGCTTCTTCGGGTCGGTGTACCTGAACTGGGTGTACCTGACCTGGCTGCCCGGCTATCTGACGATGGAGCGGCACATGAGCCTGATCCGTACCGGATTCGCCGCGTCGGTGCCGTTCCTGTGCGGGTTCATCGGCTCGCTGGTCGCCGGCTGGCTGTCGGACCTGGTCACGCGTCGCAGCCGTTCGCCGGTCGTGAGCCGGCGCAATGCGGTGGTGGTCGCGATGCTCGGGATGGTCGCATTCACGATCCCGGCCGCGCTGGTGCAGAGCAACGTGGTCGCGCTCGCGTGCATTTCGGTCGTGATCTTTCTCGCCAACGCGGCGTCGGCCTGCTCGTGGGCGCTCGCGACGGCGGCCGCGCCGCCGAGCCGTATCGCGTCGCTCGGCGCGATCCAGAATTTCGGCGGTTTCATCGGCGGTGCGCTCGCGCCGATCCTGACGGGCGTCATCGCGCAGAAGTGGTCGTTCGTGCCGGCGCTGCTGACTGCCGCGGCGATCGCGTTCGCCGGTGCGATGGCGTACCTGCTGCTGGTGCGCAAGCCGATTCCCGAGCACGCCGCGAACGCCGCGCCCGGCCCGTTGCCGGCCTGAGCCCGCGGTTCGCACCACGTATTCACTGAAGCAAGGAGAAACAGATGCAACACCAGCAGCAATCGAGCGTGACCATCGAGGGGATCGTGCCGGTCATGCTGACGCCGTTCGACGACGCCGGCGCGATCGACTACGCGGGGCTCGAACGGCTCATCGAATGGTATCTGGCGCACGGCTCGGATGCGTTGTTTGCGGTGGCGCAATCGAGCGAGATGCAGTTCCTGACGCTTGCCGAACGCGCGGAACTGGCGCGCTTCGTGGTCGAGCGGGTGGCCGGGCGCGTGCCCGTCGTCGCGTCCGGGCACATCAGCGACGATCTCGATGCGCAGGTGGCCGAGCTGTGCGCGGCGGCCGAATCGGGCGCGCAGGGCGTCGTGCTCGTGACCAACCGCCTCGATCCGCAGCGCAAGGGCAGCGCCGCGTTGCTCGACCATCTTCACAAGCTGCTCGCGCGATTGCCGTCCGATCTGCCGCTCGGCTTGTACGAGTGTCCGGCACCCTATCGACGGCTGCTGTCCGACGACGAATTGCGTGCGTGTATCGACACGGGCCGGTTCGTGATGCTCAAGGACGTGAGCTGCGACCTGGAGACGGTGAAGCGGCGTGTCGCGCTCGCTGCGGGATCGCCGCTGAAGATCCTGAACGCGAACGCGGCGATTGCGTGGGACGCGATGAAGGCGGGGTCCGCCGGCTTCAACGGCGTGTTCACCAACTTCCATCCGGATCTCTACCGGTGGTTGCGCACGCAAGGACATACGAATCCGGCGCTGGCCGACGAGCTGTCGACGTTCCTGGTCGTCTCGGCGGTATCGGAGGCACTGGGCTACCCGGCGCTCGCGAAGCTCTACCATCAGCGGATCGGCACCTTCGGGTCGATCAAGTGCCGCGCGATCGACTACGACGTGCGCGAACGATTCTGGGCGCTCGACGCGGTGCTCGACAAGATCGTGGCCGGCACCGAGCATTTCCGCCGGCGGATCGCCGCGCAATAGCGCGTGATGCGCGCCGTGTGCCGTGCGGATCGGGCGGCGCGCGATACCCGGGCGCGCCGCGCGTGCGGCCGCCTTTGCGTTTGATCGTCAGGAAGCGCGCGGCCGGCGCGTGCGTTTGCTGCAAGAAGAATCGGCACCTCGAGATGCGTCGCGCCATGCGGGGTCAACGGTGTGCGTGCAATGCCCCGGATGACATGAGCCCGGCGCCGCGACCGGGCCGCGTGCGCCACGCGACGAAACCGCCGGGATTCCCGAGCGCGTCGATGATGACGGCACAGCCGTCTGCCGCGCCCGCAAGTCCACACTAGCCGGCCGGTCCGTCACGATACCCATCGCCACGAACGACAGCGCATCGCCGACACGAGGCCGACGCGCTGTCCGACCTTCCTTCACCACATCACCACAGCGAGCCGCCGGCGATCCGCGAGCGCGTCACCGACGCTCGTCCGGCGTGCCGCGCTGCGTCCCGCGTTTGCTGCTTCCACCGGCCGTCCGACGTGCCGCCGTGCCGTACGACAAAAGCACACAAATTTAGCCAAACCTTCCCGTCGTTTCCCGTAACAATTCGTAATATTATGCCGCGGTGTGATTTTTACCGACGAACCGTTGAATCCGTATTCACCCTCCATGCAACAAGTGACGACGACAAGCCAGCCACCGATCCTGGCGGCGCCGGTTGATGCCATGCTGCACGCCGTAATCGACGAGGCCGTCCACCGGAGCGTATCGGAGGCGACGACGCGCAGCGGCTACATGCGCTGTGCCGACTACGCGATCGTCGGCGCGCAGGTGCTGACGCTGCTGACCGGTAAGCCTTACCGGCCCTTCGCGGGCGGCGAAGTGATGGATTTCGGCGCCGGCAACCTGTACGCGCTGTGCACGACGCGCGAGCGGCGCCGGACCGCACGGCATCTGTCGCAACTCGCGCGCTATCACTGCTGGATCGAAGCGCGTCACGACGACGTCGGCGGCCGCGCGCGCAAGGAGATCGTCGACTTCACGCTGCGCCACGACGAGACCGTCGCGACCAATCTGGGGATGCCGTTTGCCCGTGCGTATCAGGCTTATTTCTGGGGTTGGGACGACGAGCACACGGTGCCTGCCGAACTGCTCGATCATCCGGCATTCGCGAAGCAGGGCCCGGTGTGGCGCTGGGCCGAACGCGAATGCACGTCGCTGCTGCGCGCGTACGAACGCGAGCGGCCAGGCTATTTCGGGCGTCAGGTTTCGCGTGCGATCGATTTGTTCGCCGATCGGGTCGAAGGTCTCGGCTGACGGCACACCCATGTCGGGCGACGAACCGAGTGCAGGCCGCCTGCCGCGATCGCATGAATCGGGCAAGCGCACCCGGCAGGCGCTGGTGCAGCGCCGGGCATGAACCATACCGCGAGGCGATACACCGCGCGCGGCGGCGCGAGCCGCCGGCGCGTTCAGCGTGCTGCCCGGCCGTTCACTTGTTCGCCAGCGTGCCGCTGCTGTTGGCACCGCCAAACAGCCGCGTCAGGTACTGCGTGTTCGAGTTCATCCTGGCCATCAGCGTATTGAGCGCCGTGAACTGCGCCTGGTACTGCTTGGTCAGTTGCGCGGCGTAGTTGGATAGATCGGACTGCTGCTGCGTGACGCGCTTCAGGTCGGCGTTCAGTGCGTTCGTGCGCACGTCGATCATGCCGTCCTTCTTCGTGAAGTGCGTGATCTGATCGTTCAGGCGCGTGCCGATCCCGTTCGTCGGGTCGAACAGGCGCGCGGCCGCCGTCGGGTTGGCGGACAGCGCGTCGCCGAGCTTCGCGCTGTCGACGTTCAGCGTGCCGTCCTTCTCGAGCTTGATGCCGATCGCCATCAGGTTCATGCGCCCGTGGCCGTTCTCGGTGGCGGCGCCGTCGACGCCGCGCGCGACGATCGACGCGAGCGAGTTGCGGATCGTGTTCAGCGTCGAATCGCCGATCAGCGCGCCCTGCGCGTTCGCGCCTTCGGTGTAGCTCGTCAGCGCGCCCATCGTCTTGACGGCCGTGTTGTACAGGTTCACGAAATTCGTGATCGTCGCCGCTTGCGACTTCGTGTCGGTGCTGACCGTCAGCGTCTGCGTATCGGTCGCGCTGACCGCGGCAGCCGACAGGTTCAGCGTGATGCCCGTCAACACACCCGACACCGCGTTGCTCGCGCTGGTCGATGCGATCCCGTTGATCGTGAACTTCGCGTCCTGTGCGGCGGCGCTTTGCCGCCACGCGGCCGCGCTGTTCGCCGAGTCGATCTTCGATGCGCCGCCGGTCGTGTCGGCCGTCGACGTGACGCCGAGGCTCGACAGCCCGTTGTCGTTGGCCACGTTGCCGACCGCGACGCTGATCGCGTTCGCCGAGCCCGTCTTCGACGACGCGAGCACGAGGTGCGCGCCGTCCGTGCCGTTGATGACCGTCGCGCTGATCCCCGGGTTGTTCGATGCCGAGTTGATCGCGGCCGCGATGCCCGACAGCGTGTTGTTCGTGCCGCCGACCTCGACCTTGAACGACTGGCTGCCGAGCGACAGCGTCAGCGTGCCGGTGCCGAGCGCCTTGTTCCCGGTGAAACCCGCGGACGACAGCGCCTGCGCGGTGGCGATCTGCGTGACGCCGACCGTGTAGGTGCCGGCGACCGCGCCCGCACCCGACGTCGCGGTCAGGCCCTTGCCGCTCGCGACGGCGGTGAAGGTCGATTGCAGCCCGCCGTTCGTCAGCGACGTGAGGCCCGCCTGGAGCGCGCCCAGTGCCGACGACAGCGCGCCGAATGCGGAAATCCGCGTGCTGCTGGACGTTTGCGACGCGGTAAGCGACGCGGCATGGCCGGCCGTCTTCGCGTTCACCAGCGTCTTGACGAGCGAGCCGATGTCCATCGACGGATTGCCGGTCGAGCCGTTGATGATCGATTGCGCCGCCTGTTGCATCAGGCTGTTTGCGTTCGCGCTGCTATTCACAGGCGTGTTCGTTGGCATGGGTGAGCTCCGGTTGAAAGGCGATCCTCAGACGAGCGGCTGCCGAGCCCGCATGCGGAGATCCGGGCGGCCTCGTCGCGATTCGCCTGCATGCCGTTTCCCGCGCGACGCCTTCCGGGTCCACGGGCGGTGTCGGGGAAACGTAAGAACGTGACAGTGCGCTATCCTATATTTAAATCGGTATTAATTGGTAATTTTTTGTAATGCTTCTTGAGAAAATTGTAGACGGGGTGCGGGCGGGTGGATGCGCGAGGGCGGTTGGCGATTTTTTTTCGTAAGCGCATGATTTTAATTGTATTTATTCGAGGATTTCCGCCGGCATTGAAATCTTGCTGAAAGCATGAATGTTTGATGAAGAAGTTTTCGTGTATTTCGCTAAACATCGAGCGGATCGACTGCGCGGAGAACGCGTGCTTCCCGGCGGGCATCGAGCTGTGAGCCTTGCCCACCGGACGTCATCTCGTCACGTGCGACACCAGGCCACATGCACGTGAAATGTTTTCGCTTGCCGATCCGCATTCCCGGGCCATGTGTCCTTATGCGGATCATGATGCTTCGGCAATTGCAAAGACCGTCGAGTTGTCAGGCTGAAGTGATCGCGAGCGAGTCGCGTATTGAGCATGTCACTGAATAGCGGTTGTGGCGCGTTGTTGCGGCTGGTTCGCGTCAATTGAAGTCGGGAATAGTTATTGGAGACGGTGACCGGTAAAAAGCCGGGTAATTTTCACGCTCTTGAAACACGGGAACAGGTTCGTGGGCGCTGCCCGGTCTGCTGCCATGTACGGCCTCGTCGTCTCCGATTGTCCACTTTTTCGAGACAGCGAATCATGTTTTGACGGATTGATGATTCTTGGTGAGACAGTAGACTGCACTCGTGCTTCGCCAGAACCGATCCGGAGCGCGCCAGGAACGGCGCTCTCCGGATCGGATTCCCCGGCGGCAGGCCGGTCGGCCCGCTGTCCGATTGTGCGAGGAGTGGTCCGTTGCCGGACTGGCGCGCCGATTCGACGCGCATCGGCACCGGGTGCATCAAACCGTCAAATCAAGGGTGATTGTCATGCGTTACTTTTCGCTGGAATCGAAGAAGGACGAGCTGCTGCTGGCGGCTCGCGTGCTGTTGATGATCCTGTTCGTGCTGTTCGGCTGGCAGAAGCTAACCGGTTTCTCGGGCACGGTCGCGTACATGGCGTCGACGGGTAACCCGGCGCCCGAGCTGGCGGCCGCGATCGCGGTGGCGGTCGAGCTGGCCGGCGGCTTGCTGATCGCGATCGGCTTCTATACGCGTCCGCTTGCACTGGTGTTCGCCGCCTATACGCTCGCAACCGCGCTGATCGGCCATCGCTACTGGGCGCTGCAGGGGATGGACCAGTACATGGCGATGATCAACTTCTACAAGAACGTGAGCATCATCGGCGGCATGTTGCTGCTCGCGCTGAGCGGGCCGGGGCGGTATTCGCTCGACCGCAAGTGAGATAACGCGGGAATTTCGTGAAGCAGGATGGGCCCGGTGTGAACTGCACCGGGCCTTGTTTTTGTTGGTGGTGGATGGGCTTGCGCGCAGGCGTTGCCTACAGCACCGCCGTCGTGCCGAAGCGCGGCGGGCAGCGCACCCGCTCGCGGCCGGACGCATCGCGGATCACGCATTGCACGAAGCCGTTAGCCGGCGCGAAATGGGCGAAGAACGGGTCGAGCATGCGGCTGCATGCGTACAGGCTTGCCGTATTCAATGCGGCCGGTTCGATGCTTACCGTGATCTCGATGCCGCGCACGAACGTCGACATGGGTTTGACGGCCGTCCATTGCATGGCGGACCGGTGCGAGACGCCGACGATCGCGTCGATGATCGGCGTCGGCCCCGCTGCGTCGGCCGCCAGCAGGCGCAGCAATGCCCGCAGCGTTTCGACGCTGGCCGGGTTCAGGGTCAGCACATGCGGCGCAAGGCCGGCGACGAGCTGCCAGAGCGCACGCTGTCGACGCGGCACGGTGCGGCAGCGAGACGCGGCGCGCAACAGCGTCACGTGGCCCGCGAGATTGTCGTTCTCGTTGAACAGGTCGCCGTCGGGGGCGCCGAACGGCAGTGTCGCAGGGTGGTTGCCGTTCGTGCAGGTCAGGCCGAGCATCAGCTGGCCGCCCGATCGCGCAATCGCACGCCCGGTCAGGTCGACGAGCATGATCTCCGGGTGTCGCGACACGTTGGCGTCGTCGTCGTGTTCGCGTCCGGATGCGAGCCAGTAGGCCGGCGCGTCGCGCGACGACCGTTCATGCACGAAGCCGCGGTAACACGGCACCGGCGTGCCGCCCGCGGTTTCCGGTGCGCCCTCGGCAGCCAGCCGAACCGAATCGATCGAGCGGACGGTGATGCCGCGCATGCTCAACACGTGCGGCGTGACGGCATAGGTCGTGGCGTCGGGCCCGAGCGTGATCGGCATCGCGTCGCGACTGAACAGGTTCACGATCGGCGTACAGCACAGCCGCAGGTGGTCGGTCGTGATCGCGTCGAGCTGCACGCGTGCGGCAGACGATTCCGGCACGTCGACGATCGGCACGTGCAGCGTCAGCTTTCGGCACGGGCCGGCCGCGCGCGCAAGCATCCCGAAGTCGATGTCGACGAATGCGAACTTGTCGGGAAACGCGAAGTATTCGCGCAGCAGGCGCCACGGCGCATGTTCCGCTTCCGCGTGCGGCACGAGTGCGTCGCGTTCGTCATACCCGGCCGGCTTCAGCGGAAAGTGCGGCAGGCGTTTCCAGTGGCCGCCGCGATCGCTTTCGACGAACGCCATCGGCGCATGCAGCAGCATCGCATCGGCCAGTGTGGACGACAGTGCCGGCATGCCGTGGAAGTGGATGCGGATCTGCTCCGGCGTTGCCGCGCGAAACGCCGCTTCATCCGTTAGTGATGCGAACGTAATCGACAGGACGATCGACGTATTCGGCGGCAGCTTGCTGCGCGGCGACAATGCGGCGGCCGGCGCGACGCCGACCCGATCGATCGCGATCGGTGCGAACGTGACGTCGTAGCTGGTCCGGAACCGGCAGGTGCCGGCCCGGTCCTCGAGTTCGGTGCCGCGCGGCACCGTCACGGGTTCGGTCAGCTGGCCGAGCGCGACGCCTGCGTCGAACTGCGCGATCGAGCATGACGGAATGGGGCGCAGCTGCTCGGGATAGAGCGTGTCGATGACGGCCTGCGCGAACGCCGGATAGTCGTCGTCGAGTGTCCTGCTGATGCGCGCGCCGAGCAGGGCGAACGACTGCAGCAGCCTGCCGAGATGCGGATCGTCGTTTTCGCCGTCGGTCATCCCGAGGCGCGCGGCGATCTTCGGAAAGCGCGCGGCGAACTCGCGCGTCGAGCGGCGCAGCAGCGCCAGCTCGCGCTCGTAGTGGGGCAGGAGTTCGTCCATCCTCGATCGGGTCAGCGCTGGATGTAGGGCGGTTCCCATTCATGGGGCAGCGAATCGGGGTCGAGCCAGCGGACTTTGCGCAGCGCGCGGTAGATGATGATGAACGGCGGGAGCTTGACGACGGCCGAGACAAACATGACGACGGCCAGGCCCCGATCGATGGGTATCGGGCCCGCGTTCAGGTAGAGCGCGAGGACGAGCAACGGAAGATAGAGCGCCATTGAGACGAACGAGAGCCAGCGAAACAGGCGGACGGCCCAGAGCTTGCCGCGGCCTACGCCGATACCGACCGTGAGCATGACGATCGACAGCACGATCCATGTCGGCAGCATCACGACTTCGTCGCCGACGTGCATCAGCGAGGCGATGCCATAGACGAGTTCCACGAACGTGAATCCCGCCGCCACGAAGAACGCACCGCCTGCAAGGACGGCTTGTGCGGGCGCACCGCGCGGACGATCGCCCGGGCGCTCCGGCTGCGGGTCGTCGAAAGCGATCGACGGTCGATCGAGGTCGGTCATTGCGCGTGCTCCGGATGGCGGCTGATACCGACCTGAAACTGCAACACGGTCATCGGGTCGCCGGCCCCGGTATCGTTGGCCACGCGCGGCGGCATGAGCAAACCGGCTGCATGGTCCGCGAACTGATGCGTATGTTCTTTCACCCACGCGATGATTTCCGGCCAGTTGTTGGGCGAATTGACGCCGTAGACACCGGTGCCGTAGGTCGTCGTCAAGTATGCCGGCGCGCCGATGGTCCGCGCCAGCATCAGCTCGCGGTGGGCCTTGTCGAGTTTTCTCTGTGCCTCACGCACGTCGTTCGCGAAACCGCTTGCCTGTCCGCGCATCTGATTGGCCTGTTCACGCATCAGCGCCTGATTCGGGTGATCGAGGTTGTTGCGGGTAAACGTATCGATGTCCTTGCGTTGATTGGCCAGCCGCTTGACCGCTTGAGCGGCTTCCTCCGCTGCTTCGCCGGCTTCCCGTGAAAGCCTGGGCAGTGACGCCAGTGTTCGTACACCGCTGAACGCGAGATCGGGCAAAAGCAGGATCGGGCCGATCGTTTCGACCAGCTTGTAATGCCACGAGTTTTCGAGCGCCTTCCGGTGTACTTCGTCGCCGCTCAGCTCGTAGTAGAGCATCTTGCCGTCCTCGAACAGCAGCACGGCAGAGGCGGCGCCGGCGACCACGCCGAGGGCCGGGAGAAGCACGGCGCCCCCGGCGAACAGCAGGCCGAGCGACACGACGCCTGCCAGCACCCCGAATGCATCGCCGGCGACGGCCGCCGCGCCAAATGCAATCTTGTGCTCGCCCATGAACTGCCGTGTCGCCGCGAGCCCCCTGTCGAGCGCCGTCGGCCCCGATGCCGCCGCGACGCGTTGCGACCAGGCGTGCGATAGCTGCGCGATGGTCTGCGGGCTGGCATTGCTCAACGGATCGGGCGCCGCAAGGGGAAACCTCGACGCGGATACGATCAGATCCAGCGCATGGCCGTCGGCGTCGGGAAGCGCGGGCTTGAGCCGCGCCGCGGCCAGGCCGTCGAAAAAGATCACACCCGCCTTGGGGCCGAGTACCCGTCCGGCGAAATTCGACAGGTGAAACTCGGCATCGGCCCGGTGGCAATAGGGTTCCCACAGTGCGGGTGATTTCGGCATGGCGTCGTATTAATAATGCTGAGTTGATTATCGATGAGGCCAGTGAGCGTGCCGACGCTTTCGGCGATCAGCCGCAAATATAATCCGGCTGCATGACGAAAACCAGCCGGTTGGACGAAAGGAAGTCGTTGTCAATAAAGGGAAAGTCAACGGAAAGGTAATAATTCCCGGACTGTATTTCAAGTCGATTTTATGTCGGTAATTATTTCTATATCGATTATTGGGGTTCGTTCGTTGAACTGTCAAATAACGATTCCGGAGTCCCCTTTTTGGCCGGTCGTGGATTATGATTTTGCGGCTTGATACCCGAGACAAGGGCAAAAGCAATCTGAGGGGGCCATTATGCAATTGTCCGATCTGGCAGGTTTTCTCAACCTGCAGAACAGCCGTCTGCTGACGATCAAAACACCCTTGTCCGGGGCGTCGGAACTCGTGCTGGGCGACTTTCAATGCAATGAGGGGCTGTCGGTTCTGTACGACATGCAACTCGGACTCGCGTCGAGAAACCCGAACATCGAGTTGAAGCAGATGATCGGGCAACCCGTGACGGTATCGTTGCAGTTGAGCAATGCGCTGGCGAGCAGCGACGAACGGGTTTTCCATGGTTACGTGACGCAGTTCGCGCATACCGGAACCGACGGCGGGCTGGCCAGTTATACGGCAACCGTGCGGCCGTGGTTGTGGATGCTGTCGCGTCGCGTCGATTCGCGCATTTTCCAGGACAAGAATGTCCAGGATATTCTCGGCGATGTTTTTTCGCGTTACGCGAAACTTGCGTCCTACGAGTTTCGTGTATCGAGAACGCTGAAGCCGTATAGCTATTGCACGCAATACCGGGAAACCGATCTCAATTTCGTGCTGCGCCTGCTGGAGCAGGACGGGCTGTTCTTCTATTTCGAGCATGCGAAGGACAGCCACAAGCTGATCGTGACCGACGCGTCGACCAATGCGAAGCCGATCGACGGACCGTCGGCACTGCGCTATGCCGCGGCCGGCGAAGCATTCGACGACGAAAGCGTGGTCACGCAATGGGTCGCGCAGCGACACCTGTCGTCCGATAGCGTCAGCATGAAGACGTTCGACTACAAGGTGCCGAATGCGCGGCGCTATGTGTCCGGCGACGCACCGATCAAACAGGGCGACGTCGACCACTACGAGATCTACGACTATCTCGGCGGGTACGGTTTCGATTCCACGGATCATGGCGAAGAGCTGGCGCGCTTCCGGCTGGAGGCGCTGGCCGCCAACGGCAAGGCATTCTCCGGCGCCACCAACTGCCGCACGCTGTCGCCCGATCGCTATTTCGAACTGACCGATCACTACGATCCCGGCAGTGCCAACGAGACCGACCGGCAATTCCTGGTGACGGCCGTGCGGCACCACGGCATGAACAACTACCAGTCGAACGAGGGCTCGGGCCGGTACTCGGCGAGCTTCCAGTGCATCCGCAAGAAGATTCCGTGGCGGCCGTTGCTGTCGGTGGTCAAGCCGGTCATCGCCGGTCCGCAGACGGCGATCGTCGTCGGGCCGAAGGGCGAGGAGATCCACACGGATTCGCTCGGCCGCGTGAAGGTGCAGTTCCACTGGGATCGCCTCGGCAAGCGCGACCAGAGCAGTTCGTGCTGGGTTCGTGTCGGTCAGCCGTGGGCGGGCGGCGGCTTCGGCGGCGTGCAGATTCCGCGTATCGGCGACGAGGTGGTCGTGTCGTTTCTCGACGGCGACCCCGACCGGCCGATCATCATCTCGCGCGTGTACAACGCGCAGAACATGCCGCCGTGGAAGCTGCCGGAGAATGCGACGCAAAGCGGCATCCTGTCGCGCTCGACCAAGGGCCACTCGGGTACCGCGAACGCGATTCGTTTCGAGGACAAGCAGGGCGAAGAAGAGCTTTGGCTGCAGGCCGAACGCGACATGCGCACCGAGGTCGAGCACGACGAGCTGCGCGTCGTCGGCAACGATCATCGCTGGGCCGTCGGCCGCAATCACACGCTCAACGTCAAGGTCGATCACGCGTCGAACACCGGCAACAACCAGACGGTCGGCGTGGGCAGCGGCTTTGCGATGACGGTCGGTGCACTGCCGCCCGACAACGCGCCGCCGCCCGACGCCGGCACCTACACGCTCAACGTCACCGAACAGATCGTGATCCAGTGCGGCAAGGCGCGCATCACGCTGACCAAGGACGGCGTCATCCGGCTCGAAGGTGTGCAGATCGTCGAGAACGCGTCGGACTACTTCCTGATGCAGGGCAAGAAGATCGATCTGAACCCCTGACCGGCGAGGGCGCCGGATTATTCCGAAGACGACAACGCATATGAAATATCTCATTCAGGAAGGCAGTTTCGATGTGCCGTCGCTGACCGACGATCGCACCGTCAACGTGCTGACGCTCGAGCATCCGCAGACGAGCGGCACGTACCAGATCGTCGTCAGCCGTGACCAGCTTGTCGGAGGAGAGGATCTCGAACGCTGCATGCAGCGGCAGATCGGCCTGATGACGCGGCACGTGACGGGTTTCAAGGAGATCGCGCGGCGGCAGGTCGAGATCGGTGCGCAACACGTGCCGGCGCTGGAGCTCGAGAGCACGTTCCGGCAGTCGGGTTCGACGTTTCACCAGATCCAGGCGATGACCGTCGTCGACGCGCCGCGCCTTCTCGTCATCACGCTGTCGAGCCAGACGCCGCTGTCGGACGAGCATCGCACCGCGTGGAAGCAGCTGCTGGACAGTTATCACCCTCACGGATAGGACACATCTACTTCATCGAACGCCGAGTGCCCGTGCTTGCGTTCCCGGCGCGGCCATTCCGTAACGAATCAGGATCGATCCCGTCATGTCCCTGCTCGCCGCTGCCCGCCTGGGCGATACCTTTACCCATACGTCCCTGCTCGCGCAGATGCTCAAGGTTGCGTCGACCATCGGGGCCGGGTTGCTGGTCGGCGCGGCGATCGGGGCCGCGGCGGTCTTTATCGTCGGGACGGGCGGGCTTGGCGCGGTCGTCGTGGGCGCGATCGTCGGTGCGGTGCTGTCGCAAGTCGTTAACGCCGCGACGTCGAAGTTCCTCGGCAGTGATTCATTGGAGGGATATCTATCAGAAAAGGCAGGAGAACTGATCGATAGCCTCATACCCGGCGAAGTGAAGGGCGCGATCCTGACCGGCTCCGCCGATGTATTCGTCAACAGCAAGGGCGCCGCGCGCGCGGCAGGCGTTCCGAAACCGCCGCTTCCGGTGGGGGTCGAACCGCAGTCGGTCGCCGACCTGTTCACGCCGGTCGACCAGGATCTGGTCGGCTGCTCGAATCACCCGAATCCGAAAGGCGAGCATCTGGCCGAGGGCTCGTCGAGCGTCTTCATCAACGGCCGGCCCGCATCGCGCATCAAGGATGCGACGACTTGCGACGGCAAGATCAACACCGGCTCCACCAACGTCAGCATCGGCGGCGAGCGGTTGCGCGTGCGGGAAGTCACGAGCGAGATGCCGCCTTGGCTCGCGACGATCGCGAAGTACGCGGGTCTTGCAATCGCGATCTGCCAGGCGTTGCGCGGTCACGGATCGCTCGCCAGCAAGCTGGCGTGTTTCGCGATGAACTTTGCGATCAACGTCGCCGCGGACAAACTCGTCAGCACCGCGATGTCCGGCCGCCTCGGCCACCCGGTTCACCTGCCGACCGGCGCGAAGATTCTCGACGGAAACGAGGATCTGGATTTCGTGCTCGACGCGCCAGTGCCGATCGTCTGGCAACGCTTCTACAGCAGTCTCGATCCGCGTACGGACCGGCCGCTCGGCCGCGGCTGGAACGTGCCGTATGCGGTCGAACTGCGGCTCGGCGCCGGCGGCGAGAATCCGCATCTGTGGATCGACGCGCAGGGGCGGCGGACGCCCGTGCCCGATCTCCAGCCGGGGCAGAAATACTTCAACCGCAGCGAGGCACTGACCTTCGCGTGCACGCCGGGCGGCCACTGGATGATCGAGCAGGACGACGGCACCTGTTTCGATTTCGGTTTGCCGGTGCCGGGCGAAACGGTCCAGACGCTGCGCCCGCGCGTGATCGAGGATCGCAACGCCAACTGGCTCAATTTCCATTACGACGCGCAGGGGCGGCTGGTCGAGCTCGCGACGATGGCCGGCCATCGCGTGACGATCGACTATGACGCCGTGCATGCGCAGCGGATGGCGCGTGTGATGCTGCATACCGACGGCGGAACGGAATGCCTGGTGAACTATGGCTATACCGCCGACGGATTGCTCGAGCGCGTTGCCGACGGCGACGGCACGGAGCGGCGCCGGTTCGCCTATGACCCGGCCGCGCGCATGACGATGCATCGGCTGCCGAGCGGGCAATCGGCGTTCTATGCATGGGAGGAGTTCGAGCGCGACGCGCTTGCGGAAGAGAACGGCCTCACGGGGCGCGAGGCGCGTGTCGTCGAGCACTGGACGGATGACGGCGAGCGCTATCGGCTGACCTACGATTTCGTGCGACAAGCTACCCATGTGACCGATCATCTCGGCCGCGTGCAGCTGTGCGAATGGAATACCGATTACCTGGTGACCGCGCATACCAATGCGCTCGGACAGACCTGGCGGTTCGACTGGAGTCCGTCTCGCGAGCTGCTGCGCATCGTGGAGCCGGGCGATGCGACGACGCAGCTTCGTTACGACGACGAGCGCGGTTTGCCGACCGAACTGACGAACGCGCTGGGGCAGACGACGCAGTTCGAGTGGCATCCGATGTGGATGACGCTCGAGCGCCAGACGCTCGCGGACGGGCGCCTGTGGGAATACGAGTTCGACATGCGCGGCAATTGCGTGGGCGAGATCGATCCGCTCGGGCAGCGCACCGAGTTCCGGCTCAACCGCCAGGGCAGGCCGGCAGCGATCGTCGACGCGCGCGGCGGGATCGCGCAGTTCGGCTGGGACCGGCAGCACCGGTTGATCGCCCGTACCGATTGTTCGGGGATCACGACGCGGTTCGAGTATGACGCGCGGGGGCGCGTCACCGCGCTCGTCGACGCACTCGGCCATGCGACGCGCTATCGTCATGACGGCCGTGACCGGACCATCGAGGTTCAGTTGCCGGACGGCAGCGGCCAGCAGTACCGCTGGTCCGCGGCCGACGGCCTCGCGGCTGCCGTCGACGGCAATGGTCATGCCACTTCGTTCGACTACGATGCGGCCGGACGCGTGACATCGAGAACCGATGCGAACGGGCATCGGGTCAGCCTCGAATACGACGCGGCCGGGAACCTGTGCACGCTCTACAACGAAGTCCGCGACAGCTACCGGTTCGCGTACGACGCCGCCGATCGGGTGATCGAACAGGTCGGTCCGGACGGCATGCGCGTCGAATACGAGCACGACGCGCGCGGTGCGCCGATCGTGGTCAGGCAAGGTGCCGGTACGCCGCAGCAGATCACGGTCGGGTTGACGCGCGACGCGCTCGGGCGTCTGGTCCGCAAGCGTACGCCTGAGACCGTGACGACGTACAGCTACGACGAGGCGGGGCGGCTCGAACGCGTCGCGCGAACCGATCGCGACAACCAGCCGATCGATACGGTGACGTTTGCGTACGACGCGCTGGACCGGCTGGTCGAGGAAGTGTCGGAGACGGTCGGCGACGATGGCCAGATGCTGGCGACGCGATTGGCGCACGAATACGACGCGCTTGGCAATCGGACGGCAACCACGCTGCCGGGCAACCGGACCGTGAACTGGCTGTACTACGGCAGCGGCCATTTGCATCAGATCGCATCGAACGACGAGGTCGTGTGCGACTTCGAGCGCGATCGGCTGCATCGCGAGGTGAGTCGTACGCAGGGTGCGCTGACACTGGCGACGGGGTATGACAGCCTGTCGCGGAAAGTGGCGCAATGGATCGGCGATGCGCAGCATGCGCCGGGCGCATGGACCGCGTTCGGCGCGCGGCAGGGGCAGGACGTGCTGCGCAAGGCGTTTGCGTATGACCGTGCGGGCGAACTGACCGCGCGAATCGATCCGCTCGGCGGCGAACTGACGTACAGCTACGACCCTGCCGGGCGCTTGCTGGGCAGCGCCGCAGCGGGCACGGGCGGGCGGACGGATGCGGCGGGCGTGCTGACGGAGCAGTTCGCGTACGACGCGGCGTCGAATTTGCGGCCGTCCGGGCAACCGGGCCGCGTCGAAGGTAACCGCCTGCTGATGAGCGGTGACCGGCGCTACCGGTATGACGTGCATGGCAGGCTCATCGAGAAACTGACCGGCGGTCATACGATCCAGCGTTTGAAGTACAACGCCGAGCATCAGTTGATCGAGGTGAACACGAATCGACGCGGTGTCGAGCAGACGGTGCGGTTCCGCTACGACGCGCTTGGACGCCGGACCGAAAAGCGCGATGCGTTCGGCACGACACGTTTCGTGTGGGACGGGATGCGTCTCGCGCAGGAGCAGCGCGGGCATCAGGCGGTGACGTATCTGTATGAGGGGGGCGGGTATGTGCCGCTCGCGCGAATCGACGCGCTTCATGAAGACAGTCACTGGCTGTGGCGGCTGTATCACGAGGATGAACGGAACAAGCCGCCGGCGGATGCGAAGCCGGACGCGAAGATCTATTACTTCCATGCGAACGTGAGCGGTGCGCCGGAGGAATTGACCGACCGCGACGGCAAGGTGGTGTGGCGGACGCGGTATCGTGCGTGGGGCAATACGGTGCTGCAGGAGTATGCGCAGGAGTTCCAGCCGAACCCGGTCGGCGATGTCATGCAGCCGCTGCCCCAGACGCTGAGATTCCAGGGGCAGTATGAGGACCTGGAGACGGGGTTCTGCTACAACACGTTCCGGTACTATGACCCGGACGTCGGGCGGTTCATCACGCCGGATCCGATCGGGTTGGCGGGTGGGTTGAATCAGTATCGGTATGCGCCGAATCCGCTAAGCTGGATCGATCCGTGGGGCTGGGCGTGCTGGAGTACCGAGCGCAAGAATTATTGGAAGTCCGTCGGTGAGAACGAAAGTTTGAACCCGACCGGACGGTATTCGCAAAACAACATCAACGAAATGGCGGCGGGTAGAGCGCCAAAGATGACAGTCGAGGTTATCAACCGGAAGACAGGCGCGATCTCAACCAAGGACGTTGCGATGGAACTGCATCACACCACGATACCGCAGCGTGTTGGGGGAACAGGCGTGCATGCGCCATCGAACCTCAGCGAGTTGACGCCCTGGCAGCATGAGGCGGTCGATCCTTATCGACACACCGGCGAAGACTTGATCAGCACTATAAAGGGAATAGACACATGGTAGAGGATATCCACGGTTTGTATGAATTTGCTTTTTCTCCTCAATATCAAGAGGTCCTTGATGAACTTTGCGGGCGGGAAGGTATATCTATTCATGCGCAATATAACGATGTAATTTTCAGATTTGATAAGGGTAGGGTTGAGGCGTCCGGGTTGGGCTCGGATGAAATCAAGGCCCTGGTGCAGGAGAAAGATAAAAGATTTATCGATTTTTGTGCTGCAAAGATCGATTTCTTCAGAACGCATGAGACCAAGCAGGATTTCCCGAAGGGAGAGGAGGTTGAGGATTTCGACAAAAAGGAGAAGATCCTTGGCTTTTCTCGTGGAATTTTGGTGATGTATGCCATTGAGTTTCTGTTGGGGATCAAGGGGCAACAGTATCTCGAAGAGTATGTAAAAAAATCACGGATTCCGGCTGCAAAAAAATATGTAAAAGACGTGATGGAGTTGATCAGATTGTCTGTCGGATGAACTGCTTGAAATGAATTGGCGAGCTCTATGACGATAGGATGGGGAAATCGGGCTCGGGTATCCGGAAGGCTATAAGCGACCCACGCGCCGTCGACACCGTTTGATATCGCACCGAGCCGGTTTTTGTAGTGGAATGTCGGAGCAATGGCGTAAACTTTTCGAGTTGGCCGCTGGCCACTCGTCGCGCCACCCGCATCATTTTCCGAGTCGCAACCCATGCCACGTACACCCTCGTCGACCGAACTTCCGTCCGTCCTCCTCATCGGTGCCTCCGGCCTGCTCGGCCGAGCGGTCGCCGTGTCCCTTGTCAGCGAACCGTCGTTGACCCTCATCGCGACCATCCGGAACCCGCAAAGCGCGGGCGCAAAACTGCTCGCACTACCACCGGACAACATCACCGAGCTCGACGCCCTCGACCAACCGGCCCTCGAACACCTCTTCGAAACCCGCAAACCCGCCGCCGTCATCATCTGCGCCGCCGAACGCCGCCCCGACGTCTGCGAAAACAACCCCGCCGCCGCCCGCGCGATCAACGTCAACGCCCCGGCCCGCATCGGCGCGCTCGCCGCGCGATATGGCGCGTGGACGCTCGGCATCTCCACCGACTACGTATTCGACGGCAAGGCCGCCCCGTACCGTGAAGACGCCGCCCCGAATCCGCTGAACATTTACGGCCGCACGAAGCTGGAAGGCGAGGCGGCACTCCTCGCCGCGTCGCCGCTGTCATGCGTGCTGCGCCTGCCGTTGCTGTACGGCCCGATCGCCGACTGGAGCGAATCGGCCGTCACGAGCCTCGTCCCGGCGATCGTCGCCTCCGCGCGCCCGGGTGCCGACGCCGTCGGCATGGACGCATGGGCGATCCGCTATCCGACCTACACACCGGACGTCGCGCAGGTCATCCGCGACCTGACGCTGCGTCATCTCGCCGGCACCTCCGTCACGGGCATCCGTCATTGGTCGGGTGAAGAGCCGATGACGAAGTACGACATCGCGCGGCGAATCGCGGCCGCGCTCGGCATCGACGCATCGCTCACGCGGATCGACCAGCCGACCGATGCGACGCCGCGCCCGTACGATTGTCATCTGGACGCCTCGCGCGTGCGCCAGCTCGGGATCGATTACGCGACGCCGTTCGATAGCGCGTTGCGCACCGTGCTGGGCGGTGCGCCGCAGGCGCTGTAGGATCGGGCGCTACTGGACGCATGACGACGGCAGTCCGGGTTTGCCCCGGCGTCGGTCAGTGCGGCAGGAGGGAGTCTGACTCGCCGCACGAGGTCCATTCATGAACAAACGGGAACCCGTCAACGCAGTCGCGGCCGGCGAAGCCATTCACGCCGTGCCGCTCGTCGGTCCAGGGAAAAAATGGCGGGCGTCCGGATTCCAGAATGCCCGCCGAAAAATTGACCCTGGATGGAGAGACGACATAAGGGTCAATGGGAAGGACGATCAAAAGGTCGTTCTTTCGATCGAATGCAGGGTCAATAACTTAACCGTTCGTGCGTCCACGCAGACGTGATCGGTGCAGCTTGCTCGCCGCTTCCAGCACCGAGTAAGACGTTGAGCAAAACAGCGAGTTCAATCGTCTCATATCGCTCAGCATGTCAAGATGCAGTGCGCTTGTTTCGATGCTGCGTAACGTCTGGTTCACCAGTCGATCGACGTGCGCGTTCGCGTACTTCCGTTCCAGATCCCTGAAGCATTCTTTTTCGATCAACAGTTGTTCCGCGCAGCGCAGGTCGTTGTTGAAAAACACCGACAATCCGAGCTGCAGATTGCTTTGAAGCCTCGTGTACAAGTCGTTGAGTTCCGCGGCACCTTCTTCCGAGAACTCCAGACGCTGCGCTATCTTCCTTTCCTTCACGTCGTTCGCAATGCGCTCGATGATGTCGCCCGCATGCTCAAGGTTGATGGTCAACGCAAATATGTCCGTCCAGCGTTGATTGTCCGCGTCGTCGAGGTCTTCACGGGAAATGCGAGACAGGTATTGCTTGGTCGCACGGTAAAGCTCATCCACGTCGTTATCGAGCAGAACCGTTTCCGTTGCTTTCGTGGCGTCATTGCTCCGGATCAATTCCCCGACGTTGCCGAGCATCGACCGAATGATGTCGCCAACGCGCAGCACTTCACGAGCGGCATTCGCGAGCGCCAGGGTCGGCGTAGTCAGCGCGGTTTCGTCCAGATGCAGCGGACGAATGCCGTCTGTGGGCATGGGCTTGTCCGGCAGGAAGCGGGTGCAGAGAGTCGCGACCGGGCCGATGAACAGCAGGCACACGACGCAACGTGCCACGTTGTAGACCAGGTGAAAAGTCACGACGGTTTCGCGTGCATCGGCAGTCAACAGCGGCAATCCGTCTGCGAGCATTGCGGCGAACGGAAGAATCAGGACGGCGCCTGCAAACTTGAACAGCAAACTACCGGCCGACAAACGACGGGCGGCTGCGTTCTGCGCGAGTGTGCCGAACATCGCGAGCATGCCGCTACCGAGGTTTGCGCCCACGACGAGACACAACGCCACTTTCAATGAAATCACGTGGGAGGCAGCCAGCGTGGCGGTCAACAAGACCGCGGCGAGACTCGAATAGGACACGATCGCGAACGCGGCGCCGACCAACGCATCAAGCATCGTATCGCCGGTCAGTGCGCCGAACATCACGCGAATTCCGTTCCCTTCCATCATCGGTTGCGCCGCTTCGACGATCAAATGCAAGGCCAGCAGGATCATGCCCAGACCGATCCCGGTGCGGCCGATTTGCCCGACGCGATGTTGTTTTCTCGACAGGAACAGAAAAACGCCGACGAGGATGAAAAGCGGAGACAGCCACGATAGATCAAGCGTCAGCACACGGGCCATCAAGGCCGTACCTACATCCGCGCCGAGCAGGATGGCAAGTCCGCTCGTCAGCGGCAGCAGATTTTGCGCGGCAAACGATGCGACGATGACCGCCGTCGCGTTGCTGCTTTGCACGAGGCTCGTCACACCGATGCCCGCCGCGAATGCTCTGAGCTTGCCATCGGTGCTGCGGCTGATCACGGTGCGCAGGTCCGAGCCGAATACACGCAGGATACCGGTGCGCACGATGTGCGAACCCCACACAAGCAGCGCGACGGCAGAAAGAAGATTCAGCAAAATAAGCATGACCCGCTTATTCCCCCTAAGTTCTGATTTGATTCAGCAACGAAGCAGATCAGGACGATCCGTGCAAATGTGATCGACGCCCATGGAAAGCAACGCTTGCGCCGCGTCGACGTCGTTCACGGTATACGCCATCACCTTGAGCCCCAGCGCGTGCATTTCCTTGGCGATTTCCGCGTTCAGGAACGTATGCTTGACGTGAACCGATGAGCAATCGAGCCGTTTGACGATGTCTTTCCAGTCCGCGGGGATGTCCTTGAACAGCATCCCGACCGGAAAGTCCGGCGCGCATTCCCGGAACACGGCAAGCATTTCCTGGGAGAAAGACGACACCAGCGGCCACCGGCCCTTCCAGAACATATTCAGTGCGCGCGCAACGTGTGTAGCCGTGCGCCGTTCGTTTCCGGGACAGGACTTCATTTCGATGTTGGCCAGGATGTCGTGACGCTGACAAACAATCCCCATCTGGTAGAGGGCCGGCAACTTCTCGCCTGCGAATTGCTCACCGAACCACGAACCGGCATCGAGGTTGTACAGGTCGATCCATTGCCATTCGTTCGACATCCCGTGCCCATTCGTCGTGCGTTCCAGCGTATCGTCGTGCATCAGAAACGGCACGTTGTTTGCGGTCAGGCGCACGTCGAATTCGACCATTCGGTAGGCGTGTTTCACGCACACGTCGATACCTGAAACAGTATTCTCCGGGGCCAGCGTGCCGCCGATACGATGCGCGAGAAAAGTCGGGTAGACCCACGGAGCGCTTTTTGTCGTCATATATCTTCTCGTCGAAAAGCTCGACGTCGGGAAACGCCGAGCGCCGGTTGATTTAGAAGCGATGGATCAGACCGCCCGCCGCGACGAACTGCGAGCGGCCGGACGACGGTGTGCCGTTCATGCCGTCACCGACGTTCGCGGTGGCCTGGATAATCCCGCCGTTCGTGCCGAGCGTTTCGCCGGTCGCGCGCTGGTAGCCCTGAACCAGGTAGAGGCCCGTGCGTTTGGACAGGCTGTAGTATTGCGACAGGCTGAATTGCTGGTATTGCGCGGCTTTCTCGATGCCGTTCGATTGCGATGCGCGTGTATAGGCGTAGCCGGCCGCGAAATCCCAGACGACGGACGGTTTCCAGTGCAGCACGGCACCGGCCGAGTTGAATACGGCCTTGTTCCTGAAACTCGAGCCCGTCCCCGGCGTGTATTGCACGTTCGAATACGACGCAGAGACATCAAACGCACCGGAAATCTGGTAGCCCGTCGTCACGGCAATTCGCTGTTGGGATTGCGCTGTTTGGTAGCCGTTCGTGAGCGCTGAAACTCCCGCCTGGCCACCCGATGACGTGGTGGAGTTCGCGCCCCACGCACCACCACCCGACGTGGAATTGTTGATTTTCGTGTAGCCGGCGGCGATACCGAATGGCCCGTTCAGGTACTGCACGCCCGCGGCGATCGTGGAACCGCTGTTGAAGCTTCCGGCAACGCCACCCATCGAGTAGGACGCTGCGGCCGTCAGGCCGTTCCACGTCGGTGTCTGGTATAGAAAGGTGTTGTTCGCACGGTAACCGGTGTCGAGCGAATCGATATCGCCCGGATGCGCGCCGGTAAAGCCGGTGAGGTAATTCGTCGGGCTGTACGGCGACAGCATCGTGTAATAGGCCGTGTTCATGCGCCCCAGCTTGAACGTACCGAACGCGGGGTTCGTCACGCCGAGCGACGCTTCACGGCCGAACTCGGCGTTCGCGAACTGCTGATTGCCGTTGGCGGTGTTGAACCCGGATTCGAGCCTGAAGATCACCTTCGTATTGCCGCCCAGATCTTCGGAACCCATGAGGCCGAATCGACTGCCTGCCCACGCGCCGGTGTTGAATTTGACAGCCGATTTTCCGCCGCTCGTGGAACCGACCGACGACTGGTTGCTCACGTAAGCGAGGCCGTTGTCGACGAGGCCGTACAGCGTCACGCTGCTTTGAGCGAACGTCGCTTGTGCAAACAGCGCTTGTGCGGCAGTGCCCACCAATACCCATCCGAACTTGTTTTTCACTGAGGTCTCCTAAAATTTGAATTCGTTTTTTTATGGTTGGACGTTTCCTATGTGTCTCCTCCTGCTGGAAAAGTGCGTCGATGAAGCCGGGTGCCCGTGACTAGTTCACGCGCTGTTTCGTCTGCGGATCGAAGAAATGCAGCTTGTCCGCAGGTAGCGACACCTGCAGGTTGGCGCCGCGTGCAGGGCGATCAGCGTGCGGCAGCCGAACTGAAAGATCGTGCGTGCCCCACCGGCCATGCACCAGATTGTCTGCGCCAAGCAATTCGCACGAGTCGACAGACAGCGTCGCCGATGGTGTATCGGCACGCGGCGTCATGTGTTCAGGGCGGATGCCAAGAATGATTTCCCGTCCGCGCGCAATCGCGAAGGGCATACCCTGCGCACCGGCGACCGGAAGCGCCGGGCCGTTGGCGACGTTGAACGTCTTGCCGTCTTCGCTCAGTTCGCCGTGCAGCAGATTCATGGCTGGCGAACCGATGAAACTGGCGACGAACGTCGTTGCGGGCTTTTCGTAAATGTCGATCGGCGTGCCGATCTGCTCCGCGTAGCCCTTGTTCATCACGATCACGCGTTGAGCCAGCGTCATCGCCTCGATCTGATCATGCGTGACGTAGACACTGGTCGTTTTCAGACGCGCGTGCAGCCGCTGAATCTCAAGACGCATTTGCACGCGCAACTTCGCATCCAGATTCGACAGCGGTTCATCGAACAGGAACACGGACGGCTCGCGCACAATCGCTCGACCCATTGCCACGCGCTGGCGTTGACCGCCCGACATCGCGCTCGGCTTGCGTTCCAGCAGCTGCTCCAGGTCGAGAATTTTCGCGGCGGCCGCCACTCGCGTATCGATCGTCTTCTTGTCGACGCCGCGAATCTTGAGGCCGTAACTCATGTTCTGAGCAACCGTCATGTGCGGATACAGCGCGTAGTTCTGAAATACCATCGCGATATCGCGGTCCTTCGGTTCCAGCGTGTTCACAACGCGCTTGCCGATTGCGATGTCGCCCGACGTGATGTTTTCCAGCCCCGCGATCATGCGAAGCAGCGTCGATTTCCCGCAACCGGACGGACCCACGAGCACGACGAATTCACCGTCGGCAATATCCACGTTGATACCGTGCAGGACGGTATGCTTTTCGTCGTAGGATTTCTTGACGTTCCTCAGGCTCAGCGTAGCCATTTCAATCTCCCCATTCACTTTTCAGAATCGACCAGGCCGCGCACGAACCAGCGCTGCATGATCAGCACGATTGCCAGCGGCGGAAGCATCGCGAGCAGCGTTGCGGTCATGACGTAATGCCATTCGGTCAACGCGTCACCGGCCACGATCATCGTCTTGATGCCGACGATTGCCGTGGACAACGATGCATCCGTCGTGATCAGGATCGGCCAGAGATACTGATTCCAGCCGTAGATGAAGGTGATCACGAACAGCGACGCGATACTGGTTTTCGAAAGCGGCAGCACGATATCCCAGAAGAAGCGCAGTGGGCCCGCGCCGTCGATGCGTGCGGCTTCCATTAGTTCGGCGGGCAACGTCATGAAAAACTGGCGGAAAAGAAACGTAGCGGTTGCGGATGCGATCAAGGGCAACGTCAGGCCCGCATACGTGTTCGTCATATGGAGCGTCGACACGACTTGCACCGTCGGAAAAATCCGCACTTCGACCGGCAGCATCAGCGTCACGAAGATCAACCAGAACGCGAGGTTGCGAAAAGGAAAGCGGAAATAAACGATCGCATACGCCGACAGGATCGACACGGTGATCTTGCCGACCGTGATGGCCAACGCCGTCAGAAAACTGTTGACGAGCAGCCTGCCGAACGGGGCCGACGTGCCGCCGCTGCCGTGCTGCCAGATATGCGCGATATTCTCGAACAGGTGCGTACTTGGGGTGAGCGACAGCGGAATGGTGAAAACCTGTTCCGAGTTCATCGTCGCCGTACAGAACGCAACGTAAAGCGGAAACACGATCAACAAGATGCCCGCGATCAGGATCGCGTGACAGAACAGATCGAAACCCTTTCGATTCTCGATCATGGACGATTCGATTCTGGATGCTTTCGCACGACGGACTTTCGTGCGCTGTACGCGCATGACCATCACCCTATGCATATTGCACCTTCCGTTCCACAAATTTGAACTGAATCACCATCAGGCCGACGACGATCACCATCAACACAACCGATTGCGCCCCGGAGCTACCGATATCCAATCCCTGGAAACCTTCAGTGAAGATCTTGTAGATCAGCGTCTTCGTGCTCTGCGCGGGGCCGCCGCCCGTCGCCGCATCAATCACCGGGAACGTGTCGAAGAATGCGTAGACCAGGTTTACCGTCAGCAGGAAAAAACTCGTCGGCGACAGCAACGGAAGCACGATGTTGAAGAAACGGCGCACCGGGCCCGCGCCATCGATAGCGGCCGCTTCGATGAGCGAGCGGGGAATGGCCTGCAACCCGGCGTAAAAGAACAGGAAGTTGTAGCTCACCTGTTTCCACACCGACGCAAGCACGACAAGAAACATCGCCTGGCCAGGATTGAGTGCGTGATTCCAGACGACCCCGTATTTCGACAGGACGTAGGTGACAATGCCGATACTCGGGTTGAACAGGAACGCCCACAGCACGGCCGCGATGGTCGGCGCGACGGCGTACGGCCAGATCAGCAGCGTGCGGTAGATCCTGGCGCCGCGAACAACGCGATCCGCGCACACGGCGAGCAGCAGCGACACGACCAGACCGCTGACCGTCACCATTGCGCTGAAAAGAATGGTCGTCTTGAACGAGTCGAGATAGAGCGGATCAGCGAATAGTTGTGCGAAATTCGCGAGGCCGACGAATTCGCTCGACGTGCCGAACGCATCCTGCCGTTGCATCGCTTGCCACAATGCAACGCCGGCAGGCCACAGGAAAAACACGCCGGTAATCGCAAGCTGAGGCGCGATCAAGAGATAGGGCAACAGGCTTCTGCCGTAGTAAGAACGGGAATACAAGGCTTGTCTCCATCGAGAGATTTTCGTTGTATCCGCGCTGCTTCCGCGACATCACGGAAGCAGCGTGCGGTTTTGATCCACGACAGGTCAGCCGGCGGATTTTTCGAAGCGGCGCAGCAGTTCGTTGCCGCGTGCAACGGCGCTATCGAGCGCGTCTTTCGGCGTCTTGCCACCCGTCCAGACCTGCTCGAGCTCTTCATCGATCACGGTGCGGATTTGTGGCATGTTGCCGAGTCGCATCCCCTTCGTGAAAGGCAGGGGCGGCTTGTTCATCATTTGCTTGATGCCCGTTTCCGTGCCCGGATTCTTCGCGTAGTAGCCCTGACTACGTGTCAGATCGTAAGCGGCCGTCGTGACCGGCAGATAACCCGTGTCCTGATGCCATTTCGCGGCAACGGCAGGCGATGCCAGATACTTGAGAAACTCGGCCGTGCCCTTGTAGGTCGCTGCGTCCTTGCCACCGAGTACCCAAAGTGCCGCGCCGCCGATGATCGCGTTTTGAGGCGCGCCCTTGTTGCTGGCGTCGTAGGGCAGCATCCCGGTGCCGAGATCGAATTTCGCGTATTTCTTGATGTTCGCGAGCGCCGACGAGGATGCGGAAATAATGCCGCAATCGCCGCTGTTGAATTTCGATTCGGCTTCGCTCTTGCGGCCGGCGTAAGTGAACGTGCCATCCTTCGCCATTTGCTGCAGGAGCGCGATGTGCGCGACTTGCGGCGGCTTGTTGAATTCCAGGCTTGCATCCGTGCCGTCGAAGCCGTTGTTGCGGCTTGCGAACGGCAAAGCGTTCCAGGCGCTGTAATTTTCAAGCTGTATCCAGCCTTGCCAGCCGGTCGTAAAGCCGCAACTCATGCCGGATTTGCGTAGCCGTTCCGCGTCGGTCTTGACTTCGGCCCACGTCTTTGGCGGCTTGTTCGGATCGAGTCCTGCCTTTTTGAAGGCGTCTTTGTTGTAGTACAGGACAGGCGTCGAACTGTTGAACGGCATCGCGACCAGGTGCCCCGTTTTCGCATCGCTGTAGTAGCTCGAAATGGTCGGCACGAACGCCTTTTCATCGAGCGAAACACCGGCTTGCCTGAACACGTCGGAGACGGGAACAACCGCCTTTTTCGCCTGCATCATCGTCGCCGTGCCGACTTCATAGACCTGCAGGATTGCCGGCGCGTTGCCGCTGCGGTACGCGGCAATACCGGCCGCGAGCGTCTGGTCGTAGGTTCCCTTGAAGACCGGGACAATTTTGTATTCGCTCTGCGACTTGTTGAAATCGGCAGCGATTTCATTGACGCGCTCGCCGAGTGCGGCTTCCATCGCGTGCCAGAATTGAATTTCGGTCGCGGCGTGTGCGAACGTGGAAATGCCTGCGAGCGCGAGTGCAACCCCCGCACGTTTGTACAAATTCGACTTCATGTGTCTCCTCCGTTGAGCCGTCTGCATCAGGATGGTGCGGCTCGATAATTTGAACGTCGGCCTGCTCAAGGAATGCGTTTGTGTCTCCTTCGAGTGATTTGTATTTTTCGTACGAAAACGTTTTACTTAGGAAAACTAAGCTGCGAGTTTCGTGTTTGCCCATGATTGCGTGCGGCTCGTGCAGTCGCACGGGAGGGCGCATGTGGGCGGAACTCGCCGCGCACGCAGCCCTGTTGTGAAGGGGCGAGCGCGTGTCTTGTTGTCCGTCGGGTCTTCGAACGAACAGAAGTGAACGCCAAATGTTCGATTGCGAACGTTACCAACGTCGAAATGAAATGTAAACAATTTCATAAAATGTTCATATTTGTCGTTTACGAACATTCGGCGAGCAGCCGTCGTCATGGGCATCGACGCCCGACGCCCCTGAACCGGGAGTGCGCCCGGCAACCCTTGCCAGGCAAGGCTCTGAGCACCGGCGTGAGGCATGCGTGTCCGGACCGTGGATCCGAGCGCGAAGCGTCTCGATCCGTTGCGTCATGCGTTCGAGGATTGCTCGCGTGTCGCACGAGAGACCTCGGGGGCGCCGGCTGCCCGCACCCTGAGACCGTGTCGCGGATGCGGCATGGAAAGGCGATACACTGCGCGGGTTCCCGAACACGTCGGGAACGTCAGGGCGCCGAGCACACGTATCGCGACGGCGCGACCCGCAGCCCCGCACCGGCTGGCTGGCCGGCCGCACACGCGCCACACGGTGTCGGCCCGCGCCCTGACCGATTCGAACAAATCACGAGAGAAAGAGAGGGCCCATGCTGACACGTCTTCGTATCGGACTCGATCGTGCGCGCGACCTGCGCGACGCGGGACGACCATCTCCCATCCAGCCACGCCCGCGGGCCAGCGAACTGGTCGACCTGAACGCGAAGCGCGCGACGTGGCGCGTCGCCGTTCCGGGCCAGGCCGACTGCTATCTGGCGGCGACGCCGGGCGAGACGGAGCGCTACGTCGTGCATCTCGACGCGGAAACGTTCTACGGCCTGTGGCTCGGCACGAGCCCGGCCTTCCCGAAACCGAATTCGCAGGACTGCGTGCCGCGCCGGATCATGCCGCTCGACGGCAAGTACGCGTCGGCCGCCGCCGCGTTCCGGGCCGGCCGCCTCGAGCCGGTCGAGCTGCCGCCGGTCGGCTACTGGCTGGACGGACGCGGCTACGAAGTCGCGATGAGCAACGGCATGACGCGCACCTACTGGCTGCTCGCCAATCGCGCGCGGTCGTTTCCGGTGAGCGTCGCGGACGCGACCTGGGCGGCGATGCTGAACAACATGGCGGGCGTCGGTGTCGCGCCGATCGCGTTCAGCGAACTGTTTGCCCGGAGCAGGTAAGCCCCACAACGCGATCCGGCGCGCAGGGGCGTCGCCGGATCGCCGTCACGTTTGACATGCCACCTTCCCGGCCATTAAAGTCGCGTCGCGGGGCGGTGGGTCAAGCACACGCCCGGAACAGGCATTCGATGTTCCAGGACTACGGGGCTACCCCGTGGATGAGATCGACACCCCGATGCGTCGCAAGAGCCCGAGTTGCGCGTCGCGCAACGGCGGCTCTCGCAGTACCGGTCACGTTGACTCATCGTCCCGCCCATCTCTGCCCATGCACTCATCCCTGCGCGATACCGTCCACGTGATTGCCGAAGCGATGCTGGCCGGTTCACCCGAACGCGGCGGTGTCGTCGCGCGGATCGCGGCCGTGCTCGGCGATGCGCCGGCCTGGGCGCACGAAGCCGCGGATGACGCGCTCGCGCGCTTCGGCACGAACTGGGCCGATGCCGGCGTCGACGCCGTTGCCGCGGTCGTAGCCGATACACCCGGGTTCGTGAGCGCATGGTACGGCGACCATCGGCCGACCGTGATCCGCGTCATGCGGCGGCCGCTGGTCCAGCGGCCGTTGCCGGCGCCGCTTGCCGGCTGCGACGTGCCGCAATGGGCGACGCCCGGCGATCTCGCCGGCTGGCTCGGCATGAGCGCGGCGGAACTCGACTGGCTGTCCGACCACTGGCGCGTCGATGCGCGCGACAGCGCCACGCCGCTGCATCACTACATGTACGTCGCGGTCGACAAGCGCAGCGGCGGCTGCCGCCTGGTGGAGATCCCGAAGGGGCGGCTGCGCGAAGCGCAACGCCGCATCCTGCACGGGCTGCTCGATCGCATTGCGCCGCACGGCGCCGTACACGGTTTCCGCAAGGGGCACGGGATCGTGTCGTTTGCGGCGCCGCACGCGGATCGCGATGTCGTGGTCCGCTTCGATCTCGCGGATTTCTTCGTGTCGGTGCGCGCCTCACGCGTCCATGCGTTGTTCGTGACGCTCGGGTATCCGGCCGAAGTCGCGCGCACGCTCACCGGGTTGTGCACCAATCGCGTGCCGTCGGCGCGGCTGCTCGCGCGGGACTTGCGCGACCGGTTCGACTGGATCGGCCGGCAGCGCTATCGCGAACGGCACCTGCCGCAGGGCGCGCCGACGTCGCCGGCGCTCGCGAACCTGAGCGCTTTCCGGTTCGACATGCGGCTTGCCGCGCTCGCGCGTTCGCTCGATGCGACCTACACGCGTTATGCCGACGATCTCGCGTTTTCGGGTGGCGGCGCGCTCGCGCGCGAAGTCGAACGGCTGCAGGTCAGGGTTGCCGCGATCGCGCTCGAGGAAGGCTTCGCGCTGCAATTGCGCAAGACGCGCGTGATGCGGCGCGGCACGCGGCAGCAACTGGCCGGCGTGGTGGTCAATCGTCATCCGAACCTGGCGCGCGATGAGTTCGATCTCCTGAAGGCCATCCTGACCAATTGCATCCGGCGCGGCCCGGCTTCGCAGAATCGCGACGCGCATCCGGATTTCCGCGCGCATCTCGCCGGGCGCGTCGCGCATGCGGCCGCGCTGAACGCGGCGCGCGGCGCAAAGCTGCGCGCGCTGCTCGACCGGATCGCGTGGGATGCCCACGGCGCCGACCGGTAAACCGCCGGCCCGCATCGACTCCGGCCCGCGACTCCTGCAATACGCCTGCTATCATTCGCGCCATGCCGCGCCAATGCCAGGTGCGGCGCAACACTTGCCGCAGTGGTTCGCCGCGCATCCGCATGCGGCGTGCCGCGCGCTGCCGGCCCAGCCCTGTCTGTCATTGACGCACGACGTCGTTTTTTGCGCGTTGCGCAAACCATGCCGGATCAGGCAAACGATTCACACATATGACAGCACCGATTCGCGGAACTTCGTGGTAGGTTCGCCCATCGGAGCTTTTTGCAAAAACATGCCCAGAGAGGATGAATACATGACCCAGGCCCTGCAGGAACTCGAAGCACAACTTCGGGACCTGAATATCAAGCTGTCGGATGCGAAGCAGAAGGAGAAGCAGGCCGCGCTCGCGGCATTCAAGGAACAGGTCGAGTTGTTGGGAATTTCGCAGCAGGAAGTGCTGAGCGCGCTCGGCTACATCGTCCAGCGAAAACGCAAGGCGCCTGCCAAGTACTACGACCCGACGACGGGCCGCTCGTGGTCGGGCCGCGGCCCGCGCCCGAAATGGCTCGAAGGCAAGGATCTCGACATGCTCGTCGTCGACCGCGAGGCCAAGGCCTGGTGGCCCGGGGACGATCAGGGCTGAAGCCGGCCGCGCCGCCAGGCCGCCCGGCGTTGTCCGGGCCGCGCAGGCGGGCCCGCCGGCAATACTTCGCCGGCACGCTGTCTTTCATCCGGTGTCCGGCCTGACCGCGACATCGCCGGCTTCGCCGCCGACACCGGATCGCCGCTTTCCCGTTCATTGCCCGCAGATTCCCGCTTGCCGTCCCGCAAGCGGGCGCCGACGCGCGCCCGGGTGGCCGCCGCCGGCACGTTCGCCGGCCCGTCGTGCGCGGGCACAGGCCTTAGAATGTCGCCGGACATTCGTGGCAGGACACCATGGCAGCAAACATGAAATCTTCGACGCTCGGCGGCCCGTCGGCCCCGCGCGTGGAGCAGGTCGGGCCGTACGCGTGGAAAGCGCTGGCCGGCTCGGCGATCGGCTATGCGATGGACGGCTTCGACCTGCTGATCCTCGGCTTCATGCTGCCGGCGATCACGGCGGCACTGCACCTGACGCCCGGGCAGGGCGGCGCGCTGGTCACGTGGACGCTGATCGGCGCCGTCGCGGGCGGGATCGTGTTCGGCGCGCTGAGCGACCGCTACGGGCGCGTGCGCGTGCTGACCTGGACGATCCTGCTGTTCGCGATCTTCACCGGCCTGTGCGCGTTCGCGCGCGGCTTCTGGGATCTGCTGGTCTACCGCACCATCGCCGGCATCGGGCTGGGCGGCGAGTTCGGGATCGGCATGGCGCTCGCGGCGGAAGCGTGGCCCGCCAGCAAGCGCGCACGCGTGTCGTGCTACGTCGCGCTCGGCTGGCAGGCCGGCGTGCTGCTGGCCGCGCTGCTGACGCCGTTCCTGCTGCTCCACATCGGCTGGCGCGGCATGTTCCTGGTGGGCGTGCTGCCCGCGCTGCTCGCGTGGGCGATGCGCAACAAGCTGCACGAGCCGGAAGCGTTCGTGCAGCGCGCGACGCAGCCGAAGTCCAACGCGTTCCGCATGCTGGTCGCGGACGGCCGCACCGCGCGCACGAGCCTCGGCATCGTGATCCTGTGTTCGGTCCAGAACTTCGGCTACTACGGGATCATGATCTGGCTGCCGACCTTCCTGTCGAAGCAGATGGGCTTCTCGCTGACGAAGTCGGGGCTGTGGACGGCGGCGACGGTCGTCGGGATGATGATCGGCGTGTGGGTGTTCGGGCAACTGGCCGACCGCATCGGGCGCAAGCCGACGTTCCTGCTGTACCAGCTCGGCTCGGTCGTGACGGTCATCGCGTATGCGCGGCTGTCGGACCCGACGGCGATGCTGTGGGCCGGCGCGCTGATGGGCATGTTCGTCAACGGGATGGTCGGCGGCTACGGGACGCTGATGTCCGAAGGCTATCCGACGGCCGCGCGCGCGACCGCGCAGAACGTGCTGTGGAACATCGGCCGCGCGGTCGGCGGCTTCGGTCCGGTCGCGGTCGGCGCGCTCGCCGCGCACTACTCGTTCCAGACGGCCATCGCGCTGCTCGCCGGCCTCTACGTGCTCGACATGGTCGCGACGCTGTTCCTGATTCCCGAGCTCAAGGGCATCGAGCTCGAATGAGTGCGGCGCGCCGCAACGACTTCACCGGAAACCACGATGCAACAGAAGAACAAGACGATCGGCGTGATGGGCTCGGGCAAGGAACCGTGGCTCGCGTTTTCGGAACCGCTGGGTGCGTGGCTCGCGCAGGCCGGGTTCAACCTGCTGACGGGCGGCGGGCAGGGCGTGATGCTGGCGGTCGCGCGCGCGTTCGCCGGCGTGCCCGGGCGGGCCGGCCGATCGATCGGCATCCTGCCGACGCAGGCCGATCCGCTCGCGGGCTTCGTGCCGCTCGACGGCTACCCGCATCCGTTCGTCGACATCCCGATTCTCACGCCGCTGCCGCGCCGCGAACCGGGCGCCGATCCGCAGATGATCAACCGCAACTACGTGAACGTGCTGAGCAGCGACCTGATCGTCGCGCTGCCGGGCGGGCCCGGCACGGCCGAGGAGATTTCGCTCGCGCAGCGCTGGCGCAAGCCGCTCGTCTGCTTCGGCCCGGACGGCGCGTTTCGGGAGCTTGCCGCCGGCGCGGTGTGCACATCGTCGCTCGATGACGTGATCCGGTTCGTGGAAGACGCGTTTGCGGCGGAGCCGGCGCAGGCGTTGCGATAGTTTGCGCGATCGATTTCGACCGTGTTCGTTGCGACGCGTGCCCGCGGCGCAAGCCGCCGCAGGCACGATCCAGCATCGCGGCGGCTTGCTCAGCGCCCGGTCTTCAACTGCGCCCACAGCCGGTTCTGCAACCGGCGAATCTCGGGCGACATCGGCTTGAGCAGCGTCATCTTGCTCAACACCTCGTCGGCCGGATACACCGACGGGTCGCGCGCGATCGCGGGCTTCACGTACTGGCGCGCAGCCTTGTTCGCGGTCGGATAGAACACCGCGTTGGTGATGCCCGCGTTGACCTTCGGGTCCTGCAGGTAGTTGATCCACTTCAGCGCGGCATCCCGGTTCGGCGCGTCCTTCGGGATCACCATCATGTCGAACCACAGCAGGCCGCCTTCCTTCGGATTCGCGAAGCGGATCTCGTACGGACGCTTCGCTTCGGCCGCGCGGCGGTGCGCGATGCCGACGTCGCCCGAGTAGCCGAGCGAGACACACAGGTCGTTGTTCGCGAGATCGTTGATGTAGCCCGACGAGTTGAACTGCGTGATGTACGGGCGCACCTTCTTGAGCACCTCGTACGCGGCGCGGTAGTCCGCCGGGTTCGTGCTGTTCGGATCCTTGCCCATGTACTGCAGCGTCGCGGCGAACACGTCGACGGCCTGGTCGAGGAACGATACGCCGCAGCTCTTCAGCTTCGCCATGTTGGCCGGATCGAACACCAGCGCCCAGCTGTCGGTGGGCGCCTTGTCGCCGAGCGCCTTCTTCACTGCCTGCACGTTGTAGCCGATGCCGTCGGTGCCGTATGCCCACGGCACGCCGTACTGGTTGCCCGGATCGGCGTCGGCGACCATCTTCATCAGCAGCGGATCGAGGTTCGACAGGTTCGGCAGCTTCGACTTGTCGAGCGGCTGGTAGACGCTCGCCTGGATCTGCTTGGCCATGTAGTTCGACGTCGGCACGACGATGTCGTAGCCGGAATTTCCCGACAGCAGTTTCGCCTGCAGCGTGTCGTCGCTGTCGTAGTTGTCGTAGCGGACGTGCAGGCCGGTCTGCTTCTGGAAGTTCGGGATCGTGTCCGGTGCGATGTAGTCGGACCAGTTGTAGATGTTCAGTTCGCCGGCCGCATGGGCGTTTGTGCTGGCGTAGGCGGCAACCGACATGACGGCGGCGGTTGCAATGGTGCGGCGAAGCGTTCGGATTCGCATGACAAGGTTTTCCATGGCGGTGCGCGTATCGATCCGCGATTCGCGGGTCGTTGCGCGACGGTTCTTCGGATGGAACGGGCGTGCACGACCGCCGCTCACACGAGCGCTGGCTGGGCACGACGATCAGGAGTCCGTTCGACCTTGCACCGGCTCGCGTGAAAACGAAGCGCGAGTTGATCCCTTCACCAGTCGGGCGACACGGCGGGCAGGTCGAACGGAAAACGGGAAAGGAGGCGGGGCGCTACGGCAGCAGCGACGCCACGTCGTCGGTATGGATCGCGACGGAGGCGCGCGCGGCGACGGCGTTGTGACGGCGCACGGAACGGCGGGACAGGATGGTGTAGATCGACAGAGGCAGGCGAGGACTTTGCCGGCCGTCACTGTCGTCGGCGGACGCGATCGCGGCGCGCAGGTTGCGCGCATCGCCTCGTCTCCACCGCACCAGCGGGCCACGGATTCTCACGATTACTCTCGACCGGGTTGTTGAAAGTATTGAACACCTGACGATACGCCAACGACTGCCGTTTCAATCTTCAGGCATCGCGATTGCCGCGCGGCGGCATCGGCTTCGTGACGCGGACTGAAAGCTTGGCATGCTGCGGAATCACCGAAGCATGACGCTCCTGTGAATCATCAGGTAAATCGCTGTAAGGATGTCTCCGGATTTTCCCTAGTGATTCGAATACCGATGAGTGCGTTCGGCGCGAGAAACCACGCTCCGCGAAATGGCGTGTCGGCGAGGGTTTTCCCGGGTCTTGATGCGTCGGAGGCGATGAGAATATTCGACGGTCTGCCGCCTGCACCGCTGTGCGGCGATTAACCGGGAGCGAACGTGTCCGCCTTTGAAATCCGAGCCGCGAACGAAGCCGACATACAGCGGATCTTCGATGTCCATCTGGATTCCGTCGCGCGATTGTGTGCCGGGGATTACTCGCGCGAGCAGATCGCCAGCTGGCTGGACGGGCGCACGCCGGCGATGTATCTCGATGCGATCCGGCGTCACGCGCTGTGGGTTGCCGAAGACAGCGACCTGCTCGGATTCGCGGAAACGGCCGGCGAAGAACTGACCAAGCTGTTCATTCGCGGCGATCGCGCGCGGCGTGGCACGGGGAAGGCGCTACTGGAGACCGCCGTGTCCGGTATCGCGCGAGCCGGATATGCCCGTGTGTATCTCGAGGCGACGACCAACGCAGTGCCGTTCTACGGCCGGCATGGTTTCGACGTGATCGGACGAGGGCACTTCTCCCACGGGAACAGCCCGATTCAGCTGGAAATCGTGAAGATGGAGAGACGGTTGTCGTGAGCATGCCGGCGCATCAATCGGCGCCGATCTTGTCTTCGGCGTACACGAGCTGCTGCAGGCGTGCGGCGGCCTCGTCGCGCATTTCGATCGCGATCTGCGGCTTTACGCCGGCAGGATCGGCTGCCGGGTGGAGCACGCTGATCAGCGGCGGCTGGGCAGCGACAAACGCCTGCCATTTCTGCGACGACATCCGCATCGCATCGCGCGATGTGCGCGGCAGGCGACGCTCGATCGCCTTCGTCGCGTCGTCGATGTCTTGCAGATACAGCGGCGTGGCCTGCGCCGCGCAGCGGCCCATTGCGTCGAGATCGACGAGTGCCGCACAGTGCGCGCGTTCGAAGCGCGCGCCGCGTTGCGGGACGGTTGCGACACGTTCGGGCTTTGTTTCGGTTGCCGGCGGAAGACGCCCGGTCATGCTGAAGCGGTGTGCGGCGCGATCCGATTCGAAGCGCTGCAGCGTCTGCGCGCGTCGCTGCGTCAGCCTCATCACATCGTTTGCATTCATCGGCGCATAGACGGTGCCGTGCGTCGTCGCGTAGACGGCATCGATCAGCTTCAGGTCGGCATCGCGGCGTGCGAGCCAGGCGCGCTGAGCGTGCAGCAGTGCCGGGCGGTCCGCGGCCGGCAGCGATGCCTGCAGCGCGCGATAGCTGGCATTGAGCCGCGCGTCCCATGCGCGGCCCGCGTCGCCGATGCATTCGTCCTGGCCGCCCGTCGATGCGTGCTCGGGGTCGTTCAGGCACAGCGTCATCTGCTGGTCGATCGGGTCGATGTCGGCTGCGGCGGCTGGCGCGGTGATCGCCGCGCAGAGCGTGAGGGCCGCGAGACGTTCGAACATGCGTTGCGTCCTTGTGTCGGCGAATCGGGAATGGTTCGTCGACAGACTATAGCGGCATTCGGAACGGACGCTGCCCGTTGACCATCAGCGGCCCGGCCCCGGACGGCTGAAGCGCTGTTCGACCACCTCGGTTCCCCAATGCGTGCCCGCGGATTCGCTGGTCAGCGCAAAGCCGAACGACTCGTACAGATGGCGCGCCGAATCCAGGCCCTTGAACGTCCACAGGTAGGTCTCGCGAAACCGCTGCGCGTCGACGAAGCGCATCGCTTGCGTCATGAGCTGGCGCCCGACGCCCGATCCGCGCAACGCATCGTTGACGATGAACCATCGCAGGTGGGCGACGCCGGTTGCCGGGTCTCCGTCGATCGCGAGCGACGCGAGCGTGCGTCCGTCTTCCTGGCAGAGCCAAAGCGCCTTGCCGTCGGCCGGCAACGTGCTCGCGAACTCGGCAAGCTCGGTCGCCACGCGCTTTTCGAAAAAAGCACCGAATCCCCAGTGCTCCGAATAAAAGCGTGCGTGCAGGCTCGCGATGTCGCCGATGCAGCCCGGTTGATAGCCTTCGCGAATCGGCGGCGCCTCGGGTGTCGCGGCGGGCGTCCTGGCCGCGTTGTCCTGCGCGAGCGCATCGGCATACAGCGCGAGGGAACGCAGCAGCGCCTGCTGGTCGGCGGGAATCATGCGACGCAACGCATTCGACACCTGATCCGTCGCGAACTTGTCGATTCTTTTCTGGAGCTTTTTCCCGTCGGCCGTCAGGTACAACTCGGTCGCACGTGCGTCGTCGCTCGACACGCGCCGCTCCACGACACCGGCCGCCTCGAGCCGGGCGAGTTGCCTGCTCGTGTTCGATTTGTCCAGCCGCAGGACATGGCCCAGATCCCTGGCGTTGATGCCGGGCGTCATCCCGATCTCGAGGATCGCGTGGACGGCCGACGGCGCCCAGTCGCTGTCGGCCAGCGTGGCGCGCATGAAGCCGAGCTCGCGGACCAGTTTGCGGGAGAAGTCGCGAAGCTCGAGGATGGTCGCCTCGCGAGGCTTGGCGGGAGCGTCGATGAGATCCATGGTTTGCCCGGAATGGTTGCGTATCGCAATCAATAATAGTTGCGATACGCAACTTGATCAAGGCGGATTTTCACGCGAACCGGTTGTTTCCGGCGGCGGCGTCGAAGCGGATTCAGGGGTCGGGACCAGCCGGCAGGGATCGGCGGTGAATGGTAGTGAAGCGGATGGCCGGGCGCCGTGAAGTGGTCGCATACTCGGCGCATCTGGCCGACCTGCAGGCAAGGGCCATCAGCCGACGTGATGCCGCGGTCTCGATTCGCTGCCACGGACCACGGAGATCACCATGAACAAGCTGTTGCCGATGACGATTGCGTTGCTGGCCGGATGCGGCATCAGCGCGGGAACGCTCCGCGCGGCCGGCAGCATGGATGCGCCGCCCTGCAGCGCGGCGAACGCGGCGGACCCGGGCGGCAACGCCGCGATGCCGGGCACGTCGGTCCGCAGCTTTTCGACCGCCGGGTGTTCGGGCGCGGTGTTGCAGGGCGAGCGGGCCACCGCGATGGTCAACGGCGACAAGGTCGAACTGCGGGACGGTATCGTCTATGTGAACGGCCGGTCGTACGGCGCGGTCACGCCCGCGCAGACGGTCGAATACGAGGCGGCGCACGACAGGCGCACGCTGAAGGTGGATGGCAAGATCCGCACGCCGCTGCGCTGAGGTCCGATTCCGGCGCGGGTCAATCGCGACGCATCATGTCGTTTTCGGGTAGCTGACTTCCATCCCCGCGCGAACGTCCTGCTGGATGCCGTACTGCGCGAACGGGTAGCGCAGCCCGTTCCGCGCCAGCGCCTCCATCCCGGTAATGGCTTGTTCCAGTGCATCGGGCGCCAAGGCCATCAGCATCTCGTCGTCGAGCACGCCGCCGTAGCGGCGCTCCGCGTAACACGGGATCGACAGGCTCGGCTGCCCGGTCGCCAGCGCGCGCCCCCACGAATCCGCGCATGCAGATTCGCCGACCACGCTCCAGTCGAAACGCTTGTACCCCGACCATTGCAGCCCGTTGATGAAGTACATCATCGCGCCGGGCGTCGCGTAGAACAGCGCGATGTCGGGCTCGATGCGGCCGGCCGCGAGCGGCGACACGACGAGCGCTTCGTACTTGCCGTCCGGCACGCAGTGCATCGCGGCCTGATGGGCACGCGAATCCTCCTGCGTTGCATACCAGACACCCGCCATCTGCTGCCCGGAGGTCCACTCGACATCTTTTGCGTGGCCGAGCCCGATGACCGACCGGCATTGCGCGCCGACCAGGTCGTCGGCGGTGATGCCGAGCGTGAAGCCGAGCCGCGCCGTCTGCCCGACGATCTGGTCGAGCGAATGGATCGCTGTCGGGCGGCGAATGCGCGGCACGGCTTCCATGTCCTCGCGCCGTTCGAACAGCTTCATCCCGAACGGGATGCTGCGCAGCTTGAGCAGCCGTTCGAGGTCCGCCGACAGTTTTGCGAGCGCTTCTTTCATGTGGGGTCTCCGGAATTCGCCGGACCAGTGTAGCGACCGCCGCCGTGCCGTTCAACACGACGGCGGGCGCTTACTCGACCAACGTCAGCCGGCCGTCGCTGAGCCGCACTTCGCGCCCGACCCAGGCCGCATCGACGCGCGGCAGCACCGCCGACGGCTTGCGCAGTTCGCGCAGCAGCGTCGCGCCGTGCGACAGCCGGCCGCCCATGCGTGCGATCACGGCACGCGCGGCCTGATACTGCGCGTGCCGGCCCGGGTCGAGCGTGTCTTCCAGCAGGATGTCGTGGCCGAGCACGCCCTGCGTGTGGCCCGGATAGATCATGAAGCCGGTTGCCTCGTCGGTGCCTTCGCCGCCGTCCTGCCAGAAGCTGCCGTTGCGTTCGCGGCGCTCGGGATGGGGGGCGAACCACGCATCGCGCTCGGCGGCCGGCATCGCGTGATGCAGGCGGAAGAACACGCGCATCAGGTTGTCGCGATACCACTCGCGCACCTGCAGATACCAGCCGCGCAGGCCGGGCGCGCCGAGCGCGTGGAGCATGCGGACCGGCAGCGGCCAGTCGGGAAACGCCTGCAGCGGCAGGTCCGTGGCCGCGGGCCGCGCGGTGCCCGGATCGGTTTCCCACGGCAGCCGGTGCGGGCTGTCGTCGAGTTGGCCGTAGACGGTGGGCGGGCGTCCCCACAGCGCGCCGCCGCTGCTGGCCAGCGATGCCGCGATGCACAGGTTGCCCTGCACGACGAATACGTAGAAGCGCGTGAACCAGTCGGCCAGTTGCTGGCCGTCGGCGCGTTGTTCGACGAGCGTCGCGAGTTCCCGGTCGAAGCGCTCCAAGCCGCGCTCGAGCGTCGGCAGGTGCCCGCGCGCGACGCGCAGCATGCGCCAGAACACCGGCAGCGAACGCAGCAGGCGCAGCGGGCGCCAGCGCAGCGGCGGCGTCGCGCCGCCGATCTCGCCGCTGTAGTTGCCGGCCGATACGCCCCAGTCGGCCAGGCGCGCGAGGAACAGGTCGTTGTTGATGTACGACGCGCCGCCATAGAGCGCGGTGAACGGTTCGTTGTCGCGCAGCACGCGCGCATCCCAGCGCGCCATGATGGCCGGGATGCTGCCGGCCGCGCGGCGTTGCGCATACTCGACCAGCCGGCTCGGCTGCGGCGGCAGGATCTCGGCGATGTTGGCCGAGGTCAGGTGCCGGTGCCAGCCGTAGCTGCTGATCGGGCGGTACTGCAGCAGCCACAGTTGCGTGCCGTCCCACGCCCATTCGACATCGCCCGGCACGTAATGGAACGCGCGCAGCACGCGTTGCAGGAAGGCCCACAGCTGCTGTGCGGTCAGGCCGTGCGCGGTCGGGAACGTGCCGCTCTGCCAGGGCTCGCCGAGCCGCGACAGGATCGCGCGCTGCGGGCTCGCCTGCCCGTCGGCGAGCGTTTCGAGGTGGCCCTGCACCCATTCCACTTCGACCGCGAGATGGCGCATGAACGCGATGCCGGACAGCACCGGCGTGATGAAGCGCTGCACGACCGCTTCCTCGAGGCCGCCGTCGAGCAGTTCGGCCACGCGCGCGGCCGCCTGCGACGCAGGTTCGCGCAGGAACGTGGTGTGCAGGCCGGCATTGGCCGCATCGGCCTGGTCTTCACCATGACTCGACGAGCGGATCGCCCACACGGCGTCGGGCTGGCTCGCGAGAAAGCCGGGCAGGCGCGGGTCGTCGGCGCGGGTCAACGAAAGCGCGGGCGGCACGGGCAGCCCGGCCATCGTGGCCAGCGCGAGGCGCCCGCCTTTCGTGTGTGCGACGAAGCCGGCATCGCCTGCTTCGAGCCACTGCGCGAACGCCGCCGGCGCGTCGATCCACGGATAGTGTCCCCAGCCGGCCTGCAGCGTGACGGTGAGGTCGGCGCGCGCGAGGATGGCCGACCACGCGGCGGCCTGGCGCACGCCGAGCACGTTGTCCTGATCGCCCCACACGAGTTCGATGCGATCGGTGACCCATTCGAGCAGCGGCAGCGCGGTATCGGCGCGCACGAGATCCCAGTGCGGCAGGAACGCGCGGCAGCGTGCATAGCCGGCGCCCATGCGGCGATACTGCGCGGGTGTCCACGTCTGGTTCGAGAACTTGCGTGCAAACAGCGTCGGGTAGTGCGCGAGCAGCCAGTGGATGGTCTTGCGCAGCGGCTTCGGCGCCATCAGCTTCGGCAGGCGTCGCTCCCACAGAAACGCACCGACGGGCGCGAGCAGCACGCTGCGGCTGAAGTGGCCGGGGCGCCGCTGCAACGCGTGCAGCACCAGCAGCGCATTCACGCCGACCGCCATGATCGCGTGGCCCGGCTCGGTCGCCTCCAGCAACGCTTGCGCGTAGGCGGCGAGGTCTTCGCAGGGCGGCGCGGGATGGTCGCCGAAGCCCGGCAGTTCCAGCGGCACGGGCCGGTAGTGCCGGAAGTGGGGCAGCGCATCGTCCCACCAGTCGGCCGCGCTGCCGTTGCCGGCGAGGAGGTACAGGATCGGTTTGCTCATGGATGCTTCGTCGGTCGACGAGCGTCGCGGCGACGTTCGCCCGGGCAGGCGACGACGTCGATCGCCGCCGCGGTTACCGATGATTGCGCTGCGTCGTTGCGAGTCGTATCGACCGCATCGGCTGACGCGTCTCGGGTGGAATCGGCAAGCGGCCGCGGCCCCGTTCTGGTTGATTTGATGCGCGCATTCTACGCGAGTCGATTCGCCTGCATGACGCGTAAGCGAAGAACGTAGAATCACGCCATCGGAATTCCCCGGCAAGACTCAAGGAACGAAAATGAAAAGAAGCGCGCTCGCGGGTGCCGTGCTTGCATTCATGATCAACGGGGCGTGTGCCGCGAACTGGACCACGCTCATCGAAGGGTCGACCACAGCCGTCTATGTCGACACATCTTCCGTCGTTCACGACAAGAGCCTGACCCGGACCCGGGTCAGGGTGGTCTTCGGCGATCCCCAGCCCTATTCGGCGCCGTTTCCGACGAAGAGCATGGTGTCCCTGTGGTCGTTCAATTGCGCCGACAAGACCTGGTCTATGGGCGAGACGACGATGGTTGGAACAGCGCCCGGCGAGGTGAGCGTGTCTCCGGAATACCCGGACGACTACGACAATGTCGTGCCCGATTCCATGCAGAAACTCGTGATGGATTACGTGTGCAAGAAGTCGTGATGCCGGTCATGCAGCCGTAACCGGTCCGCTTCACGCGTCGACGTCCGCGTCGGCGCGCGGCGTCTTGCCCGTCCAGCGCCGATACGCGTGACGGAAGCTGCGCGGCTCGCTGTAGCCGAGACGTTCGGCGATCGCCGCAACCGTCAGCGTGTGATCGTCGAGCATCCGTACTGCTTCGTCGTGACGCACTTCATCGAGCAGCGACTGGAACGTGATGCCGTCCTTGTCGAGCCGCCTGCGCAGCGTGCGCTCCGTCAGGTGCAGTGCGTTCGCGAGCGCCGTCATCGACTTGAAGCGTGCGAGGTCGCGTGCCATCAGCTCCTTCGCGCGATCGGCAAAGCGCGTGCCGACCGACGCGGCCCACTGCCGTTCGAGCGCCTCGCACTGGCCGTGCAGCGCATTGAAGCTGACTTCGTTCGCGAGACGCGGCGCTTCCGTGCCGTTCACGGACGTGAACACGAGACGGTTGTCGCCCGCATTGAATGCGACCTTGCAGCCGAAGTGGCGCGCGTAATCGGCCGCGTTGCGCGGCGTGCGGCGCGCGAGCTGCAGCTGTTCGGGCCAGACCGGCTTGCCGACCAGATCGGACACGATCAGGCGCAGGCTCGACAGGCACATGTCCACCTGAAACACCTCGAGATCGGGCTCGCCGTTGTAGCGGCCGATCGTCACGCTCATGCCGTCCGCGTGCGCGTCGATACGCACGTCGAAATACAGCCCCATGAACAGCGGAAACTGGCTCATGCAGCGGAACGCCTGCATCACGGAGCCGCTGATCAGCATCGCGTAACCGGCGAGGCCGAGCGTCGACACGTGCAGCCGCGCGCCGATCGACAGCCCGATCGACGGCACGCCGCTGCAGCGCAGCAGGTTGCTGAAACAGCGCTGCTCCTGGCCGCGATTCACGTGCAGGTTCGGCGATGCGACTTCGTCCGCGCCGAGCCCCGTGCCTTCGAGCAGCGCGGCGCCGTCGATGTGCCGCACGCGGCACTCGTCCAGCGCGACCGCGATCGCATGGACAGTGGCGGGAATGTCCTCCTGGCGTCCGGCCGGACGCGCGAGGCCGAGTGACGAACGCAGGCTGCGCTCGGCCCTGCTCTGGTTTCGATGTGACCTGCTATCCATGGGGCTGACGGGGCGACGGGTTCGCGTAGAACATAGCCGGAATGTCCGCGAAACGCCAGTGCGGCGCAGCATCCGTGACGACCGGCCGGCGCGACGCACGGCAATGCGTCCGGAAATATCCCCCGATTACGTCCGCTTTTCTCATTCGTCCTCGATTTTTTGGCGCACCACACTTTCTTCGAATCGTGACACGCCGGCCGTGCCGCGCGAACGAGCGTTGAAGTCATGGAAGCCACCCACGTGAGGACAGCATGGACAACGACAGGCCAGGTCGATCCGCATCAGTCGCCGCGATGAATGACATCGGGCCGCGCATGCATCGAGACGACGCGGACGGACGCCGCAAGCCGCATCTGCTCGGACTCTCGACGCTGGTGATCTTCGGCCTCGCGTACATGTTGCCGATGACGGTGTTCACGACCTACGGGCTCGTCACGAGCGAAACGAACGGGCATCTGACGGCCGCGTATGCGGTCACGCTGATCGCGATGCTGTTCACCGCGCGCAGCTACGGCCACATGGCGCGGCTGATGCCGAGCGCCGGGTCCGCCTATACGTTCGCGAGCCGCAACTTCGGCACGTCGACCGGCTTCATGGTCGGCTGGGCGCTGCTGATGGACTACCTGTTCATCCCGATGATCAGCTACCTCGCGATCGGCATCTACATGAAGCAGCTGTTTCCGATGGTGCCGGCCAGCGTGTGGATCGTCGGGAGCATCGTGCTGATCACCGGGCTGAACATCGTCGGCATCCGGCTCGTCAATCGCGTGAACCTCATTCTGATCGCGAGCCAGCTCGTGTTCATCGCGATCTTCGTGATCGCATCGGCGCAGGTCGCGGTCGGCGAAGGGCTGTCGCTGGCGGTTGCGTTGCCGACGTCCGGCGATGCGCACGCGATCTTCGCCGGGTCCGCGATCCTGTGCCTGTCGTTTCTCGGCTTCGATGCGGTCACCACGCTGTCGGAGGAAACGCGCGAGCCGCGGCGCACGGTGCCGCGCGCGATCCTGCTCTGCACGCTGGCGAGCGGCCTGCTGTTCATGCTGATCGCGTATGCCGGGCAAGTGGTGTTCCCCGACTGGCACGCGTTCAAGGATCTCGATTCGGCCAGCCTCGAACTGATGCGGCGCATCGGCGGCGGCACGCTGTCGGCGTTCTTCGTCGCGGTGTACGTGGCCGGCTGCTTCGCGAGCGCGATGGCCGGGCAGGCCAGCGTGACGCGCGTGCTGTTCGCGATGGGCCGAGACCGCGTGTTGCCCGAGCGCGTGTTCGGTCACCTGCATGCGCGGCTGCGCACGCCGGTGCGCGCGACGCTCGCGGTCGGCGTCGTGTCGCTGTCCGCGCTGTTCATCACGCTCGATCTTGCGTCGACGATGATCAGCTTCGGCGCGCTCGTCGCGTTCGCGATCGTGAACCTGTGCGTGATGCGCAGTTATCTGAGCCGGCCCGAGCACCGTCATGTCGCGGGCTGGATCGCGTTCGGCGTGATGCCGGCGATTGGCTTCGCGATGAACGTGTGGCTCTGGTCGGGACTGTCGCGCCAGACGTTCTACGTCGGCATCGGCTGGCTCGTGCTCGGACTCTGCCAGCTCGTGTGGCTGACGCGCGGCTTCACGCGCCCGGCGCCGACGCTGTCGATGAATTGAATGGCTGGCCGCGCGATGCCGGCCTTGAAACCCTGAAGGAGGAATGATCCATGAACGCTGTTGACGTCAATCTCGATGCGGACCTGCAGGCGCTCGGCAAGCGCCACCTGCTGATGCACTTCACGCATGCCGATGCGTATCGCGACCACGCGCTGACCGTGTTCGACCGCGGCGAAGGCTGCTGGCTCGTCGACCGCAACGGCAAGCGCTATTTCGATGCGCTGGCCGGGCTGTACTGCGTGCAGGTCGGCTACAGCCACGGTGCGGAGATCGGCGACGCGATCCGCGAGCAGATGGTGCGGCTGCCCTTTGCGACCAACTGGGGCTATGGCCACGAGCCGGCGATCCGGCTCGCGCACAAGCTCGCGGCGCTCGCGCCGGAAGGCCTGAACCGCGTGTTCTTCACGTCGAGCGGCTCGGAGTCGAACGAAGCGGCGATCAAGCTGGTGCGCCAGTATCACCAGTCGCGCGGCGAGCCGCAGCGGCGCAAGTTCATCGCGCGTCGCGTCGCGTATCACGGCACGTCGTTCGGCGCGCTCGCGCTGAACGGGATGACCAACTTCCGCAAGCATTTCGAGCCGCTGATGTCGGGTGTGCGGCACGTGGGCAACACCAAGCGCTACGGCCGCCCGGCAGGCGAGACCGAAGCGCAGTTCACGCGCCACCTGCTTGACGAGATCGAATCGCTGATCGTGCAGGAAGGGCCCGATACGGTGGCCGCGATCGTCGTCGAGCCGCTGCAGAACGCGGGCGGCAGCCTGACGCCGCCGGCCGGCTACGCGGCCGGGCTGCGCGACATCTGCGACCGGCACGGCGTGCTGCTCGTCGCCGACGAAGTGATCTGCGGGTTCGGCCGGCTCGGCGAATATTTCGGCTCGGCGCGCTATGGGCTCAAGCCGGACATCATCACGTTCGCGAAAGGCATCGCGTCGGGCTACGTGCCGCTCGGCGGCGTGATCGCGAGCGACGCGGTGGTCGATACGGTGCTCGACGGGCCGCAGCAGATGTTCCTGCACGGCGCGACGTACGGCGGCCATCCGGTTGCATGCACGGCCGCGCTCGCGAACCTCGCGATCATGGAGCGCGAAGGCGTGCTCGCGAACGTCCGCGACAACGAAGCGGTGTTCCGCCAGACGCTCGACGGGCTGCTCGAACTGCCGTGCGTCGGCGACGTGCGCGGCGATGGTTACCACTACTCGCTCGAACTCGTGACCGACAAGGCCGCGCGCCGCTGGGCGGCCGGCATCAGCGCGCAGGCGTTCGTGTCGACGCTGCTCGCGCCCGCGATCTTCGACGCGGGGCTGCTGTGCCGCGCGGGCGTCGATCACGAAGGCACGCCGATCGTGCAGTTTTCGCCGCCGCTCGTGATGTCGCGCGACGAGATCGTGTGGTTCGTCGCGCAGATTCGCGACATCCTCGTCGATACCTTTGCGCGAGCGACGCGCTGAGCGCGGCGCCGGCATCCGTCACAACAGGAGCATTCGATGCGAACGTCACAACAGTCCTATCTCGACGGCCAGTGGTTCGATCCGGCCGGCGCACCGGCGATCGACGTGATCGACCCGGCCACCGCGCAACCGTATGCGCAGCTCAGGATCGGCGGCGCGGCCGACGTCGACCGTGCGGTCGGCGCGGCGAAGCGCGCATTCGACACGTACTCGCGCTGGCCGGTCGACGAGCGGGTCGCGCTGCTGCGGCGCGTGCTCGAGATCTACCAGCGCCGCTACGAAGAGGTCGCACAAACGATCAGCCAGGAAATGGGTGCGCCGATCGCTTTCGCGCGTGCGATGCAGGCCGCGGTCGGCACCGCGCACCTCGAGCAGACGATCCGCGCGCTGCAGTCGTTCCGGTTCAGCACGCAGACCGATTCGCTGCTGGTGTCGCACGAGCCGATCGGCGTGTGCGCGCTGATCACGCCGTGGAACTGGCCGATCAACCAGATCGTGTGCAAGGTCGCGCCGGCGCTCGCGGCCGGCTGCACGATGGTGCTCAAGCCGAGCGAGATCGCGCCGTTCAGCGCGATCCTGTTCGCGGAGATCCTGCACGAGGCCGGCGTGCCGCCCGGCGTGTTCAACCTCGTGCATGGCTACGGGCATGAAGTGGGCGACGCGCTGTCGCGGCACCCGGATGTCGACATGGTGTCGTTCACGGGTTCGACGCGCGCGGGCGTCGAGGTCGCGAAGGCCGCGGCCGATACCGTGAAGCGCGTGCACCAGGAACTCGGCAGCAAGAGCCCGAACCTGATCCTGCCCGACGCCGACATCGAGGATGCGGTCACGCGCGGCGTGCGCAGTTGCTTCAGCAACAGCGGCCAGTCGTGCAATGCGCCGACCCGCATGCTCGTGCACGCCGATCATCTGGCGCTGGCCGAGCAGGCCGCGCGCCGCGAAGCGGAACGCACCGTCGTCGGCGATCCGCGTTCGCCGGAAACCGGTATCGGGCCGGTGGTCAGCCGCACGCAGTTCGACCGCATCCAGCATTTCATCCGGCTCGGGATCGAAGAAGGCGCCACGCTCGTCGCCGGCGGCCCCGGGCGGCCGGACGGGCTCGGCGACGGATTCTACGTGCGGCCGACGGTGTTTTCGAACGTCACGCCGGACATGTCGATCGCGCGCGAGGAGATCTTCGGGCCGGTGCTGTCGATCATGACCTACCGGACCGAGGGCGAGGCCGTCGCGCTCGCGAACGATTCGGTCTACGGGCTTGCGGCCTACGTACAGTCGAAGGATCTCGAGCGTGCACGCAGGGTCGCGGCACGGTTGCGGGTCGGCAATGTCCACATCAACTACCCGGCATGGAACCCGGCCGCGCCGTTCGGCGGCTACAAACGCTCGGGCAACGGGCGCGAGTATGCGGAGTTCGGCCTCGTCGAATATCTGGAGACGAAGGGCACGACGGGGTACACGGAAGGCGCCGTGCGCTGAAGATCCCGACCGCCCGGGTACACCACGAGACGAATACGTTCTAGCCGGTGCCGACGCCGCTCGCGGCGTTCGGCCGCAACGGCGTGTCATCGGCATTCACGGCGCGGTAGGGATATTCGGGCCGCCGCGAAGCAGTCGGCCCGAAGGCGACCGCGTTGGCCGACGCTCAGTCCTCGTCGGGATCCGTTGCGGCCGCATCGGATCCCGCCACGTGAGCGGCGGCCCGCCTGCGGATCTCGGAGTCGAGGATCAGACGCCCGCGCAGCTTGCCTTTCATCCGCTTCACATGCTTGGGCGCTTCGGTCATGTGCTCGACCATCAGTGCGCGGACGCGCTCGGCATCGCGCTCGCGCGCGGCCTGCAGGATCGCCTTGTGGATCGATACGTTCGCTTCGCCGAAGCGCTTGTGCTCGACGAGCGGCGTGTCGTTCCGGAACTCGATCAACTGCCGGATCATCTCGTTGATCAGCTCGCAGCTGAAGCGCAGGAACGGGTTCGGGTTCGCGGCCGCGAGGATGTCGTGGAACGTCGTGTCCTCCTGCCGCTGGCGCAGCATGTGGCCGCGGTCGTGCACGCCCGACGCGCCGTCGCAACACGCGATGTTCGACTCCAGCGCCGCGAAGTCGCGCTCGGTCAGGTGCGGCACGGCGCCCGCCGCCAGCTCGGGTTCGAGCAGCTTTCGCACCGTATAGATGTCGTCGATCGTCACGTCCTTGAAGAACAGGTAGTTCTGCAGGAGCTGCAACGTGCGGTCGAGCGGCACCTCGACGACCATCCCGCCGCCCGACGGCCCCGTCGTGACCTTGATGAGCCCCTGCACCTCGAGCGACTTCAGCGCCTCGCGGATCGTGCTCTTGCTGACGGCATAAAGCTGCTGCAGTTCGGCTTCGCGCGGCAGGCGGTCGCCCGGCTTCAGGTCCTTCTCGGTGATCAGCCGCTTGATCTCCTCGGCGACGAGGTCGGCCCGCTTCGGCTGCTTGATTTCGACCGCGAGGCCCGCCCTGGCTCGGTCCATGACCATCTTCAAGACTCCTTTGTCTGACTGCGCGCCACGTCATCGTCGACGATCCGTTCCGGCGCAGGGTACGGAATTTTGCCTGATTGACACTAATTTTGATCAACTTTAGCATCGGGTTCATTCTATTTATCATGATAAATAGGATCAACCGGCGGCGCGCATCCTGCAGGGCGTGGGCACGGTTTGGCAGTCGGTCGCATCGCGTGTGTCCCCCTTTATCAGGAGCGTCAACTTGAATCGCCGAGAACTGTTGAAACTGGCCGCGCTGTCGGCCGTGCCGGGTGCGCTCGGCAGCATGTCGTCCCGTGCCGCGTTCGCGCAGGGTTCGCCCATCCAGCTGGCGTGCCCGGTGCCGATGTCGGGGCCGTTCGCCGCCAACGGCAAGTACGCCGATCTCGGCATGCAGCTCGTCGTCAAGCAATACGGCAAGGTGCTCGACGCGCCGCTTGCGTATACGGCGCTCGACACCGAGGGCAAGCCCGCGACCGCCGTGCGGCGCGTGCAGGAGATCGCGCAGCAGAAGGGCGTGCGCTTCTTCGCGGGCGGCATCCTGTCGTCCGAATCGCTGGCGATGGGCAAGGAAGTCCAGAAGGCGGGCGGCGTGTTCATCACGACGGCCGGCGCGGACGAGATCACCGGCAAGGATTGCAACGCCGCGACGTTCCGCTGGTCGGTGCCGACCTTCGGCGCGATCGAGCAGACGGTGCGCCCGTTGATCCAGATGCTGCCGAAGGCGAAGCGCTGGTACACGATCACGCCGCAATACGTGTTCGGCGACGGCCTGCTGTCGGCCGCGAAAGCGATCTTCAAGGAGAAGGGCATCGAGCATGTCGGCAACAGCTATCACTCGCTCGCCGAGAAGGAGTTCAGCGGCTACCTGACGAACGCGGCGGCCGCGCAGCCGGACGTGCTGCTGATCCTGAACTTCGGCTCGCAATCGTCGGACACGCTGCGCCAGGCCGTCAGCTTCGGGATGAAGCGCAACTGCACGATCCTGCTCGCGTGGGCGTCGGGCCTCGAGCAGTTCGAGGCACTCGGGCCCGACATCTGCGAGGGCGTGTATTTCGGCGCGCAGTACTGGCACGGCATCGATTCGCCGCTGAACCGCGACCTGGTGAAGCGCGCGAACACGGCGTTCAAGGCGAACCCGAACTACAGCCTCGCCGGTTCGTACATCTGCTCGAAGATCCTGATCGACGCGATGGTGAAGGCCGGCAGCGCTGATCCGAAGAAGGTCGTCGCGGCGATGGAGGGCATGAAGTACGACGGCCTCACGGGCCCGGAGGAAATCCGCAAGGGTGACCACCAGGTGCTGAAGAACTACTACCTGCTGAAGGGCAAGCCGAAGGGCCGGATGAAGAACGCGGACGACTACGCCGACATCGTCAGCTCCGGCCAGTCGTTCCTGCCGGTCGACAAGACGAGCTGCAAGCTCGCGTGACGCGGTGCATGCGTCCGCGGCCGTCGTGCGCCGCGGACGTCCGTTACCTTCCTTTCTGACACGGAAGCCATGAACGTCTATCTGCTGCAGATCGTCAACGGCATCGGTGTGGGCATGCTGTATTTCCTGCTCGCCGTCGGCCTGTCGATCGTGTTCGGCCTGCTGCGCTTCGTGAATTTCGCTCACGGCGCGTTCTACCTGCTCGGCGCGTATCTCTGCTACCAGGCGCTGCAATGGTCGGCGAATTTCTGGGTCGCGCTCGCGGTCGTGCCGCTCGTCGTCGGCGCGTTCGCATGGGGCGTCGAAAAACTCGTGCTGCGTCACGTGTACGCGCAGCAGCATGAATTCCACATCCTGGCGACGGTCGGGCTCGCGCTCGTGCTGCAGGAGTGCGCGATCCTCGCATGGGGCCCGCTCGGCGACAACGTGCCGCCGCCCGATGCGCTGAACGGCGTCGTGATCTGGGGCGGCTTCGTCTACCCGAAATACCGGCTGTTCGTGATCGGCTTCACGGCCGTGCTCGCCGCGTTGCTGTGGTGGGTGCTCGAAGGCACGCGGCTCGGCAGTACGGTGCGTGCGGGCAGCGAATCGACGGAGATGGTCTCGCTGCTCGGCATCAACGTGACGCGCGTGTTCAGCCTCGTGTTCGCGCTCGGCGCGGCGACGGCGGCACTCGCGGGCGTGCTCGCCGCGCCGATCCGCGGCGTCGATCCGTTCATGGGCATCGAGGCGCTCGGCGTCGCGTTCGTCGTGGTCGTCGTCGGCGGGATGGGGAATTTTCTCGGGGCGCTCGTCGGCGGGCTGCTGGTCGGCATCGTACAGAGCTTGATGAGCACGCTGTGGCCGGAAGGCGCGCGATTGATGATCTACGTCGCGATGGCGGCCGTGCTGCTGCTGCGTCCGAACGGGTTGCTGGGGAGGGCTGCATGATCGAATCGTCGAAACCGCTGCCGCCGGGGGCGGCAACCTCGCAACGCCCGCGGCCGTGGTGCGGCGCGCTGCAGCGGCCGGAGGGCTGGCTCGCGGTGGCCGTGGTGTGCGTGCTGCCGGTCGCGCTGAGCTCGGGCTCGCTCGCGACCGAAGTGCTGGTGTTCGCGCTCGCCGCGCTCGGCTGCAACCTGCTGCTCGGCTATACGGGGCTGTTGTCGTTCGGGCAGGGCATCTTCTTCGGGCTCGGCAGTTATGCGGCGGGGCTGGTGCTGACGCATGGCGTCGCGTCGGTGACGGCCGCGCTGATCGCGGCCGCCGTGCTCGGTGCCGTCGCGGCCGCGCTCGTCGGCTGGTTCTCGATCCGGCAGCGCGGCACCTATTTCGTGATGCTGACGCTCGCGTTCGGGCAGTTGTTCTATTTTCTCGCCTATACGACGCCGGACGTCACGGGCGGCGACAACGGGCTGCTCGACATCCCGCGTCCCGCGCTCGCCGCGTTCGGGCATCCGCTCGTCTCGCTCGACTCGCCGTGGCGCTACTACGGCTTCGTCGCGGTGCTGTTCGTCGCGGTGTTCTGGCTGCTGTTGCGCGTGTCGCGCTCGGTGTTCGGCCGTACGCTGCTCGCGATCCGCGACAACGAGGCGCGCGCGGCGGCGGCCGGCTACGACGTGAAGCGCTTCAAGCTCGCGGCGTTCGTGATCTCGGGTGCGGTCACGGGCCTCGCGGGTGCGCTGCACGCGTTGATGACCGGCATCGCGCCGCTGTCGAACATCGACTATCACACGAGCGAGATGATCCTGGTGATGACGGTGATCGGCGGCACGGGCAACCTGTTCGCGTCGGTGCTCGGCGCGGCGTTCTACGTGCTGTTCGCGGACTGGCTGTCGACGCTGTGGCCGCGCTGGCTGCTGCTGCTCGGCCTCGTGCTGATCGCGGTCAGCCTGTTCATGCAGCGCGGGTTGTGGGGGCTGGGCGAACGCGTCGCTGCGAAGCTGCGGCGCACCGAAGGCGTGGCGACTGATGCCAGGGGGCAGCAATGAGCGAAGCGATTCTCGAGGCGCGCGGCGTCGTCAAGCGCTACGGCAAGTTCACGGCGCTGGGCGGCGTCGATTTGCGGATCATGCCGCGCACCGTGCATTCGGTGATCGGCCCGAACGGTGCGGGCAAGACGACGCTGTTCCATACGCTGACGGGCACGCTGCCGATCACGTCGGGCTCGATCCTGTTCGACGGTCACGACGTGTCGCGCGAACCCGATCACAAGCGCGTGCGGCGCGGCATCGCCCGCTCGTTCCAGGTGACGAGCCTGTTTCCGAACCTGAGTGTGCGCGAGAACCTGCGGGTTGCCGCACAGGGCGTCGAATCGCGGCGCGCGCTGAATCCGTGGACGCCGCCGCGCGGCGCGCTTGCGCACGACGGCATCGTCGACGACGTGCTCGAGCGGCTCGGCCTGCAGCGCTTCGCCGACACGGCGGCCGGCGTGCTGTCGCACGGCCAGCAGCGCCGGCTCGAGGTCGGGATGGCGCTGGCGGCGCGGCCGCGCGCGATCTTTCTCGACGAGCCGACCTCGGGCATGGGGATCGACGATCTCGACGACATGAAGGCGCTGATCCGCGGCCTGCGCGACGACTACACGGTCGTGCTGATCGAACACAACATGGGAATCGTGATGGACATCTCGGACACGATCACGGTGATGCAGCAGGGCCGCGTGCTGGTCGAAGGCAAACCCGACGCGATTCGCGGCGACGAGCGCGTGCGTAGCGCGTATCTCGGCAACATGATCACGGGAGGCCGCGCGTGATGCTCGACGTGAAGGAGGTCCATGCCTGCTACGGCAAGAGCCATGTCCTGCAGGGCATTGCGCTGAACGTGAACGAAGGCGAGACGGTGACGCTGCTCGGCCGCAATGGCGCGGGCAAGTCGACGACGCTCAAGACGATCGCGGGCGTCGTCGCGCCGAGCGGCGGCACGGTGACGTTCGCGGGCCGGCTGGTGTCCGGGCAGCCCGCGCACCGGATCGCCGCGCGCGGCCTGTGCTTCGTGCCCGAACATCGCGGGATTTTCCGGCTGCTGTCGGTCGAGGAAAACCTGCGGCTCGGTGCGCGCCGCGACTCGCCGTGGCAGCTCGACGACATCTACCGGATCTTTCCGCGCCTGAAGGAGCGCCGCCGCAACGGCGGCGCGCAGCTGTCGGGCGGCGAGCAGCAGATGCTCGCGATCGGCCGCGCGCTGATGAACCACCCGCGGCTGCTGATGCTCGACGAGCCGGTCGAGGGGCTCGCACCGGTGATCGTCGAGGAGATCGTCGAGCAGTTGAAGCGGATCAAGGCGGCCGGTGTCGCGATCCTGCTCGTCGAACAGAACCTCGAAGTGTGCACGCAGCTCGCGGACCGCCACTTCGTGATCGAACAGGGCGTGATCGTCTACGAAGGCAGCAACGCGGCGTTCGCCGCCGATCACGAGGTGAAGGACCGTTACCTGGGCGTCGGCGTCGCGTAAGCGCCGTGCCCTTTCATTGCGAGGAATTCCATCGATGCAAGTTCAGGATTCGACACCGGGCGTCGCGGCGTCCGGCTTGCGCGTCGACGGCGCGCGGCTGTGGGACAGCCTGATGCGTCTCGCGCGGATCGGCGCGACCGACAAGGGGGGCGTGTGCCGCCTCGCGCTCACCGAACTCGATCGCGAAGCGCGTGACCTGTTCGTCGCATGGGCGAAGGAAGCCGGCTGCACGGTGCGGGTCGATGCGATCGGCAACATCTTCGCGCGGCGTGCGGGCGCACGCGACGACCTGCCGCCCGTGACGACGGGCAGCCATATCGACACGCAGCCCACCGGCGGCAAGTTCGACGGCAACTACGGCGTGCTCGCGGGCCTTGAAGTGCTGCGCACACTCGACGATGCGGGCGTGCGCACGCGTGCGCCGCTCGAGGTCGCGGTGTGGACCAACGAGGAAGGCTCGCGCTTCGTGCCCGTGATGATGGGCTCCGGCGTGTTCGCGGGCGCGTTCACGCTCGACCATGCGCTCGAGCAATGCGACCGCGACGGCGTGTCGGTACGCGACGCGCTGGTCGCGATCGGTTATGCGGGCGATGCGGACGATGGGCGCGGCGCGCATCCGGTCGGCGCGTATTTCGAAGCGCATATCGAGCAGGGGCCGGTGCTGGAGGCGCACGACACGACGATCGGCGTGGTCGAGGGCGCGCTCGGGCAGCGCTGGTATGACGTGACCGTACACGGGATGGAGGCGCACGCCGGCCCGACGCCGATGGAACTGCGACGCGACGCGCTGCTGGTCGCGGCCGATCTCGTGCGCGCGGTGAACGGAATCGCGCGCGCGCATCCGCCGCATGGACGCGGCACGGTCGGCTGGGTCGACGTGCACCCGAATTCGCGCAACGTGATTCCCGGCCGCGTGACGCTGACCGTCGACCTGCGCGCGGCCGACGATGCGACGCTCGCGGCGATGGATGCGGAACTGCGCGCGACGTGTGCCGACCTGGGCGCGTCGGCCGGCATGCGCATCGATGTCGAGCAGGTCGTGTACTTCCCGCCGCAACCGTTCGACGCGACGCTGGTCGAGCAGGTTCGCGCCGGCGCGAGCGCGCTCGGGCTGTCGTCGATGAACGTGATCAGCGGTGCGGGCCACGATGCCGTGTATCTCGCGCGTGTTTCGCCGACCGCGATGATCTTCGTGCCGTGCAAGGACGGGATCAGCCACAACGAGATCGAGGACGCCGATCCGGTGCATCTGGAAGCCGGCTGCAATGTGCTGCTGCAGGCGATGCTGGGTGCTGCCGGGATCGCGGAGGGTGACGCGCGATGAAGATCCTGATCGCCCGGATGAACCACGAGACCAACACGTTCTCGCCGGTGCCGACGCCGCTTGCCGCGTTCGGCCGCCACGGCCCCGACTGGGGCGACGACGCGTATCGCGCGAACCACGGGATGCGCACCGCGATGGCCGCATTCCTCGACGCGGCTGCGCGCGAAGGCGCGGAAATCGTGACGCCGGTATCGGCGGCCGCGAACCCGAGCGGGCCCGTCGCGGCCGACGCCTACGCGGCGATTTGCGATGCGATCGTCGCGGCCGCGCCCGGCTGCGATGCGGTGATGCTCGACCTGCACGGTGCGATGGTCGCCGAGCAGAGCGCGGACGGCGAGGGCGACCTGCTCGCGCGCGTGCGCGCGGCGCTGCCCGACGCACCGATCGCGGTCGCGCTCGACCTGCATGCGAACGTCACGCAGAAGATGATCGACCACGCGGACGTGATCGTCAGTTTCAAGACCTATCCGCACGTCGACATGTATGAGACGGGCGAGCATGCGGCGCGCGTGCTGCTCGACCGGCTTCACGGTCGCGCGCAGCCCGTGCTTGCGTGGCGGCAGCCGCCGCTGATGACGTCGACGCTGCGCAGCGCGAGCGCGGAAGGCGCGATGCGGCGCGCGGTGGAGGCCGCGCGTGCCGCCGAGGCCGACGGGATGCTCGCGGTGTCGGTGTTGCCCGGCTTTTCGCTTGCGGATATTCCCGCGCCGTGCATCAGCGTCGTCGTGGTCGCCGACGGCGATCGCGCCGCGGCCGATGCGGTGGCCGAGCGCATCGCGCGGCAGATCTGGGATGCGCGCGACGCGTTCGTGTACCGCAGCGCGCCGCTCGCGGAATCGGTCGCACAGGCCGCGGCGCTCGCGCGCGACGCGGACCGCCCGGTACTGATGCTCGATCACGGCGACAACTGCATGTCGGGCGGCCCGTGCGACACGATGGACCTGCTCGAGGCCGCGCTCGCGCACGGGCTCGACGGGATCGTTAGCGGGCCGCTGTGCGACCCGCAAGCCGTCGCGGCGCTGATCGATGCCGGCGTCGGCGCGACCGTCACGGTGCCGGTCGGCAACCGGCTGCCGTCGCACGGCGGCGTGCGGCGCGAGCCGTTTCGCGCGACGGGCGTCGTGCGCGCGATAACCGACGGCGAATACGTGATCACGGGGCCGACCTATACGGGCCAGCGCGCGTACATGGGTCGCACCGCCGTGCTCGACATCGGCGCGGCGACGCTCGTCGTCACCGAGCGCACGCAGGAGCCGTGGGATCTCGGCGTGTTCGAGAGCGTCGGCGTCGATCCACGCCGCGCGCGCTTTCTGCTGCTGAAGTCGCGGATGTATTGCCGGCCGGTGTTCGTGCCGATCGCGGCCGCGCTGGTCGAATGCGACAGCCGCGGCGTGACGGGCTCGGACTACGGACTGTTTCGCTACGAGCGGCTTGCGCGGCCCGTGTATCCGCTCGACGATGTCGGCCGGTGGGAGCCTGGCGCGCGAACGACGGCCTGATGGAAACGGGCGCGAGACGCCGGATTCGTCCGCTTTCGGGCATCATGCGATGGCATCGACCCGTCGAGCAGCAGGGTCGAGCAATCCATTGCGTCCGCAACCGACCCGGAGACCCGACCGCCATGCATTCGAAGCCTTTCCACCTGCGCAGCGCGTGCCTGCTCGCCGCGCTGACCCTCGTTACGACCGCTGTTGCCGTGCACGCCGCCGACTGGATCGTGTCCGGCAACGACGGCAAGTATCAACGCGTCGAAGGCCGCGACACCTATCTGGCTTCACCGCCTGCCGACACGCTGACGCTGCTCGACGCCAGCACGTTCCCGCCGAAGGTTGCGTTGCAGGTCGACGTCGAGAACGGTATCCAGGGGCCGCCGCAGGCCGTCGCGATTACGTCCGACGCGAAGCTCGCGCTCGTCGGCGCACCGACGCGTTACGATACGGCCGCGAAGCAGCTCGTGTACGACACGTTCCTGCAGGTCGTGAATCTCGACGCCGCGCCGCCCGCGATCACGCGCATCGAGCTCGGCGCCCATCCGCAAGGGATCGCGATCGACCGCTCGGGCCGGCTCGCGCTCGTCGCGAACGTCGACGGCAGCGTCTCGATCCTGCGCATCGACGGCACGCATGCGACGCTCGACGGCAACCTGAAGATCGGCAAGAAGCGGCTGGCCGGGATCAGCTTCACGCACGACGGCAAGCATGCGCTCGTGTCGTTGCGCGACGAGCAGGGCGTCGCGGTGCTGAACGTCGACGACGGCAAGGTGACCGACAGCGGCACTCGCCTGAGCACCGGCGTCGCGCCGTACACGATCGACGTGTCGAGCGACAACCGCTGGGCCGTCGTCAGCAACGTCGGGCTCGCGGGGCTGCCGGGCTATACGGGCACGCTCGCGGGCGACGCCGATTCGATCGCGCTGATCGACGTGTCGCGCGTGCCGTTCCGCACGGTCCAGTACCTGACGGTGCCGTCGCTGCCGGAAGGCGTCGCGATTTCGCCGAACGGGAAGTGGATCGCCGTGCAGGCGATGGACGGCTCGAACCTGACGCCCGACAATCCGGGCCGCCACAAGATCGGCAAGGTGCTGCTGTTCGAGATCCGCGACGGGCAGGCGGTGAAGACCAGCGAGTTGCCCGGCGGCGAAGCGGCGCAGGGGATCGTGTTCACCGCCGACAGCCGGCACGTGATCGTGCAGTTCAACGTCGAACGGCAGCTTGCGCTGTATGCGGTGGAAGGCGGCAAGCTGCGCGATACGGGCAAGCGGATCGCGCTGACGGGCGGGCCGTCGTCGTTGAGGACGTTGCCGCGCTGATGCGCGTCGTATCGCTCCGACGCCGGCACTGACGCACGTGCCGGCGCGAGCATCGGCGATTCATTCTCATCCCCGAGGTCACGCGGCGCCCGGATTTTGCCGGGTGCTTGCCGATGGACGACCCTCTCCAGCGCCGCTGCAACGCAACATATAGCGGCAATTTGTACCCAAAGCCACTTAACTCCCAATTGTTTAGTTAAACAAACTGAAAATTCGGGAAACTTCTCGTGGTGAATAAACAGTCGTTACGGCACTGTAAGCCCCTGGGAAGCCTGTGACATTCCCGGATGCAGGAGGAGGGCGGCGGTGGTCGACGCCGGACGATTCATTTTAATTAACATCACTAAACGAAAAATGAAAAATCCACGACTCTTGATCGTCGCTGCACTGACTTGCGCAGCGCTTGCCGCGTGTGGCGGCGACGACGTGAATAGTGTTTCGACGGCAAGCAACGGCGCGGGAGACACGCCGTCGACCTTGCCGCCACCGACTTCGGGGCCGTCGCAACCGGGGCAGCCGTCGCAGCCGACTCCGCCCAAACGCACCAACATGCAGTTGACGCAGTTCGTCAATCCGCTCATCGGCACGCAGGTCAACTCCGACTCCGGTTATGCGGGCAACGTGAGTCCGGGCGCGACGGTGCCGTTCGGGATGGTGAATTTCGGGCCGAACACGCCGCGCTACGACTTCAACGGTTCGGGCGGCTACCTGTCGTCGGATGGGTCGGGCGGCACGATCGACTTCTTCAGCGTAACGCACCTGAGCGGCGTCGGCTGTCCGGGGCAGGGCGCGGTCGCGATGCTGCCGAGCGATGCGGCGACGGGGGTCGCGTCCGGCGGCCAACCGACCGGCATCGGGTACAGCTATGCGGATGAAACGGCCGAACCCGGGTACTACAAGGTCCGCCTCGCAAACGGGATCGTGACGGAGTTGAGCGCGACCGCCCGCTCCGGCATCGCGCGCTTCACGTACACGAACAAGGACAAGGGCTTCTTCTCGATTGACGCGAAGCTGAACGGCAACAGCGATTCGGGCAGCACGAAGGTCACCGCGAACAACGTCGCGCTGGCGATCGCGAGCGACGGCAAGTCGATGAGCGGGCAGGCCGTGGCGCCTGCATTCTGTACGCCGTACGGCACCGTGTGGAATGCGCCCGTGTATTTCTACGCGACCTTCGACAAGCCGTTGCGCAAGCAAACGGGCACGTCGGCGGTGAACACCGCCAGCAACGGCGCGGCGACGCTGCAATTCGACCTGACCGACGCGGACAGGACGGTGACCGTGAAGGTCGGCGTCTCGTCGGTCAGCGTCGAGAACGCGCAGCGCAACCTGCACGACGAAGGCGAGAAGCTGGCGTTCGACGATGCACGCACGAACGCATCAGGCTTGTGGAACGACCGCCTCAACACGATCCAGATCGACCAGGCCGCGAATCCCGCGTCGCTGAACGCGACGCAGAAGGCGAACCTCACGAAGTTCTATACCGCGCTCTATCACGTGTTCGGCACGCCGACGCTCTATAGCGACACGAACGGCGAATTCCGCAGCATGCGCCAGCCGAGGAACCCGGACGGCAGCTATCCGAAGTCGGTCGACCAGACCGGCACCATTCCGCCGCGCGCGACGGCCAGGGTCGGCGACTACGCGTTCCGGCGCGCTGACGGTTCGCAGGGCGGAGCCGGCAACCACTACACGGGCTTCTCGCTGTGGGACACGTACCGGTCGCAGGCGCAACTGCTCGCATTGCTCGCGCCGAAGGAATCGAGCGACATGATGCAGTCACTCGTCGTCGACGCGTTGCAGTGCGGTGCATTCCCGCACTGGGTCGACGGCAGCGACGACTCGACGCCGATGGCGGGCGACAACGCGCTGAACGTGATTGCAGGCGCCTACAAGTTCGGTGCGACTGACTTCGATCTGGTGTCGGCCGCGCGCCTGACCAGGCAATCCGTGTTCGACCCGTCGAGTGCCTGCAACGACCGCCCGAGCGATGGGGGGCTGGCCCATTTCCTGTCGGCCCACTACCTGTCGCAGAGCGACGACGGTCACTCGTCGTCCGCGACCATCGAGCGCGTGCTGAGCGACCGCTCGGCGGCCGCATTCCTGCAGGCGCTGCCGGCGAGCGTGCTGAACGCGCCGTCGGTCAGCGTCACGCCGGACAACATCGGCACGCTGTACACGCGGGCAGGCTGGTGGCGCAACATCTTCGACTACACGAACAAGGTGATTGCCGCGCGCAATGCACCGCCGGCCGGCTCGCCGCCCGGTACGCTGGGCACGCTCGTGTCGGGTGAGTTCCATGAATCGACGGAGCCGAACTACTTCTGGACCTTCGCGCAGGACTGGACCGCGCTGATCGACGCGATCGGCGGCAAGCAGGCGGCCGTCACGCGGCTGAACAAGCTGTTCGGGATCACGACGCCGTTCTCGACCGTGCCGGCCTCCAGCGACCTGAACGGTGGCCAATCGTCCGACAACCTGTACATCGGCAACGAACCGTCATTCCAGTCGCCGTGGGGGTACAACTGGGCTGGGCAGCCGAGCGGCGCACAGTACGTTCTCCCGATCATCATGTCGGAGGCATTCACGACCGGTCGCGACGGGCTGCCGGGCAACGACGACATGGGCGCGACGTCGAGCTGGTACGTGTGGGCGGCGCTCGGCATGTTCCCGGTCATTCCGTCGGAAGCCGGGCTGACGTTGTCCACGCCGCAGTTCAGCGGGATCACCGTCTGGTTCGGTAACGGCAAGACGCTGCGGCTCGAAAGCGACAAGCAGGTCACGGTGGACGACTCGGGTCACCCGTCGTTCGCGTATATCCAGTCGCTGAAGGTCAACGGCGCGGACTACGCGGGCTCGTGGCTGCCGCTGGGCACGATCGCCAACGGCGGCACGATGAACTACGCGCTGTCGGCGACGCCGACGCAATGGGCGGCCGCCGACAACCTGACGCCGCCGTCCGGGCCGAATGCGGACTACACGCGCATGACGGCCAGCGGTTCGTCCGACGTGATGCGGATACGCCAGGCCAGCTCGCACTGACGACGACGCAATCAGGGAGGAACACAACGTGACATCGAAAGAACGCCGGAAATTCCTGTCCTACAGCGCCGCGCTGGTCGGCACGAGCTGGCTCGCCGGCTGCAATGGCGACATCGATTCGACGTCGGGCGTAACCGGCACATCGGGCGCCGACGGCCCGGCGACGGTCACGCCCATCGCGCCGGGCGTGCCGGCTGACCCGGAACACAGCCTGCTGGCCGCGCAGGAACTGTCGGAGCACTGGACGTTCGCGTCCGCGAGCAGCCTGCCGGGCGCGAGCGGCGCGCAACTGTCGAGCGCCGCCGGCGTGACGGGCATGGCGCCGGCGACGGTGCCCGGCACCGTGCTGAACAGCATGATCGTCAACGGCAAGTATCCCGATCCGTTCCATGGCCGCATCGTCACGGACACCATTCCCGATACGCTGAAGGACACCGACTACTGGTACCGGACGACCTTCGCGGCGCCGGCCCGGCAGCCGGGGCAGCGGCTGTGGCTGCGCTTCGGCGGCGTCAACTATTGCGCGGAGATCTGGCTGAACGGCGCGCTCGTCGGCCGGCTCGAAGGCGCGTTCAAGCAAGGCGCGTTCGACATCACGCGGCGGCTGCCGCAGGCGGGCGGCGCGGCCAGCCTTGCGGTGCGGGTCGTCAAGCTGGATTTCTCGGAAGGGCCGCTGCTGCCGAACTACCAGAGCGGCGTCACGCGCGGCGGGCGCAATGGCGGCCCGACCGGCGTCACGCTGAAGAACGGGCCGACGTTCTTCTGCTCGGCCGGCTGGGACTGGCTGCCGACGATCCCCGACCGCAATCTCGGTATCTGGCAACCGGTCGCGTGGTTCACGACCGGCGCGGTGCGCATCGCGGCGATCAATATCGCCCACACGCTGTCCGCCGATCTTTCGCGCGCGGAGTTGCGCCTCGATCTCGAACTGGACAACGGCTCGGGCACGGACCTCGTCGCGACCGTCGTCGGCACCATCGGCAACGGCACGCCGTTCCGCCACGACATCGCGATTCCCGCATGGAGCACGACGATGAAGGTGTCGCTCACGTCGTCGGATATCGCGGCGCTAGCAATCAAGCAGCCGCGCCTGTGGTGGCCGAACGGGTATGGCGAACCGAATCTCTACGCGGTGACGATCGGAATCGACGTGGCGCGCAAGCGGTCGGACGAGCGCACGCTGAACATCGGCCTGCGCCGCATCGACTACGCGCGCGACATCGGCATGGGCCCGCAGTTGAGCATCACCGTGAATGGGCTGCCGATCCTCGTGATGGGCGGCAACTGGGGGCTCGACGAAGCGCTGAAGCGCATTCCGCGCGAACGGCTGTTCAACCAGGTGCGGCTCCATCGTGACGCGAATCTCAACCTGATCCGCAACTGGAACGGGCAGAGCACGAGCGACGATTTCTTCGACGCATGCGACCGCTACGGGATCCTCGTCTGGCAGGATTTCTTCTTCTCGACCGAAGGAGACGGGTCGGGCGCCGCCAACGTGCCGCGCGATCTCGACAACATCCGCGACGTGATCGCGCGCAACCGTCATCGCCCGTCGATCCTGCTCTGGTGCGGCGGCAACGAAGGCGCGCCGCCGCCGGCGCTCGTCAAGGGGCTCGACGCGCTCGTTGCCGAGCTGGACCCGCAACGCCTGTGCCTCACGAGTTCGGCGGGCGACACCGGCGCCGGCGCGGTGAACGGCTACTCGTCCGGCGGCCCGTACAACTGGGCGTCGCCGCAGGCCGCGTTCGGCCGCGGCTACGGCACGACTTCTGTTGCGTTTCACAACGAAGTCGGCTCGCATTCGATCCCGACGCTCGAATGCGTCGAAGCAATGCTGCCGGCCAGTTCGGTCGAATGCCCCGACGATTTCTGGGCCGACCGCGACATGAACGGCAACGGCGCGTACTACGACGCGGTCGGCAAGCAGGGCGGCGCGGGGTACATCGCGATGACGGCGCTGCGCTACGGCGCGATCCGGAATCTCGCCGACTTCGTGCGCAAGGCGCAGATGATGAACTACGAATGCATTCGCTCGATCTACGAGGCGAATGCGGCCGTGATGATCGGCCCGGTGGCCGGAAAGATCACGTCGCCGGCCACCGGCGTGATCATGTGGATGACGAACCCCGCGCAACCGAGCTTCGTGTGGCAGATGTACAGCCACGATCTCGAGGAGCACGCGTCGTTTTTTGCGGTTCGGCACGGGTGCCGTCGCGTCAATGCGATCCTCGATGCGAATACCGCCGACGTGACGATCGCGAATCACACGGCGGCGTCGGTCACCGGCCGCGTCGAGATGCGCGTGTACAACCTGGACGGCACGCTGAGCAGCCGGACCACCGCGGATGTCGGCGGCGTCGCGAAGGCGTCGTATCGCGTGGTGGCGAACCTGGCGTCGGCGATGGCCGCCGCGAGATCCGACGTGTGCATCGTCGCGCTCGCGCTGGTCGATTCGGGCGGCAAACCGCTGGCGGAGAATGTCTACTGGCGGCAGCGCGACGGTGGTGACGACGCGTACGCATCGCTCGACACGATGCCGGGGGCGGCGGTTGCGATCAGCGCGACGGCGGCCGAGGCCGACGACGTGACGACACGCATCACGGTCGATGTCGCCAACGTCGGCGCGACGCTCGCGCTGATGACGCACCTGCAGGTATTCGATCCGTCGACCGGTGCGCGCGTGCTGCCCGCGTTCTACAGCGACAACTACCTGAACCTCGTGCCGGGCGCGAAGCGGCAGATCGCGATCGACCTGCCGCACGCGAACGGCGCGCCGGTGTCGCGCGTCGCGTTGCGCGTCGACGGGTGGAGGCTCGATCGCCCGAACTGCAGGCTGGGGCTCGGCGGTGTGCCGGTGGTGTTCAACGAGCGCGCGTTGGCGGTCGATCAGGCGGTGCCGACGTTCGCGGTCTGCTGATGCGCGTTACGGACGCAGCAGATCGAACCCGCCGAAGACGACGACACCGCTGAGCACCATCATCGCGACGGAGTGCTGGCCGAAGTAGAGAATCGCGGCGGCAAGCCACGTCGTGATGCAGAAGGCGCCGATGCGGGCCATCGTGTGTTCCTCGAATGCGTGATGACGTCAACGTGCCGCACGGTGCTGACCGCTCGAACCGGCGAGCGGGACACGAAGGCGGACGGAAAAGGCGACCCGCGAAGCCGTGACGGCGGCGCCGGCACGCGTTGCGTGCCGCGCCCGAACGGGCGGGAGCCGACACCGGCGGCGTTGCGCGATCGAGCCCGGAGGCGATCGGCGCGCGGATCCGGCCGGCGAAGCGGCAATTTTACCAGCGTCGCTTCGTCGCGAATCTGGCCCTTTCGTGGCTCAAGCGCTGCGATCCTCGTGAAAATCAGTCCGGCCCCGATACTCAAGTTTCATGTGACGAATGCCGTAAACGAGTTGGAAGGCAATTCCTGCCCCCTGTCATGATGCATTTACCGATACACGGACCGATACGATGCAGATCGATTTCTCCACGACCGCGCGATCCCCGCTTACCGATGGCAGCCTGAGCGCGAACGCGTCGCCGGGTGCCGCGACGGCGACGTCGACCCCATCCGCCGCGACGTCGTCCAGCGATGGCGCGACGGGTACCACGGGCACGACCGGCACCACCGGCACGAAGGATTCGGCCGGCGGCACCGGCGAAACGCTTGGCGCATCGGGTGGCTCGTCGGATAACCCGGCGGTCAACCAGCTGAAGGCGCTGATCGAGCGGCTGCAGCAGCAGCTCGCGACGCTGGAGCGGCAGATGGCGAGCGCGGCCCAGCGCGCGAAGGACGACCCGGCCGCGGCGATCGAACAGCAATCGCTGAGCGCGGAAGCCAGCGCGATCTCGGGGGCGCTGGCGACGGCGATCTCGCAGCTTGCCGCGGCGATCGAGAAGTCGGGCGGCTCGCCGTCGGGCGGGCTGGTGTCGACGCAGGCGTGACGCGCTCCGGCCGCGCGATCGTCGCGGCCGCTTTCGTCGTACGCATTACAATCGCAAGCTCGTCTCCCTCGAAAGGACGGCAGAACGATGAATGCGGAACTCGACGACGACGAACTCGTCCGCTTCGACGCGCACGGTGGCGCGCCGCTGCCGGCGGCCGATGCCGAAGGATGGCTCGAACATGACGGCGCGCGCATCTGGCACGCGTCGTTCGGCGATGGCCCGCCGGTCGTGCTGCTGCACGGCGGCCTCGGTCACGGCGGCAACTGGGGCAACCAGGTGCCCGCGCTGCTCGCGGCCGGCTACCGCGCGATCCTGATCGACAGCCGCGGCCACGGCCGCAGCACGCGCGACGACCAACCCTATTCCTACGAACGCATGGCGTCCGACGTGCTCGCGGTCCTCGACGCGCTGCACATCGGCCGCGCGCGCTTCGTCGGCTGGAGCGACGGCGCGTGCATCGCGCTCGTGCTCGCCGCCCGCGCGCCGGAACGCGCGGCCGGCGTGTTCTTCTTCGCGTGCAACATGGATCCGGGCGGCACGAAGGAGATGGTGCCGAGCCCGTTGATCGACCGTTGTTTCGCGCGACACAGGAAGGACTACGCGCAACTGTCCACGACGCCGGACCAGTTCGACGCATTCGTCGCGGCCGTCAGCGAAATGATGCGCACACAACCGAATTACCGCGCGCAGGATCTTGCGGCGATCGCCGTGCCGGTGACGATCGTGCAGGGCGAGCACGACGAATTCATCCGGCCCGAGCATGCGGCGTATCTGGCGCGCACGATTCCGGGCGGGACGCTGACAATCCTGCCCGGTGTGAGCCATTTCGCGCCGCTGCAGCGGCCCGCGCGGTTCAACGCGGCGATGCTGGACTTTCTCGACCGGCTGCCGGGCTGACGCGCGCGCCCATCTCGATCGCTTGGTTGTCGTTGATCTGCCGGTCGCGCTCGGCTTCCTGCAACCGCGCATAGGCCGTTCATATTCACGGCGCTTGAAACGGCTGCACGCGAGCCACTCCAGCAACGCGCGTATCTCATAAGATTTTCTTTAGGCTCGCGCAACATATCGTCGATTGTTGGCGGCCGGCCGGTAGCGGATAGTCCTGCTTCGACAGGCCGGCCGCCGTGATTCTCGCGCGGTGCGGCCGGATCTGTTGTTCACGCAACCATCCGATACCAAAGGAACCGCAACCATGCGATTCAACGCGACCCGCTTCGCCGCGACCCTGTTCGTCGCCGCGTGCGCCACCGCGACGGCCGGCCGCGCGGCCGCAGTCACGCAGGACGACATCCACGCCACCGTGACCCGCCACATCGCGCCGCTGATGAAGCAGTACGCCATTCCCGGCATGGCGATCGGCGTCGTCGCCGACGGCAAGCCCTACGTGTTCGACTACGGCGTGATGTCGACGCAAACCGGCAAGCCCGTCACCGGCGACACGCTGTTCGAGATCGGTTCCGTCAGCAAGACGCTGACGGCGACGCTCGCGTCCGACGCGCAGGAGGGCGGCGAGCTGTCGCTGTCGGACCCGGCCGGCAAGTACCTGCCCGCGATGCAGGGCAAGCCGTTCGGTGCCCTGACGCTGCTCCAGCTCGGCACGCACACGCCCGGCGGGATGCCGCTGCAGGTGCCGGACAACATCCACGACGAAGCCGGCCTGATGCGCTATCTCGACGCGTGGCGGCCCGCGTATACACCCGGCACGCGCCGCACGTATTCGAACGTCGCGATCGGGATGCTCGGGTGGCTTACCGCGAAGGCGATGAACCGCGATTTCGCCGTGCTGATGGAGCAGCGGCTGTTCCCCGCGCTCGGGATGACGCATACGTATATCAACGTACCCGACGCACGCAAGGCCGACTATGCGCAGGGCTATACGCAGGACGGCAAGCCGATCCGGATGACGGGCGGCATGCTGTGGCAGCAGGCCTACGGCGTGCGGACCACGGCGGCCGACCTGCTGCGCTTCGTACAGGCGAACATGGGGCTGGTCGACACGGCACCGCGACTGCAGCGCGCGATCGAACGCACGCACACCGGCTACTTCCGCTCGGGGCCGCTGACGCAGGACCTGATCTGGGAACAGTATCCGTATCCGGTCGCGCTGCCGACGCTGCTCGAAGGCAACGCGCCGAAGATGCTGTTCAACGCGACGCCGGCGAGCGCGATCACGCCGCCGCTGGCGCCGAACCCGAATAGGTGGATCAACAAGACGGGCTCGACCAACGGCTTCAGCACGTATGTCGCGTTCGTCCCCGCGAAGCGGATCGCGATCGTGATGCTCGCGAATCGTAGTTACCCGATCGAGGATCGCGTGAAGGTCGCGTACCAGATTCTCGGTTCGCTCGGCGACGGGCGGTAACGTTTCCACCGGCGGGCCGGCCGTTCCGCGGGTCCGGCCCGCCCCAAAAATACTGATACCTGTATCGGCGCGCTTCTGCAAAACGAAATACGCGCATCGCATCCCCTGAGCAGAATCCGGGCAGATCTCCGGGCGTGTCCGGATATTCCAATCAGGGGGAAACATGCGGAAGACCACTCTCGCACGGTTGCTGTGCGGGCTGACCTTGGTCGGCACGCTCGGCGCGTGCGGCGGCAACATGGACGGTACGGCAGGGTCCGGCGGCACGGCGTCGAACGCGGCCGGCGGCACCGATAACGGCACCGGCAACGGCGGCACGCCGCCGGGCCAGCAGGTCGCGAACCGCGCGCTCGTGATCGAGCTCGACGGCGTGACGTACGCGGCGCTGACGGCCGGCATCGCCGGCGGCACGCTGCCGAACCTCGCGAAGCTGCATGTCGCGCCCGCCTATAGCGGCGGCGTCAACGGGCTGCTGTCGCAGCAGCCGAACCTCGATACGCCGAGCTGGGCCACGCTGCTGACCGGCGCATGGGGCAACCGCCACCAGGTGCTGTCCGACGCGCCGAACCAGGCGCTGCAGGCGCCGACCGCGTTCGACGCATTGAAGACCGCGAACGCGGGCCTGCTCGGCGCGGCCGTCGGGTCGCCGGCGCTGGCGTCGCTGCTGACCGCCGGGCGCAACGCAGGCAACCTCGACACGCTCGCGAACTGCGCGGCGGTCGACAGCTGCGTCACGCAACAAAGCACCACGATGATCCAGCAGGGCTACTCGCTGGTCGTCGCGCAATACCACTCGGCGCAGGATGCGGCGCTGAACTACGGCCTCGGCGCGTCGGCATACGCGAACACGCTGAAGCAGCTCGACGCGGCCGTCGGCGCGCTCGTCGCGGAAACCACCAAGCGCAACAAGGAAAACTGGCTGGTCGTCGTGACCGGCGGCCACGGCCTGAACGCGGCCGGCGGCAGCGACGGCCTGCCGCTGCTGTCCGAATCGACGACCTTCATCGCGATGAACCAGGCCGACAACGGGCGCCTCGGCAGCGCCGCGCAGCCGGCGTCGCTGGCCGACCTGCACACGCGTGCCAGCATCGCGGACATCGCGCCGACCGTGCTCGCGCAATTCGGTGCGTTGCCCGCGCCGTCCGCATATGAAATGGACGGCGGCGAATTGATCGGCGCGCAACCGGTGTCGCAGCTCGCCGGCACGACGAGCACCGACGGCCACAGCGTCGTGCTGACGTGGGCCGCACCCGCGAGCGGCGCGATCGCGATCTACCGCGCGGGCCAGCAGATCGCGACGCTGCCCGCCGGCGCGACGACCTATACCGACAGCAATCTCGGCCTGACCGCGGCCGGCACCTACAGCTTCGACTACGTGGTGACGGCGGGCGGCGCGCCCGTGGGCAGCATCGCGCAGATCGCGTACGTGCCGCCGCCGCCCCCGCCGCCGCCGCTCGCGACGACGCTCAAGAACGGCCTCGCGTCGTACTACCCGTTCGGCGCGCTGCCGGCCGTCGATGCGCTGAACGCGAGCACGATGGGCCCGTTCTCGGCCGCCGCGAACGGCGGTTCGCTCACCGCCGATCCGTTCGGCGGGCAGGCGCTGCAGGTGACGACGCAGACCGTCGACACGAACGGCTACGACGGCTACAAGCTCGTGCAGAACGCCGACATCGCGACGCAGGCGCAGTTCACGATCGGCATGTGGGTGAAGACGCCGTGCACCGACGTGGTCGGCTTTGGCACGCCGGTGTTCGCGAACAAGAACTGGCAGAGCGGCAAGAACGCGGGCATCGCGATCGGGCTGTTCCCGCAGGCGTCGGGCGCGCCGTCGGGCACCTGCAACATCCAGTACAACGCGGGCGACGGCACGAACCGCAACGACCTGAAGACGATGAGCGTGACCGCGAACCAGTGGGTGTACGCGGCGTTCGTGATCGACACCGTCGGCAAGACGATGACGGCCTACACGTTCGACCCGGTGCTCGGCGAGCAGAAACAGAGCACGCCGCTCACGGTGTCGGCGAGCGCGCTGCCAGGCCTCGGCACGAAGACGTTCGGCGTGAATGAAGACGGCACGGGCCAGTACCACATGCTCGCGTGCGGTTACCCGGCGAGCCATTACAGCGGCGGCTACACGGTCAACGCGTGCACGACGGTCAAGCCGAACGTGGAGAGCTTCTCCGACGTCGCGATGTGGAGCCGCGTCGTGACCGAAACCGAACTGCAGTCGATCGCGGGCTCGGGCAAGCCGCTGTCGACAATCCTTCACTGACGGAGTCCTCACATGAACACGACAGACCTGCGCCGCGTGCGCGTCGCGCTCGCCGCCTGTGTGCTGAGCGCGCTGGTTGCCGGGTGCGGCGGCGACGATGCGTCGAACGGCACGCCCGCGAGCGCCGCGAAGACGAACGCCGCACCGGCAGGTGCGGGCGGCGCGAGCGCGCCCGTGCCGATCGTCGCGCTGCCGGGCGCCGGCCCGTGCCCCGCATCGGGCACGGCCGCGCTGCAGTCGCCGTCGCTGAACTCGCAGCTGCGCTGCGCGCCGTGACGCGCGCGCCTTTCCGGGACGACCTTCCTTCTCGACCATGACCTCCATCGACCGCCGTTCGTTTCTCCGTGCCGCCGCTGCCGGCACGGCCTTCTCGATGTTCCCGCCGGCGATCCGGCGTGCGCTCGCGATTCCCGCCAACAACCAGACCGGCACGATCAACGACGTCCAGCACGTCGTGATCTTCATGCAGGAAAACCGCTCGTTCGATCATTACTTCGGCACGATGCCCGGCGTGCGCGGTTTCGGCGACCGCCTGACGATCCCGCAGCCGGGCGGCACACCGGTCTGGCAGCAGAGCGACGGCAAGCGGCCGGTGCTGCCGTTCTATCTCGACAGCACGAAGGGCAATGCGTTGCTCGTCGGCGGCGCGCACTCGTGGACCGATTCACATACCGCGTGGGACAACGGCCGGATGACCGCGTGGCCCGCGTCGAAGGGCGATGCGTCGATGGGCTACCTGCGGCAGTCCGACCTGCCGTTCCACTTCGCGCTCGCGAACGCGTTCACGGTCTGCGACGCGTATCACTGCTCGCTGCACGGCGGCACGAACTCGAACCGGATCTTCCTGTGGACCGGCACGAACGGCCCGACCGGCTCGAACACGGCCGTCGTGAACAACGACGGCTGGGACGGCCTCGGCGCGTCGAAGACGGGCCTGACCTGGACGACCTATCCGGAGCGCCTGCAGGCGTCCGGCGTGAGCTGGAAGGTCTACCAGAACATGCCGGACAACTACACCGACAACCCGCTCGCGGGCTTCGCGACGTTCCGCAAGGTCAACGAGACCGTGCCGGGCTCGCCGAACGCGCCCTATACGCCGGCGATGGAAGCGCTGTCGCCGCTGTACAAGGGGATCGGCAACACGATGCCCGACGGTGGTTTCCTGCAGTCGCTCGCCGACGACATCGCGGCGAACCGGATGCCGCAGGTGAGCTGGATCGTGTCGCCGCAGGCGTATTGCGAGCACCCGGGCGCATCGACGCCGGGGCAGGGCGCGTACTACCTGCAGCGCCTGCTCGACACGCTGACCGCGAACCCGGACGTGTGGAGCAAGACCGTGCTGTTCGTGAACTACGACGAGAACGACGGTTTCTTCGATCACATGCCGCCGCCGAACGCACCGTCGCGCAACGCGGACGGCACGTATGCGGGCAAGTCGACCGTGACCACGCAGTACGAGTACTTCACGTTGCCGAACCCGCCCGGCGATTCGTCGCCGCTCGCGCCGGACGGCCGCCCGTACGGGCCCGGCCCGCGCGTGCCGATGTTCGTCGTGTCGCCGTGGAGCACGGGTGGTTGGGTCAACTCGGAAGTGTTCGACCATACGTCGGTGCTGCGCTTTCTCGAGCAGCGCTTCGGCGTGCAGGAGCCGAATATCAGCCCGTGGCGCCGCGCGGTGTGCGGCGACATGACGTCGGCGTTCAACTTCCGGAACCCGAACGGCAACCCGACGACGTCGCTGCCGGCGCCGACCAAGGCCGCGGCCGATGCGCAGCACGTGCAGCAGAGCCTGATGGGCGCGGTGCCGGTGCCGTCGGTCGGCGCGCAGCAGATGCCGACGCAGCCGCAAGGCACGCGGCCGTCGCGCGCGCTGCCGTACGAACTGCACACGAGCGCGAACGCCGACGTGTCGGGCGGGCTGCTGTGGCTCACCTTCAGCAACACGGGCACGGTCGGCGCGGTGTTCCATGTGTACGACAAGCTGCATCTCGACCGCGCGCCGCGTCGTTATACGGTGGAAGCGGGCAAGCAGCTGTCGGATTCGTGGCGCGCGGTCGCCGACGACGCTGGCAACTACGACCTGTGGGTGCTCGGGCCGAACGGCTTCCTGCGCGAATTCCAGGGCAACGTCGCGAAGGCCGCGAGCGGGCCCGTGCCGGAAATTCGCGTGTGCTACGACCCGGCCAACGACGCCGTGTACCTGACGATCATGAACGTCGGCAACGCGGCGAGCCAGGTCACGGTCACGTCGAACGCGTACCGCACCGACGGCCCGTGGAGCTATGCGGTGCCGGCCGGCATGCAGGTCGAGCCGTACTGGACGCTCGCCGCGTCGAGCGGCTGGTACGACTTCACGCTGGCGGCCGAGAACGGCCTCGTGCGCCGCTTCGCGGGCCGCGTCGAGACCGGCAAGGACAGCATCAGCGATCCGGCGATGGGCGTGTCCAGCTGACCGGCACCGGCCGCGCGGCCGGCGTCGCATCACCGGTTGCCGCCGGCGCGCCGACCCGCGCCGGCGGCTTGGGTGCGCGGCCTCGCGTCGACGGGGCCGCGCGTTTTTCATTCCTTTCCGTTCACACACGCTTCATTCGATGCCGCAACTCGCGCTTTTCGATCTCGACCTCACCCTCATTCCGTTCGACAGCGACCAGGCCTGGGGCCGTTTCATGGTCGAACACGGCCTCGTCGATGCCGACGAATTCGACCGGCTCGACGCCGCGTTTTCGGCCGGTTATGCAGCCGGCACGCTCGACATCCATGCGCACCTGTGCGCGATGCTCGCGCCGCTCGCACGTCATTCGCGAGAGCGGCTCGCCGTCCTGCACGCGCGTTTCATGGACGACGTCGTGCTGCCCGCGATCGCGCCCGCCGCACTCGACCTCGTGCGCCACCACCGCGCACGCGGTGACCTGTGCTGCGTCGTCACCGCGACGAATGCGTTCATCACACGGCCGATCGCGCATGCGTTCGGCATCGACGCACTGATCGCGTGCGAACTCGAGACCGTCGACGGACACCCCGACTCGCGCTATACGGGGCGGCCGGCCGGCGTGCCGAGCTACCGCGAAGGGAAGATCGTGCGCACCGATGCGTGGCTTGCGTCGCGCGGCCTCGCGTGGTCCGATTTCGAACGCAGCTGGTTCTACAGCGATTCGCACAACGACGTGCCGCTGCTCGAGAAAGTGACCGATGCGGTCGCAACCAATCCGGACGAGCGGCTGCGCGCGCTCGCAATGGCGCGCGGCTGGCAGATCATCGAGCTGTTCGAGACGGTGTGAAGGCGGGTGTCGTTACGCGCGTGACGGCGTACGCTCGTCGCGGCATTCGACATTGGCCATGAACGCGGTGATCAGCCGCGTATCGGCGCGCGCGTCGAGGTAGTACAGGTATTCGTGCATCGGCGGCATGTCGTCGGCGAGCGCGATCGCGCGCAGTTCCGGATGCGCGCCGACCTCGCCGCGCGGCATCAGCGTGCAGCCCATGTCGTGCCGCACGGCTTCGCGGATCGCTTCGCGGCTGCCGAGTTCGATCGCGTTCGCGGGCAGGCTGATGCCCGCATCCTTCAGCACGTGCTCCATCAGCGCGCGCGTACGCGAGCCCGCCTCGCGCAGCAGCAGCGTCTCGCCGGCCAGCGCGGCGAGCCGGGTCGTATCGCGCGTCGCGAGCGGATGCGAGCGGTGCACGACCAGCACCAGCGGATCGTTCGCGATCGTATGCCGGACGAAACGCGGATCGTCGTCGCGCTGCGACGACACGGCGACGTCGACGCGAAAATCGACCAGCGCGTCGAGCACCTGCTGCGAGTTGCCGATCTCGATGTTGATCTTCACGGCCGGATACTGGCGCCGGAACGCGGCGATCGCGGGCAGGATGTAGAACGGGCCGGTCGTGCCGACGCGCAGGTTGCCCGTGTGCAGTTCGCGCTCGTTGCGCAGCGCGAAATCGATATCGTTCTCCATCTGCAGCATCTGGCCGATCATCGGCATCAGCGACGCGCCGGCGTCGCTGAGGTCGAGACGGTTGCCGCGGCGATGGAACAGATCGACGCCGTAATGGCGTTCGAGCTGCTGGATGCGCGACGTGATCGTCGGCTGGCTCACGTCGAGGCGCTTCGCGGCCGCAGTCACGCTTCCCTGGCGGGCGGTTTCATAGAAGGCGGCGAGAAGCAGGGCAAGCATGGCGAGACACGGAACGAGACGAGCGGAACTTACCGGCCGCGCGTGTCAATTCCGTGTCATTGCGGTGGAGCGACGTGGCAAATTGGGGCGCAATGTTGCGAACGGCGCATGCCGGCCGACGAAGCGGTGGCGCTTACGCGGGCGGTTGTTCGTCGTACGCAACGAAGATCTTCCGCGTGTGTTCGACGACTTCCCAGGTACCGCGAAAACCCGGCGGAATCACGAAACGATGGCCGGCACGAACGGTCTTCCGGTTTCCCTCCGTGTCCGTGATCACGGACGTGCCTGCCAGGATCTCGCAGTATTCTGCTTCGGTGTAGGCGACGTGCCAGCAACCGGGCGTGCTTTCCCAGATGCCGGTCGAGAAACGGCCGCACGGGCTCGCGAAACCCGGCGTGAGTGTTTGCAGCGGATCGCCCGCAATCAGCTTCTCGGGCGACACACGGTACTGCGTCGGCTCGCCGCTCGGGATGAGCGCGTCGGTAATGGATGAAACGTCGATCATGATGGGCAGTCTTCGTCGAGTTGGAATGAACGCGCCGACGGCGCGTTCGCATGATTTCATACTTGCGACCGGGCTGGTCAGTTGCCGGTTTTCAGTTGTTGCCACAACCGGTTCTCGAGCCGCGCGATGTCAGCCGAACGCGGCTTCGAGAGCGCCATCCTGTCGAGCACGTCGGCGGGCAGATAGACGTTCGGATCGTGCGCGACGGCCGGCGTCACGTACTGATGGGCCGCCTTGTTCGCGCTCGGATAGTAGATCTCGTTGGTGATGTCCGCGTTGACCTTCGGATCCTCGATGTAGTTGATCCATTGCAACGCGGCTTCCGGATGCGGCGCGTCCTTCGGAATGGCCATCACGTCGAACCACAGGATGCCGCCTTCCTTCGGGTTCGCATAACGGATCTCGTAACCGCGTTTCGCCGCCACCGCTTCGCGGCGCGCGACGCTCACGTCGCCCGACCAGCCCAGCACCACACAGACGTCGTTGTTGGCGAGATCGTTGTTGTAACCCGACGAGTTGAACTGCGTGATGTACGGACGCACCTTCTTGAGCATCTCGAACGCGGCCTGATAGTCGGCGGGGCTCTTGCTGTTCGGATCCTTCCCGAGGTACTGGAGCGCGGCGGCAAACACGTCGTCCGGTGCATCGAGGAACGACACGCCGCAGCTCTTCAGCTTCGACACGTTGGCCGGATCGAACACCAGTGCCCAGCTGTCGAGCGGCGCGCTGTCGCCGAGCGCCTTCTTGACCGCCTGCACGTTGTAGCCGACCCCGTCCGTGCCGTAGGCCCACGGCACGCCGTACTGGTTGCCGGGATCGGATTCGGCGATCTTCTTCATCAGCGCGGGGTCGAGGTTTGCCAGGTTCGGCAGTTTCGTCTTGTCGAGCTTCTGGTAGACGCCGGCCTGGATCTGCTTGGCCATGTAGTTCGAGGTCGGCACGACGATGTCGTACCCGGAGCTCCCGGCCAGCAGCTTCGACTGCAACGTGTCGTCGCTGTCGTAGACGTCGTAGCGCACGCGTACGCCCGATTGCTTCTGGAAGTCGGGGATCGTGTTTTTCGCGATGTACTCGGACCAGTTGTAGACGTTCAGTTCGGCGTCCGACGCGCGGGCCGGCGTTGCCGACAGCGATGCGAAGCATGCGGCGGTCGCGATGGCGACGGGGAAGGCGAGACGAAAAACGCGGACGATCATGGTCACTCCCTTTCGAAACGAGGGCGGGGCGCTGCATTGCGCACGCGCGCCGCGGGGCGGTCGATGAGGCTCGCAACGGTTCGCTTCGAACCAGGGATGCACTGGCGGGCCTCGCCGGATATCGGGGATGACTGTATGCGGCGGGCATCCGGCTGTCTGTCCATGAAATCCGTACAGCCGGGCGGCGGTGTGCACCGGAAACCCGCGCGAGGGAATTGGCAACGCACTTTTGGCGTGGTAACGGTAACCGTCCCATTCTTCCGTGCATCGTATGACCGACCATGACGCCGACGCGACGATCGATATCCAGCTGGGCCAGCTCGTGTTCATGTCCGACGCGCTGTCGGCCGTGGCCGGCGCGATCGGCTCGCCGGATTTCGTCGCGGTCGTGTTCGAGAACCTGACGCGCATCGTCGATTGCGATTCCATTCATCTGGATTACGAGGACGAGTCGCTGCTCGATCGCCGGGTCGGCTGGATCGGCAGCTACGGAACGTACCCGGACCAGATCGAGCGCACGATGACGCACTACTACCGCGATTTCGCGCGGATCGATACGACGTTCGACTGCATCCGCGGCGAACGCGATACGCAGTTGCTGCAGTTGTCGACGCTGCGCTTGAACCCCGAGATTCGGCGCGCGTTTTACGACAGCGAGGACATTCACGACGAGTGCGTGGTCACGTACCGCGTGGACGAACTCACCTATGCGCTGTCGGTATGCCGTGCGCGACGGCTGCCGCCGTTTACGCTCAAGGAGCTGAGCATCGTCCGGCATGTCGCGCTGATCGTGTTGCCGCTGGCTGTTGCACATCGACGGATCGTCGGCGACCGGCCGGCCGATGCGGACGCGGCGCGCAGCAACGAAAGTGTTGCCGCGCAGCGGCTGATCCACGTGTTCGAGAAGCTGACGTCCCGCGAATCGGAGGTATGTGCGCGGCTCATTCGCGGCAGGAAGACGCAGGACATCGCGCAGGAACTCGGCATTCGGCCGTCGTCGATTGATACTTACGCACGGCGTGCATTCGCGAAGCTCGGCATCGAATCGCGTCGCCAGTTGCTGAACCTGCTGCTGGATCATGACGCGCTCGATGCGTCGTCGGCCCGGAGAAGCGATGCGTGATCGCACGGTCGTAGTCGTGACGAACGCTTATGATGAGCGGTCGACGCGGTTACGCAGATGCGACACACGAGGAGAGCCGATTGAGCATCGCATGGGACGGAATCACGAGCGCCGACGTGCTCGGCAAAACGGAGGTCGCGAGCCGGCATGCGCTGGCCGACGCAGCGAGGAACGGCGACTGGGCGACGATGCTCGACCTCGTTGCGAAGCAGCCTGAACTCGTCAATGCGACACGGCTCGGCGGCACGTCGTTTTATGCGCCGCTGCATCAGGCCGCGTATCGCGGCGCGCCGAAGGAGGTCGTCGCCGAACTGCTGCGGCTCGGTGCGTGGCGCATGCTGCGCGATGCGCAACGCGAGCGCGCGGTCGATATTGCGGTGGCGCGCGGGCATCGGCATCTGGTCGATTGGCTGACGCCGCGACCGAAACGCTTCGTGCCCGACGACACGGTGCTTGAAATCCAGCGCCATTTCCACGCGATGATCGTCGGCCGCATCGCGCACCTGCGTGTCGACGCATTGCGCTTGCCTGAACTCGAACCGCTGCTCGAACTCGACGCGCAGGCCGCACGCATGTGGTTCGCGGTGCCGGGCATGTATGGCGGATTCGGCTATGCGCTGCGCACGGATGGTGACGCGGCCGTGCTCGTGTCCGAGAGCTGGAGCCGCGTGGTCGGCGGCTCGGGCCAGCGGCACGAGATCACGGCGAATGGATGCACGCTGGTTGACGAGGGATTTGTTTGACGCGACTGGTCAGTGACTGCGGCCGATCATCTCGTTGAACTCAAAACTGTTTTGGCAATTCGCGCCTTTCCCCGGGGTGGTATCGTCCGCCGATACTGCGCCGCACGACTTCCAGCATATTCAGCGAGGCGTGTGCCGCATGACCGTAACGCCCTAGAGCGTGTTATCCACTTTGACGGATCGATACGGCATGGACGAGCATGAGGATGGCGAAGACAACGAAATGCAACCCGGCCAAGGTCTCGGGCAATCGCTCGTAGTCCCGGGTGAGCCGCCGGAAGCGGTTCGTCCGACCGAAATCCCAATCCCGCTTTCACACGTATTGCAGATGAGATTGAGAGTCGACGTTTGGGTATGACGAACTCAATTGTGGCGCGGGTGTCGAATGCATGTGTGGAGGAGTTGAACAATCCTATCTACGCAATGAGTGGTCGTGTGCGAGGCTATTGCAACAAGGCGCGATTTAATGTATCGATATTATTTGAATTCAGAGATTTTGTTGGCGGTCGCTCATGAAAATCGGAAGTAAAATTCGGCGGCAAGCAAAGCGGAGGGGGCGTCGCCATTTAATTATTCACACATTTCACATTCAGCCATTCCCGGTCGAATTGCTGTTGAAAGGCCGATTCTTCTTCGAATGGCAGTTTGTAGAAAAGACATGGCGTCCTGCGTACGAATGGATGACGACGAGATTGTCGAATTTTTTGGGCACGGAACTGACCAATCCGCCTATATGGGCATGGGAGAAATTTAGCAGTCGGCGAGTACAAGCGCAGGCGATAGAGGACCTGTTCGGAGGATTTGATGGCTCTGATTGTGCTACCGATCACAAACGAAATATCGTTCATATCAAGCTAAAAGTTCCGCGCAATCTTGCATTGCAATCTTCATATTCTGTTTGGAATATAATGCTGAGCGACTCCCTGTCTGAAAATTCTAATTTGAGTCAGCATTATTTAAAATCTTTGTTGTTCTCTGGTGCCAATTTATGGGGGGGTAAGTATGCTCAGGTGGTAGTTCCGTATGTGGATCCGGGTTGGATTGTTTTTGTAAAAAAACATAACTTCAGGAAGTTGAGATATTTGTGATGTAGAGCGTGTTATACATTGTTCGTATCGCATATGGTCGCAGGAAAATGGAAAAACGCAGACCGTACCCGACGGATGTCTCAGACGGCGAATGGAGCTTTGTGGCGCCGTATCTGACCTTGATGAAAGAAGACGCTCCACAAAGAGAGTATGAGTTGCGGGAGTTGTACAACGCGCTGCGCTGGCTTGCCAGGGCGGGCGCGGCCTGGCGACTATTGCCGACGAATTTCCCACCTTGGGAAGCGGTGTATTAGCAAGCGCAGCGCTGGTTGAGGGCCGGCTGCTTCGAGGCGATGGTCAACGATCTACGATCGGTGCTGCGCGTGGCGCAGGGTCGTCCGGGGCAGCCCAGCGCGGTGATTCTCGATGGGCGCACGCTGCAATCGACGTGTGAAAGCGGCCCGCGTGCGGGCTACGACGACTATAAACGCAAAAATGGAAGCAAAGTGCATAGGGCCGTGGATACGTTGGGTCATCTGCTGGCCGTGCATATCACACCGGCCAACGAGCAAGAGCGCGCGCAGGTCCAGGCGCTGGCACAGGAAGTTCAGCATGTGACGGGACAGACAGTGAAGCTGGCCTGTGCCGATCAAGGTTACACGGGCGAAGCGCCCGCACAAGCCGCTCGCGACGAAGGCATCGACTTGCAGGTTATTAAGCTGCCGGAGGCGAAAAACGGCTTTGTGCTGCTGCCGCGCCGATGGGTTGTTGAGCGTAGTTTCGGTTGGGCGAACCGCTTCCGGCGGCTCACCCGGGACTACGAGCGATTGCCCGAGACCTTGGCCGGGTTGCATTTCGTTGTCTTCGCCATCCTCATGCTCGTCCATGCCGTACCGATCCTTCAAAGTGCATAACACGCCCTAGGAGCACTTCATGAAAAGCAGCAAGATATTCGTGATGGGTGCTCCCGCCTAAATCCGTCGCCCTGCTGAACCGATTGTAAATACGCGATGCCGTGCGTTACCGAGTCGGATTCGCAGTCGTCGAACGTCATCTGCACGAGCAATGCCCATGCAGCACAGCTATTGATATTACGGGACGTAAGGCGCTCGCAGGATGTTTTCCCGCGCGATTCTTGAATCGCCCATTTTTATCCGCTAGAACTGATGAGCGGGGGAAATCGAATATCAACAAAACAAGTCCGGGGTGAATGTGAGAACCATACTTGCCATGGCGGGTGGCGTACTTGCCAGTTCCGTTCTTTTCGGATGCGCGCCGACCTATGACGAAAACTGGCTTTCGACGCAGTGGACGAAAGCCATGCAAACCTACAATATCCGGCCGGTCTATCCCCCTACCGAAGATCTGCACGTCGGCGACGTCTATGCGATCGCGATCGGTCAAACCGACAGCAGCGGGAATCCTATCGAAGGCGCGCTGTGGGGATCGGAGAAACTCGATTTCATCCCGCTGGACCAGGAACTCAACGATTATTATTCGCGCGTGCAGACGTTCCCGGCCACCGACGACACGCCTGCGTCATCCACGGCCATCTGGCATCAGCCGACGACGGCAGCGTGTACCGATGCACCTCCGGCTGCACGACCGGCGCCAGCGCCGGCGCCCGCATCGGCGCACCAGCCGAAGAAGCAAGTCGCGGCAAACCACGCGGCTGCCGCCGGGGTGCACGCCGCGCAGACCGCAGAACAGCCTGCCCACCATGCAGCGGCCCCATCCGCACGATGCAGCAGCGCAAACGTATTCGCGCGGACAGGGACATGGATGCGCCTTCCGATCGCGACGTTCCCGGCATTCACCGTTGCGCATGGGAATGCGGAACAGTTCAGCGGCAGCCTGCCGCTGCGATTCTTCAACGCCGTCTTCAGCGGTTCTCATCGCAGCGAGGATCAGATATCGGTCACCATTCGCCAGGCCGAAACGTATGGCGTGCCGGCTTATCCCGCGAAGATCCGACTGTTTGCCTATTGCAAGAGCAATTCGCAGAAATATGGATTCTGTCTCAAGCAGGCGCTCGAAAGCGAAATCGCCAACCTGAGCGGCAAGGGGCCGCCGCCGGACGTGGCCATCGCACTGGTCAACCGGATCTACCTGACGCGCAGTATCGAGTTCACCTACAAGGCGTCGTCGTCGACGGCGGCGCAGGGGAGCGTGTACGTACTGCTCCAGAAGGTCCTGGCGAACCAGGCCGCATTGAAAACGGCGCTGGGTGGCACGAACGCGCCCGCGCAAGATACGCCGGTGAAAGCGAAGGCGGGCCAGGCCGCCGATGCGGGCGGCACGCCGGCCGCCGCGGGCGGTGCGCCGCCGGCGAGTCCGTCGGCCGACGCGCTCGCCGCGATCAAGTCCGATCTCGACGCGCTGCTGGCGTCGACGCAGAGTCAGACGCAGCAATTGAGTTCGTCGCCGGTGCCGGGATCGTCGTTTTCGATCGCGACGATCAGCGACAACGAAATCTCGTTGGTGCAGACGTTCGAGCACCCGGTAGTCGTTGGGTACCGGTACGTGTCGCTGCCGGGGCAAGGGCAATCAACCAAACAGTGACTGCGTACGTTCGAATCACGGGAATCGCTTCAGGCCGACCGGTGCATTCCGACCGGAATGCACGCGGCGCCTGGTTGCAACGATGAAGGGGAGCACCATCATGAAATCTCGGTCACGCGGACTGGCCTGTCTTGCATGCCTGGCCATGGCGATATCGGCTGCGACGTCATGGGCGGCAGACGCACACGCACCGGCACGTTCGGCGGCGGGCGCTGCTGCCGCGAGCGCGCCGGCTTCAGAGATACCCGAGACGCCGCTGTTTGGGCAGGGATGCAATGTGCCGGTCCATCCAGGCTACCAAGGGTCCGGCACCGCCGACGTGCCTCAATGTACCGAGTGAGCGACGCCCGGCGGCCCCGGGCCTAGACGGTCTCCGACACGCGTCGTTCGGTCGTTGCTGCATCGTGGTCTGATGCAAGCGTCATTCCCGCCAGCCGCCGATACCGCGCAAGCGCCCACAGCGGGAAGTACGCGGTATACCCGTGATACTTCAGGTAGAAGATGCGCGGAAAACCCGGCGCATTGTGCGAACGGTGCCACCAGAAACCGTCGTCCTGCTGCACCGACTGCAGATACGCGATGCCGCGCTTCACCGAATCGGATTCGCAATCGCCGAACGCCATCTGCGCGAGCAGCGCCCACGCGGTGCAGTTCGACGTGCTCTCACCGGCATTCGTACCAGCGAGCTTCGGGTCGATATAGCTGTCGTTCGTCTCGCCCCAGCCGCCGTCCGCATGTTGCCTTGCGCGCAGCCAGTCGAGCGCACGCGCGATATAGGGCTGCGACTTGTCCTCGCCGGCGAGCGCGAGGCCGGCCAGCACGCTCCACGTGCCGTACAGATAGTTCGTGCCCCAGCGGCCCCACCAGCTGCCGTCGGGCTGCTGCGTACGCTTCACGTAGTCGATGCAGCGCGCGAGCGACGCGCGGTCGTCCGCGCGCTTCGTCACGCCGAAGCACAGCAGCACGCGGCCCGACACGTCTTCCGTCGGCGGATCGAGCAGCGCGCCGTGATCGGCGAACGGGATCGCGTTCAGGTACATGCGATCGCAATCGGCGTCGAATGCCGCGAAGCCGCCATTGCGCGATTGCAGCCCGCGCGTCCAGTCGAGCGCGCGCGCGACGCGCGGCGCATACGGGTTCGTGCCGTCCGCGTTGCGATGCGTGCGGCCGCGGCGATCGAGCATCGCGGTGACGAGCGCGCTGTCGTCGATGTCGGGGTAGTACGGGTTCGCGTACTGGAACGCCCATCCGCCCGGCTCCGTATCGGCCGGCGCGTTCTCGATCCAGTCGCCGCGCAGGTCGTTCACCTGGCGCTCGGCCATCCAGTCGTACGCGCGCGCGATGCGTGCGTCGAGTTCGCGCAGCGCGCCGGCCGTTTCGCCGGCTTCCGGCGCCGCCACGCCGCGCGCCTGCTCGAGCGCCATCGTGCTCCATGCGGTGTCCCATACCGGCGACAGGCACGGCTGGCAATACACGCTGCCGTCCGGCCGCATGACCAGCAGCTTTTCCAGCGCGTTTTCGCAATCGCGCCGCAGCGGATGATCGTCCGGGTAGCCGAGCACGTCCATCATCTGGTAGCTGTACACGATCGGCGGGAAGATACCGCCGAGCCCGTCCTCGCCGTTCATGCGCTCCGCGCACCATGCCTCCGCATGTCGGATCGCGCGCGCTCGCAGGCGCTTCGGCATCAGCGGCTCGATATGACGAACCGTGCGGTCGAGCGCGAGGAACAGCTTGCGCATGCCGCGCGCGGGCGGGAAGTAGTGACGTTCGGCGTCCGGCGGCGTGACGAACAGCTCGCGGATCGAGACGTTGCGCGGATTGCGGGCGCGCGCCTTCAGCGAGCACAGCACCAGCAGCGGCACCATCGTCGTGCGCGCCCAGTACGCGACCTTGTACATCGAGATCGGCACCCACTTCGGGAACAGCACGAATTCGATCGGCATGAACGGCGCCGCACGCCACGGCACCTGGCCGAACGTCGCGAGCAGGATGCGCGTGAACACGTTCGAACGCGCCGCGCCGCCGAGCTGCAGGATCGCGTCGCGTGCGCGGACCATGTGCGGCGCGTGTTCGCTGTCGCCGGCCGCCTTCAGCGCGAAATACGCCTTCACGCTGCACGACACGTCCGGCGCGCCGTCGACGTACAGCGCCCATCCGCCATGCGTGTCGAGCCGCTGGTTCGCGCGCAGGTAGCGCGCCATCTGCTCCTGGCGCACGTCGTCGATCTTGTCCATGAAATGCATCATCAGGATGTATTCCGCGGTGATCGTCGCGTCGGATTCGAGTTCGAAACACCAGCTGCCGTCGGGCTGCTGAAGACGCACGAGCGCGTCGCGTCCACGGGCGATGGCGGTGTCGAGCGCGGACCAGGAGGAGGGGGACGGTTTATTCATGCGGCAGATCATACCATCCAGCCGGAATGTTTATCTCGAGACGCTCGGGTGCTACCATCCGCGCTATGAAAAAACGCCTCGAACCCGCGCCGCGCGATGTGTCCGTGCCTGTCGAACCGGCTGAAATGGCCGGCGCACGGGCGTCCGAAGGATCATCGTCGCCGGCGGTGGCCGTAGCCGCCGGTGTGCGGCGGAAAAAAGCGCCGGATCAGGTGCGCGCGCAGTTGCTGTCGGCCGCATCGGAGATTGCGACGCATCACGGCGTGGCCGCGTTGACGCTCGATGCGGTGGCCGAGCGTGCGGGCGTGACGAAAGGCGCGCTGCAGTATCACTTCGCGAACAAGCAGGGGCTGCTGGATGCGCTGTTCGGGCAGGCGACCAAGCGGTTCACCGCGCAGATGGCCGCGCGAATGGCCGCGGATTCACGCGGCGACGGCGCGGCGGCGCGGGCCTATCTGCATGCGGTGCTCGATGCGGCGAATCCGGCCGCGAGTACCGATGTGCTGCGCGTGCTGGTCGCGTCGATGATTACCGAGCAGGAGACGCGCGCGCGATGGTCGGTGCCGATGCGGGAATGGACGCGGCCCGATCCCGTGCCGCTCGAGCAAGCCGCCACGCTGATGATCTGCCGGCTCGCGGCCGACGGGCTGTGGATTTCGGAATTGCTCGACAGCGTCGAGGTATCGGCCGAGATGCGTGCGGAGATCGTTCGGCAACTGGATGCGATGAGCAAGGGGGTGTTTCCGAAGGGCGGCGGTGCGGCGGCGTGAGGCGCGTGCTTCGGGAGCCGGTCGCGGTTACGCCGAGGCACGGCGGATGGTTAGCGCGCGAAGGCGCGCGTCGTTCGCTGATGGTTGCGTAGCCATCGGTGTCGATCTCAACCCGGCTTGCTCGCGATCGGGCACTTGGTTATTCTGCTGCACATGAACCGATCGCATACCCGCTCGATTATTTGCGCCGCAATTTCGCCGGCGGGGTAGCCATCGACTGAATGCATGTCATCACAACCCGCCCGGAAGGCGGGTTTTTGCTTTCTGGGCATTCGATGGAGCGCCTGGAAATGCAGACCGACAACAATCACACGACAACCTCGAACGACGCGGTATTGCTCCACATGGTATGCGGCAAGATCGCATCCGGAAAATCGACGCTTACCGCGACGCTCGCGAGCGCGCAGCGGACCCTGTTGATCAGCGAAGACGTCTGGCTCGCTCGCCTGTATCCGGGCGAGATCCTGTCGATCGACGACTATGTCCGATGTGCAAAGCGCATCAAGGAGGTGATGGCCGACCACGTCGCCGCGGTGTTGCAGGCCGGCGTCTCGGTGGTTCTCGATCTTCCGTTCAATACGATCGTTGCGCGTGCATGGGGGCGGGCTGTTGCGCAGGCTGCCGGTTGCGACCATCGACTGCATTACCTCGATGTAAGCGATGCGGTTTGCAAGGCGCGTCTGCGCGTGCGCAATGCGCGAGGGGAGCATCCGTTCCAGGCATCGGACGCCGAGTTCGAGCAGATCACGCGTTACTTCGTCGCGCCGGATCCGGCGGAAGGGCTGACCATCGTGGCTTATGACGAAGCGGGTTCGGTTCGCGCGCAGGGGTGACGAGCGGGTAGTCGGTGCTGTACGTGATCGCGCTGGCGCCGGCACGATTGATGCGATGAACAGTGTTCCGGCATATCAATGACTTCGATCAAGCCTATCGAAAATATCCGCGTTGCGACGGCGAAGATTTCCATCGGAACTGGAATCTAATCGATCGGTATACCTAGAATTGGTTGCGAGTACGTGAGTAATCACGGCTTGCGCCACCGATTCCCAGACGGCAGATAGCAAACGCAACACCACGCATGAAGCGCCGGAACACGGTGGAGCATCGGGGCTATCGCGGTCCGTTCCATGGGGCGGACTGCCGGAGCGACTGCGCGCCGCAGCAGGTGTGACCGTGCGCGGGGGCCGCGTCGCCACGGAGAGAGGCAGTCATGTCTGTCCCTACGCTGGATATCGGGGTCGTGCTGGCGGCGGCCATGGAGTCGTTCGTGTGGCGCTTATATAACTTGCACACGCAACTGCAATCGCCGATCGGCTCGATCAGCGGCCCCGCAGGCCGGCATTCATCTCGTCACGCGCATGCGCGCAGTGTGCCGTCAGGCATTGCTGCGCCGCAATGCGCCGCAGCGTGGCGGGAGCCCCGCGGCGAAGGAATCATCGCGCATGCGGGCTTGCACATTCCGCCGGCGCTGCGCCGCGCGTCGGACGCGGCAGCACGCATCCCCTGGTTCGGCAAGCGGTTGAAACCCGGTCCGGAGCATCGTGAAACGGACACGCCGATGCGTGATGCGTTCGAACACGTGCCGGTCGCGATCATCGGTTTCAACGAGCGCAATGAAATCGCTTTTGCCAATGAAAGGGCAATGGTGCTGTTCGGGTACCACGGCGATGCGTTGACCGGCGTGTCCGGTCGGATGCTGTTTATCGGTTGTTCCGCAGGCGTCGAGTGGGATGCGCGGGCGCAGGTTGCGCCACCCATGCCGCCGCGGGTGCAGTCGATGCAATCGGTGGTGGCGAGACGCAGCGACGGAGCGGAATTCCCGGCGGAAGTGACGACGAGCGAATGCTGCGTCGACGGCGCGCCGACCCGGCTCGCGGTGATCGTCGATCGCAGCGAGCGGGTCGAATTGCAGCGAAGCCGGCAGGAGCTCGCGCATCTCACGCGTATCTCCGCGCTCGGCGAACTGGCGGGGTCGCTCGCGCATGAACTGAACCAGCCGCTGACCGCGATCCTCAGCAACGCGCAGGCCGCACAGCACTTCCTGGTGGCGGACCCGGTCGACCTGCACGAGGTGCGGGAAACCCTGAAGGACATCGTGGATGACAATTGCCGCGCGGGCGAAATCATCCGAAAAATGCGCGCGCTCGTCCGTAAGGGCGACGTGGATCTGCAGCCGCTCGACGTCGGCGGTGTCGTTCGGGACGTCGTGCTGCTCGTGCATAGCGACGCGATCATGCGCGGGATCCGGACGACGCTCGACATCGAAAACGAACTCCCGGTCGTGCGCGGCGACCGGGTGCAGCTTCAGCAGGTCGTGCTCAACCTTCTGCTCAATGGATTCGACGCGGTACACGACGGGCCTGCCGTGGATCGTGTCGTCACCACACGGGTATGGGCCGAGCCCGATGGGGCCGTGCGTATCTGCGTGTGCGATCGTGGGCATGGGCTGACGGTCAACCAGCTCGACAAGATCTTCAAGCCGTTCTTCACGTCGAAGCCGCACGGGTTGGGATTGGGCCTGTCGATCAGCCGGACGATCATCGCCGCGCACGGCGGCCGTCTCTGGGCGGAAAACAATGCGGACCGCGGCGCGTCGTTCCATGTGGCGTTGCCGGCATCGGGTACGGCGGAATCGAACCACGCGCACCGGCAGCCATGAGCGATCCCGCTTCGATTGTCTTCATCGTGGACGACGACGCTTCGGTACGACACGCGCTATCACGGCTCGTCCGGTCGTCGGGCTACCGGGCCGAGTCGTTCGAGTCGGGACGCGCGTTTCTCGACGCAGCCGACCTGACGAATTGCCCGGCGTGTCTGCTGCTGGATCTCCAGCTGCCGGACGTGAACGGGCTCGAAATCCAGCGCACATTGAATGCGGCGCTGCCGATCATCTTCATTACCGGGCACGGCGATATCGGCACGACCGTGGACGCAATGAAGGCTGGTGCGGCCGACTTCCTGCCGAAGCCGGTCAGCGACACGGTTCTGCTCGACGCAATCAGGCGCGCGCTCGAGCGTTCGATGCAGATGGGCGAACGTCGCCGGGAACTCGCGAGCCTCCAGGCGCGCTTCGATCGCCTGACGCCGCGAGAGCGGGAAGTCATGACGCTCGTCGTGACGGGCCGCCTGAACAAGCAGGTCGCCGACGATCTCGGCATCGCCGAAAAAACCATCAAGATTCATCGCGCACGCGTGATGGAGAAAATGGAGGCGGCGTCGCTGGCGGACCTCGTGCGCCTCGCCGACAAGCTCGGCTTCGGCGCTTCGACATCCATGCGCCCTGCGCGCTGACCCCCCGCTCGGCGCATCCACCGTCACGACGCGGGACCAAAGTCTTATACCGGTTTCGCTTTGCGCCTGATAGCCTCAATTTGCGGGATCGCTGTGACGCGGTCAACGGCCGAATCCGGAATTCTCACAATGGGTAACGTCAAGCAATTCGTTGCGGTTGTCGACGACGATGAATCGGTGGGCCGGGCGATCAAGCGTCTGTTGCGATCCGTCGGCATCGGTGCGGACGCTTTTCAGAGTGGCGACGATTTTCTCGACACGCTCGCGTCGATGCCGTCATACCGCCCGGCTTGCGTGATTCTCGACATACAGATGCCCGGGCTCAACGGACTCGAGGTGCAACGGCGCCTCGACGGCACCGGCGTGCCCGTGATCGTGATCACCGCCTACGACGACGTCGCCGTGCGTGAACAGGCGCTCGCGGCCGGGGCGATCGCCTATGTGCGCAAGCCGTTCAACGATGCACTGCTGATCAAGACCGTGTGCACGGCACTGGGTATCGCGTCGCCGTCGTGACGGCATATCCGCGCCGGTGCCGCCGGTGCCCTATGGGACCAAAGTCCCATTGTTCTTGATGAATGCGGCAACCACACTGGAATCCGACAACGTGCGGCCGATGTCATCGGCGATGGCGCGGGCTTGCACGATTGCGGGAATTCAACGGGAGTACGCATCATGATCGAATGCATACGCAAGCTGGCCGCGATCTCGCTGCTCGCCGTGACGGCGGCCTGCTCGACCAGTCAATCCGGTACCGAATCCGGGGACGCCGTCCTCGACCAGGATGCGCAGGCAGCGCTGGCGAATCTGTATGTCGCCACGCCGCAGGCGAAGGACGTGGCGGCCAAGGCCAAGGGCATTCTCGTGTTTCCGAGCGTGGTGCGAGCCGGGTTCATTGCCGGCGCGTCGCACGGTACGGGCGAATTGATCGAGGGTGGCAAGGTCACCGGATACTACGCGACGACATCGGTGACTTACGGTCTTCAGGCGGGTGTCCAGACCTACGGGTACGTGATGATGTTCATGTCGGACAAGGCACTCGACAACCTCAAGACGAGTGCCGGTTTCGAAGTCGGCATGGCGCCGACCGTCGTGATCGGCGATGCCGGCGCCGCCAGGAATCTGACTACGGCCACGCTACAGTCGGATATCTACGCGTTCATCTTCGACCAGAAGGGATTGATGGCCGGGATCGGCTTGAGAGGATCGAAGATCACCCGCCTCAATCGATGAAGCAGGCGCCGCTTGCCTGCCGCACGCAGTTGAACGGTGGCGTGGATGGCGGTCGGAAGACCAGGTGGAAGCGAGGCCACACATGGAATGCGCGTTGCAGCGATCGAAGCCTGCACGGCCAGGTAAGCATGGCGCGGCCTGCAAGCGGCGATTCGCATCCTTCGCGACGGGTCTTGTCGCATTGACGCTTGGCGGCTTCGCTGTTGCGCAACAGCCGATCTTCTATCCCGCGAAGGGGCAGAGTGCGCAAAAGCAGCAGACCGATACGGCGGAATGCCAGGTATGGGCGAAGCAGACCACGGGCGTCGATCCGGTTGCCCTCGCGCAGCGCGCCGCCTCGCCGTCCGCTCAGCCGCCACCGCAGGGCGGCATGTTGCGAGGTGCCGCGGGCGGTGCAGCCATGGGGGCGGCGATCGGTGCGATCGCGGGCGATGCCGGCAAGGGTGCGGCGATCGGCGCGATCACCGGCACGGCCGGCGGCGGCATGCGCCGGCTGCGCCGGGAAGAGGCCGCTGCCCGGCAGGAGCAGGCCGTGGAGAGCAGCACCGCGAGCCAGTTGTCGACGTTCATGCGCGCCGTGACCGCATGCATGAACGGGCGGGGTTACACGAGCCAATAGTCATCGGAGCCGAGCGGTGGACGCACCATGAACAACCTCGTACGGACGGCGCTGGCGGCAACCTTCCTGCTGGATTGTGCGGGCGCATGCGCAGGTGATTTCGACGGAAGCAAGCCGTTGTTATGCGCGACGGTCGAGGCCCACGCATGCGATCCGGGTCTTGCTTGCGTGCGTGCGCTACCCGCGGACGTCGGTGCGCCCAGGTTCCTGTCCATCGATTTCAACAAGAAGACGATTGCCGGGCCCGCGCGCAGCGCACCGATTCAATTCATGGAGCAAGGCCAGAACCAGATCGCGATGCAGGGCACCGAACTCGGCTTCGCGTGGACCCTCGTGCTCGACACGCGCGACGGGACCATCACCGCGACCCTTGTCAATCGCGAAGACGCCGTGGTGGTGTTCGGAGACTGCACGGCGAAGTAGCGTCGGGAATCATCCCATGAAGCCCGTAACCCTCATTCTTTCGATGCCGCTGATCGCGGCCCTCACCGTCTGCACCGGATGCAAGAAGCCCGCAGCGATCCCGACGCTCGGTGCGCCTGAAGTGACGGTCGTGACGATCGCGCCACGCGACACGCCGGTGGACTTCGAATTCACCGCGCAGACGCAGAGTTCGCACGAGGTCGAGATTCGTGCGCGGGTGGACGGATTCCTGGACAAGCGCACCTATGTCGAAGGTCAGATGGTGAAGGCTGGCCAGACGCTCTTCCAGATGGACCACAAGCCGTTCGACGCCGCGCTGCAGACTGCGAAGGGGCAGCTCGCGCAGCAGCAGGCGAGGCTCAACGTCGCGAAGGAAAATCTCGCGCGGGTCAGACCGCTCGCCGCTCAGAACGCGCTGAGCAAGAAGGATCTCGACGACGCAGTCGGCAACGTGCAGCAGGCCGAGGCCGCCGTGATCGCCGCGCAGGGGCAGGTGCAGACGGCGCAACTCAACCTCGGCTACACGACGATCAAGTCGCCGATCACCGGCCTGTCGAGTTTCGCCCGGCAGCAGGACGGCAGCTACGTCACGGCCACTGCAGCGGGACTGCTCACGTACATTTACCAGCTCGACCCGATGTGGGTGAACTTCAGCATTTCGGAAAACGAGATGCTCAAGCGCCGCGATGAAATTGCGAAAGGAAAGCTGCGCTTTCCGCCGAACGACGAATTCGTCGTGACACTCGTGCTGGCCGACGGTACCGAGTTTCCGCAGCGCGGGCGGATCAATTTCGCGAATCCGGCATTCAGCACCGACACCGGAACGTTTCTGGTGCGCGCCGTGTTCGACAACCCGAACGGCACGTTGCGCCCCGGGCAGTTCGTGCGCGCGCGCGTGTCCGGCGCGACGCGGCCCGGCGCGGTGCTGGTACCGCAGCGCGCTGTCCTGCAGGGCGCGAAGAGTCACTACGTGTGGGTCGTCGACAACGAATCGAAGGCGCATCAGCGCGTCGTCGAAGTCGGGGAATGGCACGGCGACGACTGGTTCGTCACCGACGGGCTGAAGGCCGGCGAGCGCGTGGTGGTCGACGGGGCGATCCGCGTGGCGCCGGATACGCCGCTGAAGATCGTTGCCGGAGCGCCGCCGTCGGCCGCGAGCGGATCCGGCGTCGCCGCGGCCCAGTGACGGGCGGCTTCATGAACATCTCTCACTTCTGCATCGACCGGCCGATCTTCGCGTCCGTCATCTCGATCGTCATCACGCTGGGCGGCGCATTGACGATGCTTGCGCTGCCGGTGGCCCAGTACCCGGACGTCACGCCGCCGCAGATCACGATCGCGGCCGCCTATCCGGGCGCGAGCGCGGACGTCGTCGCCAACAACGTGGCCGCGCCGATCGAGCAGCAGGTCAACGGCGCGGACAACATGATCTACATGAATTCGTCCAGCTCGTCGACCGGCAACCTGACGATCAACGCGTACTTCGAGATCGGCACCAACCCCGAACTCGCGCAGGTGGACGTGCAGAACCGCGTGAACCTGGCGCTGCCGCAACTGCCGCAATCGGTGCAGGCACAGGGCGTGCAGATCCAGAAGAAATCGTCGGCGTTCATGATGGTCATCGCGATCTATTCGCCGCAGGAACGCTACGACGCGACCTATATCGCGAACTACGCGAACATCTACGTGCTCGATGCGATCAAGCGCATCGGCGGGGCCAATCAGTCCGCCATCTTCGGCACGCCCGACTATGCGATGCGCATCTGGCTGAAGCCGGACCGCATGGCGCAACTGGGCATCACCGCAGCCGACGTCCAGCGCGCGGTCGCCAACCAGAACCAGCAGTTCGCGGTCGGGCGGCTCGGTCAGGCGCCGACCGGCGGCGCGGTCGAGCAGTCGTTCGCGGTGACGACCCCGGGCCGCCTCGCCGAGCCGGCCGACTTCGACAACATCATCATCCGTGCGGCGAGCCAGGGCACGGCGATCGTTCGCCTCAAGGATGTGGGGCGGGCCGAGCTGGGGCAGAAGGACTATTCGATTCGCAGCCGTTTCCAGGGCAAGCCGGCCACGATCATCGCGGTCTATCAGCAACCGGGCGCCAATGCGCTCGATGTGTCGAAGCAGGTGCGCGCGACGCTCGCGGACATGAAGAAGTCGTTTCCCGAAGGGCTCGACTACCAGATCGCGATGGACACGACGGAATTCACGCGCGCGTCGATCACCGACGTCGTGCACACCTTCTTCGAAGCGCTGATCCTGGTCGTGATCGTCGTGTTCGTGTTCCTGCAAAGCCTGCGCGCCACCATCATCCCGGTGCTGGCCGTGCCGGTGTCGATTCTCGGCACGGCGATGGGCATGGCGCTGCTCGGCTTCTCGATCAACATGCTGACGCTGTTCGGGATGGTGCTCGCGATCGGCATTGTGGTCGACGACGCGATCGTCGTGATCGAGAACGTCGAGCGCAACATGACGGTGCACAAGCTCGACCCGAAGGCGGCCGCCAAGCGGGCCATGGACGAGGTGGCCGGGCCGGTGGTGGCGATCGTGCTGGTGCTCTGCGCGGTGTTCGTGCCGGTCGCGTTTCTCGGCGGCATCACGGGGCAGCTTTACAAGCAGTTCGCGATCACGATCGCGATTTCGGTGGTGATCTCGGGCGTCGTCGCACTGACGTTGTCGCCGGCGCTGGCCGCGCTGCTGCTCACGAGCACGCACCACGAGAAGAAGGGCTTCTTCCGATGGTTCGAAAACGTGTTCGCGCGGCTGACGGCCGGTTACGCGCGCGCGGTCAGGTTCGTCATCAAGCGCTTCGTGCTCGCGCTTGTGCTGTTCGGCGGCATGATCGTGCTGACGGTGCTGATGTTCAGGACGATCCCGGGCGCGTTTCTGCCACCGGAAGATCAAGGCTACCTGCTCGGCGCGATCGTCATGCCGGATGCGGCGAGCCTCGACCGCACGGGCGACGTGTCGCAGCGGGTCGCCGACTACTTCATGAAGCAGCCGGCGGTGAGCAGCGTGACGACGATCGACGGCTTCAGCCTGCTCGACAGTCAGAACAAGAACAACGCCGGCACGTTCTTCATCGGCCTGAAAGGCTTCGACGAGCGCTACAAGTTCGCGAACATCAGGACGCAGAACGCCCGCGCCGTGCTGGTCGACGCGTATGTGAACCTGTCCGGGATCAGGGAGGGCATCGTCATTCCGGTCAATCCGCCGTCGATTCCGGGGCTCGGTACGACCGGCGGCACCGAGGTATGGGTGCAGAGCAAGGGCGACGCGTCGATTGCCCAGTTGGCGGGTGTCGTGCAGGACTTCGTGAACAAGGCGAAAGCGCGGCCGGAGCTGTCGGGCGTGACATCGACCTTCAACGCATCGTCGCAACAGCTGCTGGTCGATGTGGATCGCGACAAGTCCGAGACGCTCGGCGTGCCGATCCAGGACGTGTATAGCGCGATGCAGACGATGTTCGGCTCGCTTTACGTGTCGCAATTCAACCGGGCGAGCCGGCTCTGGCAGGTCATCCTGCAGGCGGAACCGTCCTACCGCCTCAAGCCGCAGGACCTGGACCAGATCTACGTGCGCAGCACGAACGGCAACATGGTGCCGCTCAAGTCCGTGGTGTCCTACCGATACGTGACGGGCCCGGACCTGATCACGCGGTTCAACAATTTTCCCGCGGTCAAGATCACGGCCAATGCGGCGCCCGGCTACAGCTCCGGCCAGGTCATCGCCGTGCTCGAAGAGCTTGCGGCACAGTTGCCGCCCGGTTACGACGTCGCATGGAGCGGCGAGGCCTACGAGGCGCGCAAGGCGGGCGGAACGTCCGGCCTGGTGTTCGGCTTCGGCCTCGTGATGGTGTTCCTGATCCTCGCCGCGCAATACGAGAAGTGGTCGCTGCCGTTCGGCGTACTGATGGCGGTGCCGTTCGCGATGTTCGGCGCGCTGGTCGCGATCATGCTGCGCGGGCTCAATAACGATGTCTACTTCCAGATCGGGCTGACGATGCTGGTGGCGCTGGCCGCCAAGAACGCGATCCTGATCTTCGAGTTCGCGGTGATCAACCGCGAGGCGGGCGCATCGCCCTACGACGCGGCGCTCACCGCGTCGGAAGAGCGCTTGCGGCCGATCGTCATGACCTCGCTGGCGTTCATCCTCGGCGTCGTGCCGCTGGCGATCGCGCTGGGCGCGTCGGCGAACAGCCGCCATTCGATCGGCACGGGCGTCATCGGCGGGATGCTCGGGGCCACGGCGATCGCCGTGTTCTTCATCCCGATGTTCTATTACCTGCTCGAGGCGCTGTCGTCGCGCTCGCGCGACCAGGCCCTGCCGCCTTCCCCGGGGGCCGGCCCCGGGTCGCCGCACACCGCTCCATCCGCACCCCGCAAGGACGGCTGACATGCGACGCGCCGCGTTCTGGCGCCTCTGCGCGCCGGTCTTGCTGATGGGCTTGAGCGGATGCCTGCTCGGCCCGGACTACGTGCGGCCCAAGGTCGACGTGCCGGCGTCGTTCCGGTTCGCGTCCGGCGAGGCCGTGGACGTCGCCAACAGCGCGTGGTGGGAGCAGTTTCAGGACCCGACACTGAACGCGTTGATCGCGACCGCGCTGGCGGAAAACCGCGACCTCAAGGTGGCGTCGGCGCGCGTCGACGAATTCCTCGGTCAGTTCGTCAGCACGCGCTCGGCGTTGTTTCCGCAAGTCGCCGCCGGGTTCGACGCCACGCGCCAGCGCTCGTCGCGCAGCGGCGCGATTCCGCTGCCGCCGACGGTGCCGTCGGTCTCGAACCAGTTTCAGGCGACCCTGTCCGCCACGTGGGACCTCGACCTGTTCGGCAAGGTCAGACGCGAAACGGAAGCCGCGCGTGCCAACCTGCGCGCGAGCGAGGAAGCGCGCCGCGCGACGATCCTGACGCTGGTGGCGTCGGTTGCGTCGTCCTACATCACGCTGCGCAGCCTGGACCGCCAGCTGGAGATCGCGAAAGCGACGACAGCGAGTCGCGCGGACTCCGTCAAGGTATTTACCGCGCGCTTCAACGGGGGCGAAGTATCGCAGATGGAGCTTGCGCAGAGCCAGTCCGAATACGAGACGACGCTGGCGACCATCCCGCAGCTCGAAACGCAGATTGCGCAACAGGAGGACGCGCTGTCCGTGCTGCTCGGCCGCAATCCCGGCCCGATCGTACGCGGCCGCGTGCTCGCCGAGCTGGAGGCACCCGCGGTTCCCGCGGGGTTGCCGGCGGATCTGCTCGAACGCCGGCCCGACCTGCTGCAGGCGGAACAGAACCTGATCGCGCAGAACGCACTGATCGGCGCGGCCCGCGCGCTGTACTTCCCGTCGATTTCGCTGACCGGGCTGTTCGGTTCGGTCAGCGCGCAGTTCTCGAATCTCTTTACCGGGCCCGCGCGCGTCTGGTCGTTTGCCGGATCGGCGACGCTGCCGATCTTCACCGGCGGCAACATTACGGGCCAGGTCCGCCAGGCGGAGGCGCGTCAGCAGGAGGCGCTCTATGCGTACGAGAAGGCGATCGAGGTCGCGTTCCAGCAGGTCGAGGACGCGCTGATCGGTTCGCAGAAGTCGCGCGAGCAGCTCGCCACGCAGGCGCGCCAGATCGACGCGTTGCGCACCTACGAGCGGCTCGCGCGGTTGCGCTACGAGGGCGGTTATACGAGCTATATCGAGGTGCTCGACGCGGAGCGCACGCTGTTCAACGCGGAGCTGTCGTACACGCAGACGCGCAGCGCGACGCTCACGTCGCTCGTCAGTCTCTACATGGCGATGGGCGGGGGCTGGGTCGTCACGGCCGAGCGGACGACCGCACCGCCGCACGCCGACGCCAATCGACCCGTTTCCGACGAGGGGCCGAGATGAACCGCGCCGGCCTGATCGTGTGCCACGAATGCGACCTGTTGCAGCGGAACGTGCCCGTGGCACCTGGCGGCGCGCTGCGGTGCCGGCGCTGCCACGCCGAGCTTTACCGGAATCGCGAGGACAGCCTGACGCGCGCGCTGGCGTTTGCCACGGCCGCGGGTGTGCTGTTCGTCATTTCCAACCTGTACCCGATTGTCGGCCTGTCGGTCGGCGGGACAGTGGTCGAGACGACGCTCGCCGGATCCGTGCGCGTGCTGTATGCGGACGGGATCTGGCCGCTCGCCGGCCTCGTGTTCGCGACCACGATGCTGATGCCGCTCGTGCAGATCGCCGGCATGCTCTGGCTGCTGGTGCCGTTGCGGATGAACCGCGTGCCCGCGTGCGCGGCGCTCGTGTTTCGGCTCTGCCACCTCGCGGCGCCGTGGGGGATGACGGAAGTGCTGATCCTCGGCTTGCTGGTGGCGCTGGTCAAGCTGGCCCACATCGCGAGTGTCGTGACGGGCGTCGCGCTCTATTCGTTCGGCGGGCTGATGCTCGTGCTTGCAGCTGCCGGCGCGGCGTTCGATGCGCACGAATTGTGGTCGCGTATCGACGCGGCGCGAGGCCACGGCGACGGGCGCGGCAGCGGCATGCCAGTGCCGCGCGGTGCCGTCACGGCCGCCGATTGCGGCCTCGCGCTGTGCCACGACTGCGGGCAACTCGCGCGTGCGCCGGCCGACGTGCACGATCTGGCCTGTCCGCGCTGCGGCGCGGCGCTGCACCTGCGCAAACCCGCGAGCGTGTCGCGCACGTGGGCGCTCCTGATTGCCGCGATGGTCCTCTACATTCCCGCGAACGTGCTGCCGGTGATGTACACGAGTTCGCTGTTCGGCGCGCAGAAGGACACCATCCTGAGCGGCGTGGTCTATCTGTGGGTCTCCGGTTCGTGGCCGCTCGCGGTCGTGGTGTTCGTCGCGAGCATCGCGGTGCCGCTGCTCAAGATTCTCGCGCTCGCATATCTCGCATTCACGGTCCAGCGGCATTCGCGATGGCTGCGGGAACCGCGTACGCGCATCTATCGGATGGTCGAATTCGTCGGGCGCTGGTCGATGCTCGACATCTACGTGATCACGATGCTCGTCGCGCTCGTGCAGTTCCAGGCGCTGGCGACGATCAAGGCCGGTCCTGCGGCGATCGCGTTCGGGGCGGTGGTCGTGCTGACGATGTTCGCGGCGACGACATTCGACCCCCGCCTGATCTGGGACACTGGAGAGCAGCATCATGGGTGGCCCCGAGCAGAAGCCTGACATGCCGGACATACCGGACGCCGTCGCGACGACGCGCTCGCGCTGGCGCATGCAACTCGTGTGGCTCGTGCCGATTGTCGCGGTGCTGATCGGCGGATGGCTGGCCGTGAAGGCCGTCATCGAACAAGGCCCGACGATCACGATCACCTTCAGGACCGGAGAAGGTCTCGAAGCCGGGAAGACGAAGATCAAGTTCAAGAACGTCGATATCGGCGTCGTCAGGTCGGTGGTGCTGTCCACCGATCACAAGCGCGTGGTGGCGACCGCCGATATCTCCAAGGACGCGACGACGCTGCTGGTCGACAACACGCGCTTCTGGGTCGTCCGCCCGCGCATTGCCGGCGGCACGGTGTCGGGCCTCGGCACGCTGTTGTCCGGTTCGTTCATCGGCGCCGACGTCGGCGATGCGAAGGGCGCGCGCCGCGACTTCACCGGCCTGGAGGCCCCGCCGGTGTTCACGAGCGACGAGCCGGGCCGGACGTTCGTGCTGAAAGGCATGGACATGGGGTCGATCGACGTCGGCACGCCGGTCTATTTCCGGCGGCTCCAGGTCGGGCAGATCGTTTCGTATTCGCTCGACGCGGACGGCAAGGGCGTGACGGTGCACGCATTCGTCAATGCGCCGTACGACCGGTTCGTGAACACGGATTCGCGGTTCTGGCACGCGAGCGGCATCGACGTCGCGCTCAGCCCCGACGGCTTGCGGGTCGAGACGCAGTCGCTGGTGTCGATCATGATTGGCGGCATCGCGTTCGAGACGCCCGGCGAGCCGCTCGAGCAGGCGGCGGCGCCGACCGACATGACGTTCACGCTGTACCACGACCGCGCGGAGGCGATGAAGCGCCACGACGCCATCGTCGCGAAGTATCTGGTGAACTTCACCGATTCGGTGCGCGGCCTGACGGTCGGCGCGCCGGTCGATTTCCGCGGCGTGACGGTTGGCGAAGTGACGGGAATCTATACGCGCTTCGATCGCGAAACCCGCAAGTTCAGCATTCCTGTCGAATTCAATCTATATCCGGAGCGTTTCACGTCGCGCTACCGGACAGGTGCCAAAGGCGGGCGCCTTTCCCAGCACCCCGAGCAATTGGCGAACATGCTGGTGGAGCGCGGGCTGCGCGCGCAGTTGCGGACCGGCAACCTGCTGACCGGACAACTCTATGTCGCACTGGATTTCTTTCCGGGTTCAGCGAAGGCGTCGATCGATTGGGCCTCCAACCCGCCTGAACTGCCGGCGATTCCGGGATCGCTGCAATCGCTGCAGGATTCGGTGACGCACCTGATGGCGAAGCTCAACGGCATGCCGCTCGACAAGATCGGCAACAACGCGCAACAGACCTTGGCGAGTGCCAACCTGCTGCTCAAGCAACTCGACACCGTGGTACCGCAGGCGCGCGATACGCTGGCATCGGCACACTCCGCGCTCGATTCGGCGAACAGTGCGCTGCAGCCGGGCTCGGATCTGCAGCAGAACACCGGCGACGCGATGCGGGAGATTGCCCGCACGGCTGCGGCGTTCAGGAACCTGGCGGACTACCTCGAGCGGCATCCGGAAGCACTGGTGCGGGGCAAGGCGGAGGGCCGGCCATGACACGCATCCATTCGCTCGTCCCCGTGGTGCTGATGGCCGGATTGCTCGGCGGCTGCGGCAGTTCGCCGACGGCCCGTTTCTACACGCTGAGCCCCGATGCGACGCTCACCGCCGACGGTGCCGCCATGCCGGTTTCTGTCGTGGTCAATCCGGTAACCGTGCCTGAACTCGTCGATCGCCCGCAGATCGTTACACGCGTTGCCGGCAATCAGGTGTCGCTGGATGAGTTTGCGCGCTGGGCGGAACCGTTGAGGTCCGATATCGCCCGTGTCATCGCCGCCGATGTTGGCCAGTTGCTGGGCTCGCCGCGCGTCAACGTGTTCGACGCGGGAGCGGCTGCGGCGCCTGCCTGGCGTGTTCGTGTTGACGTCATGCGCTTCGACGCGATATCGGGCGAATCGGTCACGGTCGAAGCCCAGTGGGCCGTGCGGCCGCCGGGGAAGGCGGCGGCGGTGACGGGCCGTTCCGTTACGCGCGAGCCCGTGCAGGGGAACGGTTACGAGGCACTCATCGGCGCGTACGATCGTGCGATTGCCGCAGTGAGTCGCGATATCGCGTCGGCCATCCGAACGAGCGCGCCTTAGCCAAGCGATTCGAAGAGAACAACGCGGACAACTCGAATGCCATTGGCTGCGGTTGCTCGCGCGAAAAGTCTTGATGCAAGATCCCCTTTGTATCCGTCCTGTGTCTTCCGTCATTCGGCGATGCAACACCCTTGCCGCGTTGTTTCTCACGCAAACAGGGTGTGGCGTCTTCGCGAGCAATCTGTTTGTGTCTGAAGATGCGCGGCATCTTTAGAATGGGTGTCGCGTCTGACGGGGCGCTTTCAATACGCAATGGTTCGGCCGTCGACAGGGTCTGACGGCCGACCGATGGACCTCGTCGCAGACTTTACTTTGGGAGAAACACGATGCACGACCGTCCGAAAGCAGTCCCGACACGCCAGGTATCGAACGAGCGCGTGATCGTCACCGAATGGCGATTTGCGCCCGGTGCCGAGACCGGCTGGCATATCCATCAGCATGACTATGTCGTCGTGCCGCAAACGGACGGCCAGCTTCTCCTCGAGACCACGCAAGGCAACCGCGAGTCGCAACTGCATGCCGGGAGCAGCTATGCGGGGTTGAAGGGCGTCGAACACAATGTCGTCAACGCGACTGAACACGAAGTCGTGTTCATCGAAGTGGAGATCATCTGAGAAGCGCTTAGAAAAGGGAGATGAATGATGAAAATGACTGGCATCCCGTTCGGCACGACCGACTGGAGCGCAGTGGAACCGACGGAACACAACGGAGAGCGCGGCGTCGCTCGCTGGCGGACACTGCAATTCGGCGATATTCGGGTGAGGCACGTTGAATATTCGGCCGGTTACATGGCGGATCATTGGTGCGTCAAAGGTCACATCCTCTATTGCCTTGAGGGCGAGTTGCTGACAGAGCTCGACGATGGGCGACAGTTCATCCTTCGACCGGGCATGAGCTACCAGGTCGCCGACAATGCGGAAGCGCACCGGTCGTCCACGCAGGCAGGCGCCAAATTGTTCATCGTTGATTGAACCGGTTGCAACCAGATTCGGTTGGTCGTAGTCGACCCGATTCGGTGATGAGTGTTTGCCCTAAGTCGCATCGTCAAGTCCGACTCGTGATCCCGAACTGTATTGGCCGTTGCCCGTGAGCCGACGTGGGCGTCCTCGCGGATGTCCTGCTTGGGGCGGCGGCCGCACACCTTCGTGCGCGCGCCAGACAGCAGACAAAATATGCCCAAGTGGCACGCGGTGTTCGCTAGAATCTGCTTTCGTCGAGGAAACAACGTATTTGCATTGGTGCAGAGCGGTATCCGGTTACAGACGCTGCTCGCCCTGATTCGATTGTTCATCTATTACCGGAGGCGGGCATGCCAGGTTTACTTCCCGATGTCGACCGCGAGGGGCTCCTCGAATATTCAGTGGTTTACACGGATCGGTCGGTCAACCATATGTCGCAGCGCTTTCAGGGCGTCATGCGCGACATTTCCGCTACGCTGAAAAACGTCTACAACGCGAAGTCGGCCGTGATCGTCCCCGGCAGCGGGACGTTCGGCATGGAAGCCGTTGCCCGGCAGTTCGCGACGAACAAGAAGTGTCTGGTTATCCGCAATGGCTGGTTCAGTTTCCGCTGGTCGCAGATTTTCGACATGGGCAGCATTCCGTCCGAATCGATCGTGCTGAAGGCGCGTCCGGTCGAACCGGGAAGACAGGCCCCGTATGCACCGGCCCCGATCGACGAAGTGGTCGCTGCGATCAAGGAAAACAAGCCGGATTTCGTTTTTGCGCCGCATGTCGAAACCGCCTCCGGGATGCTGTTGCCCGATGACTATTTGCGCGCGGTGTCCGACGCCGTGCATGCCGTCGGCGGCATGTTCGTCCTGGATTGCATCGCCTCCGGTACGGTCTGGGTCGACATGCAGGCCAGTGGTGTCGATATCCTGATCAGCGCACCGCAAAAGGGGTGGAGCGCGTCACCTTGCTGCGCAATGGTCATGCTCAGCCCGCTCGCCCGCGAAAGAATCGATGCAACGACCAGCACCAGCTTTGCCTGCGATCTCCGCAAGTGGCTGCAGATCATGGAAGCCTACGAGAACGGCGGGTTCGCGTACCACGCGACGATGCCCACGGACAGTCTCACGACGCTGCGCGACGTGATGAAGGAAACCGAGGCATACGGTTTCGAAAAGGTGAGAGCGGAGCAGCTTGAACTCGGCAAGCGCATTCGCTCACTGCTGACCGACAAGGGTTTCAAAAGCGTGGCGGCCGAAGGTTTTCAGGCGCCGGGCGTCGTGGTCAGCTACACGGACGATGACGGCATCCGCTCCGGGAAGAAATTCGCCGATGTCGGTTTGCAGATCGCGGCGGGCGTTCCGCTGCAATGCGACGAGCCCGAGGATTTCAAGACCTTCCGCCTCGGATTGTTCGGCCTGGACAAACTGCATGATGTCGACGGCGCGGTCGCCAGGTTCGCCGACGCGTTGAACCGCGTTCTGTAGGTCTATTTTCCGCAGTAGGTGCGTAGCAGCGTCGTTGCCGGTGGCGTGTGCTACGCACGTCCTTGTCGTTGCGGCCACACTCATTCCTTGAGCGCTGGCCTTACAGGCGGTGCAGCAGATCCGGAAGTTCGAACCGAGCGCGCCGATCAAATCGCAAGAAAACGAATCGACCGGGCGTGATGTTCGGGCGCGCTTTGTTGCGCGCGTCCTGGTGACTTACATGCGTTGGGTGCGCCGCCTTTAACCGCGCGTGTCGACCCAGTTGCGTGCCCAGCGTGCCGAGTGCTGCAGCGCCTGCACTTCACTCGGGAAGTAATCGAGCGAATAGAACTGGTAGCGGCCTTCGGCGCGCGAGCTGCCGGCGCGTTCGAGCAGCAGGTTGGATGAAAAACTACCGTCGGGCAAGCGATGCGCCGAGGGTTGGACGGCATAGCCGTTGTACTGTTGAGTTCGTTTGTCTTGCATTTGCATTTGCATTTTAATTTTAATGATGTTCGAGTGCGCGCGTGCCGTGCCGAATGTGCACGGGTGCGCCGATTCAAAGCCATTGCGAGCTGAATCTGAAGCAGTCGGAAAGCGAAAAAAGGCGTTGCTGCCGGAGGGGAGAGTGAAGTGCAACGAGGCGTGTGGCGCTTGGCAGGCTGCTGAACAAACAGATGCAGCTAAAAGCGATCGCGCCAACTTTAGGAGACAAAGCTCCGTGAGGGTGTCGCTGCGACCCGGCGTCCGTCGTGGGAGGCCGGGTCCTTCAAACTTTACAGCGGCTTGATGTTGGCCGCTTGCAGACCCTTCGGGCCTTGCTTCGTTTCGAAGCTCACTTTTTGATTTTCAGCGAGCGTCTTGAAGCCGTCTGCGCGAATTTCGGAGAAGTGCGCGAACAGGTCGTCACCGCCGTTGTCCGGAGTGATGAAGCCAAAGCCTTTGCTGTCGTTGAACCACTTAACGATACCGGTATCCATGAAGAATCCTTGAGGAAAAAATAAGAAGAGTTGCTCTGTTGAAGAGCGCTTGAAGCGTCAAGGAGGGAGAGGACAACGAATACCGCTGGGGAGCGAGCAATTGATGAACAGCAATCGGACTTCTTGGACTTCGGGGCACACACTAACGGTCGGGCAGGGGTGGCGTCAATGATTAACTTGTAACTGTGTCTCCGGACGGTCCGTTTTGTGGGTGAGGCGATGTGGCCCTGCTTGGCTGTGCGCCGTGCCTGGCATGGCGCGCGGGTTCGGCAGGGGCCGATTTGGCCGATGGCTTTGAACGACCGGATTCGGCCGGTCAAATATCGACAAACCGGCCATTTGTTCGTCGTGGCGAGCAATAGGCCACCGCCCCGTCGCGAGAATGAACCGACGCGAGAAAGGGCAAACGCCTACGCCAATCGCAGATCCCACAACGCATCGAGTACATGTTGCGTGGAACGCTCGACGTGCCCCGCACGATGCGCAATGCCGAGCCGGCGCCACAACGCCGGGCGCAGTGGACGCATGACAATGCGCTTGTCGGGTAATGGTGTCGTGGCCTCATGAGGCAACAGCGCCGCGCCATAACCTGCCGCGACCAGACTCTTGATCGCATCGTTGTAATTGAGCTGAATGCGCGGCGCGGGATGGTGCCCTCCGGCCGCGAACCATTCCGCGGTCAGACGCGAGAGACGCGTGGTCGCATCGTTGAGAATGAGCGGTTGAGCGGCGAGCCATTCAGGCGTAATGCGAGCCGGACACCGCCAGTGCGCCGGTACAAAGGCCATCACGGGGTCGCGGCGCCAAGGCTTTATCACGAGTCCGGCCACCGGAGGCTGAGGCAGTGCGACCAGCCCGATATCGAGCGTCCCATCCGCCAATCGGGTCAGCGTTTCATGCGAGGTGAGTACCGCGATCTGAATATCGATCGCGGGATGCTGCTGACGCAGCACGTCAAGCGCTTGCGGCAAAAGATGCGCAATCGCGCCGGTCGATGCGCCGAGCCGAACGCGTCCGACCAGCCCTTGAACCTGGCGGTGAACATCGTCCAACGCCTGTTCCGCGTCGGCCAACAGTCGGCGTGCGCGCTCGATCAACAACTCGCCGGTTGCCGACGGCCGAATCTGTCCACGCTTGCGCGACAGGAGCGGAGCCCCGATGCGCTCTTCGAGTTCGGCGATGTGGAGGCTGACCGTTGGTGGCGCCAGATGCAACGCACGCGCCGCGTCGGCGAATGAACCACGGTCGGCAATCGCGACCAGGGTGCGCAAGCGGTCCAGGCTGATCTCTCGCATGTCGGCGTCTCGATTCAGAAAAACTGAATGTCAGCGTTATGAAATTCAACTTTCGCTATTCTAGCGGCGCGCGGAAGATAACAGGCTCGTTCCGCTTGTTACCAGTCACCGGAGTATTGCGCGCATGAGCTCTCCCCTTGTTTTCATCGACGGCGACCAAGGCACCACCGGGTTGCAAATTCACGAACGGCTTCGCGGCCGGACCGATCTGAAACTGGTCACGCTTCCCGCGGCGGAACGCAAGGATTCCAGGCGTCGCGCCGAAGCCATCAACGCCTGTGACATCGCGATCCTGTGCCTGCCCGATGGCGCCGCGCGCGAGGCGGTGGACGCCATCGTCAATCCTGCCGTCCGAGTCATCGACGCAAGTTCCGCTCATCGCACACGGCCGGACTGGACCTACGGCTTTCCGGAAATGACGCCGGGACAGGCTGAGCGCATTGCGACCGCACGGCGCGTCACCAATCCAGGTTGCTATCCGACCGGTGCAATTGGCTTGTTGCGTCCCCTGCTGCAAGCCGGGCTCATTCCAGGGAACCACCCGGTCAGCATTTACGCGGTGTCCGGTTACTCAGGACGCGGGCGTGCCGGTGTGGAAGAACACGAAGGGCCGGGTGCCGTCAACGCACCGTCGTACCAGGTGTATGGTCTGGAGCTCGCGCACAAGCACACCCCGGAGATCCAGCAGCACGCCGGGCTCGCGCGGCGTCCGATCTTCGTCCCTGCGTATGGGGCGTTCCGCCAGGGCATCGTGCTGACGGTGCCCCTGGATGTGCGGCTGCTGGCACCCGACGCTGACGGCGCCACGTTACACGCGTGCCTCGCGCGCCACTATGCCGAGGCGGCTCACGTACATGTCGTGCCGCTGCACGAATCGTGCGCTATGAAGCAGCTGGATCCGCAAGGTCTGAACGGTACCGACGATATGCGCTTGAGCGTGTTTCCCAACATGGAGCACGGGCACGTTCTTCTTTCCGCGGTTTTCGATAATCTCGGCAAGGGCGCAGCCGGCGCTGCGGTTCAGAACCTGAACCTGATGCTCGCGCAGTAGTGGTGGCCGATGGCTTGCCCTGATGTGCGGCGGCACCCGTATGCCAACGGTTGTCGGCAATCCGGTCGTGGCAGTCGCGTGTTTCGAACTGGCGGCGGCCACGGCCAGATCCGGTCGATTGAGCCTGGCCGTTGCCCATTCGAAATCGATGCGACGCAAGCCGCGGTTACGTCGATTGTGCGATGAGGGCTCTACTCTTGCTAGTGAAACACAATCGCGCCATTGTCTGCGCACATCTCGAAGGCCTTCATCCAGTCGCCATAAGACTCGTAAAAGTATGCATCAGGTACGTGTGCTGCCTGATCGCGGTACTGGACGAAATCTCGATAGACCTTGCGGCACACTTCCGGACCGATCACGCCTTCCGCGTCGGAGAAATTGATCAATTCCCAAAACGGTCCATGGTCAAGCTTCCATGCCGTTTCGTCGTATCTCGATTCAACCACGTTGTTCCGCGTGGATGCGCTTGGCTGGTATCCGGCGAGCTTGGCCAATTCGTTTCGCCATGCGTTGTAGCCCGAGTAGGAGCCCGCTCTGAAGTCGAATGACGAGTCGAACTGGTACACCTTGCCACTCTCGAGTCCGCGAAAACGCTCAGGGAAATCCACGGGAGACAGAATGACTTGATTTTTTCCTTGTGGCTCCCCATCCGATGACAGGGTAGGAAATTCGACACGTTTCAATCCACTGTATGCCGTGACGTCGAGTCCAGCGTATGCCACCGAGGCAAACAGGGAAAGAATCAGGGGAAGGAGAACGCGCTTCATGAAGTAATCGATATATCCAAAAAATCAGGTGCCACCCTCAGAACCCTCACCGCTGCCGAGGGATGATTCCTGAGCGAGTAGTCCGCATTGTCAGCGATCCACGTGCGGTTGTCGAAGGTAGGCAATTGGCCGATTGTCGCCCGGTGCAGTCGATATTTCTCGGTGCGAGCGCTCAGATAGCTCGCGCCACCTGCTCGGCCAACCCGATGAGCCAACGTAGGCCGCGATCGCCCTGATGCGCAGTCTTCCACAGCGCGCTGATCTGATGTGTCGGCGTCTCGAACGGCAACGTGCTGATGCGCAGGCCAAGACTGCGGCTCCAGATGCGAGCGATGTAGTCGGGCACCGTGACGAACACGGGATTGTCGCGCGCAATGAAAGGCAGCGTCGCAAAGTGAGGATTGGAAAATATCACGCGCCGTTGCTTGCCCAGCGCCTCCAGCCGTTCGTCGATGAATCCTCGCAGCTCGCCTTTGAACGAGGTCAGCGCATGCGGATGCGCCAGAAACTCGCGCATGCTCAAGGTTTCGCCTCGCGTCCGTATCAGCGTCGGGTTGTAGAGGCATACAAAGCGCCAGTCCAATAGCGCGCACTGCTGTTGCCATGGCGCGCATTCGTTGAACACGCCGAATGCGACCTCGATCTCGTTGCGCTCGAACATGCTGGAGACACGGTGGCAGTCCGCATCCAGGGAGATGAGCTTCACGCCCGGCGCTTCGACGGCGAGCTTGTTGAACAAGGCAGGAAAAAGCGTCACCGCTATCGCTTCGGAAACACCGACCCGGAATGTTCGATCGGAATTTCGGGCATCGAATGGCTGGCCGACGCGCATGCTTTCATGAAGGCCAATCAGCAGCGTGTCGATCTGCCGGGAAAGCTCCAGTGCACGCGGTGTGGGTTCCATTCCGGAACGACTCCGCACGAACAACTCGTCACCAAACGCAGTGCGTAGTCGTTTCAGTGCGCCGCTCACGGCGGGCTGACCGAGGAACAACCGCTCGGCTGCGCGCGTGACATGGCGCTCTTTCATGAGTGCATGGAAGACAAGTAGCAGATTGAGATCGAATCGCCGAAGATCATTCTCGATGATGGATGTCATCACAATAAGCAATTGGAATAATAGTCCGCCTAGCATGCATGCTATCTCCGCCCGCCGCAACAGCGGCCGCGTAAAGGGAGGAGAGCGTAATGAACAGCGACACTGGCAAGGTGGTGGTACTAGGCGGCTCGTCCGGTATCGGACTGGCTACGGTGAGGCGCCTGGCTGGCGCCGGTTACGAAGTGATCGCCACGGGACGTGATGCGGACAAGCTGCAGACAGTGGCCGCATCGATCAAGGGATCGGTGCGCGTCGAAGCGTTTGATGGCGCGCAGCGTGATCAACTGGAACGTTTCTTTACGAGCATCGGGACCATTGACCATCTGGTGATCGCATTGAGCGGTGGCGAAGGCGCCGGCGCGTTCAAGGATCTCGATCTAGCCTCGTTGCGTCGTGGCTTCGAGGCGAAATTCTGGCCTCATGTACAGGCCGCGCAGACTGTCCTGCCGACCCTGCGCAAGGGCGGCAGCATAACGTTCGTCACCGCGATTTCCGCTCGCATCGCCAACCCGGGCACGAGCGGCCTGGCCGCGATCAATGCGGCGATCGAGGCGATGGTGCCGGTGCTTGCCCGCGAATTGGCACCGACCCGAGTCAACGCAGTCTCCCCGGGCGTGGTAGAGACGGCGTGGTGGAACGCCATGCCCGACGCAGCCCGGCGGGCATTCTTCGAACAGCATGCCAGCGAATTGCCGGTGGGGCGCGTCGGGCAGCCTGACGATGTCGCGCAGGCGATCGCCTACCTGATCGGAAACGGCTACACCACCGGCAGCATCATGGAATGCGATGGCGGCCTGCATCTCCTCTGAAGGTCATGAAAGGCACCGCGCCGCATTTTTGTCTCAACCATTACTAAAAGGAGAAAAAATATGTCCAGGCAAATCTTCATCAACCTGCCGGTGCAAGACCTGCAGAAGGCGACGGCGTTCTATACCGCCATCGGTGCCAGCAGAAATCCGCAGTTCAGCGACGATACGAGTTCCTGCATGGTGTGGTCGGACACGATCTTCGTGATGCTGATGACGCATGAAAAATGGGCGCATTTCACGAAGAAACCGATCGTCGACTCGCGGCGCGAAAGCGAGGTGATGCTGGCGCTCAGCGCGCAAGATCGCGAGAGCGTGGACAAGATGACTGAAACGGCCGGGGCGCACGGCGGCAAAGCGGACGTCAATGCGAAACAGGATCTCGGTTTCATGTACGGCCGCAGCTTCGAAGACCCCGATGGCCATATCTGGGAAGTGATGTTCGTCGATATGTCGCAGATGTCCACGCAATAAATCACGGGTACGTGAGTTCGCGGAATCGATCCGTGAACTCATCGACTCCTTGATGCAGGCGATTTTCCCGGCACGACCCTCTCTCCATACCCGTGGTCTGCCGGTCTTTTCCCGGAACGCCGTTGCCGAAAAACGCTGCGACAGGCAGCAGCCCGCCAACGATTGCCGCAATCAGTGAGCGTAGCCGCACACGCCCCTTTGCAGACCATCCGCACCCGGAGGACAATACCCCCGGAAATCTCGTCGGAGGTTGTGCATCATGGCCACGTTTCAGCCCGATGGATGGCATACCGTCACGCCCCGAATCGTTGTGCGCGATCCGGAGAACCTGATCCTGTTCGTCAGGACGGTATTTCACGCACAGGGCGAATTCCGCGCCGGGCTGCCTGCCGAAATCCGGATCGGCGATTCCGTCGTGATGATCAGCGGCGGAGACGGCCTGCGCGAACCGATGCCGGCGTTTCTGTACGTCTATGTCGAGGACGCCGATTCGACCTATCGGCGTGCGATCGCGGCGAATGCGATCTCGCTCGAAATTCCCGCCGACATGCCCTACGGCGACCGGCGGGCAATGGTGCAAGATCCGTGGGGAAACACGTGGCAGATCGCCACGCACCAGCGCGACCTCTCGGCCGACGAGATCCGCTCGAGGCTGGCCAACGGCGGATAGCCGATCGTTGCCGGGCAGGGAGCACGTCGGGCACCTCGTTTCCCGTCCACGGTCGTCCGACATCCATCCGTGGGGCCACCGACAGGGCTTCGCGCGACAGCACACGCTTCAGCGTCATGCGTCTTCCGCCGGTCAAATCTGTCGTAATCGTCAAGATTCACGTCGCGTGCAGGTAAAACCTTCCTGTCCAGCCCGCCGTTAACCCGTTCGCAGCCCTCGCGCCACGTGTTGCGACGTGACGCCCGTCTTTCGTGATCCGTAGTCCACATCCGCTGTTGGCCGCGCCCGGCCAGCGCAAGGGAACGTCATGCGAAAACAACTCACTATTCGTGGTGGACTCATCGCGACCATCGCCGGTTATACCGTGCTGCTCGTGCTGGTGGTCGGCGCCTGCATCGCGGCCCTCTACGAGGGCAACGCTTCGCTCGAGGCGATGTACCGCGACGACACCGCGTCGCTGCTGCACCTGAAGACCAGCTCCGAGCGGATGCTGGTGCTGCGCGAACGCATGAGCGACGTCGCGCAGATCATCAGCGCCGGCCAGTCGGGCAAGGACGGAATTGCGCAGCTCCACACGCTCCTCAAGCAGAGTAACGACGAACTGGATGCCTACACGCGTCTGCATGCGCGCGACGCCAATGAACAGGCGCTGTTCGACACGCTGCAGAGCCGTCGTCGTGCGTTGCTGGACCGGGTGTTCCTGAAGGCGCTATCACAGCTCGACGGCGACGACGCGTTCAACTTCCTCGACACGCAGCGTACGGCGCCGCCCGCGCTGTTCGCCGCGTACCAGGATGCGATCGATGCGCTCGAATCGTTCCAGGTCGCGCGCGAAAAGGCCCGCTACGAGGCGGCCGGCGTCCATTTCCACCGGATCGTGTGGGGGATGGCGGCGGTCGCGGTGTTTGCGCTGGTCGTCGGTTTCTTTGCGCAGCGCATGCTTGCGAAGGCAATCATCGAGCCGATCAATCTGGCCGTCGGCCAGTTCGACAGGATCTCGAAGGGCGACCTGACCGGGACGGTCGTCATTCCGGGCAAAAACGAGATGGCCTATCTGCTGCATGCGCTGAAGCGAATGCAGGACGGCCTCGTCGATACGGTGAACCAGGTGCGTGCGAGCACGGAGACGATCGTCGTCGACGTCCGCACGATCGCGAGCGGCAACGTCGACCTGTCCGCGCGCACCGAGCAGCAGGCCGTGTCGCTGCAGCAGGCGGCGGCGAGCGTCGAACAACTGACGGCGGCCGTGCGTCAGAACGCGGACAACGCGCGCGACGCACGCACGTACGTCGAGGGCGCGGCCGGCATCGCGTCGCGCGGCGGCGATGCAATGCAGCGCGTCGTCGAGACGATGTCCGAGATTTCCAGCAGCTCCGCGCGGATCTCCGGCATCGTCGGCGTGATCGAGAGCATCGCGTTCCAGACGAACATCCTCGCGTTGAACGCTGCTGTCGAAGCCGCGCGTGCCGGCGAGCAGGGGCGCGGGTTCGCGGTGGTCGCGACCGAGGTGCGCGGGCTCGCGCAGCGCAGTGCGTCGGCGGCGAAGGAAATCAAGGACCTGATCGGCCATTCCACGCGGCGCGTCGCGGACGGCAGCGGCCTTGTCACGCAGGCCGGCTCGGCGATGGCCGAACTCGTCGCCGCGGTCGAGCGCGTCAATGCAATCATGAGCGAAACCAGCAACGCATTCGAAGAGCAGTCGTCGGGCATCGAGCAGGTGAACGCCGCGGTCATCCAGATCGAGCAGACGATGCAGCGCAATGCCGCGCTGGTCGAGGAGGCGGCGGCCGCGGCGCTGTCGCTCGACGAACAGGGTTCGCGGCTGAGCGCGGCGGTCGCGCAGTTCCGACTGCGTGAAGAGGCCGTCGCGTGACACTGGAACGCGTTATCGCATCGGGTCAACAACGGCACACGGAATCAGTGGCGCTCGTGCGTGCGCGGCTCACTGCGCGGATTCAGGCAACGCGTAGTCGAAGCTGTACGAATGCTGGCCGTTGTCGATGTTGATGATCATCGAGCCGGAGAGCCCGAGCAATTCTCCCGTCCCGGAATCGGGCACGACGGTGATCGATTGCTTCGGCTGCCCGCGCGTCATCGTGGAGCTATGTTGCAGGACAAAGCTGCCCTGGCGTCCACCCAGCACACCCTGCACGGTTTCCATTGCCACGTAGCCAGCGGAGCCCTGGACACTGCTTCGGAACGCGAGCATCTCTCCGTGGCTGACGGCTTCCAGGTCGCCGTGAAATTGCTTGTCCAGTGACATGCGGCCGAGCCCGGTGTTTTCCGCGACGTTACTCAGGGCTTCCGGATTCAGCTTCACTTCAAAAGGACCGTTGGCCAGCAGTTTCATTGCAGCTCTCCTCGTTGAATGGGCACTCCGCACTATAAGCCAACGGCGTTCCGCCGGCGGTAACGGTTTGCGTGTCCGGGTCCGACCTCGGATCGTGTGCCGCGCAGCATTTGGGGCGATAATTCGCGTCCAGTCGTTAATCTTTCTCACCTGAGGCTAGCCCAATAAGCGTCCGTTGAAGGATTCATTCTTCGCATTGTTGGTCAGTTTGCCAGGACGTGAGAAGTCAATCTCGACGCCATTCTATTTGTCCAGCGTCTTCGAAATGAATTCGCTACCATTGTCCGCCTTGATATGGCAGGGAAGCGGACGATGCTACGCAAGCCGGGTCAGTGCGGCGACAACGTGCCCGCCACGCAATGAGCCGTCGACTTCCATGGCCAGACATTCCCGCGTGTAGTTGTCCACGATCGTGCGCGTACATAAGCGACGGCCATTGAACGGCGCATCAACGACGAAATCCATACTCCAGATTTCGTTGATTGCGCTCACTGGCTGCTTCGGCTGTCGGCTCCGGGCCGACTTGTTCCGTCGAGGTCTTTTGTGGCGCAACGAAAGCCCCAGTTCCCGATACACGCGTTCAACGTGTCGATGGTTGTCTCGTCAGCCTTCCCGGCGAAGCATCACGTACCCGCGGGGCGGGGCGTACCGTAACTTCCGTGATCCCGTTGATGCGCATCTCCAGCGCGCTTTGAGCACGCGTGACCGACTCGTAACGGTAGACCGTGCGGGACAGCTGCAACAACGCACTGGTCTGTCGCTGGCTTGCGCAGAAACGCTGCATCAAGTCCGTGACCAGTTCACGGGGCCGAGAAGGCCTCGGCGCTAATAGGATGGTCCGCCCCTCCCCCAAGGGGGATACTGAAGCCCCTGAAACCATCGGAGAATGATCATGCGTATCGTTCCTCACAGCTGCGCCGTCTACAGCGTCGACCTGGGCAAGACGACATTTCACATTGCCGGAGCCGACAAGCATGGACAGCCCACCCTGTGAATCAAGCTTCGTCGCGGCGCGTTGCTACCGTTCTTTGCAACAGCTTCTCCCGCACGCGTGGGCATGGAAGCTTGTCCGGGATTGCATTGGTTGGCACGGAAACTGATCGCGTTCGGCCACGACATCAAGTTGATAGCGGCCCAATTCGTCAAGCCCCACCTGAAGTCGAACAAGAACGACACGCTCGACGCCGAGGCAATCGCCGAAGCTGTAACGCGCCCAACGATGCCAAGCGTGAAGAGATGGGATTACTCAAAGCCGAAGGCGTCGGAGTGCGTGAGATCGCGCGCCGTATTGGCCGCAGCGCGTCAACGGTCTCACGAGAGCTCGCGCGTAATGCTGCAACTCTTGGTGCCTGCCCTGTTGTGGCGATCATTGACCTGGGATCGAGGAAAGGAACTGTCCGATCATGCTCGCTTCACCATTGAGTCTGGTGTGAAGGTCTTCCTTCACGGCATGACCAACTGGTCTTGATGACAACGTCACGCCGGAATTTCCCACTTCACTTCAACCGGGACAGTTTTGTGGGCCAGGGTCATTGCTTCCTCCGGTGGCAGCATCGCCTTGGATCTGCTCTCGACATCGGAGTGTATAAGCCGTTGGATTGACGGAGATCCAGACACCGTCCGAACAGATAATCGAACAGCGCTATCTTGTGTCTTGCTTCAGATACCTCGTGCTCAATGAAGCCGACATTTACAGACCGCGATAGAAGAAGAATGGTGGATCCGGCAGCAGAATACTGAAGTACGCTTCACAGTATGCGGGATTTGATTCAGGCATCCGATTTTCATAAAGCCGACAACTTCGATACCACGCTCCGGGCAATAATAAGCAACCGAACTGCCCGACTCCGAACCCTTTGCTAGGAGAATTATTGAACTTGCTGGCGCTCTTGCGGACGCAACTAGCGCTAATTGTGTACGTCTACCCGTGCGGCGATCTACAGGAAACCGTCGCAAGGCCGGCTTTGGTTACGGCATTTTCGCGAGCGCTAGGACCGCTTTGACAGCGTCGTCTTCCAGGCCTTTGAGGTCCGATGGGAAGCGGTTGCGTTGAGGAATGAATACGACAAGTCCCTCGATCTGGGCAGTAATCAATGCCGATCTTCGCGCGAGCACGGGGGGCGGCAGCGCAGGGTTGATGGCCATCACGAACTCGGCAACCATGTGACGCTGGAGCGTATACGCTTCTTCGATGGTTTTGCGCGCGAATTCCTGCGATTGCGCCAGTGCAAACAGATTGACGAAAAGTCCTTGGGTTTTCGATTGCTTGCTGTCCTCGATCAGCAGCCGCACCAGCTTCTCGAGGCGTGCCTCGGGCGTAAGCGTTGTGTCGGCGCGAAGATCGTCGTACGAACCCGCATAGTTGGCGAGCGTTACGTTGATGATCGTTGCTAAGAGGTCCTCGCGGGACGGAAAGTAATGTTGCAGATTCGACAGCGACAGTCCGGTCTTCGTCGCGACCTTCCTCATACTCAACTCGCCATACCCATCCGTGACGAAAATCTCGATCGCGTTCGTCAGGATGCGACCAATCGTCTGACGCCCGCGTTCGGTCAACGGGCGCGGGTTGTCCCCGAGAAGCAGTGATGGAAACGCGCTCGTCTGCGGATCGACGTGATCATTTCCACCAGCCTTGTCATGCAGGTCGCGGTTTATGGTTTTCGACGACATCGATTTGTCTTCCGGGGTGTTGGCGAGGGCAACACCGTCATTACGGTTGTGGAGTGACATTATGGGTCGTCTAATCAACCGCGTGCAAGCCCGCAATGGCGTCTCATCGTGCTGGATGGACTCGCCTCGTAGCGGTCGGCGAGCGGAATATTGCTGCGATGCACAATAAAAAATCACTGCAATGGATTCACGAGCCAAACGCCCGTCTCCTTCTGCTCGATGCCCACAGTCGCGCGCGTGAGCAGTATGCAACTGGACTGCAGGGAGGCTGGGGATACTACCGTCATTTCCCGATCGGTTCGATCAGCGACGCCATCGCCCACCGGTTGAATCCAGTTGTCGGCGCACGGGCTCACTCGGTGGCGCTGCCGATATCGGCCGCAGACATTCGGGCTCAGCGTCGGCAGGACTGATTTATGACAGGTCTTCCAACCTATATGTGTGATGCCTTCGATTTTGAGGCGAGCTGGTTGCTACCTAAAATCCGATCGAGTCCAAGATGGTTTTCAAGCGAACAAAAGCCGGCATGTAATTGATTTTCATAGATTTATGCGCGGACAAATCGCGATGGAGCTCATGCGCGCTATCTTCCTTCGGAGGCGGGTAAACGAGAGTTGCTGTACAAAATGTTGTCAATGTATAACACAAATAGGTCGTATGACCTTTTTATTGAGGGCGAGGATCGGAAAGAGGGTATCGATCGACGTATGTCCCTGCGTGGAGCAGTCGCGACAGCGCTCGCAGACTCTGCAATGGTCAGCGATGTTTCGCTGGCAGCCGTGACGCAACCTTCGGCTGTAGGTCTCTAGTCGAAGAGTGTGGCGTCGGATGTTCACTGTGATGTGATTGTGGTTTGCGATGGATTCGCGGATCTTACAACTGCTCGCAATTGCGCGTTGCGTCGGAAAATGGCGCGTTCGATGAGGTGGCGATACTGGCAATGATGTTATATGGCACCGGCGGGATTGCTGAGGCCTCTATCGTGCCTCTTGTCGCAACTGCATTCGTCGGCGATATCGCCGGGAGGGCTGCAGCGGCAAAAGCATGGATCACGATCGCGCACGAAGCTCAAGGAGGACAGTGGCGGGTCGAAGGACCTGCCGTTCTTCTCTGGTCGTCGGTTGTCGGCAATCGGCCCACGAAAGCACGTTGGAGAGGATCGTTGTTGCTGAAGATTTGGGAGCGGGCTCTTTTTTGTCGGCCTTTTCCGACTCACTCTAGACGTACTAACAATGACGCGCGGATGCTCGTCTTCGGCTGGTAGTTGCGTCAGCACTTCGAAGATCGTGTCGTTCAGACCATGTGACGGTATCTTGGAGAAAGAATGAATTATTTTTTAACCAACATAAATAGGAATGCGAATAAATAATGGCTATGTGTGGATAGGAAGGATTCATCGCCGACCGCATAGCGAGTGCCGGATCCTGCCAGCGAAGTCGTGGCAGAAGTCGCTTGGCTTTCAGGGCAGTAGAGAATTTAACGGGGTATTCATGTCGGCGTCCAATTCGGCGAACATCATCTTGTGGAAGCTTTCGAGGGCCTCGTCATGAGCGGAAGAGAGCGAGTCAACGTATGCATTATCGGCGCCGGTCTCGCCGGGCTCCGCGCAGCACAGCAACTCGCTGAGCGCGGTCATAGTGTGTGCGTGCTTGAAGCCCGAGATCGCGTCGGTGGCCGCACCCAAGGCGGTACGTTATGCGGTGAATCCGTTGATCTGGGTGGTCAGTGGATCGGGATAGGTCAAACTCGAGCGGTCGCGATGTGTAAAGAGCTCGATTTGGAGCTCTATGAGCAGTATGCGGACGGTCGGAGGGTAATGGAGATTGAGGGTAAGGTTCGAGGCTACAGTGGCACCATTCCCCGCATGTCGGTCATGGGCCTCCTGGACACGGATCGTGCCATGCGGCGTATTAACCGCGCTGCGAAGACGATCGATCCGCGGGCGCCATGGGAGGCCCCGAATGCACCGCTCTGGGATCGAATGACCGTTGACCAGTGGATACAAAAGACGATGCATACACGCAGCGGCCGAAGGTTGATGGAGACCGTCACGCGTGCCTTAAGTACCAGTGAGCCACACGAAGTTTCATTGCTCTGTATTCTGAGCTTTGTCGCCGCCGCCGGAACGATACAGACACAGGTAGAAGTTCGCGGCGACGGGGCGCAGCGCTTGAAAGTGCGCGGTGGTGCCTTCCAGCTGGCCGAGCGTCTGGCCCAACGCCTTCCACCGGGCATGCTGAAGTTGAATTCGCCCGTATACGCGATCGAGCAGTCGGAGTCCGAAGTGACGATCCGGCATGCGGGCGGCGAGGTGCGGGCATCGCGTCTCATCGTAGCAGTTGCCCCCACTCTTGCTGCGCGCATCGATTTCATGACACCGTTGCCCGCGATGCGCATGCAGCTCCATGCCCGCATGCCGATGGGTTCGGTGATAAAGGCACTGGTTGCTTACGAACGTCCTTTCTGGCGAGAACAGGGGTGGTCGGGCGAGGCGATCAGTGATACCGCACCGTTTGGCCCCATTGCCGACGCCACGCCGCCCGGGAGCCGTCGCGGATTTCTCGTTGGCTTTTTCGCCGGGAACGCCGGCCGAGAGATGGCGCAGGCTACCAGCAACGAGCGGCGTCAAGTGGCCGTGCGGTCGATTCAGCGCTTTTTTGGCCCAGACGCCGCGTCACCGATCGGCTATGTGGACAAGGATTGGATTTCAGATCCCTGGAGTCTGGGAGGGTATGTGGGTATAACGGCGCCTGGAACGCTGATAACGAACGGTCCTGCATTGCGCGAGCCTTGCGGTCGTATTCACTGGGCGGGTACCGAGAGCGCAACTTGCTGGACTGGCTATATGGACGGAGCCATCGAATCCGGGGAGCGTGCGGTGACGGAAGTCATTGCAGGCGGTGTTCATACACCGCAGCTATAGAAGCAGGGTGAGCGTACCAACGCTTTCGACATTCTTGCTACTGGCGGCTGCCCCCAACACTGCGGGCTGGCCGCTTGTGCAGTAGTCCACGTCATGATGCAGACAGATTTGCGGTCTTCGCATGGCAGTTCATGCCAACTTCGCTAGTTGGCCGGAAGCAATTTACCTCGACAGCGACCGAATTTTCGTCGCGCAACGTAGATGCGACATCATCAGCAAACCTAACGCGAGTACTCCGGCAGCGCGCCAGCCACGAACACCAAGCCCGGGTTCCCAGTGAATTATCTTCTGGCCTAAAGCGGCCGTGCCGCCTCGTTGCGGCTCGACTGCCTGGCCGCATTCGCGGGCGCTACCTAAGGTTGACGCGAAATCTGGACATGGCCTTCGTCCAAGTCACCTCAGCACGGCACCCCCGCGTGTGGCGGGCTGCATACCGTGGACCATCCTTTCTGCTCATTTCAGCGGATTGTCGAAATGAAGACCATTCGGGGCGACATCACGCTGCATGCCAATGGGTGGGGTGCCGGGTACCGAGTGGGACTTCATCGGTCAGCGAGCCTAGCATAAAAAGGTCATCATACCTATTTATATGAGGAAAATCGGATTGCCTGTGGTGTGCTGGGGTGTGGAATCCGCATGCCAACGGCTTTGCCGGATACGTAAATTTCCGTAAATTTTAGCCAGTTTCCAGCATCTTCTGAGCGAAAAGTCTTAAAAATTGTTAAATAGTCTCAATTTTGACAATTCATTTCAATGCGAGGGATAAACAGGAGTTGCTCTGCAGCACTTCGCTATGTATAAAGCGAACTAGGTCTTGTGACTCAGTTGTTTCGGTTGGGGCAAGTGATGTGCAGCGAGTGTCGGGGTGAGGAACTACTACAACTTTGGCCGCGATTTCACATGCAGTTTCGGGCATGGTCAGCGGCAGGCGAGCGGAGGCTGTCAGGTCGGATGCGAACGAGGATGACGAATCGGAGGACCGAGGTGTCGGACACCCGCCCCGATTTGCTCGTAATCGACAGTTGATTCGCTGACATCAAGCCGTTATTGGGGAGCAAGCGACATTAGGACGCCTTTGCTAAGAGGTGCGCATTAGCGCATTGACCCCGATGTCGGCGAGTGAAGATTACCGGCCACACGTCGGACGCAGTTCTACCGCTGCCCTGAAAGGGGAGCGTGTCAGTTTACGCACACGATGCCGCGTTGATTGACCTTCAGGACTTGCTCTCGATCGATAAGACGAATGCGTCAGACGACTTTGCCAACTGGTGCCCCCACAAATAGTTGATGAACGCGACAGGATAGGCTTGTCCGGCGACTGCAATTTGGACGAGCGTATCCGGATCGGCAACCGCAGCCCGGCGAACGGAGTTGTGCTTGTCCCCGATGCGCCACGTGCATCGCGTTGGAGACGTGGGAGTGATGGTCGGCAAGGACGTTCCGGCTGCGACTGAAATTGCGTTGAAGGCGGCGGAAAATGACTTCTCCTGCATCGTCGATGCCGATGAAGTGTTAAGGACTATTAAGTTATTTATTTTTAATGTAATCCCGGCAGGGTTTCGGCAGGAGGCGGTATGAACAAAATTTTTAAAGTGATCTGGTGCAAAGCCGTTGGCGCATTTGTCGTCACGTCTGAATTGGCGAGATCGAAGCGAAGCGGAACTAGATCGTGCACGGTATCCGGTGCGCCAGTAGACGATTCGCGGCGACAAACGGCCGTCGCTACTGCCGTTGCAGCCTTATTTCTCTATTTGTCGGGCGTACCAAATGTGATGGCGGGCATCGTCGATGGCGGCAGCAACACGACGGGCTCAAATTTCACTGGTGGATCCGGTTCGACAAGCGGAACGCTGTCTAACAGCTACATCGCCGCCGCCGGCCAGGGTGTTGCCCTTACCGGTGACGACGACTGCATGTCTCTTACCGCAACACGCAAAACACTGAATTCTGCAAATACTGCATGGTTGCTTGGAACAACCTCACAGACAACTGATCCTGGTGCGCTCTACCCAACCGCGGGAACTGACAACGGCGTCGCCATAAACTATGCGGGCACTGGTGACTTTTCCGGGGGCGGCGTTAGTGCTACGGGTTCGCAAGCCACGCTTGCGTGGGGCTTCAATTCGTTTGTAGGTGGTTGCGGTAACAAGGCGCTGGGAATGGGTTCGACCGCGCTAGGGATGAGTAATCTTGCAGGACTGGCGGGTTCGACCGCTCTTGGAATTGCCAACTCGGCCTCGGGTGCGGGTGCGACTGCAATCGGTTTGTATAACACGGCTTCTGGCACGGGCAGCACCGCAATGGGTATTGGCTCGCAAGCTACCGGAAACGGGGCGGTAGCCTTGGGCTTCGGCGGAAACGGCAATGCGGCTAACGCAACCATTGCCAGTGGGGCCAATGCAATCGCGATTGGGGGTGACACAACTCAAGGTGCGCAGGCGACTGGCTCGGACTCGATTGCGCTTGGCAGTGAGGCCGCTGCGACGAACACAAGCACCGTCGCATTCGGCAAGAATGCCACTGCTTCACTTGCGAATAGTGTAGCGATTGGAGCAGGCTCGACGGCAAGTGCGGTTAGTGCCACAACGAACTGGACAACAGCAAACGCCGTGGTCAACGGTAAGACGTTCTCGGTCAATCAGGGGCCCACGAACGGTGTTGTTGCCGTTGGCAACAGGCAAATCCAGGGTGTGGCGGATGGCAACGTTTCGGCGACGTCGACTGACGCGGTTAACGGCAGCCAGTTGTATCAGGTGGCTCAGGCAATCTCTGGTGCAGGCACGCACTACTTCAGCGTCAACGACAACGGTACGCAACAGGGCGGCTACGCCAACAGTGGCGCGACGGGCGTCAATGCCCTGGCAGCAGGGCCTAACGCATCGGCGTCGGGTGGGGCAGCGACCGCGGTCGGGCAGGGCGCAAAGGCTTCTGGCGCGCAGGCCGCAGCGGTAGGCAACCTCGCAATCGCCGCTGGATCTCACTCAGTTGCATTTGGGACTTCTTCGTATGCCGGATCGTTTAACGATACCGCGTTTGGCGCGCTGACGACCGCGTCCGGGGGCGGAGCCACCGCGTTTGGCGATCAAACCATAGCAAGCGGAAACGTATCCATCGCATTAGGGACTCTCGCTACTGCATCTTCCGCAAATGCAATGGCGATCGGCACCAGTAGTACGTCGAGTGCAACAGGTGCGATAGCTTTTGGCGCGACCTCCTCTGCGACGGGCGCGAATGGCATGGCGCTCGGATACGGGGCCATTTCCAATGGTGCAGGTGATATAGCCTCTGGTTTCAATGCGGTGGCTGGTGTTAGCGGCGCGACGGCAATCACCAACGATATCGCTGTCGGGAATGGAGCCTCAGCGACTGGGGGCAACTCAATTGCTCAGGGCACCGGTGCGATTGCTAACGCGGCGGGAGCTACGGCTATCGGCAACGGTGCGAGCGCGGGTGCCGCCGGTACCGTGGCGATTGGTCAGAATGCGTCGGCCAACGGCGGGCAGGCAGTGTCGATCGGTGTGGCCAATACTGCGAGCGGCAACGGAGCGATCGCTATCGGCGACCCGAACGTTGCGACGGGCACCGGCGCAGTGGCGGCGGGTGCAAATAACACCGCATCCGGCACCGGTGCGGTTGCTGTCGGGAGCGGCAACTCGGCCAGCGGCACGGGTGCGGTCGCACTGGGCAGTGCCAGTACCGCGACAAACAGCGCAGTGGCCGTTGGCCTGGGCGCGAACGCGACAGGCGTGAATGGAGCGATTGCTGTCGGTAATGCAGCAACGGCAACAGGTGAAGGAGCGATTGCACTCGGCAATTCGGGGTCGTTTGCGGCGACTACCATTGCGTCGGGATTCGACGCGGTGGCGTTGGGGAACGGATCGACTGCGAGCGGTAGCTCCGGGTCAATGGCACTCGGCGCGTCAAGTACGGCGAACAACACAAACGGTACTGCGGTCGGTGCGGGATCGGTAGCCTCGGCGACTGCTGCGACGGCGTTGGGGCACGGCGCATCAGTGGGAGGCGCATCTTCTGTTGCCGTTGGAGATGGAGCCAAGGTTGGCAATATAGCCAATGCGGTCGCACTTGGCGCCGCCGCGAACGCTTCAGTGGCGGGTTCCGTCGCGCTTGGCGCGAACGCGACCACGACAGGTGCGGCTTCGGGTGCGACACAGGGCACTGGTACAGTCAGTAGCACAACAATCGGCGGTCAGACATTTGGTCCCTACGCAGGCGCGAACGGGGCAGCTGGTGTCGTGAGCGTAGGCGCCGTCGGCTCCGAGCGCCGCATCCAGAATGTCGCGGCCGGTCTCGTCAGCGCAGGTAGTACCGACGCCATCAATGGTAGCCAGCTTTACGCGGTAGCCAGCATCACGACCTCGAGCATCACCAGCTTGTCGACATCTGCTTCGACGGGCCTGTCGTCGGCGAATAGCTCGATTACGTCGCTGTCGACTTCGACTTCGACGGGGCTGTCGTCGGCGAATAGCTCGATCACCTCGTTGTCCACTTCGACCTCGACGGGGCTGTCGTCGGCGAATAGCTCGATCACCTTGTTGTCCACGTCGACCTCGACGGGGCTGTCGTCGGCGAATAGCTCGATCACCTCGTTGTCTACGTCGACCTCGACGGGTCTGTCGTCGGCGAACAGCTCGATCATCTCGTTGTCCACGTCGACCTCGACTGGTCTGTCGTCGGCGAACAGCTCGATCACTTCGCTGTCGACCTCAACGTCGACGGGTCTGTCATCGGCGAATAGCTCGATCACGTCGTTGTCGACTTCGACGTCGACCGGCCTGTCTTCAGCGAATAGCTCGATCACGTCGTTGTCGACCTCGACCTCGACGGGTCTGTCGTCGGCGAATAGCTCGATCACGTCGTTGTCCACGTCGACGTCGACGGGTCTGTCGTCGGCGAACAGCTCGATCACTTCGCTGTCGACTTCTACGTCGACCGGCCTCTCGTCGGCGAATAGCTCGATCACTTCGCTGTCGACTTCCACGTCGACTGGCCTGTCGTCGGCCAACAGCTCCATCACTTCGCTGTCCACCTCGACCTCGACCGGCATCAGCTCGCTGTCCACCGGCCTGAGCTCGACCAACAGCTCGGTAACTTCGCTGTCGACCTCCACGTCGACCGGCCTGTCGTCTGCGAACAGCTCGATCACGTCGTTGTCGACCTCGACCTCGACGGGTCTGTCGTCGGCCAACAGCTCGATCACTTCGCTGTCGACCTCGACCTCGACCGGCCTGTCGTCGGCGAATAGCTCGATCACGTCGTTGTCGACCTCGACCTCGACGGGTCTGTCGTCGGCCAACAGCTCGATCACTTCGCTGTCGACCTCGACCTCGACCGGCCTGTCGTCGGCGAATAGCTCGATCACCTCGTTGTCCACCTCGACCTCGACCGGCCTCTCGTCGGCGAACAGCTCGATCACCTCGTTGTCGACTTCGACGTCGACGGGTCTGTCGTCGGCTAACAGCTCCATCACCTCGCTGTCCACGTCGACCTCGACCGGGATCAGCTCGCTGTCCACCGGCCTGAGCTCGACCAACAGCTCGGTGACTTCGCTGTCGACTTCGACGTCGACGGGCCTGTCGTCGGCCAACAGTTCGATCACCTCGCTGTCCACGTCGACCTCGACGGGCCTTTCGTCGGCTAACAGCTCGATCACGTCGTTGTCGACTTCCACGTCGACCGGCCTGTCGTCGGCTAACAGCTCGATCACGTCGTTGTCGACTTCCACGTCGACCGGCCTGTCGTCGGCTAACAGCTCGATCACGTCGTTGTCGACTTCCACGTCGACCGGCCTGTCCTCGGCTAACAGCTCGATCACCTCGCTGTCGACTTCCACGTCGACCGGCCTGTCCTCGGCTAATAGCTCGATCACCTCGCTGTCGACTTCCACGTCGACGGGTCTGTCGTCGGCCAACAGCTCGATCACCTCGCTGTCCACGTCGACCTCGACCGGCATCAGCTCGCTGTCCACCGGCCTCAGCTCGACCAACAGCTCGGTGACTTCGCTGTCGACTTCCACGTCGACGGGTCTGTCGTCGGCTAACAGCTCGATCACCTCGCTGTCGACCTCCTCGTCGACGGGCCTCTCGTCGGCCAATAGCTCGATCACTTCGCTCTCGACTTCCACGTCGACCGGCCTGTCGTCGGCCAACAGCTCGATCACCTCGCTGTCGACCTCCTCGTCGACCGGCCTCTCGTCGGCCAACAGCTCGATCACGTCGCTGTCCACGTCGACCTCGACCGGCATCAACTCGCTGTCCACCGGCATCAGCTCGACAAACAGTTCGGTCCTGTCGCTGTCGACCTCGACGTCGACGGGTCTCTCGACGGCCACGAGCTCGATCGGTTCGCTGTCGACCGGCCTGAGCACGGTCACGGTCAAGACGGATAACCTCGGCAACAGCACGGCATCGGCACTCGGTGGCGGCTCCACGTACGACCCGACGACCGGGACGGTCTCCGCGCCGGCATACACGACTTACAACGCGAACGGCACGACGTCGACCGCCAACAGCGTCGGCTCGGCGATCAACAACATCAACAGCCAGGGCATCAAGTACTTCCACGCGAACTCGACCGGCCCCGACAGCACCGCGACCGGCACCGACGCCGTCGCCATCGGCAGCGGCGCCGTCGCTGGTACGAACAATTCGGTCGCGCTCGGCGCCAACTCGCAGACCGCCGCTGCCAATCCCACGAGCAGCGCGACNCGTCGCCATCGGCAGCGGCGCCGTCGCTGGTACGAACAATTCGGTCGCGCTCGGCGCCAACTCGCAGACCGCCGCTGCCAATCCCACGAGCAGCGCGACCGTCAGCGGCGTCACGTTCGGTGGATTCGCAGGCACCGCGCCGGTCGGTACCGTTAGTGTCGGCAGCGCGGGCAACGAGCGACAAATCACCAACGTCGCTGCCGGCCAGGTGACGCAGACCAGTACCGACGCGATCAACGGCAGCCAGCTTTATTCGGTTGCCCAACAGGTTGGTACCGCGACCAGCGCCATTTCGTCGTTGTCGACCTCGACCTCGACGGGCCTGTCGTCGGCCAATAGCTCGATCACGTCGCTGTCCACGTCGACGTCGACCGGCATCAGCTCGCTGTCCACGGGCCTCAGCTCGACCGACAGCTCGGTGACGTCGTTGTCGACCTCCACGTCGACGGGCCTGTCGTCGGCAAATAGCTCGATCACGTCGCTGTCCACGTCAACTTCGACCGGCATCAGCTCACTGTCCACGGGCCTTAGCTCGACCGACAGCTCGGTGACGTCGTTGTCGACCTCCACGTCGACGGGCCTGTCGTCGGCAAATAGCTCGATCACGTCGCTGTCCACGTCAACTTCGACCGGCATCAGCTCACTGTCCACGGGCCTTAGCTCGACCGACAGCTCGGTGGCATCACTCTCGACTTCCACGTCGACCGGCCTGTCCTCGGCTAATAGCTCGATCACGTCGTTGTCCACGTCGACCTCGACCGGTCTGTCGTCGGCTAACAGCTCGATCACCTCGCTCTCGACCTCGACCTCGACGGGCCTGTCGTCGGCTAACAGCTCGATCACGTCGCTGTCCACGTCGACTTCGACCGGTATCAGCTCACTGTCCACGGGCCTTAGCTCGACCGACAGTTCGGTGACCTCGCTGTCGACTTCCACGTCGACGGGCCTGTCGTCGGCAAATAGCTCGATCACGTCGCTGTCCACGTCGACGTCGACCGGTATCAGCTCACTGTCCACGGGCCTTAGCTCGACCGACAGTTCGGTGACCTCGCTGTCGACTTCCACGTCGACGGGCCTGTCGTCGGCAAATAGCTCGATCACGTCGCTGTCCACGTCGACCTCGACGGGAATCAGTTCGCTGTCCACTGGCCTCAGCTCGACCGACAGCTCGGTGGCATCACTCTCGACTTCCACGTCGACGGGCCTGTCGTCGGCCAACAGCTCGATCACGTCGCTGTCCACGTCGACCTCGACGGGAATCAGCTCGCTGTCCACGGGCCTCAGCTCGACCGACAGTTCGGTGGCATCGCTCTCGACTTCCACGTCGACGGGCCTGTCGTCGGCCAATAGCTCGATCACCTCGCTGTCCACGTCGACGTCGACCGGTATCAGTTCGTTGTCCACCGGTCTCAGCTCAACCGACAGCTCGGTGACGTCGCTGTCGACTTCCACGTCGACGGGCCTGTCGTCGGCCAATAGCTCGATCACTTCGCTGTCTACGTCGACGTCGACCGGTATCAGCTCGCTGTCCACGGGCCTTAGCTCGACCGACAGCTCGGTGGCATCACTCTCGACTTCCACGTCGACGGGCCTGTCGTCGGCGAAGAGCTCGATCACGTCGCTGTCGACGTCGACGTCGACCGGTATCAGTTCGGTGTCCACCGGTCTCAGCTCAACCGACAGCTCGGTGGCATCGCTGTCGACTTCCACGTCGACTGGCCTGTCGTCGGCCAACAGCTCGATCACGTCGCTGTCCACGTCGACTTCGACCGGTATCAGTTCGTTGTCCACCGGTCTCAGCTCAACCGACAGCTCGGTGACTTCGCTCTCGACTTCCACGTCGACGGGCCTGTCGTCGGCCAATAGCTCGATCACCTCGCTGTCCACGTCGACCTCGACCGGCATCAGCTCGCTGTCCACGGGCCTCAGCTCAACCGACAGCTCGGTGGCATCGCTGTCGACTTCCACGTCGACTGGCCTGTCGTCGGCCAACAGCTCGATCACGTCGCTGTCCACGTCGACTTCGACCGG
>NZ_JBQVSQ010000012.1:0-233423 GCF_052952715.1 Burkholderia sp. YIM B11467
TTGCGAATACGTCCAGTATTCGCAGCGTCGCGCGCCTCGCGAGCGGCCGTTCTCGTGGCAACGCATGCACGTTCCCTATGTAAACAGACCCTAATGATAAGCGGGCGTGCCTTAGCGGGAGCTTAAACACGGGCACCTCCGTGCGTTGGCGCACCGTATCGACACGGCCGCGTGCCGCGTCGGACGTTCTTCAGGTTTGCTTAATCTTACGCTCCGTAATCTCGGGCCGTCGCGTTCAACGGGAGCGCGGCATACGACCAAAACCGGAGGAACAACACCATGAAACACCTGACGAGAATCCTGGCCGTGGCGCTCGCCGTGCTGCCCGCCGCCGTCTACGCGGAATATACCGGGCCGTCGACGCTGACCACGACGACCGTGAAGGAACTGCTCGCGAACGGCAAGGACGACCAGCACGTGCAGTTGCAGGGGCGCATCGTCAAGCATGCCGGCGGCGAGGACTACGAGTTCGCCGACGCGACCGGCACGATCCGCGTCGAGATCGACGACAAGCTGTGGGCGGCCGGGCAGCCCGTCAACGACAAGAACGAGGTGAAGCTGACCGGCGAGTTCGAGCGCAAGTGGTCGGGCAAGGTGAAGGTGGACGCCGATCACGTCGAAGTGCTGCGCTGACCGATGCGCGCGGGGCCGGTGATAACATGGACGACCGGTTCCCGCTCCCACCAAGATGGCCGACAATTTCGACGAACTCGCGTCCCGGATCCGGGCGCAATTTTCCGAGCTGAGCCCGCAATTCCAGGCGGGCGCCGCTTTCCTGCTCGATCATCCCGACGAAGTCGCCACGTCGTCGATGCGCAAGGTCGCGCAGCGCGCGCAGGTGCAGCCCGCGTCGCTCGTGCGGCTCGCGCAGCAATTCGGCTTCCCCGGCTGGAACGAGCTGCGCGACCTGTGCGTCGCGCGCGTGCGCACGCGCCCCGAGCCGCTCACGCAGCGGGCGCGCTCGCTCGTGCGGCCCGACGCGAAGGCGTCGCTCGCGCACGACCTGCTCGCCGCGCAGCAGCACAACCTGTCGGCCACCGCCGCGCAGAACGAGCACGCGCTCGCGGACGCGGCCAAGCTGATCCGCAAGGCGTCGCACGTGCATGTCGCGGGGTTTCGCTCGTGTTATCCGGTCGCGTTCGGCTTCGTGTACGGCTACCGGCTGTTCCGTCCGACCGTGTCGCTGCTCAACGGCGTCGCCGGCTCGCTCGAAATGGAGCTGCGGACGATCGCGAAACAGAGCGTGACCGTGGTCATCAGCTTCGCGCCGTATTCGGCGGAAGCGACGCGCGTCGCGCAGGCCGCGAAGGCGCAGGGCAGCCGGATCGTCGCGATCACCGACAGCGCGGTGTCGCCGATCGCGCTGCATGCGGACGCGCAACTGATCTTCACGCACGACAGCCCGTCGTTCTTTCCGTCGCTGGTGGCCGCGCATGCGATGACCGAGGCGCTGGTCGCGCAGTTGCTGGCGCTCGAAGGCAGCGATGCGGTCGCGGCGCTCGAGCGCACGGAAGCGGAGCTGCACGCGAAGGGCGCTTACGTCGTTTGACGCGGTACCCACGGCTTCGGCCGTTTCCCGTTCACGATTCAATCCGAACCATCCGATGACGTTCACATACGAAGTGACCGACGCGGGCGATGCGAACATGCGCAAGCAGATCGTCGCGCCGCTCGTGCGTTTCAACGAAAGCCAGGCCGGCCCGAACGACTTCCGTCCGCTGGCCGTGCTGGTGACCGACGCGGACGGCTCGGTGGTCGGCGGCCTGTGGGGCGGCACGGCGTTCGGCTGGCTGCACGTCGACCTGCTCGTGGTGCCCGAGGCAGCGCGTGGCCAGGGCGCCGGCACGCGCATCATGGATCTGGCCGAAACGGAGGCCGTCGCACGCGGCTGCCATAGCGCGTGGCTCGACACGTTCGACTTCCAGGCGCGGCCTTTCTACGAGAAGCGCGGTTATGTCCGCTTCGGCGAGCTGCCGGATTATCCGGTCGGGCACACGCGCATTTTCCTGACGAAGAAGCTCGCGGGTTGAGCGGCGCCGCCGCTGCGCGGCACGGTTGACGATGTCACCGGCCGTCGCCTAGGATACCGGTCAGCGATGCAGGTCGCTTCCGGGTCCGCGGAAAGGGTTGAACCCACCTGTCGCAGCAAATCCAGTCTTTCCCCATCCTTTGTGCTGGCGGTATTGCGGACCTTCGGCCATTTCCGCACGAGGATCCGCATGAACACGCTGCCCCCCAGGGCCAATCCCGAACATCTGAAAAAGCAGGCCAAGGCATTGTTGCGCCTGTACCGGCAGGGCGACGCGCAAGCCGTCGAACGCTTTGTCCGGTTTCTCCCCGCCGCCGCGAACCGCACGCACGCCGAAGTGCGCGCGCTCGGGCTTCGCCTGCACGACGCGCAGTCGTGCATTGCGCGCGAGTACGGCTTCGCGTCGTGGGCCGATCTCGGCGCGTTCGTCGAAACGCATGCGCTGGCGCGGCAGCAGCGCTCGCTGCTGATCCGGCGCTGGCTCGATCTCGCATACGGTGGCGATGTGACCGGCGGCTTCGGCGCGGCCCGGCCGCGCGTCGCCGCGCAATTGCTGCGCGACCAGCCCGACCTCGTGTCGGGCGATCCGACCATCGCGTGCGCGGCGGGCGATCTCGACGCGGTGCAGGCGGCCCTGGCCGCCGATCCCGGCTGGATCGCGCGCGCCGGCGGCGCGCTGAATCTGCCGCCGCTGGTCGCCGTCACGCACTCGCGGCTCGGGCAGATCCCCGAGTTTGCCGTCAGGCTGCGCGCCTGCGCGCGCCTTCTGCTCGATGCCGGCGCCGACCCGAACCAGCGGATCGGCAACCGGTTCCCGCCGGCTTCGCTCGCCGCGCCCGACGAGTCGGGCCCGCTGTCAGCGCTGTATGGCGCTGCCGGCGTCAATCGCGATCCGGTGCTCACGACCCTGCTGCTGGAAGCCGGCGCCGACCCGAACGACGGCGAATCGCTGTATCACTCGCTGGAGAACCCGGCGTGCACGCGGCGGCTGCTCGAGCACGGCGCGCGGGTGGGCGGGACGAACGCGGTGCGGAGGGCGCTCGACATGCGCGACGCGGCCGCGCTCGAACTGGTGCTCGCGCATGGCGGCGATCCGAACGAACCGGCCGGCGAGGGGCCGACGAAGATGTGGGGCGCGCCGTTGTTGCGGGCGATCGCCGTGCGCTGCTCGGCGCGCCATATCGCCGCGCTGCTGGCGGCCGGCGCCGATCCGGGCGCGCGGACGGTGGCAGGCGTCAGTGCGTACCGGCTGGCCATGCAGACCGGGCTGCCCGACGTCGCGGCGTTGCTGCGCGCGGCCGGCGCGGAGGAGACGCTCAGCGCGGAAGACGCGTTCGTGGCGGCCTGCGCGCGTGCCGACGCCGACGCCGCGCGGCGCATCCAGGCGCGGCATCCCGAATTGCCCGGCGTGCTGCCCGACGACCGGCTGCGGTTGCTGCCCGACGCCGCCGCGTGGGGCTCGGGCGACGCGGTGAAGGTCATGGTCGAACTGGGCTGGCCGATCGCCGCGCGGGGTGGCGACTGGTACGCGAGCGCGCTGAATCAGGCCGTGTTCCGCGGCGACGCGGCGTTGCTGGCGTTCCTGCTCGAACACGGCGCAAGCTGGCGCGAAACGCACGGGTTCGGGAGCGATGCGCTCGGCACGCTGTCGTGGGCGTCCGTCAACGAACCGGAGGGCGTCGGCCATCCCGACTGGGAAGCCTGCGCGCGCGTGCTGGTCGCGCACGGCGTGCCGCAAGCCGCGCGGGATCCGTCGGATCCGGACGGCGTGCTGATCGATGGCCGCGCGATGCGGTTCTCCGAAGCCGTCACCGACGTGTTGCTCGGCATTGACGACGGGCAGCCCGCATCGAAGTGAATGACAGCGGCTGGACAGCGGGCAGGCGGTGATACCTGCCCGCGCGTGGCCGGCCGCGAGATTTTTCCTGTCGTGCGACGACATTTCGGCCATCGCTGAAACGTCGCGTGCACGACCGGCGTAAGCTCACCCGTCAACACCTTCCGGGAGTCCACGATGACCCGTTCCGACCTTCAAGCCCGCCAAGCCGAAGCTTTCCGCGCACTGCACACGCGCCCCGGCGCGTTCATCATCCCGAATCCGTGGGATGCCGGCACCGCCCGCCTGCTCGCGATGGCCGGCTTCGAGGCGCTCGCCACCACGAGTGCCGGCTACGCGTTTTCGAAAGGGCAGCCCGACAATGCGATCGACCGCGACGCGATGCTCGATCACATCGCCGATCTCGTCGCCGCGGGCGGCCTGCCCGTGAGCGCCGATCTCGAGAACGGCTTCGGCGACGCACCCGCAACGGTAGCCGAAACGATCCGGCTGGCGGCCGAGGCCGGCGCGGTCGGCGGCTCGATCGAGGATGCGACGGGCCGTGCCGATGCGCCGATCTACGCGCGCGAAGCGGCGATCGAGCGCATCGCGGCGGCCGTCGACGCGGCGCGCGCGCTGCCGTTTCCGTTCACGCTGACCGCGCGCTGCGAAAACTACCTGCATGGCCGCCGCGACCTCGCCGACACGATCGCGCGGCTGGTCGCCTATCGCGACGCGGGCGCCGACGTGCTGTACGCGCCGGGCATCACCGATGCCGACGAGATCGCGGCGGTGACGCAGGCGGTCGGCGCGCCCGTGAACGTCGTCATGGGATTGCAGGGTGGCTTGCTGAGCCTCGATGCGCTGGCGGCACTCGGCGTGAAGCGCGTCAGCGTCGGCGGCGCGCTGGCGCGGGCCGCGCTCGGTGCGTTCCTGCGTGCCGCGATGGAGATGGCGCGCGACGGCACGTTTACGTTTTCGCAAGCGGCCGTGCCGGGTCGAGAACTCAATCGCTGGTTCGCGGCGCCCGATAATTCACCGGTTTTGTTCGGTGAATGACGACAAATAAAAGGTGGGATCGTTTCCAGTCGAAACGTTGATTGACAATAATCAACCGATTTCGCGTCCGAATTAAATGGCAATGACGGCGCGAAAACCATCGTTTATTCTCCGCATTTCTCCGGTTCACCCGGAACCGGCGCGCAAGCCGCGCCGGACCTGGCGATTGCCTTTCGCCGCGCGTGCCGGTGCGGCGTATTGTTACATTTTCCCGGGCGACGCGTTTTTTGTGCGCGGGAGTTGCCGGTTATTTTTTTGATTGATAATCTGCCGCACGTCGAACGACCGGTCGATGAGTTGCCGGGAATATCAATATATTCAATATATAAAAAATTGAGAGAACGATGACGATCCGAGAAAATCAGCGTGTCGGGTTTCGCGTCGGCGATGTCGTGACGCTGAAAACCGGCGGGCCGCGCATGACCGTCACCTATGCCGGGCCGGTCGTGTTCGACGACGCCGACTGGCTGATCTGCCAGTGGTTCGACGAAAGCGGCGAGTTCCGGCAGGAAATGTTCCATCACGACACGGTCGTGCCCGAGCCGCGCGCGATTTCGGCCGGGCGCGTCCGGATGCGCATGCAGTCGCATCGCTATCGGTCGGCTGCCTGACGTCGGCCGGTCACAGCGTGCGGCAGTGCGCGGCGCCCGCGCCACGACATTTCACGCCAGCCCGAAACATGAGGCGGCGCGTTGCGCCGATACTGCACGCATGAACCCGACCGATCCCATTGCCGCGGTGACGCACCGCGATCCCTATCCCTACTACGCAGCGCTCGTCGACGGGCCGCCGCTCGCGTTCGACGCGACGCTCGGCCTGTGGGTCGCGAGCCGCGCGGCGGCCGTGACGGCCGTGCTTGGCCATCCCGTGTGCCGCGTGCGTCCGCTGGACGCGCCCGTGCCACCCGCGTTGCGCGGCACGACGGCCGGTGCGCTGTTCGGCGAGCTGGTGCGCATGAACGACGGCGCGTCGCGGCACGACGTGCCGAAACAGGCGCTGCGCACCGCGTTCGCGCCGATCGACACGGATGCGCTGCGCATCCGCGCCGCGCAACTGGCCGCACGGCGGTTGCCGGCGCCGGGCGACGCCGACGCGCTGAACGCGTGGTGCATGACGCTGCCCGTCTGCGCGGTCGCCGATCTGCTCGGCTTCGACGAGACGCAGCTCGACGACATCGCGGCGCAGGTCGTCGACTTCGTCGCCGCGCTGTCGCCGCTGTCGGACGCCGCGGCGCTGGCCCGCGCGAGCGACGCTGCGCGGCAACTGCTCGACCGGATGACGGAGCGCGTTGCTCAGACGCACGCGCACGACGGCACGCTGGTCGCCGCGGTGCAGCAGGCGGCCCGCGCGTCGGGCTGGCAGGCGAGCGGCGCGCTGGTCGCGAATCTCGTCGGGTTGCTGTCGCAGACCTGCGAAGCGACGGCCGCGTGGCTCGGCAATGCGCTGGTGGCATGGGACGGGGAAGCGCAAGCTACGCGCGTCGCGCCGGACGACGCGACGCTCGACGCGTTCGTTGCCGAAGTGGGACGTTTCGATTCGCCGGTACAGAACACGCGCCGCTTCGTTGCGGCGCGCACGACGATCGAAGGCGTGACCGTCGAAGCCGGCGACGCGATTCTCGTCGTGCTCGCCGCGGCGAACCGCGACCCGGCCGTGCATCGCGATCCGCACCGGCTGATGCCGGGCCGCGCGGCCGGGCCGAATTTCGGTTTCGGCACGGGGCCGCACGGCTGTCCGGGCGAGCGGATCGCGCGGGCGGTGACGACGGGGGCGTTCGGGGCGTGGCTGCGCGCGGGCGGCTGGGCGCCGCGCGACCGGCTGGCGTGGCATTACCGCACGTCGACCAACGTCAGGATGCCGATGTTCGACGCGGCGCGGTGAAGGGGAAAGAGGGACTTAACGGCAGCCTTGTTTCTCCGCCCATTGCTCCTGGGCGGCGACGCGGCGTTGCACGCGTTCGACGAGGCCGGTCGAGAAGGTGCGCATGCTGATGCCGCGACGCTTCGCGATGATCGTCTGCGCGACGTCGGCTTGCGGGTTCGGCTGGCATGCCCAGTACAGCGTCATCAACCAGCCGATGCCCGTCCACGCGAACAGCGCGTTGAACAGCGCGATCGTCAGCTTGTCGCGCCGGCCGCGCCGGTCGGCAATGATGGCAGGCAGAAAATAGAGCGCGATCGCGACAACCGAACCCACTGCTTGAATCAGGACTGCGTTCTGCATGGTGCTGCTCCGTCCGAACTGCAATGGAGCCGATTGTCGCGCTTTTTCCGTTCGTGTGCCGGCAATTGATTGTTGCGTTTTTAATCACGATCAGCCGGCTTCAGCGTCCTCCAGCTGCTCATCGTTGCTCAGGATGAACCCTTCGTCGAGCCAGCCCGTTATGCCGCCGATCATCAGCTTGACCGGCCGGCCGAGGCGCGCGAGCTGGATCGCCGCGCGCGCGGCGCCGTTGCAGTGCGGGCCCGCGCAGTAGACGACGAACAACGTGCCGGCCGGATAGCCGGCGAGCTTGCTCTCGATGATCTTGCGGCGCGGCAGGTTGCGTGCGCCGGGCACATGGCCGGCCGCGAACTGGTCGGGGCCGCGCACGTCGAGCAGCACGAAATCGGGTGCGCCGGACGCGAGCGCGTCGTGCACGTCCCAGCAATCGGTCTCGAATCGCAGCGACGCCTCGAAATGCGCGAGGGCGGCGGGGCTGTCGGCGGCGGGCACGTCGGTGACGTAAGACATGGGCAGGTTCTCCGGGTCAAAAGGGCGCGGAAGGCGCCGTCATGAAGGGCAGTATCGCGGTTCGGCGTGTTTTGCGGCAGTGGCGCGATCGACAAGTTCCGGTAACATCGCGCCATGCACAATCATCTCGTCGTCGCGCTCGCCTACGATCGCCTCTGCACCTTCGAATTCGGCTGCGTGGTCGAACTGTTCGCACTCGAGCGTCCCGAGCTCGGCGTCGACTGGTATCGCTTCGCGGTATGCGCGAGCGAGCCGGGGCCCGTGCGCGCGGCGGGCGGCATCACGGTCGCCGCGCCGTACCGGCTCGCGACGCTCGATCGCGCGGATACCATCGTGATTCCCGGCTGGCGCGATCCGGACGAACTGCCGCCGGAGCCGTTGCTGAAGAAACTGCGGGCCGCGCATCGGCGCGGCGCGCGGCTCTGCTCGATCTGTTCGGGCGTGTTCGTGCTGGCGGCGGCCGGCGTGCTCGACGGCCTCACCGTGACGACGCACTGGCGTTACGCGGAGCGCCTGCAGGCACGTTATCCGGCGCTGCGCGTGAATCCCGATGCGCTTTACGTCGACGAAGGGCAGATCGTCACGTCGGCCGGTTCGGCGGCGGGGCTCGACATGCTGCTGCATCTGGTGCGCCGCGATTACGGCGGCGCCATCGCGAACCGTGTCGCGCAGCGCCTCGTGCTGCCGCCGCATCGCGACGGCGGCCAGGCGCAGTTCGTGCCGCGGCCGGTCGCGCCGGGCGGCAGCGACCGGCTCGCGAAACTGATCGACTGGATGCGCGTGCACGCGGCCGAGCCGCACACGCTCGCGTCGCTCGCCGCGCAGGCCGCGATGAGCACGCGCACGCTGCAGCGCCAGTTCGCGGACGCGACGGGGATGTCGCCGCTCGCGTGGCTGATCCGCGAGCGCGTGAATGTCGCGAAGGACATGCTGGAAGCGCAACCCGCACTGTCGCTCGCACAGATCGCGGCGCGCGCGGGGTTCGGGTCGGAGGAATCGCTGCGCCGGCATTTCCGGCGCGTCGCGGCGACGAGCCCGGCCGCCTACCGGCGCGGGATGGGTCGCGGCGAAAGATAATGACGGGCGCCGAACGGGGCCGTTCGGGCACGACAACAAAAGGAAAAAAACATCATGGGCTTGTTCGGAAAGCTGTTCGGAAAGAAATCGCGCGACGAAGCGTCGTCGGCACCTCAGGCGCCTTCGACTGGCGATCAGGGTGAGCAGAACGAGCAAAACGGCCCCGACATCGCACCCGAACTCGTGCCCGCGCTGGCGGCCTACCAGGCCGGCCGGCACGAGGCCGCGATTGCGATCGCCGCGCCGTACGCCGAGCGTCTCGCCGATGCGGCGCGGCTCTGCGCGCTCGCGTATTCGGCGATGGACCGGTATGACGACGCCTTCCCGCACTGGCTCGCGTTGTTCGAACAGGAGCCGAGCGCGCACAACGCGGTGCAGCTCGCGACGACATCGGTGATGTGCGGTGAGGTCAAGCGCGGCGAAGCGTGGATGCAGAAGGCCGCCGAGATCAATCATGAAACGCACGAGCAGTCGGATGTCGCCGCGCGCGTGAACTTCATCTCCGCGCTGATGCAAAGCGGCCATCTTTACGACGCGCTGCCGCATATCGCGTGGATGCGCGACGTGTACGGCCAGGTACACATCACCGATTCGACGTTCCTCTACATGCGCGGCATTCCGTTTTTCCCGTCGTTCCTCGAGAAGAGCCTGGAGATCCTGAAGGCCACGCAGCCGGCCGACGCGATCGCACCGTGGTACGGCGCGCTCAACGGCAAGCTCGACGAAGAAGGCGAAGCGCAGCTTGCCGCGTGGGTCGGCCAGCTGCCGGGACAACCGGCCGCCTGAACGGCCGCCGGCGCTCGCGATAACCGATAACCATTCATTCCGAACAAGGACTCCGATGACGATGCTGCCTTCCCGTTTGCCGCTGATCCAGGCCCCGATGGTCGGTTCGCTGAGCCCGCTCGCGATTGCGGTGTGCGAAGCCGGCGGGCTCGGCTCGCTCGCGTGCGCGGCGCTCGGCCCGCAGCAACTGCGCGACGAGATCGCGGCGATTCGGGCACGCACGTCCGCGCCGTTCAACGTGAATTTCTTCTGCCACACGCCGCCGGCGCCCGACGCAGAGGTCGACGCGCGCTGGCGCGCGGCGCTCGCCGGCTACTACGCGGAAGCCGGGCTCGATCCGGCCGACGTGAAGGGCGGCCCCGGCCGCGCGCCGTTCGACGATGCGATGTGCGCGGTCGTCGAGGACTTGCGGCCGGCCGTCGTGAGCTTCCATTTCGGGCTGCCGGACGACACGTTGCTCGAGCGCGTGCGCTGCACCGGCGCGCTAGTCGTTTCATCCGCGACGACCGTCGAGGAAGCGCGCTGGCTCGATGCGCGCGGTGTCGATGCGATCGTCGCGCAGGGCGCGGAAGCCGGCGGCCACCGCGGGATGTTCCTGACCGACGACATCCACGCGCAACCGGGCCTGTTCGCGTTGCTGCCGCAGATCGTCGACGCGGTGCGCGCGCCGGTGATCGCGGCCGGCGCGATCGCCGACGGGCGCGGCATCGCGGCCGCGTTCGCACTCGGCGCGCGTGCGGTGCAGATCGGCACGGGCTACCTGCTGACGCCGCAGGCCGGCCGCTCGGCGCAGCATCGCGCGGCGGTGCGCGCCGCGCGCGACGACGGCACGCGCGTGACCAACCTGTACACGGGCCGGCCCGCGCGCGGGCTGCTGACGCGCTTCATGCGCGAGCAAGGGCCGATGAGCGCGCTCGCGCCCGCGTTCCCGCTCGCGACGGCCGCGGTCGATCCGCTGCGTGGCGCGTTCGAGCGGCAGGGCCGCGACGATTTCTCGCTGCTGTGGTCGGGCGAGGCCGCGGCGCTCGCGCGCGAAGAGGATGCCGGCGCGCTGACGCGGCGCTTGTGGGACGACGCGCTGGCGTGCGCAGCGGGGCTGCGCGACGCGTTCCCGCAGGCGGTCTGAACGGCCAGGGCAGGGGGCGCCGGAGCGGAAGCATCGGCGTATGATCTGGGTTTTCGTCAGCCCGATCCAGGCACCCCCATCATGACCTCCGTTGACACTACCCCCGTCCTCGACCATGACAAGCTCGTTACCTTCATCGAGCGCAAGTGGAACGATGAAATCCTCCACGCACTGACCGACTACATCGCGATCCCCGCGAAGAGTCCCGCGTTCGACCCCGATTGGGCGAAGCGCGGTTATCTCGAGCGCGTCGTCACCGACGCCGCGCAGTGGGCCGAACGGCAGCCCGTGAAGGGCCTGAAGCTCGAGATCGTGCGCCTGCCGGGCCGCACGCCGGTGATCTTCTTCGAATCGCCGGCCACGCGCTCGGGCAGCACCGACACGATCCTGCTGTACGGCCACCTCGACAAGCAGCCCGAATTCGACGGCTGGCGCGCGGACCTCGGCCCGTGGACGCCGAAGTTCGAGAACGGCAAGCTGTACGGCCGCGGCGGCGCGGACGACGGTTATGCGATCTACGCGAGCCTCGCGGCGCTCGGCGCGCTCGACGAGCAGGGTATCGAGCGGCCGCGCTGCGTCGGCCTGATCGAAACCTGCGAGGAATCGGGCAGCTACGACCTGCTGCCGTACGTCGACGCGCTGCGCGACCGGCTCGGTCAGGTGTCGCTCGTCGTGTGCCTTGATTCGGGCGCCGGCAACTACGACCAGATGTGGCTCACCACGTCGCTGCGCGGGCTCGTGTCCGGCGACCTGCAGGTCGAGGTGCTCGAGGAAGGCATCCACTCGGGTGTCTATGGCGGCATCGCGCCGTCGAGCTTCCGCGTAATGCGCCAGTTGTTCGAGCGCCTCGAAGACGCGAAGAACGGCAACCTGCTGCCGGGCGTGTTCCATTGCGAGATTCCGTCGAGCCGTGTGCGCGAAGCCGATGCGGCTGCCGCGATCCTCGGCGACGCGGTGTGGAAGGGGCTGCCGTGGGCGTGCGGCGCGGACGGCAAGCCGGTGCTGCCGACCACGACCGATCCGCGCGAGGCGCTGCTGAATTCGACGTGGCGTCCGTCGCTGTCGGTGACGGGCGCAGCCGGCATGCCGGCGCTCGCCGATGCGGGCAACGTGCTGCGTCCGCGCACCGCATTCAAGCTGTCGCTGCGCCTGCCGCCGCTCGTCGACGCCGCGCAGGCCGTGCAGCAACTGAAGGACCTGCTCGAACTCGATCCGCCGTACAACGCGAAGGTCACGTTCAAGCCGGACGCGGGCGCCGCGACCGGCTGGGCGGCACCCGATCTCGCGCCGTGGCTCGCGTCGTCGCTCGACGCCGCGTCGCGCCGCCACTTCGGCGCCGACTGCGCGTACATGGGCCTCGGCGGCACGATCCCGCTGATGAACGTGCTGCAGGCGGGCTTCCCGTCCGCGCAGTTCATGGTGTGCGGCGTGCTCGGACCGAAGTCGAATGCGCACGGCCCGAACGAGTTCCTGCACGTGCCGTACGCGAAGAAACTGACGGCCGCGGTTGCCGACGTGATCGCGTCCGCGCGCTGATCGTCGCGACTGCCCGACCCAATCCGACCTGAAGGAACCCTGCCGATGACCGCACTGCCGACGCCCGACACCGAACCGCTGCGCATGCGCGCCGAACCGCTGCATGCATTCGTCGCGGCACTCTGGCAACGGGCCGGCAGCAGCGAGCGCGAGGCGCGGCTCGTCGCCGATCACCTGGTCGGCGCGAATCTCGCGGGCCACGATTCGCATGGGATCGGGATGATCCCGAACTACGTCGCATCGTGGCGGGAAGGGCAGTTGCAACTGAACGGGCACGCGTCGATCGTCCGCGACGGCGGCGCGGTGCTGACGATCGACGGCGAGCGCGGCTTCGGCCAGGTGATCGCGTTCGAGGCGATGGTCGAAGGGATCGAGCGTGCGCGGCGCATGGGCATCTGCGCGATCGGGCTGCGCGACGTGCATCATCTCGGCCGCATCGGGCACTGGGCCGAGCAGTGCGCGCGCTCGGGGCTCGTGTCGTTCCATTTCGTCAATGTGCCGGGCGACCTGCTGGTCGCGCCGCTGCACGGCACCGATCCGCGCTTCGGCACGAATCCGTTCTGCGCCGCGTATCCGCGTGCGGGCAAGCCGCCGCTGCTGCTCGATTTCGCGACGAGCGCGATCGCGTACGGCAAGACGCGCGTCGCGTACAACCAGGGCAAGCGCGTGCCGGCCGGGTCGCTGATCGACCATCTCGGCCAGCCGACCGACGATCCGGCGGTGATGCACGAGCAGCCGTTCGGCGCGCTGCTGCCGTTCGGGCTGCACAAGGGGTATGCGCTGGCCGCGATGTGCGAGATCTTCGGCGGCGCGCTCGTGGGCGGGCATACGACCTATGGCGACACGCTGCAGAAGACGAGCGCGATCGTCAACGGGATGCTGTCGGTGCTGATCGATCCGAACGCGTTCGACGCGGTAGATGCCGAGCGCGAAGCCGATGCGTTCGTTGCATGGGCGAAGGCGTCGCCGCAGGCCGGCGATGCGCCGGTGCAGGTGCCCGGCGAACCGGAGGAAGCAAGCCGCGCCGCGCGTGGCGCAGGCGGCATTCCGGTCGACCGTGCGACGTGGCGGCAGATTCGCGAGAGCGCGGCGGCCGTCGGCTTCGACGACGCCGAACTCGATGCGTGGACGCAGCGCTGCGAGGCTTCCGCGTGAGCTGGCAGTCGGAGAAGGCGCACGGCGAGGAGATCGCGTACCAGCTTGCTCCGCTCGGCATGGTCGAGGTCGCACGGTTCTTCAGCGGGGCGGCGATGCGGCTCGATGGCGTGATGTTCGGCTTCATGTCGCGCGGGTCGCTGTTCCTGCGTGTAGACGACGTGAATCGTCCGGCGTTCGTCGCGGCGGGCATGGGGCCGTTCTCGTACGCAAGGCCGACGCGTACCGTAGCGCTCGAGGGCTACTACGAAACGCCGGCCGACGTGCTCGAGGACGCGGGCGCGCTGTTCGACTGGTGCCGCAGCGCGTATCGCGCGGCGCTGCTGGCGGGGCCGCCGAAGCGCAAGGCGAGGGCCGCCCGTAAGCCGGTGTCGGCGACGGGATCCGCGGTGGCGCCGAAATCCACATCGAAGCGTTCGGTGAAACCGGAGCCGAAGACGGCATCCACGGCGGCAGCGAAATCCGCGCCGAAGCCTGCGCCAAAACCGGCGCCGAAGCCGAAAGCGATAGCGGTAGCGGCATCGAAACCTTCGCGGAAACCGGCATCGAAACCCCCGGCCAAGCGCAAACCGGCATAGCGCCGGTCTTGCGAGGCGATCGCCTCGCGACGTTCCCTTTCCTTTCTTTCAGGCGTGCCCATTGCCGCGCGACGGGTGCGCGAAAGCGCCAGGCTTGACGCACCGCACATCCTGCATGCTTCACAACGGCAGCCTTGGCGTTTATGATCGGCGCGGGTTGCGCCGGTGCCTGGCACGACCCGCGCCGGCCTCGCCGCCGGCCCCGCGAACGGCGCATCGTACGCCGCGCGGAACGCTTCCCCACTCATCATTCCAGCGGAGACAGCCGATGCTCGTCCTGATTCTCGGTTTAGCGATCTTCCTCGGTGTGCACTCGATCCGGATCGTCGCCGATGGCTGGCGCTCCGCGATGATCGCGCGAATCGGCGAGAAAGGCTGGAAGGCCGGTTATTCGATCGCGTCGATCGTCGGCTTCGTGCTGATCGTCCGCGGCTACGGGATCGCGCGCGAGAGCGCGACGCAGCTGTGGGTGTCGCCGGTCGGCGTGCGCCACCTGACGGGCGTGCTGACCGCGGTCGCGTTCGTGCTGATCGCCGCGTCGTATGTGCCGCGCAACCGGATCAAGACGCTCGTCGGACACCCGATGCTGGCCGGCGTGATGGTCTGGGCGGTCGCGCACCTGCTCATGAATGGCACGCTGCACGCGGTCGTGCTGTTCGGCGCGTTCTTCGTGTGGTCGATCGTCGATTTCGTCGTGTCGCGTGCGCGCGACCGCCGCGACGGTGTCCGCTATCCGGCCGGCGGGCTGTCGGGCGACGTCGTCGCCGTGCTGGGCGGACTCGTCGTCTGGGCCGTGTTCGCGCTGTTCCTGCACGGCTGGCTGATCGGCGTGCGGCCGTTCGGCTGAACGCGCACGCCGGGCCGCCGGCCGCCGGTCAGCGCAGCTTCGCGCCGGACGCCTGCCCGAACGACGGCTGCCTGCGCCGCAGGAAGTACGACGCGACGATCGCGAGCGCCGTCGATACCGTGAACCAGAACTGGAATCGCGAATCCGGGTTGAACGCCTGCGACCCGAGCACGGCGACCAGCGCCAGCAGCGCGACCCAGTTCGACACCGGATAGAACCACGCGCGGAACGCCGACGGGTCGCGTTGATCGTGCTTCGTCTGCCGGCGCATCGCGAAGTGCGCGGCGATGATGAAGATCCACACGATCATCACGAACGCGCCGCTGCTCTTCGCGAGCATCAGGAACAGGTCGCCGCCGCTCACGAAATGCACGCCGAGGATCGACACGCAGATCGCCAGGCACAGCACGAGCGCGTTCATCGGCACGCCCTTCGCGTTGGTGCGTCCGAACATCGCGGGCGCATGGCCGCGCTGGCTCAGCGAGAACACCATGCGCGAGTTCGAGAACAGGAACGAGTTCATCACCGACATGAACGACACGAACAGCACGATCTTCATCGCGACGGCCGCGCCGGTGAACGAGATATGTGAAAGACGTCTTGCGGTTTGCTCATCAATTGCCGCTGCATTGCCGTGATGGCGGCAGCGGCGAGCGTGCGTCAGATCGGTTTGACGAACAACCCGATGGTCAGTACCGCGCCGATGCAGACGATCCCGATGCGCAGGATGCGTTCGTTCACGCGCTGCAGCGCCCACGTGCCGAGCAGCCCGCCGACGATCGCACCACCGCCGAGCGCGAGTGCCGAGCGCCAGTGCAGTTGAGGTGAGGTCAGGAACAGCACGACGGCCGATGCGTTCATTACGCCCGCGAGCGCGTTCTTGGTCGACATCGCGTGACGCGGCGACAGGCCGGCCATCGTCAGCGTGGCCATCATCAGGAAGCCGAGCCCGCCGCCGAAGTAGCCGCCGTAGATCGCGATCATGAACTGCGAGATCGCGGCGGGGACGGCACCGAGGTGAGCCGTGCCTTCGCGCGGCTTGCGGAAAAAGCTGCCCCACGCGAACACGATCGTCGCGAACAGCACGAGCCACGGCACGAGGTGCGAGAAGATCGACGAAGGCGTCTTCAGCAGCAGCAACCCGCCGAGCGCGCCGCCGACGACGCTGATCGCGAACATCGCGCGAAACGACAGCTTGCCCACGCCGCGCACCATGTTCCGGCTTGCCCAACCTGTCGTGACTTGTGCGGGAAACAGCGCGACCGTCGACGTGATGTTCGCCGCGAGGGGTGACATGCCCGACACGATCAGCGCGGGCAGCGTGACGAACGAGCCGCCGCCGGCGAGGGTGTTCTGCAGGCCGGCCCAGAGGCCAGCGAGGATGACGAGAGCGAGCATGGGTGCGGGAGCGGGGAGGTGGCTGGGCTCGCTTGCCGGAGGCGGGCAGGCGCGGTGGACGCACGATGGTAATGCAGGATCGCGGGCGCGGGAAGCCGATGCGGCACGCGCGTGCGGTGCGCGTCCATGCCGGCGTCGACATGGACTACATGGCGGTCCGGCGATGGGAGCGCGGCAGCGTGCTCTATATCTTGGGTTCCGCGCGGTTATGCCCGGACCTTCGGCGATCGCCGCGTTGACAGCCACTCATGCCAGGAGACACGAATGACGCATACCCAGGTCGTGCCGTTGACTCGGTCACGCTCGCCCGTCCCGCCCCGCAACTGCACATTCGACGTGCGCGATTGGGAAATACTGAGCCGCTACTGGCATCCGGTCGCGTTCGCGAGCGACGTGCGCGAACGCCCGCTCGGCGTGACGCTGCTCGACGAGCGGCTCGTGCTGTTCCGCTCAGGTGACACCATCGTCGCCGCGCGCGACGTGTGCCCGCACCGGGGCGCGCCGCTGAGCCGCGGCTGGGTGGTCGGCGATCGGCTCGTGTGCCCGTATCACGGCCTCGAATACGCGGCCGACGGCAAGTGCAAGCATATTCCGTCGCAGCCCGACGGCCCGATTCCGGAGCGCCTGTGCCTGACGACCTTCGCGGCGCAGCAGGCGTACGGGCTCGTATGGGTATCGCTGGGCGGCGGGGAACTGCCTTTGCCCGACTTCCCCGCGTGGAACGAGGAGGGTTTCCAGCAGATCCTGCCGCCGTCGATCGATATTCGCGCGTCGGCCGGCCGGCAGACGGAAGGGTTCATCGACGTCGCGCACTTCGCGTGGATTCATCACGACAGCTTTGCCGACCGGCGCAATCCGGTCGTGCCGCAATACTCGGTGGAGCGGCGCGAGAACGGGTTGCGGGCCGAATACGTCAGCACGGTCAGCAACTTTCCGAAGTCGATGCAGCATCGCGCGCCCGACGGGTTTCTGTGGCGGCGCGTGTTCGAGGTCGACGTTCCGTTCTTCGCGCGCCTCACCGTGCATTTTCCGGAAGGCGGCCGGCTCGCGATCCTGAACGCGGCCAGCCCCGTTTCCGCGCGACTGACGCGCCTGTTCGTGCCGATCGTGCGCAACTTCGATCACGACCTGCCGCTCGACGACGTGTACGAATTCAATCGCCAGGTGTTCGAAGAGGATCGCGAGATCGTCGAGCAGCAATGTCCCGAGGATCTGCCGATTGATCGTTCGCAGGAAGCGCCGATCCTGGCCGATCGCTCGTCGGGTGCCTACCGGCGTGCGCTCGGCGAGTTGGGCCTCGGTCAGTCTTACGCACGCTGATCGCCGCACGGGAGAACACGATGAAGATCTGGGAATGCGTGATCTGCGGGTTTCGATATGACGAGGCCGAGGGCTTGCCGCAGCACGGGATCGCGGCCGGCACGCGCTGGGAAGACGTGCCCGACGACTGGATGTGTCCGGACTGCGCGACCGGCAAGCACGATTTCGACATGCAGGTGGTGGCCGCATGAGCATAAGAGAAACGTCGGATAACCGGAACGATCCCGTCGTCATCGTCGGCACGGGCCTCGCGGGTTATACCGTGGCGCGCGAGTGGCGCAAGCTCGACGGCGAGACGCCGCTCGTGATGATCAGCCGGGACGACGGCAGCTTCTATTCGAAGCCGGCGCTGTCGAACGCGCTCGCGCAGCGCAAGACGCCCGAGCAGCTTGCGATGTCCGATGCGGCGACGATGGCGGATCAACTGCGCGCGTCCATCTGGACGCAGTGCGCGGTGCGGCGGATTCGCGTCGACGCGCATGAGGTCGTGCTCGACGACGCGCGGGTGTTGCGCTATCGCGCGCTGGTCCTCGCCACCGGCGCGGATGCGCGGCGCGTGCCCTGCGAAGGGGATGGCGCGGCCGACGTGCTGCCGGTCAACGACCTGGCCGACTACGCGCGGCTTCGCAGCGCACTGAGTGACTGTCGATCGGTCGCGATCCTCGGCGCGGGCCTCATCGGTTGCGAGTTCGCGAACGATCTGGTCGCGGCGGGGCTGACGGTCACCGTGATCGATCCCGCCGACGCGCCGCTGTCGCGGCTGCTGCCGCCGGAGGCCGGACAGGTGTTCGCGCATGGGCTGCGCGACGCGGGCGTACAGCTTCGGCTCGGCGCGGGCGTGCGCTCGATCGCCCGTCTCGTGCGCGGATACCGGCTTGCGCTGACGGATGGCGCGAGCCTCGACGCGGACCTCGTGATCTCGGCGATCGGGCTCGTGCCGCGAACCGCGCTCGCGCGAGAGGCGGCGCTCGACGTCGCGGACGGGATCGTGACCGACGCGTGGTGCCGCACCAGCGCGCCGGACATCTTTGCGCTCGGCGACTGCGCGGCGATCGACGGGCGCGTGCGGCCCTACGTGTTGCCCATCATGCACGCGGCGCGCGCCCTGGCGCAGTGCTTGCGGGGCACGCCGGCACGGGTGGATTTCCCGGTGATGCCGGTCGTGGTGAAGACACCGGCCATTCCCGCCGTCGTCGTGACGGCGGATGACGGCGGCCGCTGGACCACCGAGATCGGAGTCGGCGATGCGCCGCGTTCGACGCGCGCGCTCTGCTCGGATCCCGAGTCGGGGCGCATCACGGGTTTTGCGCTGCTCGATGCGGCGACGGCGGAAAAGGCCGCGCTGCTGAAGGCGATGACCGCTGGCGCATCGACCTAGCCTTATAGCCGCGCGCCTGCGCGCGGCCCCTGAAATGGCGCTTTTTCCAGGTGCGCCTTCGACAGGCAGCCCCTTCGCTGACCGACCCCTGTCGCGGACGCGGCCCGCACGATGTGCGCGGGCTCGTCCGTTCGTCGCCGCGAGCGTTTGCTCGCGGCTTTTTTGCTTTTCACCGCCTGTCGCTTGCGTTTTCCGGCACCAGCTTCTTCGCGACGCCCGACACGAGGCGCCGCAGCCAGATGGCGGCGGCGCTGCGATGCGTGCGGTCGTGCCAGAGCTGGTAATAGCTCAGTGCCTGCGGTTCGCACGGAAGCGGTTCGATGCGCAGCGGCAGCAGGCTGCAGAAATGCATCGCGAGCGTGCGCGTCGTCGTGAACAGCAGGTTCGAGCGCATCAGCACGTAAGGCGCCATGCCGAAGTAGGGCATCGTCGTCGTGACGTTTCTCGACAGGCCGCCGCGCGCGAGTTCCCGGTCGATCGTGCCGAGCCCCGTCGCGTGATGCGTGGTCACGCCGAGATGTTCCGCTTCCCGGTAGACGTCGGCGCTGAGCCGGCCGCGCTTGATCCGGTGATCGTCGCGCATCAGGCACACGAGATCGTCCCGGCACAGCGGCTGCAGATGCAACTGCTGGGCAGGCGTGCTCCAGTTGCCGACCGCCAGATCGAGCGCGCCGCTTTCGAGCGCGTGTTCGTATCCGCCGTCCACCGTCATCAGGTGCTGGAACTCGATACGCGCGCCCGGCGCCTCGTGCTTGAACGCGTCGACGATCGCGGGAAGGAAGAACACGTCGAGATAGTCGGGCGAGCCGATGCGGAACGTGCGACGCGTCGTGGCGGGGTCGAACTTGCTGGCCGGGTTCAGCACGGCGGCGATGCCGGCGAGCGCCTGGTCGAGCGGCTCGACGAGCGTCATCGCGTGACTGGTCGGCACCATCCGGCTGCCGCTTCGCACCAGCAGCGGATCGCCGGTGATCGCGCGCAGCCGGCGTAGCGCGACGCTGATGGTCGGCTGCGATTGCCCGAGCAGCAGGGCGGTGCGCGAGACGCTCGATTCGGTGATGAGCGTGTGAAGGGTCTTCAGGAGATGGGCGTCGATGACGTGTCGGGACATGCAGGCTGCCGGTGAGTTCGTTTGTGCAGCGATGTATACGTAGCGATATTTCGGTCGTCAATCGAGTGGATCGCCGGAGCCGGCGGACGGGCCTTGCGGGGCGGACTTCATAACGGATCGGATATCGCGTCTATGTCCGCGGGTTCATGGCCGCGACGTGGGCCGCAGCGGGGATCCGACCCGAAAACTGCTTATTTAACCCTTCATTACGATGGGCTTTCCGGAAAAATGCTAAATTCGCCGCTCGATATCTCGGAATTTGAAGAGGGCAGGCAGATGCTGAAGAAATGGGTCGGGATGGCAGTGGTGGTTGGCGCGACGGCAGTGGCGTCGCTGCCTGCGATGGCGAGTGACACGAACAACGCACTGGGCGGCGCGCTCGGCGGTGTCGCCGGTGCAGCGGTCGGCCATGCGGTCGGCGGCAGCACGGGCGCCATCATCGGCGGCGCGGTGGGCGGCGGCGCAGGCGGCGCGGTGACGTCGAACAAGCGCGAACGCACGGGTGCGGTCGTCGGCGGCGCGCTGGGCGGTGGCGCGGGCGCCGCTGCGGGCAACGCGATGGGCGGCACGACCGGCAGTCTCGTCGGCGCCGCGGTGGGCGGCGGTGCGGGTGCGGCGCTGGGCGGCCACGTGTCGCGCAACAACTCGCGTTCCAACGACAACTACCACGGCAACAAACACAAGAAGCACCACAAGCACAACGACTGACCGGCGATTCCCCGGCGAGCCTCGATGAAGCGAGCGGCGAGCGGACGGCGACGAAGCGCACATCATCGCGACTTCATCCCGCACGGCTCGACGAACGCCGAGGGCGCCGGGCCGCCGCTGCATGACCGACCTCGCGATGGAGGCGGTCAATCCATCATTTCGTCATGCCGTCGTTGGTGATCAGGGCCTTGAGCACCAGGTCCGAGATGGTGCGGTAAGCCGCATCGAAATCGTCGCTGCCCAGCGTGCGCTTGCCGAGCACCAGCAGCATCTGGGGCGCGAAATCCGCATACGCCTGCGTGGCTGCCCAGATCAGGAAGAACAGATGCTCCGCATCGACCGGCCTGACCTTGCCGGCGTCGATCCAGCGTTCGAGCACCCGGATGTCGTCGCGCAACACCGGAATCAGTTGCTTGCGAATTTCCTTTCCGTAAGTCTTCGCGCCGCCGATGATCTCCAGCGCAAACACCCGCGATCCATGCGGGCGATTTCTGGAGAATTCGAGCTTGGCCCGGATGTAGGCCGACATGGCTTCCGCGGGCTCTCGATCGGGCGCCGCAAACTCCCGCATCCTGCCGAGCCAGTCCCGCAATACGTCATCCAGCACGCGCTTGTAGAGCGCCAGCTTCGTCGGGAAGTAGTACATCAGGTTCTGCTTCGACAAGCCGGCGGCCGCGGCGATTGTCGTAACGGAGCTCCCTTCAAATCCGTAAGTGGAAAACGATTCTTCGGCCGCGGCGAGAATGGCCGCCTCGAGCGTGTCGCGCAGCGCTTCGCGCCGGCCATGGGGCCGGGCGGGCGTTCCGGCAGTCGGCTCGGACGGGTTCGTCGCCATGTCTTCCACCTTCATGTCGGACCGGGGGTGTCGCCCGCTCAATGCGTGTTCGCGTCCGGATAGGTGATGCGTTCAGGCGCGCGCTGCATGATGACCTTCCCGGCGCGAAGCGACATGTGCACCTTGGCTTGCTTGCGAACCACTTCGTAGTCGCAATCCGCGTCGAGGATCAGCAGGTTGGCCGGCCGCCCGACGGCGATGCCGTAACGATCGCCCAGCGACATCGCGTTGGCGCTGTGCTCCGTGACGAAGTCGAGGCATCGCTGCAGGTCTTCATAACCGAGCATGTGGCACACGTGCAGGCCGACGTCGAGGATGCGCAGGATGTTGCCGTTGCCGATCGGATACCACGGATCCTTGATCGAATCCTGTCCGAAGCACACGTTGATGCCGGCGCGATCGAGTTCCGCCACCCGCGTAATGCCGCGTCGTTTCGGAAAGGTGTCGAAACGCCCCTGCAGGTGGATGCTTTCGGTCGGACACGAAACAAAATGGATTTCCGAGCGCTTCAGCAAGCGGAACAGCTTCGAACAGTACGCGTTGTCGTAGGAACCCATGGCGGTCGTGTGGCTGGCGGTGACGCGCTTGCCCATTCCGCGAACCCGCGCTTCTTCCGCGAGCACCTCCAGGAAGCGTGAATGCGGATCGTCGGTTTCGTCGCAATGAACATCGACCAGACAGCCCTTTCGTTCCGCGAGATCCATCAGGAACTTGATGGAGCTCACGCCCTGGTCGCGGGTGTTCTCGAAATGCGGAATGCCGCCGACGACGTCGGCGCCCATCTCGATCGCGCGTTCCATCAGCGCGCGTCCGTTCTCGAACGATTCGATGCCCTCCTGAGGGAACGCGACGATCTGCAGATCGATCAGGTCGCGCGCCTCGTCCCTGACCTCGAGCATCGCCTTCAATGCGGCAAGCGTGTGATCGGTGACGTCCACATGCGTGCGTACGTGCTGGATGCCGTTGTCGCGCAACATCCCGATCGTGGTGTGGGCGCGGGCTTTCGTATCGTCGTGCGTGATGGTGGCCTTGCGCTGCCCCCATCGCTCGATGCCTTCGAACAGCGTGCCGCTCATGTTCCACTCGGGGTCGCCAGCGGTCAGCGTTGCATCAAGATGAATGTGCGGCTCGACCAGCGGCGGGATGACGAGATTGCTGCCTGCATCGATGACGTCGTCCCCTTGCGGCGTCAGCGGTGACGGCTGGAGGTCGATGCTTCGAATCGTGTCCGCATCGATGTCGATCGTGAAGAGGCCGCTACGGCCGCGCAATTTCGCATTGACGATTTTCATGAAAGCTCCTGTTGTTCGGGGGACCGGGCCGGCACTCGGCGGCATCATTCGCCCTGGACGGACGGTTCGCGCGACAGCGCACGGGCAATCTGCAGCAGCACGACGTACGCGCCGGCGGACGCCGCGATGCCGACGATCGGCGCGATCCACGGCGACGTGTAGGCGAGGATCGCGCCGATCGCGTAGGCGGCCAGACCCACCAGATTGAAGCGCGGAAGGCGCGCGGTGGCAAGCGGCGGGTATTTCCCGCGATGGCGGTACCAGTAGTCCGCCATGATCACGCCGCCGACCGGAGGAATGATCGAGCCGAGCAGCACCAGGAACGGAATCAGCAGCTCGTACATCCCGCCGACCGCGAGCACGATGCCGATCGCCGCGCCCACGAGGACGAGCGTGCGGCGCCGTTCGGTGCGCAGCAGGTGGCATCCTGCGGCCGCCACGTTGTACATCGTCGGCCCCTGGATGGTCCACAGGTTGAGGCACAGCATCACGACCGCCGCGATCGACAGGCCCTGCAGCATCATCACTTCGACGATATCCGCTTGCTGATAGACGATCGCGCAGTACGCGCCCGCGATGATCATCAGGCCGTTGCCGAAGAAGAACCCGATCATGCTGGCCGACACGGCGCTGCGCGCGCTGCGTGCGAGGCGCGTCCAGTTGGTTGCCTGGGTGGCGCCGCTGGCAAAGGTGCCGATGACCATGGTCACGGCGGCCGAGAACTGCATCGGATGAGACGGCGCGATGTGCTTGAGGCCGGCCCATCCGCCGATATCGCGGGTGGCGATCCACATCGACGTCATCAGCAGCACGAACATCAGCGGCACGGAGACGCGCGACAGCACGTCCATGCCCCGATAGCCGATGATGGCCGTGATCGAGAACCCGAAGCCGAACAGGATCATCAACGGCGTGGTAACGGAGGCCGGCCACCCGAGCAGCTTGACCAGGACGATGGCCACCGTTGCGGTGCCCCATGCGTACCAGCCGAGTTCGGCGAAGCCGAGCAGGAAATCGGACAGCTTGCTGCCGACTTCCCCAAAGCAGAATCGTCCCATCAGCACCGCATTCAGGCCGCTGCGGGCCGCAATCAGCGCCAGCGACGCCGCATAGGCGGCGAGCAACAGGTTTCCGATCACGGCGATCTGGATCATGCTGACGACGTCGAAGGCAACGCCGATTTTGCCGCCGGCAAACATCGTTCCCGTGAAGAACGTGAAACTCAGCAGCACCATCGTGATCGACAGGAATCCGGTGCGTTTCTCGAGCGGGACTTCGCTTAGCGAGAATTCTCCGTGATCGGATGCGTTCGTCGGGCGTGAATCCTGGTTCGTGGGCATCTTTACTCCCGTCAGCGATCTGGGGGGGTCCGAAAGGGTTGGCAGGGGCCGTGCATGGACAGATGACGCGCTGTTTCCAGGTGTCATTCTCTCTGTCCAAAATTTTTACAAGGGTAAAAATTCCGGGCGGGCGGATGGGACGAAACATCACCGGACTGAGTGAAATGCCGATCGAGTCGCGAAAGGGGCATGCCGGACAATCCAGTGGGTTTTCTCGGATCGCGGGAAGACCTGCGCGAATCGTCCGATCGGAATTGGTTTCATGAAACGTTTGCGCGCCAAAACGGAATATCGGCGTGAAAGTCAATAGAAGAGTCTAAAAGTTCTGTAATTCGATCCCGATGCGCGGAATGTGCCGTGCTTTGCGCGGAAGCCGTGCCGGCGGGTCCGGCCACGCAGCGCCTGGTGAGGCCCGCGCTGGCTTTGCCGCGGCGGGCTTTGCTTCACCGGCCGGCTTGCGCGCGCGATGCGCGGATCGACGCAATCGAATCGGTTTGTTTTATTGTTCACTCGTGCACATCGTTTCATTTAAACCGGATATGCATCGCGTCCGGTTGCGATTTATTGCAACGAGGTGCACAATCGTTCACAAGTGCAATAAATCCGCAGCGGATTTTCTCAGCGGCACGAATACTCCCCGCCATTCACTGCACGCCATTTCGGCGGGCGCACGATCGTGCGTCAGGTTCGGCGGCGCGACTGCCGATTTCCGGTATATCGCGAATCACGGAGCACATACGCCCGAGGCACGATGCCGTTGGCCCATCGGCCGGCCGGTCCCGACAGTACAGCATGGGCGCAACATGGCGACTTCCATCGACCTCAATCTTCTCGTCGTTCTGGACGCATTGCTGTCCGAGAACAGTGTCGTGGGCGCGGCCAACGCGCTCGGCCTCAGTCCGTCCGCACTCAGCCGCTCGCTTGCGCGGCTGCGGGTGATGACGGGCGACCCGTTGCTGGTGCGGGCAGGGCGCGATCTCGTCCCGACCCCGCGCGCGCTCGAGTTGCGCGACAGGGTGCATGCGCTCGTCATGGAGGCGCATTCGGTCATGTGCCCGTGCGAACGGGTCGACATGAGTACGCTCAAGCGCACGTTCTCGATTCGCGCGAACGAGGCGTTCGTCGAGACGTTCGCGCCGGCGCTGCTCGAACACGCGTCGCGCACCGCGCCCGACGTGCGGCTGCGCTTCGCGCCCAAACCGAACAAGCATGTCGATGCGCTGCGCAACGGCGACATCGATCTCGAAGTCGGCGTGATCGGCCAGGCCGGCCCGGAGCTGCGCGTGCAGGCGCTGTTTCGCGACCGCTTCATCGGCGTGGTCCGCGCGGATCATCCGCTGGCGACCGGCGAAATCACGCCGCAACGCTTCGCGTCGTTTCCGCAAGTGGGCGTGTCGCGCCGCGGGCAGTTCAACGGCCCGATCGATACGCTGCTCGATGCCCTCGGCATCGCGCGCTCGGTGACCACCGTCGTGTCGAGCTTCCCGACCGCGCTGTCGCTCGCGCACAGCTCGGACTTCGTCGCCAGCGTGCCGGAGCGGCAGACCGAGCGGTCCCGCGTCGGCATGTACAGCTTTACGCTGCCGCTGCCGATCGCGGACCTGACCGTCTCGCAGATCTGGCACCCGCGTTTCGATCGCGACCCCGCGCATCGCTGGCTGCGCGATAGCGTGCGCAGTATCTGCGCGCCGCGCGTGGCCGATGCGATCGCCCGCTAGTCGCGCGGTCGCTTCGATGTGACGCGTCATGCAACCGCTGGTAGCGCGCGTCAACGTCATTGATATATTGCGTTTCGCGCATCTTCCGAAGCGTAAATCGATTCGGTATGCTCGATTCCATTCGGACAACAATGGAGATAATAGGCAGGGCGGTTGTTGCTTTTGGATTCGCCGAACATTCGTGACGCCTTTAAATAATAAATATCCAATCCGAGGGGTATGTGGATCGAGGTGAACATTGGAAATCGTGAATCTGACATATTGGCGTCTTGTTCTGGATGGGGATACGAATGGTTCAGTGTGCAGCGAATATAGCGACACCCGAGGATGTCACGCTGAGTATGCGCGAATGCGAGGTGTTGCGATGGGCGGCGGAAGGGAAGACCGCGTATGAGATCGGCATCATTCTCGGCTTGACCGAGCGCACGATCAATTTCCATATTTCGAGATCGATTGTGAAGCTCGACGCGTGCAACAAGACCAATGCGGTCGTGAAAGCCGTGTTGATGGGCCTGATCGTGTTTGTATGAACGGCACCGGGGCGTCCGTCCGTGGACCCCCGGTTGCGGCATCAGATCGCGCCCTGGAACGACAGCACGCGCGTCCTGAATTCTTCCGGCACCGGCACCGTGCTCTTGCTGCCGTAGTCGAACATCACGTGCGTGGACACGGCCCGCGCAACCACCGCATGATCGTCGGCCGAATCCTCGGTGTCCGCCTGCGGGTCGCGCACCATCAGGTATTCCAGTTCGAAGCTCTTCGAGCCGAAGCGCGTGACGCTGCTGCGGACCGTGATCGTATCGCCGTACTGCGCGGGCTTCAGATATTCGCACGAGGTCTTGACCATGATGTGCGGCAGCTTTTCCGAATAGGGCAGCTCAAGCAGATCGTGCATATAGGTCAGGTACGCGTGCTGCAGATAATCGTAATAGACAGGGCTGCTCACATGGCCCATCGCGTCCGTTTCCCGATACTTCACGTCGATTCGGGTTTCAAAATATTTTCTTGTCATTACGAGGCTCCTTGGCTGAACAGCGGGTGAGAACGGGTTTGTGCAGGAGTTAAGTTAGACGTGATCCGCATATCGGAATACTGTCGGAAATCACAGATATCCACTATGCGAAATGCTTCTGAGATAAATGACAGTATCACCGGGGATTTGACCGCGCTCTAATTGCCTCCGTATATCGGCATCCGATCAGCGAGAGTGGAGCGTTAAATGGAAAAACCTGTTGAGGTAGTGTTGACGCAGGGCGTGGCGGTGATCAGTGCGCAGCGGTTGCGCGCCGAGTTGCCATGCGATCCGGGCTTGGCACGGTCGATCGGCGATGCGCGGCGCGCATTGGCGCGCATCATCGCGGGCGAGGACGACCGGCTTGCGCTGATCGTCGGCCCGTGTTCGATCCACGACGCGGAGGCCGCGCTGGCGTTCGCGCGCCGGCTCGCGCCGCTGCGCGAGCGGTACGCCGATGTGCTCGAGATCGTGATGCGCGTCTATTTCGAAAAACCGCGCACCACAGTCGGCTGGAAAGGGCTCCTGAACGACCCGTATCTCGACGGCAGTTTCCGGATCGAGGACGGCCTGCGCGTCGCGCGCAAGGTGCTGCTCGGCATCAATGCGCTGGGCCTGCCGGCCGCGACCGAGTTTCTCGATCCGATGACCGCGCCGTATCTCGACGACCTCGTGTCCTGGGGCGCGATCGGCGCGCGGACGACCGAATCGCAGATCCATCGCCAGGCGGCATCGGGGCTCGACCTGCCGGTCGGCTTCAAGAACGGCACCGACGGCAACGTGAAGGTCGCGATCGATGCGATCCGCGCGTCGCGCGCGTCGCACAGTTACCTGAGGTCGTCCGTCTCCGGCAGCGTGGAAATCGCGACCACGTCGGGCAATCCCGACACGCATATCGTCCTGCGCGGTGGCAAGGCCCCGAACTACGACGCCGCCAGCGTCGCGGCCGCCTGCGCCGCGCTGCGCGACGCGCATCTTCCCCCGTATGTCGTGATCGACGCGAGCCATGGCAACAGCGGCAAGCAGACGCGCGCGCAGATCGACGTCTGCGGCAACCTCGCCGCGCAACTGCATCGGGGGGAGCGCGCGATCGTGGGCGTGATGATCGAGTCGTTCCTCGTCGAGGGGCGGCAGGACCTGGTGCCGGGTACGCCGCCGGTGTTCGGCCAAAGCATTACCGACGCATGTCTCGGCTGGAATCACACGGCCGAGCTCGTCGAGCAGTTGGCTGCCGCGGCGGTTGCGCGGCGGCGTTCGCCAGCCGGCTTCATCGCGCACGGCGCCGCCGTCGCGATGCAAGCCGTTTCTTACTGAAAGAGGAGCTCTCTTGAACTCACCCATCGACATCGCCCGCGCGCTCGACTGGAAAGGCGACGGCGCCAGCCGCACGCCATACGAGGCGTACACGAGTGAAGCGCTGTACCAGCGCGAACTCGAGCGCCTGTTCTACGCGAATCACTGGTGCTACATCGGCCTCGAAGCCGAAGTGCCGTCTCCCGGCGATTTCCAGCGCACGGAAGTCGGCGAGCGATCCGTCGTGATGACGCGCACGGAGGACGGCGAAATCGTGGTCTTCGAAAACGCGTGCGCGCACCGCGGCATGCAGTTCTGCCGCGAGCGCTCGGGGAAAGCGAAGGATTTCCACTGTCCGTATCACCAGTGGAACTACGACCTGAAGGGTAACCTGATCGGCGTGCCGTTCCGGCGCGGCGTGCGTCAGGGCGGCACGATCAACGGCGGCATGCCGGCGGATTTCGATCCGGGCAAGCATGCGCTGCGGCGCCTGCGCGTGTCGACGCGCGGCGGTGCCGTGTTCGCGTCGTTCGACGAGAACGTCGAGTCGTTCGAGGATTTCCTCGGCCCGCGCATCCTGCCTTACTACGATCGCCTGTTCCACGGCCCGAAGCTGACCGTGCTCGGCTACACGCGGCAGCGCGTGCCGAGCAACTGGAAGCTGATGGTCGAGAACATCAAGGATCCGTATCACGCAGGGCTGCTGCATACCTGGTTCGTCAATTTCGGCCTGTGGCGCGCGGACAATCCCGCCAAGCTCGTGACCGACGCGCATCACCGGCACGGCGCGATGGTGTCGATCCGCAGCGGCGGCGGCGTCGGCGAGGTGACCCACAACGTGACGAGTTTCAAGGATCGCATGACGCTGCACGACGACCGTTTCCTCGATGTCGTGCACGAACCGTGGTGGGGCGATCCGACCGTCGTGATGCTCACGCTGATGCCGAGCGTCATCATCCAGCAGCAGGTCAATGCGCTGTCGACGCGCCGCATCCGGCCGATCAGCCCGGGCGTGTTCGACTACGTGTGGACGCATTTCGGTTTCGAGACCGACACCGAGGAGATGACGCGGCGCCGTCTGCGCCAGGCCAATCTGTTCGGGCCGGCCGGCTTCGTGTCGGCGGACGACGGCGAGGTCATCGAATGCGTGCAGCAGAGCTTCGAGCAGATCCAGCACGGCAACGTCTACAACGAACTCGGCGGCCGGCAGATCGACGAGCAAACCGACCATATGGTCAGCGAAACGCTGGTGCGCGGCATGTACCAGTACTGGCGCCAAGTGATGGAGGCCTGAATGAGCACGATCACGACACGAACGGGCCGGCCGGCCGCCGAGCCGCACGCGGGCGGCGCGAGCTTCGAGGATTTCTATTCACTCGTCCAGCTCAACGCGCGGTATGCGGCCGTGCTCGACGGCGGCGACTGGGATGCGTGGCCGGAATTCTTCGTCGAGCAATGCCGGTACACGGTGGTACCGCGCGAGAACCACGAGCGCAACCTGCCGCTCGCGGTGATGGATTTCGAGAGCAAGGGCATGCTGAAGGATCGCGTCTACGGGATCAAGGAGACGCTGTTCTTCGACCCGTACTACCAGCGCCACGTGATCGGGCTGCCGCTCGTCACGTATCTCGACGACACGGTGATCGAGGCGGAGACGAACTATGCGGTGCTGCGCACGAAGACCGAGCAGATGAGCGACGTGTACAACACGGGGCGCTATCTGGACCGGATCGTGCGCACGCCGCAGGGGCTGCGTTTCGAGTCGCGCATCTGCGTCTACGACAGCGAGATGATTCCGAACTCGCTGATTTTCCCGATCTGAACGAGGTGCCGAAAGTGACTACGGAATGGATCGATGCGGTCGCTCCGGAGACGGTGCGCACCGACGGAATACTCGGCGTCTGGGTGGGCGGGCGCGACATCGCGCTGTATGCGGTCGGCGACGCGATCTTCGCGACCGAGAACCAGTGCACGCACGGCGACGCGCGACTGAGCGACGGCTTCCTGCTCGACGACGAGATCGAATGCCCGCTGCATCAGGGGCGCTTCAGCGTGCGGACCGGCATTGCGCTGTGCGCGCCGCTGACGACGTGCGTGCGTACCTATCCGGTGAAGATCGAGAACGGCCGCGTGTTCGTGCAACTCGAGCCGGCCGATGCGGCGGCGCCGTCGGAGGCGCGATCATGAGCGCGTACGTGGTGTTCGATATCGACGTGCACGACGTCGACGCATACCAGGCGTACCGCCGGCTCGGCGCGCCGACGGTGGCTGCGTACGGCGGGCGCTTCCTGGTGCGCGGCGCCGCAGTCGAGACGCTGGAAGGAGACTGGGCACCGAAGCGCGTCGTCGTGCTCGAATTCGAGTCGGCGGAGCGCGCCCGTGAGTGGTATCGGTCGGAAGGCTATCAGGCGGCGAAGCGGCTGCGCGAGCCGGCCGCGCGGACGATCGGCATCCTCGCCGACGGCTACGTGCCGGCCGCTGCCGATCCGCGTTAAGCGGTGCAGGTGAAGGGGCGCCGCGCCGTGTCGATCGGCGCGGCGCCCCTTTTTCATTTGGGATGCCGTCGAGCGCGATCGGCACAATCGATTCATCGGTGATGGCGATGCGATCCGGCAGATACCTCAGCCGCCTGTCGGCGGCCCGGTTACCCGGTCCGTCGCTCCCGTCGGGCGAGACGGGTTCCGGATCTTTCCGCTCGCGCGTTTTCACACATGCCGCTGCCCGGTGCACGCAGTGGCTGTGCATGCGCGGGCGTGCTTCGCCGTCAGGGAGGCGTACCGAAGCGCCGTCATGATTGAACGTCGTTGCGATCGCGACGCGCGTTCTTCGAAGCGGAGGAAGCGGAACGTGTCGCACACGGTGTGCGCCGCGGCCGCCGGCCGCGGCTCATGCGTCACGCGTGGCGGTAGCGGATCGACCAGACCGTCAGCAGCGTCGCGCCGAACAGCAGCAGGCAGCCGAACGAGAAGTCGTTCAGCGCGAGCATGTGCGCTTCGACGTCGATCGCATGCGAGACCGACGCGAGCACGCCGGACGGCGACAGCCCCGCGTGATCGAGCCGCGCGAACCAGTCGCCGGACGCGAAATCGTACGGTGTGATGTGGTCGACGAGATAGGTGTTGTGCACGCGGGAGCGGCGCTCGAAGTAGGTCGGCGCAACCGACGTCGCGACGCTGGTGCCGATCCGCCGCAGCGCGTTCTGCAGCCCGGATGCCGCGGGCAGCCGCTCGCGGGGCAGCCCGGCGAGCGAAAGCGACACGAGCGGCGTGATGAAGAACGCGGTGGCGGCACCCATCAGCAGCGAATTGGCGGCGATGTCGCCGATCGTCACATCGCTGTTGAAGTGCATGCGCCAGAACGAGGCGGCGCCCCAGCCGACGAGCGCGACGGTCGCGAGCAGGCGCGGGTCGGTGCGGCCCTGGAAGCGGCCGAGCAGCGGCGCGATCACGATCCCCGCGAGACCGAGCGGCGCGGTGGCGATGCCGGCCCAGGTCGCCGTGTATCCCTGCTGCGTCTGCAGCCACAGCGGCACGAGCACCAGCGCGCCGAAGTAGAGCCCGAAGCCGACCGTGATCGCGAGCGTGCTCGTCGTGAAGTTGCGGTCCGCGAACAGCCGCAGGTCGACGATCGGATGGCTGTCGGTCAGCTCCCAGAGGATCAGCGCGACGAACGACACGGCGCCCACGACCGCCAGCACGCGGATTTCGTCGGATGCGAACCAGTCGAGGTTCTGGCCGCGATCGAGCAGCAACTGGAACGAACCGAACGCGGCGGTGAGCAGCAGCAGCCCGACGACGTCGACCGGCAGCCGCCGCGTCGCGTTGTCGCGTCCCGCCAGCAGCCGCGAGAGCACGCCCAGCACGAGGACGCCCGGCGGCACGTTCACGTAGAAGATGTACGGCCAGCTCAGGTTGTCGGTGATCCAGCCGCCGGCGATCGGCCCGAGCACCGGCGCGACGAACGTCGTGGTCTGCCATACGGCCAGTGCGACGTGGCGGCGCGTCGACGGGAACACCGCGAGCAGCAGCGCCTGTGACAGCGCGGTGATCGGGCCCGACGCGGCGCCCTGAAGCGCGCGAAACAGCAGCAGCGACTCGAAGTTCGGCGCCATCCCGCACAGGATCGACGTGAGCACGAACAGCACCACCGATACGCGGAACAGCCGCACCTGGCCGAAGCGCTGCGTGAGCCAGCCGGTGAGCGGCAGCGTGATCGCGAGCGGCGTCGCGAACGAGGTCAGCATCCACGTGCCCATGTCCGGTGCGACGCCGAGATCGCCCGCGATGGTCGGGACGGCGACGTTCGCGATCGTCAGGTCGAGCGTCTGCATGAAATTCGCGACGCTGACCGCGATCGCGACAAGCGCCAGCGGCATGCCGGCGAGCGGCTCCAGCGGCAGTTTCGGCGCCGCGTTCCGGGCGAAGAAGCGCATCGTCAGGCTCCCGGCGCGAGCGGGCGCGCGCCGCTGTTCGCGCGAATCGTCTCGGCGACGAGCGCATCGCCCGCTTCGTCGTCGTCACGATAGATCGACGTGGCATCGATCGACCGGCGCGCTTCGGGCGGACGGGCGGGCGGCGACGCCGATGCGGTGCCGGGGCCGTGATCGACCGGCACCGATGCCGTCATCGACAGGCCGATGCGCAGCGGGTGCGCGCGCAGCTCGGCGGGATCGAGCGCGATCCGGACCGGCACGCGCTGGACGACCTTGATCCAGTTGCCGGTCGCGTTCTGCGCGGGCACGGCCGCGAAGGCGGCGCCGGTGCCGGCTTCGAGCCCGATGACGTGCCCGTGGAACACAACTTCGCTGCCGTACAGGTCCGAGAACAGTTCGACCGGCTGCCCGGCGCGCATGCCGCGCAGTTGCGATTCCTTGAAATTGGCTTCGACCCACACGTGATCGAGCGGCACGACCGCCAGCGACGGCGCGCCGGGCGAGACGTGCTGGCCGACCTGCACGACCCGGCGCGTGACGAGCCCGCCGAGCGGTGCGCGTATTTCGGTGCGGCGCAGCGCTAGCGCCGCGCTGCGGACCCGGGACGCCGCCGCGCGCACGAGCGGATTCGTGTCGATCGACGTGCCGTCGGTGTGCGCGAGCGTCGCGTCGTACGCGGCCTGCTGCGCGTTCAGCGCCGCTGCCGCGCCGTCCATCGCATCCCGCGCATGGCGCAGATCCTCGCGCGACACGCCGCCGTCTTGCGCGAGGCTCAGCCGGCGCTGCAGGTCGTCGTTCGCCTTGGACCATTCGGTGCGCCGTACCCGGATCTGCGCTTCTTCGCGCACCGCGTCCGCATGCGCGGTGCGGTATTGGCGCACCGCGTGCGCGAGTTGCGCGACCGCTTCGTCCAGCGCGAGCCGGGCATCGGTCTTGTCGACGCTGAACAGCAGGTCGCCCGGACGGACCCAGTCGGCGTTCTGCACGCGCACCGCGTCGACGGTGCCGCCGATCTGCGGCGAGATCTGCACGACGTCGCCGGACACGTACGCATCGTCGGTCGTCTCGGTGCCGCGCGTGGTGGCCCACGCGGCGGCGGCGAGGCCGGCCGCGCCGGCGAGCGCGATGAAGAGCCAGCGGAAGTAGCGCCGGCGCGCGCGTTGCAGCGACGGCTCGGCGGCGGGGGATTCAGGACGGTTCATTGCGTGACTCCAGTGGAAGTGGTGCCGCCGAGCGCGGCGATCAGGCGGGCATGCTCGATCGCGAACGACGCATCCGCACGGGCGACCGACGCGCGATCCTCGAGCAGCCGGCCTTCCGCGAGCAGAACGTCGAGGTAGCCGGAAATGCCTTTCCGGTAGCGCTGCGTCTCGATGGCGTAGGTCTGTTGCGCGCGCGACAGCGCCTCGCGCTGAAGCGCGCGCTGCCGGCCGAGCGTGTCGATCTCGACGAGGGTGTCGCTGACCTGCGCGAGCGCGTTGACGACCGTGTCGTCGTACACCGCGACGGCGGCGTTGTAGGCGGCGGTTTGCGCGCGCAGGCCGGCGCGCAGGCGCCCGCCCTCGAAAATCGGCAACGTGATCGCGGGGCCCGCGCCGAACGTGCCGCTGTTGCCGTGGAACAGCGCGCGGAAGCCGAAGCTCTGCACGCCGGCGAAGGCCAGCAGGTTGACGTCCGGATAGAACGCGGCGCGCGCCGCGTCGATGTTCTCCGCTTCGGCTTCGACCCGGTAGCGCGCGGCCAGCACGTCCGGCCGGCGGCCGATCAGCGACGCGGGCACGACGGCCGGCATCGGCAGCTCGGCCGCCGGCGGCGCGGCGGGCGTCAGCGCATCGGCGTAACCGGGCCCCCGGCCGACGAGCGCGGCGAGCCGGTGGCGCAGCCGGGCCGATGCGGCTGCATGCGTGTTGATGTCGGCCTGCGCGTGCGGGATGGGTTCGCTCGCCCTGAGCACGGCGACCTGCATGTCGAGTCCGGCATCGGCGCGTTGCGACGTGAGGCGAAGCAGATAGCTGTGCTGCTGCAGCGTTTCGCGCGCGATCGCGAGCAGTTGCTGTTCGAGCGCGAGCTGCAGATAGGTTTCGACGATCGCCGCCTGCAGCGACACGGTGGCCGCGTGCTCGAGCGCGCGCTGCTGGTCCGCGCGCAGCGCGGCGGCGCGCGCCAGCGCGTGCTGTCGGCCGGCGATGTCGAGATCCCACGATGCGCCGAGGAGCGCCTGCGCGTCGACCTGCCAGTGTCCGGCCGCGGGCGGCGGCGTCCGGTAGCTGCCGGGCAGGCGCGTCGGCACCGCGCTCGCCGTCGCGCCGAGTTGCGGCACCAGCGCGGCGTTTTCGACGTCGGCGTCGGCCAGCGCCTGCGCGACGCGTTCGCGCTGCGCCTGCAGCGTCGGTGCGCCGGCCAGCGCATCGTCGACGAGGCGATCCAGCTGCGCATCGCCGAACGCGGTCCACCAGCGCTCGGCGATCGTCGGCGAGCCGGCACCGGCGGAGCGGATCGCGGCGCCCGCATCGAGCTGCTCGAGGGGCGTGATCCGGGCCGCCGGGCGTTGCGGGCCGAACGGGGCGCAGCCGGCGATCGCGAGCGCGGCGAGCGCGGGAACCAGGCGGCGGGCGCCGCGCGCTCGGTCGATGAGGAAGGGCATGGTCGGTTTCCTGTGACGCGATGGCGAACGATTTGTATCTAAAAATATATCTTTAGATATTATTAGACGATCGGCAACTGGTAGAAATGGCAGTTCGGCCGAACCGGCCGGCATCGTTGAAACCGCTGAAGGGGACCGATGAGGTCGCGTGGGTTACGCCATCGCGAGCGCGTCGAGCGCTGCCGCGAGCGTTTGGGCGACGGACTGGCCCGAGGTATCGATGCGGCAGTGCGCGCAGGCGTGGTACAGCGATTCGCGCGCGTCGTGCAGCGCGGCGAGCGCCGCGCGCGGGTCGGCGACGTTCAGCAGCGGGCGGGACGCGTCGTCGCGCGTGCGGTGCCACAGGGTGTCGAGATCGCTCGCGAGATGGATCACGAAACAGCGCTGGCCGAGCCGGGCGCGCGTATCGGCGCGCAGCACGGCGCCGCCGCCGGTTGCGAGCACGAGCGCCGGCCCGCGCGTCAGCGCGTCGATGACGTCGGCTTCACGTGCGCGGAAGTCGCCCGCATGGAACTGGGCCGCGACGGGCGCGCCGAAGTGGCGTTCGAGTTCGCGGTCGGCGTCGACGAACGGCAGGGTGAGCGCGCGGGCCAGTGCGCTGCCGAGGGTTGTCTTGCCGGCGCCGGGCATACCGACGAGCGCGATGCGCGTCGGGCCGGCTTGCGGGCGCGGGCTCACAGGCGGCTCCGCAGCGACGGGGCGCGGCGTGTCACGGCGGCGATGCGCTGCATCCGCACGTAATTGGCGAGCGGATCCAGCGCATCGGTGATGAAGGTGTGAGGCGCGCCGGGGGCCGTGTCCAGCGCAATGCCGGCGATCACGAGCGTGCCGTCGCACAGTGCGTCGGCGAGCGCGCCGATCCGGGCGCCAAGTGCCGGCGACGCAGCGCCGAGGTCGGCAACGACGCGGCGCGAGCGCGGCCAGTCGACCGGCTCGGCCGCGCGTGCCGGCCAGCGCGCCAGCAGGCCGCCGGGCAGTGGCGTCGCGGCCCGTGCAGCGGACGTTTCGAGCACGCGCCAGGTCAGCGGCGCCGCGGGCAGGCACGCGCGCCAGCGACCATAGGCGGTCGCCGCGGTGTCGCCGATCACCACCGCCGGAAGCTGGAGCCGCGCGCAGCGCCGCAGCAGGCACGCGGTGCCGGCGGCGTCGGGTGTGCCGCGTACGAAGGGCAGCAGCTCCAGTTCGTCGTCGTATTCGGCGCGCAGCGCGCGCAGCCATCGCCCGGCGGCGAGCGGCAGGCAGCTCGCCGCGGCGATGCCGCACAGCACGAGCAGGCGATCGTCGCGACCGTCGCGAATCGCGAGCAGCCGGGCGGCGACGCGGGACGAAGCGGGCGCCGTCGTCATCACGCGGCCGGGCCGTCGGCGTGCCCGTCGGTGCCGCCCGCGGCACGCGGATAGGCGCCGAGGACGCGCAGTTCGGATGCGGCGAGCGCAATCTCGTCGAGCGCCGCGCGCACGTTCGGATCGAGCGGGTGCCCGCCGAAATCGATGCAGTACCGATACGCATGGCCGGTGCCCCGTGCCGGGCGCACGTCGACCCACAGCAGCGGTGCGCGGTGGTGGGCGAGCGCATCGAATACGCGCGCGAGCGCGTCGGGCGCATCGGTTGGCCGCAGCACGATGCTCGTGCGGTCGTGGCCGGTCGGGGCCGGCGCTTGGCCGCCGACGATCATGAAGCGTGTGCGGTTATCCGGGTGATCCTGGATCGCGCTCGAGACGATTCGCAGTCCGTAAAGTTCGGCCGCCGGTTCGCCGGCGATCGCCGCGCAGTCGTACAGGTGCGCGGCCTCGCGCGCGGCCACCGCGTTGCTGGACACCGGGATGCGGCGCAGGCCGGGCGCATGCGCGTCGAGCCACGCGCGGCATTGCGCGAGCGCTTGCGGATGGCCGACCACGCTGTCGACGCCGGCGAGCGATCCGCTGGCGCTCAGCAGGCAGTGCGCGACGGGCAGTTCGATCTCGCCCGTGACGGGTGCCGCTTGCGCGATCAGCAGGTCGAGCGTGCGGGTCACGCTGCCTTCGGAGGAATTCTCGACCGGCACGACCGCGCATTCCGCGTCGCCGCGCGCGAGCGCTTCGAATACCGCGTCGATCGTTTCGTGCGCCTGCCCACGGGCGAATTCGCCGAAGTGACGCAGCATCGCGGTTTCGGTGTAGGTGCCCGACGGGCCGAGGAATGCGACGGTCGGCAGCGATTGCGCGTCACGGCTCGCGCTGAACAGCGTCTGCCAGATGGCTCGCAGGTCGCGGTCGCGCAGCCCCCACGGCGCGCGCGTGCACAGCGCGGCGACGATCGACGCTTCGCGGGCAGGCTGCCGCACCACGAGCCCTGCATGCCGCTTGAGATGACCGATCTCGGTTGCGTGAACGATGCGCTGGCCGATCAGCTCGAGAAGCTGGTCGTCGATCACGTCGATCTGCGCGCGGCGGCGCGCGATCGCATCGTCGACGGACGACGGGGCGGCAAGTTCGGACGGCGTCATGGCGTGTCGATCCGTGAAGTCGGGGAAATGGACGGGCGGCGTGCGGCGACGTGCGTGGCCGCGCTCGGCTGCACGCGCGCGACGGCGCGGTCGTATTCGGCTTCGAGCTGCTCGACGATCTCGGCGACGCTGAGTACCGCGTCCATTGCGCCGACGCCCTGGCCGGCACCCCAGATGTCGCGCCACTGCTTCGCGCCGCCGTCCGGCGAGAAATCGAGTTGCGCGCCGTCGACCCGCGCGAGCCGGCGCGCGTCGAGCCCGGCCGCCTCGATGCTCTGGCGCAGGTAGTTGCCGTGGACACCGGTGAACGCGTCGGTGTAGATGATGTCGGCCGCGTTGGCTTCGACGATCGTGTCCTTGTAGCGCTGCACCACGTTCGCTTCGTGCGACGCCAGGAAGCGCGTCCCGATGTACGCGAAGTCGGCGCCGAGCGCGCGCGCGGCGGCGATTGCGTCGCCTGTCGCGATCGCACCGGACAGCGCGATGAAGCCGTCGTAGAAGCGCCGCACTTCCGTGACCAGCGCAAACGGCGACAGCGTGCCGGCGTGGCCGCCCGCACCCGCCGCGACGAGAACGAGGCCGTCGACGCCGGCCTCCAGCGCCTTCTGCGCGTGCCGCACCGTCGTGACGTCGTGCAGCACGATCCCGCCGTAGGCGTGGATTGCATCGACGACGTCGCGCGACGGCGCGCGCAGGCTCGTGATCATCAGCGGCACGCGTCGGTCGATGCAGATGCGCAGATCCTGTTCGACGCGCGGATTCGACGGGTGGCAGATATGGTTGACCGCGTACGGGCCGACCGGCGCATCGGGATGGGCATCCCGGTACGCGCGCAGCGTGCCGTCGATCGTGTCGATCCAGTCGCCGAGTTGCGCGCTGAGCCGTGCGTTGAGCGCCGGAAATGTGCCGACGATTCCGCTCTTGCACTGGGCGAGCACCATCTCGGGATAGCTCGCGATCAGCATCGGAGACGCAATCACCGGCAGCCGGAGACCCTGTAGCGGACGTGGAATCATGGTCGGGCTCCGGCTCGTTAGCGCGCGAGCGCCGCGCTGTCGCGCCGCTCGTCCAGGCGGCGGTGGAAGCCGTCGCGGCTGACGGCGCAGCGCGTATGCACGCCTTCGCCGACGACGCCCACCGCGTCGCGCACCTCGACCCGGTACGTCATCATGCGGCCGTCGACCTCGATCAGTTCGGCGTCGATCGTGACGTCCCATTCGGGCGGCGTCGGTGCGAGGTGCTTGATCTCGAAGTTGTAGCCGACCGTCATCTGCCCGGCCGGCAGCAGATGGTCGGTCGCCTGCATGCAGGTCTGTTCGATGAAGATGATCATGATCGGGCTCGCGAGCGCGTGCGCTTCGCCTCCCCATTGATCGGCGAGCGAAATCGTGTCGACGCGGTGGGTGGCGCGGGCGCGCAGGCCAGTCTGGATAGTCAAGGTCAGCTCCTGAAGGGGTGATGGAAGGGTGAGCGGTTACGCCGCGCGCGCCGTGGCGGCCGCGCGTCGTTGCATCTGGCTGAAGATGTTCCGGTAATGCATTTCCTCGGTGCCGCCGGCCGAGCCCATCGCAAGCGCGTCGGCGACGAAGGTGGCGAGCGGGCCGCGCCGGTAGCCGTCGCTGCCGTGAATCGCAAGCAGGTGCAGCGCCGCCTGCGCGAGATCGCGCGCGCCCGCGAGCTTCGCGATCGAGCAGTTCGCGAGCGCTTCGGGACGTTGCCCGACGAGTTGATCGAGCGCTGCGCGCGCCGTCCAGCGCGTGCGTTCGATGCCGACCTGGACGTCGACCAGCCGGCGCTGCACGTGCTGATGGGCGTCCATCGCGACGCCGAGCGTCTTGCGGGCGCCGGCGTACGCGAGCGCGTCGGCGAGGAACGGCTGGGTGACGTTCGCGCACAGCAGGCCGAACAGCGCGCGATTCATCGACGCGATGTCCATCAGCAGGCGCAGCCCATCGCCGGGCGCGCCGAGCAGTTCGTCGGCGTCGACGCGCACGCCGGACAGCGCGAAATCGCCGATCGGAAGATCCGCGACGCCGAGCGTCGCCTGCGGCGCGCTGCGCTGCACGCCCGAGCGTTCGGGATCGATCAGCACCAGCGCGGTGGCAGGCTTGGCGTCGCCGGTCAGGGTCGCGACGATCATCATCACGCGCGCTTCGGGTGCGTGGCTGATGTTGTACTTGTGGCCGTCGAGCCGGTAGTGGTCGCCGTCGCGAACGAGGCACGTTTCGAGCGCGCGCACTTCGGTGCCGGTGCCTCTCTCCGAGATCGCCGTGGCGCCGATCGCGCCGGACAGCAGCGGCGGCAGATGCCGCGCGCGCTGCGCGTCGGAACCGTATGCGACGATCGCGCGAATCAGCGTCGCCTGGTTGGCGAGCGCCATCGCGAAGCCGACGGAGCGCAGCGCTGCGGCGACCGCTTCGAATGCATCGACGAAGTCGTGCCACGTGCGCCCAGCGCCGCCGAGTTCGCGCGGTACGGGCAGGCGCCACAGTCCCGCGTCGGACAATGCATCCCATACATCGCGATGGAACGCGCCGGAAGGGGCGGACCGTGCATGGCGTTCGGCGATGTCCCGGTACGTGGCGGTCGTCGTGGGCTGTGCTTCGCTGGCAGTGAGAGTCATGTCGATGAGCGAGACCTTGTATGGATCGTGTCGCCAATCTAATGAAAAGCCCCCGGACGAGAAACTGTCAGTTATCGCACTCGGGTGCGACGCGCATCGGCGAACGATCCGGGTGAATTGCACGATGTGACGAGCGGCGGAACACGCTTGCCGAGCGAGGTCGTGATGCCCGTCGCACATGTCGTTGCGAAGGATGGCTGGCGAGGGATGCCGGACGATTCCGGTCACGGTGTGCCGTCGCCGCCAGGGCCGGGTCGCTGCGGCGACGGGAAAGGATTGCGCGCCGGCGGGTGAGGGCGCTGCCGCGCGTCGATCGTGACGGCGGGACGGCGTCGGGCTGCCGATGTTCTGTCGCACGGGCGACGTCGATTGAGTTCGCACTGCAGATCATTTGGAGAGGGTGTGATTCGTGCCGAAGATTCAGCGTTGCGTAACTTGCGCGGCAGCATGGATCGCATGCGCGTACGGGCACGCCGTGACGATCTCGAACAACACTGGATCCCGTGAGCAGAAGGCGGCCGGCATTCCGTTTGCGCACGAGGAGGCAACCGTACCGGTGGCGTATCGAAGTCCCGCATGGAGCGAAGACGGTGATGAATTTCCGGCCGGGGGGGGGAGTCAGTGTGTCGTGATCGGCAATGCGTTCGCGCCGGATGCCGGGACGCCCGTGTCGTTGTTGTCGACAAGCCGGACTGCTGCCGCGCGCACTTGCCTTGCATCGGCGCGTTCGACGAGGCAACGCGGAATGGAAAAGATCATACGATTCGGACCGCCCGATCCTGCTGTCCTGACGATCGGGAAAAGCATTTCCAGCTTGCTCGCATGAAATTGTCGTGCTAATTTTTCATGAAATTTGGCGAGGTAAATTTCACCGGAGCCCGCATGTTCGTGCAGTCCGACCGTCACGTCGCAAGCTACTACGCCGGCACCTATCCGGCGCCGATCCCGCGTCGTCCGGAGCTGGACGAACGCATCGACGCCGACGTGCTCGTCGTCGGCGCCGGCTTCAGCGGGCTGCATACGGCATTGCGTCTCGCGCTCGCCGGCAAGCGCGTCGCCGTGCTCGAGGCGAGCCGCGTCGCGTGGGCTGCGTCGGGCCGCAACGGCGGGCAGGCGCTGCTCGGCTGGTCGTGCGACATGCAGCCGCTCGAGGATTCGCTCGGCCGCGACGGCGCACGCCTGCTGTGGGACAGCATGCGCTGGGCCGCGGCCGAGGTGCGCGAATTGCCCGGGCGGCACGGTTTCGACATCGATTACCGGCCCGGCAGCCTGTGGGCGGCGGTGCGGCCGCGTCGCGTCGCGATGCTCGCGCAGGCCCGCGACGAGGCCGCCGAGCGCTGGGGCTACGACCGGCTGCGCGTGATCGAGCGGGCTGAAATGCCGGCGTGGATCGGCGGCGGGCGCTATCTCGCGGCGCTCCACGATCCCGAGGCCGGCCACCTGAATCCGCTGAAGCTCGCGCTCGGCCTCGCACAGTCGATCGAGCGCGCGGGCGGCCGCATCTTCGAGCAGAGCCGCGTGCTCGACTGCCGCGAGACGCCCGGCGGCCACGTCGCCCGCACGGCGCGCGGCGAAGTGCGCGCGGACGTGCTCGTGCTGGCCTGCAACGCGTACGTCGACCGGCTCGATCGCGACCTGGCGCGCCGGCTGCTGCCGGTCGGCACGTACCAGGTGGCGACCGCGCCGCTCGCGCCCGACGTCGCGCGTTCGCTGCTGCCGCAGAACAGCTGCGTGATCGACAACCAGTTCGTGCCCGACTACTTCCGCCTGAGCCCCGACAACCGGCTGCTGTTCGGCGGCGGCTGCACGTATCTCGGCGGCATCCCGGCCGATATCGCGGCGGCGACGCGCCCGCACCTCGAACGTGCATTCCCGCAACTGGCCGGCGTGCCGCTCGATTACGCGTGGGGCGGCCATATCGACATCAGCATGCGCCGCACGCCGGACATCGGCCGCCACGGGCAGCGTTTCTGGCTGCAGGGCTTCTCGGGGCACGGCGTGCTGCCGACGCTTGCCGGTGCGCGCGCGGTCGCCGACGCCGTGCTCGGCGACGAGCGCCTGCTCGCGCAATACCAGCGCATCCGCAATCCGCGCTTTCCCGGCGGCGACCGGCTCGCCGCGCCGCTGGAAGCGCTGGGCAAGGTTTGGTACCGTTTGCGCGATACCGTCTGACCGCACCGGAACCCATCATGAACGAACAGGAAGAGATAGAAAGTCTGGCGATCCTGATCCGCGACCTGCGCAAGCATCGCAAGGTCACGCTGAACGACCTGGCCGAGCGGATCGGCCGCTCGGTCGGCTTTCTGTCGCAGGTCGAGCGCGGGCTGTCGCGCCCGACGGTCGCGGATCTCACCGCGATCGGCGAGGCGCTCGGCGTGCCGACCACGTATTTCTACAGCCTGAGCAAGCCGCGCAGCGTGCCGTGGGTCACGCGGCCCGACGAGCGGCGCACCGTGTATTACGCGGCCGGCATTACCGACATCCTCGTGTCGCCGAACATGCGCTCGCGCTTCTCGATCCTCGAAAGCCATCTCGCGCCCGGTGCGAGCAGCGGCGAGCGGCCCGTCGACGACAGCGACGAGCAGGGCGGTTTTGTGCTCGAAGGAGAACTGACGATCTGGATCGACGGCGACGACACGCCCGTCACGCTCGGCCCGAACGATGCGTTCCAGCTTCCCGCGCACCGGCGCTTCCGTTACGCCAACCTGACCGACGCGCCGACGCGCGTGATCTGGGTATTCACCTGAGTTGTAGCGGGGCGGGCGGCGTTGCAGGCCGCCGCACCTCGCAGCCTGTTTGCAGTACTGATTTAAATGCGACTGCGTTGTTCCGCGCGCCGCATGAATCCGGTTCGCCGCGTTGCGGCACCGCCATACAAGACATGGAAAGGATGAGACATGGCTGACGTCGTTCCCGCGCTGGTCGGTGAAGTCCGCGCATTCCGGCAGGCGCATCCCGAGATCCGTTATGTCGACCTGATCTGCCTCGACCTGCCCGGGCATTTCTACGGCAAGCGCTACCCGATCGACGCGCTCGAGAAGGTCGCGTCGGGCTCGCTGCTGAAGCTGCCGCAGAATTGCGTGCTGCTCGGCACGCAGGGCGGCCTGTACAAGATCGGCGACTACTGCTTCAACGACGGCGACCCCGACGCGCCGCGCCGGCTGATCCCCGGCACGCTGAAGCCCGTGCGCTGGGAGCGGCAGCCGCTCGCACAGATGCTGATCAGCTCCGACGGCACCGATGCGCCGATCGAGTTCGAACCACGCGAGGTGCTTGCGCGCGTGCTGCGGCGCTTCGCGGCGCGCGGCATCCGGCCGGTCGTCGCGTTCGAGCTCGAGTTCTACCTGTTCGCCGCGCAACTCGCGGAAGGGATGCCGCAGTATCCGCGCGACCGCCTGAGCGACGACCGCGACGATCAGCCGAACATGCATATCGAGCGTCTGTCGCGCTTCTCCGACGTGCTGCACGAGATGGTCGAGGCCGCGTGCGAGCAGGGCGTCGACGCGACGGTGATCACGGCCGAGCTCGGGCCGGGCCAGTTCGAGATCAATTTCGGCCATACCGACGACGCGCTGCGCGCGGCCGACTGGTCGGCGCTGTTCTGCCGCAGCACGCGCGGCGTCGCGCTGCAGCACGGCTATCGCGCAAGTTTCATGGGCAAGCCGTACCTGCATGCGCCGGGCAGCGGGATGCACGTGCATGTAAGCCTGTACGACGACGCGGGGCGCAACCTGCTCGCGGCGGACGGGCAGCGGCCGCTGCGGCACGCGGTGGCCGGGTGTCTCGCGCTGCTGCCGCATTGCATGCCGGTGTTCGCGCCGAATCACAATGCGTTCCGGCGCTACGGATCGATGGTGAATGCGGCGAGCCGTGCGAGCTGGGGCTTCGAGGATCGCGATGCGTGCATCCGGATTCCCGAGTCGGATGCGCGCAACCTGCGGATCGAGCACCGGCTCGCCAGCGCGGATGCGAATCCGTACCTGGTGCTCGCGGCGATCCTTTCCGGGATGGAGCACGGACTCGATGCACGGATCGAACCGATCGCGCCGCTCAACGAGGATCGCGGCAGCGGGATCGATTTTCCGAAGGAGATGCTGTCATCGGTCGCGGCGATGCAGGATCATCCGGCCGTGCGCGAAGGGCTCGGCAGCGAGTTCGTGATGGTCTATTGCGAGAACAAGCGGCAGGAGGAGCTGGATTTTCGCAACGAGATCGGCGCGCGGGAGTATCGGTGGTTTCTGTGATTGCATGCCGCCGCCTGCGAGTCCTATCGATCGGGCATCTGCTCCAACGGCAGGTTCGCGCCCCACGCGTGCGCCAGGGAGTCGATTTCGGCAAGCGGATCGACCTGCCGTGCGCTTTCGTGCGTGTCGTTGCCGAATAGCCGGTGGGCGAAATCGCGGGCACGCAGGGTGATCGCCGTGGTTTTCAGGCTGCGTCGCATCGTGAACGACGCGAGTGCTGCGTCGAGGTCGCTGCCGTTGCCTTCCCCGTGCTCGTCGAGACAACGGGCGAGGTGCCACGCATCTTCGAGTGCCTGGCATGCACCTTGTCCTGAGGTGGGCAAGGGCGCATGCGCGGCATCGCCGATCAGCAGCACATTGCCACGGTGCCACACGTCGACCGGATCGAGATCGTGCACGCGAATCTTTGCGATCGTGTTCGGCGGCGTCGCGCGCATCACGTCTGCGATGGGTGCAGGCCACGCATCGAATAGCCGTTTCAGCATCGGCCCCGGATCGCCTTGTACCGTGTCGTCGCCGTCGGCTTCGACCCGTGCCGCGGCCCAGTACACGCGCTGCCGATCGATCGCAACGATACCGAACCGTTCGCGTGTGCCCCAGTAGTCGAATATCGACACTTCATCGACGAGCGGCGCGTCGCTCTGCGCGACGCCGATCCAGTTGACGAATCCTTGATAGACCGGCGTGTTGCTGCCGACGACATGGCGTCGCGCGACGGAGTTCATGCGGCCGTCCGCGCCGATCACGAGATCGGGCGCGATCGCCGTGCCGTTGTCGAAACGAACGACGGCGCGGCCGTCCGACCCGGTGTCGATGGCCGTTGCGCAGTGGCCGAAGCAGACTTCGATGCCGCGCGCGGCCACGTGTCGCGCGAGCACGGCCTGCAGGTCGCGCCGCAGGATCGAGCGCGTCGGAAAACCCATGCGGCGGTCGAGTTGGCGGATATCGGTGAGCTTGAACGGGTTGCCGTGCCGGTCGATGCACCGCATCGCGCGCAGGTGGCCGCTGACCTCGACGATGTCCGGCAGGATGCCGAGCTGCGCCAGCACGAAACCGGCATTCGGCCACAGCACCACGCCCGCACCCATCGTCGAGTCGGATAGCCGGCGTTCGTACAGACGGATCCGGTGCCCGCGCCCGGCAAGCGCGAGTGCGGTGCTCATGCCGGCGACGCCGGCACCCAGAATTGCAATATCCATGACACTCCTTCCGTATTGTCGTGCGAGCGCTCGCTGGGTCGCGGGTTTGCGCTTCGGCGTCGCATTGACGGGACGAGCATCGTAAATTACGGTGTCTGGCGGGATAAGCCATGAAAAATGGCGGGCTTTGATACCTCAAACGGGATAATGATGCGTAGCAAGCTGGATCTGAATGCGGTGCGCGTGTTCGTGTCGGTCGTCGACGAGGGCAGCTTTGCGGGTGCCGCGCGTGCGCTTGCGTTGCCGGGTTCCAACGTGAGCCGCCATGTGGCACAACTGGAGTCGAGGCTCGGTGTGAGGTTGCTGGAGCGCAGCACGCGGCACCTTCGGATGACCGAGGCCGGGCGCCTGCTGCATGAGCGCGCGAGGCCGATGCTCGATGCGCTGACGCTGGCCGAATCCGAGCTGACCTCGCAGCAAACGGAGTTGCGTGGCGTGCTGAAGCTCTGCGTGCCCGGCGAAATCGGGCCGCGCATGCTCGGGCCGATCGTCGCGGAATTCGCAAGCCGCCATCCGCGCGTCGAAATCGACTGCGATACCAGCCTCGCGGGCATATCGACGTTGCGCGACGACATCGACCTGTCGATCATCGTCAATCGCGGGAAGCTGGACGACAGCGCGTTCGTCGTCAGGCCGCTCGCGTGTTTGCCGAGCGTCGTCGTGGCTGCGCCGTCGCTCGTCGCCCGGACCGGGATGCCGACCCGGACGGAACAGCTCAGGCAATTGCCGTGCATCACGACATTGAGCACGCTGAAAGGGCAGCCGTGGCAGTTCGCCGACCGCGATGGGCGGATTCACAAGATTCCGGTCGCGAGCCGGTATCGCGTCAATAGCGGCGAGATGGCGGGATTGGCGGCGCTGAACGGGATCGGCTTCGCGATTCTCGTCGAGCGTGCGTGCGCGGCCGAGCTTGCTGACGGGCGGTTGCTGCGCGTGCCGCTGGAGATGGCACCGGCGCCGCTGGAACTGCTTGCCGCTTATGCGAGCCGCAATTCCGTCAACGCGAAGATCCGCGAGTTGGTGCGGATGATGCAGTTGCGTTTGGAGGCGGGGCTAACTATTCAGTCGTGAGGATTGCTTCGGCAGTGCGCGCCAATAGCGCACTTCCTCGATTGGCGTGCCATCGATCTCGAACGTCTTGATGTCGTTTTCCGCGACGAAACCCTCGCGTTCATAGAACGCCCGTGCACGACGGTTTTCGATCAGCACCCAGAGCGACACCCATGCGTGGCCCGCGTTATGCAGCGATCGGCACGCATGGTCGACCAGCGCCGCGCCGATGCGTTGCCCGCAATGCGCCGGATGCAGATAGATCGCTTCGATTTCGCCCCAGGTGCGATCCTTGTCGGGGTCGCGTGTCGGACCGTATGCGATCCAGCCCGTCGGCTCGTTGTCCGTGAACGCGAGCGCGACGCGCGGCCGACCGGCATCGAGCGCATGGCGCCAGGCAGCCGTGCGCTTTTCGACCGACAGACCGGCGAGGAACGGGGCCGGCATGATGCCCGTGTAGGTTGCCTGCCACGACGCGACGTGGATGCTGGCGATGGTCGCGGCGTCGGCGGATGTGGCAGCGCGGATGTCGATCGTCATCTGTTCGGTGCCATGTGTGTTCTGCCTGATCGGTTGCTGTTGCGTTGCCGTGTCCGGATCAATTCGCGCGATCCGAACTGCTGTCGATCGCGAAGCTGTAGCCGATATCCACGTGCGACGCATCTTGCGGTTCGTCGGTTCTTTTCAGCACGAATTCGAACGCAGGTTCGAACCAGCCGTTGCGCGGGACTTCTCCGCCGAGGACTTCGACTTCGTACCAGCCGTTCTCGATCTCGATGACGGGCCTGCCCGGTTCGCGGTAACGCGCGAGCAGCGCGTTCACCGTCTCGTCGTTGAAGCGTTCGAGAATGCGCCACGTGTAGAGCATGATCTTACGATGCCCGACGCGCAGCACGTAGCCACCACGCCGATGCTGCAAGCGGCTTCCCGTCTTCAGCAATTCGGGTGTTTCGTCGTCCAGCGTGAAGATGACCGTGTACGGATGATTCTCGATGCCGGCCAGCGGAATCACGACACCTTCCAGCACGGCGTTGTCGCCGCTGTCGTTCGACGTGAACTCGGATGCGACGTTGTCCGACAGCCCGTGCTGTTCCTTGTAGCGTTTCAGCAGCAGAACATCGCCGACGAGGAAGTAGTCGACCAGGTCGTTGAGGACTTCGGAGAATTCATGTCGCATCGCCGTTCCCTTCGTGGGGCTGAAGCGCCGCGCCGCGAAACGTTTCACGGCACGGCACGCGCGAAGACCTTACTCCCCGAGCTTCGACGCCACGCACCCCGTGCTCGTGCATTCACGCTCACGCTCGCGGAGGAACGACAGCCGCGACTGCGTCATGTCGTTCGCGCACTGGATATCCACGAGGTAGCTGTTGTTGCGCGTCTCGCTGCACTGCGCATCGCGCTGCTTCAGCCACGCGAGCTGGCCGGCCTTCAGCGTCGCCTGCTGGTCGCCGCTCAGTTGCTTGCGCAGGCGGCCGTACTCGTCGTTGAGTTCGCGGTCGCTCTGCGAGAACTGCGTGCTGGTGCAGTACACCTGGTCGAACGCGCTGTGCGGCTTCGCGCAGCCGGCCGCGTGCGCGGCGAACGGAACGGCAAGCGCGAGCAGCGCGCAGGATGCGAACAGATTCTTCTTTTTCATTGTGATGCTCCTGGCTGGGTGAAAACCGTTGAGCCCGATGGGCGATACCGTCACTTCGGCACCGTGCACGCGTCGATCCCGCCTGCGATCGCGGCCGACAGGCGCTGGATCGTCTCGCGCCGCGCGAGCCGCGCTTCTTCGTCGGGATTGACGATCACGCCGGCCTCGACGAGCACGGCCGGAATCGGCGCGGTGCGCAGCACGACGAGATCGTCGAAGCGGTGGATGCCGAGTTGCGGGTCGATCAGCGGACGATTCTCGCCGCGGATCGGCTGCGCGTGATACAGCGACGGACGCTCGCCGGCCGCGACCAGCCGCTCGGCGATCGCCTTCGCGCAACGCAGGCTTTCCGCATAGTGCGGATTGCGCTCCGATACGAACACGGAGAAGCCGCGGAATTCGCGTTGGCGGCCCGCGTCGATGAACTGCTGTTGCATCGAGTCGTGATGGATCGACACGAACAGGTTCGCGTCGGGCGCCTGCGTCGAACGCTGGTCGAGCGCGATCTCGCGGCCGTCGGCCGACGTGCGCAGCACGCGGTCGCCGTGTGCGGCGAGCTTTTCAGCAACCGCTGCGGACAGATCGAGGTTGTACAGGTATTCGACGCGGCCGCTCGCGCCGGTGGAACCCGGGTGAGCGGGCGTGTGGCCGGTGTCGACGACGATATAGCGCCCGGATGCGGGCTCGGTGCCGGGGGCCGCGGCGTCGGCCGCGTGCAGCGCCAGCGGCGCGCCGAGCAGCGGGGCGCAGGCAAGCACACGCGCGGCGGTGCGCACGAACGGGCGAAGGCGTCGGAGGGTTCGGTTCGTCATTGTTGTTGTCGAGGAGGGCATGCGGCGCGTCGAACGGCACGGCACCGTCGGCCTGCTCAATGCAGTCGGAATGTCGCGCGATTATAGCGGGTGGCGGCGTCGTCGCAATGACGAATCGGCCGCCGCCGCGCCGGCCGGAAGCCGGTGCTCAGGCGAGCACGCGCCGCGCTGCCAGCATGCCCCAGTACGACGCTTCCTCGAACAGCGACAGCCCGGACAGGTCGGCATGCGCGAACACGACGGGGCCGTCGGCCTCGCGCAGCGCGAGCAGCCCAGGCCGGCTCAGGAAACCGACGTCGGGCGTCGCCATCGCGTGGCCGCGCACGGTGATCTCGAGCGCCGTCGCGTGCTTCCACAGCGCGCGCCCGTAGACGGCCTGCAGGTCGATCGCCGCCTGTTCGCGCAACGCGCCGGGCTCGGCCTGCGCGAGCCAGCGGCGCGTGTCGTCCGGCGCGCGTGTGCTTAACGCCTGATACGCGGAGAACACCGAGCGCGTCGGCGGCGACATCCGGATCAGCTGGTGCGTCGACACGACATAACCGAGCCCCGCGCCGTCGTAGACGACGTTGTCCCACGCAAGCGGCACGCCCGCCGCCTCGGCCGGCATGCCGTCGAGCAGGAAGTTGGACACGAGCCACGGCGCGCGCGGCGGCAGGTCGCGCGCGGGTTCGAAGCCGTAGGCGGAAAGCTGCGGAAACACGTGCGCCGCGACGAACAGCGGCATCGCGCACACGACGCGCCGCGCCTTCAGCGTGAACGTCGACAGCGCGCCGTCGTCGCCGAGACGCGCGCACAGCACGTCGACGCCGCCCGCGCGTTCGGTCGCGCGCACCGCGAAGCCGTCCCGCGACCACGCATTCGAGCCGGTGCGCGCGGTGATCGAATCGCTCAGCTTCGTCACCATCGTGTGCAGCCCGTCGGGCCAGGTCAGCACCGCGCCGTCGCTCGCGTCGCCCGCATGGCCGCCGCGCGACGAGAAATAGTGCAGGCCGGCCCACGCGGACACATGCTCGTATCCCGCGCCGTAGTCGTCGCGGCAGCAGTAGTTCAGGTACCAGTGCAGCGCCTTCGCGGTGTAGCCCTCGTCGAGCAGCCACTGGCGGAACGAGCGCCGGTCGAGCGCGCGCCAGCGCGGGTCGCGCGACGATTCCGCGATCGGGATGCAGAACACCTTGCGGCCGTCGGCGCCGCGCGCGGTGCGCAGCCCGTCCGTGTACGCGAAGAAGCGCGCCTGCTGCGCGAGCGCGTCGGCGTCGAGGCCGGCCGTCGGCACGATGCCGTCCTGCCACTGGCCGGCAATGAAGAGGCGTTCATCCGGCGCATGGACGAGCACGCGCTCGTCGTACACGGGGCGCGCGGAGAACGGCGCGGATTCGATCACGCCGAGATCGGCGAGCATGTCGCGCAGATGCGCGGATTCGAGCGACGGCAGCGGCAGGTAGTGCGCGCCTTTCGGATAGCCGAGATCGCCGAAGCGGCCGCCGGCCGCATTGCCGCCGAATTCGGGGCCGGCGAGCACCGTGAAGCGCGTGTGGCCCGCGCGCGCGAGCTGCCACGCGCACGACAGTCCGGCCGCGCCGGCGCCGAGGATCGCGACGTCCGTCTCGATCATGCCGGAGGGCGGCGGCAGCGTGGCATGGTCGCGCAGCGCATGGCCTTCGCGCATGCCGGGGTAGCCGACGCGCGGCGTCGTCTCGATCCAGCCGGTGCGGCCGCAAGCGGCGAGCGACGCGGCCGCCGACGCGACGAGGAACGTGCGGCGATCCATCAGCGCAGCACGTGTTTCCAGTCGTCGTCGAAGCGGCGCACGAGCGGCTGGTCGTTGAGTTCGTTCGGCGTCATCGGCAGCGCTGGCATGTCGGCTGGGAAGTGGAACATCTCGGCGGCCGTCTGCGCGTCGAGCCAGCGCGTGGGCACCGAGTAGTGCGTCGGCACCGTGAAGTCGCGGCGCCTGCCGGCGATCACGAAGCCCCAGTCGCCGAACGACGGCACGTAGCAGTGGTACGGCCACGTGTTGAGCCCGGCTTCGTGCAGCGTCGCGATGATGGTCCAGTACGCGTGCGGCGCGAAATACGGCGACGTCGACTGGATCACCGCATAGCCGTTCTCCGACAGGTGGCGCGCGAGCAGCCGGAACACCGGCACCGAATACAGGCGGCCGAGCCCGAAATTGGTCGGATCGGGGAAGTCGACGACGATCGCGTCGTACACGTCGGCGTTCGATTCGAGCCAGCGCACCGCGTCGTCGTTGATCACGTGCACGCGCGGGTCCTTCAGCGAGCTCTGGTTCAGTTTGACGAGCGGCGCGGACGTCGAGAACAGCTTCGTCATCGCGGGATCGAGATCGACGAGCGTGATCTGTTCGAGGTTGCGGTGCTTGAGCAGCTCGCGCACCGCGAGGCCGTCGCCGCCGCCGAGCACGAGCACGTGCTTCGCCCACGGCAGCGCCTCGATTGTCGGGTGGATCAGCGCCTCGTGATAACGATGCTCGTCGCGCGACGAGAACTGCAGGTTGCCGTTCAGGTACAGCCGCATGTCGTCGTGCCACTGCGTGAGCACGATGCGCTGGTACGGCGTCGTTTCCGAATAGATCGTCTCGTCGCCGTACACGCCATGCTCGGCCCAGTGCGTGATGCGGTCCGACAGCGCGAAGCCGGCGACGAGCAGCCCGATCACGAGCGACGCGCGCATCAGCTTGCCGCGCACGTTGCGGATCTCGTCGCGGAACAGGTGCGTGGTCCACAGCGCGACGAAGGCGTTCAGGATGCCGAACAGGAAGCTCGTGCGCAGCAGGCCGAGACGCGGCGCGAGCACGAGCGGGAAGATCAGCGACACGGCAAGCGAGCCGAGATAGTCGAAGGTCAGCACCTCGCTGACGGTATGGCGGAACGCCTGGCGCCGCTGCTGGAACGCGCGCATCACGAGCGGGATCTCCATCCCGATCAGCATGCCGAGCGCGAGCACGAGCGCGTAGAGCGCCGCGCGGAACGGCGCGGCCAGCCACGCGAACACCGCGAACAGCAGTGCGGCCGACACGCCGCCGAGCAGGCCGACGAGCAGCTCGATGTCGACGAAGCGGTCGAGCACGTCGTCGTCCTCGACGAACTTCGCGAGCCACGAGCCGATCCCCATCGCGAACAGGTAGCAGCCGATCACCGACGAGAACTGCAGGATCGAATCGCCGAGCAGGTAGCTCGACAGCGCGCTGCTGATCAGTTCGTAACCGAGCCCGCACGACGCGAGCACGAGGATCGACAGGACGAGCGCACGCCTATGCAGCATGGTGCGTCCGTTGTGCAGTGTTCGGCAATGTGGATATACTGGCGCGGATTTTTGTCAGCTGGCCCCGTGCGGGCCGACCGGCGACGGGGCGGCGAACCGAGCACAAAATCCGAGGGAAAGAATGAATAGTGCCTATCTTTATGCGGTTCATTTACTGTCGGCGTTCGTGCTGCTTCTTGTGTTCGCGGCAGTGTACCTGAAGGTCACTCCGTTCGACGAACTGGCGCTGATCCGCGACGGCAACTCGGCGGCGACGCTGTCGTTCGGCGGCGCGCTGATCGGTTTCTGCCTGACGCTCGCGTCCAGCATCGCGCACAACTCGACGCTCGGCGAAGTCGTGATCTGGGCCGTCGGCGCGATGGCCGTGCAACTGATCACCTATGCGGCGCTGACGCGCCTGATGCCCGGCATGAATCATGCAATCGAGGACCGCAACGTCGCGATGGGCGGCCTGATGGGCACCGCGTCGCTCGTCGTCGGCATCATCAATGCCGCCTGCCTGACCTGACCGCCACGCGTCCGAGGAGACCGACATGAGTCTGGGTTCGTTTATCCGCAAGCAGTTCGTCGACGTCCTGCAATGGACGGAAGACACCGACGGCGTGCTGGCCTGGCGCTATCCGATGGAAGACCAGGAAATCCGCTACGGCGGCAAGCTGACCGTGCGCGAGACGCAGGTCGCGATCTTCGTCAACGAAGGCAAGGTCGCCGACGTGTTCCAGCCGGGGCTGTATACGCTGGAAACGAACACGCTGCCGGTGCTCACGTACCTGAAGAACTGGGACAAACTCTTTCAGTCGCCTTTCAAGTCGGACGTCTATTTCTTCAGCACGCGGCTGCAGCTCGGCCGGCGCTGGGGTACCGCGCAGCCGGTGACGATCCGAGACCGCGAATTCGGCTTCGTGCAGGTGCGCGCGTTCGGCATCTACTCGTACCGGATCGTCGACGCGGGCGCGTTCCACCGCGAGGTCAGCGGCACGCGCGCGCAGTACACGGTCGACGATCTCGAACAGCAGCTGCGCAACCTGGTCGTCACCGCGATGAGCACGACGTTCGGCGCGTCCGACGTACCGTTCGTCGACATGGCCGCGAACCAGTCGCTGCTGTCGCAGCGCATCGCCGACGCGCTGGCGCCGGTGTTCACGCGTTATGGCCTCGCGCTCGATGCGTTCGCGGTCGAGAGCGTGTCGCTGCCGGCGGAGCTGCAGAAGGCGCTCGACCTGCGGATCGGCGCGGGGATGGCCGGCGATCTCGCGCGCGCCACGCAATACCAGACCGCGCAGGCGATTCCGCTTGCCGCGCAGAACCCGGGTGGCATCGCCGGTGTCGGCGCGGGGCTCGCCGCGGGTGCGGTGATCGGGCAGGCGATGGCCGGCCAGATGGCGGGCGCCGCGCAACCGGCGCCGGCCGCCGCACCGGCCGCGCCCGTTGCGGCACCGGTGGCCGCTGCGCAGCCGGCTGCGCCGGCCGACGGTACCGACTACGTGCAGCGGCTCGAGCAGTTGAAGGCGCTGTTCGACAAGGGCCTCGTGACCGAAGACGAATATTCGCGCGCGAAGGCCGAGATCCTCGCGAAGCTCACCCGGTAAGCGTCGCGCATGTTCAGCACTTCGTGCCCCCAGTGCGGCGCGCCGGTCGAGTTTCGCTCGGCGGCGGCGGTGATGGCCGTCTGCGCGTCCTGCCGCAGCACGCTGCTCAAGCGCGGCACCGACGTCGAGCGCATCGGCGAGCTGGCCACGGTGCTCGACGACGCGTCGCCGATCCAGATCGGCACGGCCGGGCGCTATGGCAAGCGCATGTTCACGGTGCTCGGGCGCATCCAGATGACCTACGACGCCGGCGCGTGGAGCGAGTGGTACGTCGTGTTCGACGACGGCGCGTTCGGCTGGTTGTCGGATGCGTCGGGCCAGTACGCGGTCACGGTGCGCGAGCCCGACGATGCGTCGGGCGGCGCGTGGCCCGCGTTCGGCACGCTCGAACCGGGCATGCGGATCGACCACGGCGGCCGCGCATACCTCGTGTCCGATGTGCGCACCGCGCGCTGCACGGGCGGCGACGGCGAGCTGCCGTTCCGCGTCGATGCCGGCTGGGAGGCGCGCGTCGTCGATCTGCGAACCGGCAACGCGTTCGCGACCTACGACTATTCCGACGCCGATTCGAACGGCGGAAGCCCGGCCGTCTATTCGGGCGAGGCGCTGGAGTTCGACGCGCTCGCGTTCACGGGGCTACGCGACACCGAGACCGATACGCGCGAGAAGCGCGGCGCGGAGATGGTGCCGTTCGCGTGCCCGAGCTGCGGCGCGCCGCTATCGTATGCGCCGAACGTCGCCGACTACGTCGTGTGCGGCAGTTGTCACGCGGGCGTGCAGTGCACGGCCGAGCAGCAGACCGTGTTCGCGGCGCAGCGCAAGCTCGAATCGGTGAAGGGCGCGCTGGAGCTCGGTGCGATCGGCACGTTCGATGGCGTGAAATACACGGTGATCGGCATGATGCGTTGTCGCGTGCCGGGCGATGCCGAGACGTGGGACGAATACCTGCTGCTGAACCCGAAGCGCGGTTTCCTGTGGCTCGTGCAGAGCGAAGGGCGCTGGGAGCGCGTGCAGGTGCTCGACCAATGGCCGACGATCGGCAGCGAGTCCGACGTGACCGACGGCGGCAAGACCTACCGCCTGCGCGAGGAGTACGACTCGGAGGTCGTCTACGTGGTCGGTGCGTTCAACTGGCGCGTGCAGGTGGGCGATCGCACGTCGATCATCGATTACGGCTGGCAGAAGGACAAGCTGACGCGCGAGCGCAGCGATGCGGAGATCGTCTGGTCGCGCGCGCGGCCGCTGTCGGCCAGCGCGCTCGGCGAACGCTTCGGCACGCCGGCGCTCGCGACGGCCGCAGCCGCGGCCGGCGAGAAGGAAACGAAGGGCCTGTTCGGCGGGAAAAACCCGCACAGTTTCTCGCCGCTGCCGCTCGTGTTCAGCGTGTTGCTCGTGATCTTCAACATGGGGTCGCTGTTCGCGTTCAGCGGCCGCTCCGTCTTCGTTCTGATCGGCCTGCTGGTGCTGTGGCTGCCTGAATGGCTTTGGAAGGGTTTCGCGTCGGACGGGGGCAACTCGTGATCCGGTACATCCTCTACGGCATCTACGGCCTGATCGTCGTCACGCTGTTCAGCTGCGCGTCGATCGGCGGCAGCGGTTCGGGGGGCGGTGGCTGGGGCAGTTCGTCGGCCCGCAGCGGCTACTCGTCGTACGGGTCGCACAAATGACCGCGCTCGACGGGATCGCGCCGCCGCGCGCGACGCTCGGCTCGCACGTGCTGGCCGACTTGGCCGGCATCGACGCGGCGCTGCTGCGCGACGCCGCGCGGCTCGAGACGATCCTCACCGAAGCGGCACGACAGTCGGGCGCGTGCGTGATCGGCGCGCATTTCCATCATTTCGGCGGCGAACACGGCGTGACGGGTGTCGTGTTGCTCGCCGAATCGCACATCACGATCCATACGTGGCCCGAGCATCGCTTCGCGGCCGTCGACGCGTTCATGTGCGGCGCGGCGCGCGCCGCCGATGCGGTCGATGCGATCGCCGCCGCGCTCGGCACGCAGGCGCAGGCCCGGCAGCAGGTCGCGCGCGGCGACGCATTGACCTGAGCGAGCGTTACGCACCGGTTATTCCCATGCATAAAAGAATACGATTTGCCGCGTTGCTCGGCTCCACGCTGTTCGCCGGCCACGTTGCCGCGGAATTGCCGACGAAGCCGCCCGGGCCGGTCGTGATGGTCCACTTCGACTACGACGAGAAGGATCTGACGCGGCTTCATGCGCTGGAGCGCCGGCTCGATCGCGCAGCGAAGCAGGCAGGGGCGGGCGAACTCGGCGAGACCGAGCTGCATCGCGACGGCAACGACGGTTATCTGTATCTGTATGGCCCCAGCGCCGATCGGCTATACGCGGTGGCGCGCCCGATCCTGAAATCGTCAGGATGGCTGACCGGTACGGAAGTCACGTTGCACCGCGCTTCCGGTACGGAATCGTTTCTGATGGGCAGGGACGGAGCGCGTTAGCGTGCCGGCCGTCCCAACGGCGAGACTTCATCGCGGCGGGGCACCCTCCTCGATTCGTACCCGGACTGACGCGCGTTTCGCGATGCCCGTCAGCGTTCGAACCGGAACGTCGACACGCTGTGCAGCGTCGCATCGTCGGTGCCGACGATGCCCTGCGTATTCGCGACGGCCGAACGCTTGCCGTTGCTCAGCACGGCCCAGTAGCATTCGCCGCCGGCCGCGTGGAAGCCGGTTTCCGGGTCGCTGATGCCGCACGTGATCGTCGCGCGCATGCCGCGCCAGCCGGGTCCGGAGAAACGTTCGACTTCCTGCGCAGCGCTGCGGCCGTAAGTCGTCATCCACTTGCCGTCGTCCTGCTTCTCGAAACCCGCTTCCTTTTCCGCGACCGGCTCCAATGCGCCGTCGACGATCTCGAACGCGATGAAATAGTTGCTGTAGGTCATGTTGCGGCCGACGATCGCGACGCAGCGATCGCCACCGATTGCCGGGCACGGCTTCTTTACCTGCCGGTTCGCGAGGTATTCGAACGAGATGCCGAGCGCCGGGTCGCGATAGGTTTTCCAGCCCGCGTGCGTGACCTGCTTCAGGGCAGCCGTACGGTCGCGGTACGCGGTGGCGAGGCAGGCGGCATCGGCGCACGCATCGCGCTGTGCAAGCCACACGCGTTGCGACCGGATCACGGCCGGCTGGTCGGCGGCGATGCCGATCGCGTCGTAGTACGCGCTCGACAGTGTGCTGTCCGCCGATACCAGTGCCTTGTCGCCGCAAATCAGGTGATCGGTGCGCGTCTTCGCCCGCGTGCAGTCGATGCTGTCGGCGTGGGCGGACAACGAGAGGCCGAGAGCGGCCAGCGCGAAACCAACGCGTATGCGGAACACGGATGTCTCCTCGTCGGGCGGGGCGGCGGCTGTCACGCCGCCGTCATGTGACGCCGCGGCGCACGCGGTTCGCGAAGCGTCGAACCCGCGCGCCGTGCGTCACGGTGCGATCAGCGATTGATTTCATCCGCCGAGATCAGCTCGGCCACCAGCACCTGCGCGGGCCCCTGCAGGTAGTACTCGTGCTCGAGCGGTTCCCGCAGCCTCATGAACGTTTCCGAACCGACCTGCATCGTTTCGCCCGCATGCATTCGTGCGCCGCTTTCGAGCAGGTAGTGCATCACGTTGTTGAAGATGCCGGAATAGCGTTCGCCCTCGTGATGGCCTTGCGCGAGCGCGGCGAAATCGGGCAGGCCGAACACGTCGGCGCCATAGGTGCGCATCCACACGCCCTCGACGCCTTCGACCTCGTATTTCACGAAGCCGCAGAAGAACAGGTTCAGCGGGATCGCGCGCAGCACTTCGAGGCTTTCTTCGCCGAGTTCCTTCGCATTGAAGACACCGGCCGGCAACGACGTGTGCGCGTGCTCGTTCAGCACCGCGAGGCCGTTCTGTTCGGCCAGCGCGCCGGCGACGGCCGCCAGCGCGACGTACTGGTCGAGCGGATCGGGTTCGTGTCCGGCGTAGTACAGGATCACGTGGCTGCGGCTCGCGCGCACCTGCTGCTTCAGGTCCTGCCCATAGTGGGCGGGCGCGACGCACGCTTCCAGCGCGTCGGACGGATAGGGCGCATCGAAGCCGACCAGCCGGACGACGTGCTTGCCCCAGCCGGCGAGCCCGAATACCTGCTCCAGCGTTGGCTCGGTTTCGACGCGCGCCTGCTGCATGCTCGGATGGTACGCACGCAGCGCGGCCGTCAGCGACGCGATATCGACCTGCAGCGGACCGTCGAAGACGACCGTCACGCTCAGCGGATTTTCAGTGTCGGATGCGGCGACCAGCGCGGCCGGGCTTTCGGGCTCTTCCTTGCGGCCAAAGAATCGGGATATCAGGCTCATGGATGTTGTTGGTGTCGAAGCCGTTTCAGGGAGGAAAGCCCTGTTCTCTCGGTCAGGGCCTGCCGTCGGAATGACGGCCGCCCGTAGTTTCTCCGGGTTCGGCGAATCTGGCAAATGCCCGGTCGCGCGGCCCTGGCGCGTTCGAACGCATTCGGGGGGAGGTGGCGCGGGCACGCCGGATCACGCGGGCGCACGGCCCGCGGCAGCGCCGGTCAGTGCGGCAGCGCTTCGGCTTCGGCCCAGCGCTTGAACGAATCGAGACGCCGGCGCGTCTGCACGAGATAGAACGCGCCGATCAACGGTTCGAGCAGCCAGCGCAGCCAGGCCGGCTGAACGCGGAAGTTGTACGTGAATTTCACCTCGGTCGTGCCCGGCGTGTGTTCGGTGAAGTTCCAGCTGCCGCTGAAGCGTTCGAGCACCTTCGGCCCGTCGACCATTTCGACGGCGGCGACCTGCGGCGGACGGTACGAGATGTAGCGCGACACCATCGTCGCGCCCGACTGGCTGCGGCAGAACGCGTCGACGCCGACGTCGGCCGTCGTGCTGTCGAGCAGATAGGCGTCGATGAGGAAGCTGTCCCACACGAGCCGTCGCGCGTAATCCTGCGACCACGTGAAGAGGCGTCTGCGATCGACACCGACGGTTCGGCTGACTGAGATCCTCATGATGGCGGGCGCCGCAGCGCGGATTGGGATGAAATCGAGTGTAACCCGCCGGCGCCGTGCATTTCTTCAGACTTGGTCAAGTCGAGCATGTGCTCGATTGACGCACCTCGGGATTTCCCCTAGGATTCATCCAACCCTTCGGGAAAGACCCGAAGCGTTTCAATCTCTTGAGGGAGCCTCATGAGTACGCAACAGAACCGGCGCTTCGACGCGCTCGTTTTCATTGGTCGTTTCCAGCCTCCGCATCGTGGTCACCTGAATGTGCTGAAGTCGGCACTGAGCCGGGCCGAGCGCGTGTGCGTGCTGATCGGGTCGACCGACAAGCCCCGCACCATCAAGGATCCGTTCTCGTTCGACGAGCGCCGCCAGATGCTGGTTTCGCTGCTCGACGCGTCCGAGCGCGACCGCGTGACGGTCGCGCCGCTGCAGGACTCGACTTACAACGACGGCGACTGGGTGCGCTGGGTGCAGGACGCCGTCGCGTCCGCGCTCGGCGACGTCGCGCAGCGCAAGGTCGGGCTGATCGGTCACGAGAAGGACGCCACATCGTATTACCTGCGGATGTTCCCGCAATGGGAGCTCGTCGACGTCGACGCGACGGAAGACATTTCCGCCACCGAGATCCGTGACCAGTATTTCGCCGAACGCACCAACAGCTTCGTGCAGTGGGCCGTGCCGGAACCCGTGTTCGGCTGGCTCGAGCGTTTCCGCACGCAACCGGAATTCGCGCAACTGAAGTCGGAAGCCGAATTCATCGCCGCGTATCGCAAGGCATGGGCGGCCGCGCCGTATCCCGTCACGTTCGTGACGGTCGACGCGGTGGTCGTGCACTCGGGCCATATCCTGCTCGTGCGCCGCCGCAGCGAACCGGGCCGTGGCCTGTGGGCGCTGCCGGGCGGATTCGTGAACCAGGACGAACGGCTCGACGCGGCCTGCATCCGCGAGCTGCGCGAGGAGACCGGGCTGAAACTGCCGGAGCCCGTGCTGCGCGGCTCGATCAAGGATCGCCAGGTGTTCGATCACCCGACCCGTTCGCTGCGCGGCCGCACGATCACGCACGCATGCCTGTTCAACTTCCCGACCGGCGAACTGCCGCGCGTGAAGGGCAGCGACGACGCCGACAAGGCGCGCTGGGTGCCGCTCAACGAATTCGCGCAGATGCGCAACGTGATGTTCGAGGATCACTTCGACATCGCGTATCACTTCCTGGGGAAGCTGTGATCCGCTGATTCCCCGCATTCCGGTCCGCCGCGACAGACGCGGCGGCACGTCAACGGCCTAGAGGAGCTCTAGCCATGCAAAACGATCTCGGCGGCTTTGCCGCGGTTCTCGCCAATCCGATCCTCAATACGGATTCGTACAAGGCTTCCCACTTCCTGCAATATCCGCCCGACGCGTCGGCGATGTTCTCGTACGTCGAATCGCGTGGCGGTCGTTATGACCGCACGCTGTTCTTCGGGCTGCAGATGCTGCTGAAGGAGTATCTGTGCACGCCGGTCACGCACGCGATGATCGACGAAGCGCGCGATTTCTTCACGGTGCACGGCGAGCCGTTCAACGAAGCCGGGTGGCGTTATATCGTCGAACGCTACGACGGTTACCTGCCGGTGAAGATCCGCGCGGTGCCCGAGGGTTCGGTCGTGCCGGTACACAACGTGCTGATGACCGTCGAATGCGACGATCCGCAGGTGTTCTGGCTCGCGTCGTATCTCGAGACGATGCTGTTGCGCATCTGGTATCCGGTGACGGTCGCGACGCGTAGCTGGCACCTGCGGCAGACGATCCGCCATTTCCTCGAAAAGACCGACGACGATCTCGCGCAACTGCCGTTCAAGCTGCACGATTTCGGCGCGCGCGGCGTATCGAGCGCGGAATCGGCCGCGATCGGCGGTGCGGCGCACCTCGTGAACTTCATGGGTTCGGACACGGTGCTCGGCGTGCTGGCCGCGAACCGCTTCTATCGCGAGCCGATGGCGGCGTACTCGGTGCCGGCGGCCGAACACAGCACGATCACGTCGTGGGGGCGCGAAGGCGAGGCCGATGCGTACCGGAACATGATCCGCCGCTTCGGCCTGCCCGGCGCGATCGTGTCGGTCGTGTCGGACTCCTACGATCTGTTCGCCGCGCTCGACCTGTGGGGCGGCGAGCTTCGGCAGGCCGTGCTCGATTCGGGTGCGACGCTCGTCGTGCGTCCCGATTCGGGCGACCCGATGGCGATCGTGCTGCAGACCGTGCGCGCGCTCGACGCGTCGTTCGGTTCGACCGTGAATGGCAAGGGGCGGCGCGTGCTGAACCGCGTGCGCGTGATCCAGGGCGATGGTGTCGACGAGCAGTCGATCGACGCGATTCTTTCGGCACTCGACGACGCGGGTTACGCGGCCGGCAACGTCGTGTTCGGCATGGGCGGCGCGCTGTTGCAGCAACTGAACCGCGACACGCAGCGCTTCGCGATGAAGTGCTCGGCGATCCGGCGCGGCGGCGTGTGGCACGACGTCCGCAAGGATCCGGTCACCGATCAGGGCAAGCGTTCGAAGAAGGGGCGGCTCACGCTGCTGCGCAACCGCCGCACCGGCGAGTATCGGACCACGACGCTGCCCGTGGCGTGGGACGATCGTACGCTGGAAGGCGAATGGGACGAGGCGCTCGAAACGGTGTTCGATACGGGGCGCCTGCTCGTCGATGCGTCGTTTGCCGAGGTGCGGGCAAGGGCGCACGCGGGGGAAGCGTGACGCGGTGACAGGCGGGAACGGGGCGACGGTGTGCGATGCCGTCGCCCCGTTCCGGCTCACGCGGTGCGGGCGACGAGCGTGCGCAGGACGGCGTCCGCGTCGATGTCTCCTTTCAGAATGTCCGCGCGTGCCGACGCGAAATCGATCCAGCCTTCGTTGAAGCCGTCGAGCATGCGCATGCGCGGTTCAGGGTGATGCATCCGCTGCGCATCGAACAGCGCTGCCCACGTGTCGCGCGGGACGGCTTCGGCGTGTACCGTGCGCCCGAGCACGCGGGTGAATGCGGCCGCCAGGTCGTTCGGGCTGACTCGTCGCGGCCCTTCGAGCTCGACGATGCGTGCGCCGGTCCAATCATCCTGAAGCAGGGCGGCCGCCGCGCGGCCGACGTCTTCGGTGGCGACCATCGGCACCGGTTTGTCGAGCGGTTGCAGAAAGCTGTGGATCACACCGTCGTCACGTGCCGTCGTGACGTCCCATACGGCGTTTTCCAGGAACCACGCGGGGCGCAGGAACGCGACGGGCATCGGCAGATCGGCGAACGCCTGCTCGATCATCGTCAATTGCGACAACAGGTTCATCGGCGTGGCCTGGGCGCCGATCGTCGACAGACAGACGACCTTGCGCGGCCGCGCGGCGCGCAATGCCGCGCCGACCGCGTCGATCACGGCGCGCGTTTCGGGGAATCCGGGGGACGGATCGAAGCACGGCGGCAGCAGCACGAATACGCCGGCCGCGTTCGAGAAAGCCTTCGTCAGTGCGGCGGGGTCGGTCATGTCCGCGAGTGCGACGTCGCAGTTGCGTGCGGCCCAGGGCGCGGCGCGATCCGCGTCGCGCGCGACGGCCCGCACGTGCTGGCCGGATGCGAGCAGCGTTCGGGCTAGCGCGCCGCCGACCTGTCCGGTGATGCCGGTAATGGCGTACATGGTTCGAAATCCTCATCGAAAAAGGGAAGGGTCCCGCGCTGGAGCGGCCGCGCGGCGGGTCTGCCTGCCGCGTTCGGGTAGGCCGCCGGGGGGGGCTTGCCGTCGCGATGCATCGGGTTGCATGATAGGGAACGGCGATTCCTGATGGAATCGAATCCATGTCATTTGATTGGTGATTTTTTGTCATGAGCGAAATCATGGGCATCGACGGGCGGATTCTGGCGAACGTGGGCGTGCTGGCCGCGATCGTCGAAAGCGGCAGCTTCGCGCGCGCGGCCGATGCGCTCGGCCTGTCGCCGTCCGGCGTCAGCCGGGCCGTGGGCCGGCTCGAGGCGCGCGTCGGCGTGCGGCTGCTCGATCGCACGACGCGGTCGGTGACGCTGACGGACGAAGGGCGGCGCCTGTACGAAGATATCGGTCCGCTGCTCGCCGGGATCGGCGACGCGGTTACGCTGGCGGCCGGTTCGGTCGCCGCCGTCCGTGGCAGGTTGCGCGTGAACGTCGACGCCTATTTCTCGCGGCGGGTGCTGGCACCGCATCTCCCGGCGTTTCTTGCGCGCCATCCCGATCTGTCGCTGGAACTGGCGGCACGCGAGCAACTCGGCGATCTGGTCGCCGAAGGTTTCGACATCGCGGTGCGGTTTGGTGAGCCGCCGTCATCGTCGCTGGTGGCGCGCAAGCTGCTGGAGACGCGCGCGGTGACGGTCGCCGCGCCCGCGTACGTGAAGCGGCACGGGCGTCCCGAGGCGCCTGCCGATCTGGTCGGCCACGCGTGCATCCAGATGCGTAACACGCTGACCGGCCAGCCGCTCGAATGGGTCTATCAGCTTGGCCGCAAGCGCGTGCCGGTGAAGACGACGGGCAGGCTGCTCGTCAACGACGCCGGCACGATGCTCGGCGCGTGCCTGGCCGGCGCGGGCATCGCCCGCTTCAAGGCGAGCGGCGTAGCGGAGCTGATCGAGCAGGGGCGGCTCGTCGAGCTGCTCGCGGATTGGCGCGGCGAGGCGTTCCCGCTGTTTGCGTACTATCCGTCGCGCCACCTGCCGCCCGCGAAGGTGCGCGCGTTCGTCGATTTCGTGGCCGAGATCGTGGCGATCGGCGGATAGCGCGATCGCCCGCGATCACGGTTCGCCTGCGAGCGCGCGCCGTTCGACATTGGCCTGCATGCCGCCGTGTTCCGCCGCGCGTGCCGCCTCCATCGCCCGCGCAAGCGCATCGAACACCGCGGGCCCCTTGCAGCGCGACACGTTGAAGCGCAGGTACGACGTCGCGCTGTGCGAGGGGCTGAACACATTGCCGGGCGCGAGCACGACGTCGTGATCCAGCGCGTGGCGCGCGACGCGCGCCGCGTCGAGCCCGTCGGGCAGTTGCGCCCATACGAACAGCCCGCCGCGCGGCTCCGTCCAGATCCCGAGCCCGGCGCGCGCGAGGCGCCGGATCGTCTCGCCCATCGCATCGGCAAGACGCGCACGCAGGCCGTCGAGGTGACGCCGGTACGTGCCGTCGATCAGCAGCCGGTGCACGACGTTCGCGCCGATCTGCGCGTTGCCGAACGACGTCGCGAGCTTCAGGTCGACCAGCGCCTCGATCCATTCCGGGCGCGCGGCGATATAACCGCAGCGGATCGCGGCCGACAGCGTCTTCGAGAAGCTGCCGATCGACACGACGCGCGACAACCCGTCGAACGCCGCGAGGCGCGGTGCGGGCGTGCTCTCGAAATCCGCGAAGATGTCGTCCTCGACGATCAGCAGCCCGTGCTCGGCCGCGAGCGTCAGCAGCCGGTGCGCGACGGGCGGCGCGAGTGTCGCGCCGGTCGGGTTGTGCAGCGCCGCGTTGGTGATGTACAGGCGCGGCCGGTGCTCGGCGAGCACCTGCTCGAAGCGTGCCAGATCGGGGCCATTCGGCGTGAACGGGACGCTGACGATCCGCGCGCGGTGTGCGCGCAGCAGCGCCTGGAAGTTGAAGTAGCACGGATCGTCGAGCACGACCGTGTCGCCCGGCTCCAGCAGCAGCCGGCACACAAGGTCGAGCGCGTGCGTGCCGCCGTCGGTCAGCAAGATCTGCGTGGGTTCCGCGTGAACGCCGTGCTGCGCGAGCCGCCAGGCAAGCTGCTGGCGCAGCGCGGGCAGGCCGAGCGGCGTCGCATAGTCGGTCAGCGCGTCGGATTCGTCGCGCGACACGGCGCGCAGCGCGCGGCGCAGGCTTTCATCGGGCAGCCACGACGACGGCAGCCATCCGCAGCCGGGCTTCACGGACGTCGGCGCCGCTTCGAGCGACTGGCGCGACAGCCACAGCGGATCGAGCTCGCGATCGAGGCGTGGGCCGAGATCGGCGAGCGCGAGCGGCGGCGCGTGCCCCGACACATAGAAGCCCGAGCCGCGCCGCGCGACGAGCACGCCTTCGCTCGCGAGCCGCTCGTACGCATCGACGACCGTCGATTTCGACACGCCCAAGCCGTCGGCCATCATCCGGATCGACGGCACGCGCGCACCGGGCATCAGCGCGCGGCTCGCGATCCGCGCGCGCAAGGTATCCATCACGGTTTCCACGCGCGTGCGCGACGGGGCGGGCGGAACGGGAATCGGGGCGGCATGGCTCATGGCGAAGAATGAACTGTACGGCCAGTTGTCCAGTACAGTTTGTCCGAATTGTATTGGTCTGTAGCTTACGCGCTTTTCGCGGGCGGCGGATCATCGGTCATCCACTTTCCCCGTTCAGGATTTCCCGTGCAAAAGACGACCGACGGATGGCTCAGCGGCTTGCTGGGCGTAATCATCTTCAGTGGCTCGCTGCCTGCGACGCGTGTCGCGGTACAGGGGCTCGACCCGCTGTTCCTCACGTTCGCGCGCGCGACGATCGCCGGCGCGCTCGGCCTGCTGCTGCTCGTCGTGCTGAAGCAGAGGCGGCCGACGCGTACCGAGGCCGTGTCGCTGGCCATCGTCGCGCTCGGGGTCGTGGTCGGCTTCCCGTTGCTGACGGCGCTTGCGCTGAAGCATGTGACGTCCGCGCACGCGATCGTGTTCGTCGGGCTGCTGCCGCTCGCGACCGCGTTGTTCGGCGTGTGGCGCGGCGGCGAACGGCCGCGGCTGCCGTTCTGGATCTTCTCGATCGTCGGCAGCGGCGCGGTGGCCGCGTTTGCGCTGCGCAACGGCGGCCAGGCGTCGGTGGTCGGCGATGCGCTGATGCTGGCCGCGATCGTCGCGTGCGGGCTCGGCTACGCGGAAGGCGCGCGCCTGTCGCGGCAGCTTGGCGGCTGGCAGGTGATCTCGTGGGCGCTCGTGCTGTCGTTGCCGCTGATGCTGCCGCTTACGTGGCTCACGTGGCCGGCGTCGTTCGACGGCGTCGATGCCGCCGCGCTGTGGGGGCTCGCGTACGTGTCGCTGTTCAGCATGCTGATCGGTTTCGTGTTCTGGTATCGCGGGCTTGCGCTCGGGGGGATCGCGGGCGTCGGCCAGTTGCAGCTGCTGCAGCCGTTCTTCGGCTTCCTGCTGGCGGCCGGGCTGCTGCACGAGACGGTGCCGCCGTCGATGGTCGTCGTGACGGTCGTCGTGGTCGGCTGCGTGGCGGGCGCGAAGTACTTCTCGAAAATGGCGCCCGTGCAGCGCGCGGGGTGACGCGCGCCTGAACGAAGGTGCGGGCGCGACCGGTTGACGGCCCGCACGCTTGCGCTCATTTGTCGGGCATGCACACGCGCAACCGGTGGCCGTCCGGGTCAAGCGCGAGGAACGTCAGACCGAACACGGCCGTCATCGGCGGTTGTTCGAACGGTACGCCGAGCGCCTTCCATGCGTCGTACAGGCGCTCGACTTCGCGCTCGTCGTCGACCATGAATGCCAGCTCCGATCGATGGCCGGTGCCGCCTGACACGAAGTCATTCGCATGGGTCGACCACAGGCCCAGATGCAGCCCGTTGTCGAGCGTGAAGGCCGTGTAGGTCGGAAACGCGGCGACAGGCCGGCGCTCGAACAGGCGCTCGTAGAACTGCGCGCTGCGCGTCGGGTCCTCGACATACAGAAGAACGAGATTCGGGGAAGTCATGCGGAGCCGTCCTGATATCGATTAAGATGCGTCCCATTCTATGAATGAATGCTGTCAGAAAATGGCAGCATTGAACGATGACGCGTGCTGAACGACTGCTCTCGCTATTGCAGCTGTTGCGACGCCACCGCCACCCGGTGAGCGGTCGCGTGCTGGCTGAAGAACTAGGCATCAGCCTACGCACGGTCTATCGCGACATTGCGTCGTTGCAGGCGCAGGGTGCGGACATCGAAGGCGAGCCGGGTGTCGGCTACGTGCTGCGTGCCGGTTTCATGCTGCCGCCATTGATGTTTTCGCAATCGGAACTCGAAGCGCTGATGCTCGGCTTTCGCTGGGTCGGGAAGTTCGCCGATGCACAGCTCACGACGGCCGCATCCGATGCGCTCGCGAAAATATCCGCCGTGCTGCCGGTCGACCTGCGCCGCGAGATGGAATGCACGACACTGCTCGTCGGCCCGCGTACGGTCGAGGATCGGGAGATCGTCGACATGGGTGCCGTGCGCACGGCGATTCGTACCGAAAGCAAGATCAGGATTCGATATTCGGGCGAAGGCCGGAGAGCGATCGACGAACGGATCGTGTGGCCATTCGCGCTCGGCTATTTCAATGATGCGCGGATTCTGGCGGCGTGGTGCGAAGGGCGGAACGACTTCCGGCATTTCCGGACCGATCGCATCGTCGAGCTGGAACGGCTGGATGTGCGTTATCCGAGGCGGCGAGCGGTGCTGCTGAAGGCGTGGCGTGCGGCGGGCGCCGACGTGCGTGTGGCGGTGAGGTAGCGTGCGGCCGCTCGGCCGCACGCGCCGGTGCGCTTATGCGACGTGCGCTACGCCGTATTGCGTCGACAGATACCGTCGAATATCGGCCGGCGAGTCGATGAAGCGCCGGCCGTCGTGCTCGCGAATCGCGAGTGCATCGTCTTTCGGCGCGTGTCCGTCGCCGAGCACGAGCACGGGCGCGGACTGGTTGTCCGCGCCGATCAGCGCGACGATCGGCTGGCGCGGCCGCGGCGCGTCGATGTATTCGACGTCGACGGCGTCGCGCAGCTGCGGGTAGAAGCTCAGCAGCCCTTCGACGGAAACGGAGTCGCCGCAGTAGAACGGACCTTCGGAGTCCTTGAAAAAACCGGGGCGAAGAATGAACAGCGTGTCTTTCATGATGATCTCGCTATGAGGGTGGGGCGAACGTTGAAGAAAACGTGATGCGGGGTGGCCTGTACTACGTCGCCGGACTTCACGCTTCCGCGAGCGCGGCGGCGCGCATTCTGGCGAAACCGGCGGCGAGGTCGGCGATCATGTCGTCGGGATGCTCGAGCCCCGCGTGAATCCGCAGCAGCGGGCCTGCCGTTGCCCATTGCGTGGCGGTACGGTTGCGCGACGGATTGGACGGGATGATCAGGCTTTCGAAGCCGCCCCAGCTATACCCCATGCCGAAGCACGTCATCCCGTCGAGCAGCGCGCGCACCGCCTCGTCGGGCTGCGGATGCAGCACCACGCCGAACAGCCCGCATGCGCCGGTGAAATCGCGCTGCCATAGCGCATGGCCGGGGTCGCCGGGCCGCGCCGGATACAGGATCCGCGCAACTTCCGGTTGTGCAGCGAGCCATTCGGTCAGCACGTGTGCGTTGCGTTGGTGCCGCTCGAGCCGGACCGATAGCGTACGCAGGCCGCGCAGCGCGAGATACGCGTCGTCGCCGCTGACCGTCATCCCGAGTTGCCGGTAGAAGCGCGTGACTTTCTGGGCGAGCGCTTCGGTCGTCAGGATCGCGCCCATCAGCACGTCGGAGTGTCCGGCGATGTACTTGGTCGCGGCATGAATCGACACGTCGACGCCATGCGAAAACGACCGGAAGTTCAGCGGCGTGCCCCACGTGTTGTCGAGCAGCACGACGGCGCCGTGCCGGTGCGCGACGCGGCTGATGGCCGGAATATCCTGCACCTCGAAGGTCAGCGAGCCCGGCGATTCGGCGAATACCGCACGCGTGTTCGGCCGCATCAGCGAAGCGATGCCCGCGCCGATCGACGGATCGTAGTAGGTCGTCTCGATGCCGAGGCGCGCGAGCGTTTCATCGCAGAACGAGCGGGTCGGGTCGTACACGGAATCGGCCATCAGCAGATGGTCGCCGGGATTCAGCACCGCGAGCAGCGCGGTCGTGATCGCGCTGAGGCCGCTCGGCGTCAGCAGCGCGGCGTGCGCGCCTTCGAGGCGCGCGAGCGCTTTCTCGAGCGCGCGTGTGGTCGGGCTGCCGTGGCGCCCATACGCGAGCGGGGTGCCGCGCACCGCGTCGAGGGCATCGGTGCCGTGAAAGAGCAGGGTCGACTGGCGATACACGGGCGGGTTCACGGGCGAACCGGGTTGGCCGTGCGAACGGCCTTCGTGGGCGAGTACGGTGTCGGTCGAATGCGATGGGTTCAAGGTGTCGTCCTTTGAGGGTCAATCAATCGAAGCAAGGCCGCCGCTGCGCGGTCAGTGCAGGATCTTGTCGAGGAAGTCGCGGGCGCGCTCGGAACGCGGCGCGGCGAAGAACCTGTCGCTGGCCGCGTCCTCCACCACCGCGCCCTGGTCCATGAAAATCACGCGATGCGCGACTTTCCGCGCGAAGCCCATTTCATGCGTGACGCAGACCATCGTCATGCCGTCGCGCGCGAGCTCGACCATCACGTCGAGCACTTCGTTGATCATCTCGGGATCGAGCGCGGAGGTCGGCTCGTCGAACAGCATCGCGACCGGGTTCATCGACAGCGCGCGCGCGATCGCGACGCGCTGCTGCTGGCCGCCGGACAACTGCCCCGGATACTTGTGCGCATGGGCCTTCAGGCCGACACGATCAAGCAGCTTCATGGCGTTCTCGACGGCCTCGTCTTTGCGGCGGCCGAGCACCTTGACCTGCGCGAGCGTCAGGTTCTCGGTGATCGACAGGTGCGGAAACAGCTCGAAGTGCTGGAACACCATGCCGACGCGAGCGCGCAATTGCGCAAGCTTCGCGGCCGGGTCGCCGAGCCGCATGCCGTCGACGGTGATGCTGCCTTTCTGGAACGGCTCGAGACCGTTGATCGTCTTGATCAGCGTCGACTTGCCGGAGCCCGACGGCCCGCACACGACGACCACTTCGCCTTTCGAGACCGCCGCACTGCATGCCGAGAGGACCTGATGCTTGCCATACCATTTCGAAACATTGTCGAGCGTAATCATGTTCTGTCCGTCGTTGAGGTCGGGTTGAATGGGCGGCACGCGTTCAATGCGTGGACGGCAGCGCGAGGCGCGTTTCGACGCGGCCCTGAAGCCGCGTGAGCAGCGTGCTCAGCACCCAGTAGATCGCGGCGGCCGCGAGATAGAGCGGCAGCGGCTGGAACGTCGCGGCGATCACTTCCTGCGTCGAGCGCAGCAATTCAGTGACGGTGATCACCGAGACCAGCGACGTGTCCTTGATCAGGCTGATCAGCGTGTTGCCGAGGCTCGGCACCGCGAGGCGCAGCGCTTGCGGGCAGACGATATAGCGCAGCGTCTGCACATGCGTGAGACCGAGGCTGTGCGCGGCCGCCCATTGCCCGCGGCCGATGCCGAGGATCGCACCGCGCATGCTTTCCGACAGATAGGCGCCTGCGTTGAGCGTCAGCGTGAAGATGCCGGCCGTCGTCGGATCGAGCGTGATGCCGAGATCGGGCAGCCCGTAATAGACGACGAACATCTGCACGAGCAGCGGCGTGCCGCGCATCAGGCTGACGTAGCCCTGCGCCAGCCCTGCGGCGAGCCGGTTGCTGCCAATGCGCATGATCGCGATCACGAGCCCGACGACGAGGCCGAGCGCCATCGACGCCACCGCGAATTTCAGCGTGAGCACCGCGCCCTTGACCATCACGGGCAGGGTATGAACGACCAGTTCGAGTGCTTCCATCACGTGTCTCCTGATTGTGTGCCGGACGGCCCGCGCGTTCGTGCGCGCGGGCGCGGGGCGGGCTGTGTTATTGCGTCACCGGCTTGGTCGTATCGGCGCCGAACCACTGCATCGAGATCTTCTTCAGCGTGCCGTCCTGCTGCAGCGACGCGACCGCATCGTCGATCGCCTTCGCGAATTTCGGATTGCCCTTGCGGAACGGGATGCCCATCCGGTCCTCGCCGCCCGCCAGCACGGAACCCGGGCGCAGCGGCAGGTGCGAGTTCTTGATCAGGTAGCTGAGCATCAGGCGATCGTTGACCGCCGCATCGATACGGCCCGCCGCGAGGTCGCGCAGGTTTTCCGGTGTGCCCGGGTAGACCTGCAGATCGATGGCGGGCACTGTCTTGACGAGATCGACGTAGTTGCTGCCCATCGTTACGCCGACCTTCTTGCCCTTCAGTTCGTCGAGCGACTTGAATGCGCGCGCGTCGTTCTGACGCTGCAGCAGCTGCGCCGACGAATACACGTAGGGTGCGCTGAAGTCGAGCGCTTGCTGGCGCGACGGCGTAATCGCGACCTGGTTGACGATCACGTCGAATTTGCCGGCCTGCAGGCCGGCGAGGATCCCGCTCCATTCGGTCGTGACGAACTGCGGCTTCACGCCGAGTCGTGCGGCGACCGCTTTCGCGACGTCGACATCGAAGCCTTCGAGCTGGCCGTCGGCATTGCGGTAGTCGAACGGCGGATAGGTGCCTTCCAGTGCGATCTTCAGCACGCCGGCCTGTTTGACGGTGTCGAGCAGGTCCGCCGCGTGCGACGTGGCGGCCGCCATGCAGAGGAGTGCGGCGGCGATGCCTTGCTTGAGCGTCGGGGTGAAGTGCTTCATGGTCGTCTCCGTGGTTGTTGTCGAAAATTCAGGGTGTGCGAAGCCGCGGCGACGGGCGGCGTCGCCGTGGGCGGGAAGTCGGTGCGGCGGGTGGCGGCGCGTGTCGTGCGCAGCCGTGCGTGATGCCGTGCGTTACGGCATGCGTTCGCGCGCGACGGTGGTGTGGCGCGCGTGCGGATGAATACGTGAGCAGTGCGAGTGGTCGCCGCGTGACGCATGAGCCGACCGTGCGGCATGCGTGTCGAACGTGTTCCGGTGCGCGGCGAAGAGTTCAAGCATGGTGTTCATGATTGCCCGTACGGCTTTGCGAGAGGGTGGACCGGGTGCTTCGTCGATGCGCATCCGGTGACACGAATGCTGAGCGACTGAGGGCAATCTTAGGTTCATCAAAAAGGAATGTGTTTCCAAAGATGCATGCACTTTCTGCGCGCCGTGGAATGTTTTTCTCTGCGTGCGGAAGGTGGCGCAAGCGATCTGCTGCGGTTGCGCATGATGCGAAGCATCAGGTGCTACGGTGCGACCGCGCGGTTGCTCCGCATCGCGAGCGGGTGAACCGGTGGCACACCGAAAAGCAAAACGGCCAGGCTTGCCGGTAGCGGCAAGCCTGGCCGTTGGCCTTCGTGTCGACGAAAGCGCGTTACGCGAACGTCTCGAGCGCGAGCAATTCGTCGATCGTCTGCCGGCGGCGGATCAGCCGCGGCGTGCCGCGATCGACGAGCACTTCCGGCGCGAGCGGCCGGCTGTTGTAGTTCGAGGACATCGATGCGCCATACGCGCCCGCGTCGTGCAGGAACAGCAGGTCGCCGATCTGCGGCTGCGGCAGCGTGCGGTGCGTGACCACGCCGCCCGCGTCCTGCGTGAACACGTCGCCCGATTCGCACAGCGGCCCCGCGATCGCGAGGTCGACGAGCGGCCGGCCCGCGGGCAGCGCGCCGTCGTGCGCGTGCACGGACACGGCGTGGTAGCTGCCGTACATCGAGGGGCGCATCAGGTCGTTGAAGCCCGCGTCGATCAGCACGAAATCGTGCTTCGGCCGGCGGTTGACGGCCTGCACTTCGGTGACGAGCGTGCCGGCTTCGGCGACGAGGAAGCGGCCCGGTTCGATCTCGATGCGCACCGGATGGCCGAGATGCCGTTCGATCCGCTTGCGCGCGGCGTCCCACTGGCTGAAGTAGTGACCGACGTCGACGCGCGGCTCGCCGTCGCGATACGGAATCGACAGGCCGCCGCCGGCCGAGATCGCGTCGATGTCGTGACCGAGCGACGTGACGAGATCGACCATCGCATCGCACACCTGCGACAGGTGGCCGTAGTCGACGCCCGAACCGATGTGCATGTGGATGCCGACGAGCTTCAGCCCGTACTGGCGCACGATCTCGATCGCGCGCGGCACGTCGTCGATCCAGATGCCGTGCTTGCTCTGCGGGCCGCCGGTGTTGGTCTTGTTGCTGTGGCCGTGGCCGAAGCCGGGGTTGACGCGCAGCCACACGCGATGGCCCGGCGCGTGTTCGCCGATCCGCGCGAGCATGTCGAGCGAACCCGCGTTCACGGTCACGCCGTGCTTCAGCACGGCCGCGAGCGTCGGGCGGTCGATCAGGTCGGCCGTGAACACGACGCCTTCCGGCTCGCCGGCGGGACTGAACCCGGCCGCGAGGCTGCGTTCGATCTCGCCGAGCGACACGGCGTCGACGCATGCGCCTTCTTCGCGCATCAGCTTCAGGATATGGACGTTCGAGTTGGCCTTCTGCGCGTAACGGATCACGTCGAACTGGCGCAGTTGGGCGATGCGGTCGCGGATGACGTCGGCGTCGTACACCCACAGCGGGGTGCCGTATTGTTGCGCGAGCGTCGCGAGCTGGCGGGAATCGAGGGACATGGCGGATGAATCGGATCGAATGAACGGATAGCGTCGATGATGCACCTGTTCAGCTATACAGTAAAATGCCTGTTTATCGACATTTGATTCATATCTGATATAGACGATCATGCTCACGCACCGCCATATCGAGGTCTTTCGCGCGCTGATGGTCACCGGCAGCACGACGCGCGCGGCCGAAATGCTCTACACGTCGCAGCCGACGATCAGCCGCGAGCTCGCGCGGATGGAGCAGGTCGTCGGTTTCGCGCTGTTCGAGCGCGCGCACGGCCGGCTGCGGCCGACGATGGCCGCGCTCACGCTGTTCGACGACGTGCGGCTCGCGTATGTGGGGCTCGAGCGCGTCGCGGCGACGGCCGCGCGCCTGCGCGAGTTTCGCGACGGGCAGTTGTCGGTGATCGCGCTGCCGGCGTTCTCGCACGCGATCCTGCCCGGCGCGTGCCGGCGGTTTCACGGCGCGCACGCGGGCGTCAGCGTGTCGGTCGCGACGCAGGAGTCGCCGGTGCTCGAGGAGTGGCTGACCGCGCAGCGTTACGACCTCGGGCTGACCGAGCACGACGTCGCGCCGGCCGGCACCGTGCTCACGCCGCTGCTCGAAGTCGACGAAGTATGCGTGCTGCCCGACGGCCATCCGCTGCTCGCGCAGGACGCGATCGATCTGCTGGATCTCGCCGATCGGCCGTTCGTGAGCCTGTCGCTGAACGATCCGTACCGCATCCTGATCGACGAGGCGTTTGCGCAGCTCGGCGTCGCGCCGCGCTCGGTCGTCGAAACGCCGTCGGCCGTGTCGGTGTGCGCGTTCGTGCGGCAGGGGCTCGGCGCGGCGATCGTCAATCCGCTGACCGCGCTCGATTTCGTCGGGCGCGACCTGCACGTGCGGCCGCTCACGCGCTCGTTTCCGTACCGGGTCAGCATGATCGTGCCCGAGCATCGGCCGAAGAACCTGCTCGTCGATGCGTTCGGCGCTGCGCTGCGCGCGGAGGCGAAGGCGATCCGTCGCCGGCTGGCCGCGCACCTCGGTTAACGCGGCCGTATGATGGGCGTTTCGTCGCCATCGTCCTCACTTTCCGGAACCTCGTCATGACCGACGCTTCATCTTCCCTCGAACAACCGACGCTCACCGGCGAGCGTATCGAACTGCGGCCGCTTGAAGCATCCGACCGGCAGGCGCTGCTGGATGCCGCGGCGGACGGCCAGTTGTGGAACCTGAAGGTTACGGCCGTGCCGAGCGCGGAGACGGTCGATGCTTATATCGATACTGCATTGAAGGGGCGTGCGGCCGGCACCGTAATGCCGTTCACGATCGTCGATCGCACATCGGGCCGCGTGATCGGCAGTACGCGCTTCTGGAAAATCGATCGCACGCATCGCAAGCTCGAGATCGGCCATACGTGGCTGAGCGAATCGGCGCAGCGTACACGCGCGAATACCGAAGCGAAGTGGCTGCTGCTGACCTATGCGTTCGACACGCTGCATTGCGTGCGCGTGCAGTTCACGACCGACGAGCTGAACGAGAAATCGCGCGCGGCGATTCTGCGGCTCGGCGCGAAGCAGGAAGGGATCGTGCGTCATGAACGGATCATGCCGGACGGCCGCAAGCGTAATTCGGTGCGCTTCAGCATCATCGACGACGAATGGCCGGAGGTGAGTGCGCGGCTCGCGGCGAAGCTCGCGAAGTAACGTGTAACGCATGACGTACAGCGCGCGTTTGAGCGCTAGGTCATGCAGTCAGATGTGCATCGCGCCGCCGGAACCGGGCGGCGCGATGACGGGGGAAGCGGTGCGCCGCGCACGGTGCGCGGCGCTGCATCGTAATACCGCGCCGATTACTGCGCCGATGCGAGGTGATGACGCTCGGCGAGTTTCTGCGCGTCTGCGTAATGCTTCTGCAGGATCGGCAGCGACTGGCGTGCGACTTCCTTCAGCTTCGTGTCGCGGCCCGATGCGATTTCGGCCTGGAATGCCGAGATCGCCTTCTGCTGGCCGGCGAGCGCCACCTGCTCGATGTACGCCTTGTCGAACTCGGCGCCGCGCAGGTTCTTGATGCTGTCCAGTGCGGCCGTGTCGGGGTCGTTGGCCGGCACGTCGACGCCGCGCGGGCTCGCCGCGCGCATCGCCTGGATGATCTTTTCATCGTCGGTCGACACGCGTTGCGCGAAGGCTTTCACCTGGCTGTCCGACGTGCGCGAATCGGCGATGCGCGCCGCGTCGTGCTGCGTCGACACGGTTTTCGTGCCGTCGGTGATGAAGGCCTGGTCGGCTTCGTGGATGCGCGTCGCGGCAGCGGCCGGCGCGGACGGTGCCGGTTGCGCGGTTTGCGCGGTCGCCGTCACGGCGACGAGAAGCAGGCCAGCGGCAGACAAAGCAAGGCGCGAGATGTGGGGAAAGCGGTTCATGGGACCTCCTTTCGATCGGGGCTCTGGTTAAAAGACGGATGACATGATCCGTAGCTGTGCGAGAGACCGGGCGCGCCCGGGCCGGATTCGACCGCCGCTCTGCCGCGGCGCCGGTCGAAGTGTTTCCCGGCCCGACTGATTCTAGGAGGGTGGTTGGGTAGCAGGTGCAACCGTGCTGTGGCTTGTGTAACGGTTGGTAAGACGAATCGATGCGCGAGTGCGCGGACCGGTATTGCGTACCTGCTGCGCGTGCCGCGGCGGCAATTTTTGCGCGCCTGCGGCTTGCGGGATGCACGAACATGTCATCCGCATTTCATCGTGTTGCCGCCGTGTCGTGCAGGTCGAGCGACGTGTCGAGTCGCGCATGCGATGCGCTCGAACGCGTCACACGCGATCGAGCAACGCGTCGAGGCGGGGCAGCAACGGCGTCGCGCAATGCGCCTGCAACGCGTCGGGTGCGGTGTAGCCCCACGCGACGCCCTGGAATGCGATGTGCGCGCGTCGTGCCGCGTCGGCGTCGCGGATTTCGTCGCCGACGTACAGCACTTCGTCGGCGCGCACGCCGGCTTCGCGAACGAGCGCGCGCAGGCGACGCGCCTTGCCGAACAGCGAGATGCCGCACGCGAAATGATCGACGCGGCCGCAGGCGCGCGGGCCGAGCCGGTCGCGCACGATTGCCTCGGTATTCGACGTGGCGATCGCGATGCGGATGCCGCGCGCGGCGAGCGCATCGAAGGTTGCGTCGACGCCGGGGAACAGCATCACGTGCGCGACGCGCGGCTGCATCAGGCGGCGCATGTCGATCGTCACGCGCGGCACCTTCCACATCGGCACGTCGAGCGCACGGATGATGTCGCGCGCCGACATGCCGCGCAGCGCCGGGCGCAGTTCGGGCGTGGCGTCGCGAAAGCTGTGCAGGCGCGCTGCTTCCGACAGCGCCGCGAGAAAGCTGTCGAGCGAATCGGCGAGCGTGCCGTCGAAGTCGAATGCAATGAGGCGGTAGGGCATGAAGCGGCGTGGCAGGTTCATTGAGCGGGCGACATTGTCACCGAATCGAGGCCCGTTGCCCGCACGACCGGCTGCGCCTGCGGCGACGCGAGATAGTCGAGCAGCTTCTTCGCGTCGTCCGGATGATCGGCGCCGACCGGAATGCCGCCCGCGAAGCGTGTGACCGACTGCACGGATTCGGGCACCTTGCCCGCATACGTGACGCCCGGCACGGGCAGCAGTTCGCTGACCTGCTGGAAGCCGATTTCGTAGTCGCCGTTCGCGACGACGGATGCCACCGGGATGCGCGGCACCATCGTCGCCTTCGGCTTCACCTGATCCTCGATGCCGAGTTTCCGGAACATTTCCTTCTCGACGTAGACGCCGCTCGCACTGTCCGAATACGCAACCGATTTCGCGCGCAGCAGCACGTCCTTCAATTGTTCGACGGTACCGATGTCGGGCTTCGGCGCGCCGGCGCGTACGACCATGCCGATCCGCGAATCGGCGAGTTCGACGCGCGATGCGGGGAGCACCTTGCCTTCCTTGATCAGCTGGTCGAGTGCGTAGCCGACCATGATCAGCACGTCGGCTTTCTCGCCGTGAGCGAGGCGGTTCGGAATCGCTTCCATGGATTGACCCATCGACGGGCCGGAGATCGTGTCGAGCGTGTCGCCGGATGCGGCCGTGAAGCCGGGGCCCAGTTGTCGGTACGCAGCGGTGAAGCCGCCGGAGATCATCACGCGCAGTTCGGCCGCTTCGGCCGGCAGCGCCGCGGACGCAAGGGCGAGGATGGCGAGCCAGCATGCCGAGCGGCGCGCGAGGGCACGGCGGGGGGCAGAGGCGGTGAGTGCGGCGCGGTCGTGCATCGGGTGTCTCCTTCCGGTCGGTTGTTGTCGGCGTGCGCGGTCGGTTGCGACAGGCCGGCACGGGCTACATGATCCACCGAAATGCGTGCGCGGGTAAGCGGGCAAGCGCGACGCGTGTGACAGGGTGGCGCGTGGCTACTCGTAGTGGTAGCGACAGGACACGATGCTGATCTGAAGATCGTCCGCCTCATAGACCAGCCGGTTCGTGTCGTCGATACGGCGTGACCAGAAGCCGGACAGATTGGCCTTCAACGGTTCGGGTTTGCCGATGCCTTCGAACGGCGTTCGCTGGGCTTCGCGAATGAGCTGGTTGATGCGCTTGAGCGTCTTGCGATCCTGCCCCTGCCAATAGACATAGTCGTCCCACGCGTCGGAAGTAAAGAGCACGCGGCGTACGCTCATTCATCATCCTCGGCGAGCTTGTGTTCTTTCGCCTTGCCCTTGCGCAGTTGCGCGATCGAACGTTCGAGATGGGCGACGTTGGCAGGCGAGCGCAGCAAGTGAACCGTCTCCATCAGGCTGTCGTAGTAGTCCTGCGACATGATGACGGCGTTCGGCGCATCGCGGCGCGTGATGAGCGTCACGTCCGCATCGTCGACGACCTGGTCGATGACCGTCTTCAGATTGCCGCGGGCATCCGAAAAATGAATCGTGCGCATGATCTGCCTCACTTGTACATATGATTGTACAAGTATAGCACGGCGATGAAATATGTACGGGTTACCGTACAGGTTGCCGGGTGACAGTATTGGGCTGCTTGCCACCGTCCGGCGTGAGGATGCGCATCCGTCGGGCCGCGGCGGGTTGGTCGTCCCGCTTGTAGCCCACCGCACAGCGCGGTATCGTCGATGTTTCCCCTTCCCCCGACCGGAGAACAGACGTGCCCGCTGCCACCCCCGCCACGCTGAGATTTTCCACCGACAAGCGCGAACTCGACATCGACGCGATCTTCGACTTCCTGCATCGCGACGCGTACTGGTCGCAGGGCATTCCGCGCGATGTGGTCGAGCGCGCGATCGAGGGTTCGCTGTGCTTCGGCGCGTACGTCGGCGACCGGCTCGTCGGGTTCGCGCGACTCGTCACCGATCACGCGACGTTCGCGTACCTGTGCGACGTGTTCGTGCTGCCGGCCGAACGCGGCAACGGCTACGGCCGCGCATTGATCGACCACGTGTTCGCGCAGGAGATGGTGCAGCGCCTGCGCCGCATCATGCTCGTGACGACCGACGCGCACGAACTGTACCGGCCGGTCGGCTTCGGACCGTCCGCGCATCCCGAGCGGCTGATGGAAATCCGCCGCCCGGACATCTACGCGAAACGCTGACGCGCGGCGCAGCGCAGCGCATACAATACGCGCTTTCCGTTTTTGCCGAAGAGACGCACACCATGACCGAACAGGAAGCCGAGCAGCTCGCGACGCATCGCCACTACAAGGGCGGACTGTATCGCTATATCGGCGTTGCCCGCCATTCCGAAACCGAGGAATCGGTGGTCGTGTACGAGCATCTGTGGCCGCATGCGCGCGGGCTGTGGGTGCGGCCGGAAGCGATGTTCAACGGGAACCTCGAAGACGGCACGCCGCGCTTTCGCAAGCTGCGCGACTGAGCGACGCACCGGAGCCGGTGTCTAGCCGGCGCTGCCCGGTTTGTCGTACGACGCCTGTTGTCGCAGCGCCATCGTGAAGAAGCGCCGGATTTCTTCCGTCAGTTCCGCACGAGCCGACGCGAAATCGAACGCGCGCCGGTTTTCTTGCGCGTAGCGCCGGCGCCAGTCGTCGGCCGCGTGCCGCGCTTCGCGCGCACGCAGATCGTCGAGTTCGGGCGTGCGCAGCGCGTGATCGGCGATCAGCGTCACGCCGTCGCGGCTGACCTCCAGCACGCCGCCCGCGACGAGGAGGCGACGACGCTCGCCGGTCGGCGCATCGACGAGCATCACGACGCCCGGCCGGAGCCGCGTGAGGAGTGGCGCGTGGTGCGGGTAGATCCCCAGTTCCCCGCTTTCCCCCGGGGCGACGACGAAATGCGCGTCGCCCGCATACAGCACCGCTTCCACGCTCACGATGTCGAGCCTCATCGACGTCTTCATATGCACTCCTTCAGACTGCCGCCGCGCCGGCGACGATTTCGCACAGCTCGGTGGTGATCTGCGCCTGTCGCGTCTTCTGGTACAGGTGCCGCAGTTCGCGCAACACGCGGTCGGCATTGTCCGTCGCGGTCTGCATGCTGAACATCCGCGCGCATTGCTCGCATGCGTAGTTTTCGACGACGGCCTGATAGAGCGTCGCCTCGACGTAGCGCAGCAGCAACGTGTCCACGACCGGTTTGGGCGCGGGCTCGTAGAGATAATCGGCCGCCGCCGCGCCGTTGACCGGTGCGCCGGTGTCGAGCCCCGCGATCGGCAGCATCGCATCGATGCGTGGCTCGTACGCGAGCGGGCTCGTCAGCCGGTTGTACGCAACATGCACTTCGTCGAGCTCGCCGTTGACGAACGCGGTCAGCGGCACGAGCAGCGCGCCGAGCAACTGCTCGAAGTGCGGCTCGGCGGCCAGGCCGCTCGCACGCGCGGCGATGGTCGCGCCATGGCGCAGTAGCGGCGCGATACCGCGCGCGCCGATCACGCTCAGTTCGCATGTGATGCCGGCCCGGTCCCAGCGTTCGAGCGCATCCACGCATTCGACGAGCAGCCGCGCATTGAGCGGGCCGCACAGCCCGCGATCGGTGCTGACGACGATCAGCCCGACGCGGCGCACGGTATCGCGTCGCGCCATCAGCGCCGATACGTGGTCGGGCCGATCGCGCAGCACGCGTTCGGCCATCGCGCCGATGCGCGCCGCGTACGGGCGGAACTCGCGCGCGCGTCGCTGCGCGCTCGCCATCTTGGTGCGCGCCATCATTTCCATCGCCTTGGTGATCTTGCGCGTGGACGAGGTACTGGCGATCTTCGAGCGGATTTCGCGTATGTGCATGTCAGGGGCGGCGTCGCGGCCATCCGGATGTCATCGTGCGGCTTCATGCTATCGGGACTTCACCTGAAACGATTGACGAGAATCAAACGATTTCGCCCGGTCCCGCACCAGAATCCGTTCACGTGATCATTGCGAAGGGGGTAGTCGATGACCGATTTCCGCACGCATCAGAAATACGAAGCGCTGGTCGAGCGTTGCCGTGCATTGGGTCCGGTGACGGTCGCGGTCGCCCATCCTTGCGACGAGGTATCGTTGCACGGGGCCGTCTCCGCCGCCCGTGCCGGTATCGTGGTGCCCGTCCTGGTCGGGCCGGTGGCGCGGATCACGGCGCTCGCCGCGACGCTCGGCGTCGACCTGTCCGGCTATCGGCTCGTCGATGCGCCGCACAGTCACGCGTCGGCCGCGCGCGCCGTCGAGCTGGTGCGCGCGGGCGACGCGCAGGCGCTGATGAAAGGCAGCCTGCATACCGACGAGTTGCTTGAGGAAGTGGTGCGCGCCGATACGGGGTTGCGCACCGGACGGCGCCTGAGCCACGTGTTCATCATGGACGTGCCGACTTACCACAAGCCGCTGTTCATCACCGACGCGGCCGTCAATATCCGTCCGACGCTCGAGCAGAAGGCCGACATCGCGCAGAACGCGATCGATCTCGCGCACGCGCTCGGCATTGCCCGGCCGAAGGTGGCGATCCTGTCGGCGGTCGAGACGGTCAGCTCGAAGCTGCCGTCGACGCTCGACGCGGCTGCGCTGTGCAAGATGGCCGAACGCGGCCAGATCACCGGTGCACTGCTCGACGGGCCGCTCGCGCTCGACAACGCGATCAGCCCCGAAGCCGCGCGGCTCAAGCATCTCGGTTCCGCGGTCGCGGGCGATGCGGACATCCTGCTCGCGCCCGACCTCGAGGCTGGCAACATGCTCGCGAAGGAGCTGACGTTCCTGGCGAATGCCGATGCGGCCGGCATCGTGCTCGGCGCGCGCGTGCCGGTGATCCTGACGAGTCGCGCCGACAGCGAACGCACGCGTCTGGCGAGCTGCGCGGTCGCGGCGCTCGTCGCGGCGGCGGCGCGCGCCAAGGCGGTGCCCGTGGCCGCGCCGGCGGTTGCGGCCGACGCGCACTGACGGGGGCGGCGATGCGACATCCCGTACTGGTGCTCAATGCCGGCTCGTCGAGCCTCAAGTTCTCGGTCTACGACACGCGCGAGGATCGCTCGCTCGATGCGGGCCTGCACGGGCAGGTCGAGAACCTGCATGACGCGCCGCATCTGTTCGTGGCCGATGCGCACGGTGCAACGCTCGCTGACGGCCCCGTCGCGCGAACGGGGCATCAAGGCGCGATCGAAGCGCTGCACGCGTGGTTCGCGGCTCATGTCGGGCGGGAGGCGGCGTTCGACGGCGTCGGGCACCGGGTCGTGCACGGCGGCCCGTATTTCACCGCACCCGTGCGGATCGACGCGCGCGTGCTCGATGCGATAGCGTCGCTTTCGCCGCTCGCGCCGCTGCACCAGCCGCACCACGTCGACGCGATCCGCGCGGTTGCCGCGGTTGCGCCGAACCTGCCGCAGGTCGCGTGTTTCGACACCGCGTTCCATGCGACGATGCCGGCGCTGGAACGGGAGTTCGCGCTGCCGCGCGCGCTGACCGAGCAGGGGATCGTGCGCTACGGTTTCCACGGGCTGTCGTACGAGTACATCGCGACGGCGCTTGCGGCGCTCGATCCGTCGTGGGTACAACGCCGGACGGTGGTCGCGCACCTCGGCAACGGCGCGAGCCTGTGTGCGCTCGCGAACGGCCGCAGCGTCGCGACGACGATGGGGTTCACGGCCGTTGACGGGCTGCCGATGGGCACGCGCACGGGCGCGCTGGACCCGGGCGTGATCCTGTACCTGCAGCGTCACGCGGGCCGGTCGCTCGACGAGGTCGAGCATCTGATCTATGCGGAGTCGGGGCTGCTCGGCGTGTCTGGCGTGTCGAGCGACATGCGCACGCTGCTCGCGAGCGACGCACCGTCGGCCGCGCACGCGGTCGAGTTGTTCGCGTACCGCGCGGCCCGCGAACTCGCCGCGTTGGCCGGCGTGCTCGGCGGTCTCGACACGTTCGTGTTCACGGCGGGCATCGGCGAGCACGCGCCGCACGTGCGTGAACGGATCTGCAGCCGCGCGGCGTGGCTCGGCATCGTGCTCGACGACGCGGCGAACGCCGCCGGCCTGCCGGTGATTTCGAGCGACGCGTCGCGCGTGACGGTGCGCGTGATCCCGACCGACGAAAATCTGATGATCGCGCGGCACACGCGCCGCGTGCTGGACGACGCGATCCCTTCCACGCGGTATCCGACCCGGTGAGACCTTCGATGACAGCACGCGACACCTCTTCCCCTGCCGTCAGCGCCCCCGCGCTGCCGATTTTCTGGCCGATGGCCGCTGCCACCGCGATATTTGCGGCCGGCTCCGAGATCGCCGCGCGCAATCTCCGCTTCCTCGCGGAAGAGGAGAAGCTCCACTTCGACACGCATCCGGCGCTGGCGTCGACGAACCGGCCGTTGCTGGAGTTGCGGACGATGACGTTTCGCGATTATTCGGTCGCGCCGGCGCACGGGTTGCCGACGATCGTCGATGCGCCGTATGCGGGGCACGGCGCGATGATCGCCGACTACCAGCCGGGGCAGAGCCTGATGCAGACGCTGCGCGAGCACGGCGTGACGCGTCTGTACCTGACCGACTGGCGCTCGGCCACCGAGGACATGAAGGACCTCGAGATCGACCAGTATCTGGCCGAGCTGAACGTGTGCGTCGACGAACTCGGCGGCCGCGTGAATCTCGTCGGGCTGTGTCAGGGCGGCTGGATGTCCGCGATGTATGCCGCGCGCTTCCCGCACAAGGTCGCGAGCCTCGTGCTGGCGGGCTCGCCGATCGACACCGACGCGGGCGACGGCCCGATCAAGCGGATGGTGCACACGTATCCGACGTCGTTCTACGAGGAACTCGTTGCAATGGGCGGCGGGCTGATGCGCGGGCGCTTCATGTTGCGCGGCTGGAAGAACATGCATCCCGACCAGCACTATCTGACCGAGCACGTCGACCTGTACGAACATCTCGACGATCCCGAATACCTGCGCAAGCGCGAGGTGTTCGCGAGCTGGTATGAAAGCCCGATCGACCTGCCGGGGCGCTGGTACCTGCAGGCGATCGTGCAGATCTTCAAGGAGAACCGGCTCGCGAACGGCACGTTCGTCGCGCTCGGGCGCACGCTTGACCTGAAGGACGTCGTGTGCCCGGCCTATCTGCTCGCCGGCGAGGCCGACGACATCACGACACCGGAGCAGGTGTTCGGGGCGCGCGACCGTCTCGGGACGCCCGCGTCGCGGATCGAGAGCCGGCTCGTGCCGGGCGGCCATATCGGCCTGTTCATGGGGTCGCGCACGCTGACGACGGTGTGGCCGGACATCGCGCGATGGATCGCGGCGCAACGCTAGGGCCTGTTCCCGCTCATAACGGGCTTGCGCTGGCCCCCAGAAGGGCCGAGCGCAAGGATTGCGACGAAGCGAATACTCGACGTATTCGCGAGGAGCATGACGCGGCGATCGGCCCTTCTGGGGGCCAGCCCCACGAATGAATTTTTCCAAACAGGGGAACGTGTCTTGCCGGCCGTGTTGCGGCGTCGATCGTCGCTTGTTTGGCGCGGCCAAACGGCGCTCCTCACTCCTTGCACTACGACCGGCAAGGCACGTTCGCAAGCCCGTTATGAGCGGGAACAGGCCCTAGGCCGGCACGGATCGACACGGAGGGCGGCATGACGTTGCGACACAAGCGGGGGCTCGTCGTCGGCATCGCGAACGAGCAGAGCATCGCGTGGGGATGCGCGCGTGCGTTTTGCCGGGCGGGCGCCACGCTCGCGGTGACCTGGCAGTCGGAGAAGACCTTGCCGCACGTCGAGCCGCTGTTCGCGCAACTCGACGCGCCGATCCGGATGCCGCTCGACGTCGGGCGGCCCGACCAGATGGCGGCGGTGTTCGACGCGATCGCGGCGCAATGGGGTGCGATCGACTTCGTGCTGCATTCGGTGGCGTATGCACCGAAGGCCGATCTGCACGGCCGCGTGGTCGACAGTTCGCCGGAAGGTTTCTCGCTGGCGATGGATACCTCGTGCCATTCGTTCATCCGGATGGCGAGGCTCGCCGAGCCGCTGATGACGCGAGGCGGGAGCCTGATCGGATGCGCGGCAAACCCCGTCCTTCAGGACGGGGACGGATAGCGCGGACGCCGTAGGCGTCCTCTCCTGAGGTCAAGGCCTGATACGATTAACTCATGCAACGACTTCAAGCCTACAAATTCGAACTCAGGCCGAACGGCGAACAGCAGTATGACATGCGCCGCTTCGCCGGGGCGTGCCGGTTCGTCTATAACAAGGCGCTGGCGTTGCAGAAGCAGAATTATGAAGCTGGCGGTAAGTTCATTGGCTACGTGGCGATGGCGAAGCGGCTGACCGGGTGGCGAAATGGTTCGGAAACACCTTGGCTCAAGGACGCTCCGGTTCATCCGCTGCAACATTCCCTGAAGAATCTGGAGCGGGCATACAGGAATTTCTTCGCCAAGCGTGCGGCGTTCCCGAAGTTTGCCAAGCGCGGCCAGCGCGACAGCTTTCGTTACCCCGATTCGAAGCAATTCAAGCTCGATCAGGCCAATGGTCGGATTTTTCTGCCCAAGCTGGGCTGGATGCGGTTGCGGTTGTCGCGCCCAGTGCCGGGCGTGCTGCGCAATGCCACGGTGAGCCTGTCGGGCGGCAAGTGGTTCGTCAGCATCCAGACCGAGCGAGAGGTTGAGCCGCCGGTGCCGCAAGCCACCAGTGCAATCGGCATCGACATGGGCATCACCCGGTTCGCCACGTTCAGCGATGGCACGCACCTCGCTGCGCTCAATAGCTTCAAGAAGCACGAAGCCCGTTTGCGCGGCTACCAGCGGGCGATGAGCCGCAAGACGAAGTTCAGCAGCAACTGGAAGAAGGCCAAGGCCCGCGTCCAGCGTATCCATTCGCGCATCGGCAACGCCCGCCGCGACTACCTGCACAAGGCCACGACCACGATCAGCAAAAACCACGCGATGGTGTGCATCGAGGACTTGCAGGTGAGGAGCATGTCCAAGTCGGCGGCGGGAAATGTCGAGCAGCCGGGAAAGCAAGTTCGGGCCAAGTCTCGCTTGAACAAGGCCATCCTCGATCAGGGCTGGTTCGAGTTCCGTCGCCAACTGGAATACAAGCTGGCGTGGAATGGCGGTTGGCTCATCGCCGTGCCGCCGCAGAACACGAGCCGGACGTGTCCGGCGTGCGCCTGCGTCAGCGCGGAGAACCGGCTCACGCAGACGAAGTTCACGTGCATTGAATGCGGTTTCGAGGAAAACGCCGATGTGGTCGGCGCGATCAATGTTTTGGCGCGGGGACACCGCGTTGCAGCCTGTGGAGAGCCGGTGCAGTCGGGCCGCTCCGTGAAGCAGGAACCCGCCGAAGCGACTGCGCAGATCACCGCGTAGCGCCGTAGGAATCCCCTGCCTTCAGGCAGGGGAGGATGTCAAGGCGATGAGCTATCTTGGCGCAGAGCAGGTCGTCGCGAACTGCAGAGTGATGGGGCCGGTCAAGGCCGCGCTCGAAGCGAGCGTGCGGTACCTGGCGGCCGAACTCGGCGGCACGGGCATTCGCGTCAACGCGATTTCGCCGGGCGCACTGCCGACGCGTGCAGCGTCGGGCCTGCCGGACTTCGACCGGCTGCTCGACGACACCGCGCGCCGGGCGCCGCTGCATCACGCGCTGGATATCGACGACGTCGGCGCGTTCTGCGCGTTCCTGGCGAGCGACGGTGCGCGGGCGATCACCGGCGGCACGCACTATATCGACGCCGGCATCCACATGCTCGGTTAGCGTGCCGGCGGCACGCGGCGTCAGGTGCGCGCGAGTGCCTGCACGAGGGCCGGCGGCGCATGCGCGACCGTCACCTCCGGCGTGCCGTGCCACGCCGCGAGTTTCTTCACGGCCTTCGCGACGTCGGCCGCGAGCCCCGTGCCGAATCGCACGCCCGGCTCGACGTGCACGGCCTTCAGTTCGAACGTGCCGAGCGTGCGATGCGCTTTTGCATCGACGCGGCCGACCAGCCGGCCGCGATGCAGCACGGGCAGGCAGAAATAGCCGTAGCGCCGCTTGTGCCCGGGCGTATAACACTCGATCGTGTAGTCGAAATCGAACAGCGTCGAGGCGCGCCGCCGATCCCATACGACCGGATCGAACGGCGACAGCAGCGTCGTGACCGTCGAGCGCAGCGTGTCGGCCGCGGCGGCCGGCAGCAACGCGTCGAGCGAACGATGCACGTAGGCCGGTTCCTTCCAGTCGCCGATCTCCACCGGAATCAGGTCGCCCGCGTCCGCGAGCCGCTCGAGCTCCGCGCGGTACGAACGGCGCGGCAGCCGATAGTAGTCGGCCACCCAGTCGGCGCGCACGACGCCGAGCGCGCGGCACGTGTAGTCGAGCAGCGCGGGCAGCACGGCGTCGCGCGGCGGCAGGTCGCGCGTGTCGTCCCAATCGGGCAGCACGCGCTCGCGCAGGTCGTACACGCGCTGGAAATTGCGGCGCTCCGACACCATCAGGTCGCCCGTCGTGAACAGCACCTCCAGGTGACGCTTCTCGGGCTTGCGATCCCACCATCCGTTGCCCTTCACGCCATCCTCGCGAACGAAATCGGCCGACCGCACGGGGCCTTCGTCGCGAATCCGCGCGAGCAGCCGCTCGATGTCGGGACGATGCTGCTCATGCCAGTCGGCCGCGTATTTCCAGCCCATCCCCGACGGATCGAGCATCTTGTAGCGCATCAGGCCGAATTGCTCGACGGGCAGGAAACACGCTTCGTGCGACCAGTATTCGAACAGGCGCGCCTCGGCGAGATGTTCGTCGAGCCACTGCGGCGCGAAATCGCCGAGCCGGCTGAACAGCACGAGATACGGGCTGCGCGCGACGACGTGGATGGTGTCGATCTGCAACTGCGCCATCCGGCGGATCGTGTCGAGCACGTCGGACTTGGTCGCCTTGCGGCGGGGCGGCGTCAGCAGGCCCTGCGCGGCGAGATGCAGCGCGCGGGCGGCGGCGGGCGAGAGCGTAAGCATCGGAATGGCGGCTGAGGGTGGAGGTCGGGCACCACTTTAGCGCGAATGCGGCGCACACGTGCGGCGTGCCGCTGCGGCGCGTCTGACAATGCTTGACAGACGCGTTGCGCGAGTTTCCCTATAGTGCAGTTCATGGCGCAACGCTAAGCGTGCGCAACGATTCCGCTTCCGACGCACATACGTCAATGGCACGCAGGAAGCGAAGCCGGGATTCTCAACCCCCATCGGGAGACCCGGAGCCCTGAGCGGACATCCATGCGGCTGTGCACCGGCCCCGTGTGGATGTCCGCTGATTTTTTTTGTCTTTCCGGTTTTTCTCGGACTGCCGTGCCGACGTGTCATGCCGCGGCACGCGTTTCTCCGGGCCGTCATGCGACGCCCCGACATCCCCGCCACTTATTGCCGCTTGCCGCGCGCGACTTCGTCGCCGGCGCCGGGCGGCAGCCGCCGCGTGATCGGAATCGACGCGAACGAGCACAGCCCGACCACGACGAACGCGGGCCAGAAATCCGACCACACCATCGTCTGATGACCCTGCAGCCAGTGCGACACATGCAGCACGAGGCCGGCCACCGTCACGCCGAGGCCGAGCGACATCTGCTGCACGACGCTGCCGAGGCTCGTCGCGCGGCCCGCGTCGCGCGGCGAGATGTCCGCGTAGATCATCGAGTTCAGGCTCGTGAACTGCAGCGCGGGGAAGATGCCACCGACGAGCACGATCAGCCAGATCGCCCAGGTCGCCATGCCGGGATGGAACACGCCATAGGCGGCGATCGCGAGGCCCGCGAATGCCGCGTTGTAGATCAGCACCGTGCGAAAGCCGAAGCGGCGCAGCGTATGCGTGGCCGTCGAGCGGCTCACCGCGCCGCCGAGCGCGGACGCGCACGTGATGAGCCCCGAATGGAACGCGGTCATGCCGAGCCCTTCCTGCAGCGCGAGCGGCAGCAGGAACGGCACCGCGCCGAGCCCGATGCGGAACAGCGACCCGCCGACGACGCTCGCGTGGTAGGTCGGGATCTTCAGGAAACTGAGGTCGAGCACCGGGCGCTCCTTGCGGCGCGCGTACGGCACGTAGAGCGCGAGCATCACGGTGCCGGCCACGCACATCGCGACGGCGTTCGAGCGTGACGTGAGCGAGCCGTCGATCAGCGTGAGGCCCATCAGCAGCAGCGCGGCGCCGCTGGCCGACAGCAGGAAGCCGAACCAGTCGAGCGGGCCCGGATCGGGCTCGTGCGTGTTCGCGATGTGCTTGCTCGCGAGATAGATCCCGTAGATGCCGATCGGCACGTTGATGAAGAAGATCATCCGCCAGTGCAGGTAGGTCGTGATGAAGCCGCCGACGAGCGGCCCGACCGTGGGCCCGAACAGCGCGGGAATCGCGAGGTAGTTCATCGCGCGCACGAGATCGGAGCGCGGCACGGCGCGGAAGATGATGATGCGGCCGACCGGCACCATCATCGCGCCGCCGACACCTTGTATGAAGCGCGCGAACGTGAGTACGCCGAGGGAATTGGAGGCTGCGCACATCAGCGAGCCGACGACGAAGATGCCGATCGCGGTGCGGAACACGGAGCGTGCGCTGAAGCGGTCGGCGAGCCAGCCGCAGATCGGGATGAACACGCCGAGGCCGACCACGTAGGCCGTGATCGCGATGTTCAGTGTGACGGGGCTGTGCCCGAAGTCCCTCGCCATCGCAGGCAGCGCGGTGACGATGATGTTCGCGTCGACGCTTTCCATGAACAACGCACAGGCAACGATGAGCGGTGCTAGAAAGACGGGCGACATGGGCTGGGCGCGCGGTAAAGACGCCATTATGCCCACAATGTGGTCGTTGCGTCACGTGCGACACCGGTTGTTCCGCATGTTGCAACAGTCGTTCCTGTTACCGCTTGTGAAAGAAGAGACGACTGCGGCGCGTGACATGACACATGACATCGGCTCGCAGTCGCGACCGCGAAACTTGCGTGCGGTGCGCGTTTCATGCGACAGTCGACCTCACTCGCATTCCGGATACAACGACGCGCATCGATCGAGGGCCATCGAGACGAGCGCGCGCGAACGAGACCTCGTGCCGATCCACTCACCATCGAAAGGAGGGGACACGTCATGACGTCACGTCGTGCCGCATCGATTGCATCCCGCTTGTCATCCAGTCTCTCATCCGGTTCTGCTCCACCCGCGCCGCGTCTGCGCTGGGCGGCTGCACTGGCCGTCGCGTATCTCGCCGTCGCCGGCTGTGCCGCGCAGGCCGACAATGCGAACCAGGCCGCCACGCAAGCGGCCAGCCAGTCCGCCGTGCCGGCCGCGGGCCCCGCGTCCGGCGCGGTGCTGCCGCCGCCGAGCCAGCTCTACGGCGACCTGTTCGTCGCGGTGCAGACCGCGCAGATCTATCCCGACCAGAAGACCTTCGTCGACGCGACGCCCGATACCGATCCCGCGACGATCATGCAGTTGTATCAGCAACAGAAATCGCAACCGGGCTTCTCGCTGAAGGCGTTCGTCGGCCAGCACTTCACGCCGCCCCCGGAAGGCGGCGTGACGCCGCCGCCCGGCCAGACGCTGCGCCAGCACATCGACTGGTTGTGGCCGCAACTCACACGCACGAGCACGACGGTGCCGCCCTACAGTTCGCTGATTCCGATGCCGAAGCCGTACGTCGTGCCGGGCGGCCGGTTCCGCGAAGGCTACTACTGGGATACCTATTTCACGATGCTCGGGCTGCAGGTGTCGGGGCGCGAGGATCTCGTCGACGACATGCTCGACAACTTCGCCCATCTGATCGACACGATCGGGCACATCCCGAACGGCAACCGCACGTACTACGTGAGCCGCTCGCAGCCGCCGTTTTTTGCGTACATGGTCACGCTCGCCGCGCAGGCCGAAGGCGACAAGGTCTACCAGAAATACCTGCCGCAACTGCGCAAGGAACATGCGTACTGGATGCAGGGCGAAACCACGACGCCGCGTGGGCAGGCCACCCGCAACGTGGTCGCGATGCCCGACGGCGCGGTGCTGAACCGCTACTGGGATGCGAGCGACACGCCGCGCGACGAGTCGTATCTCGAGGACGTGACGACCGCGAAGTCGGCGCCCGGCCGTCCGGCGAACGACGTGTACCGCGACTTGCGCGCGGGCGCCGAAAGCGGCTGGGACTACAGCTCGCGCTGGTTCGGCGACGGCAAGACGCTCGCGACGATCCGCACGACGTCGATCGTGCCGGTCGACCTGAACAGCCTGATGTTCCATCTCGAGACGACGATCGTGAAGGGCTGTACCGTCACGCGCGACGTCGCATGCGTGAGCGATTTTTCAGGGCGGGCGGCACGGCGCGCTGCCGCGATCAACCACTATCTGTGGAACCGCCACGGCTATTACGGCGACTACGACTGGCAGTTGCGCAAGCCACGCGATGGCGTGACGGCGGCTGCGCTGTATCCGCTGTTCGCGGGTGTCGCGTGGCCCGAGCGCGCGAAGGCGACCGCGCGCGAGGTACGCAACACGCTGCTGCAGCCGGGCGGCCTTGCGACCACGACCGCGAACACCGGCCAGCAATGGGACGCGCCGAACGGCTGGGCGCCGCTGCAGTGGATCGCGATCGAAGGGCTGCGCCGTTACGGCGAACCGGCGCTCGCGAAGGACATCGGCACGCGCTTCCTGTCCGACGTGAAGCATGTGTATGCAACCGAAGGCAAGCTCGTCGAGAAGTACGTGGTCGAAGGTGCCGGCACGGGTGGCGGCGGGGGCGGCGAATATCCGCTGCAGGACGGCTTCGGCTGGACCAACGGCGTCACGCTGAAACTGCAGGGGCTGTACGGCGAGTGATGCGCGGCGTGTGCCGCGCGTTGCAGGAAAATGCACGGGTCGGACTGTCGCGCAAGCGGCCGTCCGGCCCGTGTCCGCATACAGGACGCGTCAGAACGTGATCGTCGTGCGCACGCCGACCACCGTTTCGTCGCCGATGCGCGCGCCGGCCGCGTTCGGGTTCGGGATGCCGCCGCCGGGACGGAAGAAGTGCTGCAGGTCGGCCTGCAGTTGCCACCACGGCGTGACCTGGTACTGATAGGTCGCCTCGACCACCGTCTCCGCGCGGCGCACCGGATAGCCGGGCGTCGTGTAGACGCCGGTGTCGCCGTCAAGGCCGCGCGCATGCGAGCCGATCTTCGTGTAGCCGACCGCGAGACCCGCGACGTCGTTGTCGCGTCCCTTGAACGGTGCCTTCAGCGTCACGCCTGCATTGGCGGCGAAATCGACGGTATTGCGATCGCCCGGCGCGCCCATCACGCGTGCGAACACGCCGACCGAGCGCGGGCTGTCCGCCGACGGCCGCCATACCATCTGGTCCGCGACCGCATAGAAACTGTAGTTGCCGCGATGCGTCGCCGGAATGCCGTTGCTCGCCGGATTCGCGAGCGACAGGCCGTCGGTGCCGTAGCGCGGGTCGTTCGTGTGCTGCGACTGATACCAGAAGCCGAGCTTGTAGGTACCGGGCAGGCCGGCCGGTTGCGGCGCCTTCGGATCGGCCGGCGGTGCGTTCAGCGCGTACTGCACTTCGCCGATCACGAACGCGCCGCTGCGCAGGTTGAAGTTGGTGCCGTGCGCGTTCAGTACCTGCGCGTCGCCGTCGGTGCGGCCGGCCGGGTTGCCGTCGAACACGCCGATCATCGCGGTCCACGCGTCGGCCGGCTTCACGCGCAGCCGTACGCCGAGCGACGACAGCGGATACGCGGGGCCGCCGGCCGGCAGGTCGGTCGACGGCAGCACGGGCCAGCCGAACGTGGCGTTCATGAACGTCGCCGCGTTCTGGCTCACCATGAATTCCTGGTCGACGCTCTGCTGGCCGATCTTCACGTCGGCCTTGCCGTCGAGGAATGCTTGCTGGTACCAGAGCTCCCACAGGCGCGTGGTCGAATTCGCTTCGATGCCGGTCGCGGTCTGCAGCGTCTGCAGGTAGCGCTGCGTGAGGTTGGTGCCGTGGATCTGCAGCCCGGACACGTTGAACGTGCCGCCCGGCAGGCCGATCGCCTTGCCCGTGTCGACGTTGAAACCGAATTGCGTGAGCCCCTGGTACGCGCCGCCGCGGTTCGTGCCGCCGGACGTGTTGTACAGGTATTCGCTGGTTTCCTGCAGGCTCAGCGTGACGCCGTGATCGCCGAGCAGGTCACGCAGGCCGCCCATGTTGCCGAGCAGGTTCGAGCGCTCCCAGAAGCCGGTAGGGGCGGGCGCGGCAGCATCGGCGGCCTGTTGTGCGGGCGCGGCGGCATCGCTGGCGCCGGCCGCCGGTTCGGCCGCGGCCGGCTGCGACGATTGCGCGAACGCGGGCGCGGCGGCGAGCGACAGCAGCAGCGCGGCGAGCGCATTGAGATGCGGCTTGCGCGGGACAGGTTCGAGGTAGTTCTTCATGTGGGTTCCGTCGGTGGTTTGATTAGTTGGGCTGAAGAAATGAAAACGTCGTACTGAAAGCGTGGCGCGGCGGTATGTGGCACAACGCACCGCCGCGCGGTGCGGGGCTTACGGCAACCAGCCGCCGACGCGCCACACCTGTGCGAAGCCGAGGCGCGACGCGGCCGAGCACAGCAGCGCGACGAGCGCGATCGAGGCCGCCATCGCGGCGACCAGTGCGCAGTCGAGCGGGCGGGGCACGGCCGGCACATGGGCGAGCGCCGTGCCGCGCCAGTTGCTGAATGCGTGGGCGAGCGGCGAGAGGCCGGAAACGAACGAGCGGTCGCACGCGACGTGCACGATGCGCTTGAGTCTGACCGCGAACGATTGAAAAAACATGACGCTGCCTCCGTCCGGTCCGGCGGATGCCGGACGACGTGTTCGAGCGCGGGCGCGTGACGCGGCCTGCGGTCGGAGGGTGGAACGTAATGGAGCGTGCAACGGACGAACCGGCGATGGCCGGCTCGGGGGGAAGCGCGCTAACCCGATGAATGCGAGTTAGCGGCGAAAGACATGCGTCTGGCTGCTATCTCGCGATGGCTTGGCCGGCCTGGACCGGCATCCAACTGCAACTAGAACATGTGTCCACGGAGGGACTCCCTTGATGAATTGGGGCGGATTGTAGTCGTGACTTTTGCTGCGGTGCAAGTAAAAAACGCATAAAAAGCGACGCGCGTTGTGCGAGCGCCGCGGTGGTCCGTTCCGGCGCGGGACCGGCGAGGTTCAGGACGACGACGGACGTCGCGTCGTTGTTCGCGCGCATCGACGGATGACCGTTTCATGACGGGCTGAAAGGTTTCGGCACGTGGTTGCAAGGGCAAATCTTTCAGTGTCCCGAAACGGGAAATTTATTTCGAGAAATGGGGTTTCGAGGGGTTGACTTCACTTTCGGGCGATCCATAGAATCCGGCATCTTCACTCTTGGGGCCGCCGCCTTGGACGCCTGCAGTAGTCGATCTTCGACCGAAATTTCCGCCTGAGCGACCGACGTCCGCGCCTCATCGAAGCCGCCGTTTGTCCCCCAGGCAAACGGTGCGCGCAGCAGTATTCCGCAGTCACTCCCTACGTGCACCCTGATTCGCGCCGGTTAGCGTGATGCGTTTTCGCATGCGCCGTCCGGTTTCTCCGCCGCCTGGCAGGCGGCCGCGTTCGCGCACGCCTTTTCCGGGTTCGCGAATGCTGGCCGCCAAACCGGTCGGCGGTCAACCGTGTTCTCCGGAACACCGCACAGGAGCCGCCATGAACGACAGTGACAGTTGTCCCTTATGCCCGTTACACGCACAGACCCTTTTGAACCCGGGTCGCAGGGACAATCCGGCCGACTAGCCTGACCCATCGTTCAGGCCCCGGACTGGCCCCGCACCCACCACGCGGCCGGCACGCCTGCCGTCGCCGCACGGAGCCAGACCATGAACTTCGGCCTTCTGCTGTCGAACCTTCCGCACGTCACGGAATCGCGTCCCCACTACGACGGGATGCTGACGCTCGACGCCCGTCCGCGGGTGTTCTCCCGCCTGCTGAACCAGCTGAAATCGTTGTTCCACTGAAAGAAGCGCCGAGCGCGCCTCGGCATGCGCACGCGCGGCCGCCATCGAGCGGCCGCCCCGCGCGCATTCCAAGGTCACACGCTCATCAGATAACCATTAGCCGTACGGAATAAATCATGTCCACGCCATCCAACGTTTCTCCACCGATCGCCGCCGAACGCAGCGCCGTTCTCGACGAAGCCCACCTGGGCGACATCCGCGGTGCGCTCGGTACGATCGCACGTCACGACACCGGTGCACGCGGCACGTGGTGGGCGCGCCTGCGCACGCTGCTCGCGATCATCGGCCCCGGCCTGATCGTGATGGTCGGCGATAACGACGCCGGCGCATTCGGCACCTATACGCAGGCCGGCCAGAACTACGGTACGACGCTGCTGTGGACGCTGCTGCTGCTCGTGCCCGTGCTGTATGTGAACCAGGAAATGGTGCTGCGCCTCGGCGCGGTCACGGGCGTCGGCCATGCACGCCTGATCTTCGAGCGCTTCGGCAAGTTCTGGGGTGCGTTCAGCGTGATCGACCTGTTCCTGCTCAATGCGCTGACCATCGTCACCGAGTTCATCGGCATCACGTTCGTGCTGGATTTCTTCGGGTTGCCGAAGGTGGCCGGCGTGTGCGTGGCCGCCGCGCTGACGATGGCCGCGGTGAGTACCGGGGATTTCAGGCGATTCGAGCGGTTCGCGATCGGGCTGTGCCTGCTGAGCCTGCTGCTCGTGCCGGTGCTCGTGTCGATCCATCCGCCGGTCGCACAGATGACGCGCGACTTCTTCGTGCCGAACTGGCCCGCGCACGCCAAGCTGTCGGACGTGATGCTGCTCGTGATCGGCATCGTCGGCACGACGGTTGCGCCATGGCAGCTGTTCTTCCAGCAGAGCTACGTGATCGACAAGCGCATCACGCCGCGCTTCATGAAGTATGAAAAGGCCGACCTGTGGATCGGTATCGCCTTCGTGCTGGTGGGCGCCGTTGCGATGATCGCGTTCTCGGCCCAGCTGTTCGCGGGTCATCCGGAATTCGGCAACTTCACCGACGCCGGCGGCGTGATCGCAGGGCTCGAGAAATATGCGGGCCGCACGAGCGCGACGCTGTTCGCGGTGGCGCTGCTCGACGCGTGCATCATCGGTGCCGCGGCCGTGTCGCTGTCGACCGCCTATGCGATCGGCGACGTGTTCAAGATCCGTCACTCGCTGCACCGTAACGTGTCGGATGCGAAGGGCTTCTATCTCGTCTACTTCGGCATCGTCGCGGCCGCCGCGGCGCTGGTGCTGATCCCGGGCAGCCCGCTCGGCCTGCTGACGGAAGCCGTGCAGACGCTCGCGGGCGTGCTGCTGCCGAGCGCGACCGTGTTCCTGCTGCTGCTCTGCAACGACCGGCAGGTGCTCGGCCCGTGGATCAACTCGACGAAGCTCAACGTGTTCACGGGCGCGGTGATCTGGGTGCTCGTGATGCTGTCGATCATCCTGACCGCGTCGGTGATGTATCCGGACATCAGCGGCGAGGCCATCCTCGACGTGCTGGTGGGCGGCAGCGTGTTCGCGATCGTCGGTTATCTCGTGTCGGTACTGATCCGCCGCTACAAGCGCGTTGTCGAACCGGGCGTGGATCGCTCGCAGCGCGACACGTGGCGCATGCCGCCGCTCGAGACGCTCGAGCCGCAGAAGATGACGCTGACGACGCGCGTGTGGATGACCGTGCTGCGCGGTTATCTCGTGATCGCGGTCGGTCTCGTGATCGTGAAGGTCGTGCAGATGACGCTGATGAAGTAACGCAGGACGTTGTCCCGGAAGCGGCGCCGGACCCGGCACCGCGCCGCAACCCGCACATGCCGGCCGTGAGGCCGGCATGTGCGTTTACGCGTGCGCTTTCCGCAAGCGCCGCGCGGCGGTCAGATCAGTTCGAGCTTCGACGTCAGGTACGTGAGCTGGATCCGGTTCGCGACGCCGAAGCGTTTGCGCAGCTTGCGCAGGTGATAGTCGACGTTGTGCGCGCTGGTGTCGAGGCGCCGGCCGATTTCCTTGTCGGACGCGCCTTCGGCGATGCCGAGCAGCAGTTCCTGCTCGAACGGCGTGAGCCCGTTGACCGCGCGCTCGCGCGACGTCGAGATCAGTTGCGGCGACGCGAACTTGTGCACCGACAACCCGATCGACAACGCCTGCTCGATCGTCGCCGGCGTGATCCATTCGCGCGTGCGGCGCGGCGCGGTGAAGCTCATGAACGCGTGCAGCCGCGTGCCGGGCACGGCCATCGAATACATGATGCCGCTGCACATCCCGTCGTCCTGCATCGTCTGCAGGAAACCCTCGAGCGCGGCCGGCGTCACGCGCGGGGCGTCGTCGCGCTCGCGATGCTCGCGGCGCAGCTGCTGCAGGTCCCACACGATCGGCATGTTGCATACGCGTGCGCCGAGCGTGCGCGGATCGACGTCGTGATGGTTGTGGCGCACGTAGTCGCCGCGATAGGTGGCCGGCGTGAACGCTTCGTGCAGGTAGAGACTCTCGACCCGCTCGCGCGCGAATTCGAGCGCGAAATACGCGAACGTCGAAAAGCCTGTCAGATGCAGCAGGCTCGTGACGATCCGGTTGCGCTCGGCCGTGCTCTGCGCGAGCGCGAGCGTATCGGCGACGCCGAGCTTCGGCGCGTGCGGTTGCGCGATATCGCCGCGCTTCACGTCGTCGCACCAGACGACCTGCACGCTACGCTCCCGCAGCGCGTCCGCGCATGTGTTCAACCCGCGCGGCGGGCGGGGAAAAACTGGGGCGACCGCTTCTTCATGCAATGCAATATCGGACATGAGCCATCCCTCGGAATCGACGCGCATCGCCTGGCGGCGGCCGTATCGTATGCGGCATTCGCGGCGGTGCGATCGAGCATCGTTTTGATTTGCGCCGATCGTCATCCCTGACGAAACGCGGGGGCATTGTACAAAAATGCCCGTGTACGCGTAATATGCCGTAATACTAATTGCGGCGAAAGTTTCATATTCGCACGCATATAACGACGGCCAGAAAATCATAAAGAAAAGACCAGATCGTGACGGGGCGCAGTTCACATATTGGGAAAGGGCGGGCTCCTCATGACACATGCTGACGGCGCACCACGCGTCGAATGGTTTTCGCAAGCCGATATAACGGCCGCAGCCGCTTATTCGAGTGAATATCAGGCAATCGAGCGTGACGTTTTTACCGGAATTCAAATTGCACCCGGTAAAACCGACTTCGCGCCGGTCGATTTCGTGCAATGCCATGCGCGATTGCGGCAAATCGGTTTCAGTACGCTCAGTTACGGTGCGTACGAAATGATCGGGCGGCGCATCCTGTGCGCGCATCTGCTGCGCGACCTCGCGCCGGCGACGTTCATGCAGCCGTTTATCGAAGGCATGCTCTACGAAAGCGACCCGCGTTTCGCGCAGGTGCGGCAGAGCGGCTTTCCGGTCGCGTGGCGGCTCGACGAAATCGAGTCGGCCGCGCAGGGCAACGGCGACCGCAAGGTGCTGGCGCTTGCCGGCCATCTGCGCGCGCATGCGATGAACAGCGGCGTGCTCTTCAGCCTGTCGGCGCCGCGCCTCGACCTGCGCGTCGCGGTGAACGTGACGTCGGAGACGCACGGCACCGACTGGATCGACGATCGCGTGATCGGCGGGGCGCTGTCGGTGAGCCTCGCCGTGCATCGCGTCGCGCTGCCGTTCCTCGAGGCGCGCATCGCGCGCATGCGCGGCTTCGCGCTCGGCGACGAGCAGCAGCAGGTGCTCGACCGGCTCGTGCACGGGCTGTCCGACCAGGAGATCGCGAGTGCGCTGCGCACGTCGCTGCACAAGGTCGGCCACCACATCCGCTCGCTCGAAAAACTCTTCAACGTGCAGAACCGCGCGCAGCTCGCGTACCTCGCCGCGCGGCGCCTGCAGCCCTGACCTGACGCGCGCGCCGGCAGGGACCGCAGCAGGATGGAAGCGGTTCCGGCGGCGCGTGCCCGCAAGCGCCGCCGGGTTTCGTAGTCCGATCCGAGCACCGCCGGGAAACGCGCTTTCACGCTACGAGGCGCACTCCTTTTTCCATCGACCCGCGTCGCTACACTCGTCCCATTCAACGGTCCGCGCAGCATGGGGGAGGATTGCCCGTGCCAGCCGGTAATAACGACAGGACAACGGCACGATGGCAGAACCGAAGGCGCTCCCCCGCGACTGGCAGCGGTTGTTTTCCGCTGGCCGCGGCGTGTCCGGACGGCGTCTCGGGGGCGCATCGCCGCGCGCCGACCTGTTCCTCGCGACGTTCATCGTCGCGGTCGTCGCGCTGTTCATCCTGCCGTTGCCGCAGGCCGCGCTCGACGGGATGATTTCGCTGAATCTTGCCGTGAGCGTGGTGCTGCTGACGGTGTCGACCTACGTGCCGTCGGCGGTCAGCTTCTCGTCGTTTCCCGCGCTGCTGCTGTTCACGACGCTGTTCCGGCTCGCGCTGAACATCGCGTCGTGCAAGCTGATCCTGCTGCACGCGAACGCGGGCCACGTGATCGACGCGTTCGGGCGGCTCGTCGTCGGCAACAACGTCGTGGTGGGCGGCGTGGTGTTCCTCGTGATCGCCGTCGTGCAGTTCATCGTGATCGCGAAGGGGTCGGAGCGGGTGGCCGAAGTCGGCGCGCGCTTCTCGCTCGACGCGATGCCGGGCAAGCAGATGAGCATCGACGCGGACCTGCGCGCGGGCATCATCAACGCCGACGAAGCGCGCGAGCGCCGCGAGAAGCTCGAACAGGAATCGCAGATGCACGGCGCGATGGACGGCGCGATGAAGTTCGTGAAGGGCGACGCAATTGCGGGGCTCGTGATCGCGTTCATCAACATCGTCGCGGGGATCGCGGTCGGCACGCTGATGCACGGGATGGATATCGGCGAGGCGCTGCAGCGTTACGCGATCCTGACGGTCGGCGACGGGATGGCGTCGCAGATTCCGTCGCTGCTCGTGTCGATCGCGGCCGGCATCGTGACGACGCGCGTCGCGACGCGCGATGCGCGGCAGCGCCAGCTCGGCGAGCAGCTCGGCGAGCAACTGGGTGCGCATCCGCGCGCGCTGCTGATCGCGGCGTTCGTGCTGACCGGTTTTCTCGTCGTGCCCGGCTTTCCGAAATGGTCGTTCGCGCTGATCGCGTTCGGCCTCGGCGCGTTCGCGTTCTCGCAGCTCAAGCGCAAGACGACGGCGCCGATCTTCAACCTGATTCATGTCGCGGGGCGTGTCGGCTCGGCCGACGACGGCCAGCCCGCGAAGGTGTCGCACGCGGCGGGCGTCACGTCGCTGATCGCGGTGTCGCTGTCCGACGACCTGCGCACGAGCCTGAACCTCGCGCAACTGCAGGCCGCGCTGTCGAGCGCGAAAGCGCGCGTCGACGCGGATATCGGCACGGTGTTTCCGCGCATCACATTGAACGACGACGAAGGTGCTACGGCCGGCACGTACCGGATCTACCTGCAGGACGTGCTCGCCGCGCACGGCGCGCTGAAGCCGGGCTGGCTGCTGTGGGACGGCGTCGCGCCGCTGCCCGAACGCGCGGAGCGCCAGCCGGCCGAAGCGTTCGGCCCGTTCGCGACCGCGCTGTGGATCAAGCCCGACGGCGCCGCGCCGGACGGCAAGTGGCTGTCGAGCGAAAGCGCGCTCGCCGCGCACGTCGAGCAAATCGTGCGCCAGCACGCGGACGAGCTGCTGGGCATCCAGGAGACACAGGCACTCGTGCATCTGGTGCGCCGCGAGCACCCGGAACTCGTGGGCGAGCTGACGCGCCTCGTGCCGCTGCAGCGCGTGACCGAGGTGCTGCGCCGGCTGCTGGCCGAACAGGTGCCGATCCGCAACCTGCGCGTGATTTTCGAGAGCCTGATCACATGGGCGCCGAACGAACCCGACGACGTGATCGCGCTGGTCGAGCTCGTGCGCGTCGACCTGCGCCGGATGATCACCGATCGCCATGCGGGCACGACGCGCCAGCTGCGGGTCGTGCTGTTCGAGCAGAACCTGCAGGAGCGGATCGAGAGCGCGGTGATGCGCACCAAGCAGGGCAATTTCCTCGCGCTGTCGAGCGCGGTCAAGCAGGACATCGGCGATCAGGTGCGCGCGATCGTGCAGGCCGCGCAGGCGGCCGCCCCCGGCGGCCACGGCAATACGCACGGCGCCGCGCGGCTCGCGGTGATGGTCGCGCTCGGCGCGCGCCGCTATGTGAAGACGATCCTGCAGCCGGTGCTGCCCGAACTCGCGGTGCTGTCGTACCAGGAAGTCGAGGAGGACGTGCAGCTGCACACGGTCGGCTGGGTGAAGAACCCGCCGGACGACGGCTCGGTCGGCGCGGGCGCCGGCGTGCGCGCGCCGGGAGCGGTGCAATGACGAGCTCGACGATCCTCGACCTGACGCGCCAGGCGCTGATGCTCGTGCTGCTGCTGTCGCTGCCGATCGTGCTGATCGCCACCGTCACGGGCCTCATCGTCGCAATCCTGCAGGCCGTCACGCAGGTGCAGGACGCCAACATCGGCATCGCGGTGCGGTTGATCGCCGTGATGGTCGCACTCGTGCTGCTGTCGGGCTGGCTCGGCGGCGAAGTGCTGCGCTTCGCGCAGCAGGCGCTGGAACGCATGTTCGTTTCTTCCACTGGAGTTCTTTGATGCATCGAAGCGTCGCCCCGATCCGGTTTCAACCGCGCAGCCTGCAACGGGCCGCGCTCGCCATGTGCGCGACCGCGTTGCTCACGGTGTCGCTGTGCATGGTGCCCGCGCACACGGCCCGCGCCGCGGACCTGCGCTGGCGCAACAAGCCGTTCACGATCGTCGCGAACGGCAAGAAGATCGGCGACTTCATCCGCGAGCTCGCGTCGTCGCAGGGCGTGACGGCGGTGGTCGACCCGAAGGTCGACGGCGTAATCAGCGGCCGCTTCTCGGGCACGCCGCAGGAGACGCTCGAAACGATCTGCTCGACCTACGGACTCACGTGGTACTACGACGGCTCGTTCCTCTACGTCGATCCGGCCGACCAGTCGCAGACGCAGATGATCCCGATCCCGCCGAATGCGGCCGGCGAAATCGGCCGCGCGCTGCAGGCGATGCAGATTCCGGACAAGCGCTACACGCTCGTGATCAACGATCGTTCGAACAGCGTGTACGTGGCCGGCCCGCGCCGCTACGTCGAACTCGTGCGGCAGGCGGTCGGCTCGGTCGGCGATCCGTCGGCGAACGGCGCGCACGCGGACATCCGCGCGTTCCGGCTGAGGTACGGCTGGGCGTCGGATTTCACGATCAACCGCTCGGGCAAGGAAGTGACGGTGCCGGGCGTCGCGACGATCCTGAGCCGGCTGTTCGGCAAGGGCGGCGGCACGAGCGCGCTGCCGTCGAGCACGCCGCTCGGGCAGGCCGCGCGCCAGGTGAAGCTGGGCTCGGGGCTGACGATCGCGGTGCCGCGCCTCGACTTCCCCGACATCTCCAGCGGCCCGCGTGCGGGCGGTTATAGCGGCGACAGCAGCGCGGTCGGCGGGTTCTCGCCGTTCGCGAACGCCGGCGGCGGCGACGCGCTGCCGCAGATCGTCGCCGATCCGGCGATCAACGCGGTGATCGTGCGCGACCTGCCGGAGAACATGTATCGCTACCAGTCGCTGATCAACCAGCTCGATGAGCGGCCGCGCATCGTCGAGATCAACGTGACGATCATCGACATCAACGAGGATTCGCTCGACAGCCTCGGGATCGACTGGCGCCTGCACACGACGCACGGCGACGTGCAGATCGGCAACGGCGCGAATCCGCTGAACGGCAACACGCAGTACAACGGCTCGGGCAATCCGCCGCTGACGTTCGGCGTCGGCACGTCGGAAACCGGGCAGACGGGCACCTTCCTGCCGACCGGCATCGCGCTGACCGCCTCGATCGGCGGCTCGCTGCGCAACTACCTGCTCACGCGCGTGAACGCACTCGCGCAGAAGGGGCAGGCGCAGTTGCGTTCGAAACCGAAGGTGCTCGCGCTCGACAACACCGAGGCGATCCTCGAGAACCTCACGCAGTTCTACGTGCAGGTGCAGGGTTACCAGGATTCGTCGCTGTACAGCGTGACGACCGGCACGAGCATCAAGGTGACGCCGATGATCGTCGACGAGGCGATCCGCAACGCGGCCGCCGTATCCGGCAATCCGCAGAGCGTGATGATGTCGATCGACATCCAGGACGGCAACGTCGTGCAGGGGCAGGCCGTGTCGAACATCCCGGTGATCCAGCAGCGCAACATCGTCACCAAGTCGATGATCGACGAGGGCAAGAGCCTGCTGATTGCGGGGTTCAACGACGACGAGGTGAAGCTGAACAAGAGCGGCGTGCCCTGGCTGTCCGACATTCCGCTGATCGGCAACCTGTTCAAGTACACCGACAAGTCGGGCAACCACATGGAGCGGTTCTACCTGCTGACGCCGCGCGTGGTGACGAGCGCGTCGATGTACGCGCCGGACGGCTCGCCCGTGAACCCGGGCGTGGACGGGCCGGCCAATCCGGAAGGCGTGTCGATGTATCGCCCGCCGGACAACGACGTCGTGGTGCCGCTGACGCCGAAGCCGCTGCCCGGCACGAAGTTCGGTCCGCCCGCATTGCCGCCGCCGAAGGACGTGGTGGCGCAGCCGGCGACGACGACCGCAGGAGCCTCCACCCATGTCGACGACCATCATTGACCCGCACGGCGACGGCGCATTGCCCGGCGGCGCGGGAGGCGCGGCGGCAGGGCCGGCCGCGCTCGCGTCGCCGTGGAACCTGTGCTTCCTGAGCGGGCCGATGTACGGCCGCACGATGTCGCTCGCGCGCGGCGCGAACTGGGTCGGCACCGCGGCCGATTGCGAAGTGATCCTGCCCGATCGCGAGATCGGCGCGAAACAGGTGTGCCTGCAGGTCGGCGCGCTCGCGGTGACCGTGCAGAACCACGGCGGCGAGGCCGGCGCGCCGGTGCTGTTCAACGACGAACCGCTCGGCGCGGGTCGCCGCTCGATGACGCCGCACGACGTGGTGACGGTCGGCTCGATCCGGCTCGGCATCGCGCGGCACGCGCAGGCGAGCGTCGCGCTACCCGACGAAGCCGACGCGCCGGATGCCGCGCGCGAGGCCGCGTGGCTCGGCTGGCTCACGGGCGGCCTGCGCCGCCTCGGCAGCCGGCGGCTCGTGATCGCGCTGGTCGCGCTGTGGATCGGCGTGCTGCTCGGCGCGCTCGGCTACGGCTTCGTCACGTGGTCGGGGCGCCTGCCGTGGCAGCACGAATCGGTGCTCGCGCGCACGCACCGGCTGCAGCAACTGCTGCACGCGTATCCGGAGCTGGCCGTCGCACCGCGCGACGACGGCGTGATCGTGTCGGGCTACGTGAGCGACCCGGCCGCGCGCGAACGCGTCGCGCAGATCGTCGCGGGCGTGGACAACGCGGCGCTCGGCAACATCTATGTGGTCAGCGATCTCGTCGCGACCGCGCAGACCTATTTCAGCGATACCGCGCTGACGGTCGCCTATCTCGGCCGCGGCCGGATCGAGCTGACGGGTGCGGCCGCACGCGCGCAGATCGAGCCGCGCATCCGCAACTACATGAAGGACGCGCGCCCGGCGCTCGAAGTGGTCGATCGCGTGCGCGATGCCGATGCCGATCCGGCCGCGCCGCACACGGCGACGACGCTGGGCGGGATGGCCGGCATTCCGGAGATCACGACCGTGTTCGCGGGCGACGGCGACCAGCGCTATATCGAGACGGCCGACGGCAGCCGCTATTTCGAAGGCGCGCGGCTGAAGGAGGGCGCGGTCGTCGCGTCGATCGGTCCGGACGCAGTCGTGTTCGAGCGCAACGGCCAGCGCATCACGATGCCGCTCGGCGGCCCGTCGGCGAACGCGCCCGAGCAGGCGCCGGCGCCGCCCGTGCCGCCGTTCGCGAGCGGCGCGGCGGCCGGGGTCGCGCAACCGGTGCCGGGGCCGACGCTGCTGCAGGACGCGGCGGCGACCGGGGCCTCGAAGGAGGCGGCGCACTAGCGCCGCGACAGGTCATGCGCATCGCGTAACCGGCGGTGCGCGCATTACGCGGGACGCCGCACGCGTGCGGCGGCTCACGTCGCCGGCGGGGCATGGGGCCGCCGCCGGAAGATGGATGGACATCACGTAAAGGAGCGAATCATGCCAGGCCCGACCAGCAGCACCAGCGCAACCAACACGAACCAGGTCCAGCAGCAGGCGGACGACCTGACCAAGACGCAGCTCGAACTGACGAAGATCAACTTCCAGGTCCAGCAGTCGACCGCGACGTTCGAAACCAGCAACGCAGTGACAGCGCAGGAAGGGACGGCGAACGCCCAGGTTGCGCAACACCTGAGTTCCGCCGGCCGCGCATGACGCCGGTCGCCGGCCGCGCCGCGCGTCGCCGTGCGCCGGGTCTGCCCGCGAAGGGCACCCGGGGCGGATGCGCGCGTGCCGGCCGGCCTGTTCCGGGCGGGCCCGACCGATCCGGTCCGGCGCCTGCCAGCCAAGGAGGGCATAGATCATGTCAGTGACAGGCGTAGGCGCGGCGCCCCCGGGCGCGGCCGCGCTCGCGAGCGCCGCGCAGCAGACGGGCTCGGCGTCCGATCCGGCGCAGGTGCGCCAGTTCGATGCGCTGATGCAGCCGGGCGCATCGCCGGCCGCGCCGCCGTCTTCGTCGGGCGTCGCGATGTCGCGCGCGCCGGCGGATGCGGCGCCGGCCGTGCAGATGACGCCCGCGCAGGCGAACCAGTCGTCGCTGGTCGAGCGGTTGCGCACTTACGGCAACGATCTCGACACGCGGTACGCGAACATCGACAAGCATCGCGGCGAGATGCTGACGTCGATGGCGGACAGCCGCAGCGATCCGTTGATGACGATGGTGAAGGCGATGGACTTCCAGTGGACGGCGACCACCACCATTTCGGAATACCAATTGAGCCTGTCGGTCGCGCAGGCGGCGAACGGCTTCACGCACACGGTGCTGAAGACGCAGGAGTGACAGGGCGCGTGCGGGCCGGAACCGGCCTCACGCGCCATGAAGCGGACAAACGATGACGACGATCGATTCGACGCCACGCGCGCATGCGTGGCGCAGCCGGGCGGCGCGTGCGCTGCTCGCGGGGCTGCTCGTGCTGTTGGCCGGGTGCCAGAAGGAGCTGTACTCGGGCCTGTCGGAGCGCGACGCGAACCAGATGGTCGCGGTGCTCGGCGACGCGGGCATCAGCGCGTCGAAGGACAACGACGCGCGCGACACGTCGGACCGCAACGCGTGGCTGGTGAGCGTCGCGGACGGCGACATGCAGTCGGCGCTCACCGTGCTGCAGGCGAACGGGCTGCCGAAGCCGAGTTATGCGAGCCTCGGCGAGCTGTTCCAGAAGCAGGGCCTCGTGTCGACGCCGGCCGAGGAGCGCGTGCGCTACCTGTACGGCGTATCGCAGGACCTGTCGCGCACGCTGCAGGACATCGAGGGCGTGGTGGTCGCGCGCGTGCAGGTCGTGATTCCGGAGAACGATCCGCTCGCGGACAAGATCAAGCCGTCGTCGGCGGCCGTGTATATCCGCTACCGGCCCGGCGTCGACCTGCGCGCGATGGCGCCGATGGTCAAGGATCTCGTCGCGCACAGCATCGAAGGGCTGCAGTACGACAACGTGTCGCTGTTCCTGCAGCCGGCCGCCGCGCGCGCGACGCGCGTGGACGGAATCGGCAGCGCGGTGTCGGACATCGTGCGGCTGCGCTCGCCGCTCGGCTGGCTCGTGTTCGCGCTGATCCTGCTGACCGGCGCGGTGATCGTGCTGTCGGCTGCGCGGCGCGGGATGTTCGGCGCGCGGCTTGCCGGATTGCTCGGTGCGCCGCGCGGGTCGAACGGCGTCGGCGGCGCGTCGGCGCAGCAGGCCGGCGGCGGGCTGCGCACGCCGGACGGCGCGCGCGACGGCGCATGAGCGATCCGCACGCGCTGCCGTCGGGCGACGTTTCGGCTCAACCCGACGCGGCGCCGCTGCCCTGGCTGCAGCCGCTTGCGCCGCCGCCCGTCGCGCGGCGCGCGGCGTTTCATGCGCTCGTCTGCGATTTCAACCTGCGGCCCGATCGTTATCTGCACGTGACGCGCGTGCCGGCCGACTGGCCCGCACGCTACCGTTCGCCGGACGCGTTCGGCGCGGCCGGCCGCAAGCTGCTGGCGCGGCACCTGCTCGACCTGAACGGCGTGGCGGGCCGGCACGACTTCGACGTCGCGAACCCGTGCGCGCGGCTCGCGCTGCTGCCGGGCGCGGCGCTCGAGCAGCTGGCCGCGTATGCGGGGCTGCTGCTGCATCGCCACTGGCTGCGCGACGCGCTGGCCGCGCGGCGCATCCGCGCGGAAATCGCGGCGAGGCTCGGCGGTGACGCACTGGAACTCGCGCTCGACCGCGCGCCAGAGTTCGGCGCGCTCGCCGAAACGCTCGAGCCGTGGCGCGCCGATCCCGCGGCGCTGCCCGGGGTGATCCGCGCGCGCGGTGGGCGGCTGCTCGCGGATTTCATCGGCGTGGCGGGCGATGCGGTTGCGCGGCGCGTGCGCCTGAAATTCAACCGCGCGATCGACGACGAGGCGCCTTACTGGCTGAACCGCGCGCAGCGCGACCAGTTCGGCGAACTGCTGTTCCTGTTTCTGATTCCCGAGAGGCTAGCGTCATGGGATTGGCTTTTCTGATCACGAGCGACAACCTGCAGCTGCTGTCGGAGCGCAAGGTGCTCAAGGAGCGCGAGTACGCGGCGCTGCTCGACGCGTCCGCGGTGATCGCGACCGCGCACGACGAAGCCGCGCGCATCGTCGCCGACGCGCAGCGCGAATTCGACAAGCGGCAGGCGGCCGGCTACGACGAAGGGATGCGCCGCGCGCAGCGCGAGCAGGCCGCGCAGGCGTACACGCAAGCGCTCGCCGCCACGCGCACGATGGAGACGATGAAGGATGCGATGGCCGACATCGTCGTGAAGGCCGTGCGCGCGATCGTCGGCGAGATGAGCACGCAGACGCTGTACGAGGCCGCACTGGCGCGGATCGCGCCGCTCGTGCGCGACGAGGCGTTCCTGATCGTGCGGATCGCGCCCGGCCGGAAGGACGAGATGCGCGATGCGCTCGACGGCGCGTTCGCGGGGCAGTCGAACCGGCAGAAGATCCGCATCGTCGAGGATGCGCAGCTCGAACGCCATGCGTGCACGGTCGAGACGCCGTCCGGGCGCATCGATGCGAGCCTCGACCTGCAGATCGACGCGTTGCGTCAGGCGATCCGCCGCGATGCGCTGAAGGGTGCCGCGCGATGAACGCGCCGCTCGACGATCCGCAGCCGTTCGGCGGTGACGACGACGGCGCGCCGTTCGATCGCGGCCGCCTCGTCGGCGAACTCGACGCGGGGCTCGCGTTCTTCTCGCCGGTGTCGGTGCAGGGCCGCGTCAATCACGCGGTCGGGCAGATCCTGAACGCGACGGGCATCCGCGCGCGGCTCGGCGAGATCTGCGAGCTGCGCACGCCGAACCAGCCGACGCTGCTCGCCGAGGTAGTCGGGTTTTCGCGGCAGACGACGCTGCTCACGCCGCTGGGCGACGTGGCCGGGCTGTCGCCCGAGACGACCGTCGTGCCGTCCGGGCGCGAGCATGTGTTTCCCGTAGGTGAAGGGCTGTTCGGCCGCGTGCTCGACGGGCTCGGCCGGCCGCTCGACGATCGCGGGCCGGTGACGGGCGCCGCATGGGTGTCGACGCAGCAGGACCCGCCGAACCCGCTCGCGCGCAAGATGATCGACACGCCGTTTCCCACCGGCGTGCGCGTGATCGACGGGCTGATGACGCTCGGCATCGGCCAGCGCGTCGGCATCTTCGCGCCGTCCGGCGTGGGCAAGAGCACGCTGCTCGGGATGATCGCGCGCGGCGCGCAGGCCGACGTGAACGTGATCGCGCTCGTCGGCGAACGCGGCCGCGAGGTGCGCGAATTCATCGAGCACAGCCTGTCGCCCGAGGTGCGTGCGCGTTCGATCGTCGTCGTGTCGACCTCCGATCGCCCCGCGATGGAGCGCGTGAAATCCGCGCTCGTCGCGACCGCGATTGCCGAGCATTTCCGCGATGCGGGCAAGCGCGTGCTGCTGCTCGTCGATTCGCTGACGCGTTTCGCGCGCGCGCAGCGCGAGGTCGGCCTTGCGAGCGGCGAGCCGCCGACGCGCCGCAGTTTCCCGCCGTCGACGTTCGCGGTGCTGCCGCGCCTGCTCGAACGCGCGGGGCAGGGCGCGAACGGGTCGATCACCGCGCTTTACACGGTGCTCGTCGAAGGCGACGAGGAATCGGACCCGATCGCCGAGGAAGTGCGCTCGATCCTCGACGGCCATATCGTGCTGTCGCGCAAGATCGCGCTCGCGAACCGCTATCCGGCGATCGACGTGCTCGCGAGCCTGTCGCGCGTGATGCCGCTCGTCGCGAGCCGCGCGCACCAGCATGCGGCCGCACGCGTGCGCGAGCTGATCGCGAAGTACCAGGAGATCGAGCTGCTCGTGCAGATCGGCGAGTATCGCGAGGGCAGCGACCGGCTCGGCGATCTCGCGCTGCGCGCGCGCGACGCGATCGGCGCGTTCTGCACGCAGGCGTCGGACGAGGACGTGCGCTTCGACGCGCTGCTCGCGAAGCTGACGAAGCTGGCGGACGATCATGTCTGAAGCCGACGACCGCCTCGTGCTCGCGACGCTCGCGCGCCTGAAGCGCGTGCGCGAGATGCGCAGCCAGATCGCGCGCGTCGCGGCCGCGCGCCAGCAGGGCATCGCCGCGCAAAGCCGCCGCACGCTCGAGGCCGCGCACGCGCAGCTCGCCACGCAGGTCGCCGCGAAGGCCGCGATCCAGACGCGGCTCGTCGACGACCTGCGCGAGGCGCGCGCGCTGCAGAACGCGGCCGCCGACACGCGCACGTTCGACCGGCATATCGGCACCGCGAACGCGTCGGTGAGCGAGGCCGCGCACGTGCATCGCGGCCACGAGGCGACGCTCGCCGACCTGCAGCGCGCCGCACGCAAGGCGAAGGCCGCCGAGGACAAGCTCGACAAGGCCGGCGAGAAGGCGCAGCACGCGCGCGCCGCGCGGGTCGAGCGCGATGCCGACGAAGTGGCGGACGGGTACGCGGTGCGGCGCTTCGCGACGCCCGGCGCATGGGCGGCCGGGGCGAGCGACGCGTCCGGGCACGCTGCGCCACCGGACGTGGCCGCCGCGTTCGACGCCGAGATGGCCGCGCCGCCGGCCGATGCGGAAACCGCCGCGGCCGGCATGACCGATGCAGCCGACGCAGCCGATGCAGTCGACCCAACCGATGCGGCCGACGATGCTGCATCCGCTGCCGCGGAGCGTCGATGCTAGACCAGGCTGCGGGTTTCAACGATGTCGCGGGCATGCTGCGGCCGCTGCTCTACGTGATGCCGCGCCTGTTGCCGATCATGTTCGTCGTGCCGGTGTTCAACGAGCAGATCATCACGGGCCTCGTGCGCAACGGGATCGCCGTCGTGATCGCCGCGTTCGTCGCGCCGGCGATCGACGCCGCGCAGGTGGCCGCGCTGCCGTTCCTGATGTGGTGCCTGCTCGTCGCGAAGGAAGCGGTGGTCGGCATGCTGCTCGCGGGCGCGTTCAGCGCGGTGCTGTTCGCGATCCAGGGCGTCGGTTACCTGATCGACTTCCAGACCGGCAGCGGCAGCGCCGCGTTCTTCGATCCGATGGGCGGGCACGAGGGCGGCCCGACGTCGGGCTTCCTCAATTTCGTCGCGATCGCGCTGTTCGTCACCGCGGGCGGGCTGCAGGTGCTCGTGCAGCTGTTCGCGCAGTCGTACGCGTGGTGGCCGATCGGCTCGCTCGGCCCCGATTTCTCGTCGATGCTGCAGACCTTCATCGTGCGGCAGACCGACACGATCTTCGAATGGATGGTGAAGCTCGCCGCGCCGGTGACGATCGTGCTGGTGCTCGTCGAACTCGGCATCGGCCTCGTCGGGCGCGCGGTGCCGCAGCTCAACATCTTCGTGTTCTCGCAGCCGCTGAAGAGCGCGCTCGCGCTGCTGATGATGATGCTGTTCCTGCCGGTGGTGTACGCGTCGCTGCATTCGCTGCTGAGCCCCGACAGCGGGCTGATGGCGCTCTTGCACGCGCTGTTCGCCGCGCACGGCGGCGGCTGAGCGCACGACGGAGCCGACATGGCCGAAAAGGACCAGAAGCCGACCGAGAAGCGCCTGCGCGAGGCGCGCGAGAAGGGCGATGTGCCGAAGAGCGCGGAAACGATTTCGTCGGCGTTTTTCGTCGGCGTGTGCGTCGCGCTCGCGGTTGGAATCGGTTCGCTATTCGCGCGGCTGCAGGCGCTGTTCCGGCTCGTGTTCGATGCGACCGGCGCGGCCGACCCGTCCGCGCGCATCGCGGTGCTGATCGACGGCGCCGCGCGCGACTGGGCGACGCTGTCCGCGCAGATCGTCGCGGCCGGGCTGCTGGCGGGCCTGCTCGCGGGTTTCGTGCAGGTCGGCGGCGTGATGGCGTGGAGCCGCCTCGTGCCGCAGTTGTCGCGGCTCAATCCGGCCGAGGGGATGAAGAACCTGTGGTCGATGCGCAACCTCGTCAACCTCGTGAAGATGCTGCTGAAGACGGTGCTGCTCGTCGCGACGCTCGGCTGGCTGATCGTCGAGTCGCTCGACCCTTCCGTGCAGTCCGGTTTCACGCGGCCGATCTCGATCCTCGCGCTGATCGTGAAGCTGCTGATGATGCTGTTCGGCTGGGCCGGGCTGATCTATATCGTGATGGCGCTGATCGACATCGTGCACCAGCGGCACGAGTTCAACCAGAAGATGAAGATGTCGATCGACGAAGTGCGGCGCGAGCACAAGGAAGACGAAGGCGATCCGCATATCGAGTCGAAGCGCCGGCAGCTCGCGCGCGAAGCGCAGTTCGCGTCGCTGCCGGACCGGATCGGCTTCGCGTCGGTGGTCGTCTATTCGCCGCGCGTCGCGGTCGCGCTCTATTACGGCGGGATCGGCACGCTGCCGTGGGTGCTCGCGCGCGGCGAAGGCGAGGCGGCCGAGCGGATCGTGCGTGCCGCGCGCGACGCGCTGCGCCCGACGCTCGCGAACGTCGGGCTCGCGCAGGCGCTGTACGAATCGACGCCCGAAAACGGCACGATCCAGCAGCAGCATTTCCGCGAGGTCGCGCAGTTGCTGAAATGGGCGACCGGCGCGGGTTGACGCGCACCGCGCCGTGCCCGTGGGCCTGCCTTCGCTGTTCCCATTCGATATGGCCCCTTTGCATGACCGTGCGCGCGGCGCTTGACGTGATTTATTTTTCGGCGTTCACCTGGATTCACCGGTGAATTATTGCTGAATTATTTCTTCGTAATATGGCTCGATCGTCACGCCGGACGGCGGGCCGCGAGGTTGCGCCATGCGTGACGGAACAGGTCAACAGGGGCGAACAAATCAAATGTGCGGAATCGACGGCTTCTTGAATAGCGTCGCCTTCGATGAGGAGACAGCGCGCGGTACGCTCGCGCGCATGACGGCGAGCCTGGCGCATCGCGGGCCGGACGGGCAGGGGATCTGGGTCGACCCGGAGGCCGGCATCGCGCTCGGCCACCGGCGGCTTGCGATCGTCGACCTGTCGGCCCACGGCCGGCAGCCGATGGCGTCCGCGTGCGGTCGTTATGTCATGGTCTTCAATGGCGAAATCTACAACCATCGCGAGCTGCGCGCGGAGCTGGAGCGCGCGGGTCGCGCACCGGCGTGGCGCGGCCACTCCGACAGCGAGGTGCTGATCGCGGCGATCGTCGCGTGGGGCGTCGAGGCGGCGCTGCGGCGCGCGACCGGCATGTTCGCGTTCGCGCTGTGGAATCGCGCATCGCGGGTGCTGACGCTCGCGCGCGACCGGATCGGCGAGAAGCCGCTCTATTACGGCCGGATCGGCGACGCGCTCGTGTTCGCGTCCGAGTTGAAGGCGCTGCGCGGTTATCCGGGCTTCGACGGCACGATCGATCGCGACGCGCTGTGCCTGTACCTGCGCCAGTCGAGCGTGCCGGCGCCGTACACGATCTATCGCGGCATTCGCAAGCTGCCGCCCGGCACGTTCATCCAGTTCGAGCATGCGCGCGACACGCCGCGCCTGCGCGCGTACTGGACGCTCGAACAGGCAATCGAGAGCGGCCGCGCGCAGCCGTTCGAGGGCAATGCCGAGGACGCCGTCGGCCAGCTCGACGCGGTCCTGCGCCAGGCCGTTGCGCGGCAGATGGAAGCCGACGTGCCGCTCGGTGCGTTCCTGTCGGGTGGCGTCGATTCGTCCGCGATCGTCGCGCTGATGCAGGCGCAATCGGCGACGCCGGTCGACACGTTCACGATCGGCTTCCACGAAGCCGGCTACGACGAGGCCGGTTATGCGAAGGCCGTCGCGCGCCATCTCGGCACGCGCCATACCGAACTCTACGTGACCGCCGACCATGCGCTCGACGTCGTGCCGAAGCTGCCGTCGATCTACGACGAACCGTTCTCCGATGCGTCGCAGATCCCGACCTTTCTCGTGTCGGAGATGACGCGCCGGCACGTGAAGGTGAGCCTGTCCGGCGACGGCGGCGACGAGCTGTTCGGCGGTTATACGCGCTACTTCCTGACGCCGCGTCTGTGGCGCAAGCTGCATCGCGTGCCGGCGGCCGTGCGCGCGCGGATCGCCGCCGCGCTGCATGCGCTGCGGCCCGATCATGCGGACCAGCTCGCGGCCGTCGCGCAGGGTGCATGGGGCGGCGTGGAGGCACGTGAATCGGCGACCCGCATCGGCGATCGCCTGCACAAGCTTGGTCACGTGATGACGGCCGAGAGCCGGATCGGCCTGTACCGGCTGCTGATGTCGTCGGTGCATCATCCCGAGCGTCTCGCGCTGTCGGGGCAGGAGCCGCCGACGCCGCTCGACACGGTATCCGCGTGGCCCGCGCACCTGAGCTTCGCCGAGCAGGCGATGGCGATCGACACGCTCACGTACTTGCCGACCGACATTCTCGCGAAGGTCGATCGCGCGGCGATGGCCGTGAGCCTTGAGACGCGCATGCCGTTCCTCGACCATCACGTCGTCGAATTCGCGTGGCGCGTGCCGGCGTCGGTGCGCTTGCCGGAAGGGCAGTCGAAGGCGCTGCTGCGCCGGCTGCTCGACCGCTACGTGCCGTCCGCGCTGATCGACCGGCCGAAGCAGGGCTTTTGCGCGCCCGTCGATCACTGGCTGCGCGGCGCGCTGCGCGACTGGGCCGAGGCGTTGCTGCGGCCGTCGCGGTTGCGTGAAGAAGGCTTCTTCGACGCGGCCGCGGTCGAGCGTCTGTGGCGGCAGCACCAGACCGGCCGGATGAACTGGCAGCACCAGTTGTGGACGGTGCTGATGTTCCAGTCGTGGCTGGAGGCGCAGCGCGCGGGGTGAGGTGGCGCGCTGCGGGTGGTCGGGGTTTCCGGCCATCCGGTTGAAATTCAGCCGGCATTCAGCCGACGTTGGGCGGCGTGCCGATCGTCAAATCGCCGGGATCGCCGCCGGCCGGCGGATCGCGCTGCAGGATCCCGCTCGACGCATGCGCATCCTGCTCGCCGCGCGTCATCGCGCGAGGGGCGGCGTGCGACATTCGGGTGGCCCCGCTACGTGACGTGCGGCGCGATCTGGATCGAAACTTCGAACTGCTGACGATGGCGATGACGATGGCGACGGTGCGTGTGCTTGCCCGCGCTGTACCTGTTCACTGATCGAGACATCGCACACACAGCCGCTTCGCCTGGTTTGCCGGCAGCCCGTGGCACATCATCATCACCGGGCGTGCATGGCACGACGGCGCATCGGCGGATGCCGCGGGCGATGCCAGCCGGCGCGCGCGTTCGGGCGGCGTGGTGGCGGCGGCTTCCATGCGCCGCCGGCGCTCGGGCGGCGGCGTGTCGCTCACGACGGGAATCGGTTCGATGCCGCCTTCGCGCGCGTTGCGCTGCGCGCTTGCGACGACGCGGCTCACGTAGCCGCTCGAGAAACCCGTCGTGAAGTTGCCGCTGTAGTAGCACGACAGCGCCGCGCGCAACGCGGCCTGCGTGGCGCGGCCGGTGCCCGACGAGCGCGCGAAGCATTCGGTCAGGATCGCGCCGCCGGCCTGCAGGTTGCGGCACGGCTCGAACATCGTCGCTTCGTCGAGCCCGTATTTCGAGAAATTGCGTTCGTTCACCTGCGCGAGGCCGACGCTGTAGCTGAAGCCGCGCGACGTGAGTTCGCGCGCGGTCGCGCGGGCCTCGTCGAGCGATGCGGGCTGGCGCGTCAGGTGCCCGCCGACTACGCCGATCGCATAGGGATTGAAGCCCGATTCGGTGCGCACGAGCGCGGCGAGCGTGTCGGGATCGACGTTCGGCGCGCACGCACGTGCGAGTTGCGCGAAACCCGCGCCGCTGGCCGCCTGCGCGATGCGCGGCTGCATGCCGGCGAATGCGAGCGCGAGCCCGGCCAGCGCGCACAGGCATGCGGCGGCGGTGCGCAGGCCGCGCGCGTTCATCCCGCGCCCGCCACGCGGTAGGACATCACGAGCCCGTGCACGAGCAGCGACCAGCCGTCGAGTGCGACGAACAGCAGCAGCTTGAACGGCACGGAGATCGTCGTCGGCGAGATCATCTGCATCCCGAGCGCGAGCAGGATGTTCGCGACCAGCAGGTCGACGACGATGAACACGATATAGATCACGAAGCCGATCTGGAACGCCTTCGTCAGCTCGGCGAGCGTGAAGCTCGGCACTAGCACGAGCAGGTCGTCGTCCTTGATGCCGTCCGCGCGGTTTTTCGGCCAGACCGACGTCGCGGTGCGCACGAAGAATTCGCGGTCGCGCTGTCGCGTGTGCGACACGAGGAAATCCTTGATCGGCGGCAACGCGGCATCGGCGAGCGCGCCGATGTCGGCGGTCGACAGTTGCCCCGATGCGTCGAAATGACGGGCCTGCAGCGCGTCGCGGATCGACATCCCGACGGGCGCCATGATGAACAGCGACAGGATCAGCGCGATGCCGTTCAGCACGAGGTTCGGCGGCACCTGCTGGATCCCGAGCGCGGAGCGCAGGAGGCCCAGCACGACCACGAGCTTCGTGTAGCTCGTCACCATCAGCGCCGCGAACGGCGCGACGCCGAGCGCGGCGATCACCGCGATCAGCGCGACCGGATTCGGCAGGTTGCCCATCGCTCAGCGCTCGCGCGGCGCGGGTTGCGTCAGCGTGACGACACGCACGCCGAGCTTCTGGCCGACCGCGATCAGGTGGCCGGTACCGATCAGCATCCCGTTCGCGACGAGATGGATCACGCTCTGGTTGATCCCTTGCTGCAGTTCGATCACGGCGCCCGGCTGCAGCGCGCTCAGCTCGCCGAGCGGCATCGACGTGGGCGGCAGCTCGAAGCGCAGATCGACCGCGAGGCCGTCGAGCGTGCGTGGCGCATCGGCGGGCGGCGCGTCGTGCGTCGTCGCGGGCGCGGTGTCGGTGCGGGTCGGTTCCAAAGGCATCTCCCTGATTCGTTCGACGGTCAGCCGGTTACCCGACGGCCGCCCGGTGATCTCCCATGCGGGCGCGGCCGGCAGCCGCGCGACGCACAGCAGGTTCTGCTCTTGCGCCAGCCAGCGCTCGATCGCGATGATGTCGCCGCCGACGACGTCGGCCAGCTCGGCCGTCGTCAGCTCGGTGCGGCCGATCTCGAACACGAGCGGCACGGGCAGGTTCGCGTAGGCCGCGCGCGCGTCGGCAAGCGCGGCCGGCGCCGCCGCGAAGAACACGGCCAGCGCATCCGGCGCATCGAACAGCAGCGCGCCGTGGCAACGCCATGCGCCGTCGGCGCGCCGCAATTCGAAACGCAGCGCGGCCGGCAAAACGCGCCACGCGGGCGCGTGCTCGGGCGGCGGCAGCAATTCCACGCGCTGCCGCGTCGCGGCCTGCAGCACGCCCGCGAGCGGTGCGCACAGGTCGGCGAGCAGCGCCGCGCGGATTACCGCGGGCACGGCCGGATCGGCCGCGTCGCCCAGCCATTCGATTTCCGCGAGCGGGTCGATCCACAGTGTGCCGGCGGCCGGGCCGACGACGAAGCGGTACGCGTGCGCATCGGCGGCCGGCTCGGCGTCGACGCGCCAGCGCACTTCATACGCGTGCTCGCCGAGCGTGACCGGCACGGCGCCGGTCGCGCCGTACGCGTGCGACAGCCCGCGCGCGGTGGCGGCGGACAGGCGCGGCAAGTGGGGCGACGCGTCGAGCGCGACCGCGGCCGGCGCAGCGGCGGGCGGCGCGGAAGCAGCGGGCATGGCCCGGTTCGCGGCATCGCCGGCGTCGGCATTCGTCAGGAACAGCGCAGGCACGGCGGGATCGGGGCGAATTCGGCGTTGGTTCGACGGGTTGTTCTGGGGCCGGTGGCGCGGAGGGGCACGCGGCTGCTGCGTCGATTGTAGGGACGGCAATGGCTGCGTGCCGCGCCGGAATCCGTAGTCGTGCGCATCACGCGACGGAACGGGGAGCGGGGTGCTACGAAGCGCGATGCAGCGGGATGGGCAGAGGGATACGCAAGAGCGAGCGACCAAAAGCGACCGCCGCCCGGAGGCGGCGGTCGGGTCGCGACTGGCTGGCGGGCCGGGCGGCATGCAGGCCGCGCCCGGCTGGCGGGCCGCGAGGCGCTGCGCAACGACGCAGCGCGGTGGGGGGAGCGTTGCAGGCGCGCCGCGGGCAGGCGTCGCGCGGGGTAAAGCGTCAGGCGTAGTCGGCGGCCATCACGGCTTGCGGCGCCGCGCGCAGGACCGGCGCCGCGTCGTGGCGCTCGACGTGCGTCATCGCCGCACCGAACAGCACGAGGCGATAGCCGACCGCGTAGATCGGGATGATCCGCAGGTTCTTGTCGTGATCGAGTTGCAGTTTCGAACGGATACGCGAGATATGGGTGTCGAGCGTGCGCGACGATACGCCCAGCTCGCGGCCCCACACGGCTTCCTGGATTGCCTGCCGCGGCACGATCTTGTTCATGTTGTCGAGCAGGAATTCGACGACGTCGAATTCGCGCGGCGTGACGTCAATGATTGTGTTGTCGATTTCGATCGTGCGGCGCACGAAGTTGATTTTTATGTTGTCGATGTACAGATATTTGCAATCCATGGTGGCCCTCGCATGTCCATAAAGGAGTGTTTGCCCGCCTTATGCTGCAACTTCCGGGCCAGGTGGAGGATTGTCACGAATCGACAGCGGATCGCACTGCGGCAGGCGGCTCGGTGGCCTTGAATTTAAAAGAATTTTTAACGAGCGGCGTGGCGCGGATACAGAAAGGGTCGGAGCAATATTGAAGGATTGTTACGTAGCATCGGCAGGCGACGTTACGGGCGTTACGTTTGACGTAACGTGCGGGGGCGGCGGGATTCGGGGGCCGGCCGCGAGACGTCTCCCTCCCGCGGCCGGCGTTCCGTCCGATCAAGCCTTCGCGCTATCCGCCGAATCGAACGGCAGCACGTAATGCCGCTTGCCGGTCGCCGCGAAGATCGCGTTCGCGACCGCCGGCCCGACCGGCGCGACGCCCGGCTCGCCGACCCCGGTCGGCGCTTCGGCCGACGGCACGATATACACCTCGACCTTCGGCATCTCGGCCATGCGCAGCACGTGGTAGCCGTCGAAGTTGCGCTGCTCGACGTGACCGTCCTTCAGCGTGATCGCGCTGTGCATCACCGCGCCGAGCCCGAAGCCGATGCCGCCTTCCATCTGCGCGGCGACGATGTCGGGATTGATCGCGATCCCGCAGTCGACCGCGCACACCACACGCTCGACCTTCACCTTGCCGTCCGCGTCGACCGACACCTCGGCCACCTGCGCGACGTAGCTCTTGAACGCCTCGGCCACCGCGATCCCGCGCCCGCGGCCCTTCGGCAGCGGCTTGGCCGGATCCCAGCCGGCCTTCTGCGCGGCCAGGTCCAGCACCGCGCGCATGCGCGGCTCCTTCGCGAGCAGATCGCGGCGGAACGCATACGGATCCTTGCCGGCCGTGTGCGCGGCTTCGTCGATGAACGCCTCGACCGCATAAGCCGTGTGCGAGCTGCCGACCACGCGCCACCACAGCACGGGCACGCCCGTCTTCACGGTGGCGAGTTCGACCGACACGTTCGGCACCGCGTACGGCAGGTTCGCCGCGCCCTCGACCGACGTCGCGTCGACGCCGTTCTTGACCATGAACGCTTCGAACGGCGTGCCGGCGAGGATCGACTGGCCGACGATCCGGTGCCGCCAGCCGACCAGCCGGCCGTCCGCGGTCAGGCCCGCGTCGAGCTTGTGGAAGTACATCGGTCGGTAGAAGCCGCCCTGGATGTCGTCCTCGCGCGTCCACTGCAGCTTGACGGGCTTGCCGTCCGCGCCGAGCGCCTTCGCGATCGACACGGCCTCGACCACGTAGTCCGACCACGCGTTCGCGCGCCGGCCGAAGCTGCCGCCCGCGTACAGCGTGTGGATCTGCACCTGCTCGGGCTTCAGGCCCGCGACCCGGGCCGCGTTGGCCTGGTCGACCGTCTGGAACTGGTCGCCGGCCCAGATTTCGCAGCTGTCGGCCGTCAGCTTGATGACCGCGTCGAGCGGCTCCATCGGCGCGTGCGCGAGATACGGGAATTCGTACGTCGCGCTGAGCTTGCGCGCCGCGCCGGCGATCGCCGCGTCGGCATCGCCGTCCTTGCGCGCCGACGTGCCCGGCTTGTCGGCGAGCTGCCGGTATTCGCGCATGATCTCGTCCGAGCCGCGCTTTTCGGCGTTCGCCTCGTCCCATTCGACCTTCAGCGCGTCGCGGCCCTGTTTCGCGGCCCAGAAGCCCGTCGCGACGACCGCGACGCCGCCCGGCACCTGCACGACCGACACGACGCCCGGCACGGCCTTCGCGGCGGTCGCGTCGAACGACTTCACCGTCGCGCCGAAGCGCGGCGGCCGCTGCAGCAACGCGACGCGCATGCCGGGGAAGGTCGTGTCGAGCGTGAAATGCGCGGTGCCGTTCGATTTCGCCGAGGCGTCGACACGCGGAATCCGCTGACCGATCAGCTTGAAATCGGCCGGCTGCTTCAGCACGACCTTGTCCGGCACGGGCAGCTTCGACGCATCGGCGACGAGCGTGCCGTACGCGGCCGTCTTGCCGCTCTTCGCGTGCGTGACGACGCCATCCGCCGTCGTCAGCTCGCCGGCCGGCACCTTCCAGCGGGCCGCCGCGGCCGACACGAGCATCGCGCGGGCCTTGCCGCCCGCTTCGCGCAACTGCTGCCACGAGTTCGCCATGGCCGAGCTGCCGCCCGTGCCCTGCATCGTGCCGAACGCGAGGTTCGCATAGCGTTTCGCATCGGCCGGCGCGCTTTCGACGCGCACGTTCGACCAGTTGGCGTCGAGCTCCTCGGCGACGATCGTCGCGATGCCCGTATACGCGCCCTGGCCCAGTTCGACGTGCTTCGCGATGACCGTGACGGCGCCGTCGGGCGTGATGCGCAGGAACGCGTTCGGCGCGAAATCGGCGGCGGGCGCGGTGGCGGCCAGCGCGCGGCGGCCGAGGCCGGCCCATTCGAAGCCGATGGTCAGGCTGACGGCGGCCGCGGCGCCCGCGGCCTTCAGGAACGTGCGGCGCGACGGCCGTACCGAGCCGGTGTTGTCGAGTTCGATCGTCATGGTCAGGCTCCCAGCGTCGTGGCCGCGTCGTGGATCGCGGCCCGGATGCGGGCGTAGGTCGCACAGCGGCACAGGTTGCCGTTCATCGCGGCGTCGATGTCCGCGTCGGTCGGCTTCGGGTTCTGTTCGAGCAGCGCGGTGGCCGACATGATCTGGCCGGACTGGCAATAGCCGCATTGCGGAACCTGCAGCTTGACCCACGCGGCCTGCACGGCCTGCGCGGGTTTGCTCTGCAGGCCTTCGATCGTCGTGATGTGCTTGCCCGCGATGCCGGCGAGCGGCAGCACGCACGAGCGGACGGCCTGGCCTTCGAGATGCACCGTGCACGCGCCGCACTGCGCCATGCCGCAGCCGAACTTCGTGCCGGTCAGTCCCGCGTGTTCGCGAATCGCCCAGAGGACGGGCATCGACGGATCGGCGTCGAGCGTGACGTTCTTGCCGTTCAGGACAAAGGAGGTTGGCATTGTGTATGTCTCCATGGGGAAAACCCGGCATGCGCCCGGTTAGCGGGCAGTGTGCGCGAGCAGCCGGTTTTTGCGTCTACCCAATCCTGCAAATTTATTGAACAATCCTGCAAATCCCGGGCACGCCGCGGGCCGTTTCGCTATGCTCCCGCGACACGGGGAAATCAATCGAGGAAGCGTCATGGACATGACCGATATCGTGGCGTCGCGCGAATCCGGGCGGCGCGAACTGGCGACGCTGATCGGCCGCTTCGCGCCGGCGGACGGCTCGCATTCGACGGCCGTGTCGGGCCTGATGCTGCATCGGCACACGCGTCCGGTCGATCTCGGCTGCGGCGTGTCGCGTGCCGCGCTCGTAATCGCCGCGCAGGGCGCGAAGCGCGTGATCGTGGCCGGCCAGGCCTACGAATACGACACGCACAATTGCCTGATTACGTCGATCGACTTGCCGATCCTGTCGCGCGTGACGCGCGCGTCGCCGGAAGCCCCCTACCTGTGCCTGTCGCTGACGCTCGATCCGCAGCGCATCGTCGAGCTCGCGGCCGAGATGCGGCTGCCCGAGCCCGACGCGGGCCCCGAAGGCGAGGGGATCGCGCTCGCCGAGCTGACGCCGCCGCTGCTCGATGCCGCGCTGCGGCTGTTGCGGCTGCTCGATACGCCGGCCGACATTCCGGTCGTCGCGCCGCTGATCGAAAAGGAACTGCTGTACCGGCTGATGACGAGCGGGCAGGGCACGCGGTTGCGGCACATGGCCATCGCGGGCAGCCAGACGCACCGGATCGCGCGCGCGATCGAATGGATCCGCGATCACTTCGCGGAGCCGATGCGCGTCGAGTCGCTCGCGCAGGCGGTCAACATGAGCGTGTCGTCGCTGCACCATCATTTCAAGCACGTGACGACGCTGAGCCCGCTGCAATACCAGAAGCAACTGCGGCTGCACGAGGCGCGGCGGCTGTTGTTGAGGCAAGGCGGCGACGTCGGGTCGGTGGCCGCCGTCGTCGGCTACGAAAGCGCGTCGCAGTTCAGCCGCGAATACAGCCGGCTGTTCGGCGCGCCGCCAATGCGCGATGTCGTGCATCTGAGGCGGAAGGAGCTTTTGGGATGATGAGCGGTCCGTCAGGTTCGGGCATCGTCCACGTCAGAAACAAAAATAGGACGAGCCCAAAAAACGGTTGAATATAGGACTTGTACTACCTGTTTTTGCCAATAGATTGATCATTGTCATATATTTTTCGGACGTGACAAATTCTACAATCGCCTCTTTGAGATAAATGTCGCTGTGCGTTGTCCGCCAAATTCGGGGAGCCGGACAGCCCCCGAGGTACAGGCACCCGACGTGCAGATGGCATTCAACTGGGTGGAGGGATTTCTTGTGCTCGGGAATGGTTTCATCGGGACGGCAAAAATTGGAAAAATAATCAGTATTGCTAAAAGAATGTGGGGCGGCAGGAGCGTGACGGCCGTCGTCAAGCTCGCAGTTGCCGGGATCGTCATGGCGGCATCGCCGGTAGCATGGGCGGCCTTCATCACGGTTCATGCGTTCGGGCAAGACATCTCCGTTCCCCAGCATTTGCCGAGCGGCAGCGTGATATCCCGTTATTACATTACGCCGATGCAGGCGTGTGGAAAGGCGACGTGCACGTTCAGGGGGATCAGTAATTATCCGGCTGGCGGAGGCAGCAGCGGGGCAGGGCCGATCATTTCAACGACTGTCACGGGTGTGTCGGCCCAATTGCTGATCAATGGAAAGGGATACAAGACGGGGAACTACCCGTCTGAACAGTTCAGCAGTTCGATTGAAGTGCAACTGCTGAGCAATGGTCAGTCTATCCAGTCCGGTTCGTTCGGAGGAACGTGGTACTTCACGGTTTTCACGGCGGAGGTTCCCGACGGAGCGCGCATCTTTTTGTCGCCGAACGGAAAAGTGACGGCGATCGTGGGCACCTGCTCGGCGCCGAACCAGACCGTGACGTTGCCGAGTGCGAGGCCCTCTCAATTCAGCGGTATCGGTTCGACCGCCGGCGCGAAGAGTTTTCAGCTCCGGGTCGACAACTGTCCGCGGGGATACAACCGGATCGGGTATCTGCTCAATCCGGTCGGGGGCGCCATCGTGGGCTCACCCGGCGTGCTGCCGCTCGGCGCCGGTTCGAGCGCGAAGGGCGTGCGGATTCGCGTCGAGGACGACAAGGGCGTAGCGGCAACCTTCGACACGTCGATCAGGGTTGACGCCTATGACAAGGCCACGGGCGGGTCGTATGCGATACCGATGCAGGCGTCATATATCCAGACGGCCGCGGCGATTACGCCGGGAACGGTATCCGGGGCGATGACGGTTTTACTCGATTACCAGTAACCCGCGTCGATTGCGCATCGTCGGGCTGCCGCGATGCGGCCCGCGCCCGACTGCCGATCACGGCCGCTCCCCGGGCGGCCGGTCATTTCGCGATGACCGCCGTCTGCAGCGACGCCGGCGCGATCCGCCAGTCCGGCACATAGTGCGCGGGCCACGCGCCGGGCGTGTCGACCGCGTTGAAATAGATCACCGCCTTCAGCAGCGGATAGCGCCACAGCGACCGCTGGAATTCGTCGAGTTCCTCGCGCTTGCGCGCAGTCGACCCGTCGACGCCAAGCTCCGTGACCATCACCGGCAGCCCGTAGTCGTTCACCCGTTCGTATTTGGTCCGCAGGATGCTCGCCGCGGAGAAATGGCCGCCGGCCGGCCAGCTCGCGCAGCGCGGACAGTCGAATACCGACAGGCCGACCTCGTCCACATAGCCGCGGCCCGGGAAATAGTCGTCGAGGTTGCGGTTGCCGGCCGGCGACCACACGAAGCGGATCTGGTCGGTCATCGCGCGGCAGGCGGTCACGACCCGCCGGTACGCGTCGATGTAGCCCGATGCGTCGCCGGTGGCCCACGGATAACGTCCGGTGTCCGTTTCCATCTCGTGGCCCCAGCGCACGAACACTGGCGCTTTCAGTGCCGCGAGCGCCGAGCAGGTGGCCGCGATCCGCGTGTCGTAGCGTCCGTGCGCGATGTCCTCGAGCAGCGCGCCTTGCCGCGTGCCGTCGGCCGCCCACGGCTCGACGGTCAGCATCAGCGAGCGGTTCCGGGCCTGCGCGCTCTGGTATGCCGCGCCGATTTCCGTGCCGATGTCGGGCGCGTTCCACGACACGAACACGTGGTCGAACGCGAGGCCCGGATCGGTCGCGAGCGTCTTGTCGGGATCGTATGCGCCGAGTTTGGGCTGCTTCACCAGTTCGCCCGGCGCGGGCGCGACCACGACCGGCAACCCGGAGCGCCACATCATCGCCTGCCAGCCTTTCGGCGCGCGCAGCCCGATGCCCATCAACAGCATCGCGAGCGCGTAGATGAACAGCGCGTTGCGCATCGGCAGGCGGCTGAAGAACATCTGCCTGAACGTCGACGCGTCGAGCCCTTGCTCCCGGCCGTGATTCACCGTGACGACGGCTGCGATCACGAGATACAGGATGCTCGTCAGCGTCGAGAACAGATAGAAGCCGGCGGCGTTGCGCGGGTTCTCGACCATCACGACGGGCAGGCTGCAGAACAGCGAGATCAGCAGGTACGGCGCGACCACGCGCAGCGGCGCGTCCTGTTCGATCGTGCCACCCTTCGGCGTGACCTTGAACGCATATTCCTTGCCGCGCATGAAATCGAACAGCGCCGACGCGCAGCCGAGCACGACCCACGGCCAGCGCGCGAACACGAACGACAGCCCTTCCCACGACAGCAGCTTCGTATTCAGCGGGCGGCACGACTGGGTCGAACGCGTGGCCCAGGTCACGACGCACAGGAGCAGCGCCGCGAGCGGCAGCGCGTAGGTGAGGTACGTGAGGTAGTCGACGTGCGCCCAGACGCGGCCGGTGAGCAGCGCGACGACCGGAATCACGACGCCGCCGGCCATCGCGACCGCGCACAGCGGGTACCACAGCTGGCAGAACAGGAATTGCGCCTTCAGCTTCAGCGGCAGGCCCGGGAAGTAGTGGCGCGTATAGCGCAGCATGATGATCATCACGCTCTTGGACCACTGGAATTCCTGCATCGCCAGGTCGGCGAACGTGCGCGGCCCTTCGCCGTTCGCGATCGCATTCAGCGCGTGCATGCCGCGCCAGCCCTTCGAATTGAAGATCATCGTGGTCGAGTGATCCTCGGCAAGCTCGGGCCCGAGCCCGCCGATCTCGCGCAGCGCGCGGCAGCGCACCGCGTAGTGCGAGCCGATGCACAGCGGCGCGAGGCCGCCCGCATAACCGGCCTGCATCGTGCCGTGCAGCGGCCCCTCGACGTTCACGCGGCCGCGCGCGCTCCAGCTCTCGGCGGCGTTGCTGTCGCAAATGCTGGGCGCCGACACGTAGCCCACTTTCGGATCGACGAACGGCCGCAGCATCTCCTCGAGATAGGTGCGGGTCGGTACGTGATCGGCGTCGAGCTGCGACACGAAATCGTAGTTGTCGTAGCCGACCATGTCGTAGAAGTACGCGAGGTTGCCTTCCTTGCATTGGGTGCGGCGCGGCCAGCTCGTCCGGTGGTACGCGGCAACACCACGCCGCGTCGACACGAAGACGCCGTGCTCGCGGCACCAGTCGAGCGTCTCGGGCGTCGGGTCTTCATCGGCGAGCCAGGTGTCGTGCGGGTAGGTCTGGTCGAGCATCGCGAGCAGCGTCGTGCGGACGATGTCGAACGGCTCGGACGGCGCCTTGGTGACGACCATCGCGACACGCCAGTCGCGCGGCACGGGCAGCGCGGGGTTCGGAACGACCGCCGAGCGGATGATGAAGATGAAATAGCCGGGAATGAAGGTGGTCCAGAACAGCACGAAGCAGTTGACGCCGAAACGGAATGCGTCGACGTAGTGCTCGTCGCGCAGCCACCAGCGCCAGAAGATGCCCAATGCGACGAACCAGCACAGCGCGAGGATCTGGAAGATGAATTTGGTCCCGCTGTCCATCAGCGGGACGAGGAGCGGGACGTCTGCTTGCAGCGAGTCGGTGCGATCGGCTTCGGCTTTGTTGTCGGTATCGGTTTCGGTGGTGTCGGTGGTGTCCGGGGCGAGGCCACCGGCAAGCGACGCGACCAGCTTCTTCATGGTGTTCTCCCGTCAAGGTCAGACCATCAGTTGTGAAGCAGGCCGCGTTGCAGCCGGGTGTCCTCGCTGTCTTGCGGTTGTTCCGATGTCGGGTCCGCCGGCGTGCGTTCGCCGCACGAGCGGCCCACGCGTTCGTAGCGGCGAAAGCCGCCGTCGACCGCCAGCCGTTCGCTGAACAGGTTGCGCATGTCGAGCATCACGGGATCGGCCATGTGGTCCGCAAGGTCGGCAAGATCGAGTGCCTCGAACGCTTTCCATTCGGTCATCACGACGACGGCGTCCGCGCTGCGCACCGCGTCGACCGCGGAGCCTTCCATGAACACCTGCGGCAGCAGCCGCGACGCCTCGTGCGGGCGCGCTGGGTCGTACGCGCGGATATGCGCGCCCGCACCGACCAGCAACTGGATCACGTCGATGCTCGGGCTTTCGCGCACGTCGTCGGTCTGGCCTTTGAACGTGAGGCCGAGCACGGCGATGCGCTTGCCCTTGATCGAGCCGCCGCAGGCTTTCTCGATGCGGTGCAGGATCTGTTCCTTGCGCAGTGCGTTCGATTCGATCGCCGCGCTGACGATGCGCAGCGGCACCGCATGTTCGGAGGCCGTCGCCTTCAGCGCGCGCGTGTCCTTCGGGAAGCACGAGCCGCCCCAGCCGGGGCCGGCCTTCAGGAACGATGCGCCGATGCGGCGGTCGAGGCCCATCCCGTTCGCGACCAGTTCGACATCGGCGCCGACCGCTTCGCACAGGTCCGAGATCTCGTTGATGTAGCTGATCTTCACCGCGAGGAACGCGTTCGCCGCGTATTTCACGAGTTCGGCCGTCTCGATCTCGGTGGCGAGCACGAGATGTCCCGTCGCTTCGAGCGGCGCGTAGATCGCTTTCATGATCTCGATCGCGCGCGGATGCTCGGCGCCGAACACGACGCGATCCGGATGCATGAAATCGTCGATCGCCGACCCTTCGCGCAGAAACTCCGGATTCGATGCGATCGCCGCGTCGACGCCGTCCGGCGCACAGCGCTCGACGATTTGCTTGACGATCCGGTTCGTGCCGACCGGCACCGTCGACTTGGTGACGACGACCGCGAAACCGGTCAGGTTCGATGCGATCTCCCGCGCGGCCGCTTCGACGTACTGCAGGTCCGCGCGATCGGTGCCCGGCAGCGTCGGCGTGCCGACCGCGATGAACACCGCGTCGCGATCGCGCACGCTCGCCGCCAGGTCGCTGCTGAAGCGCAACGTGCCGCGTTCGACGTTGCGAGCGACGACGGCGTCGAGGCCCGGCTCGTAGATCGGCATGAGGCCTTCGTTCAGTGCGTCGATCTTGCCGCGATTGTTGTCGATGCATACGACGTCATGCCCGAGATCCGCAAAGCACGCGCCGCTCACCAGCCCGACGTAGCCCGTGCCGACGATGGCGATCCGCACATTCATGGTTGTTCCCCTGGGTGCCTTTCCGTGAAACTTGCGCGACTACTTGTTCGATTCGAATTGCAGTTCCTTCTGAAACCACGCCACGGCGTGTTCGACCATCGGTTCGATCGTGGTGAAGCGCGGCCGCCAGCCGAGCACCAGTGCGGCCTTCGTCGCGTCGGCGTACAGCGCGGGCGGATCGCCCGGCCGGCGCGCGGCCATCACCGTCGGCACGCTGCGCCCCGTCACGGCTTCGACGGTGCGCAGCGCGTCGAGCACCGAGGTTCCCTGGCCGGTGCCGAGATTCAGCGCGACGCTGTGGCCGCCGCCGCACAGATAGACGGTCGCCTTCAGGTGCGCGTCGGCGAGGTCGCTCACGTGCACGTAGTCGCGAATCGCCGAGCCGTCGGGCGTCGGGTAATCGGTGCCCATCACCTTGAACGCGCCGCCCGTGCCGAGCGCCGCGCGAATCGCGAGCGGCAGCGCGTGCGTTTCCGGTTCGTGGCATTCGCCGATCGCGCCATCGGGGTCCGCGCCCGCCGCGTTGAAGTAGCGCAGCGCGACCCACTTCAACCCGTACGCGCGCTCGAAATCGGCGGCCATCCGCTCCATCGCGTATTTGGTGAAGCCGTACGGGTTGATCGGCTGCTGCGGCGTGCGCTCCGAGATCGGCAGCACGTCCGGAACGCCGTACGTCGCGCACGACGACGACATCACGATCCGGCCGACACCGGCCTCCCGCATCGCGCTCAGCAGCGTGCAGGTGCCCGTCACGTTGACCGTGTAGTAACGCTCGGGGACGAGCACCGATTCGCCGACATAGGCGAGCGCGGCGAAATGGATCACGACGTCGGGCCGGTGCGCGGCGAGTGCCTTCGACAGTGCGTCGCGATCGAGAATGTCGGCCGCGACGAGTGGCCCCCATTGAACCGCGTCGCGATGGCCGGTCGACAGATTGTCGTAGGCGACCGGCTCGTGTCCCGCTTGAGCGAGCGCCTTGCACGTATGGCTGCCGATATAACCCGCTCCGCCGGTCACGAGCACTTTCATGCGGTCGCTCCGGTCATGCGCAGCACCGGCTCGAGCCACAGTTCACGGGCGAAATAGTCGACCGTCCGGCGCAGCCCTTCGTCGAGGTCGATCGCCGGCCGCCAGCCGAGCTCGGTCGCGGCGACCGAGATGTCGGGCTTGCGCTGGTGCGGATCGTCGATCGGCAGCGGCCGGAACACGATCTCCGATTTCGAGCCCGTCATCGCAAGCACTTTCTCCGCGAGCTCGATCATCGTGAATTCGCCGGGGTTGCCGATGTTGACCGGCGTGCCGACGTTGCGCTCGGTGCCCATCAGGCAGAAGAAGCCGTCGATCAGGTCGCTGGCGAAGCAGAACGAGCGCGTCTGCTTGCCGTCGCCGTAGATCTCGAGCGGCACGCCGTTGAGCGCGCCGACGATGAAGTTGGACACGACGCGGCCGTCGCGCGGCGACATCCGCGGGCCGTAGGTGTTGAAGATGCGCGCGACGCGCACGTCGATGCCGTGCGCGCGGTAGTAGTCGTAACACAGCGCCTCGGCGGCGCGCTTGCCTTCGTCGTAGCACGCGCGCGGGCCGATCGTGTTCACGTTGCCGCGATAGGTTTCCATCTGCGGATGCACGCCCGGATCGCCGTAGATCTCGCTGGTCGACGCCTGGAAGACACGTGCGCCGGTCTTGCGCGCGAGCGCCAGGCAATGGTTCATGCCGAGCACGTTCGTCATCATCGTGTGGACGGGATCGATCTGATACGTGGGCGGCGAGGCCGCGCACGCGAGATTCCAGATCTCGTCCACCTGCAGCTCGGGCAGGCCGAGCGACACGTCGCCCTTCACGAACTCGAACCGGCCGGACGCTTTCAGGTCGGCGACGTTGAGCTTGCGCCCCGTCAGCAGGCTGTCGATGCACGTGACGGATGCACCTTCCATGACCAGGCGCTCGCACACGTAGCTGCCGAGAAAACCGGCGCCACCCGTCACGAGGACGCGCCGACCGGCACGCGTCTCGAGCGCGACCCGGTCATTCATGGCTCTCTCCTTCGTCGTACAGCTCGTCGAACCACATGTCGATTTGCTCGACGGCGGCGCGTACACGTTCCATCCCGCTGCACGGGCAGCGTTTCGGCAAGCGACGGTTCGCATGGACTGATGTCGACGAAGCGCCGCGACAGGCACTCCGGTTTCGCTGACTTCCCCGCTGATGCTTGAACGACGCAAGCGCCGATCGATCGCTGGTGATCTTCATCGCCGTTTCCCCGACAAGCTGATTGACGAGCGGGCCGCCATCCGTGTACTTCGTGCCGTGGCGTGCCTCTCGGTGAGAGCCGGATATCAGGCAATCGGCATGCCAGGGACGCCGCAGTCCCGGTGTACGCACGTGTGGTCGTGCAATTGCCGCACGGCACGCGAATTTGTGTTTCATGTGTGTATCGTGGGGACAGGAAAACGACTCGGACGATTGCCAGATCGATGTAGTTCGATACGACGAAACTCGCGATAGATCAGGATTTTGCCGGGTGAGAGGCTTTAAAAGTGTGTGGGTTGAGCATGTTTCAATGATGAGAATTGAGTCGATAAAGGATTAAAAACGTTTTTTGAATGGCGTGCCTATCAGGCGATCCGTTTTGTGAAAGGTGGATGGCATGAATGTAAAAAATCGATGTGCCGGCTCCGGGTCAATTGAAAGTTTTCATTTGTTTTAATTGTTACGCCGGTAAACGGGCGATATGGCAACATCATCGGCCGACACATATATTTTCATTCTTACTGTTTTTCGACCTTTCGATTGCCGTGTGATCGTGTCGGTATTTTCACGGATGAATCAAAATCGTTCCGGTTGTCGACGCGAATGCATGTCGACGAGGTATCGGAAGCGGTCGTGCCGGATGGGCGGAACCGGGCGCCGAACGATTCGATCCCCGTTTGTTCGGGCATCGGAGGCCGGCCGCACGCGCCACACCGCGTGGTTTGCAAGCGGAAAGACCGGCACCGCCCGACCAGAGCGGCGGCGCGCTTCTCAAGTTTGAAACAATCGTTCATATGACCGTTCGGCGAGGGCCGGCGTGCCGGATTCGTCCGTCAAATCATGGCATTGCTTCGCGATGTTCAACGATCGCCGCGTGTGCCGGACCGTTGCCGCGATACATTCCTGAAACAAAAAATGACGTTCCCGCCGATTCGTGCCCGCGTGGCGGGCGTCCGATGCGCGCAATGGACGGTGGAATAACGCGTGGCACGCTGCTTGCGATATTGGTCGCATCGGCGAGCGGTCGACATGACGCAACAAAGATGTGGGGCGACCACCTCGTCAATAAGCCAGTCGGGGAAACGGCGATGAAGACTATAAGCAGTAGCTTGATCGGCGCGTACTTTGCGCATCGGTGGGGTAGTCGGAAAGATCGGGGTGTGGCTCGCGACGCAGTGCCAGCTTCGCGGGTTTCTGCATGCCGCTTTCTCGGCCTCCGCACGCTTCGCGTGCTGGAGCGGTTGTCGCACCGCGCGGCAATCGGGCGACAGCGCCGCTCGCCTTCATTCAGTTCACCCGGATGGGTCAGGCTGTTCGTGCCGGACAGCGTGACGCCGATTCGTCTTCGACCGTGCAGGGTGGTTTCGATCGCGCCAGGCCAATACTGGCGCCGGCCGGATTAAATCGAATACCTGTCGACCGGATTATCCGGAAGACCTTTCTTTGATCGCTCAGGGAGAGGACATGTTACCTGGCTGCGATGCAGGACCGTTATCGCTCGGCTAAAAGGGCATTTTGAGCGGCGCTGCATTTTGCGGTGGTAAATGTATTCGCGAATTTTCGATCCCGGAAAGGGATGCCGCGTTCCGGCATCCCGTCCGGCGGGTATCGAATATCGCGATCCGAAAAGGCGTGCGCGTCGTTTCGGTTAATTCAATAGCGGTGTTTTCGGACAATATTAAAAGGTCATAGGATTCATCGAAAACACCTACTAACAAATTTTGGACAACTTAAAAACACAAAACTAAACTTCGGCTGGCAAAAATCGAAAAACAAATGAATCGCAAAAGCAACACGATTCTCGTAATCAGATAGTGATCCTTATTTTCAGGATTGCTCAAGTCAGGAAGGTTGATGGCGTGCGATCTTCCTGGCTCATTCAGTTCACGCCGTTATGGAGTCGACCATGAAGAAGCTTCTGATTGCAGCAGCAGTTCTGGCGGTTTCGGGTGCAGCGTTCGCAGGTAGCGGCACGGTGTCGAGCAGCAGCTCGACGAGTGGCGGTTCGACGATGGCCGGTGTGGCCGGGTTCGGTCATTTCTCCGCGACCGATTCCGGCTCGGCACTCGGCGCAGCCGGTGCAGTTGCCGGCGGCCCGGGCAGCGGCTCGATCTCGTACACCAACCACACGCAAACCTCGACGGTCGGTGGCTTCGGCTTCGGCGGTTCGCAAGCCGGTGGCACGAGCGGCGCGAATGCCGGTTCGATCGGCTGGACGTATCACCACTAAGCCGGGGCGCGTAGCGTTCGTCATTGGCTGGCGGTACGGGGGCCGGGTTTTGTTCCGCAAGGGCGGGCTCGGTTCCTGGACTGCCGAACCACCTCACAGCAAGGAATTGCTATGAAAGCCAAAGTGATTTTAGCGACAGCGCTCACCGTCCTATCGTCGGCCGTGCTGGCCGCCGGTTCGTTCACGACCAACCAGACGCAATCCGTTGCAGCAGGCGTTTCCGGTTCGGTATTGGTCGGCTCCGGCAGCTATACGAGCAATTCGAATTCGGTAGCAGGCGCAAGCGCCGGAAGTACCGTGACACCGTCCGGTTCCGTTGGTACGGCATCGGCCTTTCACAACTCGACGTCGACGGCCAGCGGTTCGGGCACGAACGGGGGAGCGTTCGCGGCAGGCGGCGGTATCGGTGCCGCAGGCTCGTTCGGTGGAAACGGCAGCACGAACGAGAACGCGAATGCGCTTTCGGGAGGGGTTTCCGCCACGATCGTGCTGGGCGCGAACCACTACACCGCATCGAGTGCGAACGACCAGGGAAATGCCAACGCAGGTGCCGCCGGGCTTACGGGCAGCGGCGGTTCTGGCGCGATCACGGGTTCGAATCACTACAACTCGTCGACCGTCTGGAGTACCGGGCCGGCCGGCTCTCCGTCCGCATCAGGCGGAAGCCAGGCAAGTTCGAGCGCGACCGGGAGCAGTCATTAGTCAGGTGTGGGGGGACCAGTTTCTCAGCGACGCTGGTCTCTTTTCCGCATTGTTGTCACGTAAGGAGTTGGCATGAAGCAGAAAGTGATTGCCGCCGCTCTGATGCTTGCGTCACTGACGGCATATGGCGCTGACCGTGCTGCCGAGGACGTGCAATCGAATATGCAGACGTCAAACAACCCTGACCAGACAACCAAACCGTCAGAACAACAAACGCTTTCGTCGGGCAACGCCATCGGCGGACCGGACTCCCAGCAGTGGCAGGGAATGTCGGCCGGCTCGTGGTCCCAGCTGGGCAGCGGCTGGAAGCAGTTCGGGGAAGCAGGAAAAGCTGAAGGGATTCAGGGGAATTAGTACGGTTGCCTGGGTGGGAGGTCAAACCTCGTCCGGAGAGTGAAATGAACAGCAACAGGATCAAGGTGGCATGTGCGGCAATGTTCGCGATGACCACGATCGGGGCCCAGGCGCAAACCGCCGATTCGACTTCGAGCGCACAGTCTTCGACGTCGTCGACGGCCGTCAGCCAGGGCGGCGGCTCGAGCATGAACACGAACACCACGAGCTCGCGCGGCGGCAACGCCACCAGCAGCAGCGGGGTTCGCGGCAGCGGCAATTCGAGCGTGAACGTGAACGTGACGATGCCGTCCAGCACGAGCGGCGGCTCGAACGTGACGCCGCAGAGCACGAGCGCGCTCCAGACAGCCGGTTCGCCCGGTACCAACCCGTACAACACCCAGTCGTCGGAAAACGTCAACTACTCGGGTACGCAGACGATCAAGACGAACCCGGCCATCCAGGCGCCCGGCCTCACGACCACGCTGTCCGACACCTGCATGGGGTCGGTGAGCGTCGGCGTGTCGTTCCCGGGGTTCGGCGCGACGGGTGGCACGACGCTGGTCGACCAGGCCTGCGTCCGCCGTCTCGATGCGCGTGAATTCCGCGCGATGGGCCTGACCGACGTGGCGCTCGCGCTGCTCTGCCAGAGCGACGCGAACCGGCGCGCGGTGGAAGCGACCGGGCACCTGTGCCCGGGCACGACCGCACCGCTCGCGCGTTCGAACGTCGCGCCCAGCGCCGAAGCGACCGTCGCCGACGACGTGAAGTATCACGATCCGATCGTGCGCAACCGCATGGGCCTGCCGCCGCTCGACGCAGCCGCGCCGGCGCCGGCGCCGGCGCAGACGCGCCCGGTGGCGACGACTGCGGTGCTGGCGGCGCCCATCCCGGTGCCGGTCCCGGTGCCCGTGCCGACGATGGCGCCGGTTGCCGCAGCACCGGCAGTCGCGGCGCCGGCGGGGGCCGCAGCCGCACCGGCAGTCGCGGCGCCGGCGGGGGCCGCAGCCGCACCGGCAGTCGCGGCGCCGGCGGGGGCCGCAGCCGCACCGGCAGTCGCGGCGCCGGCGGGGGCCGCAGCCGCACCGGCAGTCGCGGCGCCGGCGGTGGCAGCAGCAGCACCGGCAGTTGCAGCGCCTGCGGTTGCAGCCGCTGCACCGGTCGCTGCTGCCGTGCCCGCGGTTGCTGCCGCACCGGCAGTCGCAGCCGCACCCGCAGCGTCGCTCGTACCGGCAGCCGCCGTGGCAGCCGTGCCGGCGGCAGCCGTCATCGCCGCACCGGCCGTCGCCGACAAGGCACCGGAGCCCGCGCCGGCGGTTGCCGACAAGGCACCGGAACCCGCGCCGGTCGTCGCCGACAAGGCACCGGAACCCGTGCAGCCCGTCGCCGACAAGGCGCCGGAGCCGATGCCGGCCGCGACCGACAACGCAGCGCAAGCCGCTGCCGCGCCGGCTGCCGACCCGACGCCGGCCGCTGCCGTCGTCGCGATGCCCGCGGCCGATGCGAAGGCGGCGGACAGCGCGCCAGCCGCGCCGGCCGCCACCGACGCCGCGCCGCAGGCAGCGGACGCTGCGATGCCCGCGCCGGCAGCCGATGCGAAGGCCGTCGAACCGGCTCCGCAGGCCGTCGTCGAAGCCCCCGCACCTGCACCCGCACCGGAAGCCGCGCAGCCTGCGGTAGCCGACATGCCGGCTGCCGACGCGAAGGTGCCGGACGCGGCCGAATCTGCAGCCGCACCTGCGCCGTCCGCCGACATGCCGGCGTTGTCCGATCCGGCGCAAGGACTGCCGCCGGCCCCGGCCGACCAGCAGGCCGCACCGGCTGCACCGGCCACGCCGGCTCCGGCAGTCATCTCGACGAGCACGTCGTCGTGAGCATGCGGGTCCATCTTCCGTGCAACCGGAACACCGGTCGCACGGGAGTCGTTCGGACCCGATGCACGATGGACGTCCCTGTTTGACGGGTGTTGGTCCCATCCCCGAGGTCAACACCTCTTTTTGCCCGACGAGGATACAAGGAGGCCTCAATCATGAGGATCTTTTTGGTCGCTCTGCTGCTGATCAGCGCGCAAGCCGCCGCGCAATCGGTGTTCCAGAATCCCGCGGTGTTCGTGATCCTGAGCGAGCAGACTGCCGCGAACGCGGTGAGCGTCCAGCAGGCGCTGACGACGCTCGGCCGCGCCGACAACACGGCATGCGCACCGATGATGATGGTCGGCGACCCTCAGATGATTTACATGATGCCGGAGGAGGGTCACGCGCCGTCGTGGCAATCGCCCGCGTACGGCCGCGGCACGCCGTTCGAAGCGCAGAACGGGCCGGCGCCGACCGGCAAGACGATCGGGGCGATGCAGCATGCCGAGGACATGCAGACGCAGCCGTGGAGCGACGGCAGCGCGATCACGCAGAAGATCGCCGGCGAATCGAGCCTGTCGGCGGCCGACCGGGTGAGCGATTGGCAGCGCAAAGGGCTCAATACGATCGAGACGGCCCGCGCGGAGGATGTGACGGTGAACGGCAAGACCTACCGGGCGTATCGCGAGGATATCAACCGGTCGACGAAGCCGGTCATCGAGCCGCAGATCTACACGCAGCGCGTCGTTTTCTGCCGATAACAAACGTCAATCCGGCACGGGCTGTTCCGACCTATAACCCCACACGACGAGGCCATCGTGAACTATTGCTGCCAGATCAGGCTGTCAGACCCGCAGGACGTCGAACGGGACACGGGCACTGCACCGTTCCTGGCCATCCGGCGCAACCATGTCGCGCCGTCGCGGCCGCTCGTGTACCTGTCGCAGCATCACGATGCGGCGCTCGTCGACTGTCTCGCGGCGCGCGGCTGGGACGTGTGGCGCGCGAAAACCGTTGCGGACGCACTGAATCTCGTCAAGGCGAACCGCCCGCATGCAGGCATCGTTGATTTCGGCAGCTTCGCGTCGCCCGACGTCGCGTCGTTCGAGGCGCTGCTGCGCGACCCGCGCGTCGGCTGGGTCGCGCTCGCTGATGGCGAGCGGCTGCGCGACATCACCATCGCGCGCCTGATCCGCCATTGCTGTTTCGACTACGTGCGCAATGCGACCGCGTACACGACGATCGGCTATCTCGTCGGCCATGCGTACGGGATGCTGAAGCTCGCGGACGGCGACCCGGGCGCGGACGCGGCGCCGGCCGGCGGCACGATGATCGGCTCGTGCGATGCGATGCGGCGGCTGTTCGCGACGATCCGCAAGGTCGCGAACACGGACGCCACCGTGTTCATCGCCGGTGAATCCGGCACCGGCAAGGAACTGACGGCGGCGGCGATCCACCAGCAGTCGTCGCGCGCCGACGCGCCGTTCGTTGCCGTGAACTGCGCGGCCATCCCGGCGACGCTGCTGCAGGCCGAACTGTTCGGCCATGAGCGCGGCGCGTTCACGGGCGCGCACCAGCGCAAGATCGGCCGCATCGAGGCCGCGCACGGCGGCACGCTGTTTCTCGACGAAATCGGCGACATGCCGTTCGAGAGCCAGGCGAGCCTGCTGCGGTTCCTGCAGGAGGGCAAGATCGAGCGGCTCGGCGGACACGCGTCGATTCCGGTGGACGTGCGGATCGTGTCGGCGACCCACGTCGATCTCGAGGCCGCGATGCAGACGGGGCGGTTCCGCGCCGACCTGTTCTATCGCCTGTGCGTGCTGCGCATCGACGAGCCGCCGCTGCGCGTGCGCGGCCGCGACATCATGCTGCTCGCCGATTACGTACTGCGGCGCTATCGCGACGACTGTTCGCACCGGATTCGCGGTTTCATGCCTTGCGCGGTCGAGGCGATCCACAACTATCCGTGGCCCGGCAATGTGCGCGAGCTGATCAACCGGATCCGGTTCGCGGTCGTGATGACGAACGGCCCGATGATCTCCGCCGCCGATCTCGAGCTGCACCAGTACACGTCGCGGCAGCCGCCGACGCTGGCGGAAGTGCGCCGGCAGGCCGAGCGGCACGCGATCGAGGAAACGTTGCTGCGCCACCGCCACCAGCATGCGGACGTCGCGGCCGAGCTGGGCATTTCGCGCGCGACGCTGTACCGCCTGATGACCGCGCACGGGCTGCACGGCTGACGCGCGTTGGCGCGCATCCGCTCAAGACCGTGCGGCGGCGGCCGTTAAGACAGGAAACAGCCCGTCCGGACCGCCCGCGCATCGACGCGCGCGCGGCCGCACGCGGCGCATCACGCTTATCCGAGGTTATCGTGTCAGAGTGCAGTCACTGCGGCAGGACGTTCCTGGTCGGCGGGCGGTCGATCGACGGCCACCGCTATTGCAGTTCGGCGTGCGCGCAAGCGCATCCGATCGTCGTCGAGGCCGAACGGGTGCCCGACGAGAAGGTCCGGCTGTATGTCGACGACTGGCGATACGGGCCATGCCCGATCTGCCTGCGCGAGGGAAATCCGGTCGATGTCCACGCGTCGCATCGTGTCGTGTCGCTGGTGTTCGTCACGCGCTGGGCGACGCGTCGTCACGTGTGCTGCCGCCGCTGCGGCCGCAAGAAGCAGGCGGCCGCGCTGCTCGCATCGGTCACGCTCGGCTGGTGGGGGCTGCCGTGGGGCATCGTGCTGACGCCGATCCAGCTCGTGCGCAACGCGCTCGGGCTGGCCGCGCGCGATCCGGAGGTCGCGACGCAGCAGTTCGAGCAGCTCGTGCGGCGCAAGCTGGCGGCGCGCCGGCTGCAGCGCGAGCGGCAGGGCGCCGGCGCCTGATCGCGCGCCTGACCGTGCCGCGTTCGCTCAGGCCGGTCGCTCGAAGCCCGAGGCGACCCAGCGCTCGGCGCTGGCCTTGTTGAGCTTGAAGCCGGCCGACACCTTCGCTTCGGCCAGCAGGTCGCCATACGGATCGAATGCCTTGAGCTGCGCGTACGGCTCGAATTCGTCCGGCACGATGTCGAGCGTCACCGACACGTCCTGCCCGTCGTCGCCCTGAATCGCCACTTCCTTGTGCAGCATCGCGCGCCGCTGCTGCTCGTGCCGCATCAGCACCTCGGTCGCGGTCTTCACGAGCGTGCGGAACGCGTTCGCGTCCATCGGCTTCGGGTTCTTCTTGTCGCGGCCCATGGTCCACGGCCCGACGAGCGCGGGCTCGGACTCGCCGTCCTTGATCATCTCGACGGCCCAGCCGTCGTCGTCTTCGTTCTTGATGACGCGGGCCGTCCAGCCGTTGTCGCGCCAGAGGCCGTTTTCGTGGATGGAGGTGTCGTCGGATTGCAGATCGGATTCGGTCATGAGGAGCGCGGAAAGTCGGGCCGCCGGCAACAGGGCGGTGGCGCGCGGCCGGCATCGGCGCAGCGCTCGCCGCCGGTGGCCCGGAATGGCAGCAAAGGCCGCAATTTTACCTGTTGACCGGCCGCATGGCCCGCGCGGCGCGCAACACCGGCCGTTTGGCCGATGCCCGTGGCCGTTGGGCACCGGCCGCCGGCCGTTCGAACCCGCGCAAATATCAAACTCGTATTACGTCCCCGGCGGCCGATCCATATGCCGTCCGATATCCCGCCCGCGCCCGGCTCCATAGAATCGACGTTCGGGATAAAAATAGCCCGAACGTCCTTTCAACGTCGAACCGGTCGCGTGCGTTCCGCATTGCGCGGCCGGTGAACAACCAGGAACCGCGTATGAGGAAATTCAATGTTCGCATCGTCTTCGCGTACGACTGGCCGCTGACGCTGGCCGGCATCGAGCAGGTCGCCGGCAGCGGCTGCGCGATCGAGCTCGTCGCGGTCTACCGGAGTGCGGCCGAACTGGTGGCGTCGCTCGGCGGCGTCGACTGCGATATCGTGCTGGTCGACTATGCGATCCGCGGCGACGAGCGGATGGACGGCCTCGCGCTGCTGGACTGGCTGCGGCGCACGCGCCCGAACGCCGGGATCGTCGCGCTGGTCGCGAACGAGAACCCGCTGATCTTCCGGTCGATCCTCGCGATCGGCGGCGTGAGCGTCGTCAGCAAGCTCGACGACGTCGGCCATATCGTCACGGCGATCCATGCGAGCTACAGCGGCGGATGCTACCTGTCGCCGTTCGTCAGGCGTGCGGTCGACGCGCTCGACGAGGGCGGCGAGGCGCCCGTGAAGCTGTCGGTGCGCGAGATCGAGGTGATTCGCCTGTATCTGTCGGGCGTGCCGATCAAGACGATCGCGCAGCGCCTGAGCAAGGGCAAGCAGACGGTCAGTGCGCAGAAGATCAGCGCGATGAAGAAGCTCGGCGCGAACAACGATGTCGAGTTGATCCAGCGGGCGGCCGGGCTGGGGCTCGGTACCGGCGCGGCCGCGCCGCGGCCCGGCGGCGCGGCGTAAGCACGCGCGCACCGGGCCCGCGCCGTCAGGCCGGCAACGCGAACCGCGTGACGGCGTCGCGCAGCGCTTCGGCCTGATCGCGCAGCGAGTGCGCGGCGGCCGCGGCCTCTTCGACGAGCGCCGCGTTCTGCTGCGTGACCTGGTCCATCTCGCCCACCGCGCGATTGACCTGCTCGATCCCCGCGCTCTGCTCGCGCGACGCGTGGCTGATTTCGTCGAGGATCTCGTTCACGCGCCGCACCGACTGCACGAGTTCGGCCATCGTCTCGCCCGCGTGCGTGACGAGCGTCGCGCCGTGCTCGACGGTCTCGTTCGACGACACGATCAGCGACTTGATCTCCTTCGCGGCCGTCGCCGAGCGTTGCGCGAGCGAGCGCACTTCGGCCGCGACCACCGCGAAGCCGCGGCCCTGTTCGCCCGCGCGCGCAGCTTCGACCGCCGCGTTCAGCGCGAGGATGTTGGTCTGGAACGCGATCCCGTCGATCACGCCGATGATGTCGCCGATCTTGTGCGAACGGTCGGTGATCTCGTTCATCGTGCGCACGACATCGTTGACCACCGTGCTGCCGCGTGTCGCAACCTGCGCGGCCTCGCCGGCGAGCGACGCGGCCTGCGCGGCGCTGTCCGCGTTCTGCTTCACGTTCGCGGTCATCTGGTCCATGCTCGACGCGGTCTGCACGAGCGCGGCCGCCTGTTCCTCGGTGCGCTGCGACAGGTCCGTGTTGCCGGACGCGATCTCGCTCGCGCCGACGTTGATGTTCTCGGTGCCCATCCGCACGCGCGACACCATGTCGATCAGCCCGCCCTGCATCGTGTGCAGCGCATGCAGCAGGCTGCCGCGATCGTCGTGCTTCACGGTGACGCGCGCGGTCAGGTCGCCCTGCGCGATGCGCTGCGCGGCGTCGAGCGCGTCCTCGAGTTCGCCGCCGAGGCTCGCGCGCACGCTTTTCAGCACCAGCACCATGACGGCGGTCGCGAGCGCGCCGAGCACGGCCGTCATCGCAAGCCAGCGGCCGATGCTCTCGAGCACGGCCGTGCGCACGTCGTTCATGTACATGCCCGTCACGAGATACCAGTCCCACGGCGCGAAGCGCTGCACGGCGCTGGTTTTCTCCTGCGGCTTGTCGGCGCCCGGCTTCGGCCACAGATACTCGACGAAACCCTTGCCGCCTTCCATGTTGCCGGCCTTCACGATCTCGACGAACAGGTGCTTGCCGTTCGGATCGGTGAAATTCGACACGTCCTTGCCGTTGAGGTCCGTCTTGATCGGGTGCATCACGATCACGGGCTTCGAGTCGTTGACGGAGATGTAGCCGTCGGCGCCGTAGCGCATCGCGGCGATCGCTTCGAGCGCCTTCTGCTTCGCGTCGGCTTCCGGCATCGCGTTCTGCTGCGACAGCTTGTAGTAATGGTCGGTCACGCTGGCGGCTTGCGCGACCAGCGACGCGAGCTGGTCGCGGCGGTCCGTGATCATCGATGCGCGCGTCTGCCACGCGCCGAGCCCGGCGATCACGAGCAGGCCGAGCCACAGGATGACGATCATCGAGGCGAGTTTCTGATTCAGGGAAAGGTTGCGCATGGTGTGTGGTCGGTCAGTCGAGGATGCTCGCCAAAGCGGCGTGACGGGATAAGTGTCTTGACGGCGCGCGCGGCGCATCGCCGTAGACGGGTAATCCCTTAGACGCGGCGCGACTGCCCATGCCTGCGACGTCGGCACGGGTATCTATGCATATGCATAACGGGCGTCGCTATACTGTCGGGGCGATTGCGCGCGCGTGGCGCCCCGGGGCGGCGGCAGCGCGGCGCTGAATGAAACCGAAAGGAGGCAACGATGCGAATTCTGGTGGTAGGGGCCGGCGCGGTCGGCGGATATTTCGGAGGACGGCTGGCCGCGGCGGGGCGCGACGTGACGTTCCTGGTGCGCGACGGCCGCGCGGCCGCGCTGGCGCGCGACGGGCTGCTGATCCGCAGCCCGCGCGGCGACCTGACGCTCGCGAACGTGCAGACCGTGCGTGCGGGCGATGCGGGCGCCGGGGTCGCGCCGTTCGACCTCGTGCTGCTGAGCTGCAAGGCCTACAGCCTCGACGACGCGATTCTCTCGTTCGCGCCGTTCGTCGGGCCGCAGACGCTGATCCTGCCGATGCTCAACGGGATGCGCCACCTCGACGTGCTGCGCGACCGGTTCGGCGCCGCGCAGGTGCTCGGCGGGCTGTGCGTGATCGCGGCGACGCTCGATCGCGAGCAGCGCATCGTGCACCTGAACGACACGGCCGGGCTGTCGTTCGGCGAGCTCGCCGGCGGCGAATCGCCGCGCGTGCGCGCGGTGGCCGACGTGTTCGATGGCGCGGGTTTCGACGCGACGCTCAGCGACGACATCGCGGCGCGGATGTGGGAGAAGTGGGTATTCCTCGCGACGCTCGCCGCGAGCACGTCGCTGTTCCGCGGCTCGGTCGGCGACATTCTCACCGCGCCGGACGGCCTCCGCCTGCTCGAGACGATGCTCGGCGAATGCAGCGCGATCGCCGAATACAACGGCAAGCGGCCCGACCCCGTGGCGATCGAGCGGATGCAGCAGATGGTGCTGACGCCGTCGCCGCTGACCGCATCGATGCTGCGCGACGTCGAGAATCATGCGCGCGTCGAAGCCGATCATGTGATCGGCGATCTGCTCGCGCGCCGCGACCCGCAGGTGGCCGATGCGCTGTCGTTGCTGCGGATCGCGTACAACCACCTGAAGACGTACGAGGTGCGCACGGCGCGCGAGCACGCCGACGCATAAACACCGGCGCGGGCGGTCGCCCCGACACGTTCCGCGCTGCACAAATTTGTCATCTGGCGCCGTTTACGGCCGGAAAGCGCAAAAAAGTATCGAAAATCAGGCGTAAAGTTGGTGGAGCCGCGCGCTCGATCGACCTACATTGCTTCCCATGCGACCGGTCGCGTCGCCGCGCGAAACACGCGGCGCACGCGCGAACAGCCGAACAGGCCGGCCAGCGATACATGGGAATGGAGACGCCAAGATGATGCACCCCGATCTCGAAGTGGTCGAAGTGCGACGCGACGAGTCGTTCAAGGTCTGGTCGCACGGCTATCCGTATCGCACGATCCGCTGGCACTTCCATCCCGAATTCGAACTGCACCTGATCGTCGCGACGCGCGGCAAGTATTTCGTCGGCGATCACATCGGCTCGTTCGGCCCCGGCCATCTCGTGCTGCTCGGCCCGAACCTGCCGCACAACTGGGTCAGCGACATGGCCGAAGGCGAAACCGTCGAGCGCCGCAATCTCGTGATCCAGTTCGACCCGGTGTTCGTGCGCCGCTGCATGGACGCGTTTCCCGAATGCCGCGATGCGCAGGCGCTGCTCGACGATGCACGGCGCGGTGTCGGTTTCGACGCCGCGACCAGCGCCGCGATCGCGCCGCTGTTCGACGAACTGCTGGCGGCGCGCGGCATGCGCCGCATCGCGCTGTTCATGACGATCCTCGAACGGCTGTGCGGCGCCGACGAGCGCACGCTGCTCGCGAGCCCCGCGTACGACCAGGCCGACGTCACGCCCACGCGGCTCAGCCATGCGCTGTCGTATATCGGCAAGAACCTCGCGTCCGAGCTGCGCGAATCCGATCTCGCGCAACTGACGGGGCAGAGCGTCAGCGCGTTCTCGCGTGCGTTCCATCGCCAGACGGGCATGCCGTTCGTGCAGTACGTGAACCGTCTGCGGATCGAATCCGCGTGTCAGATGCTGCTCGCCGACGATACGAGCATCACCGATATCTGCTTCCAGGCCGGCTTCAACAACGTATCGAACTTCAATCGCCAGTTCCGCGCGGTGAAGGGGATGGCGCCGTCCGAATTTCGCGCGCTGCAGCGCCTGAACGCGCGCAGTCGCGAACTCGCATTGCATGCGGCACCCACCGGCAACCCGATGCCGCCGCGCGTACTGACACCCGGCGTGCCCGAACTCGCGCCGCAGCCGGGATGATCGCCGGGCCGCCGCCCGCCTGAGTTTTCCACGCCGTTGTACCCAGCCGATCGCGCCGCCCACGTCGCGAGGGGCTTGCTCACCCACGAAAAAGCCTTATACAACCGGAGACACCGTCATGACGCATGCATCGCCCGCTTCATCCCCCCGCCGCGCCGTCCGCATGGCGGCCCTTGCCGCGCTCGCCGTCGCGGCCCTGCTGCCCGCCGCCGCGCATGCCGCGCCGCTGCGGATCGGCATGACGTTCCAGGAACTGAACAACCCGTATTTCGTGACGATGCAGAAGGCGCTTACCGATGCGGCCGCAACGATCGGCGCGCAGGTCGTCGTCACCGACGCGCATCACGACGTCAGCAAGCAGGTGAGCGACGTCGAGGACATGCTGCAGAAGAAGATCGACATCCTGCTCGTGAACCCGACCGATTCGACCGGCATCCAGTCGGCGATCACGCAGGCGAAGAAGGCCGGCGCGGTGGTCGTGGCCGTCGATGCGAACGCGAACGGGCCGGTCGATTCGTTCGTCGGCTCGAAGAATTACGACGCGGGCGTGATGTCGTGCGAATACCTCGCGAAGGCGATCGGCGGCAGCGGCGAGGTCGCGATCCTCGACGGCATTCCGGTCGTGCCGATTCTCGAACGCGTGCGCGGTTGCAAGGCCGGGCTCGCGAAATTTCCGAACGTGAAGCTCGTCGACACGCAGAACGGCAAGCAGGAGCGCGCGACCGCACTGTCGGTGACGGAAAACATGATCTCCGCGCATCCGAACCTGAAGGGCCTCTTCAGCGTGAACGACGGCGGCTCGATGGGCGCGCTCGCCGCGATCGAGGGTTCCGGCAAGGACATCAAGCTGACGAGCGTCGACGGCGCGCCCGAGGCAATCGCCGCGATCCAGAAGCCGAACTCGAAGTTCATCGAGACGACCGCGCAGTTCCCGGCCGACCAGGTGCGCATCGCGCTCGGCATCGCGATTGCGCGCAAGTGGGGCGCGACGGTGCCGAAGGCGATCCCGGTCGACGTGAAGGTCGTCGATCGCGGCAACGCGAAGGGCTTCAGCTGGTGAACGACGTGCGACGCGACGCGAAGGGCGGCGGCACGGCCGACGCCCTTCGCACGGAGAGGCCGATGGAGACGATACTCAGGCTCAGCCACATCACGAAAAGCTTTCCGGGCGTGAAGGCGCTGTCCGACATTCATCTGGAGATTACGCGCGGCGAGATCCACGCGCTGCTCGGCGAGAACGGCGCGGGCAAGTCGACGCTGATGAAGATCCTGTGCGGCATTCATCAACCGGATGCCGGCACGATCGAGATCGACGGCGCCGCGCGCCGTTTCGCGAACTATCACGAGGCGGTTGCGGCGGGCGTCGGCATCGTGTTCCAGGAGTTCAGCCTGATCCCGCACCTGGACGCCGTCGACAACCTGTTCCTCGGCCGCGAGCTGCGCAACCGCTGGGGCGCGCGCGACCGCACGCGGATGCGCCGCGCGGCGGCCGGCATCTTCGCGCGGCTCGGCGTGTCGATCGATCTCGATGCGCCGATCCGTGCGCTGTCGGTCGCGCAGCAGCAATTCGTCGAGATCGGCAAGGCGCTGTCGCTCGACGCGCGCATCCTGATCCTCGACGAACCGACCGCCACGCTTACGCCGGCCGAGGCCGAACACCTGTTCGCGATCATGCGCGAGCTGAAGCGGCAGGGCGTCGCGATGATCTTCATCTCGCATCACCTCGACGAGATCTTCGCGGTGTGCGACCGCATCACCGTGCTGCGCGACGGCCAGTACGTCGCGACGACCGACGTCGCGCGCACGGACGTCGAGCAGCTCGTGCGGATGATGGTCGGCCGCCGGATCGAAAGCAGCTTCCCGCCGAAGCCCGTGCTGCCGGCCGACGCGCCGGCCGTGCTCGAAGTCGACGCGCTGCAGCTCGAGCGAGGCGGCCCGGTGAACCGCTTCGCGCTGCGGGCGGGCGAGATCCTCGGCTTCGCCGGGCTGGTCGGCTCGGGCCGCACGGAAACGGCGCTCGCGGTGATCGGCGCGACGCGCGCGCACCGCAAGGAAGTGCGTGTGCGCGGCGCGGCGGCGAAGCTTGCCGATCCGGCCGACGCGTTGCGGGCGGGCATCGGCATCCTGCCGGAAAGCCGCAAGACGGAAGGGCTCGTCACGTCGTTTTCGATTCGCGACAACATCTCGTTGAACAACCTCGGCAAGTACCGGTCGATGCGCTGGCTGATCGACCGGCGCGGCGAGGCGCGCGCGACGCACGACGTGATGCGGCGCGTCGGCGTGAAGGCGCCGTCGATCCACACCGAGGTCGCGACGCTGTCCGGCGGCAACCAGCAGAAGGTCGTGATCGCGCGCTGGTTGAACCATCACACGTCGGTGCTGATCTTCGACGAGCCGACCCGCGGCATCGACGTCGGCGCGAAAGCCGAAATCTACGGGCTGATGCGCGAACTTACCGCGCGCGGCTACGCCATCATCATGATCTCGTCCGAACTGCCGGAGATCGTCGGCATGTGCGATCGCGTCGCCGTGTTCCGGCAAGGGCGCATCGAGGCGACGCTCGACGGCGACGAGATCGATCCCGACACGGTCATGACCCATGCCACGGCCGGCACGCGAGGAGCGACCCATGAACCTGCCTGATTCTTCTTCCACGCCTTCCACGCCTTCCACGACGCTCGCGGCGGCTGCCGCCGGCGATGCGTCGCCGCCACGCGCGATCTGGGCGCGGTTGCGGCGCTCGACGCTGTTTTATCCGCTCGTCGGCCTCATCGTCGTGTGCATCGCGATGATGATCGCAAGCCCGAGCTTCCTGTCCGCCGCGAACCTGGAAAACGTGCTGCGCCAGGTGTCGATCAACGCGATCATCGCGGCCGGGCTGATGGTCGCGGGCGTCAACGCGGTCGCCGCGCTCGCGATCGGCATCGCGGTCGGCCTCGGTTTCGGCTTCCTGAACGGCGTGTTCGTCGCGTTCGCGGGGATGCCGCCGATCATCGTCACGCTCGCGACGATGGGCATCGCGCGCGGCCTCGCGCTGATCTACACGGGCGGCTATCCGATAGACGGCCTGCCCGACTGGGTCGCGTTCTTCGGCAGCGGCAAGGTGCTCGGCATTCAGGCGCCCGTGCTGATCATGCTGGTGGTCTATGCGATCGCGTGGCTGCTGCTCGATCGCATGCCGTTCGGCCGCTATGTGTATGCGATCGGCGGCAACGAGCAGGCGACGCGGCTCACCGGCGTGCGCGTCGCGCGCGTGAAGCTGATCGTCTACACGCTGGCCGGGCTCACGTCGGCGCTTGCCGCGATCGTGCTGACCGGGCGGCTGATGAGCGGGCAGCCGAACGCGGGCGTGGGCTTCGAACTCGACGCGATCGCGGCCGTCGTGATGGGCGGCACGTCGATCTCCGGCGGGCGCGGCGCGATCCTCGGCACGCTGGTCGGCGCGCTGCTGCTCGGCGTGCTCAACAATGGCCTGAACATGATCGGCGTGAACCCGTATGTGCAGAACGTGATCAAGGGCGGAATCATCCTGCTCGCGATCTACATCAGCCGCGAACGATCGCGGTAACGCGTAATCGAATAGATATCCGAATCATCAACGAAAGAGACAACTCATGACGACACCTGAAGCCCAGCCGCGGATGACCGCGGTCGTCTGCCACGGCCCCGAGGACTATCGCGTCGAACAGGTCGCGAAGCCGCGCCCCGGCGCGAACGAGCTCGTGATCCGCATCGCCGCGTGCGGGATCTGCGCGAGCGACTGCAAGTGCTATACGGGCGCGAAGATGTTCTGGGGCGGCCCGAGTCCGTGGGTGAAGGCACCCGTGATTCCCGGCCATGAATTCTTCGGCCATGTCGAAGCGCTCGGCGACGGCGCGGCCGAACATTTCGGCGTGACACTGGGCGACCGCGTGATCGCCGAGCAGATCGTGCCGTGCGGCAAGTGTCGTTATTGCAGGTCCGGTCAGTACTGGATGTGCGAAGTGCACAACATCTTCGGCTTCCAGCGCGACGTCGCCGACGGCGGCATGGCCGAATACATGCGCATTCCGCCGACCGCGCTCGTCCACAAGATCCCGCCCAGCGTGTCGCTCGAGGATGCCGCGATCATCGAGCCGCTGTCGTGCGCGATCCATACCGTGAACCGCGGCGACCTCCAGCTCGACGACGTCGTCGTGATCGCGGGCGCGGGCCCTCTCGGGCTGATGATGACGCAGGTCGCGCACCTGAAGACGCCGAAGAAACTCGTCGTGATCGACCTGATCGACGAGCGCCTCGACCTCGCGCGGCAGTACGGCGCCGACGTGACGATCAACCCGAAGCGCGACGATGCGCGCGAGATCATCCGCGCGCTGACCGACGGCTACGGCTGCGACGTCTATATCGAAACGACCGGCGCGCCGGTCGGCGTGAACCAGGGGCTCGACCTGATCCGCAAGCTCGGCCGTTTCGTCGAATTCAGCGTGTTCGGCGAGGATGCGACCGTCGACTGGTCGATCATCGGCGACCGCAAGGAACTCGACGTGCGCGGCGCGCACCTTGGGCCATACTGCTATCCGATCGCGATCGACCTGCTGGCGCGCGGGCTCGTCACGTCGAAAGGCATCGTCACGCACGGTTTCGCGCTCGAAGATTGGGACGACGCGATTCGCGTCGCGAAATCGCCCGAATCGATCAAGGTGCTGCTGAAGCCGGCCCGCTGACGGCCGGCGTGCGCCTCACCGGAGACATCATGGAATACGTCATAGGCGTCGATATCGGCACGCAGAGCACCAAGGCGCTGCTCGTCGACCGGCACGGCACGATCGTCGCGCGGCGCTCGTCCGGTTACCAGCCCGACACGCCGCGCCCGCTGTGGGCCGAGCAATGGCCGCAGGTGTGGTTCGATGCCGTGCTCGGATGCATCGCGGGCTGCGTGAGCGATGCGCGCGCGCAGGGCGTGCCGGCCGACGCGATCCGCGCGGTGTGCGTGAGCAGCCTGTACGGCGGCTCGGGCATCCCGGTCGACAGCGACATGCGGCCGCTTCATCCGTGCCTGATCTGGATGGACCGGCGCGCGACCGCGCAGGTCGATTGGGTCGACGAACACGTCAACGTCGAGCGGTTGCGCGTGATCACGGGCAATGGCGTCGACAGCTACTACGGCTTCACGAAGATGCTGTGGCTGCGCGACCAGCGGCCGGACGTGTGGGCGAACGTGCGCTATTTCCTGCCGCCGAACGCGTATGTGATCTACCTGCTGACCGGGGAAGTCGCGGTCGATCACAGTTCGGCCGGCAATATCGGCGGCGTGTACGACGTCGCGCGCCGCGAGTGGTCCGACGATGCGCTCGACATGCTCGGTATTCCGGCGACGATGATGCCCGAGCGGCTCGTCGATTCGACGGACGTTGTCGGCGTGCTGCTGTCGCAATGGACCGAACAGCTCGGGTTGCCGGCCGGCACACCCGTCGTCGCGGGCGGCGTCGATGCGGCCGTCGCGACCTTCGCGGCCGGCGCGACGCGCACCGGGCAGCACGTCGCGATGATCGGCACCAGCATGTGCTGGGGCTACGTGAACCGGCATGTCGATGCGCGGCACGGGCTCGTCAGCATGCCGCACGTGTTCAACGGGCAGCGCGACCTGTACGTATTCGGTGGCGCGATCACGGCCGGTGCGTCGGTCGCGTGGTTTCGCGACCAGTTCTGTCATGCGGAACTCGATGCGGCGCGCCTGCTGCCGCATGGCGATCCGCACGTGCTGCTCGAGGAAGCGGCCGAAAGCGTGCCGGCCGGTGCCGACGGCGTGCTGTTCCTGCCGTACCTGATGGGCGAGCGCAGCCCCGTGTGGGATGCGAAGGCGAGCGGCGCGTTCGTCGGGCTGAGTCTCGCGCATACGCGAGCGCACCTGTATCGCGCGGTGCTCGAAGGCGTCGCGTTCGCGTTGCGGCACAACATCGAGGCTGGCCGCCGAGGGGCGGCGGCGCTGGACGATCGGCTGATCGTCGTCGGCGGTGCCGCGCATTCGGCGCTCTGGATGCAGATCATTGCCGATGTGACCGGCTTTCCGGTATGGACGATCGAGCAGGACGTCGAAGCCGCGATGGGGGCGGCACTGCTCGCGGGTGTCGGGGCAGGGCTCGTGTCGCACGACGACGCGCAGGGTGGCTGGGTCACGCTCGTCGAGCGTGCGCGGCCCGATGCCGAACGTGCGCAAGCGTATGCGGCGCGTTTCGCGCTCTACACGGCGCTGTACCCGGCACTCAAACCGATCATGCACCGCTTGAGCACGCCATCATGAAGACACGATTCAATTTCAGCGGCTCGCGGGTGCTCGTCACGGGCGCATCGAGCGGAATCGGGCGAGCGTGCGCGGTCGCGCTGGCGCAGGCGGGTGCGCGGGTCGTCGCGGCGGGGCGCGACATGGCCGCGCTCGATGCGCTGGCCGGCGAGACGGCATGCGATACGTTGCGTATCGATGTCGGCGGCGACGAACACGCGATCGACGCGGCGCTCGCCGCGCACGAGGCGTTCGATGGCCTCGTCAATTGTGCGGGAATCGCGTCGCTCGAAGCGGCGCTCGATGTCGGCGCCGCGCATTTCGATCGCGTGATGGCGGTCAATGCGCGCGGTGCGGCGCTCGTCGCGCGGGCCGTCGCGCGCAAGATGATCGAATGCGACGGACGGGGCGCCGAACGTGCGCGGGGCAGCATCGTCAACGTATCGAGCCAGGCCGCGCTCGTCGGGCTGCCCGCGCATCTGAGCTATTGCGCGTCGAAGGCGGCGATGGACGCGATCACGCGCGTGCTGTGCATCGAACTCGGCCCGCACGGCATTCGCGTGAACAGCGTGAACCCGACCGTCACGCTCACGCCGATGGCGCAATTCGCGTGGAGCGAACCGGAGAAGCGCGCGCCGATGCTGGCGGCGATTCCGCTCGGGCGCTTTGCCGAGCCGGATGAGGTGGTCGAACCGATCCTGTTTTTGCTGAGCGATGCGGCGTCGATGATCAGCGGCGTGTCGCTGCCGATCGACGGCGGGTATACGGCGCGATAGGCCACGCGATGCGGTGACGGGCGACGGGCGGCCGGCGGCCGCCAGCCGCGCATGACGGGAAATAGGGGCGAATGTGCGGAGCGGCCGACGCGCGGCTAGACCGGGTCTTTGCTCGGCGGTCCGTCCGGTTGTTGCGGGTTGTCGTGGTGATGACCCGGCGGCGACGACAGCGGGTCGTCTTCCGGATCGCGGTTCGGGTCGGCCGGTGGCTCGGGCGTCGGGGTCGTGTGATCGGTCATGGAGAACTCGCGCAGTGCGTGACGGCGGCGGCGCGGCAGGTGCGCCTCGTCTCCGTTATAGGCAATCGAACGTGCGTTTGCAGCGGGATTCTTGCGGCGGGGTGTCGATCGTCGAACGGGTTCGTCTGCCGCAATGCGTCGTGTGGCCCGCGCGATCGCGGTCAGCGCAGATCCGCCGGCGTATCGACGTCGCGCAGGATGCCGGGATCGTCGACGTCCAGCAGTTGCACGGGCGCGCTCGCGAACAGCGTGCGGGCGCCGGTATCGCCGTCGAGCGCGGCCAGTGCCTCGTAGTGGTGCGCGGCGAAACCGACCGGATGGCCGCGCACGCCGCGATGGGCGGGCGCGATGATCGATGCACCGTCCGTATCGAGCGCGCGCGTCACCGCTTCGTAGGTCGAAGCCGCGATCCACGGCATGTCGCCGAGCGCGACGAGCCAGCCGGTCGCGTCGGGGGTCGCGCGCACGCCGGCCGCGAGGGTCGCGCCCATGCCGCGCTCGGTGTCGGATGCGTAGACGACCTGGCAGCCGGCTTCGTTCAGCAGAATCGCGAGTTTTTCGGCGCCGGGACGCACGATGGCGATCACGTCGGCCGTGGCCGCCGCGAGATGGCGGGCGGCCGCGACCGCAACCGGTGTGCCGTCTGGCAGCAGTGCGAGCAACTTGCTGTGCAGGCCGCTCGGGTCGAAGCGTTGACCAAGGCCGCCGGCGAGCAGGACGCCGGTGGCGAGTGACGCATAGGGCATCGGCGCGGGGGGAGTGAGACAGGTGCTGCGATTGTGCGGGACCGGGCGGGGATCGGCAAGTGAGGATGTTACCGAGTCGCGCCCGTCAGATCGGAAATACCGTCATCGCGACGCTTCGTCGAGCATGCTTTCCTCGACGGGGCCATAAATCGCGTGGGATTCACGCTGCATGACGGCCCAATAGCGGTCGCCGAACGACCAATGCCACCATTCCGACGGGTAATTCGTGAAGCCGGCGCCCGTCAGCGCGGCGATCAGCACCTGGCGGTTATGTGCGGCCGCGCGGCTGATGAATGCGTTGTGCGTGTAGCACGCGCCGGACGATTCGTGGTCGGTGGCGTTCATGATGCTGCCCATGTCGGCTTCGATGCCGTCCGCCGATATCAGCGTGAGGTCGACGGCAGCGCCGGTCGGATGCGCGGCGACTTCGGGGGGCGCGACATGGTGGCTCGCGAGTTCGTACAGCGTTTCGTCGGACGGCAGCGGATTCAGTGTCCCACGCAGTTCGGCGAGATGGTCGGCGAAATATTCCCGCTGGAGTCCGAGCGGACGATAGCCTTCCTTGACGTAAAGGCGCAGCCCGGCGGGCAGCGCGTGCGCGGCGACGACCAGCCGTTCGGCGATACCGCGGCGTACCTTCAGGAAATGCGGGCTCGGGTTCGAAACGACGCTGCGCGAGAGGTCGACGGCGATGCGTTCGTCGAAGGTAGCGAGATCGACAAACCCTTCGTGCGACTCCATCAGGGCGATCGACCGGACAACGGGATCGGAGAGCGATATCACGATAGCGGGTGAGGTGGCGCGATGACGGTTGCGGGTCACGAGCCGGCGGGCGGGGTGTTGCGCGGTGCTTGGCCGGCCGGAGGCATTTTGGTCAGACGAATCGCCAATATGCCAGAGTTCGGCGGAGAAGGTGCCGTGGTTTGGCCTGCGCGCGACCGACGCCTACCAGAGCGTCTTCACGTGCGCGTAAGCGCGGATTTTTTCGTCGCGGGTGATGAGCGGCGCGCCGAGCCGCCGCGCGGTGGCGACGATCATGCGATCGGCCGGATCCTTGTGGAACGCGCCGGGCAGGGCGGTGGATTTCGCGGCGATGTCGGCGTCGACGGGCACGAAGCGCATGCCGTCGATCTGCGCGACCGTGGCGAGCCATGCGTCGACGTCCATCGACAGCGCGAGGCGATCGTTGCGCACCAGCATCGCAATTTCCCACGCCGAGATCGCGGATGCGGCGAGCGCGCCTTCGCCGCGCGCGCGATCGATCGCGGTTCGCGCTTTCTTGCTGAGCGAAGGATCGCCCGCCACCCACCACACCAATGCATGCGTATCCAGCACGATCACCGCGACGCCTCCCAATCATCTTCCGCAATCGGATCGAGAGGATTGTCGTAGCGCATGACCGAGCCGCGCAATATGTCCAACGGCTGAGCTTCGCGTGCGTGATACGGCCGGATCTCGAGCGTTGGCTTGCCGTGATCGGTGACGATCAGGCTTTCGCCTGACGACTCGACGAGCCGGAAGTATTCGAGTGCGCGAGCCTTGAACTCGGATTTCGAAACGGGAGCGTGCGGCATCATGATATGGACCTGGTCATGTGACGATGGTCATTTTAAGGCAGTGCGGCGGAGCGAGGCAAGTCGCGAAGGTCACGCGTCGCCAGATGCATGCAAAACGCGACAGGGTGCGTTGATGCCCAGGGGCCGGAAGACGCTGTCCGCCTTGCTCGCGTGCTTGCCGTGATCTAGATTTTTTCTATCGGGGTTCTCAGGCGGGAGGGATTGCCATGGAACTGAGCGTAGAACGTGTCGATGTGTGGGCGGCGACCATCGAGGACAAGCCGGGCGGCCTCGCGGCCGTATTAGGCGCTCTGCGGACTGCCGGCGCAGACTTGCAGTTCATCGTCGCACGCCGCACATCGGAGGCGCCGGGCAAGGGCGTCGTGTTTGTCGCACCACTGCAGGGAGACGCGGTGATTCGCACGGCCACGCAGGTGGGGTTCAGCGTCACCCCGAGCGTTCACTCCGTCCGCGTAATGGGTCTGGATCAAATGGGCATCATCGGGCAACTGACCCAGATGCTCGCGGACGGCGCGATCAATCTTCGTGGCGTTTCGGCCGCCGTGCTGGGTTCCCAGTTCATTGCCTATTTCGCGGTCGATTCGGTGGACGATGCGGACAAGGCGATCGATATCCTGCAGCGGGCATAAGGCGGCTGCGTTGGACGGTGGACTGGCCGTGGCCGGAAGGGGGCTCGCGTTTCAGGACGTTGCGCGGTCCCCCCACATGGCTCAGGTATCCGCCCACCGTCTCAGCAGGTTGTGATAGATCCCGGTGAGCGCGATCACGCCCGGGTCGTGCCCACCTTTGTCCGCGGAAAGCTGCTGAATCTGCGTATCGAGCTGGAACAACAGCGTGCGATCGGCATCGTCGCGCACCATGCTCTGAATCCAGAAGAACGAAGCGACGCGCTCGCCGCGCGTCACGGGCGTCACGTGATGCAGGCTCGACGCCGGATACAGCACGAGATCGCCGGCCGGCAGCTTCGCGCGATGCACGCCGTACGTATCCTCGACACACAGCTCGCCGCCGTCGTACGCATCGGGTTCCTCGAGAAACAGCGTCGCCGACAGATCGCTGCGCACGCGGAAATCCGTGCCGCGCAGCAGCCGGATCGCGTTGTCGACGTGCGTGCCGAACGTCTCGCCGCCTTCATAGCGATTGAACAGCGGCGGAAACACCTTGAGCGGCAGCGCCGCGGAGAAGAACAGCGGATGGCGCGCGAGCGCATCCTGGATCGCGTCGCCAACCGCGCGCGCCGCCGGCGAGCCTTCTGGCAGTTGCCGGTTGCGTTTCGCGAGCGCCGACTGCGCGCCGGACGTTGCATTGCCGTCGACCCATTCGGCCGAATCGAGCACGTCGCGGCATTGCGCGACCTGCGCCTTGGTCAATACGCCGGGGATATGAAGCATCATGTTGCGGATTCCATAACGTGCGGCGCCAGTTGCATCGCCGCCGTACGAAATGCGTCGAGCGGCGACGACGCGAGATACGCGCGCATCTTCGCGATGAACGCGGGCGTCGCGGTGGCCGGCACGCGCGCGAGCCACGTGAGCGCTTCGTCGATCTGCCCGCGCTCGCCGAGCAGCCGCGCAAGGTTGAACTGGCCGCGGAAATCGCCGGCAACGGCGGCGCGGCGATAGTGGTCGAACGCGGCGTCGGTGTCGACCGACACAACCCAGCCGTCCTCGTAGAAGCCGCCGATCAGGTTGATCGATTTCGCATGGCCGAGCGCGGCCGCGCGGCGGAACCAGTCGAGCGCGTCGGTGCGGTTCTCGTCGACGCCGTTGCCGAGCGCGAGTGCCGTCGCGTAGTTGTACATGCCCCAGTCGAGCCCCGCCTGCGCGGCGAGCCGGTACCAGTACACGGCGACCGGCGCGCACGCGGCCGTGCCCCAGCCGAACTCGTAGCAGCGGCCGAGCATGTTCATCGCCATTGGATGGCCGGCCCGCGCGGCGTGCCGGAACCAGTTGAACGCGGCAGCCGGATCGCGTGCCACGCCATGCCCGTCGAGCAGGTACTGTCCGTAGACGGCCTGCGCATCGACGATGCCGTTATCGGCCGCCGCCGCGACCCACGCGGCGGCGCGCTCGGGCGGCCCGGCCAGGATGTCGGCGAGCTCGCGCGGCGACACCGACGCGAGCGCCTTCAGCGATACGGCTTCCATCGATCAGTAGCGCGCGTTCAGCGTGACGAACGCCGAGCGGCCCGGTGCGATCGACGCATAGTGCGCCGGATACGCCTGATCGAAGTACGTGCGATTGAACAGGTTGTTCACGTTCAGTTGCAGGTCGAGCTTCTTGTTGATCCGGTACTGCGCCATCGCATCGAAGCGCCAGTACGACGGCACGGCGCGCAGGTTCGCGGGATCGCCGAATACTTCCGACATGTAGAACGCGCCGCCGCCGACCGTGAACTTCGGCGTCACGTCGTAGTTCGACCACATCGTGAGGCTGTGCTTCGGCGTGTTCGGGAAGCGGTTGCCGTCGTTCGCGCTGTCCTTGCCGTTGTCGCGCAGCGCGCTCTTCATGTACGTATAGCCGCCGAACACTTGCCACTGCTTCGTGATCTGGCCGGCGACGCCGAGCTCGAGGCCCTGCACGCGCTTGTTGCCGACCATCGCGTACTGGTTGTTCGGCAGCGTCACGCGCGCGTTCGTCGTATCGATCTGGAACAGCGCGGCGGTCAGCGACAGCTTGTCGTTCAGCACGTTCCACTTCGTGCCGAGCTCGATGCTGCGGTTCTTCTCCGGCGACAGCTGATCGGCGTTCGGACCGACGCCGCCGCGGCCCGGCGTGAGCGACTGCGTTTCGCTGCCTTCGCCGAGCATCATGCCGGCCGGCGTCGACGACGTTGCGTACGACGCGTAGATGCTGCCGTTCTGCGCGGGCTTGAACACGAGGCCGGCCTGCCAGTTCACGAGCGTGTCGTCGCGCGTGTAGGTCTTGCCGCCGTTCGCCTTGGTGTCGGTGAAGCGGGTCGAGTAGTCGTCGACGCGCACGCCGGCATTGACCTGCCAGCGCGGCGTGATCTCGATCGTGTCGAAGCCGTAGATCGATTTCGTCGTGGTGCGTGCATGCGCGTAGTCGTTGGCGCGCGTGATCGAACCGGCCCACGGATCGTTCGGGTTCGGCGACCACAGGCTCGTGCAGTTGTAGCCCGACGCCGCGCCGATGCCTTTCTGGCAGATCTTGCCGTTATCCGTGGCGACGTTGTACGTATCGCGCTTGCCCCATTCGCGCGTCAGCTCGATGCCGGTCGTGAAGCTGTGCTTGAACGGGCCGGTGCGGAATTCGCCGAACAGTTCGGTCAGGTTCGCGATGCTGTTGATCGAGCTGTCGCGGTTGTTGTTGCGGCGCCAGACCTTGCCGTTGACCACGTTGCCCTGGCTGTCGTCCGGCTGCGTCCAGATGTAGTCCTGCGTCGATTCCGTGTAGCGCGTGGTGTTGCGGACCGTCAGCGACGACGTGATGTCGTGTTCGATCTTGATCGTGCTGATGTCCGACGTGGTCTTGCGGAAGTCGCGGTCGATCAGCCCGTAGAAGTTGTGGCGATCGACGGGTGCCGGATAGATCGTGCCGACGTTCGCGGGCTTGTTCGACGTCGTGTAGAAGTACGGGATGCCGCCGTCGGGCATGTCGTCCGTCGACAGGTGGTAGTAGCTCGCGGTCACGCGCGTCGACGTGCCGAGGCCGAATGCGATCGACGGCGCGACGCCCCAGCGCTCGTTGTTGACGGCGTCGCGGCCGGCGACGTCGTTGTTGTGGCTCATCAGGTTCAGGCGGAACGCGGCGTGATCGGCGAACTGCCAGTTGCCGTCGGCCGTGAAGCGGCGATAGCGGTCGGTGCCGAGGCCCGCGCTCGCGCTGGCCGACGTGCCGAGGTGCGGGGCCTTCGTGATCAGGTTGATGCTGCCGCCCGCGCCGCCGCGGCCGCCGTATGCGCCGTCGGAACCCTTGGTGATCTCGATGCGCTCGGTGTTGAAGATCTCGCGCGTCGTGGCGCCCGTGTCGCGCATGCCGTCGACGAACATGCTGCCCTGCGTGTCGTAGCCGCGGATGAACGGACGGTCGCCGAGCGGGTTGCCGCCTTCGCCGGCGCCGAACGTGATGCCGGGCACGGTGCGCAGCGCTTCGGTCAGCGTCGACGCGCCGCTGTTCCGGATCAGTTCCTGCGGGATCACGGTGACGGACTTCGGCGTGTCGACGAGCGGCGCGGTGAATTTCGCGGAAGCGGAAAAGTCGGCCTTGTAGCTGTGCTCGGTCTTGCCCTGGATCTCGATCGGCGCGAGATGGCCTTCGGTGCTGGACGGGGCCGAAGGCGGCGTACCGTCGGCGAAAGCGGGGCTCGCGGCGAGCACGCTGCACAGGGTGGTGAATTTACCGAGCTTCAACTCGTCGGGACGGGACTTCATGGTGCGCTTCGACCTCGCGATGTGGCCCCGGGAGCGGTGCGCTGCGGAAATGTGCATGCCGCCGGGAATTATTACGATTTGTTTTCAGGCGGCATTCTATGTAATTTTCCGTTAAATGAGAAGCGTTCTTGTTTGTATTTGTAAGGGGATTGTTGACGAATGTTGCGGGGTGGTTGGAGGGCGGTTTGAGGATGGGAAATGGCCGATTGGCCGAGTATGGCGGGCTCTTTGAGCGGGTTAGAGTGGTTATGTCGCGAGGCAATCCATGTGACTGCAAAATGCCAGGATGACTGTATTGAAAGTATTTTGAAGGGATGCATCATGCCTGTGATTACCGTTCGAGCCTTCTCGCGCGCGCTCGTGCCGCCGGTACCGCGATCGCACCTTCCGACGGGTTTATCGCTGCCACGGCCGAGTCAAGCGGCCTGATCGTAGCCACGCGCGACGCCACACCGTTCGAGGCGATGGGCGTTCGCGTGATCGACCCGTGGGCGTGTTAGTTTCCGGTTGCGGGCCCCACCGGCTGCGCCGCAATTGAAAAACGCGCCGTGCGATGCGGCGCGTTTTGTTTCAGGCAAGCTCGCCCGCCAATCTGAAACGATGGCAGGCGAGCGCGATACCTTCGGTGCGGCTCAATCAACCCCGTGAAACACCGCGTCCTCCGGCCCGAGGTACGCCGGCGGGCGCCACGTCGCGTCGCGCATCGAATGTTGGACGAGGTTCTCGACGCCGAGCAGCACCGCGAAGATCGCCATCCGCACCGGAATCCCGTTGTCGGTCTGCCGGAAGATCGCGAGGCGCGGGTCGCGGTTCAGGTCAACCGACAGGTCGTTCGCGCCCGGCCGGCTGTCGCGCGGCAGCGGGTGCATGATCAGCGTGTCGGGCTTGCAGACCGAGTCGACGAGCGCCTGGTTGATCTGGAAATCCGGCGTGTAGCCTTCGAACGACTCGTCGGTGAAGCGCTCCTTCTGGATCCGCGTCGCGTAGACGACGTCCGCGCCGCGCAGCCCGGCCGCGAGGTCGGTCGTCTGTTCGATCACATGGCCGTTCGTCGAGATCTGGTCGATGATGTAGGCCGGCATCTCGAGCATCGGCGGCGACACGAGCGTGAACTTGAGCCCGCGGTACAGCGCGAGCAGCTTGACGAGCGAGTGCACGGTGCGGCCGTACTTGAGGTCACCGACCAGCGCGATGTGCGCGCCGTCGACGATCTTGCCGAGCCGTGAGAACTCGCGCTGGATCGTATAGAGATCGAGCAGCGCCTGGCTCGGGTGCTCGCCGGGGCCGTCGCCGCCGTTGATCACGGGCAGGTTGGTCGCGCGCGCGAACTCGGCCACCGAGCCTTTCTCCGGGTGGCGGATCACGAGCGCGTCGACGTAGCCGGCCATCACGCGGCTCGTGTCGTAGATCGATTCGCCCTTGGCCATCGACGAGAACGTGAAGCCCGTCGTGTCGCACACCGAGCCGCCGAGCCGGCAGAAGGCCGCGCCGAACGACACGCGCGTGCGCGTGCTGGCCTCGAAGAACAGGTTGCCGAGCACGGCGCCTTCCAGCACGCGCGAAATCTTGTGGCGCCGCGCGATCGGCTGCATCACGTCGGCCACGCGGAACAGCGCCTCGACCGATTCCCGCGAGAACTGGTCGACCGACAGCAGCTGCGGCTTGCCCTCGAAAAAGAACTGCCTTGCGAGCCCTTGATTATCTACGCTTTGCGTATATCCGCCACCTTCCGGTGCCGAACGCTCGACGATTTCCGACACGAAGCGCTCGACGATCTCGGGCATCCCGCGCGATTCCTGCGAGTCGTCGGGCAGCAACCACGTATCCAGCGCGCGCCGGCTGACGCCGATGCGATTGGCGAACGCTTCGCGGGTCATGTTGAGGCGGCGCATCGCGTCGCGTAGGAAGGCTTGCTGGGGAACGGTCATCGGCGGCTCCTGACGAAAAATATACGCGGTGCGTATATTAGTTCCTGGCGCAATGAAGTCAAGGAAAATCTGCGCGAACGGGTTGTGCGGCTCGCATGACACTCGGCGGGTTCGTACTGGCGCGCGGCGTCCGTCTCCGTATAATCAGGTCAGGCCCCGTGCCCCGCATCTTGCCGGGCACCATGCCGCAGACGATTCGCCCGGTCGGGCTTGTTGATTCGAAGGAGGATGAGAATGACGCGTACGATTGCTGCAATGCTGCTGGTGGTGACCGCCGCGCTCGCCGGTTGCAATACGGTCGCCGGCATGGGCCAGGATATTTCGAAGGGTGGCCAGGCGATCAGCGATACGGCCGAAAAGGCCAAGTAAGCCGACTGGTTCCCGAATGCAGAAGGCGCCGGGCCGTCCCGCGATTGCGGGGCGGCCCGGCGCCTTCTGCATTCGGGCTGCGTGAACGCCGGCGGCGTCAGGCGCGTTCCACGAATGCGTAGCGGCCTTCGACCTTGCGCGGCGTGAACCAGCCGTAGTCGGGGAACATCCGGTTGCGGACGAACCAGACGTAGCCCACCAGTACGAGCGTGACCACGAGGCCCGGCAGCGCGGTCGACGGATCGCGTCCGAGACCGGCGATGGTCTTCGGCAGCTGCAGCAGCGACAGCAGGATGAACGCGTGATACGCGCCGACGCGATGGGTGGCGAAGCCCCAGATGAACAGTAACGACAGCGGCACGGTCAGCAGGAGGAACAGCGCGACGAAGCCGCCCGATGCGCCGGCGTCGCCGGCGGCTGCGGAGAAGTAATACGCGAGCATCAGGCTGATCGCCAGCTGGGCGATGCCGAGCGCGACCAGGATCCAGGTGTGCACCTTGTTCTTGCGGCAGCGTTCGGGATCGGGGCGCGACGCGATCAGGCCGGCGAGCACGCGATCCTTGAGCCCCTGTCCGGACAGTTCGGCCAGCGTGTCGGCCTTCCTCGTTCCCGCGGACAGCAGCACCGCGATTCTTGTTTTGGCTTCCTTCCTGTTCATTGCTTGGCAGATTGTTGTTCGATGGTTGTCAAAGGTCCCGGCCACGCGAATATTGCATCTTGCGGGGTGGCACGCAACGGTTTTGCGGTGTGCGGACACATTCCTACAACTGCCGCCGGCATCGCGGGAACGTGGGGAGCCGACAGGCCGTGTGTGACGGGACGGCGCGACCGTCGTTTCGGGCATAGCGCGATGAACGCGGATCAGTCGGCGGCGGTTTGCGCGGAGGGTGCGGGGCCGGCCGGCTGTGCCGACTTTATTTCACGTGCCTGACCGGGCGGTTCGCGCCGCCGCGTCGCGCCGACGAGCATGCCCGCGACGACGAGTGCGATGCCGGCGACACGCGTGCCGCTCAGCGTCTCGCCGAACAGCGCGACCGCGAACAGCACGGCCGAGACCGGCGCGACGGCGGTGAACAGCGCGGCTTCGGTGCCGCTCGTGCGCGCGGAGCCCGCGTACCAGCACAGGTAGCCGAGCACGGTCGGCACCAGCGCGTAGTAGGCGATCGCCGATAAGGCGCCGATGGTCCAGCCGCTTGCCACCGCGCGCCATTCGAACGCGGCCGGCACGAGTGCGAGCACGAAGCCGAGGCCCGACATCGCGGTGGACAGCGCAAGCGGCGGCAACGGCGCGGCAAGCCGCCGGTTGAGCAGGATGAAGACCGCTTCGCACGCGACGGCGGCCAGCACCAGTGCATCGCCGGCAAGGGTCTGGAGCGACGGCATCGCCTGGCCGGGTGCGAACGTGACGAACACGACGCCGGCCGTGGCGAGCGCGGCGGCCAGCCAGTCGCGTGGCGTCTGCGGCTCGCGCAGCACGACGGCCGCGATCAGCGTCGACATCGCTGGCAGCGTGCCGAGCATCACGCCCGCATCGAGCGGCGACGACAGCTTCGTGCCGCTGATCAGCAGCACCGTATAACCGACGCCGCCCGCCGCGGCCTGGATGACGAGCAGCACGCCGTCGCGCGCGGAAATGCGCGGCCAGCGCATGCGCTGCGCGCGCATCAGCGCGAACAGCAGCGGGGTCGCGATCAGGAAGCGCAGCGCCGTGGCCGCGAACGGCGGCAGGCCGCCGGCCGCGAGACGGCTCGCGATGACGGTACTGCCGACGCCCGCCATCGCGGCGGCGAGATAGAGATAGCCAATCAGTCGTGTCTTCATGCGCCGCATCGTCGCGTACGGCGGCAGTGCGCGTCTTGAACGAAATTGCAGCGGGCGCGTGGACGTGCGAGCGTGTCGAATGCGGTGCGCTGCGTGCCCGCACCGGCGGCATGGGGGGCTGCTGCGGTCGATGCGGCAACCGCCTTCGCACACGGTGCACCCGGCGGCCTCACGCCGGGATGACGGCAGCGTCAAACGGCCTGCGTGAAGCGCCCCGGCGTGATCCCGAACTGGCGTGCGAATGCACGCGTCAGGTGGCTCTGATCGGCAAAACCGGCTTCGGCCGCGGCATCCGCGATCGGCAGGCCGCTGGCGAGCAGCGCGCGCGCCAGCCGCGTGCGCGACTGGATCAGGTAGGCGTGCGGCGTGATGCCGAGCTCGCGCGCAAACCCGCGCAGCAACTGGAAGCGGCTTACGCCGCTCAGGCCGGCCAGTTCGGCGAGCGAAACGGAGGTGGCCGGTGCCGCGTCGAGCCGCTCCCGGGCGACGCGGATCGCCGGCGCGACGCCGGCCGCCGGCAGCGTGCGGTTCGCGTGCCGGGCGAGCAACCCGGCGACCAGCATCACGAGCGCTTCGTCGCGGGCGAGCGGCTGGGTTTCTCCTGCGACGATGCGCGCATGCAGCTGGCCGACGGCGGCGGCAAGCCGCGTGTCGCGCACCGCCGGATGCGCAAGCTCGATGCCGTCGAGGCCTTCCTCCGCCGCGACGCCCGCGACCAGCGCGGGCGCGAGGTACAGCATCCGCCAGCGCCGGCCCGTGCCGGCATCGATCGGCGAGCCGTCGTGCATCTCGCCCGGGTTGACCATGATCGCGTCGCCGGCCAGCGCGTCGACCTGCCCGCGGCCGCTCCACGACCGGTGCGCGCCGCTCACGATCACGCCGACCCCAAATTCGTCGTGTGCGTGGCGCGGAAACGCGCGGTCGGATTCGAGGCTGATCGCCTCGATGCCTTCGCCGGTCCGTCGGTAGTGGGTGACACGGTGCATGTGCGCTCCTCGCGCCGGTTGCGGCGCGGATGACGTGCACTTTAGCGCGTTCCGGCGCGGCGCGCCCTTCATCCTTTTGGCCGATACCGCGCGGCGCGCGCAGCCCGCACCATGTGCACATGAGCAGCGTACACGGCCCGCCGGGCCTGAAGCTGCGCGGGAGACGGCAGGTGGAACGACACGATCCGGTATTCATTCAGGTTGGCGCGCTTGCGGACGGCTTCGCGCCGGAAGCGAACATCCTCGCCCCCGTCGACGCGCTCGCCGGGCGCACGGTGGCGCTCGGCGACGCGTCGGGCGCGTGGCGCGTCTATACGTTCGAGCCGGGCGCGCTGCAGTGGCGCGATGCGGCGACCGACACGGGCGGCCGCGAGCCGTGCCGCGTGACGCGGCTGCGCGACGGGCTGTACTTCGTCGACTACATCGATTCGGCCGCCCGCGCGACGTCGGTGAGTCTCGTGATCGATTTCGACAACGGCGTGTGGACGTCGGTCGTCGGCGTGCTGCCGACCGAAGCCGACACGCGCATCGACGCATTCACGCGAGTCGCGCGCGGGCTGCCGCTCACGGGTGTCGACGCGGAGTTCCGGCACGGCACGCTCGGCGGCCACGCGCAGCCGGGGCCGCTGCACGGGCCGACGCGCGAACTGATCGGCAAGCGCACGATGTACCGCTACAGCCCGACCGAATGCTACGAGCACATCTACCTGAACGAGAACTTCTACGCGTGGCAGTGCCTGCAGGGCGTCGAAGGCGGGTTGGCCGATGTCGACCGCTGCCATTACTTCAGGATCGCCGACGAGCTGTATCTGTTCGTGTGGCGCGAAAAGGTGGTGCCGACGCTCGGCGTCGTACTGATCGATCTCGCGCAGCGCAAGACCGACGGCAAGATCTTCGGTTACCAGGGCGGCGATTTCGGCACGCTGTCGAATTTCCCGATCGGCGCTCATGCACAGGTGCTGAACGAAACCGTGCATCCGCTCGGCGGCGAGGCGCAGCGATGAATGCCGTGCTGGGCAGCGGCCGCCTGCGTGCGGATTTCAGCGGGCGCGTCGTGCTCGTCACGGGCGCCGCGCAGGGGATCGGCGCGGCGATCGCGCGTCGTTTCGCGGAATCCGACGCGTTTGTCGCGCTCGCCGACCTGAACGGCGAGGCGGCCGCCGCGCAGGCCGACACGCTCGCCAGCGCGGGCGGCGAGGCACGCGCCTATCGGGTGGACGCCGCCAGCCGGGACGAACTGGGCGCGCTGGTCGCGGCGGTCGAGCGCGACGCCGGCCGGCTTGATGTGGTTGTCCACAATGCCGCGTATTTTCCGCTGACGCCGTTCGCGCAAATCGACGAGCCGACGCTCGAACGGACGCTGTCGGTCAACCTGTCGGCGCTGTTCTGGCTCGCGCAGGCCGCGTTGCCGGCATTCGAGCGCGCGGGGGCCGGGCGGCTGCTCGTCACGTCGTCGGTGACAGGGCCGCGTGTCGTCTATCCGGGGCTCGCGCATTACGCGGCGTCGAAGGCCGGCGTGAACGGCTTCATTCGCGCGGCGGCGCTGGAGCTCGCGCGCCGCAACGTGACGGTCAACGGCGTCGAGCCGGGGATGATCCGCACGCCGGCGGCCGGCAATCTCGGCGACGCGTCGGTCGCGGCGCAGATCGCGCGCGACATTCCGCTTGCGCGGATGGGCGAGCCGGAGGACATCGCGAACGCGATGCTGTTTCTCGCCTCGGCGGACGCCGCGTACATCACCGGACAGACGATCGTCGTCGACGGTGGCGCGACCTTGCCGGAGAGCGGGGCGGTGTTGGGAGACGGGTAACGGAGAACCGGCGAGAACTGCGAGAACGCCGGCCGCGACGAGGTCACGGCCGGCAAGCTGCTTGCTGCGGCGCTATCGTCGGCCGCACAGCGCATCGTCGCGACTACAGCCAGCCGTTGCGGATGAACTCGACGATCGAATAGCGGCGGGGCTCGAGATCGTGCTGCCCGACGGCTTCGACGATCCGCGATACGCCATCCGCGTAGGGCGTCGCGCCGTACACGCGCGATTCGAACTGCAGGCTGCACGCGCCGTCGTCGATGCGGATCCGGTGAACCGCATGGCGGCCGAGCTGATCGTCGGGGATCGCGAATTCGTTGCGCTGCACATCCGGGTCGCGCACGGAGCGGATGTCCTTCGGCCGTACGCCGAGCGATTGGCCGATCCCGACGGCCGTGCCGGGGACGGACGTCTTGCCTGCCTGATGCGACTCCGACAGGCTGATCTCGCAGTCGCGAAACAGGTGGCCGCTGGTTTCCAGCATGCTCATGAACTTGAGCATCAGGATGTTCGTGTTCGGACAGAGCACGATCGGGAAGTCGTGCGATCCGGTTTCGAGGTCGGAGCCGGTGGACAGTTCGACGAGCGGCGACGCGGTGGACTGGCAGAACGCGATCGCGTCGGCGAGTTCGCGGCCGGAACCGGCATGCACGACGATCGATTGGGCGTCACTACGTCGGGCGTCGCTACGCTGGGCGTCACTACGTCGCGCATCGCTTCGCGCGTGATCCGACCACGGCATCACGCGACAGGTTGCCGGATCGAGCCGGTGCGAGCCGAGCAGCTCGTTGGCCAGCTTGCCGGTTCCTACGACGAGTACTTGCATGAGATTGACGGGTTGAAGTTCAGGATTCGACACGGGAACGGCGCGGGCCGTCGGGTAGCCCTGCATGGCCGTGGCGCGCGCCGGGCCAGCCTCGCGCATTATGCCCGGCCGCCCGCAAGCGCGCCTGCCGGGCCGCGCGTGCGGAGCCGCGGCGCGTCAGCTCGCCGACACCGTCGGCAGCCACGCGTTCGCCGTGTTCTGCGTGGCGAGTTGCTTCGCAATCGAGCGCGCAAGGCGGTCCGTATCGGACGCCACCGTGTCGTGTTTGGCTTCCGACGCGCCGTGCAGGCCGGCGCCGACCGCCGCCGACGTCGCGAGGCGGCCGGCCGCCGCGCCGACCCCGGCGGTTTCGACCATGCCGGGCAGGTGGCCGCTGTTCGCGCTGACGGAGAACGTGTCGAGCGGCTGCAGTGCGCCGTGGGCCGGCTGGAACAGCACGGTGACCGACGCGCCCACTTCGCTTTTGCCCGCGCCGAGCCCGATCAGGATGCGGCGGCGGCGGTTGCCGGCGTCGATCGTTTCGAACCGGCCTTCGACCACCAGCGCGTCACGGCCGTCGGGCACCGGGCCGCGCAGCGCGGGAATGCCTTGCGACCGGAGTTCGCGCACGAGCGCGTCGGCGAGTTGCTCGCGGGTCTTCAGCGCGCTCTGCTGGCGCTGCGCGTCGGCGGACGAGCCCTTCGCGAGGGTCGCGAGCTTGCTGATCATCCCGCCGTCGACCTTGACGTCGGTCGTGTCCACATCGAACGGGGACACATAGACGACATCCGCATGAACCTGCGGCAGCGTGCGGGCCGCGGGCGCGGCGTTCGTCGCCGTTGTCGCGGTCGATGCGCAGCCGGTCATCGCGAGCGCGCCGGCGATCAGCGCGGCACTGGTCAGACGTTTGGCGTGGGCGGTCAGTGCGTGAAGGGAAGGGAACATGTCGATCTCCGTGGCCTGGATGAAGTTGCCGATACTGTCGCAGCATTCAGGAACGCGAACGATCGGAAGCGGGGCGTGGACGCTGGCGGGGAGAGGGTTCATGCCGTTGCGCAACACGCAGGCGCAAGTATGCGGAGGTCGGGCGTGACACGCCACGCAGGAATTATGTCGGCGCATGTCACGGGCCGGCGCGCACGGCCATCGAGCAGTCGGGCGGTCAAGCAGCCGGGCCCTCAAGCCCTCAGGCTCCCGGGCTCCCCAGACCTTCAAGCCGACAGCGAAGGCCGCGCCGGCCCGGACGAATCGAGCGGCAGCGCGACGACGGCCTCCAGGCCGCCGCCCTCGCGGTCGCGAAACGTCAGCGATCCACCGTGCAGGCGCGCGATCCGCTCGACGATCGCGAGGCCGAGGCCGGTGCCGCCCGGATGGCTGCGCGCGTTCGCGCCGCGGCTGAACGGCGCCTTGAGCCGTTCGAGTTCCGCGGCGCCGATGCCGTTGCCGCGATCGCTGACCACCGCGTACGCGATGCCCCGTTCGGTCCAGGTACGCACGCCGAGGCCGGTGCGGCCGTACACGACGGCGTTCTGCATCAGGTTCATCAGCAGCCGCATCAGGCTGATCGGGCGGAACGCGAACGCGGGCACGTGGCCTTCGTCGAATTCGAATTCGTGACCGAGCCCCGCGAAGTCCGCGACGAGCTGGCCGATCAGCGCATTCAGGTCGCCGGGTTGCGGTGTCTCGCGCTCGCCGCTGCCCGCGTAGTCCATGAATTGCTGCAGGATCGTATCGATCTGGTCCAGGTAATGTTCGGCCGATGCGGTGAGCGCGTCGTGCGTGCCGCGCGGCAACGCCATCGCGAGCGCAAGGCGCAGCTTGGTGAGCGGCGTGCGAATGTCGTGCGACACGCCAGCCAGCATCAGCGAGCGGGTCGTTTCCGCCTGTTGCAGCGCATCGGCCATCCGGTTGAACGCGCGGCTCACGTCGGCGATCTCGGTCGGGCCGTCGGTGGGCAGCGGCGGCGGGCGCTCGCCCGCGCTGACGCGCTGCGCCGCGCGTGCCAGCGCATCGAGCGGCCGGTTCAGGTGAAGCTGGATCAGGTAGCCGGTCAGCGCCGCCAGCAACGCCAGCCCGACCGACAGCACGAGCGCCGTCGTGATGCCGCTCGCCTGCGCGTCGGCGGCCATCGGCAGCGGCACCCAGACCGGCGAGCCGGCCGCATGCAGCCGGATCCACAGGCGTTCGTCGTCGCCCGATTGCCAGCGCGCCGGGAGGTCGGGCGGTAGGTGGCGTTCGAGCGCCTGCATGAACACGTCGCGCTGCCAGGTACGGAAGAAGGCCGCCAGGCTCGGCGCATGCGGCGGCGCGGCGGGCGGCGGCGAGGCCTGGCCGCCGAGCTGCACGACCATCGTGCGGCCCGTGTCGGCCGGTAGGCCGGCGAGCGTGCGGTCGAGCAATTGCACGTAGTCGGAGAAGATGATCGATGCGCGCTCGATGCGCGGGCGTTGCACGTAGTGCAGCAGCACGACGAGCGAACAGACGAGCGACAACGCGACGAGCGCGACCAGCAGCGCGATGTTGCGCGCGAGCAGCGAGCGCGGCAGCGGGAATCGCATCACGGCTCGACGCCGGCCACCAGCATGTAGCCGATGCCCCAGACCGTCTTGATGAAGCGCGGCTTGCCGGGATCGTCCTCGACGATCTGGCGCAGCCGCAGGATCTGCACGTCGACGCTGCGGTCGAGTGCGGCGTGGTCGCGGCCGCGCGCACGAGCGAGCAGGTTCTCGCGGCTCACCGCGCGGTTCGGGGACGAGCCGAGCGCGTGCAGCAACAGCATCTGCGCGGAATGGATTTCGACAGGCACGCCGTCGCGCATCAGCGTCTGCTGGCCGACGTCGAACGTGAACGCGCCGAAGCGCAACTGCTGCGACGTCACCGTCGGCTCGCCGGCCGCCATCTTCTGCCGCCGCAGCAGCGCGCGGACGCGGGCAACCAGTTCGTCGGGGAGAAACGGCTTCGCCAGGTAATCGTCGGCGCCCGTTTCGAGGCCGACGACCTTGTCGGCCGCGTCGCCTTTCGCGGTGAGCATCAGGATCGGCATCGTGTGGCCTTCCGCGCGCAGGCGCCGGCACACGCTCAGCCCGTCCTCGGGCTCCATCATCAGATCGAGCACCAGCAGGTCGTACGGTTCGCGCTGCAGCAGGCGGTCGAGCCGCTTGCCATCGGCGACCGCGCGGACCTGGAAGCCGTGGCCGGTCAGGAAGCGCTGCAGCATGTTGCGCAGCTCGGCTTCGTCGTCTAGCACGACGATCCTGCAGGACTGTTCCATCGGCTGCCTCCCGGTGCGTGCCGCGTGGCCGGACTGATCGTCCGGGTTCAGCGGGCCGCCATGCGCTGGCGCATGAAGCTGGCGATCTGCGCGAGCGTGACGTAGCCGTTGCGCTGCGCATCGATCTCGTCGAAATGCTGCGCAACCATCGGCATGCCCGCCGCGGCCTGCTCGCGGGTGAGCTTGCCGTCGTGCGTCGTGTTCGCGCTGGCGAAGCGGGTCTGCAACTGCATCAGCGCATGTTCGACGCGTGCACCGCCGTTCGCCGCGCCCGGCGGCACCTGCTGGGCCGACGCTGCTGCTGAGACGATACACAAAACGACGACGGCAATCATCTTCTTGATGGACTTCATGGGGTTTCTCCTTGCGTGGCCGACGGTCTGCGCCGGCCGGGTGGTTGATGAAACTGAAACGGATGGAAAACGAAACGGGTCGATGAATCGATGCAGCCGGTGCCGGGTTACGCCCAGTGAGCGGGCACCCAGATGCGGCCGGCCCAATGAGCGGGTACCCAGACGACGGCACGCGGCGGGTGAGCGACATACACGGCGCGCGGCGCGACGTACACGGAACGCGGCAGCGGCGGCGCGAGGTACAGGACCTTCGGCGGCGGCGGTGCGACGTACACGATGCGCGGTGCGGGGGCGGGCGCGATCACGACGGCTTTCGGCGGTGCAACATGCACGACCTTCGGCGGCGGCGTGACGACGACGGCGGTCGGCGCGGGCGGCGGTGCCGCGACCACGACAGCAGCCGGTACCGGCGCCGGCGCAGGCGCCGCGATAGCGACCGCGGCGGTAGCCGGCGGTGCCGTCACGACGACTGCGGCCGACGGGGGCGGTGCGACGGGTACAGGAACTGGCACTGGCACTGGCACCGTTCCCCCCGCCACGACAACCGTGCCGCCTGCCGCCGTGCTGCCGTGGATCACCGTCGTGCCGCCGGTCGAGACCGTGCCGCCGTGCACGATCGTCGAGCCGCCCGACGTCGTCACGACGCCCGGCGCCACGCGCGTCGCGCTGCCCGAATGCGTGACGGTCCCGCCGTCCGTGCCCGTCACGGTGCCCGAGCGCGAGCAGGTCGAGCCTGCGCAATTCGTCGACGCGGAGTGGCTGGCCGTGTTGCCGCCCGATCCCGTGATCGTGCCGCTCGACGAGTACTGGCCCGGGCCGTTGCGCGTCACGCTGCCCGACGTCGACGCGCTGTGGCCGTCCGAGCCCGTCAGCGAACCGGTATGCGAGCAGGTGCCGCTCGCGCAGCTCGTGTCGCCGCTGTGCTCGACCGAACGCCCGTTCGGGCCGACGGCCGTGCCGCTGTTCGAGAACTGGCCGGGTGCGGTGCGCGTGACGGTGCCGGTATTGGTCGCGAGGCCGCCGCCGGGGCCGATCACGCCGCCCGCATGCGAGCAGCTGCCACCGCCGCATGAGCCGGCGTGCGCGCCGTTGTAGGTGCCGCGCGGCGTGTAGGCCGTGCCGTGGCCGGACCAGCCGGCGAAGGCCGGCGCGCTGGCGAGCGTGACGAGTGCGGCGGCGGTGAGAAGGAAGCGGGTTTTCATCGGGTGTCCTTGCGGTTCGTTTCGGTGTACGCGGTGGCGTGGCGACGGGACGAACTTTAGGACGGCGACGCGCGCCAGTCGCGTCATAAAAGATGTCGCGGTGTTACACGTGACGGGCGTGTTTTCGGTACGACGAATGCGTGCATCGGCCGTGCCGATCGTCGGCGTGCCGCACCACGCAAGGCCGACGGCGATGCAGTCGCGTGAGGTGGGCAAGCAACGGTATCGATCGACGCGCGTCCTGCGCAGTCCGAACCGGTGTCGCCGTGACATGCGGCGACATATTTGCCGACTGAAACATGCATGCGCTGCGTTGAGCCATGTATATCGAACGCGGATAGTGCTGCACGTAGAACCGGAGCACGCGCCACCTCGACATGCAGTCGCAGCCACGTACCGTCCGACGATTGGCCCGGCGCTCGGAAACCGCAGTGTTCGTGTGTCGCGCATCCGCATCCGTCGGCACCCGGCGCGCACGCGGTCGGCGGGCTACGGCACGACATACGGCGACATATTTCACGCGCGACATGTTCACGCCGGGCCATCAACTGGCGAACCGCCAGTCCGCAAGCGCCCGCGACAGCCGTCCGTCGCACGAACGTGCTTCACCGCGACATACGGCGACACATTTCCCGCGTGGTTTTTCCGTTCCGTGCCCACTACAGTGCGCTTCATTCGACGCGACGGCGGCACGTGCCGCACATGACGCGTCCGACTTCAACCGCAGGAACGACCCATCATGCTCACGACCACCGGCAAGCTCGCCTACTTCGTCACACTTTTCATCATCGCCGTCTCGCTCGTCGAGGCGGCCGTGCTCACCTGGCGCCGCAGCCGCCAGCCCGAACTGTTCGACTGGAACGAGGTCTGGCTGTCGCTGGCCGATCTCGCGGGCCGCAAGCTGCTCGCGCTGGTGCCGCTGTCGCTCGCGACGCCGGTCTTCGATTTTGCGTGGGCGCACCGGCTCTTCACGATCCCGCTCCACAGCGTCGCGCTCGCGCTGCTCGTGTTCGTCGGCCAGGAGTTCTGCTACTACTGGTATCACCGCGCGTCGCACCGCGTGCGCTTCTTCTGGTCGACCCATGCGGTGCACCATTCGCCGAACCAGTTGACGCTGTCGTCCGCGTTCCGTCTCGGCTGGACCGGCAAGATCGCCGGTGCCGCGATGTTCTTCACGCCGCTCGTCTGGCTCGGCGTGCGTCCGGAAGCCGTGCTCGCGATCCTGTCGTTCAACCTGATGTACCAGTTCTGGCTGCACAACACGTGGATGCCGAAGCTCGGCTGGCTCGAATACGTGTTCAACACGCCGTCCGCGCATCGCGTGCACCATGCATCGAACCTCGACTATCTCGATGCGAACTACGGTGGCGTGCTGATCGTGTTCGACCGGCTGTTCGGCACCTATGTCGCCGAACGCGCCGACGAGCCGTGCCGCTACGGCCTCGTCACGCCGACCCGCTCGCGCAATCCGTTCGTCGTCGAACTCGAGCACTGGGCGAGCCTGGCCCGCGACGTCGCGACGGCCCGCGACGTGTGGACCGCGATCCGTTACGTGATGCTGCCGCCGGGCTGGCGTCCGGGCAACCAGGGCGAAACGACGGAGGAGCTGCGCCGCCGCAGCCTCGTCGCCGTGCGCACGGATGCGTGAACGGCGCTACGCTGTCGGCACGCCGGCCACACGTGCCCGTGCCGCGGCCGACATCACATATCCTCACGCATCATCAAGCCACCCTCGATCCAGGAGAGAACATCGATGGAACATGACCTGAAAGGCAAGGCCGTCGCGATTACCGGCGGATTCGGCCATCTGGGCGTCGCGACGGCCGCATGGCTGGCCGAGCGCGGCGCACGCGTCGCGCTGATCGGCCGCGGCGCGGTGTCGGCCGAGCAGGTGCTGCCCGGCGTGCCGGCCGACGCGCTGCGCATCGGCGGCATCGATCTCGTCGATCCGCAGGCCGCCGCGCGGGCGCTCGACACCGTACAGCGCGAATTCGGCCGGGTCGACGCGCTGCTGAACATCGCCGGCGCATTCGTGTGGCAGACGATCGCCGACGGCGACGCCGCCACGTGGGACCGCATGTACGAACTGAACGTGAAGACCGCGCTGAATGCGTCGAAGGCCGCGCTGCCGCATCTGTTCGCGAGCCCGGCCGGCCGCATCGTCAACATCGGCGCGGGCGCGGCGTTCAAGGCCGGCGCGGGCATGGGCGCATACGCGGCCGCGAAGGCCGGCGTCGCGCGGCTTACCGAGGCACTGGCGGCCGAACTGCTCGACCGCGGCGTGACGGTGAACGCGATCCTGCCGAGCATCATCGATACGCCGCCGAACCGCGCAGACATGCCCGACGCGGATTTCACGCGCTGGGTGCGGCCGGAACAGATCGCGGCGACGATCGGGTTCCTGCTGTCGGCCGACGCGCAGGCGATCACTGGCGCGTCGATTCCGGTGAACGGCCGCGTGGCGTAGCGCGTCGCGTCCCGGCTCGCACGCGGTCCGGCCGTGCGTACAATGTCGCACCGGAAACGCGCGAGCCCAGCCTGACACCATGAATCAGCCCAATATCCTGATCGTCGAAGATGAAATGGCGATCGCGGACACGATCGTCTATGCCCTCGGCACGGACGGCATGCAGACCGTCCACTGCACGCTCGGGCAGGCGGCGCTCGATCATCTGCGCGACACGCGCTTCGACCTGGTCGTGCTGGACGTCGGCCTGCCGGATCTCAGTGGCTTCGAAGTGTGCCGGCGGCTGCGCACCTTCACCGATGTGCCGGTGATCTTCCTCACCGCGCGGCACGACGAAATCGACCGGATCGTCGGGCTCGAAATCGGCGCCGACGATTACGTGGTCAAGCCGTTTTCGCCGCGCGAGCTGGCCGCGCGGGTCCGCGTGATCCTGCGGCGTTTCTACCGGACGGCCGCGCCGGAACCGATGCCTGCGCCGGCCGCGGCAAGCGCGCCCGTCGCCCCGGGTTTCGTGCTCGACGTCGACGGCGCGCGCGTGTCGTGGCTCGGCCATGCGCTGGACCTCACGCGCTACGAATTCGGGCTGCTGGCGCTGCTGGTCCGGCACCCGGGGCGCATCTATTCGCGCGAACAGCTGATGGACCTCGTGTGGCACGAGGCGCTCGATTCGGCCGACCGCACGGTCGACACGCATATCAAGACGCTGCGCGCGAAACTGCGCGCGATCGATCCCGAGCGCGACCCGATCCGCACGCATCGCGGAATGGGTTATTCGCTGCAACCGTAACGACCGGCACCGCCATGCATATCGGCCTGCGCATCTTCTTCGGCTTTTTCCTGATCGTCGGTCTTGCCGCGCTGATCACGCTGCGCGTGTTCGTGCAGGAAGTGAAGCCCGGCGTGCGCGAGGCGATGGAGGACACGCTCGTCGACACCGCGCAGGTGCTGGCGACGCTGGCCGCCGACGACATGGCGAACGGGCATATCGCCGACGGCGCCTTCGCGCGGCAGCTCGAAAAACTGCACGCGAGCCCGGTCAGCGCGAACGTGTGGGGCATGCACAAGAACACGATCAGCTACCGCATCTACATCACCGACGCGCACGGCATCGTGCGTTACGACTCGGACGGTGGCGCGGTGGGGCAGGACTATTCGCGCTGGAACGACGTGTACCGGACGCTGCGCGGCGAATACGGCGCGCGCAGCACGCGTGCCGATCCGAACGACGAAAGCAGCACCGTGATGCACGTCGCCGCGCCGATCCGGCGCGGGAACGAGATCATCGGTGTGCTGACGATCGCGAAGCCGAACCATACCGTCGCGCCGTTCATCGCGCGCAGCCAGCGCAAGATCATGCTGTACGGCGCGTTGCTGATGGGCGGCGCGATCCTGATCGGTGCCGCGTGCACGTGGTGGCTGGTGCTCGGGCTGCGGCGCCTGCAGCGCTATGCGCGCGCGATCGCGGCCGGCGAGCGCGCGGCGATGCCGCTGCAGGGCGCGAGCGAGCTGGCCGAACTCGGGCGCGCGGTCGAAAGCATGCACCGGCGGCTGGAGGACCGGCAGTACGTCGAAACCTACATCCACACGCTCACGCACGAGATGAAGAGCCCGCTGGCCGCGATCAGCGGTGCGGCCGAACTGCTGCAGGAAGACATGCCGGTCGCGAACCGCCGGCGCTTCACCGAGAATATCCGCCGCCAGGCTGGTCGCCTCGAGCAGATGATCCGCAAGCTGCTCGCGCTGGCCGAAGTCGAGCAGAAGCAGCGCCTGTCGGTGCACGAGCCGGTGGCGCTGCTGCCGGTGCTCGAGCAACTCGTCGACGATATCGAGCCGCGCGCCCGCCAGCGTGGCGTGAGCCTGCGGATCGATACGAACGGCACCGCGGATCCGTCGGTCGTCGAAGGCGATCCGTTCCTGCTGCGCCAGGCGCTCGGCAACCTGCTCGACAACGCGCTGGATTTCGCGCCGCAGGGCAGCACGATCCGGATCGGGCTCGAACGACAGCCGGCGGGCAGGGCACAGGTCGCGGTGGTGCGCGTGACCGATGACGGCCCCGGCGTGCCCGACTACGCGCTGTCGCGCGTGTTCGAACGCTTCTACTCGCTGCCGCGCCCCGACGGGCAGGATCGCAGCACGGGCCTCGGGCTGTGTTTCGTCCGTGAGGTGGCGACGCTGCACCGCGGCCAGGTCGCGCTCGCGAACCGCGACGAAGGCGGCGCGTGCGCGACGCTCACACTGCCGTCGGCGGGCTGAGCGCGCTTCACGCTCGCCACACATTCGCTTCACGCCGGCTTCAATCGCTGTTCACCGGGCCTGCTCATGCTGACCGCATCTTCCACTCCGGTACCCGTCAGCAATGAATCGAGTCCTGTTGTTCAAGTCCGTGATCACCGCGTTTCTCGCGCTGCTGATCCTGATCCCGCTGCACATGGTCCAAAGCATCGTGCAGGAACGCGCCGCGTATCGCGAGAGTGCGCTGCAGAGCATCTGGGCCAGCTACGCCGGGCCGCAGACGGTGACGGGGCCGGTGCTCGTCGTGCGCTACACTGAAGTCACGCGCGTGCGTGACGAGACGCCGGCCGGCGGCGCGACGAAGACGAGCCTGAGAAGCGAGACGAAACGCCTGCTCGTGTTTCCGAAGACGCTGAAGGTCGACGGCACGCTCAAGGTCGAGACGCGCTATCGCGGCATCCACAAGGCACTCGTGTACGGGCTGGACAGCCGGCTGACGGGCACGCTGGCGCTGCCTGACCTGAAGAAGCTGCCGCAGGCCGACGGCCACGTGAGCTTCGCGGTCGACAGCACGTATGTCGCGATCGGCATCGGCGATATCCGCGGGCTGAAATCCCAGCCCGACCTGCGCATCGGTGGCAAGCGGTTCGACGTGGAGCAGGGCACGCGGCTGGACAGCCTGCGCCAGGGCGTGCACGCGAATCTCGATCTCGCGGCGCTGGCGGACGCAAACGCGGCGGCGGTCGTGCCGTTCAGCATCGACCTGCCGCTGGCGGGCGCGGAATCCGTCGCGTTCGCGCCGGTGGCCGACCAGAACGATTTCTCGCTGACGTCGACGTGGCCGCATCCGAGCTTCGGCGGCGCGTTCCTGCCGGGCGAGCGCACGATCGACGCGCGCGGTTTCACCAGCAACTGGCACGTGACGTCGTTCAACACGAAGGCGCGCGAGCAGGTCGCGACCGGCGACGGGCAAGGCGCAATCGAGATGGCTTCGGTGTCGGTGATCGAACCCGTGAACGTCTATCTGCAAGCTGAACGCGCGACGAAGTACGGCGCGCTGTTCGTGATGCTCACGTTCGCGAGCTTCTTCATGTACGAGCTCGTGAAGCGGCTGCGCATTCACCCGATCCAGTACACGCTGGTCGGCCTGTCGCTCGCGCTGTTCTTCCTGCTGCTGCTGAGCCTGTCCGAGCACATCGCGTTCGGTTATGCGTATCTCGCGGCGAGCGGCGCGTGCATCGGGCTGCTCGGTTTCTACCTGTCGTTCGTGCTGCAAAGCGTGAAGCGCGGCGCGACGTTCGCGGCGCTGCTTGCGTTGCTGTATGCGGCGCTCTACGGGTTGCTGCTGTCGGAGGACAACGCGCTGATGCTCGGTTCGCTGCTGTTGTTCGCGATCCTCGCCGGCATCATGACGCTCACGCGCCGCGTCGACTGGTATTCGCTCGGCGCCGCCTGGCAGCCGCTCGCCGACAAGTCAGGTGCGGGTGTCGTGAAGCCGGCCGAGCCGGCGAAGTAAGCACACGGGTCTCGTGCAAGCGGCCGGCCGGGAATACCCCGGCCGGCCCGCGTGCCGCCGGGGCCGACCGCCGATTCACGCGTGCGGTGCAGGCCGCCGAAACCGCGCCAGCGGAATTTCGGCGACGGCCGTGATCTCGATCAGCAGCTCCGGATGATAGAGACGCTCGACCTGAACGGTCGTCGTCACCGGATAGGGCTCGGCGAAGTATGTCTTGCGGATGTCGCCGGCCTGCATGAACGCGTCGATGTCGGTCGCGTAGTGGACGAGCGAGATCACATCCCGCATCTGCCCGCCCATCGCGGCCAGCACGTCGCGGATGTTGTCGAGTGTCTGCCGCACCTGAATGCGCATGTCGCCGGCGCCGACCACCTGACCGTCTCGATCGAGCGCCACTTGTCCCTTCAGGTGCACGATCCGGCCGTCGCCCTGGATCACGGCCATCGAGAACGCGCCGAACGGCGCCCAGACTTCCGGCGGATTCACTGCTTCAGCCATGACGCAACTCCTGTCGGTCGATGGGAAAGACGCGGCTGCACGAATGGCGGCGACCCGGCGTGCAACGCGAGCGCGTCGTCGACAATCGCGCCATTATCGATGAACGCATGATGGCGCATCGATGCACGACGTGCGGATTCGCCATGACCAGGTGACGATACCGGGGATGTAACGCAGCGCCGGTTGGGCGATGCCGCGGGCAGGCCCGGCGGCATCCCCTTATACTGGACGTTCTTCGTCATTCGATTTTCGCCGTGCCCACGCCTGCCCCCACCGATCCGTCCGAGGACGATCCGCGTCCGACCCCGCCTCAACAGCCTGAACTGGAAGACTGCTGCAACAGCGGCTGCTCGCCGTGCGTCTTCGATCTTTACGACGACGCGCTCGCGCGTTATCGGATCGAACTGGCCGAGTGGGAAGCGCGCCACGCGAAACACCCGCATCACCGCTGAGCCGGATTCTGGCAAGCGGCGCGTATGCACCGCTTCTGCGCTGGGGGCTTGGCTAGTGGTGCGATTTCCGCCCCGTGTCACGCACCCGCATGCAGTCGCCGATGCAGCGGTCCGAGCGCTGTCGACAGCGCGATGCACGCAACCAATACGACCGTCAGCACGAACATCGACGTCCTGAACCCCTGCACGTAATCGACCGCGGCCGGATGCACGCCGAGCCGCGCGAAGAACACGCCGCCGATCGTCGCGGCGCCGACGGCCGCGCCGATCTGCAGCATCGCGCTGACCATCCCCGACGCGACGCCCGCGCGCGCCGCGTCGACTTCCGCGAGCACGATCCGCACGACCGATGGCAGCACGAGCCCTTGCCCGATACCGATCGCCGCGATGCCTGCGTAGAAGCCGGGCCCGGGCGCGCTTTCGCGGGCGAGCACGGCGGCGGTCGCGACGCCGGCCGCCAGCATCACGTAGCCGAGCGTCAGCACGCGATACCCGCCGAACCGGCCGACGAGGCGAGGCATCAGCAGCGGGCTCGCGAGGAAGCCGAGGCCGAGCGGCAGGATCGCGAACCCGGCCGCGAGCGGCGACCAGTTCAGGCAGCCCTGCAGATAGATCCCGTAGCTCAGGAAGAACGCGCTCAGCATGTAGAACAGGAACGCGAGCATCAGCCCGAGCGCGACGACCGGGTTGCGGAATAGACGCACGTCGAGCAGCGGATCGCGGCCACTGGCGAGCCGTCTCGCTTCGACCGCCAGCAGCGCGCCGAGCATCGGCAACGCGCCGACGAGGCACGCGACCATCCACAGCGGCCAGCCGGCTTCGCGGCCGTGCGTGAGCGGGTACACCAGCATCAGCAGGAACAGCGACATCAGCACCATGCCCGGCACGTCGATACGCTGGCCGGCCGGCGGCCGGTTTTCCGGGATGAAGCGCCAGCTGCCGATCAGCGCCAGGATGCCGATCGGCAGATTGACGAGGAAGATCGCGCGCCAGCCGAGCCCGAACGGATGCAGGCTGATCAGCGCGCCGCCGCCGAGCTGTCCGATCACGGCCGCGAGGCCGAACGCGAACCCGTAGAAGCCCATCACGCGCACCTGTTCCTGCGGGCTGAACACGCTGCGGATCGTCGCGAGCACCTGAGGCGCGAGGATCGCGGCGAACAGGCCTTGCAGCACGCGGCCGCCGACAAGGACGGTGCCGCTGTTGGCGAGCCCGCACAGCGTCGACGCGAGCACGAAGCCGGCCATGCCGAGCATGAACATGCGCTTGCGGCCGTACAGGTCGCCGAGACGGCCGCCCGTGATCTGCACGACCGCGTTCGCGCACGCATAGGCCGACACGACGAGCTGCAGCTCGGCCGGGCGCGCGCCGATGCCGTCGCGGATGGCCGGCAGCGCGAGATTCACGATGAAGTAGTCGAGCGGCGGCAGAATGGCGCCGACCAGCAGGACCACGAGCGCCCAGCCGTGATGGCTGCGCGGTGTCGCCGCGGCGGCCGCGCCGGCCGGCGCGCAGGGGGCAAGGGTAGGGTTGGTCATGGAAGCAGGGTCCGAAAAATGAGGGCCGTATGCGTGAGTGGCGCAGGCAGGCCATTGACCCCGTATTCTGGTGGCAGCTCATGATTCGGAAAAGCGGGAAAGAGTGGTAGCATCCATCGGGTTAATCGATGGATGGAGAACGGTGATGCGCGGTTTCGACCTGGACCAGTTGCGTACTTTCGCGGCGGTCGCGGACGCCGGCAGCCTGACGGCTGCGGCGCCGCTGCTGCACCTGTCGCAGTCGACGGTCAGCGAGCAGGTGCGCAAGCTCGAATCGCGCGCCGGCGTGCCGCTGTTCGTGCGCAGCAAGCGCGGCGTCGAGCCGACGCCGGCCGGCACGCGGCTGCTGCAGCATGCACGGCGCATCGTCGCGCTGAACGAGGCCGCGTTCGACGAGTTGCGCGGGCAGGCGATCAAGGGCGAACTGCGCGTCGCGATCACCGATTACTACCGCACGAATGAAGTCGCGGGCATGCTGGCGCGGCTGCGGGAGTGTTATCCGCAGCTGAGCCTGCACGTGAGCGCGATGAAGAGCGTGGATATCGAAGCGGCGCACGCACGGGGGCAGATCGATCTCGGCGTCGTGATGAACATGTCGAGCGGGCCGTTCCGGCCGGCATCGGCCGATACGCGCTGGGTGTTGCGGCGCGAGCCGCTGTCGTGGGTCACGTCGCCGGTGCTCGCCGAGCAGTTGCCCGAGCCGCTGCCGCTGGTGCTGTTGCCGGACGACTGCATGATGCATCAGGTCGCGGTGCGCTCGCTCGACGAGCAGCACACGCCGTACGTGCTCGTGCACAGCGCGTCGGGTGTCGCTGGGCTGCAGTCGATGCTCGCGGCGGGGCTCGGCGTCGGCTGCCTGTGCGCATCGGCGATCGGCGACGGCCTGATGCGGCTCGGCGCGAAATACCGGCTGCCACCGCTGCCCGACGCGGTGTTTTCGCTGACGCCGCCGATGCCGGGCGAGCGCGAGTCGGTCACGCAGGCGCGCGAGGTGCTGTCGCGGCAACTGCTGATGTGAGCGGCAAAGGCCGCATGCGGCAACGGGGGGCGACGGAAGGGGGAACCCGGCATCCACGTCGCGCACGCCGGTTTAGTAGGTTTGCGCTGTGTCGTGGCCGGTTGGCGGGCGATCCCGCTGACGGATATCGCGGACGATTGCCTGTGCGCCGGCTGCGATCAGTCGCACGTCCGAACTGATGGTAACGAGGTCGAAACCCTGACGGATCCGCTGCGTCGCGAAGTCGGCACTGCCGTTATGGATGCAGACGGCTTTGCCGGCAGCGTGCGCAGCCGTACGGATCCGCGCGATGGCCTCGACGACTGGCGGGTCGACATCATCGAATGTCGGCCGGCAGCCGAGCGACAGCGACAGGTCGGCCGGGCCGACGTACACACCGTCGAGTCCGTCGACGGCGAGGATCGCGTCGAGATTGCCGAGTGCTTCGGCAGTTTCTATTTGTGCGAGCACGACGACGGTGTCGTTCGCGTGCGTCGGATAATCCGCGCCGGCATAGAACTGGGCGCGGATCGGTCCAAGACTGCGCTGGCCGAGCGGCGGATAGCGCGTTGCCGCGACCAGTCGTCGTGCTTCGTCGGCGGTGTTGACCATCGGGCAGATGACACCGTACGCGCCGGCATCAAGCACCTTCATCAGAATGCCAGGGTCATTCCACGGTGCGCGGGCCATCGGCACGGTATCCGTAGTGGAGATAGCCGCGAACATGGCGACCGCGGTCTGATAGTCGATCACGCCGTGCTGCAGGTCGACGGTCAGTGCATCCCAGCCCTGATGTGCCATCGCCTCGGCAGAAAACGCGCTCGGAATGGCCAGCCAGCCGTTGATGACTGAGCCGCCTTGACGCCAGATCTGGCGGATCCGGTTTTCACGCATGGTCCGTTGCTCCGATAAAGGGGACGCCGGCCACATGGTCGGCGTTCGTTGCCTGTCAGTCGGTTCCGGCGATCGGATCGCCGCCGGCCATCACTTCGAGCGCCCGGACGAGCGCCGAGTGATCCCACGCGCCGCCGCCGTGCGCAACGCAGACATTGAAGAGTTCCTGCGTCGTTGCGGTGTTCGGCAAGCTCACGCCGAGCTGCCGCGCATTCGACAGCGCGAGGCCGAGGTCCTTCTGATGCAGCGCGATCCTGAATCCCGGCGCGAAGGTGCGCTTGACCATGCGTTCGCCGTGTACCTCAAGCACGCGCGACGACGCGAAGCCTCCCATCAGCGCGTCGCGAACCCTGGCCGGATCCGCGCCGGCCTTCGCCGCGAACAGCAGCGCTTCGGCGACCGCTTCGATGTTCAGCGCGACGATGATCTGGTTGGCAACCTTCGCGGTCTGGCCGTCGCCATTGCCGCCGACGAGCGTGACGTTCCTGCCCATCCGCTCGAACAGCGGCTTCGCACGCGCGAACGCGTGTTCGCTGCCGCCGACCATGATCGACAAGGTCGCGTTGCGCGCACCGACTTCGCCGCCGGACACCGGTGCGTCGAGATACTCGCAGCCGAGCGCGCGGATGCGTGCGGCGAATTCCTTGGTCGCCAGCGGTGAAATCGAGCTCATGTCGATCACGAGCTTGCCTTCGCTCAGACCATGCGCGACGCCATCGGCACCGAACAGCACCGCCTCGACGTTCGGCGTGTCGGGCACCATCACGATCACGACATCGGCTTCGCGCGCGACGTCCGCGGCACTCGCGCGCACCTTGCCGCCCGCGTCGACGAGTTCCGCGGGAACGGTCCCGTGCGTGTGCAGAAACAGCGTGTGACCGCTGCCGATGAGGTTGGCCGCCATTGGGGCGCCCATGATGCCGAGGCCGATGAATCCGATCTTGCTCATGACTGTTCCTTTTCGGTGAAAGTGGGGGGGCTGACCGTTCAGCGAACCGCGCCCGGAAGGTCGAACCGCGGTTCGGGAAGCCCGCGCACGCCGGGGCGCAACGCGACCAGCCGGCCGTTGGGCGCATCGGGCATGCACCCGGGGAGCCGGATCGACGTGACGAACAACGTATCGAGGGCAGGGCCGCCGAACGCGCACATTGCGGGTTTGGCGAACGGCAGCGCGATCCGGCGGTCGAGCTGGCCACCAGGCGTGAAGCGCAGCAGCAGCCCCGCATCGTTCGCGCAGGTCCAGTAGCCGCCGTCTTCGTCGACGGCGGCGCCGTCGGGGCGGCCTGCATGGTCGTGGAGGTCGGCGAACAGGCGCTTGCGGGCCGGGCAACCGTCGTCGATGTCGTAGTCGAACGCCCAGATCACGCGGCGCGACGCATGCGAGTCGGACAGGTACATCGTCCGTCCGTCGGGCGACCACGCGAGCCCGTTCTGTACGACGAGTCCATCGACGAACGGGCCGCGCAGCCCGTTGGCCGCCTCATACCGGTACAACCCGCCGGCCGGAATCGCGGCGGCCATGTCCTGCACCATCGTGCCGGCCCAGAAGCGCCCTTGCCGGTCGCAGCGTCCGTCGTTGAAGCGCATCCCGGAGCGTGCGAAGTCGGGCGCCGCGACTCGCCGGGCGACGGTGCGGCCGACGACCGGATCCGGGGCCGAGATATCGAATTCGATTTCGAAGATTCCGCTTTCGAGGCCGGCGATCAGGCGTCCAGGGCCGGCCGGCGCGATGCAGCCGATCTGCTCGGGAACGGTCCACCGGTGTCGTACGCCCGTTGCCGGATCGACGCGCAGGATCGTCCGCGCCGGAATGTCGACCCAATAGAGCGCGGCTTCCTCCGCGTGCCAGACGGGGCTTTCGCCGACGGTGGCGACGTAGGCGCCGCCACCCTCCACGAATTCGACGGACAGTCGCTCGATCGGCGGCATCATCGCGGATCCTCCATCGGGCCGCTCGGCACGAACGGGCCACCCTGGCAGACCTGCGCGGGATCGGCCGGCTCGACGTCGGGCGCACCCGCCGGAACATCGCGTTCGAACGGAATCGAGCTGTCGGCCGGGCGTGCAGGCATCTCGGGTTCGACGACCTGCGTGACGGGGTAGAGGCCCGTGACGTGGTTCGAGCTTGCATGGACGACTGCCTCACCGGCAGCCGGCTCGCCGGGGTCGACGATGTCGGTCACGCGTACGATCCGGACCCGCCGGTGCAATTGCGCGCGGATCTGGCGGCCCAGGTTGCCGCCCGCGCCGGTCAGCAGGATGCGGTGAAAGGGCAGGGAGGCCGTGTTGGTCGCTGGGTTCATTCGGTTTCCTGATTGATCGGAGAGGCAACGTCGCGCTCAGCGCGGAACGTCGGCGAGATAGAGCGCAGGCTTGCCGTCGCGATCGGACGTGAACAGCACGCGGCGGCTGTCCGGGGTAAAGGATGGATGCGGATGCGTGACCTGCCGGTTGCCATCCAGCACGGCCCACGACGTGTGGTGCGCGGCGATGCGCTTCGTCGTTCCGGTCGTCGGCTCGAACAGGTAGAGGTAAGGGTCGTTGTCGATTTCGTGCGCGCCGACGTCGTTCACGTCGACGGGCGTGCCGCAGCCGTCGCCGACGAGCAGCGAGCCGTCGAAGTTGCTCATCAGGTGCGAGCAGGGCGGCATCTGCATCAGCTCGGTGTCCGTGCCGTCTTTCGGATTGAAGCCGCGAATGTAGCGTCTCGCGTCGCCGCGACGGTACGACACATAGAGCATGCGGCTGCCGTCGGGCACCCAGAATTCGTGCGTGCAGCTTTCGCCGTCGGCATGCTCGTGTACTTTGCGCAGATTGGAACCGTCCTCGTCGACGAGCCACATCCGGGTTTCGACGACGTCATGCGGCCCCTCATGACAGAACGCCACCGTGTTGTCGTCGAACGGACGGTAGATCGGATGACCGAGCCACTGGTTCACCTCGTGGACGACGGTCCGGGCGCCGTCGCGCAGGTCGATGCTCAACAGCCGGCAACGGGGGCGGCGATAATAAAACGCCTTGAACTTGTGCCAGTCGGTGAGCGGCTCGTAGTCGCTCGCTGCGATCTCGATGCCGACGACCTTGTCGCAAGCCGAGTTCGCGACCCAGGTGCCGTAGCCGACGTAGTCGTCCGGCACCTCGTAGACGATCGATTCGTCGAGCGTCTCGAGATCGAGTCGCATCATGCGGCGATCGCCCTTGACGTAATACAGGTGGCGATCGTCGGGCGACAGGAAGCCGCCGAACGTGTTGTCGCCCGGGCCTTCGGTCAGTTGCGTCGCGACACCGGTCGGCAGATCGAGCAGGTAGTAGTTCCAGTGGCCGTCGAAGCCGCCGCCGAACAGCAGTCGCGTGCCGTCGTTGCTGAAGCACTTCTGATAGAAATAGTTGCGGTGGCATGTCACGTCGGGTGGCGTGAGGCGCGTCACCGTCATGCCGGTTTGCGGGTCGGCGTATTCGTCGTAGACGAGATGCAGGGTCTGGCCTTTGCTCATGATTTGTCCTTGCGGCGGTGACGACGCGGTGCGCACGCCGTGCCGTCGCGTCGGGTGGATCGGATGGGTGGTCAGGTGCGCGATTGCGTGATCGAGTCTGGGTTGTCGGCCGCGCGTTGCGTGCGGAGGGCGGAGCGTGTGCCGGCCGAATGGAACAGCCACGCGCCGGGCACGAGCAGGATCGCGCCGCAGATCAGGAACACGAAGCGGCTATGCAGGGCATTCGGCAGCAGCGAGAGCGCCATGATGCCGAGCGCGGCGAGGCACACGAGCCGGCCGAGCAGGCCGCGTTGGCGATATTCGCGGGCATCGTCAGCTTCGTCGAGGTCATCCGATTCGACGGGCGTGTCCCAGCGCTGGAACAGTTCGACCCGTTCGGCCGCACGCTTTTGATCGGCTTCGGAATAGAACAGGCACGTCGACACGAAGAAGCCGCCGGTGATCACGACGTGTGAGAGCAGCACGATCGAAACGCGCAGGTCTGCCCATTCGCGGCCGCTCAGCTTCAGGCCGAACCACGACTCGATCGTCGTCTGGCCGATCAGCATCCCGAATACGTATGAGACCACCAGGCCGACCAGCAGCGTTGCCCAGCCCGACCAGTCCGGCGTCTTGCGCACGACGAAGCCGAGCATCGCCGGCACGGCAAGCGGGAAGGTGACCATTGCGCTCAGCGTGACGAGAATGTCGAACAGCGTCATGCCGTGCACCGAATTGATCACGATGCCGACACCGACGACGAGTAGCCCGAAGACCAGCGACGCGAACTTCGACGCGACCATCAGTTCCTTTTCGGTCGCTTGCGGACGCAGCACGGTGCGATAGAAGTTGCGCACGAAGAAGCCGGCGTTGCGGTTGATGCCGGCATCCATCGCGGACATCGACGCCGCGAACATGGCGGCCATCAACAAGCCAAGCATGCCGGCCGGCATGAATTTCGACACGAATGCAACGAACACGGCTTCGCGCGCATCGTGGCCGAGCATGCCGAAATCGCCGGCGAAATCAGGCATCCTGTAATGCATGAACCACGCGGGCACGAACCAGATGAGCGGCCCGACGATGCTGAGCACGCAGGTGAGCAGGGCGCCCTTGCGTGCGTGCTGGCTGTCTTTCGCGCAGATGTAGCGATACGAGTTGAGGCCGTTGTTCATCATGAAGATCTGCTTCACGACGATCATCACGACCCATAGTGCGAAGAGGCCGGCATAGGCGTAGCCGTGGCCGATCCAGAACGAATCGTGAAAACTGCTTACGATCGGCGCGATGCCGCCTGCGTTGCCGAGCGCGACGATCGCACACGTGAACGTGACGGCCATCACGATCAGCATCTGCAGATAGTCCGATGCGACCATCACCCATGCGCCACCGGCGAGCGCCATCGCGATCACGACGAGCCCGGTCGCAACGATGACCGTGCCGACCGGCAGGTGAAACACGGCGCCCGTGATGATCGCGAGGCCGTTGAGCCACTGTCCGGCCGACAGCAGCCCGTCGAGCATGCTGATCCAGACGAAGCTCTGTTCGCTCGTGCGGCCGAAGCGCGAGCGCAGCGCTTCGGTCGCGGTGACGACGCGCATCTGCCGGAAGCGGGGTGCGAAATACAGGTAGTTCGCCAGATAGCCGACCGCGTTCGCGAGATACAGCACGACGATCGCGAAGCCGTCGTTGAACGCCTTCGACGCCGCGCCGGTGAAGGTCCACGCGGAGAACTGCGTCATGAACGCGGTGGCGCCGACCATCCACCAGAGCACCTTGCCGCCGCCGCTGAAATAGTCGCTCGTGTTCTTGTTGAACGAACGGAACGACAGGGTGATGGCAATCAGAAAGCCGATGTAGGCGATTACGACGAGTATGTTGATGTCCATGCTTCGGGTTCCGCGAGAGCTGATGCCGGAAGTAAATAGGGAGACGTGCCGTGAGCGGGATCAGAAGTAGTGAATGATCCCGAGCGATACGCCATGCTCGGATTCGCCGGGTTGCCGCGCGCCGGCTGGCTTGATGCTGTAGATTCCGTTCGCCGCGTTCTTGACCTCGACGAGCTGGCCGTACAGTGCAGTCCGTTTCGAGAAGTTGTAGCGGGCCGTCAGCACGAAGTGTTGCGCGCCGGTGCCTGGGCCCTTCTTGACCGAGCCGACTGCGGAACCGACCGGTGCGCTGCCGTAACCGCTGCCCGCGATCCCGTAGTTGAATTCGAAGCCCCACGGGCCCGGCGTATAGCGTGCGACAAGGCCGAGCATGTTCTGCCGGATGTTGTGCTTTTGCGCATCCACTTCGTAGTTGAGCTGCTGCACGATGCCGCCGAAGTAGATGTTCCGAGTCACCTGGTATCCGGCGGTGATTTCGGCCGCGTAATTGTCCTGTCCCGGCCCGAGCACGCCGTAGTCGCCCTCGTAGCCGATCGCTGCCTGCAGGCGCCCGCTCACATAGTTGATCGAGCCCGACCATACGTGTGCACCGCCCAGGCCCTGGTTGTTGATGTCCTGGTTGTAAGCGTAGTACTGGACCGCGCCGAAGAACGGACCGAAATTCGGCGAGTCGTAGCGAATCGAATCCGGATACTTGATGTCGAAACAACCCTGCGCCTTCGTATAGCCGGCGGTGCCTTTCATCGCGATGCCGCAGTTCGACCACAGGACGGTCGTGATGCCGAGGCCCTGGGTTTCGGCGAGTGCGTCGCCGAAGATGCCGTGGCGGTCGTACGGCGCCTGGAAGCGCCCCATCCGCAGCGTGCCGTACGTCTTGCTGGACAAGCCGATGAAGGTTTCGCGCGCGCCGAACGTGCCGGTGCCGTCGTTCGTGCTGAACGCGCTTTCGACCTGGAATACGGCTTTCAGGTCGGAGGTCAGCGTCTCCGTGCCGCGGAAACCCCACGCCGATCCGTAGTTGGCCATCCGTTCGCTCGGCGGGTTGCCGCCGCCCGTTACGTAATCGATCGAGTTGATGAAGCGACCGTACAGCTGGACGCCATCGCTGAGCGGCGCCTGGTAGGCCTTGTCTGTCCAGCCGGAGAAATCCACAGGGGTGGTTTGCGCGCGCAGCGAGCCGGAACAGCTCGCCACCGCGACAAAGCCCACGCAGGTCGTTGCGAGGGCACGTGCATGTTTTTTCGTCGACATTCCGAATCCAATCCTGAAAGTGGCGCAAGCGTTCCCGGCCAACGCTTGCGTACATACCTTGCGAGAGGCGATGGCCATCGATGGGGATGGCTCTTATTTATTGGTCATCGTACAACTGACGACGAACAATATCAGCGCCACGACAAAACCATCAAGCGGAGGTAAACCCTCGCTGCGGCAGGAAGGATTCGAAAAGGGGTTGCGGATCAGCCGCGTTCGACGGTGTGCGCGGCGATGTAGTCGAAGTCGATGTCTTCGCCGAGGCCGGGTGCCTGCGACAGGTGGACGTGACCGTCAGCATCCATCGGGTCGGGGAGGCTGCGAAGATAGGCCGGCGGCGTGTCGTAGTCGAGGAACGGATGCAGCAGGCCCCGCTCGTACCATCGGCAGTTCGCGGTCGAGGCGGTTACCGCGAGATTGGCCGCACCGTTGCCGTGAATCTCGCAGTTCATCCCGAACGATTCGGCCAGATGGACCGCCTTCAGCGTCGGCGTGATGCCGCCGACACCCGCGACGCCGGCCCGCAGGATGTCGCATGCGCCCGCCGCGATCCAGTCCGCCCGCGTGTAATGCTTGCCGGCCATCGATTCGGGGCCGACGATCGGAATGTCGAGCTGCTGCGCGAGCCAGCGATACGAGTCCATGCTTTGCTCGTCCATCATTTCCTCGAACCACGTGAAATCAAGCTTCTCGAGCGCGCGGCCGATGCGCAGCGCATCGGAGCGGGAGTACCAGTGATAACCGTCGAGCATCAGCGCGATATCGGGGCCGACCGCCTCGCGCACCGCGGCGCACGCGCGGATGTCCATCTGCGGATCCGGCGCGAATGCGATGGGCGGCATCCATGTGTGTAGCTTGATCGCACGATAGCCGCGCGCGACGAGCTGCTCCGCAAAGCGTGCGTAGTCGTCGGGCGTGGCGAGACCGCCGGACAGTTCATCGCCGCACATCGTGCTGCCATAGGCCGGTACCTTGTCGCGGTATCCGCCGATGAGCTGGTACACCGGCGTCGACAGCGCCCGGCCGGCGAGATCCCACAGCGCCTGGTCCACGATCGCGAGCGCCCGGTCGGTCAGTTGCCCGGCGCTGCCGCGTTGACGATGAGCGAGATCCTGCCAGATGCGTTCGCGGTGGAACGGGTGGCACCCGACGAGCACCGGGCTGATGTGGTGTTCGACGAGCGTTTCCCGGAGCACGTCGGGCGCGCCGAATGCATGACCGGCAAGCCCGTCGTCGGTCTCGACGGTCAGCAGGGCCATCGTCGCCTGCCGTTCGTCGCCTGGATGCGAGTGGCCGCCGCTGTCGACGGCACGGCGCGTCGGAAAGGTAAAGACAGTACGGATGATGCGTTCGATCTTCATGTGAGCGTTTCCATGGCAAGGTGGGGGGAGGGTGGCTGGTGCGCCGGGCGTGCGTTCGCGAAGGTGCGGACTGCGGCGCCGGGGTGGCGCGGGCCGCAATCGATGGCGACCGGAGGGCAAATGATTCTCGCGACGCATTCTGCAGCGCTATACTGCAGCTATTATCTACTGTCAGTCATCAGATGACCGATAATATATCATGACCGATCACGCCATGAACGCTATGCCGGTTGCGCGGCGGTCACGCCGTCGCGCCGAAGGCGTCTTCGATCTGCTCTGCGAGCAGATTCGCACTGGCGCGCTCAAGCCCGGTGACCTGTTGCCGACCGAATCGGAACTCATGCGCACGCAGGAAGTGAGTCGGGCGGTCGTTCGCGAAGCGATCCAGCGGCTTCGGATGTCCGGGCTGGTAGAAACGCGTCAGGGCATCGGCAGCTACGTGCTGGACGATGCGGTCCAGCCGCCGGTCGTTGAATTGCCGCCGGTGGCGACCCAGACCCGTCGCGATGTGCTGTCGATCCTCGAGTTGCGCATGTGTATCGAAACGGAGAGTGCGGGGCTTGCAGCGCAGCGTGCAACGCGCCAGGACCTGGATGCAATCGGACAGGCGCTCGAAGAGCTCGACCGGCATGCGCAAGCCGGCGACGATGCAGCGTCGTACGATTTCCGGTTTCACATCGAGATTGCCCGCGCAACGGGGAACCCGTTTTTTGTCGACGTGCTGTCGCAGCTCGATCCTGCGTTCGCGCCGCGCCCCCGTCTCGATCCGGCGAATTACGCGATGCGGGTGAGCGGTGAACACGCGAACATTTTCGAGGCCATCCGGCGCGGCGATGTCGGCGCCGCGCGCGCGGCGATGCAGATTCATTTGTCCAACAGCCGGGCGCGGCTACTGGCGTCCAAAGCGCGTGGAGAATCGGGTTCGGAGCGCTGATGCAATGAGCGCACGGCTCGCGCACGACTTCGTCACGCGATGGGGCAATCGTTGAGCAATGCTGCGGTCATCCACGCATCAGTTCGGTGAGCGCGGCACGACGCATGCGGCAACACACATGTCAGGCCGGCGAGCGCACCGATTCGGCCTGGGCGCGGGTACGTCGACGAACGCATCGTTGTCAGTGAAACTTGCGCGCCGGCCTGCTCCGCCGGACCTGCACGTTGTCTTCGCCGGGGGGCACGGCCAAGCCGATCGCGCATCGGCGCACGCCGGCAGCGCTGCTCATTCCGTTTCACCCTCAACATAAGCGCGCAGCCCGTCCGCCAGCGCATCGAACACGGCCCGACAGCGCGGGCTGGTCCGCAGGTCCTCGTGCATCACGACCCAGGTTTCCAGCTTCATCGAGGGCCCGTCCGGCAGCACGCGCACCAGCCGCGCGTCGCGTTTCGCGAGCCCCGTCTGACAGAAGCCGATCCCGTAGCCGGCGCGGATCATCGCGAGCTGCGCGAGGTTGCTGTCGGTGCGCAGCGCGAACGCGTCGCGTTTCCACAGCGGCATGCCGCGCCCCGCCGAGCGGATGAACGGCGTGACCGTATCGAAGCCGATCAGCGCGTGATGCGCGAGTTCGTCGATCGTCGCGGGCGTACCGTTGCGCGCCACGTAGTCGTCGCGCGCAAACAGCCCGACTTCGATGTCGCCGACGCGCCGCGCGACGAGCGCGTCCTGCGCGGGCGGCGCCATCCGGACCGCGATGTCGGCCTCGCGGTTCAGCACGTCCTGGATGCGGTCGGTCGGCACCAGCTCGATGACGAGCCCCGGATGGTCGCGCCGCAACTGCGCGAGCAGCGGCGGCAGCACCTCGACGGCGATCACGTCGCTGGCCGAGATCCGCACGATGCCGCGCACGCCGGCACCGTGGCTCGCGGCTGCGCGCTCGAACGCGGCTGCCGCGCTGCGCAGCGCCTCCGCATGGCCGCGCAGCGCGAGGGCCGCTTCGGTCGGCAGCAGGCCCGACGGCGAGCGCGTGAACAGCGTCTGGCCGAACGCGGCTTCGAGCGCGGCGACGTGGCGGCCGGCCGTCGGCTGCGTGATGCCGAGCGCGCGAGCCGCAGCAGACAGCGAGCCTTCCGTCAGCACCGCGAGGAAGGTGCGGTAACGCTCCCAGTTCAGATCGATGGTCATACATAAATGTATAGCTGATCTGCGTGGTTAAGCAATTCCTTATTAGTCGGCCGCACGCCAGAATGCATCTCACGACGATTCATTCAAGGAGCGCGGTTATGACGACGAACGCAGGCGGGACGCAACGACAGGCACTCGTGCTCGGCGCGAGCGGCGGGATTGGCGGGGAAGTCGCGCGGCAGCTGCGCGATGCCGGCTGGCAGGTGCGCGCGCTCAAGCGCGGGCTCGACGCCGAGGTGGTGGAGCGCGATGGCATCACGTGGATGCGCGGCGACGCGCTGGACCGCGAGGCGGTCGTGCGGGCTGCGCGCGGCTGCAGCGTGATCGTGCACGCGGTGAACCCGCCCGGCTACCGGAACTGGCCGACTCAGGTGCTGCCGATGATCGACAACACGATCGCGGCGGCGACGGTGGCGCAGGCGACCGTCGTGCTGCCCGGCACGGTCTACAACTACGGCGCCGACGCGTTTCCGGTGCTGCACGAAGACGCGCCGCAGCATCCGACGACCCGCAAGGGCGCGATCCGCGTCGAGCTGGAGCGGCGGCTGCAGGAAGCGACCGCGCAGGGCGTCCGGACGATCATCGTGCGTGCGGGTGACTTCTTCGGGGTGCGGGCCGGTAACAACTGGTTCGCGCAGGGGTTGATCAAGGCGGGGCGGCCCGTGTCGACCATCAGCGTGCCGGGGCGGCCGGGTGTTGGCCATCAGTGGGCATACCTGCCGGACGTGGCGCGCACGATGGTCGAGCTGATCGAGCGGCGCGACACGCTGGAGCCGTTTGCGCGCTTCCATCTCGGCGGGCATTGGGATGCGGACGGCACGCAGATGGCCGCAGCCATCAGTCGCGTCGCGCAGCGGCACGGGATGCGGCCGGCCGTGCGCAAATTCCCGTGGTGGGTCGTGTGGGCCGCGGCGCCGTTCGTCACGACGCTGCGCGAGATGCTGGAGATGCGCTACCTGTGGCGCGAGCCGCTCCGGATGGACAACGCACGCGTGACCGCGGTGCTCGGCCGTGAGCCGTTGACGCCGCTCGATACGGCGGTGGAGGCGACGCTGGCGGGGCTGGGGTGTCTGAAGTGAGCCAGGGCCCGTGCCACGGCTACGCCCGGGCACGGGAAAGCGTCATCGCGAATTGAAGAACTCCGGGACGACAATTCTCCACATACCCACGCGTGTCCGATGCGCATCATGTCGGTCAGCGCCGATAAGGCGAAAACGGGGGAGCGATGGGGTATTCCGGATGGAAAATGTCGGTTGCGGGCGCAATCATGTTCACATTGAGTGGATGTACCAACCTGGCAGGTGTGCTGTACTGCGACAACTCGCAGTTCAACTTCCCGGACTACCACTGCTTTGAGTCGTACAGGTAGGAACAGGCGCGACGACTGCAAGCCGCCGCGCCCGCGTCCCGTGCGGTTTCCCGCTGTCCGTCACGCCACAACCGGTAACACCTCGACCGCATACCGGTGCCGCAGGCTGCGCCCGAGCACCGGATCGTGCAGTTCCATCTCGAACGCAGCACCGTCGCCCATCGCCGCGATTGCGCCATGCACGGCGACGGTGCCGCCGTACATCGCGCAGCGCGCGGGTATCGTGCGACGGTCGTCGAAGCGCTGCCACAGCGCTTCCGGCGCCAGCAGGCCGCTGACCGCGCCGTGCTGGTATGCCTTCCGTTCGCCGTCGCGCGAAATCAGCCACGAGCGCATCTCGATTCGATCCCAGTGAGTCGCGACGTCCGCGTAAAGCCACGCATCGCGCCCGAGCGGCTTCGCGCACACCTGCTTCGACACGGCCACACCGTACGCCTCGACTTCGCGATCCGTATGATCGGAGCCGACCGTGACCAGCGTGCCGACCGGGCTGTCGACCAGCACGCATTCGATCTCGCCGCCCGAGCGTGCGCCGAGCACGCCGATCGACGGCGCCTGCGTGAGCAGCGCGGCCGATACGCGATAGAAGCACGGCGTGGTCGACGGCGGCGCGACGCCGAGTGCCGCGAGTTCGTCGATATGCGCACGGATCGCTTCCGGATCGCGGCCGGCCCAGCCGGCGATCACGACACGCTCGATCTCGACATCGACGGCGGCCGGCGCGCCTTGCAGGGAAATCACATTGAACGACAGGGCTTGCATGCGGGTATCCGTTTGAAGTGCAAAGGCATGAGCTGGAATGCGGCGCTCGCTCAATCCGCGAGCGGCTGGTGCGCGGTCTCGCGTGCGACGAGGAGCGCGATCGACGTGACGACGAGCGCGGCGGTGACGTACAGCGACACGGCCGTCGTCGAGCCCGTCTGCCGGAACAGCGTGGCGATCACGAGCGGTGCGAAGCCGCCGCCGACGATGCCGGCGAGCGTATAGGCCAGCGACGACCCCGCATAACGCACCCGCGTCGGAAACTGCTCGGTGACGAACGCACCCTGCGGGCCGTACATCACCGCGTGGATCACGAGGCCGATCGCGACGGCCGCGACGATCGCGACGGGCCGCGCCGAATCGAGCAGCGCGAAGAACGCGAACGCCCAGACGATGCCGGCGATCGCGCCGGCGAGATACACGGGGCGGCGGCCGAAACGGTCCGACAGCGCACCGAAGAACGGCACCGCGAGCGCGTTGCAGGCCGTGCCGATCATCACGGCCGTCAGCGCGACGGGGCGCGACAGGTGCAGCACGGTCGTCACGTAGGTCAGCGTGAACACGACGATCAGCGCGTACAGCACGTCCGAGCCGATCCGCGAGCCGCCCGCGATCAGCAGGCGTCGCCAGTGGAACTTCAGCACGTCGGCGACGGGTACTTCGGCGGTTGCGTGCGATTCGGCGAGCTGCTCGAACTGCGGCGTTTCGTCGACGCCGCGCCGCAGCCAGAAGCCGAACACGACGAGCAGCGCGCTGGCCGCGAACGGCACGCGCCAGCCCCACGACAGGAAGTTCTCGGACGTGGTCGACAGCGTCACGAGCGCGATGCAGCCGGTGCCGAGCAGCGTGCCGAACGACGGGCCGATCTGCGTCCATGACGCGGACAGCCCGCGCCGTTTCTGGTCGCCGTGCTCGACCGACAGCAGCACCGCACCGGCCCATTCGCCGCCGAGCGCGACGCCCTGCACGAAGCGCAGCGCGACGAGCAGGATCGGGCTCAGGATGCCGGCCTGCGCATAGGTCGGCAGCGCGCCCATCAGCGCGGTCGTCACGCCCATCAGCACGAGCGTGAGCATCAGCACCGCGCGGCGGCCGATGCGGTCGCCGAGATTGCCGAACACGAAGCCGCCGAGCGGGCGCGACACGTAGCCGACCGCATAGGTCGAGAACGCGAGGATCGTGCCGGCCAGCGGATCGACCGACGGGAAGAACAGATGGTTGAAGACGAGCGCGGCGAGCGTGTTGTAGATCGTGAAGTCGTACCACTCGAGCGACGTGCCGATCATGCTCGCGGTCGCGAGTCGGCTGTTGCGGACGCGGCGGGGCGCGTGGGCGGCGGGCTGGGCGAGAGTGCTCATGGGTTCGGGCATGTCGTGACGGATGGCGGGATGAAGCGCGGGGCCGACGTGTCGGCCGCATGGCGAATGCGGCGCGGCCGATGTCGGCGATCGCGTTCGTTCGTTCGCGGGTTCAGGCAGGCAGTGCGGCGGCGGCCGGCTCGGTTTCGCTGCTGCGGTGCGCCACCGGCAGTGGCGCGGCGGCGCGCCACAGCAGGTCGAAGGTGCGCACGTCGTCGTGTCCGGCGAGCGCGGCGGCCACACGGCGCGTCGTGGCCGCGTCGCTGCCTTCGATCAGCACGAGCGCATCGGCGGCCGGGCGGGCGGCCGCATCGGCGCCAATCGGCGCGGACAGCTCGGGTGCGGTGCAGAAGAGGCGCGCGGCGTGGATGCCCGGCTCGCGCAGCGCAGCGTCGAAGCGTTCGCGCAGCTGCGGCACGTCGATGCGATCCGGCGGCAGCACGAACAACGCGAGATGCGCGCCTTCGCCGTCGCCGGCTTCGATCGTCAGTTCACCGACGCGTCGTTGCGTGCCCGTCATGCGTTCGAAGTTCGCGAGCGACCACGCGGTCTGCTGCGTGAACGCGCGCCGGTACGCGTCGCTACGGAACACGTCGAGTGCGTTCGTCACGTACAGCGCGAGGTACTTGCGCGGGCCGCGATCGGTCGCACGAAAGCGCCGGGCGTGCGTGAAGCCGGGAATCGCGACACGTTCCTGCATGTGCTCGCGGTCGTACCACGCGTTGAAGTCGGCTTCGTGCGCGGGGTCGATATCCGTCCAGACGCAAAGCTGGCCGTGCGGAAGGGAAAGGCGGGTCATCGCGGGGTTCCTCGTGACGGGGGTGTGTCAGGAACCGCAGTTTCCCGAAGACGGGCCGCGCCCGTCCAACAAGAAAACAAATTCGCGGTGAACAGGTTTTCTTATGAGCGGCGCGGGCGGCGTTTCGCGGCAGGGGCGGCGGCGGGCGGCGCGGCTTTCGTCGTGCGCTTCGCTTTCGCTTTCGTCGTTGTTTTTGCCGCCGTACGGGCGGGCGATGCGTCGATGGTATCGGGCCTGGCAGGTGCGGCCGGTTTCACTAGGTTCGCGGTGGCCGACGTCGCGCGCGCGACTTCGCTCGCGAGTTCGGCGATGCGCGCGGCGACGGGCAGGCCCTGCGAACGGTAGGTCGCGACGAGCGGCAGCGCGGGGAATTCGGGCTCGACGTCGAGCAGTTCGAGCGCACCTTCGTGCAGTTCGCGCCCAATGATCGCGGGCGGCAGCGCGGCCACGCCGAAGCCGTCGGCGACGAGGCGGATCATCGCGGCGACCGACGTGATGCAGTTGATGCTGGCCGGCCGCTCGACGGCCGCGAACAGCCGCTCGATCGTCGCGTGCGGCCCCGAGTGGCGCGAGAAGCTGATGATTGGATATTCAGCCAGGCGTGCGACGTCGAGCGGCTGGCCGCCGAGCCCGAGGCGCGGGCTCGCCGCCCAGTGCACCGGGAATTCGCACAGCGGCAGGTTCGTGAAGTCGGGGCCCGGCACCGGGTCGGTCTGCAGGATCAGGTCGACGCCGTCGGTGCTGAGCAGGCGGATCAGGTGCAGCGTCGTGTCGCTCGTGATCTCGACGTCGAGACGCGGATAGCGTTCGCGCAGTTGCGCCATCAGCGCCGGAAACCAGCTGTGCACGATCGACTCGATCACGCCGATCCGGATCAGGCCCGCGTCGCTCGCGGCATCGATATCGCGGCGCATTTCGCCGTCGAGCCGCACGATCCGCTCCGCGTAGGCCAGCATGCGCCGGCCTGCCGGCGTGAGCGTGGCCGAGCGCGTGTTGCGGTCGAACAGGCGCACGTCGAACGCTTCCTCGAGCGACGCGATGCGGCTCGACACGGCGGCCTGCGTCGTGTGCAGTTTTTCGGCCGTGAGCCGGAAGTTTTCCAGCTTCGCGAGCCAGACGAAGGTTTCAAGAAACCGGATGTTCATCGCGTCCCGAATGTGAGGCGGTGCCGCGCAAGCGGCGGATCGGGTCGATGTTAATGGATTTCGGCGGCAGCGAAGGCGTGGGCCGCGCGTTCCAGCGGCATCAAAGCGTGTCGAACGCGAGCGTCGGCACGTCGACGACCATCGCGCCGCCATCGGCGACGAGCGTCGCGCCGGTGACGAACGACGCGTCGGGCGACGCGAGGAACGCGCAGACGGCCGCGATTTCGTCCGGATCGGCCGCGCGCCGCAGCGGCACGTCGGCGCTGACGCGTGCATACGCGCCGTCGAGCGTGTCGCCGTGCGCGGCCATCAGCGGTTCCATTTCCGCGTCGGCCATCGGCGTGCGGACCCAGCCCGGGCAGACGGCGTTCGCCCGCACGCCGTGCGGCCCGTAGTCGCGCGCGAGCGACCGCGCGAGCCCGAGCAGCGCGTGCTTGCCGACCGTGTAGCCGCAGACACCGGGCCCGGCCGCGAGCGCGGCGATCGACGCGACCAGCACGATGCTGCCGCGCTGCGCGATCAGGTCGGGCAGGCATGCGCGCGCGCTGACGAACGCGGTGTCGAGGTTCGCATGCATCGCGTTGCGCCACTGTGCGTCGTCGGTTTCGTCCGCGCGGCCGACGCCGTGACCGCCCGCGCACGCGACGAGCGCGTCGACGCGGCCGAAGCGCTCGGCGATCCGAGGCAGGAAGCCGGCCCAGTCGGCCGTGCTCGCGGCGTCGCCGGCGAGCGCGAGGCCGCCCGTTTCGGCGGCCAGCGCGTCGAGCGGCGCCTGGCGGCGCCCGATCAGCACGACGCGGTCGCCGCGGCTGGCGAAGCGGCGCGCGCACGCGGCGCCGATGCCGGTGCCCGCGCCGGTGATCGCGATCGTGCGGGGTTGCGGGTGCGTCATGTCGTTCTCCGGAAAGGTGGCGTTGCCGGTCACTTTAGGCGGCGCCGGCAAGTGCCGCTATCAGCCGAAAGGATGAACGCGGACGGCGTCCGGGCGGCCGGAACGGTCGCGGCCCATTTTGCAAAGGCTGACGATGTCCGGCACCGAATCGCTCTATCCTCCACATTTTTGGGATAAGTCACGAAAGCCCGGCAAAATAGCGCGGGCGTGCCCGCGCATCGACGCGCGGCACGTTGGTCGGCCGATTCCGTCGTGCGAGCGGAGCGGCAGGCCGGCGAGATCGGCGCAAGCGTGCGGCCGATGCGCAGACATCATGTCTGCCGGTGGATCGTGTGGCCACGGTGGATCGCCCGGTTGCGCGCTGGCGCGATCGGACCATCGACAAGAACAGGGAGGGCCGGTCATGAGGCTGGACGACGAAAGAGAAAGCATGAACGTAGAGGATCGCCGCGGTGCCGGCGGTTTCGGCGGCGGGCGCGGCGCGACGATCGGCATCGGCACGATCGTGGTCGCGCTGGCCGCATCGTATTTCTTCGGGATCGACCCGCGCGTGGTGCTCCAAGGCGCCTCGGCGCTGCAGGGCCACCAGCAGCAGGCGCAGCCCGCGCCGACGCAGCGCCAGGGCGCGCCTGCGAACGATCCGGGCTCGGTGTTCACGCGCAAGGTGCTCGGCAATATCGAGCGTACGTGGACGGGCGTGTTCAACACCCAGCTGCATGCGCAGTACGCGCCGCCGAAGCTCGTGATGTTCACGAACTCGACGCCGACCGCTTGCGGCACGGGCCAGACGGCGATGGGGCCGTTCTATTGTCCGGCCGACCGCAAGGTGTATATCGATCTCGGTTTCTACGACGAACTGCGCAAGCGTTTCGGCGCCGGCGGCGATTTCGCGCAGGCTTACGTGATCGCGCACGAGGTTGGCCATCACGTGCAGAACCTGCTCGGCATTTCCGACAAGGTCGACGCCGCGCGCCGGCGTTCGAGCCAGGCGCACTCGAACGCGCTGTCGGTGCGGATGGAGCTGCAGGCCGACTGCTTCGCCGGCGTGTGGGCGAACAACGCGCAGCGCGCAAACCAGCGGCTGATGGAACCCGGCGATTTCGAGCAGGGGCTGAAGGCGGCGGCCGCGATCGGCGACGATCGCCTGCAGCAGCAAGGGCAGGGCTACGTCGTGCCGGAAAGCTTCACGCACGGCACCAGCGACCAGCGCGTGTACTGGCTGCGGCGCGGGATGGAGTCGGGCGAGATCAGCGCCTGCGACACGTTCGCCGCGAACGCGCGCTGACAGAGCGGGCGCGCATCGCTGCGCCCGCGTCGTTCCGGCCGACCCGGCACACCGGCCACACCGGGACGATTTGCCGATTTGTGCTCACCGGCGCTTTTCGGCGCCGGTAGGCTGGCCCGAACTTCGATGCGTTCGCCCGCCAGCCGATTCCACCATGCCGACCCCCTCCGTTCCCGCCGACCAGGGCGCCGCCGACTGGCAAAGCGCGTTGCGTGCGTGCGTGGACGCGTTCGACGCGTTCGCGAGCCCGTCCGCGATCGTGTTCTACCGGCTCGACCAGAGCGGCGAACCGGCCGATTTCGAGCTGTTCGGGATGCCGGAATCGATGCATCGCACCTATGTCGCGCGCTACCGGATGCTCGATCCGCTGCATCCGTCGCGCTGCGCGGCGGGCGAGTGCGCGGTCGTCACGCTCGCGTCTCAATTGCCTGACGAAAGACGCGAGGCGTCCGCGTACTGGACCCGCTTCCTGCGGCGGCACGATGTGGCCGACGTCGTCGAGATCTGGCTGCGCGACGCGGGCCGAACGGTCGGCGCATTCTCGCTGCTGCGCTTCGGCACGGGCGAAGCAGGCGGCGCGGCCGGCAACAGCACGGCAGGGCGGTTCGCACCCGGCGAGATCGACGCGCTCGCGCGGTTGCAGCCGGTCGCCGAAGCCGCGCTGAGCCCGCTGCTGCGCGCGCGCCGCGGAATCCACCGGATCGGTTGCGAAGAGCGGCTGACCTACCGCGAGGAGCAGATCGCGCGCCTCGTGCGCGACGGCCGCTCGAACAAGGAGATCGCGCGCGATCTCGCGCTTGGCCAACCGACGATCAAGACGCACCTGATGCGCATGTACCGCAAGCTCGGCGTGTCGAACCGCACCGAGCTGGTCGGGGCGTTGTTCCTGTAACACCGTCCGTTTCCGATGACGCGGTCCGTTGTTTGCGACTGCCGCCATCCCCCCACGCGCTGCCAATTTGCGCTCACCGAGCGTGATCCCTCGTCGATACAGTGGAACGACGCCCGCGTGCCCACGCACACGCGGCCTAGCCACGACAATCATCGAGACGCCCATGAGCAACACGAACTTCGTCGCCGTCAGCGACACCGTGCGCACCTTCGTTGCGCGCGATTTCGGCCTCTTCATCGACGGTGACATGCAGCCCGCACACGCGGCCGCGCGACTCGACGTGTACGACCCCGCGACGGGCGAGCGGCTTGCGACGGTCGCGGACGCCGACGAGCACGACGTCGATCGCGCGGTCGACAGCGCGAAGCGCGCGTTCGACGCCCGCGTGTGGAGCGGGCTGCGCCCGGCCGACCGCGAACGCATCCTGCTGAAACTCGCCGACCTGATCGAAGCCGACGCCGAAACGCTCGCGCAGCTCGAAACGCTGAACCAGGGCAAGTCGATCCACGTGTCGCGTGCGATCGAGGTCGGCGCGAGCGTCGAATACGTGCGCTACATGGCCGGCTGGGCGACCAAGATCACCGGCCAGACGCTCGACGTGTCGATCCCGTTCCCGCCCGGCGCACGTTATACGGCCTATACGCGCAAGGAGCCTGTCGGCGTGGTCGCCGCGATCGTGCCGTGGAATTTCCCGCTGATGATCGCGGTGTGGAAGCTGATCCCCGCGCTCGCGGCCGGCTGCACGATCGTGCTGAAGCCGTCGCCGGAAACGCCGCTCACCGCACTGCGCCTCGCCGAGCTCGCACGAGAAGCCGGCGTGCCGCCCGGCGTGTTCAACGTCGTCACCGGCGGCCGCACGTGCGGCGCCGCGCTCGCGAGCCACCCGTCGATCGCGAAGATCTCGTTCACGGGGTCGACCGCGACCGGCAAGCTGGTCGGCGCGGCGGCCGTGCAGAACATGACGCGCTTCTCGCTGGAACTCGGCGGCAAGAACCCGATCGTGATGCTCGACGACATCGACGTCGCGCAGGCGCTCGACGGCGTCGCCGCCAGCGCGTTCTTCAACCAGGGGCAGGTGTGCGCGGCCGCGTCGCGCATCTATGTGCACCGCAGCAAGTACGCGCAGCTCGCGGACGGCCTCGCGGGCGTCGCACAGTCGATGAAGCTCGGCGCGGGCCTCGACACGACCGCGCAGATCAACCCGCTCGTGTCCGCGCACCATCGCGACAAGGTCATCCAACACATCGAAGGCGCGCGTCGCGCGGGCCTCACGTTTCTCGCGGGCGGCACGCCGGCCGACGACCTGCCCGGCTATTTCGTGAAACCGGCCGTGATCGCCGATCCGCACCCGGACAGCGCGATCGTGCGCGACGAGGTGTTCGGCCCGGTGATCGTCGTCGTGCCGTTCGACGATGCGGCCGACGCGGTGCGCCTCGCGAACGCGTCGCCGTACGGTCTCGCCGCGAGCATCTGGAGCAACGACCTGAAGCGCGTGATGAACCTGGTGCCGCAGATCGAGGCCGGCACCGTGTGGGTGAACTGCCATATCCCGCTCGACCCGTCGATGCCGTTCGGCGGCTACAAGCAATCGGGCATCGGCCGCGAATTCGGCCAGTACGCGATCGAAGGCTTCACCGAAACCAAATCCGTCTGCATCGCGCACTGACGCGCGGCGCGAACCTCGAACCCGAACGACCCACGTTCAAACGATCCGACAGTGGAGACTGCAATGAGCTACAACGAAGCGAAATTCTGGCATCCGATGGTGCACCCGAACGAGATGAAGCAGCGCAAGCCGATCCGCATCGTGCGCGGCGACGGCTGCTACGTGTTCGACGAAGAGGGCCGCAAGCTCGTCGACGGCGTCGCGGGCCTGTGGAACGTGAACGTCGGCCACAACCGCCAGGAAGTGAAGGACGCGATCGTGCGCCAGCTCGACGAGCTCGAATACTTCCAGCTGTTCGACGGCATTTCGCATCCGCGTGCGGAAGAGCTGTCGAAGAAGGTGATCGACATGCTCGAACCGGAAGGGATGCGCCGCGTGCTGTACAGCTCGGGCGGCTCCGATTCGATCGAGACCGCACTGAAGATCGCGCGCCAGTACTGGAAGGTGCGCGGCCAGGCCGATCGAACGAAGTTCATCTCGCTGAAGCAGGGTTATCACGGCACGCACTTCGGCGGTGCGTCGGTGAACGGCAACACGGTGTTCCGCCGCAACTACGAGCCGAACCTGCCCGGCTGCTTCCACGTCGAGACGCCGTGGCTGTACCGCAACCCGTTCACGCAGGATCCGGAGGAACTCGGCCGGATCTGCGCGGAAATGCTCGAGCGCGAGATCCTGTTCCAGAGCCCCGATACGGTTGCCGCGTTCATCGCGGAACCGATCCAGGGCGCGGGTGGCGTGATCGTGCCGCCGGCCAACTACTGGCCGCTGGTACGCGAGGTGTGCGACCGCTACGGCGTGCTGCTGATCGCTGACGAAGTCGTGACGGGCTTCGGCCGTAGCGGCAGCCTATTCGGCAGCCGCGGCTGGGGCGTGCGCCCCGACATCATGTGTCTCGCGAAGGGGATCTCGTCGGGCTACGTGCCGCTCGGCGCGACGGTCGTGAACGCGCGGATCGAGGACGCGTTCGCCGAGAATGCGGACTTCGGCGGCGCGATCATGCACGGCTACACGTATGCGGGCCACCCGGTCGCGTGCGCGGCCGCGATCGCGAGCCTCGACATCGTCGTGAAGGAAGACCTGCCGGCGAATGCGGCGAAGCAGGGCGCGTATCTGCTCGAAGCGCTGCAACCGTTCGTGGAACGCTTCGCGGCGGTCGGCGAGGTGCGCGGCAAGGGGCTGATGCTCGCGCTCGACCTCGTCGCGAACAAGACGACGCGCGAGCCGATCGACCCGCTGTCCGGTTATGCGAATGCGGTCGCGGAAGTCGCGCGCGAGAACGGCGTGATGGTGCGCCCGGTCGGCACGAAGATCATCCTGTCGCCGCCGCTCGTGATCCAGCGCGAGCAGCTCGACCGGATCGTCGATGCGCTCGCGGCGGGCTTCGAGGCCGTGCCGTTCGCCTGACGACGCGACCGCGTGACGGCAGGCCTGTGGCGGGCGGCGTGGCCCCGCCGTCGCGGGTTTGCCGATTTGCGCTATGACCGGATTATTTTGCCTGCGTATTTTTTCGACATCGGATCGCGTTTTGATCGACAGGAAGCCCGGGCGACGAAGCACGGGTTCGGGTCAACAAAGGAAGGAGACAAAGATGTCGGGATGGTCAGGAGTTACCGGCGCCGCGGGCGGCACGCCCGCCGGCTCACCGGCCGAAGCAGGCGGCGGCACGGCGCTGAAGGCGGGCGCGGTCGGTTTTCCGACCGCGCTGGCGAGCGCCGTCGGCCTCATCATGGCAAGCCCGGTGATCCTCACCGCGACGTCGGGCTTCGGGATGGGCGGCTGGGCGTTCGCGGTCGCGATGATCATCGCGTTCGTGATGATGCAGGCGCAGGCGACCACGTTCTCCGAAGCTGCCGCGATGCTGCCGACGGCCGGCTCGGTTTACGATTACCTGTCGTGCGGGCTGGGCCGCTTCTGGGCGATCACCGGCACGATCTCCGCGTATTTCCTCGTGCACGTGTTCGCCGGCACGGCGGAAACGATCCTGAGCGGCATCATGGCGCTCGTCAATTTCGAATCGCTGAACGCGGCATTCGAGAAGCACAACAGCTCGTGGCTCGTCGGCGTCGGCCTCGTGATCACGTTCGCGATCACCAACATCATCGGTATCAAGGTGTTCAGCAAGCTCGAGATCGTGCTGACGGCCGGCATGTGGCTGTCGCTGATGATCTTCGGGATCCTCGGGCTCGTGGCCGCGCCGGCCGTGCACCTCGACGGCTGGTTCGGCGGCTCGGAAGTCGGCACGTCGGTGCCGGCCGTGCTGTCGCTGGTCGGGATGGCGATGTTCATGTTCGTCGGCTGCGAGTTCGTCACGCCGCTCGCGCCGGAAATGAAGGCGCCGGGCCGCACGATCCCGCGCGCGATGACGATCGGCCTCGTCGGCGTCGCGATCTGCATGTTCCTGTACGGCGCGGCGATCCGCCGCCAGGTTGCGAACGTGCCCGTGAGCCCCGACGGCCTCACGCACCTGCTCGACACGCCGGGTGCGATTCCCGCATTCGCGTTGCAGGTGCTCGGCCCGTTCGGCCGCATCTGGTTCGGCGTTGCGTTCCTGTTCGCGGGCGCCGCCACGATCAACACGCTGATGGCCGGGCTGCCGCGCATCCTGTACGGGATGGCGATCGACGGCGCGCTGCCGCGCTGCTTCGCGTACCTGCATCCGCGCTTCAAGACGCCCGTGGTCGGCATCGTCGCGGCGGCCGTCGTGCCGATCGTTCACGCGTGGCTGATCAACGGCAATCTCGACAGCATCCTGCACCTCGTGCTCGCCGCGACCTGCGCGTGGGGCACCGCGTACCTGCTCGTCACCGCATCGGTCGTGATGCTGCGCATCCGCCGCCCGGACCTGCCGCGCCCGTACCGTTCGCCGCTGTTCCCGCTGCCGCAGATCGTGTCGAGCGTCGGTATCGTGCTCGCGATCTGGTACATCACGCCGCCCGGCATGAACGCGCGCGACATCTACGTGCCGTTCGGCGCGATGCTCGGGCTCACCGCGCTGTACGCGCTGTTCTGGACGCTGGTCGTGCAGCGCCGGCATCCGTTCAAGCCGGTGCCGGTCGAGGAAGTGCTGCGCAACGAGCACGTCGCGTCGTGAAGGCCGCGCTCGCCCGGTGGCGCGCGGCGCCCGATGCGCCGCCGCCCGGCCATCGGCCCGGCGCGATTGCCGCGCGCGTGCTCGCCGATCTGCACGCCGCGCACGATGCCGACGGTGTCGGCAGCCCGACGGCGCGGCTGCCGAACGGCGTGCGCGTGAGCGTCGAGGAGCGCGTCGAGCGCCAGTTCCTGATGCATACGGTCAGCGTGAAGGTGACGGCGACCGCCTGCGGCCCGGCCGCGCAGGGCAGCGCCCGCGTGCGGCAGACCGGCTGGCTGCGCCGCACCGGCATCGACGCGATGCTCGTGCCCGGATGTGACCCCGGATTCGTCGACACGGTGGCGGCGCTGGTCGCCGAGCCGTCGCTGGCCGACGCGCTGCGGCCGCTGCACCTGACCGACTGCGCGATCGACGCGCGCGACGGCCGCTGGACACTCGCGATCGTGCCGTTCGGCGGCAGCGAGATCGTGAACCGGATGCCGTCGTTTCGCCGTTATGTCCGCCTGACCGGCGAGCAGGCCGCCGCGCTGTCGGCGGCCTGTCTTGCGTTCGAAACCGCACTGCACAGGTTTTTGCGCGGGTAAGCTGTGGCGTTGCGGCCGGGCGAACGCCACGGCCGCATCCAGGAATCAGGGTTTCACCGGAGGCGCCGATGTTGTTCCAGTCTCGCTCACACGAAGACGTGCACGATCACGGGCTCGCGATCGCGGGCTGGCATCAGGTCTACCGCCAGATGACGCCGGGCCGCTTCAAGGGCACGGTCACGCAGGTGCTGTACGACGATTTCCACTTCTTCCGCGAAACGACCAACCGGCGCGTCGCGCAAACCGGGCTCGCACCGGCCGGGCGCACGTCACTCGCGGTGCCGCTGTCCGTGCCGCTCGCCGGCACCTTCCAGGGCCAGCCGGTCGACGGTTATGCGCTGCTCGCGCTGCGCGCCGGCGAGGATTTCGAATTCCACACGCCGGAAGGGATGGGGCTCGTCGGGATCAGCGCGGCCTCCGACATGGTCGACGAGCTGTGCGAGGCCGAATTCGGCGCGGCCGGCGCGCGCAAGCTGCGGCACGTGACGCGGCTGTCCGATGCGCAGGGCGTCGCGCTCGGCGTGCGGTTGTCGTCGCTGATCGACGATGCGCAGCGCAACCCCGGTCACCTCGAGTACGCGGCCACCCGCAAGATGTTCCGCGACGCGATGCTCGGCATGTTTCTCGATGCGCTCGAACAGGGCATCGGCGTCGAGCGCCGCGACATCACGCACGCCACTTACAGCGACATCGTGAGCCGCTGCGAGAAGCATCTGCGCGACCGGCCCGAAGAACCCGTCACCGTGCTCGAACTGTGCCGCGCGCTGCGCTGCAGCCGCCGCACGCTGCAAACCAGCTTTCAACGCGTGGCCGACGTCACGCCCGTCGGTTATCTGCGCACGATCCGGCTGAACGCGGTGCGGCGCATGCTGCGCACGACCTCCGTGCAGCAGCTCGGCGTCGGCGAGGCCGCCGCGAGCTGGGGGTTCACGCATCTCGGTTATTTCGCGCGCGAGTATCGCGACCTGTTCGGCGAACTGCCTTCCCAGACGACGCGTCCCGCATGACGCACGTGCACCGCGACGCAGCCGCCGGGCCGCGTCGCGCGTCGCACATTCCACCGTTTGCCGATTTGCGATAGAGGTCCTGAATTTTCGCTGGATAGAGTCCTGTCACCCATATCGACAACACCATCGATTTGCACTGCGAATCGATCATCACAAAGGGCGGGACATGAAGATCGGACGACGACTGGCCGCAGCCGCGGCCACGCTGGGTTGCATGCACGCACACGCGCAGACTTCGGGCAGCGTGACGCTGTACGGCACGGTGGACACCGGCATCATCTACTCGACGAACCAGCAGTTCACGCGCGCCGACGGCAGCACGGGCGGCGGCCATGCGTGGCAGATGGGCGGCGGCAACCTCGTGCCGTCCCGTTTCGGGTTCCAGGGCGCCGAGCCGCTCGGCGGCGGGCTCGACGCGGTGTTCAACCTCGAGCAGCAGTTCCTGTCCGCGAACGGGCAGGCGCTGCAGGGCGGCACCGCGTTCAGCCGGCAGGCGTGGGTCGGGCTGCGCAAGGACACGATCGGCACGCTCGGCCTCGGCCGCCAATACGATTCGTACACGGACATGCTCGGCGCGTATGTGTCGAGCAACAACTGGGCGACGCCGTATGGCTCGCATCTCGGCGACGTCGACAACCTGAATGCCGCGTTCAACTTCAACAACGCGGTGAAGTTCACGAGCGCCGATTTCAACGGCCTCACGGTCGGCGGCACGTTCAGCTTCGGCGGGCAGGCCGGCGACTTTTCCGCGAAGCGCGGTTATTCGGTGGCCGCGACGTACACGCGCGCGCCGGTGGCGTTCTCGGTCGGTTATCTCGACCTGCACCAGCCGCTCGACGCGGCACTCGGCGGCGCGAGCGGCTATATCGGCGATTTCGCGTGCAGCAACCCGGGCGCGATGTACTGCCTGCTGCAGGACGCCGGCTCGATGCGCGCGTTCGGCGCGGGCGGCTCGCTGACGCTCGGCGCGGCGACGGTCGCGCTCACCTACACGCATACGCGCCTCGGCGACAGCCGCTACTTCTCGACCACCGCGCAGCCGCGCACGCAGGCGTTCACGTTCGACATCGGCGAGCTGAACGTCACGTACATGTTCACGCCCGCGCTGCAGGGCGGCGTCGCGTACATCTTCAACGCCGCGCATACCGATGGGCGCGGCACGACGCGTTTCCACCAGGTGAACGTCGGCACGAACTACAGCCTGTCGAAGCGCACGGCGCTGTATGCGGTCGCGATCGGCCAGATCGCGAGCGGGACGGGGCTCGGCACCGACGCGAACGGCAACGCGGTGAACTACGCGCAAATCCCGGTGCTCGCGAACAGCAACTCGAGCCGGCAGCTGGCGGTGATGGCCGGGATCCGCGTGAACTTCTGATCCGGCCGGGGAGGTCTGGCCGGGAAGGCGGGGCCGGGGCGGCCGGGCACGGCGGCCGCCTGTTCCGCCGGGTGCCATAAATTCTTAACGATCGGCGTGAACAATGGCGTTCGCTTCAGGCGGCCAGCAGCGTCACTCGTGTTGCACACGTGTGCAACGCCTGGCCGTCCCGCCACCACGCCGAACGAGAGAGACCCCATGACCTTGCTGAGCCGCCTGCGCGCGCTGTCCGCCGCCCTTGCGCTGTCCTTCGCCGCGTCGCACGCCGTTGCCGCGGATCTCGTCATCGCAGGCCGCGACGACATTTACGGCAAGGGGCTGGCCGACGCCGTCGCCGGCTTCAACAAACTGCACCCGGGCACCGAGATCGAGCTGCTCAAGCTGCCGAACGCGAACCTGTACCAGAAGCTCAAGCTGTCGATGCGCGAAGGCACCGGCGCGTACGACCTCGTGATGATGGACGACACCTGGGCGCCCGAATTCATCGGCAACGGCTGGCTGAAGCCGCTGCCCGCGTCGCTCGCGGACGCCGACCTCGTGCCGTCTACCGTCGCGCTCGGCCGCAACGCGGCGGGTGCACTGTACGCGCTGCCGATCGTCGGCAACGTCGAGATGTTCGCGTACCGCAAGGATCTGCTCGCGAAGTACAAGCTGCAGCCGCCGCGCAACTGGGACGACGTGCTGAAGATCGCGCAGACCGTCGGCGGCGCGGACAAGAGCGTGTCGGGCGTGGTGTTTCGCGGCACCAAGGGCAACCCGGTCGTGACGGGCTTCCTGCCGATCCTGTGGGCCTACGGCGGCGACGTGTTCGACCATGCCGGCAACGTGACGATCGATTCGCGCGAGGCGCAGGCCGCGCTGAAGACCTTCCTCGCGCTGAAGGCGTCCGCGCCGAAGGACGTCGACGTGTACGGCGCGGCGGAAGTGCGCGATGCGCTGCAGCGCGGCACGGCCGCGCAGTCGATCGAAGTATGGCCCGCGTGGGTGCCGGCGCTCGACGATCCGAAGCAGTCGCGCGTGGTCGGGCAGATCGCGCTGCAACCGCCGCCCGGGCAGACCGCGGGCCCGGCGCCGATGCTCGGCATCTGGCAGATGGGCATTCCGAAGGACGCGCCGCACGCGAAGCTCGCGCAGGACTTCCTGGCGTACCTGACCAACCGCGACACGCAGACGCGCCTCGCCGGCATCGGCATTCCGCCGACCCGCCGCAGCGTGTTCACCGATCCGGCGCTGGTGCGCCAGTACCGCTGGTATCCCGATCAGCTGAAGGCGCTCGAGGCCGGCCGTGCGCGGCCGCGGGTGAAGGACTGGCAGCAGGTCGAGAGCATTCTCGGCGACCAGCTTCAGCTCGCACTGACCGGGCAGGCGGCGCCCGACGCGGCGCTGCGCCAGGCGCAGCAGAAGATCGCGCAGGCGATGGCCACGGCCGGCAAGTGACGGCCCGCCTCGACTCGCCGCCCGGAACCCGCGCATGAAAGCCCTCGGCCGCAGTTTGCCGTTCGTCGCGCTGCTCGGGCCCGCGCTGCTGGTGCTCGCCGCGCTCGCGCTGTATCCGGTCGCGCAGGTGCTGATCGATTCGTTCTGCCAGGTCGACTATGCGGCCGGCCGCCGTGCGTTCGCGGGGCTCGCGAACTATCGCGCGGTGCTCGGCGACGACGCGTTCACGGCCGGCTTCGGCAACACGCTGCGCTTCACGATCGTGGCCTCGCTCGCCGAGGTCGCGCTCGGCTTCGGCCTCGCGCTGCTGTTCGTGCGCGCGTTTCCGGGGCGGCGCATCGCGCTGCCGCTCGCGATCCTGCCGATGATGCTGTCCACGCTCGTGTGCTCGGCGATCTGGCGCAACTGGCTCAACTTCGACGGTTTCCTGAACGCGCTGCTCGCGACGTTCGGCATCGAAGGCGTGCGCTGGCTGTCCGATCCGCATCTCGCGCTGTGGTCGCTCGCGCTCGTCGACGTGTGGCAGTGGACGCCGATGGCGTTCCTGATCGTGCTGGCCGGGCTCCAGTCGATTCCACAGGAGCTGTACGAAGCCGCGCGCACCGACGGCGCGAGCGAGTGGCAGTGCCTGCGCGACATCACGCTGCCGCTCGCGGCGCCGCAGATCGGCCTCGCGCTGCTGCTGCGCTCGATCGACACGTTCAAGCTGTTCGACAAGGTCTATGCGCTGACGGGCGGTGGCCCCGGCAACGCCACGCAGACGCTGTCGACCTATATCTACGACACGGGCTTCCGCTTCTTCAACGTCGGGCCGGCGAGTGCCGCGTCGGTGCTGATGCTTGCGGCGTCCGCGCTGCTGGTCTCGGGGTATGTATGGCAGACGGTTCGCAAGCGGCGCGCATGACGGCGCAACCCGCGGGCATCACTCGCGCGCGAACGGGCGCCGCATTCGGTCGCGCGATGCCGTGGGCGCTGCGCGTTGCAGCGCTCGCGCTGTTGCTGCTGCCGTGCCTGTGGATGGCCGGCGCGGCCTTCATGCCGACGCTCGAGCGCCTCGATCATCCGTTGCGGATCTGGCCGGCCGCGCCGACTTTCGAGCATTTTGCGTCGGTGTGGTCCAACGGCATCGGCGCACCGCTTTTCAATTCGCTGCTGGTCGGGTTCGGCACGACGCTGCTCGCGCTGGCGCTCGCGTTTCCGGCCGCGTATGCGCTCGTGCGGCTGCGGTTTCCGGCGCGGCTCGACCTGTTGTTCCTGGTGCTCGTGCTCGCGTTGAAGCTGATGCCGCCGATCACGATCGCGGTGCCGCTGTTCGCGCTCGCGAAGCGCTTGCACCTGCTCGATTCGACGCTCGGCCTGATGCTCGCGTACCAGATCTACGCATTGCCGATGGCGATCTGGATGCTGCTCGCGTTCGTGCGCGACGTGCCCGTCGAGTATGAAGAGGCGGCGTGCATCGACGGTGCGGGGCTCGCGCGGCGGCTCGTGCAGATCGTGCTGCCGCTGTGCGCGCCGGGGCTGATCGCGACCGCGATCTTCGTGTTCATCGCCGCGTGGAACGAGTTCCTGATCGCGCTGCTGTTCGTGTCGACGCCGAGCCGCTTCACGCTGCCGCTCGCGATCGCCGGCTACGTGACGGAGAACGGCATCGACTGGGGCGACCTGATGAGCGCGGGCCTGATGGCGTCGCTGCCCACGCTGGCCGTGGCCGGTTATGTGCAGCGTTACCTGTTGCGCGGATTCGCGGGCGGGCTGAAGTGACGCGCGGCGACGCCGCGCTCCATTTCACGTTGTCACGCGCAGCTATGCCGCACCACCTGCGTCACCGGCACGACGCGTGTGCGCGACGGGCCGTCGAACGTCTGCATCCGGTCGGCAAGCAGGTCGATCGCCGCGTGTGCGAGGCTGCGCGTGTCCTGCCGGAGCGTCGTCAGCCGATACGCATCGTAGTCGGCGGCCGGGATGTCGTCGAAGCCGATCACGCGCAGGTCGTCCGGCACGCGCAACCCGAATTCGCTGCGCGCGACGTCGATCACGCCGAGCGCGAGCAGGTCGGACGAACAGAACACGCCGTCAGGTCGCTCGCCGGCCGCGAACAGCTGCCGCGCGGCGTCGATCCCGCTTGCATGCGTGTCGGACGGCGTGTCGAGTACCCGCGCAAGCGTCGCGTCGAACGCGTCGCCGCGCCCGATCGCCTGCTCGAACGCCGCGGCGCGCGACTGCGCGCTATAGCTCGCGCCGCGCGGCCCGACGAACGCGAGCCGGCGCGCGCCGGCCCGCACGAGCCGCTGCGCCGCATGGACGGCGCCCGCCGCGTTGTCGCTGACGACGACATCCGCGCCCGGCAGGTTCGCCTCGCGGTTGATCATCACGACGGGAATCCGGTGTTCGAGATACTGTTGCGCCACCGACAGCGGTGGCGACGCGGACGTCATCACGAGGCCCGCGATCCGGTAGCTGAGCAGCTGTTCGAGCGATTGCCGGACCTGGCGCGGATCTTCCGCATTGGTCACGAGCGGCGTGAGCCCGCGCTGTCCGAGCGCGGCCATCAGGTCCGACAGCAGCCGCGCGCGGAACGGGTTCTCGAAACCGGCCGTCACGACACCGATCATGCTGCTGCGCTGCGTGATCATGTCGCGCGCGATCAGGTTGACCTGGTAGCCCAGCGCACGCGCGGCGACCATCACGCGTTCGCGTGTTTGCGGCGCGATGCTCGCGGTCGGCGAGAATGCACGCGATACCGCGGAGCGCGATACACCGGCACGCGCCGCGACATCCGACGCCGTCACCCACGGTTTTCTTTCCTTGTCATTCATTGATTGATGATTCCTTCGAACCACGATACGTGCATGCCGCCTGCCGACTGGATGTCGGCGCTCGACGATGCGCGGCTGCTGCATACGCTGACCTTACCGGGCAGCCATGACACCTGTGCGTATACGGTCGACGATGGGCTAGTGCGCACGCAGCGCGCGCCACTCGACGCGCAGCTCGCGCATGGTGTGCGGCTGCTCGATATTCGCTGCCGGCACGTGCGCGATGCGTTCGACATCCATCACGGCGGCATCGCGCTCGGCATGACCTTCGACGACGTGCTGGCAACCTGCACAAGCTTTCTCGATGCGCATCCGCGCGAATGCATCGTGATGTCGGTGAAGGACGAGTGGCCGGCGCACGCGTGCACGCGCGGTTTCGATGCGACGTTTGACGCGCATCGCGCGCGGCACCCGCGGCTGCGCTGGCATGCCGGCGGTACGCTGCCCGCGCTCGCCGACGTGCGCGGCGCGGTCGTGCTGCTGCGGCGCTTTCGCAGCGGCCGGCCGCTCGGCATCGACCTGACCGCGTGGCCCGACAACGCGACGTTTTCGATCGATCATCCCGATGGTGCGTTCGTGATCCAGGACGAGTATCGCGTGCCCGTTGCCGCGTCGATCGGCTGGAAGTGGCGCGCGATCGACACACTGCTGACGCACCTGCCATTGCCGGATAGCGGCCGCTGGGCGCTCAATTTCTGCAGCGGGACCGGGATGGGCGCGAATCCGTCGGTGGTTGCACATGGCGACGGTCGCGTTCAAGGCATCCATGCGCGGCTGGCCGAACGATTGCGCGAGCAGCCAGGCCCGTACGGCGCGATGCTGCTCGATTTCTGCGATGACGACGACTGGGCGCTGGTGCGCGCGCTGATCGCGTGCAACGACCATGCGCCGGCGTCGGGTGTGTGGCGCAAGGCGTTTCGCTGCTAGCGGAGATTGGCGCTGAAGAACGCGAGCGCCTTTGCGTCGAATGCCTGGTGAAAGGCGACGCGATCGAATTCACCGGCGTCGACGCACACGCGCGGCGCCTTTTGTTTCAATGCGTCGGAGCAGGGTGCGACGAACGCGAAATGTGCGGCATGCCGCACGACGTGGAATTCCGGCCGCTGCGGCAACAGGCCGGCCAGCGCGGGGAGGGTGGCCGGCTCGACGCCGTCGCCGCCTTCCTCCGACGCCCAGAGCTGGATCGGGGCATGAACTTCCTTCACCGTGTCGGCGGTCGGGAATTCGTCGAGCGGATCGGCCAGCACGTAGGCCTTGATGCGCGGGTCGTGCGTCAGTGGCGGGAGGACAAGGTCGCGGTCGCGAATCTGCCGGCAGATCAGCAAGGTCGGGTCCGTGCACGCGACCTGCGCATGCACGTAATCCGGATTGCCGCCGGCCAGCACCAGACCGGTATAGCCGCCGCGCGAGAAGCCGAAGAAGCCGATCCGTGCGGGATCGATTCGCGCGGCGTCGGATGCATTGCCCAGCATGTAGTCGACCAGGCGCTTGATGTCGACGGGGCGTTCGACGAACTCCTGAATGTCGGCCGCGTGGCTCATGTCGGAGAACGTGTCGCCCGGATGATTGATCGCCGCGACCACGAAGCCCGCGTCGGCGAGCGTTTCAGGGAGGTCGTGGTGGTCGAGGAACGTGCCGCCGTGGCCGTGCGAGATCACGACGAGCGGCAGTTTGTCGCCGACGGTCGGACAATCGCGCTTCCCTTTCAACTCGTAAGGGCCGACCGTGAGGGCCTGCGCGGCGTCCGCGCAGGGCGTCCACACGATGGCCTTCAGTTCGGGGCCGCCGGCATCGGCCGGGATCCGGACGAACTTGACGCCGGCCGCGTGTGCGACGGTTGCGGACAGGCAGAGCAGGACAGCCGATAGCCAGGTTTTCATTGTGTATGGTTCCCGGAGCAGGGCGTTGGCAGATCGCCATCACGATGCGGCGTATCGTGACGAAAATCCGCAGCCGTGTACAGAGGCGCCTTTGCCGACCTCGCTCTGCCGTGACCCAATCGTCGATGCGTCGGACGATATCCGTTGCACGTCACAACGCACATTATTGAGCGCGATGCAGTGGTGCTGGAACGAGTTCCGTGTTGTGGCACTGCGAGCGTTCTGCCTGCGATCTGGCTTGTTCGCCACACTTCATAACGAATAATCGGGCGACAGGTGCGCATGCGCGGAAAGATTCGCGGTTGTGAAGTGGAGGGTGTCGGGTCGTTTGAATGCTACGCAATCAGGTTTGAGGAGTCCGGCGGGTTCGTCGATATCTCTCGTCATCGCTAGAATTCCCGTTTTGCCATGCGCGCTGTGCATGACGCAATGCAACGCCTGTTACGGCGCGTTCAAGGAAATCCAGGAGACCCTCGAGTCGACTGTTTCGGTGCACGAACTGATTGAATTGGCGCAATGGCCAGGCCGCTGGGCGCTCGCTGAAACGCGGAGCAGCGGAACGATTCGATTCGGTTGCAGACAACGCGCACCTTTCACTAGTTGCACAAGTCCCAAATTGGGACTAGGATTATACCCATGCGAATTGTCGCCAAAAGAACCCTGCTCAACTTCATCGAGCGCCATGTGCAGGCCGAGCAGGCATTGCTCGCGTGGCATGCGGAAGCGTCGAAGGCCGATTGGAAGACCCCGCAGCACATCAAGGATCAGTACGCTAGCGCCAGCTTCGTCGGTCGGAATCGTGTGGTCTTCAACATCAAGGGCAACGACTTTCGGCTGATCGTTGCGGTGGCCCACCAGATCGGCGTGGTGTACGTGAAGTTTGTTGGCACGCATGCGGAATACGACAAGGTGGATGCAGCAACCGTGGACATGGAGTAACGAAATGAACATTCACCCGATTCGAACCGAGGCTGACTACGATGCCGCGTTGAAGGTAGTGTCCGCGCTTGTCGATGCCGATCCGGCGCCTGGCACGCCGGAAGGCGACGAACTGGAGATTCTGGCGATCCTGATCGAGCGCTACGAAAGCGAGCACTTCCCATTGAAGGCACCGAATCCGATCGATGCGATCAAGTTTCGAATGGAGCAGGCAGAGCTGTCGGTTCCTGACATGCGGCCGTACATTGGAAACAGCAATCGCGTGTACGAGGTGCTGGCTGGCCGGCGGGCACTGAGCCTTGCCATGATCCGCAAGCTGCATGCTGGGTTGCATATCCCTGCGGACGTGCTGATCGGGACTTCGTAACAAAGACACGCATTTCGGTGCAGTGCCTGATGCGCTGACGTGCGGCCCTGGCTTTCGACTCCGCTAAATTGCTCAGCGCGTCGCGATCGCCACTGCCGCACCGGCCATCGCCGCCGCGCTCGTGCGGTTCGCGATCCGCTTCGCGCGCACCGACGTCAGGAAAGCCCGTGCCCGCGACGCGAGCAGCGACCAGACGCAGTCGGTGGCGATCAGGATCGCGAGCATCGTGCCGACCAGCTCGGCCCAGGCCGTCACGCCGACGTGCGTGAGGTCGACGATGGTCGGCAGCAGCGCAAGATAGAACACCATGATCTTCGGATTGCCGAGCGTTACCAGAATGCCGGCGACGAACATGCGCCACGGCGACTGGCCGCGCGGCAGGTCGTCCGCACGCGTGTCGGTCGGCGCGGTCCACATCTTCCACGCGAGGAACAGCAGGTACGCGACGCCGAGCAGCTTCAGCACGATCAGGCCCGCCGCGAACGTGCGCGTGAACGCGGACAGCCCGGCGACCGCGAGCGTGAGCCACAGCGCTTCGCCGAGCCACATGGCCGCGAGGAACGGCAGCACGTCTCGCACGCCGTTCGTCAGCACACGCGAGACGAGCGCGGCGACGCTCGGGCCGGGCGTGCCGGAGGTGACGAGCAGGGCGAAGGCGAAGACGGCGAGTGCGGACAACGTCATGACGGACCTCGGGGGTGGGGCGTTCGAAACGTATGAGGTTTCGATTATAGTGACGGCCGTTCCAGACTGCCTGCCTGAATTGCCTTCATGTCCGCATCGATCCTGATTCGCCCCGCCACGCGGGAAGACGCGACCGCGATGGCCGCTGTGGAAGTCGCCGCCGCGCAGCGGTTTCGCGAGATCGGCATGACCGATATTGCGGACGCCGAGCCGACCGATGCGTCCGACGTGCTCGCGCGCATCGACGGCGGTCGCGCGTATGTTGCGGTCGACTCGCAGGGCGTGTGCGTCGGGTTTGCGTTCTACCGGCTGCTCGATGCGCAGCGGCTTTATCTGGAGGAACTGGATGTCGCGCCGTCGCATGCCGGACAGCGGATCGGCGCGCGCCTGATCGAACAGGTGACCGCGCGCGCGGCGCAGGAGCACATCGCACAGGTCGTGCTGTCGACGTTCCGCGATGCACCGTGGAATGCGCCGTACTACGCGCGCCTCGGTTTCCGGATCGTCGACGAGGCCGCACTCGACGACACGCTGCGCGCGATCCGCGCGCACCACGTCGAGCGCGGGCTCGACGAAACGCAGCGCGTGTTCATGCGCGCGGACGTGCGCGCCTGAACACGTGCTGCCCGGCCGTCAGGCCGCGTCGCTCAGCGCCGGGTAGTCCGTATAGCCCGTTTCGCCTTCCGCGTAGAACGTTTCCGGCACCGGCTTGTTGAGCGGCGCGCCGAGTTCGAGGCGGCGCGGCAGGTCGGGGTTCGCGATGAACAGCTTGCCCCAGGCAATCGCGTCGGCGTTGCCGTCCGCGAGTGCGGCCTGCGCGGTGTCGAACGTGAACTGCTCGTTCGCGATCAGCGGGCCGCCGAACGCTTCCTTCAGGCGCGGGCTCAAATGGTCGCCCGAATACGATTCGCGCGTGAAGATGAACGCGATCTTGCGGCGGCCGAGCTCGCGCGCGACATAACCGAACGTCGCTGCCGGATCGGAATCGCCCATCGTGTGCGCGTCGCCGCGCGGCGCGAGGTGGACGCCGACGCGGCCGGCGCCCCACACGTCGATCGCAGCGTCGACCACTTCGAGCAGCAGGCGCGCGCGGTTCTCGATCGGGCCGCCGTACACGTCGGTGCGGCGATTGGTGCTGTCCTGCAGGAACTGGTCGAGCAGGTAGCCGTTCGCGCCGTGGATCTCGACGCCGTCGAAGCCGGCCGCCTTCGCGTTCTCGGCACCCTTGCGGTACGCGGCGACGATGCCCGGAATCTCGTCGAGTTCGAGCGCGCGCGGCGTCACGAACGGACGCTGCGGACGCACGAGGCTCACGTTGCCGCCCGCGGCGATCGCGCTCGGCGCGACCGGCAGGTCGCCGTTCAGGAACATCGGATCGGAGATCCGGCCCACGTGCCACAGTTGCAGCACGATGCGCCCGCCGGCCGCGTGCACGGCCTGCGTCACGCGCTTCCAGCCCTCGACCTGCTCGTCGGACCAGATGCCGGGCGTGTCCGCGTAGCCGACACCCTGCGGCGTGACCGACGTGGCTTCGGTAATGATCAGGCCGGCCGATGCACGCTCGGCGTAATAACGCGCCATCAGTGCGTTCGGCACGCGCGTCGAGCCCGCGCGGGAGCGGGTGAGCGGCGCCATCACAATGCGGTTCGGCAGGGTCAGGTCGCCGAGGGTAACGGGGTCGAACAGCGTGGGCATGGCAGATAACCTCTTCACGAAAGGCGGGCGCACCGTCGCGTCATGTGCAACGCGGGCCCGCATGGCCGATACGGCCGGTTGATTAGAGATCGCGGCGCAAAGCGTCGTGAAATGCGTCGATGACGGCCTCGTTGCGCCGGAAGAACGCCCACTGGCCGATCCGTGTCGACGTGACGAGCCCCGCGCGCTCCAGCGTCGCGAGGTGCGCGGAGACGGTCGACTGCGACAGCCCGCAGCGCGCGTCGATCTGGCCCGCGCAGACGCCTTGTTCGTGCGGCAGCGTCTGTGCCGGGAAGTACTCGCCCGGCGTTTTCAGCCAGACGAGGATCTCCCGGCGCACGGGGTTCGAGAGCGCTTTCAGGATCGCGTCGATGTCGAGTTCGGTCGGCATGGATGGAGCAGGTGTTTCGGTCGGGCAGACGGGTATCGTCGATGGGCGAATCTTATATCGGGATTTGACGATATGTTTGAAAGCACTGCTGGCAATGGGGTTGATAGCTATCGACCGAGGCGATTCGCTATCGTCGCGGGCGGTTGGCCGGCGTGTGCTACGGGGCCAGAACTGACCATCGATCACGATGCGCCGGGTGGTCCGGCGCTGCACGCATGATTGCCGCAGGTGCTCCTTCTCCGGTCGGGGGCGCAATCAATTCCGGTTTTGCGTTGTGTCGCTGCGTTGTGTCGCGCGGACCGCGGGGAATGCAATCAGATGTCACATGTACGGGGAATGACGACTGCCTGTCCGTGCAATCTGCCGTCCGTGTCGAGAAGTTGCCACAGGGTTGCTTCCTCGATCATGAAGCGCTGGCCGGATTTCGTGATGCGAACTCCTCTGTATCCGGTCTCGCAACCAAGCCGCTGCACGCGTGAGAGGAATTGCTGCCGTTCCTCGCGATTCGGCGCTTCGGCAGAGAACCGGGACGGAAGTCGGGTGATTTCATCCCAGCTATATCCGAATCGGCGCTGTGCAGCCTTGTTCGCATAAATAAAGAGCGGATCGGGGTCGGTGTTGTGTGCGAGCACTGCAAACGGGGCGAACTCATAGAGCCACTCGGTTGCGTCATTCTCGGGAACGGTTGTCGGCACGAGCGGGCGACCGAGCAATTGAGCATGGCTGTCGGCAAGCAACTGATAGAAGGCTGGATCGCGATAGAGCGGAGTCATCCGACACATCACGGGAATATCGGAAGCCGTTACGATACAACAGCTTCATTCGGCACTGCGCATCGTGCCGGATCGCGCGGGTACGCCATCCGGACATGACAGCCGGACATGGCAGCCGGGAGCGAAGCGCCGAACGTGGGTGCGAGAGGCGGCGCGCCGATGCGAAACAGGTATCCGGTGCTGACGAGCATGAGTGTGCGGGCTGTCACTAAATCTCCCGGATCGTTTGAAAACGCCCGGATGACGATACTGCTCAAGCTTTCCGCTTCACTGGATCGACCTGCCCGAAGTCATGCAACGCGCAACTCGCGCATGCGCGCGTATGTCCTGTACTGCCGCTTCCGCGGCCTGGACGCCGGAGAGAATCGCCGTGGGTACGCCATATCCCGGGAACGTTGTTTGTCCTCCGAGATAGAGGCCGCGCAGCCCTGTCCGATGCGGAAAGAACTTGTCAGGCGTGGTGCCTGGCGCAATGCCGTAGAGCGCCCCCTCGTATAGATGGCGTCCGCGCGAAATCCTGCGGATCCGATACACGGATGTCTTCGAAGCAAAGGCCGGGAAGATGGGCCTGTATCGCGTTGAGATAGTCGCCGACTGCGGCCTGCGTCATCGCGCTCGTCCATTGGGATGCGGAGTGGATTCCCGTTGCGGGTGCATACAGTTCCAATACTGCCTTGCCGTTTGGCGCAAGCCTCGGCAGCACCTGTGACGGACAGGTGTAGGCAAGCCATTGAGGAACCCCGGGCGTCAAGACATGCATGGCCGCCTGTTGCGGCATCACGGGAACATGATTGGTAATGAAGGCGCGTAGCTCGCCGCGTCGGGAGGGCGGTCAAGGATGCAATGGTTCGCCATCGGTCGGGAACGTATGCCGGGCGTGCCAGCCGCCATCCGTCCGAGTCAGACGAACCGAGTTGAGGCCCAGCGGATCAGGCGCAATCCCCCGCATGCGCGACCACAGTTCAACCCAGGCGGGCTCACAAGTAACGGTCACCACATAAGGATCGTCCGGCCCGTTGGGGAACCAGGAGCGCAGCGATTCTTTCCAGATGCGTTGCTTCAGCGCAGTTTCCGCGGAGACTGTCGGGACGGTCCCGATCGTCACGTATCCTCGGTCAGCCATGCTGAGGAAGGACAGACTGATCGTCTTCCCTTGGCGAATCTCCAGCGCCTTGCGCGTTCTCGAATCGGTCATGAAACGAATCGTGAGGTCCTGCCCGATCTCCAGCACCTCGACGACCCTGGAGTTGATCTGACCGGACGCATCGTTCGAAGCTACAAAACAGAAGGCGCAATTGCTGACGATTTCAGTGGCTTGTTGAAAGAGTTGGCTTGCATTCATGATGATGTGCGATAGCGTTTCAGTGGTGAGCCTTGAACATCGAAGGCTTCGCATGACGTCAGGCCTGCCGTAGATGTCAAATTGCTCGGGAGACAATGCCATTTAATGCACTACATGCAGCTATATACGGCGTGCATTATTGTGACAACATGCGCTGGAGGTGTCCACGTGGTGTTTCGCACGTGCTGCGGTACTGACGTCTGCACCTCGATATGCAACCGTTCGCTGACCTCTTTGCCTATGCTGTGAAACTGTCTGTGCGTCGCGCGCGGGCCTTTCTTGTTTGAGGAGATCTTTCATGTCAGTTCGGGCCGTCATATTCGACTTCGATCTGACGCTGGCGGATTCGTCCGCCGCGATCATCGAATGCACGGAGTACGCGTTGCAACAACTTGGCGTCGCCGGCGCGACGTCTGCGCAGATCGGCGCCGTGATCGGGCTGCCGCTGCACGAGATGTTCCGTTCGTTGACAGGCGAAACCGACCCGGCGCGGGCCGACGCGTTCGCGCGGCACTTCGTGGCGCGCGCCGACGAAATCATGGTGGACGGCACGCGCATCTACCCCGAAGTCCCGCCGCTGCTCGCGCGTCTGCGCGAGCAGGGTCTCGCGGTCGCGATCGTTTCGTCGAAGTTTCGTTACCGGATCGACGCAATCCTCGCGTTGAACGGATTGCAGTCGCTGGTCGACGTGCTGATCGGCGGAGAAGACGTGCAGCGTCACAAGCCGGATCCGGAAGGGATCGAACTGGCGCTGGCGCGGCTGGGCTTGCCGGCCGCCGCGGCGATCTACGTGGGCGACCATGCGGTGGACGCGCAGGCGGCCGAGCGCGCCGGTGTGCCGTTTGTCGGCGCGGTGAGCGGGATGACGTCGTTCGATGCATGGGCGCGTGCGGGCAAGCAGGCGGTGACCGCGCATATCGGCGAACTGGCCGCGATCGTGCGCCGGATGCAGCGTGCTTCGGGTGAAGTCCGCGTCGATGCCGAACGTGGTGCCGAACCGGCCGACTGAACCGCTTTCCGCAACCGGTCGGCAGCGCGAGACGGATTCTGCGACCATCGCCGTTAAAGTCATACCCGCAACCCGGTCCGTCGCCATGTCACTCATTTCCGTCGCCTTTGCAAGAATCCGGCTGTCGCGCGTGCTGCCGGCCGCCCGAACCCTGTCATACGCGATTCCGCTCGCGGCAGCCTGTGCCGCAATCGGTGTGCTGGGCGGCGCGCGTCCGGCCGATGCCGCCACGCAGCGCGAACGTCTCGAGGCCCCGGTCAAGGCCGTCGCCGACCAGCGCGTGACCGTCGCTACGCCGCAGGGCAGCGCGATGCTGCCCGTCTACGCCGACCATCCGCTCGACAAGGCCGCGCCCGACATCACGCGCGTCTTCATCGTGATTCACGGCACGCTCCGGAATGCCGATGCGTACTACGCGTCGGGGCTCAAGGTCGTCGGGAAGGCCGGCGCGGCCGGGCAGGGCACGATGGTCGTCGCCCCGCAGTTCCTGACGCGCGCCGATACGCGTGCGTTCTCGCTGCCCGCGCAAACGCTGGCCTGGACCCAGGAAGGATGGAAGGGCGGCGAACCGGCGCGCCAGCCGGGCCCGGTCAGTTCGTTCGCCGCGCTCGACGCGTTGCTCGCGCATTTCGCCGATCGCAGCCTGTACCCGGCGTTGTCGACCGTGGTCGTGATCGGTCATTCCGCCGGCGCGCAGTTGCTGCAGCGCTACGCGGTGGCCGGGCACGAAGGCGACGCGCTGGCGCAGGCCGGCATCGTCGTGCGCTACGTGGTGGCGAACCCGTCGAGCTACCTGTATTTCGACGACGAACGGCCGGACGCCGGCGCAATCGCAGGCGGCGCCTGCCCGCGCGCGACGCAATGGAAATACGGGCTGAAGTCGGCGCCGCCTTACGTCGCGTCGCAGGACGTGCGCGAACTCGAAACGCGCTACGTCGCGCGCCATGTCGTGTACCTGCTCGGGCAGGCCGACACGAACCCGTACACGCATTTCATCGACCGCTCGTGCGCGGCGATGGCTCAGGGCCCGTACCGGCTCGCGCGCGGGCTCGCGTATTTCGATTACCTGAAGAAGCGGCATCCGGACGATCTCGCGCAGCAGGTCGTCGAAGTGCCGGGCGTCGGGCACGACAATCTCGGCATGTTCACGTCGGCTTGCGGGCTGGCCGTGCTGTTCGGCCAGGCGTTGCCGCAGTCGTGTCCGGTCGTTGCTGGAACCGCGCCGGGCATACGCACGGCGGGGCAGTGAGCGTGCGGGCGATATCCGCGGCGACGATGGATCGAGCAGGAAAATGCAGGAATCGACCAGATAAATTCATTTCCCGGTCGGGTGCCCGCGGTTCAGGATGAAGGGATTGCCAGGAGTGCATCCATGAACATCACGACAGCCGGTGCGGCGTCTATCCGCACATCGACATCGAAACCTGCGCGCGCGGTTACGTGGCCCGGCACCATGTGCCCGGTGGCGTCGCGGCGGTCGAGGTGAGCGACGCCGGCCGCGCCTACCTCAGGGCTGCGCGCACCTGATCGCACCGTCGCAATCGGCGCGCGGTGCGCCGTCGCGCATCATGCCGGTTTTTCAGCGACCGCCGGTGCGTCCGGGTCGAATACCGTCAGGCCTTCCGTCGGATCCGTCGGCTGGTCCCACGGACGGGCCGCGATCGCCCGTTTCGCGGCGTCATAGCCGGCCTGCCGGCGGGCTGCGATGCCGCCCGGCGTGAAATCGATGTCCTTCAACTGATTGTCGCCGGCGAGTCGCGGCGCCGCGAGCTTGATCAGGTGCATCGTGGTCTCGCATCCCCACGCGGCGAGCCGGCGCACGGCCGGCGACGCGCGTTCGGCTTCCGGCACGTGCCGGGCCAGTTCGCGGATCACGTGGCGCAGCCGGTGAATCTGCTGCTGGCGCGCGATGTGACTGTCGGTGCGGCTCGCATACTGGATGTCCTTCTGCCGTTCCGACACCTGCCAGATGCTCTCGGGCTCGGGGCCGGCCGGATTCCACACCTGCACCGAGAAGATGATCGAGCTGCGGCGCGGATTGTCGTCGAGCACGACCTCGACCGGCGTATTCGAATACACGCCGCCATCCCAGTACGGCTCGCCGTCGATCCGGATCGCCGGGAACGCGGGCGGCAGCGCGCCCGAACTCATGATGTGGTCGATCCCCAGTTGCGTATCGCGCGAATCGAAATAGCGCATCGCACCCGTGCACGCATTGACCGCGCTGACGGTCAGGCGCGGGTGGCCCGCGTTCAGCAGACCGGGATCGATCAGCGATGCGAGCGTGTCGCGCAGCGGCGCGATCCGGTAATACGACGCGCGATCGACGCCGAGGCGGACCATCGGCCCGAACCACGACGCCGGATTGGGCTGGAAGAATCCCGCGATGCCGCCGCCGATGATCATCATCTCGGCCAGCGTCCGGTCCCAGCCGGGCAGCAGCGCGGGGACGTCGAAACGGGTCCGTTCGGTCACGCGCTGCCAGAACGCCAGCAGCTTCTCGTAGCGCTGTTCCGGCGGATTTCCGGCGATCAGCGCCGCGTTGATCGCGCCGATCGACGTGCCGACCACCCAGTCGGGCCGGATGCCGGCTTCGTCCATCGCCTGAAAGACGCCGAGCTGGAACGCACCCAGTGCGCCGCCGCCCTGGAGCACGAGCACGACTTGCCCGGGGAGGTCCATTCGTGCCGGCTGGCTCGCGGTCATGGCTTGCCTCGCTGCGTGTGACGGTGGGTCGGATCCGAACAGTTCGATTCAGTGTAGGCGATCGGCGGCGCGGCAATGCCCGCCGCGCCATACGTGCGAGGATTCGCGTCAGGCGTCAGGCGTCAGGCGTCAGGCGTCAGGCGTCCGGGTACGGCGTGCCGTCCTTGTGCAGGAACCGGCCGTCGCGGCTCGGGCTCATCATGTCGATGTCCGGGCAGGTGATCACGTCGTCCGGCGAGCGCGAGCCGACCTCGAGATAGACGGCGACCATATCCGACCGGTTGACCAGATGATGGCCGTTGCCCGAGCCTTTCGGAAACGCCGCGCAGTCGCCCGCGCGCAGCACGGTCTCGCCGCCGTCCTCGATCATCACGAGTTCGCCTTCGAGCACGTAGACGAATTCGTCTTCGTCGGAATGCCAGTGGCGCTGGCTCGACCAGCCGCCCGGCGGCACGCGCATCAGGTTGACGCCGAAATCGCGCAGCCCGCCGGCGTCGCCGACGCGCTGGCGGATGCGCTGCGCGCACGGCGCGTCGAATGGCTTCGGATAACCGCTGCCCGGGCGTTCGGGCACGGCGCTGATATCGATCCTGGGCATGGGCGGCTCCGTCTGCCACGCGGGCGAATGGGACGGGGCTCATTGTAGGCGGCCGCCGCCCGCGGTTCGTCCGCGCGTTTCACGGGAGGCCGCGTCATTCGACGGTGATCGTCTCCTTCATGTACGGATGAATCCCGCAGAACACCTTGTAGACGCCCGGCTTGTCGAAGCGGAACGAGTACGTGTCGCCCTGGTCGAGCGCCGACGAGTGAAAGATGCCGGCGTCGTTGACGACGGTGTGCGGCTCCCCGTCGAGGTTTTTCCACGTGACGGTCGTGCCGGCCTTGATCGTGGTCGACATCGGCGAAAACATGAAATTGTGGATCGTCACGAGCGGGCCGTCCGGGCCCTGCGCGAACGCGGTGAGCGGGGTGCCGGCGGCGGCCGCGCACAGGATCAGCGCCGCGATGATTGTCGGTTGCTTGAAACGGGTCATGTCGGTCTCCTTGCGTATGGGTCAGGCGAGCGTCGCGTCATGCAGCGTCGATGCGGCGGGATGGCCGGCGAATTCGACGGTCGTCAAGCCGAGCATCGACGGCAGCCGGTCGCGCGGCACCGTGAGCGGCACGGGGCCCGGGCCGTTGCCGGCCGTCGGCTGCGGGAACGCGGTCGAGCGTGCGGTATGGAACGTGATGTTGCCCTCGACCTTCGACACGATCTGGTGGATATGCCCGTTCAGCACGGTGACCGAGCCGAAGCGGCGCAGCAGCGCCATCGTCTGCGGCGCGTCGCCGGTGCCCCATCCCCACGGTTCGTAGATGGTCCACATCGGCATGTGCGAGAACACGACGATCGGCGTGCTCGACGAGCGGCCCTTCAGATCCTGCTCGAGCCATGCAAGCTGGTCGTCGCCGAAGCTGCCGAGTCCGTTCGGTTTGAAATGCATCACGTTGACGAGGCCGATGAAGTGCACGCCCGAGTGATCGAAGCTGTAATAACCGCGGTTGTTCGACGCCTTGCCGAACCGGCTGAAATATTCGGCGCCCGAACCGTCGGTGACGTCGTGCTCGCCGGGCACCGTGTGCAGTTCCGGTATGCGCAGCGCCGACAGCAGTTGCGACGCGTGGTCGAATTCCTCGGGCTTGGACAGGTGCGTGATGTCGCCGGTATGGATGGCCAGCGCGGGCATCGCGGGCATCTGGTTCACGAGGTCGATCGTCTGCCGCAGCGTGGCCGACACGTCGGGATTGGCTTCCTTGTTGAAGCCGATGTGCGAGTCGCTGATCTGCACGAACAGCGGCCGGCCCGCACCGGCCGGGAGTGCGTCGCCGGCCTGCGCGAGCGCGAGGTCGAACGGCGTCAGGATGCCGCCCGACAGCGTAAACAGCGTGCCGAGGCCGCCGAAGGCCATGCATTGCAGGGCCTTGCGGCGCGACGGGCGGGTGGGATTCGATGAAGACATGGGAGCCTCGCAATCGTATGACGAAACGGGACGGCCGGATCGTCCTGGAATAAACCGGCGCCTTCGCGTGCCATACCGGCGCGACGACGGTTTTATTCCCGCGATCCGCAAATTCGCGCAGGGGAGTTGGGAGCCCGCGAGGCGGCCGTCCGGATGCCGGGCGACGACTTGTTAATGTCCTGTAAGTGACACGTCACATTTGCGTCACGACCGCCCGATAGCCTGCGACACCGAGTCACCTATCCGGAGCCACCTTCATGCCGAATCTCGCGGCAACGGAAACCAGCGGCGCGGCCAGTCAGCGCACGCGCACCCTCAGCTTCGCGCTGTTTTTTCTGATCATTGCCTGCGGCATCGTCTATATCGCGATCCACCTGAGCGCGGATCTCAGCCCGGTCAAGGAAAGTTCGGTCCTGCCGTTCGTGCTGCTCGTCGTGGCGCTGCTGATCGCGCTCGGCTTCGAGTTCGTGAACGGCTTCCACGACACCGCGAACGCGGTCGCGACCGTCATCTACACGCATTCGCTCGACCCGCACCTGGCAGTCGTCTGGTCGGGCCTCTGGAACCTGTTCGGCGTGCTCGTATCGAGCGGCGCCGTCGCGTTCGGCATCCTGCAGTTGCTGCCCGTCGAGCTGATCCTGCAGGTCGGCAGCGGCTCGGGCTTCGCGATGGTGTTCTCGCTGCTGATCGCGGCCGTCACGTGGAACCTCGCGACCTGGTATTTCGGGTTGCCGTCGTCGAGCTCGCATACGCTCGTCGGGTCGATCGTCGGCGTCGGCCTGATGAACCAGATCGTCAGCGGCCCGTCGGGCACGAGCGGCGTCGACTGGAACCAGGCGCTCGGCGTCGGCAAGGCGCTGCTGTTCTCGCCGCTGATCGGCTTCGTGCTGTCCGCACTGGTGCTCCTGCTGCTGAAGGCGCTCGTGCGCGTGCCGGCGCTGTACCAGGAGCCGAAGGGCAACAAGCCGCCGCCGTTCTGGATTCGCCTGCTGCTGATCCTCACCTGCACGGGCGTGTCGTTCGCGCACGGTTCGAACGACGGGCAGAAGGGCATGGGCCTGATCATGCTGATCCTGATCGGCGTGATGCCGACCGCGTATGCACTGAACAAGGCCGTGACGCCGGACCAGACGAGCACGTTCGTCGCGGTTGCGCGCCACGCGTCGACGACGCTCGGCAAGTACACGGCCCCCGCGGTGCAGTCCGCCGACCCGCGCGCCGACGTCGAGGCGTACGTGCGCACGCACAAGCTGACGCCCGCGACGCTCCCCGCGCTGGGCAAGCTCACCGACACGATCGCCGACCAGGTCGCGCAGGCCGGCGGCATCTCGAGCGTGCCGCAGAACCTCGTCGACAACGTGCGCAACAACATGTACGTCGCGTCCGAGGCGATCCGCCTGATGGAGAAGGCGAAGGCGCCGGCGTTCTCGGTCGAGGACGCGAGCGTGCTCGACGCGTTCAAGAAGCAGATGGACCGCGCGACCAAATTCATCCCGACCTGGGTGAAGGTCGCGGTCGCGATCGCGCTTGGCCTCGGCACGATGGTCGGCTGGAAGCGGATCGTCGTGACGGTCGGCGAGAAGATCGGCAAGTCGCATCTCACGTACGGGCAGGGCGCGTCGGCCGAGGCCGTCGCGATGCTGACGATCGGGATGGCCGATGCATACGGGCTGCCGGTATCGACGACGCACGTGCTCGCGTCGGGCGTGGCCGGCACGATGACGGCGAGCGGCGCGGGCCTGCGCTGGGACACGGTGCGCAATCTCGTGCTCGCATGGGTGCTGACGCTGCCCGCATCGATCGCACTGTCGGCCGGCCTGTACTGGGCACTGCACGGGCTCTTTTGATCCGGGCCCGCTGATGTAACGCCGGCCGCGCGGCACGCGGCCGACCCCATCGAATTTCAATCCGATACAAGACGCTACCGATGGATATCAGTTTCTTCAATCCGAACCGGACCGCGAACGCGTCCGCGTGGCGCGTGCTCCCCAATCGCTGGGATGCCATCGCGTTTCCGCTGATCATCTGCCTGCTGGCGATGGCGATCGTCGGCTTCCATCAGACGATGGCGCCGATCGGCGTGCTGCAGACGCAGAAGATCACGCTCGATCCGTCGAACCTGCCCGAATACGCGTTGCGCACCACGCTGCGGATGCTTGCCGCGATGGTCGCGTCGCTCGTGTTCACGCTCGTCTACGGCACGCTCGCGGCCAAGAGCCGCCGCGCGGGCATGGTGCTGATCCCGATCCTCGACATCCTGCAGTCGGTGCCGGTGCTCGGCTACATTTCGTTCACCGTCACGTTCTTCCTCGCGCTGTTCCCGGGCCGCGTGCTCGGCGCCGAACTGGCCGCGATCTTCGCGATCTTCACGAGCCAGGCGTGGAACATGACGTTCAGCTTCTACCAGTCGCTGCGCACGGTGCCGCGCGATCTGCATGAAGTGTCGCGCGGCTTTCACCTGACGTCGTGGCAGCGCTTCTGGAAGCTCGAGGTGCCGTTCTCGATGCCGGGCCTGATCTGGAACATGATGATGTCGATGTCGGGCGGCTGGTTCTTCGTCGTCGCGTCGGAGGCCATCACCGTCGGCAACCAGACGATCACGCTGCCGGGGATCGGTGCGTATCTCGCGCAGGCCATCTCCGACAAGAACCTCGGCGCGGTCGGCTGGGTGATCGTCGCGATGACGGTCGTGATTCTCGCGTACGACCAGTTCCTGTTCCGTCCGCTCGTCGCGTGGGCCGACAAGTTCCGGATGGAAAACACCGCGTCCGGCGATGCGCCGCAGTCCTGGCTGCTCGACATGATGCGCCGCACGCACCTGATCCACCAGTTGCTGGTGCCGGCCGGCTGGCTGCTGTCGCAGGCGGCCCGCGTGCCGCTGCGCGTGCCGTCGTTCAAGGGCGTCGGCGCGCGCGTCGTACTGAGCCGCCGTTCGTCGCGGATCGGCGACATCATCTGGGGCGCGCTCGTGATCCTGCTGACGGCGTACGTCGTGTGGCGCGTCGTCACGTTCGTGTCGACCGGCGTGACGATGGCCGAGGTCGGCCACGTGCTCGTGCTCGGGCTCATCACGCTGCTGCGCGTGCTGTTCCTGATCCTGATCGCGTCGGTCATCTGGGTGCCGGTCGGCGTGTGGATCGGGCTGCGCCCGGCGCTCGCCGAAAAGGTCCAGCCGATCGCGCAGTTCCTGGCCGCGTTCCCGGCCAACCTGCTGTTCCCGGTGTTCGTGATCGTGATCGTGCGCTTCCACCTGAACGCCGATATCTGGCTGTCGCCGCTGATCGTGCTCGGCACGCAGTGGTACATCCTGTTCAACGTGATCGCTGGCGCGATGTCCTATCCGAACGACTACAAGGAAGTCACGAAGAACTTCCGGATTCGCGGCCGGCAGTGGTGGCGGCAGGCGATCCTGCCCGGCATCTTCCCGTACTACGTGACCGGCGCGATCACCGCATCGGGCGGTGCATGGAACGCGAGCATCGTGTCCGAGTTCGTGCAGTGGGGCGACACGAAGGTCGTCGCGCACGGCCTCGGCGCGTACATCGCACAGACGACCGCCGCCGGCGACTTCCCGAAGATCATTCTGGGCATCGCCGTGATGTCCCTGTTCGTCACCCTGTTCAACCGTCTGCTGTGGCGTCCGATGTACGCCTACGCGGAAGCCCGGCTCCGTCTCGATTGAGAGTACTCGCGATGCAAAATTCGACCGTTATCAACGCCCCTGTCCAGACGCCCCAGCCGCCGCGCCTCGGCGACGAAATCCTGCGCGTGGAGCACGTCAACCGCGGCTTCAACAAGTCGCAGGGCGAACTGCTCGTGCTCGACGACGCGAACCTGTCGCTGCGCGAAGGCGAGATCGTCGGGCTGCTCGGCCGCTCCGGCTCGGGCAAGTCCACGCTGCTGCGGATCATCGCCGGCCTGATCGAGCCGACCGGCGGTGAAGTGACCTACCTCGGCAAGCCGCTGAGCGGCCCGGCCGAGGGTGTCGCGATGGTGTTCCAGACCTTCGCGCTGTTTCCGTGGCTCACCGTGCTGCAGAACGTGGAAGCCGGCCTCGAAGCGCTCGGCGTCGGCGCGCGCGAGCGGCGCGAGCGTGCGCTTGCCGCCATCGACCTGATCGGTCTCGACGGTTTCGAGAACGCGTACCCGCGCGAGCTGTCGGGCGGCATGCGCCAGCGCGTGGGCTTTGCGCGCGCGCTGGTCGTCGATCCGACGATCCTGCTGATGGACGAGCCGTTCTCGGCGCTCGACGTGCTGACGGCCGAGACGCTGCGTACCGACCTGCTCGATCTTTGGACGCAGGGCCGCATGCCGATCAAGTCGGTGCTGATCGTCACGCACAACATCGAGGAAGCCGTGTTCATGTGCGACCGGATCCTCGTGCTGTCGTCGAACCCGGGCCGCGTGATCGCCGAGATCAAGGTGCCGTTCAAGCATCCGCGCAACCGGCTCGACACCGATTTCCGCAAGCTCGTCGACGACATCTACGCGAAGATGACCGCGCGTCAGACCAACGAGGCGACGAAGAAGGGGCTCGAACCCGGCAGCTGGCTGCCGCGCGTGTCGACCAACCTGATGGCCGGCCTGATCGAAACGCTCGCGATGGCGCCGTACCACGGCCGTGCCGACATGCCGGAAATCGCGCGCACGCTGCATCTCGAAGTCGACGAACTGTTCCCGATCGCCGAAGTGCTGCAGCACCTCGGTTTCGCGGACGTGCGGGAAGGCGACGTGTTCCTCACGCCGCCCGCGCGCGTGTTCGCGGAATTCGGCACGCAGGAGCGCAAGCTGATGTTCGCGGATCACCTGCTGAAGCACGTGCCGCTCGCCGCACGGATCAGGAAGGTGCTGAACGAGCGCCCGGGCCATCGCGCGCCGCGTGTGCGCTTCGAGCAGGAGCTGGAGGATTTCCTGTCCGACGAAGCAGCCGAGGAAACGCTCGACGCGGTAATCGACTGGGGCCGTTACGGCGAAGTCTTCTCGTACAACGACAAGACCGAAGTGTTCAGCCTCGAGGACGTCGAGAGCTGATGCCCGCGCCCGAATGGCGAGCGATCGTCATTCGGGCAAATCGCGCCGGTTGGTGTCCTGCCCGATGCCGCCCGTGCTGAGATGCTCGATCTTTTCCATCCGCTGCCGCGCGAGTTCCGGCAGCCGGTTCGTCACGCCGATCACCAGCGCTTCGGCGAGCGCCAGCGCCGGCACGTTGGTCTGCAGCATCGCGAAAGGGCGCCCCTGGATCCGCAGCACGATCTCCGCAAACTCGCCGATCGGCGACATCCATTCGTCGGTGATCAGCAGGATCCGCGTGCCGAGCCGGTGCGCGGCCCGCGCGAAGCGGATGCTGTCCTTCTGGTAACGGCGAAAGTCGAAGATGACGAGCACGTCGCCGCGCCCCATGTCGGCCAGCGCAACCGACGCGAGGTTCACGTTGGGTTCGACGTACTGCACATGCGGACGTGCGTAGGCGAGCGTGAACGAAAACAGCGACGCGAGCGGCGCCGTATAACGTCCGCCGCCGCAGAAGATACGGACGTCCGGATCGGCCAGCTGCGCCACGGCGGCGTCGAACGCGGCCGCGTCGAGCCCATCGATCGTGGTCGCGAGCGACTCGGACAGCCGCTGGAAAATCGCCGCATGGTTGTCGCGCATGCCCGATTCGGAATGGAACGCATCCATCCGCGCGAGCGGCGAATTCATCGCGGTGTCGATCTCGTCATGCAGCGCCTGCTGGAACGACGAGTAATTCGGAAAGCCGATCCGGACGACAAAGCGGAACACGGTCGGATCGCTGACTTCAGCCTGCTTGGCGACGCTCGCGATCGGCCCGAGGCCGAGGCTCGGATAGCGATCCAGCAACGCATGCGCGACCTTCTGTTCCGACGGCGTGAAGCTATCCATCTGGGATAACAGCAACGCCCTGATGCTTGTCCCCATCGGGCACTCCAGCTCTCTTATCTGAATGACAAACGGCAGACGGGTGTCTGCCGGGACTCCATGCATGTTAGCCGATTGACGCGCGGCGGGCCGCGCACGGTCCGGAATTAGAGGGACGTATCACTCGGCAGAGGGTCCCGCCAGTAATGTAATGAAACGAACATTTCTCGAAAACCCTTTCCATGGCTATTCGCTTCAAATTCAGTGATAACCCTAGGTTTTGGCATAAAAAAGCGAGTGCTATGATCGCGGCCTCGCCGGAATGTATTGTTTATTACATGCCGGATTGGCAGCGTCGGCACGCGATGGCGTGGCGGTGCATCCCGGCCTGGCCCGGCCATTTGTCTGGAGGATTCCGTCATGAGGCGGCTCGTCGTACTCACCCTGTTGTCGGCCATGAGCGTGTGCGCGTTCGCCGCGTCGGACCCCGCGGTCGAAGCGAAGAACGGCATGGTCGTGTCGTCGCAGCACTTCGCGTCGCAGATCGGCGTCGACATCCTGAAGGAAGGCGGCAACGCGGTGGATGCGGCAGTGGCGGTCGGTTATGCACAGGCCGTGACCAACCCGTGCTGCGGCAATATCGGCGGCGGCGGCTTCATGACGGTGCACCTGGCCGACGGCCGCGACCGCTTCATCAATTTCCGCGAAACCGCGCCGGCCGCGGCGACGGCGAACATGTATCTCGACGCGTCGGGCAACGTCCGCGCGGGCGAAAGCCTGTACGGTTATCGCGCCGTCGGCGTGCCGGGCACGGTCGCCGGGCTCGATCTCGCGCAGCGCAAGTACGGCAAGCTGACGCGCCAGCAGGTGATGGCGCCGGCGATCCGGCTCGCACGCGACGGCTTCGTGCTGACGCGCGGCGATACGGACATCCTCGACACGACGATCGAACGTTTCAGGAAGGACCCGGACGCGGCGCGCATCTTCCTGCGGCCGGACGGCACGCCGCTGCAGCCGGGCGACCGTCTGGTGCAGAAGGACCTGGCCCGCACGCTCGAGCGCATCGCGCAGCAGGGGCCCGACGCGTTCTATCACGGCGAGATCCCGAAGCGCGTCGAGGCGGCGTCGAAGCAGGCGGGCGGCCTGATCACGGCGGCCGATTTCGCGTCCTATCGTGCCGAAGACATGGCCCCGCTGAAGTGCACGTATCGCGGCTACGAGTTCGTGTCGGCGCCGCCGCCGAGCTCGGGTGGCGTGACGATGTGCGAGACGCTGAACATCCTCGAAGGGTATGACCTGCGCAAGCTCGGTTATCACTCCGCGGCGTCGATCCACTATATGACCGAAGCGATGCGCCACGCGTACGAGGACCGCAATACGCTGCTGGGCGATCCGAACTTCATCGACAACCCGATCGCGAAGCTGACGAGCAAGGACTACGCGGCGCAGATCCGTAAGAGCATCCACGCCGATACGGCGACGCCGTCGGTCGACGTGCAGCCCGGCGTCGGTATTCACGAGAAGCCGGAGACGACGCATTACTCGATCCTCGACCACGACGGCAATGCCGTGTCGACGACCTATACGGTCAACGGCCGCTTCGGCGCCGTGGTCATCGCGCCGGGCACGGGTTTCTTCCTGAACGACGAGATGGACGACTTCACGACGAAGGTCGGCGCGCAGAACCTGTTCGGCCTCGTGCAGGGCACGCGCAATTCGATCGCGCCGGGCAAGCGTCCGCTGTCGTCGATGGCGCCGACCATCGTGACGAAGGACGGCAAGGTGTTCATGGTGGTCGGTTCGCCGGGCGGCTCGCGGATCATCACGATCACGCTGCAGACCGTGCTGAACGTGATCGACTACGGGATGACGCCGCAGGATGCGGTCGCCGCGCCGCGTATCCACCACCAGTGGCTGCCCGACGAGGTCTACTACGAAACCTACGGCCTGTCGCCCGACACGCTCGCGATCCTGCGCAACATGGGCTACAAGATGGTCGAGCAAACGCCGTGGGGCGCCGCCGAGCTGATCATGGTCGGCCTGCCGGGCACCGAAGCGGCGAGCCGCCAGAGTTCCGGGAACGATTCGTCGGTATCCGGCAACGTGCGCGTCGGCTTCATCTACGGCTACAACGATCCGCGCCGCCCGGCCGGGTCGGCGATCGGCTACTGATCCGATCGCATCACGCTGAACCGCTGCCGCCCGCGTTCGCCCTTGTGCGAATGACGCTGCGGCGGCAGCGCGTCCGTTCGCGGACATTCGCAGGCCCGACAGGAACCCGGGCCGCGCGCCTTTCGTTCTTCAACACCTTCACCGTGCGTCGAATCCCGTTATGAACAAACGAATGTCCGCTGCAGGNGCCCGACAGGAACCCGGGCCGCGCGCCTTTCGTTCTTCAACACCTTCACCGTGCGTCGAATCCCGTTATGAACAAACGAATGTCCGCTGCAGGCTGGATCCTGCTCGCGATGGCGGCCGGCATCTTCATCGGCTACCTGATCTACACGCAACTTCCGGACAAGCAGTCCGCCGCGGAAATCGCCGGCTACATCTCGCTCGTGTCCGATGTGTTCCTGCGACTGATCAAGATGGTGATCGGCCCGCTGGTGTTCTCGACGCTCGTCGTCGGCATTGCGCACATGGGCGATGCGTCGTCCGTGGGGCGCGTGTTCGTGAAGGCGCTCGGCTGGTTCGTCACCGCATCGCTGATCTCGCTGCTGCTCGGGCTGCTGATGGCGAACCTGCTGCGCCCCGGCGAGAACCTCGGCCTGCCGCTGCCGGACATCGGCGCGTCCGCGCATCTCGCGACGTCCAA
>NZ_JBQVSQ010000013.1:0-190340 GCF_052952715.1 Burkholderia sp. YIM B11467
ACGCCCGTCCAGATCGACCAGCATCTTGGCCTGACGACGTGGTGGTGGCGCTAACGCATGAACTATCGAACAAAAAATCGACTCGGGCTGGCCGTCGTCGTCTTCCTCGCGCTCGTGATCGTCGTGGCCGCTGCACAGAACGACGCTATCGGAACGGCCACGTCGACGCTCGGGCACCTGCACGCACAATAACGATGAAACCACGCGCATTCCCCCGACTGAAGCTGCCGCTGCTGGTCGCAAGCCTTGCTGCATTCCATGTGCCGGTGCACGCGCAGACTCCGCCCCCGGCCGGCCGCCCCGTGCAGGATCCGGCGCAGCTGATCATCGAACAACAGCGCGAGCAGGCGCGCCAGCGGCAACTCGATCAACCACCGGCTTCAATCACGGTCGCGCCGACGTCGGAGACAACGCTCGACATTCCGCCGGACACGCCGGTCAATGCGATCGCCGAATCCGGTCCGACCTTCGCCGTCAAGCAGATCACGCTACAGGCACCCGACGGCCGTGCGTTCGAACCGCCGGGCGGCGTGTCCGGCAAAAGGCTCGAGGCAGTGGTCGCGCCGTTCGTCGGTCAGGACCTCGGTTCGCATCGCATCAACGTTCTGTTGAAGAGGATTACCGACGTTTTTGTCGAACGCGGTTTCGTTACGACGCGCGCGCTGCTTGGCCCGCAGAATCTCGCCACCGGCACGCTGAAGATCACGATTCAGGTCGGTGTGATCGAATCGTTCACGATCAACGGCAAGGCGATTCACCGGCTCAAGCCGGGTGAGTCAGCGGCGGGCGGCGGCTGGTTCACGGATGCGGGATACGAGAACGCGTTTCCGACTACGTCCGGCGATCCGCTGCGCTTGTCCGATATCGATCAGGGTGTGGCACAGATCAACCGCCTGCGCCGCAACCAGGCGACGGTGCAGATCCTGCCTGGCCAGAATCCCGGCGAATCGATTGTAGACATCGGCAACAAATCGGGTGATCGTCTCTACTACACGTTGGGAGTCGACAACTATGGCAGTTCGGCGACCGGCGTGACGCGTTATCGCGCAGGCGTCGAAGCCGACAACCTGCTCGGCCTGCAGGAATCGCTGAGCGTGAATTTCCTCGACAGCCTCGACAGCAACGCGATAGTCGGTTCGTTCGCGGTACCGTTCGGCCGCCATACGTTCAGCTACACGATTTCCGACTCGGAATACCAGCAACTGATCGGCACGACCGCGCTCGAATACGGCCGCACGCTGTCGCATATCTTCGGCTGGAATTATCTGGTCGGACGCAGCGTGAGCGATATCACCAGCGTAGACACCACGTTGTCGTGGCGTCGCACCGACCGCGAGGTCAACGGCATCGATCTCGATCCGCAACGCGTGGCGGTGTTGCGCGTCGGCGGAAACTGGCTGCACAAGTTCGTGATGAACGACGCGCAAGGTAATTTCACAGCCAACGGCGGCGTATCGCAAGGTCTGCCGTGGTTCGGTGCGAACCACGATTCGCATGGCATTACGCGCGACGAAGCGCACAGCCAGTTCACGAAAGTCGACGCGACGGCTGCGTTCACGCTGCCGTTACCGAAGGTCGGACGCGCGCTGCTCGCGTATCGGGGCGTATTGAGCGGGCAGTACACGAACGTGGCGCTGTTCGGTTCGGAGCAGCTGTACCTTGGGGGCATGGATACCGTCCGGGGTTTCCGTTCTGGCGAGATCGCCGGTGATCGTGGTTTCTATTCGCGCAACGAGCTTGCGTGGGTGAACGCCCCGGCATGGAAGGACGGCCGGATCGAGCCATACGTGTTCTTCGATGCGGGCAAGGCAAGCCTCGTCGCGACATCGGGTTTCCCGACGCTGGCCGGTGCCGGCGCGGGAGTGCGCGCGCAATGGCAGTGGCACAAGCAATTCCTGTCCGGCGAGGTGCTGGTCGGGCGCGCGTTGACGCAACCGGCAGCGCTCGGCGCGAAGGCGACGCTCGTGTTGGCCACATTGAACTGGAATTATTGATCGACGCGCACCGTTCTCTCGCGGAGCGGTCGCATGTGGGCGAAGACATGTCTTCGCGCCTTTCCATCCGAAGACGGAACGAAGATGAATACGAAACTGATGCCAGCGCTGATTGCAATGGCACTCGCCGGTGCACTGACCGGTACCGCATCCGCGCAGACGGCGGTCGCATCACAGCCGGCGAACACCGTTGCGACGGTGAACGGGACGGCGATCACGCAGGCGGAAGTCGATGCCGTGTTGCGGGTCTCGAGGCAACCCGACACGCCGCAGGTGCGTCAGGCGATCAAGAATCAGCTGATTACGCGCGTGTTGATCCAGCAGGCAGCGGAGAAGGCAAACTACGGCAGCAAGCCGGAAGTCCAGGCGGCGATGCAGGTGGCGAAAGCGAATGCCGAGACCCAGCTCTATCTGAGGGACAACGTGAAACCCGACCCGGTGACGGATGCGCAGGTGAAGTCGCGCTACGACGAGATCGTGGCGTCGCTCGGGAAGGACGAATACAAGCCGCGGCTGATCGTCGTTCAGGATGCAGCGACGGCCGCGACCGTGCTGAGCGAGTTGAAGGCGGGCAAATCGTTTGAAGGTCTTGCACGCCAGTACAGCATCGCGCCGAGCCGCGGGGCCGGCGGCGAGTTGTCGTGGACGAGCTTCAAGACGCCGGCGACGGAAGGCAAGACGTCCGGTTTGCCGGTCGCGATCGCGCAGGCGCTCGAAACGCTGCCGGTGGGCGCGGTCACGCCCTCGTCGATCCCGATCGATGGGGCGCGAGCGATCGTGAAGCTCGATGCGAAGCGGCCGACACAGGTGCCGTCGTTCCCGCAGGCACAGGCAACGATCCGCCAGCAACTGGAGGCGCTCGCACTGGAAAAAGCGAGTGCGCAGTTCGTTGGCGGATTGTTGAAGAACGCGACGATCCAGCAGTAGGCGAAACCGTCGGTGTAGCGCAAGAGTCGGTCAGTGATGCGGCGCGGCCGCGATTGTCGGTGGCCTGCCTCCGAACTGTAAAATAAGCGATCACGCGTTCGAATTTCGACTTTATGAAAATAAAAACAGGCCTTTTCGGGGTGTTGCTGTCCATCGCGACCGCAACGGCATATGGATTGGGCGTGCAGAGCGCGCCTGCGGAGCCGGCGGTTTCCACGCCAACGGCGAATCCGGTCATTAACCTGACGCCAGCGCAGATCAGCGAACGCGCACGTGCATATATTGCGCAGATCGGGGTGGATCCCGACTCGGAAAACGGGCAGATTCTGATCGCGTGGTTCACCCGAATCGCGCAGGAACCCGCTTATCTTGCGCGATTGACGACACTGCGCAGCAGCTCGCCCGGGTTCGCTGACACGATGCTGCCGCCGGCCGCGCGGCTGAAGGCTCTGCGAATGATGGCGGATGTGTCGCGCGGATCGCAGCACAACTGCGAGATGCCGGATATGGGCGGCAAGGATCTGGCGACGCTGGCGAAGACGCTCCCGTCGAAGACGCTCAAGGGTGTGCTGGAGATGATCGACATCCTGTTGAATCGCGATGGCACGGCGTCCGGGGATGAGCATTACACCGTGGCCGAGTTGCTCGACGTCGACGCGCACTTGAATACGATCGAGTTGCCCGCGTCGCTTTCGAAGCCCGGCGCGTCGAAGTCATGCGCGGCGATTGCGTTTGCCATCGGTATGATCGACAAGCTTCCGGAGCCGGAACAGCAACGCACGACCTATGAACTCTTCAAGATGTTTTTCGGCGGCAAGTCGGCGAGCGAGACCGTGCTGGCCGATCCGGACGCGTACCTGGACGAAGTGTTTGACGAGCGGCGCCTGCCGGATGCGATTCGCAGCCAGTTGCCGCCGGACGGTAGCCGGCCGCTGCCGTATTCGCGCTTGATCGTGGACGGCGAATGGGCGAACAAGACGACGCCGAAGGCCGCGGGGCCGTATGTCGATACCTACATCAATAGACGCAATAACGGCGTGGTCGCTGAATTGATGACCACGCATGATGGTTCCGGAGCGACTGATTGGTCCTACTTCGGGCTGACGTCGGGTATCGCGGAACTACTGGGGCAGAGCGTTCAAGCCCGTTTCAATGCGAAGCGGCTCGGCATGCTGAAAGATGCGTCGGCAATCGTGGTGGCGAACGCGCCTTTGACCGAGGGCAAACGCATCGAGATCGCTCTGCCCCAACCGTCGAGCCGCGGCCGACTGACCCGGCGATGCGAAATCGGCAAGACCGAACCGGCGTCGACGATCTATGGGACGTTGACCGGCAATGCCGTCAATCTCGACTGCAGCGAGGTACGCAAGGACGGGACGACGGCTCGCGTTCGCTCCGCATGGCTGGCCGACTACGGGATCGAATTGAGCAAGACGATCGACGACGGGGCCGGCAGAACCGACGTCATCATCAAGAACGTCACGATCGTGAAGCCATGAGGCCGGTGGGCAAACCTCGGCCGCGCGTTCCGGCGGTGCGGCGTATCGACTGCGTCGGGCCCGCGCTGAAATGGTCAATCAGAACCGCAGGGTTGATGGCGGGGCTGACCATCGGGTTCGGCAGCGCCGCTGCGCCTCGGCCCGGACCGCTGCCTGCCGCGATGCCGGCAATGCAACGCACCGTGTCCGGTTCCGTCCACGACGACACGACGCCATGCGTACTGGCGCTGAACGCGCGGTTCGACAGCCTCCTGCTGAAGGACAAACCCGCGCAAATTCGCAGCCTTTGCCGGCAGGAAGCCGAGGCAGGCAACCTGACGGCCCGCGCGCTCTACGGGCAGATGGTGCTGCACGGCTACGCGGCCCGCCCCGACCTGAAACGCGGGATGACGATCCTCGAATCGGCGGCGAGCGACGGTTCGACGCTGGCCAAGCGCGCACTCGGCTATGTCTACTACGACGGTGTCGCACTGCCGCGGAACCATGCGACGGCATACGCATGGTTCGCGTCGGCGGCGGGCGACGGCGATGCGGCATCGGCCAACCAGCTCGGCGGGATGAATGCGGACGGCGACGGGCAACCAGCCGACAATGCGGCCGCCTACCGGTACTTCGTGAAGGCCGCCGAGGGCGGTTCGGCAGCGGGCGCGGCGAACGCGGGGAAATTCGCGCTGGCCGGGCGCGGGGTGGCGCGCGACCCGGTGGTCGCGGCGGCGTGGCTGTCGCGCGCCGCGGTGGGCGGCCAGGCGGACGGGCAGTTCACGCTCGGCCTGATGCTGATCCGGGGCGACGGCGTGCCGCGCGATGTCGAACAGGGGACGACGTGGCTGCGCGCCGCGGCGGACCAGAACCACACCGAAGCGCAAGCGGTGCTGGGTAATCTCTATCTCGCGGGCATCGGCGTGCCGCGCGACGCGCAGCGCGGCTTCGGCCTGATTTCGGCCGCGGCGCGTGCCGGCTCGACCTACGCGCAGCGCAGGCTCGGCGAACTGTATGGAAGCGGGGCGGGCGTGCCGCACGACGACGCGAAGGCGCGCGACTGGTACCGCAAAGCGGCGCTCGCCGGCGATACACGGGCGCGTTACGCACTGGCGAACCTCTATCTGTTCGGCCGTGGCGGTCCGGTCGACAAAGAGGCCGCGTTGGGATGGATGCAGGGCGCAGCCGACGACGGGCTGGCGGTCGCGCAGAACGATCTCGGCGCAATGCTGCACAACGGCCTGGGGACGCAGCCGGATTCAGTCGCCGCCAAACCGTGGTTCGAAAAAGCCGATGCGCAGGGCAACGGCGCCGCGGCGGCCAATCTCGCGCGTTACGCGGCACGCGGCGACGGTGAGCCGGTGGATCTGCGCAAGGCCTTTCGGCTGGCCACGCGCGGCGCGGATCGTGGTGACGAAGCGTCCGCCCTGATGGCCGCCAACATGGCATGGCGCGGAGAAGGCACGAGCGTCGACCGGACGCAGGCGATGCAGTGGTTCCGGTTTGCCGCGGACCACGGCAACATCGAGGCGGCGCGATGGGTCGGCTATCAGTACCTGACGGGTACCGTCGGTGTGCCGCGCGACGAGCAGACGGGCTTGCGCTACCTGAAGCAGGCCGCCGACGCGGGCGATCCGGCTGCCGGCGTATCGGCCGGGTTCTACCTGAGCGAGCACCACACGTCGTTCGCGGGCAGGACGGGGCTTCAATGGCTGGAGGACCTCGCGAGCCGCAAGGTGCCCGCTGCGTATTCGGCGCTGGGCACGGTGTATTGGCGTGGGCAGTCGGGCGGTCCGCAGCCGGCGATCGCATTCGACTGGTTCTCGCGCGGGGCGAAGCTGGGTGACGCCGCATCGCAGACGATGCTATGCACGATGTATCTGGATGGAAATGGCACGCCGCGCCGTCCGGCCGAGGCTGCGCGCTGGTGCCGCACGGCCGCCGGCAGCAATGTCGGTGCGATGCGTGTCCTTGCGTCGGCCGATAGCGGCCTCGTTGCCGCGGACGAGCGTGCGTACTGGCAATGGAAACTCGCGGATCGCGGCGAGCCGGCGTATCAGTCGTCACTTGGCGATGCGTACGATCTGGGCGACGGCGTCCCGGTGGACTTCGATGCGGCGACGTACTGGTTTCGCCGGGCGGCCGAGCAGGGGAACGTGTCGGCGCAAGGCTCGCTCGCGTGGCATCTGTCGACCGGGCTCGGCGGTCGCACCGACGACTATGAAGCGTTCGCGTGGGCACTGCGTGCCGCGCCGACGAGCACCGAGGCGAAGCGGATGGTGGGCATCGCCTATCTGCACGGCCGCGGTGTCGCGCGTGATCCGAAGGAAGCGTCCACGTGGCTCAACAGTGCAGCTTCTGCCGGATCGCAGTGGGCGGAAAGCGATCTTGCGCTGATGTACGAAACGGGCGACGGCGTGCCCCGCGACGAAACGGTCGCGATGGACTGGCATCGCCGCGCGGCGCGACGTGGCTCGGCGGTATCCGAGATCGCGCTTGCGCTGCGCAGCCTCGCGCCGGCAATGGACACCGGGATTTCGGCCGGAGAGAAACGCTGGCTGGTGCCGGCCGATCCGGCGGCCACGCTATGGAGCGATTCGCCCGTCAGCGCGGCCGCGGCTGCCAATCGCCAGTGGGACGGGCTGTCGAGCCTGAACGAGGCGCTGCTCGGGGATCCGTTCATGCAGTATGCGGTCGGCATGCGGTTCCTGACCGGCAACGGACTGCCAAGAGACAGAGCGCTCGGTGCAGCGTGGATCACGCGTTCGCGTGCGAGTTTCGATGCTCAGCCCGGTCTGGAGAGGTATGGCGCTGCTGCGGCACTCGTCGAGGCGCGAATCGCTCAGCGGCTTGATGACGGGGAAAAACAGCGTGCCGCCAGTATTGCCGGGAATCTGATCTCGACGTTACCGTGAACATGGCTGGCTACAGTGAACCGGATGCAGACTTCGGCGATCCGAAGTATCGTGCGTGCCCGTTGCTGCGCGAGAGGGTGTCGGCGTGCGATTCAAGCCTGGGTAGCCGCTGCCGCGATCTGAAATCGAGCACGGTCCTTGCCCTCGATCCACGCCGGCGGCCGCCCTCGACCACTCCACGTGGCGCCGGATTCTGGATCACGGTACTTTGCAGGCGGTCGTTGCCGTGTCTGCACGCGCGTGACGCCGTAGATCTCCTGTGACGTGATATCGAACTCGCCGACCATGCGTTTGATCTCGACGAGTGCGGTAGTTCGGGCGTTCGCTTTGGCCGCGTCAATTTGAGCATCGAGAGCTTCGCGTTGCGCGAGGAGTGCTTGATACGTCGACATCGGTTTCTCCTGTGAGAAATTCGAAACAGGCATCGCTTGCGTGGCCGCTCTTGCATGAACCCGAATATCAAGTACTCGAATATCAAGTCACAATCCCGACAGGCTTACACGGCCGGCCGTGTGCTTCAGGTCGCGAATACGTATCTTGTGTCGATCCGACAACCGTCACCACGGCCATGTTGTTTTCCAGTGCGGTCACGAACTGTCTTCCGCTTCCCACTGCACCAGAAGCTCGGCCGGAATCGCCTTGACGACCTCGGCGTAGCGTTTGCCGACGAACTGCTCGGCGCGTTTGAGTAACACCGGAATCGGGCTGCTCGGTTCGTGATTCTCGAACCACGTCCGTGCGGCGCGAATCGTCGCAAGCGCGGAGTCGCGGTCGGACGGCACGGAGTTCATTAGGGGCGGGGCACAGTCAGGATCGCTTGCCGATACGGGATGCGCCGGTGCGGTCGGCGCTACCGTGTCGTCTTGCGATGATGTGTCGGCCATCGCGGTCGGGGCGGGAATCGTATCGGGCGGTTCGGCCGAATCGGCGTGCGTGGGCGAGCCCAGCCTGTCGAGGAGTCGCGCCAGCGTCGAAAGGTCTGGCTGGAACGATTCGAGATGATCGTTGCACCACGCGTTGATCGTGGCGAGATCGGCGATCGTATCGTCGATGCCTTCGATCGTTGCCGGTTGCAGCATACGCAGATCCTGCAACTGCTGGACGACGGAATCGGGCGAGAGCGCATCGGCCGGACGCGGATGCGCGAACGCGCGCTCGACGTCGCGCACCTGCAGGCGGGTAACGGTCGACTTCATCAGCACGATTTCTCGCACATCGGCCAGCAACCCGTCGGGATCCGACAGCGCTTGCAACGCGTTCATCCGCATTTCCAGCGCCGCGTCGTGATCGCTGTCGGCGCTCGTCTGTGGATGGATATCATCCGGAAACGCTTGCACCCAGGCAGCCAGTAGCGCGATGCCGTCGGCCAGGCCCGTCACACCACCGAGACATGTGCGGCAACGCGTATACAACACGGCGACACGCAAATCCTTCGTGCGCATCATGAGCCGCCGACAATCCCGTTCGATCTCGCTCCAGTTGAGCGGATCGGGCACGCCCACGAACGCGCCGTACTGTACGTCCTGTTTGGGGGCGACACGGGAAAACAGCACGACGAAATCGTGGTCGTATTCGAGATCCGGGCCGCAGGGCGCATCGTCGCTCACGGGCGCGAGCCAGTCGAAATGCGGCACATTCGTGACGGCGATCGGGCCCTGTCTGCCGGGCGCCGAGGATTGCCTTTTGCTCATGGTCAGTTCCTGGTATCGGTGACACGGCGATCGATAGGCCGCACGTAACGTTCGGGCTCGAATCGCATGCCGATAATGGGCTTGCGCGGGTCCGGGCGGCCCAGCCATCCGGACCATCCGATGCGCTGCCGGCCACCCATGACCGCCGGCGGCGCACTCTTCGGCTTGATCCGCAGCTCAAGCTCCCATTCCAGCTCGTAACCGACGAACGCGCGCACCCACTCGACGAGCCGAGGCAGATCCTCGCCCTGCGGCGTGAAGCGCAGGTAGGCGTCGAGATCGACCGGGCCGATCACGATGCGAAAGCGGTGCTGGCGATCGGGTGCGACGCGGCCGAGCATCGCGCCTTGGCCCATCGTTGCCGCCTTCCCCGGGCGGCCCATGCGGCCGAGGTCGGCGGGGTCGATCTCGATCCAGTGAAATACATTCTCCCGGATCGCAACGGGCACGCCGAAGTAGCGTTCGAGCGTGGCACGCAGACCGTCCGGATTGCGTGCTTCGCGCACGAGGTGCGCGGAGGCGGCGAGACGTGCGTGCGAGGGCAGCGGGCGCCGGCTGATTTCGCCGATGTCGTGCCCGACGAGGCTCGCGACGTAGAACGAAAACCGCTCGTTATCCTTTCGGTCGAGCCCGGCTGTCGACTGGGACGACGCCCACGCGCGATAGAGGAGCGTGAAGAAGCGGTGATGGAAGAGATCGAAAAAATCGATTGTCGTCGTATCTCGCCGGCTGTCCTCGCGATCCTTCGCGATCTCGGTCACGTGGATCGGCAGCGGGCCATTGGGGCCAAGCATCCCGAGGCCGAACAGCCGCACCTTCAGTCGCCCTTCGGCTTCGTGCGCGTTGGCAACTTCGCGCGGCGCGAACGCAAGGCTCGGCTGCTGGCCGAGCCGGAACGGTTCCGAACGAGGCCGACGTGCGGTGCCGATCGGATCGATCGCCGGATTCGCGCCGATGCGTCGCAATAGCGACAGGAAACCGAAACGCCAGGGCTCGGCCTGCAAGTGTTCGAGCAGCTCGGGCGACAGCGTGCTGTCTCGCAGCAGCGCCGGCAGCGTCGCGCGTTTCATCACAGGACTCCGCGTGCGCCCGTGCGCACCGGCCAGCGGGCTATGCGCCCGCGCTGCATCGAATGCAGTTCAGTCTGCGTGAAGCTGTTGATCGATACGTGCCGTGCGAGCCAGTGCTCGAGGATCGTGCCGAACAGATAGGGGCTTACGCCAGAGAAGCCGGTCTCGTCGACCGTCAGCGCGCACTCGACGCCGCGCCCGAACGTCATCGGGCCGGTTCCCGGCAGCTTGCGCGTCACCGGGCGCGTCTTGACGCCGACCAGGCTTTCGACTTGCCGGTTTTGCGCGGAGTCGCCTTCCGCGAGGTACAGACGCAGCAGATCGCGTAGCCCCTGGCCGCCTTCGCGGTGATCGAGATCGTCGAGCGGCAGGTAATTGAAGTTGAGTTGGCGGATCAGGCGCCACGCCATGTCCCGCTCGGCATACGGCGGTAGCGGCGGACTCGGCGGCCGGATAAGGCCGATGCTTTCTACCGGCGCGGACTCCGCGGTCTCCAGATCGCGCACGCCGTCGCGCGGCACGAGCGTGGCCAGATCCCGGTTGGTCAGGAGCGCGTCGACCGACAGGAAGCGGAGGTTTTCGGCGTAAGGGGCCTCGTTCTGGTCGACGAGCGAGAGAAACACTTCGGTGCCGACGTAAGGCGTGCGTGTGCCATAACGACGCGAGGAATGAGAGACGAGGCGCTGTTCACGCCGCATCGAGAAATAACGTCCGTGATTGCCTTCGTCGTTGTTCAGTGTCTGGTAGAGCGGACGGAATTCGAGCTCGTCGGATGTCAGGGCCACCTGCCCGTACACGGTCTCCACCGAAAATACCTCGTAGTCGAGCGGCGCCAGTCGAGCCGGCACGAGATGAAACTCGGTTTCGCGCGGTGAGATCTCGATCCGGTCGGTATGCTTGCTGAAGAGATTGATGACCGGCGTGCAGAACAGCGCGAAGCGTGACGCATCGACGAGGTTGGCGAGCTCGGCCGGCGAGCGGTCGAGCAGCACGACGATCTCGATCTCGCGGCTGTCAGTGCGTGCAAAGCCTTCGGCAAGGCCGGTCAACGCAAAGAACCAGAACCGCGCGGGACACGCGAAGTACTCGTGCAACAGGTTGTGCCCGTGGAACTTCGCCCAGGTGAGCGGCAACAGGTGTTGATCGGCGCGCAAACCTTCGTGCTCCACTGCGCCTTGCGTGACGGCGGCGAGCGAGCGGCCCGGCTGGCCGAACTCTCCGGGTGCGCCGATCACGGACGCGATGGCGCCGGCGTGCAGCAGTTCGAACAGGTGAGAGGCCACTTGCTCATCGCCGGCCAGATAAACGGGGAGCCGATCGAGTCCCTTCAGATCGGCGATCCGCACGTCGCCGGTCGTCGCCAACCGCAACCGCAAGGCGCCGCGCACTTGTGTATCGGGCGGGACGTATCTCGCGAGTCCCGGGATGTCCGGCGGCACACCCGTCAGGCGCGCTTCGGTGATCGTGAGCGGCCACAGGGTGACGTCCTGCCCGCTCGTGAACCGGCACGCCGTTCTCTCTCCGTCGGGAACCCGGGCGGTGAACGACGTGCCGCGCGCGATACGATACCCTTTGGCGAGGTTGCCTTCCGCCCGGCCGGGATACAGGCGAGCGACGGCAATCGACGGTGTGGGCGCAACGTAGTTCGGGTAGATGACCTCGAGCAGCCGCTCGGTAAAGCGCGGAAATTCCGCGTCGAGCTTGATCTGCATGCGCGCGGCCATGAAGCTGAACGACTCGATCAGGCGTTCGACGTAGGGGTCGGCCACTTCGCCTGCCTGCATGCCGAGCCGACGTGCGATCTTCGGGTGTGCATGCGCGAATTCGGCTGCCAGCTCGCGCATGTAGATGAGTTCCTGGTTGTAATAGTCGAGCAGTCGCGGGTCCATCGGATAGGTCTCGTCGTTGTCGTTGTGCCGCGTTGCGCCTAGCTGGTGCGCATGCCGGTGATGCGAATCTCGCTCGTTTCGAGATCCAGCGAACTCTGCACCATGAATTCGAGCGGGTACGGGTCCATATGAATCAGTCCGCGAACCTCGAACGCGAGGACATGGTGATGCTCGCCGCCGTCGTCGGCATGACGAGGCGAGACCACCAGCGAATCCGGAATCAGACGCGGCTCGAAATCGGTAATGGCCTGCCGGATCATGCGCTCGACGCTGTTCCACTGACGTGACGCGATAAAGGCTCCCGCGAGCGGCGGCACGCCGAAGTTGACGGTCGAAGCCGCCGCGTGCGGATGGCGCGCGCGATCGATCTGATCCTCGATGCTGGTCGTGTTCAGCAGATAGGCGAGGTCGCGCTGCACGATGTCACGCATCTGTTTGCGCGTCACCGTATATTCCTCCGGGGCTTCGACGCGGCGATGCGGTGCGTCGTCGCGCAATCGGTCGAGCAGGGTTGGCATCAGGTGCGCGTTGGCTCGGCGGGGTGTGCGGACCGCCAGCGTATCCGGGGCGTGCGACGGTCTTTTGCGATCAGTCATCGACTCGCTCCCTTCCGGCGGCGCCGTCGATGCCATGCGTGCCGAATTCCGCATTCGGCAATTCGAACAGACTGAAGTCGTCTTGGTTGGTGATCCAGGTCTTTCGGCCGAAACCTATGACGCCGGTTCGCCCGTGCGCCTGCCAAACGGTCTTGTGCCCGAGGCGCACAGCGTCGTCACCGGTCTCCGAACCCGGATATCGTGCAGGCATGAAGCCGTGGACGACACGTTGGTCGACGAGCGTGAGCGTGCACGGCGCCCAAACCAGGTCGACCAGTTTTGTTGGACGCGACACGCGCCACGCTACGAGATCGGCGATCGGCACCCAGCGGTAGTGCCCGGCCGTGACGACCTCGCAGACCGGGCCGAAACGTGAATCGCTGTCGACGATCCAGTCTGCAGGTCCCTGCGGAATACGTACCGCAACGGTCGGCGCGGCGTCGAGTGCGGCCTCACGCGCATCGTCGGCTTGCTCGCTTTGCTCACGGGCAGCCAGGCGCAGCGCATTCAACAGACCCTCGACCCACGCGGTCGGCTCGAACACGAAGCCCGGGCGTACGTGTCCGTCGACGACCTGCTTGCGCCAGCTTTCTGCACGGATCAGGTCGCGATAGACCTGTGCGGTTTCCACCTGGCCGGGTTCGAGCTTCGCCCAAGTCTGCAACTGCTGGATCGCTCTCGGCCATTCACCCGTTACGCACATCAACTGGAACAGTGCCCACCGATGGGATGCCGTGGTTGGCTGCGCGCGCAAGTGCGTCGAGATGCGCTCGATCTGTTCGCTGAGCGGAGCGTCACTCAAGCATTTGGCTTGGGGTGAGCCGGAGGTCTCGCGGTGAATCATCCTTCGTCCCTGCGTTCGGGGGCGGACAGCGGACTGTCTACCGACAGCGCGTGGTGTTCGCGCCGCGTGAGCGGGGGCGGCAGCGCCGACCCCTGCCGCGCGGCCGCCGCGTGAAATTCTGGAGGGGCAAACAGTCGCAGGATCTCCGGCACGGGTTCATCGTCCAGGATGTGCCCGGCGTGCCGATCGAGTTGCTCGAACACATCTTCCAGCTTGGGGTTGCCGCGCAATAGCACTTCGATCGAATCGCATGCGTCGCGTACGCCAGGATCGACCTGCGGATCCGGCGCGTGCGCGTGCGATGTCGGTTGATCCCCCGGTGGCATCAGATCCGCTGCAACCGACGCATGAGGATCGGTCAGCGCGCGCCAGTACTGCGCGTGCAACGTCTCGACCAGCGAGTCGCTACCGTCGGCGTTGGCCGGGGTGCGCACATGTGCATCGGCACGGTCCATGCCTCCGATACCGAGATCGACCAGTACGTCATCGTTGCTGCGCGGATGGTCGACCACTTCGTAATCCGGAAGATCGTGATCTTCCACATCGGGCGTCTGTCGTTCCCGGTTTCCGTCAAGCAGAGGCTCGTCGTGCGAAATATCCGGTTGGCGACGCCACGGCTGACGAAAGGAACGCATTTGGGTGTCCGATGACAAGAATTTCGCATTCTAACCACGAGTCCAGGTGGTTCGTCTATCGTCATGTGGATAATCGATTCGTCGATCTTGGTTTCGAATATTTTTGAGATTTATGGTGAAGTGTTAAATGCGGTAACAGTTAGCGTGGAAATGATTTGAAAATCATGCTGATACGTATTTGTGAAAAAATGCAAATAACAGGATTCGTGAAAATATCTCAAAATAACAAGGACTTGGATTTTGTTGATCTGGATCGGTTGGCGTGAGCTTGCTCGCGGCAACATGTGTGATAGGGGCGTGGTCGATACGGGGTATACCAGGAATGCCGTAATTTGATTTCGGTAAATTTGCTGAATGGATTGGATTGACTGGAATTGAATTTCATGCCGATAATGCCGCTCCGATTCGATTTGGCCGATTGAATCGGGTCGAAGAGAGAGCGATGTGTCGAGTATTTCCAGCGGCATCGGGCGAAACATCTGTGTAGCAGTCCTGATGGTGAAGGAATGATGCTCGCGGCATCACGACCAACAACAAAGAACATCATGACCATTTCGCGCCAAGCATTGTTCGGTAAGCTCGGGGTTCAGCTTTACCGGGGTATCGAGTCGGCGACGAATTTCTGCAAGTTGCGCGGGAATCCGTTCGTCGAACTCGTCCACTGGCTGCATCAGCTGCTGCAGCAGCCGGACGGCGACCTTCAGCGGATCGTTCGCCACGCCGGGATCGATCGCAATACGCTCGAGCGTGACTTCGCGCGGGCACTGTCTGCGTTGCCGGCTGGTGCAAGTTCGATCAGCGATTTTTCGTCGCACGTCGAATCGGCAATCGAGCGCGCGTGGGTTCTTGCGACGCTCGAATACGGTGACCGCCGCGTGCGCGGTGCGTGGTTGATCGCGGCACTCGTGTCCACGTCTGACTTGCGGCGCGGGCTGCTTGCCGTCTCCCCCGCGTTCGGCAAGATCCCTGTCGACGGCCTCGCTGACGTGCTTCCGGCCTGGATCGCGGGTTCGCCGGAAGCGGCCGATGATCCGTACGACCGCAGCGAATGGCTGCCTGCGACGCCGGGCGAAGCATCCGGCGCGATGCCGGGCGCGCCGAAGGACGGTTCGCTCGAGCAGTACTGCACGGACCTGACGGCGCGGGCCCGCGCTGGCGAAATCGATCCGGTCATCGGCCGCGAGCTCGAGATCCGCACGATGATCGACGTGTTGCTGCGCCGGCGGCAGAACAACCCGCTGGTGACCGGCGAAGCCGGCGTCGGCAAGACGGCCGTGGTCGAAGGTCTCGCACGCGCGATCGCATCGGGCAACGTGCCGCCAAAGCTGGCCGACGTGCGGCTGCTTGGTCTCGATGTCGGGGCGCTGCTGGCCGGTGCCAGCATGAAGGGGGAGTTCGAGGCCCGCTTGAAGAGCCTGCTCGACGCGGCCGCGAAATCGACTGCCCCGGTGATCCTGTTCATCGACGAAATCCATACGCTGATCGGTGCGGGCGGCCAGGCGGGCACGGGCGACGCTGCCAACCTCCTGAAGCCGGCGCTCGCGCGCGGCACGATCCGGACGATCGGCGCGACGACCTGGGCCGAATACAAGCGGCATATCGAAAAGGATTCCGCGTTGACCCGGCGTTTCCAGGTGCTGCAGGTCGCGGAGCCATCCGAAGCTGCTGCCACCGACATGGTGCGGGGCCTCGCGGAAACGTTTTCGGCACATCACGGTGTCGTGGTGCGTGACGAGGCGATCCGGGGTGCAGTGACGTTGTCGCACCGCTACATTCCGGCACGCCAGTTGCCGGACAAGGCGATCAGCCTGCTCGATACCGCTTGTGCGCGGGTCGCGCTGTCACAACATGCCACGCCGCGCGAGCTCGACGACGCGCGTCAACGGCTCGCGGCCGCGCGTGCCGAGGAGACCCTACTGGTGCAGGAGGCCCGGATCGGGCTCGAGGCGGACAAAAGGCTGGCCGCCGTGCGTTCGCGTATCGACCGGCTGACGTCGGACGCGAACGCGGTCGAGACCCGGTGGCGTGAACAGGCGGCGGCTGTGCAAGCGTTGCGCGTCGCCCGCGAAGGGTTCGCCGGGGAGCGGGACGACTCGCCGATGCCGGTGGAACGGCTGCGCAAGCTCGAGCATGCGCTGGCCAACCTCCAGGGCGAGGCACCGCTCGTGTTTCCGGAAGTCGACGAGGCGATCGTCGCGGAGATCGTTTCGGATTGGACCGGTATCCCGGTAGGTCGCATGGTCACGGACGAGGTGGCCGCGGTGCGCCGACTGCCCGAAACGCTGGCGGCGCGCGTGATCGGCCAGACCGATGCGCTGCGCCTGATCGGCGAGCGCGTGCAGACCGCGCGGGCCGGCCTGACCGACCCGAAGAAGCCGCTCGGCGTGTTCCTGCTTGCGGGGCCGTCGGGTGTGGGTAAGACAGAAACAGCACTGGCACTGGCCGAGGCGCTGTACGGCGGCGAACAGAACCTGATCACGATCAACATGAGCGAGTATCAGGAAGCGCACACCGTGTCGGGCCTGAAGGGGGCACCGCCCGGTTACGTCGGTTATGGCGAAGGCGGGGTCCTGACCGAAGCGGTGCGCCGCCGTCCGTACGCGGTCGTGCTGCTCGACGAGGTTGAAAAGGCTCATCGCGACGTACACGAAATGTTCTTCCAGGTGTTCGACAAGGGCTACATGGAGGACGGCGACGGCCGCCACATCGATTTCCGCAACACGACCATCCTGCTGACCAGCAACGTCGGTGCCGATCTGACCGCGAGCCTGTGCGCGGATCCAGTGTTGTCGCCCGATATGGACGGGTTGCGGGGCGCGCTCACTCCCGAATTGCTGAAAGCCTTCCCGGCGGCCTTTCTCGGGCGGGTAACGGTCGTACCGTACCGGCCGCTGGCCGATGCCGCGCTCGCCCGCATTGTCCGCCTGCATCTTGGACGCGTGGTGAAGCGCATGGCCGACAACCATCAAATCGCGCTCACCTACGACGAGGCGGTGGTCGACTACATCGTCGGCCGCTGTCTCGTACAGGAGACCGGTGCACGCATCCTCATCGGCTTCATCGAACAGCACGTACTGCCGCGCCTGTCGGCCCTCTGGCTCGACGCGTTCACGTCGAAGGCCGCGCTTGAAGGTATCGCAATCGGCATCGCCGATCCAGCCGCTGCGCCTGTGCAGGCGTTGACGTTCGATGCATTGCCATCCCGTTTGGACGAAGCGCTTTGCTGAGCACTGTCCACTTACCACCGTTCAGGAGAACCTGTTCATGTCCGCTTCCAGCAGTTCGCAAAAATTCATCGCGCGCAATCGTGCGCCGCGTGTGCAAATCGAGTACGACGTCGAGGTCTACGGCTCGGAGAAAAAGGTCGAGCTGCCGTTCGTGATGGGCGTGCTGGCCGACCTGTCCGGCAAGCACCCGGTGGAGCCGCTGCCGGCGGTATCGGATCGGCGGTTCCTCGACATCGATATCGACAATTTCGATGAGCGCATGAAGGCGATCCGTCCGCGCGTCGCGTTTGCCGTGCCGAACACGCTGACGGGTGAAGGCCAGATGATGGTCGACATGACCTTCGAGAGCATCGAGGACTTCTCGCCGGCCGCCGTCGCCCGAGAGGTCGAGCCGTTGCGCCGGCTGCTCGAAGCACGTACACAGCTCGCGAACCTGCAGACCTACATGGACGGCAAGTCGGGCGCCGAGGCGCTCGTTACCCAGTTGCTGCACGACCCGGCGCTGCTCAAGTCGCTGGCCGCCGCACCGAAGCCCGCGCGCCACGAAGGCGAGGCGGATGACCAGAGCGAAGCGAACTGACCGACGAAACGATCGAGGATGACCACCATGGCGAAACAGCACGCACAAGCCGATCAAGCTCAGACGGCCACCCAGTCCGACTTTACGCAGCTGCTCGAACGGGAGTTCCGCCCGAAGACCGAGCAGGCACGCGAAGCGGTCGAATTTGCGGTCCAGACGCTCGCCGAGCAGGCGCTGACGCAATCGACCACGATCAGCGATGATGCGTACAAGAGCATTGCCGCGATCATCGCGCAGATCGACCACAAGCTCTCCGAACAGATCAATCTGATTCTCCACCACGACGACTATCAGGCGCTGGAGTCGGCGTGGCGCGGTTTGCATCACCTTGTGTCGAACACGGAGACGGACGAGCACCTCAAGATTCGCGCGCTCGATGTCTCGAAGAACGAACTGCATCGCACGATGCGCCGATACAAGGGCATCGCGTGGGACCAGAGCCCGCTCTTCAAGCAGCTCTACGAGCAGGAATACGGCCAGCTCGGTGGCGAGCCGTACGGCTGCCTGGTCGCCGACTACTATTTTGACCATACGCCGCCCGACGTCGACCTGCTGGGTTCGATCGCGAAGGTCTCCGCGGCCGCGCATACGCCGTTCGTCACGGGCGCGGCACCGTCGGTGCTGCAGATGGAGTCGTGGCAGGAGCTCGCGAACCCGCGCGACCTGACGAAGATTTTCACGCAGAACCTCGAATACGCGGCATGGAATTCGCTGCGGAACACCGAGGATGCGCGCTACGTCGGGCTCGCAATGCCGCGCTTCCTCGCGCGCCTGCCGTATGGTGCGAAGACCAATCCGGTCGACGAGTTCGATTTCGAGGAAGACACGAACGGCTCGGATCACAGCCGCTACGGCTGGGCGAACGCCGCGTATGCGATGGGCGTCAACATCAACCGCTCGTTCAAGCAGTATGGCTGGTGCTCGCTGATTCGCGGCGTCGAATCGGGCGGCACGGTCGAGAACCTGCCGTGCCACACGTTCCCGACCGACGACGGCGGGGTCGACATGAAGTGTCCGACCGAGATCGCGATCTCGGACCGCCGCGAGGCCGAACTGTCGAAGAACGGCTTCATTCCGCTCGTGCATCGCAAGAACACCGATCACGCGACCTTCATCGGTGCGCAGTCGCTGCAAAAGCCGGCCGAATATCACGACGCGGATGCGACTGCCAACGCGAACCTGTCGGCACGCTTGCCGTATCTGTTCGCATGCTCGCGCTTCGCGCATTACCTGAAATGCATCGTGCGCGACAAGATCGGCGCGTTCAAGGAGCGTGAGGACATGCAGCGCTGGCTCAACGAATGGGTCATGCACTACGTCGACGCGGATCCGGCCAACTCGTCGCAAGACACCAAGGCGCGCCGTCCGCTCGCGGCAGCGGAAGTCCTCGTCGAAGACGTCGAGGGCAATCCCGGCTACTACCAGGCGAAATTCTTCCTGCGTCCGCACTTCCAGCTCGAGGGGTTGACGGTTTCGCTGCGGCTCGTCACCAAGCTGCCGTCGATCAAGGAAGCGGCCTGATAGAGAAGCTTGGCCCTCTCGGGTCGGGCATCGGACCTCTTTCTCTCGTGGCGCCCGACCTGTTTTCACTCACTCTAGGAGCATTGGCATGGCACAAGACATTTTCCTGAAGATCGACGGCATCAACGGCGAATCGCTCGACGACAAGCACAAGGACGAGATCGAAGTCCTGAACTGGGACTGGGAGATCCTGCAGGAATCGACGATGCACGCGGGCAGCGGCGGCGGTGCCGGCAAGGCGACGGTCAAGGATCTGACGTTCGAACACAACATCGATCGCGCGAGCCCGAACCTGATGAAGTATGCGCTGACCGGCAAGCATATCGACCAAGCGACGCTCGTGATGCGCAAGGCCGGTGGCAACCCGCTCGAGTACCTGAAGCTCACGATGAGTGACGTGATCGTTACGCGCGTGAAGCCGTCGGGCAGCAAGATGGACGCCGAGAAGAGCCGCGAAACGGTGTCGCTGTCGTTTGCGAAGGTGAAGCAGGAGTACGTCGTGCAGAACGCGCAGGGCGGCAGCGGCGGTGCGGTGACGGCCGGCTTCGACATCAAGGGCAACAAGGAAGCGTAAGCCCGCGAGATGCCGCGCGTCGGAGGAAATTTGCTTTCTCCGCGCGCGGGCGCATCCCGCGGTCCATCAAGGTGAAATCTGAATGCGTTCGATCCTGACTGTCGCCCCGCTCGCCAGCGTCGTGCTGCTTTCCGCCTGTGCGGGCGGCGAGTCCAAACCGAAGGAAGCGATCCGGCTTGAAATGACTGTCGACGCAAAGGCCGACGTCAATCCCGACGACCGCGGACGGGCCGCGCCGATTGTCGTGCGCGTCTACGAACTGAAGAACGACAACGCCTTCAAGGCGGCGGACTTCTTCACGCTGCAGACCCAGGACAAGACGGTACTGGGTGACGACGTCGTGAAGCGCGACGAAGTGCAACTGCGGCCCGGCGAGCATCGGACCATTGCCCGGCGCCCGGATTCGGAAACGACCGCCATCGGCGTGATTGCGGCTTATCGCGACTTGCCGAACTCGGTGTGGCGGACGGTGTACACGATGCCGATCGCACCCGACAAAGCGTGGTACCGCTTCTTCACGCCGAAGCTGAAACTGAAGATCGATCTCGACGCAAAGGCCGTCAGGATCGAGGAAGCCAAGAAATGAATTACGTCGCGCAACGCAACGGACGGTACGTATGAGCTGGTATGCCAAGGTCGCCTGGCAGGAAGGGTTGTTTTTCCGTCCGCAACTGTTCCAGCAACAGGATCGTTATCTGGAGAAGTACGCGCACATGCGCGCGGCGCCGCTGTCGCCGTTCTTTTTCGGTTTTGCGCACTACGCACTCGATCTGGAATCGCTCGCGCTCGGCAAGGTGATCGTCAAATCCGCCGCCGGCGTGTTCGCCGATGGCTCGCCGTTCGATGCGCCGGGCAACACGCCGCTGCCGCCTCCGTTGACGATCCGACCGGAACATCTCGATCAGGTGATCTATCTGGCGGTACCGGTCCGACTGCCGAACTGCGAAGAGACGACGTTCGAGAACACCTCGGATTCGCTGGCGCGTTACCTCGTGTTCGATACCGAGTTGCGCGACACGAATTCGATCGGCCTCGCCCCCGAGTCCGTGCAGCTTTCGAACCTGCGATTGCGCCTGCTGCCCGAGAAGGAGCTCGGTGATGCGTGGATCGGCCTCGCGCTCACAAGCGTGAAAACGATACGCGCGGATGGCAGCATCGAGCTCGACAACACGCTCGTGCCACCTGTTTCGGGTTATGGGGCGAGCGACCTGCTGACCAGCTGGGTCACGAAGATTCACGATCTCGCGCGGTTGCGTGCGAATGCGCTGGCACAACGACTGGCGGGCGCCGACGACACCACCGCGAGTGCGGCAACGGTCACGGATTACCTGCTGCTGCAGATCTTGAACCGGTACGAGCCGCTGCTGCAGCACATGCTGCACGTGCCGACCACGTCGCCCGCGGATGTCTATGCGCTGCTGATCGGCATGGCGGGCGAGCTGTCGACCCATTTGCGCACGGATACGCGTCGGCCGCTCGATACGCATCCGCCGTATCAGCATACGACGCCGCATCTGTGCCTGAAGCCGATCGTCGACGACACGCATCGGCTGCTCAACGCTGTGTTGGTGCGGAGTGCACAAAGCATTGCTCTCGAGGATCGGGGGCACGGTATGCGCAATGCGGTGATCGATCCGGTCGACATGCGGGGGTTTACTGCACTGGTCCTGGCCGTACATGCGGCGATGCCGCCCGATGTGCTGAAGCAGCAGTTTCTCGCACAGGCGAAGGCGGGGCCTTCGGAGAAACTGCCGAGCCTCGTGCGCAGTCACCTGCCGGGTATCAGCCTGCAGGCGCTTCCGGTGCCGCCACGGCAGATTCCGTTCAATGCGGGATACATCTACTACGAGTTGACCCAGGGCGGACCGATGTGGGAGGAAGTCGTGCGCCACGGTGGCGTTGCGCTGCACGTGGCGGGGGATTTTCCTTCGTTGAAGCTGGAGCTTTGGGGTGTGCGCGCGTAGGAGCGACGGGTTTGGGACGAAGGGACCGCTGTGAGCGGTCGGTGGTTCGATTGAATCAACGGAGGTGTCGAGATGGCTCTATTTGACGTACCACGAACACTCTCGGTTTCGGGCGCGGCCCTGCCGATGTATGGCGATCACCCGATCCTTACGCCGGTGAAGCTCACCGGCAGGGAAACGATCGGTGAGCTGTTCGAGTACGTACTCGAGTTGAAAACGCCGGATGCGCTCGCGTTCTCGCAGAGCATTGCGGCCAACATCCAGCTCGACAAGATGATCGGCACCGAAATAACGGTTTTAATCCAGATCGACGGCAAGGGGCACTTCATTCGCGGCCTTGTTGGCGATGCAGGGCTGGCCAACATCGGAGCAGGAACGCGCGAAATCACCGGAATCGTGAGTCGCGCTGAAATTTTGCGCGAGGACGGTCGTTCGATCGTTTACGCGCTTACGCTGCGGCCGTGGCTCTGGCACGCAACCAAGAATTGCGATTGCCGAATCTTTCAGGATATGTCGGTGATCGAGATTACGGATGCGGTGCTATCGGCTTATCCGTTTCCCGTCGACAAGCGGCTTACCACGCCACGCCCGAACAAGGCGTGGCCAAAGCGCGATATTCAGCGGCAGCACCGCGAAAGCGATTGGACGTTCCTGCAGCGGATCTGGGAAGAATGGGGCATCTTCTATTTCTTCGAGCATAGCGAAGGCAAGCATCGGCTTGTGCTCGTCGATTCGCTGGGCGCGTTTCAGCCTCTCGGTGACGCGTATGCGACGATTCTCTACCAGGCACCGAGCGCCAGGCGCATCGACGAAGAGCACATTCACGATCTGTCGGTGTCGCATGCGCTGACGACAGGCGCCGTGACCAGCGTCGACTATGACTACACGTGGCCGCGGGCGGATCTGCGGATCGAGCGCGAGGACCCTCGCGACACGGGGCTCGCCCATCAGGAACATTACACGTGGGGCGACCATGCGCAGCCCCAGGCGGGAGCGGCGGGTCTGTCCGGCGACCACAACGATCCGCGCACCGAGGCGGAATACCTGACGATCGTGCAGATGCAGGCTTACCGATGCCAAGGGCTCAGGGCATCGGGCAAAGGCAATCTGCGCGGTGTCGTGACCGGGCAAACATTCGTGCTGTCGCACTACCCGCAGACTGCGGCCAATCGCGAGTATGCGGTCATTGACAGTACGCTGACGATCGAGGAGATCGGGGAGGCGTCGGGTGCCGGTCAGCGCTACCGTTGCGAAGCGCATTTTACGTTGCAGCCGTCCAATGAACCTTTCCGGTTGCTTCGCACGATCGAGAAGCCGCGCGTTGCCGGCGTCGAGTATGCGGTGGTGACGTGCCCGGAGAATCAGGAAATCTGGACCGACGCATACGGTCGCGTAAAACTCCAGTTCCTGTGGGACCGCCTCGGAAAGAACGATGAGCGTTCGAGCTGCTGGGTACGTGTTGCCGGGGCATGGCACGGCGATCAGTTCGGCGGGATATTCCTGCCGCGCCGCGGGCATGAGGTCGAAGTCGCGTTCGTCAACGGCGATCCGGACTTGCCGATCATCGTCGGAAGTGCGACGAACGCATTCAACATGCCACCGTTCGCGCTACCGGAAAACCACGCGCTGGCCGGTTTCCGCAGCCGCGAAGTCGAGGGTCGGCGGGCGAACACCCTGGCTTTCGACGATACCAACGGAAAGATCCAGGCGCATCTGTCGAGTGATGAAGGCAGCTCGCAACTAAACCTCGGCCATGTCACTCGCATCGCAGGCAATGCCGGTAGGCAGGACGAGCGTGGCCGGGGTGCCGAACTGCGCACGGACGGGCATGGAGTGTTTCGTGCCGGACAGGGCATGCTGCTCACGACCGAAGCTCGGTTGAACGCGCAGGCCCATATGACGGACATGGGCGAAACGACCGCTCGGCTGGAGGAGGCCGAACGCGGGCAGTCCGCGCTCGCCCAACTGGCGCAGCAGGCAACCGCGCAAGAGGCAGGCAGCCATCAGGAAACTGTCGCGAACGCGCTGGCCCGACAGAACGCCGCAATACGCGGCACGCGCGGTGAAGCCGACAGAGACGGCTTTACGGAGCTGGAGACGCCGCAGATCGTCGTTGCCGGCGCCGCCGGCATCCACACTACGACTCCTGCGACGACCCATATCGCGAGCGGTCAGCATATTGCGCTCACCAGCGGTGAGCATATCGCCGCATCCGCGGACGGCAGTGTTCTGGTCAGCGCGCGGGATGCGGTGCGCTTCTTCTCGGCTCGCGGCGGCATGAAAGCCGTGGCGGCAGATGGAGACATCGATATTCATGCGCTTCAGAAGGCAATCAATCTGCTGGCCTTGCTCGAGGTCAACGTGACCAGCGACACAATCCATATCAAGGCGAAAAAGAAACTGGTGCTGAACGGGGGAGGTAGCTATATCGAACTCGAACAAGGCAGCATCAAGAGCGGAACCAGTGGCGTTTGGCTAGCACATGCGGCCAACCATTTCTTCCCGCAGCCGGACGAGGTGCCCGTCGAGTTGCACGTTCCCAAGGTATGTATCGAGTGCCTGATGAAAGCCGCGAAGACGGGCGCTTCGGTCGTCCCGAGACTCTGAGGTTAGGTCATGTCTACAGAGCAGCACGCTGAAAAACTTTACGGCCTGGTCGACGGCGCCCAGTACCCGGAGGCACTCGCTCCCTGGGTGCTCGAATATTCGCCCGAAGTGCGTTCATTGTTCGAAGGGTTGCCGGAGGAAGAAGCCGGCAACGCGGCCCCGATCCTGTTCGAGATGAATGATGCCGATAGCGAATGGGCGCGCCAGATCGATCTCATGGATCAGTATCGGCCATGCCTCACTGTGATACGGAGCGCGCTGAGCATCGATGAGCTCAACGCGCATCTGCAGCGTTTTCTATTTGCGGACATCGGCGATGGCATGCAAGTTCTGCTGCGCCTGTTCGATCCGCGGTCGCTCCCATCGATTCTGGATGTTTGCGGCAAGGAGGTGCGAGCGGGGATTACGTATCCGATGTCCATGTGGATGTACCGCGGCGGCCATATGGAATGGCAGCGCGTCGAAATCGATGAGCATAAACACGGTGTCGATGTCGGGCAAGTCGATGTTTTGCTTGCGCAGCAACAACTCGATGAACTGGAACAACGCGATGAGCCTTACGCGCTAGTGGGCGAGATGGTCGACCTTGGGCTGATCGATGAGACGCAGCCGTACGCGGTGAATTATCAGGATTTTTTGCGCAGATATAACCGGGCAGTTGACTTTGGCCTTGCATCGCGGGCGGATCGCCACGCGTTTTGTGTGACTTCGTTCCAGTACGGAGAGTCATTTGATCAGCAAAACGAGATCCGATTTGCGATTCGGTCGAGCGTAACGGGAAAGACACCATTGGTGCAGCAGTTTGAACGGGTACCTGCATACATCTGGCGGAAGCTTGCGGGTGATTTCGAGAAGCACGTGAGCGGAATCGCCGCAAGGATGGCTGAGGAATGATAGTGACAATTTTCGGAAATTCGATTCATTTTTCAACGGTAGAAATGGAGAGGATATTGGCCAATGGCGAACACACCAAGTTGATTGATTGTGGCTGGCACTGGAAAAACGAAATATCGCGATGAAAATCCCTACTCAGAATCGTATCGTTGCCCTGTTCATGACAGGGTTGTTGCTAACGATGGTTGGTTGCTGGGATGCAAACGAGAGCAATCCAGGAGATGTAAGCGGCTACAACTACACCGATTACTACATTGCACGGTTTCGCGTTGCTAATGAAGGTCAGGATCTCTGGGCGGGCGGCCCGAATATTTTTCCGAAGGAGCAAGGAGCAGAGCGTTCGGGTGGAGGAGGGTTCATGTGTTGTATCGGCATCCCCAGCCACTGGCGCCCTGATATGAAGCTAGTTGTCAAGTGGAGGAGAGATACACATCCCTATGATGATGATCGAAGCGGCGATCGGTGGCTTACGGCAACGACAGAAGTACCCCCGTACGATCCTCGCACTGCTGGGCTTGTGGTGCATTTCTTGCCAGGTGACCGGATTCGCGTTCAGGTTAGGAATAAGGGGAAGTTTCTCGAAAGAATCGATGACCATGATCCTTACATCGCGCAGGGAGTATTGGATCCGGATCTGAACAAAAATAAGGAGTACACGAGATGAGCGTAAATCGCTGGTCGAGGCCACTCAACGAGACAGGGCGTTTAGTCGGAAGCGAAGCCGCCGGATTGATCGGTAGGATTGCGCTGGCAGGTGAGCAGAGCCACTCTCCGATGCCAATATCTGGTCGTACGTTCCTGAAGAAAAAAAGCGGGATCTTTTTGATGAAAATCCCCGTTATGAATCGTCTCGTCGCCCTGTTTGTGACAGGACTGTTGCTAACGATGGTCGGATGCTCGGATGCGAACGAGAGCAATCCAGGAGATGTAAGCGGCTACAACTACACCGATTACTACATTGCACGGTTTCGCGTTGCTAATGAAGGTCAGGATCTCTGGGCAGGCGGCCCGAATATTTTCCCGAAGGAGCAAGGCGAGGTGCGTTCGGGGGGGGGCGGGGGCATGTGTTGTATCGGCATTCCCAGCCACTGGCGTTCCGGCATGAAGCTTGTGATCAAGTGGAAAGTTGACAAGATTCAAGATGGCGCGACGCCGGGTAAATGGTACACAGCAACGGCAGAAGTCCCTCAATACGATCCTCGTACTGCTGGGCTCATCGTGCATTTTCTTCCTGGTGACCGGATTCGCGTGCAGGTTAGGAATAAGGGGAGGATTCTCGAAAGCATCGACGATCATGATCCGTACATCGCGAATGGGGTACTGGATTCTGATCTGAACGAGAATAAGGAGAATGCGCAATGAGCGTCATTCGCTGGCCGGAGCCATTCAATGAGAAAGGGCGTTTCGCCGAAGGTAAGGCTGCCAGACTGATTGGTAAAAGTACACTGGCAGGTGAACCGTCCGGCTGTCCGCAGACGTTGCACGTCAATCTGTTTTTTGACGGTACGAACAACAACGAGTATTGGGACACCAAGAACAAAGAGAAACCAACGCATACGAACGTCGCAAGGTTGTACTACGCATGTAGTAACAAACCATTGGCCGGAGAGTATCGGTTCTACATACCTGGCGTCGGTACCCCATTTCCAGAAATCGGTGAGGATGAGTTCACGTCGATTGGCAAGGCAATGGCATACGGCTTCGGCATGCGCGTTGCATGGGGTTATACCCGTGTGCTGAACGCGCTGTATGACGCGATGACGAGGGACATCCTGCTGGATGAGCCCGACGCTCGCGCCTTGTGCTCGCTGATTGACGACGAAGTCATGGCCTCCAATAGCAATCTGGCCAATGCTGCCCGCACGGTGTCTCCGGCGCTTCGTTCGGTCGGCACGGTGGCAAAGGCTGCCCGACTGTACTACCGTCACCAGTCACAGTCCAAACTGGAGCGTCTGCATGGCGAACTGTCAGCGGTTCAGAAGAAACAAAGTGGCCCCGGGGGGCAACTCAATCGTTCGATCAAGAAAGTATGGGTGAACGTTATCGGCTTTTCGCGTGGTGCGGCCGGGGCGCGGGTATTCGTCAACCGGCTTATCAACACGTGGGCGAAGGGGGGAGTGATTGCAGGTGCGATTCCCTACGAGGTCAACTTCCTGGGGTTGTTCGATACCGTCGCATCGGTGGGCATTCCCGACACTGCAACGGCCGCGCTCAACCTTGATGAACTCGACGGACACTGGGCGTGGACGGCTGACGGTGCACTTAACGTACCCGAGTCGGTCAGGAAATGTGTGCACTTCTTCTCCATCCACGAACAGCGGATGAGTTTCCCGCTTGACTCCATTCGGGAGAAGCAGAGCTATCCAGGCGGTGAATCGCGCAGAACCGAGGTCGCGTATCCGGGCGTGCATTCGGACGTTGGCGGCGGCTATCGGGTGGGTGAAGAAGGCAAGGCCCGAGACGGCGAAGGCAGCAAGCTCAGTCAGATTGCCTTGCACAACATGTATATCGAAGCGTTGAAGGCTGGCATGCCGTTGATCGTCCAAGGCGATATTAGCAGGCGCGATGATCTGATGAAAGATTTCTCATTGTCGCCGTTACTTGTTCGCACCTTCAACGAATGGCTCTCAACCGTCAATCAAAAACCCCTCGACAGCATTGAAACGGCAATGCGTGCAGGCATGGGACAGTCGCTCGAGTGGCGTACCTTGCGCGCAGACTATGGCAATCCGCAGGCATACGTCACGGCGCAGGAATTCTTCCGCAGCGCGCCCGAGGACGACGTCACGCCCTACGGACTGGAGAGGCGGATCGCGGGCAAAGCGGTTTCGTCCTCGCGGCTTGACAACCTCAAGCGCGAGAAGAGCCGACTCGAGGCACAAAAGTCAGGCCTCGACGCAGCGGCGCTGAGCATGCCTGCGATTCCGGCACTTGCGAATCCATTCAAGAAGAGGGCGGCCGAACTCGGCGAACAGATCAAGAAAAAGGATGCCGAGATCCTGACAGCCGCGGCAGGAAAATCTCCTCGGCCCGGCGAGGGTACGACGGACGTCATGACCAACGACAAGACCGACCTTCTGGAAGCTTCGGAAGAGTTCCGGCTCTTGCTGGCGTACCTGTATCCCGATCGACGATCGCGCTGGCAGGTGTACTGGTCGAAGACGCCGGGGGAAGCCGTGAAGGTGAAGTTTGGACCGATCGGGACGGCGGTTGCGCTGGAGCAGAACGTCAATGCCTATTACCTGACGGTTGACCGGAAGGACGTCCCCTCCAAACGCAGGCAAGGGTCGAAAATCGTCTGGATGGGGGAGCGCGACCGGGTGATACAACTGTTCGGCGCGGTCGCCTCGTATCAGCCGATATTGGACTTTGTCCTCGCGCCGCGCCCGGAGATGCTGCCATTTCTGCTTGAACACACGTCCGACGAGGCGGTACGAAAGTTACCTCCCGCCGCGATCCGGTTGCTGGACGATTACGTTCACGATAGTCGTGCGTGGTTCCGCGTGCCCTATTTCCATGAATATGCGCCGGGCGGTTACGGTTGGGCACGGACGTTCTTCGTTGGCAACGACAGACGAGTTCGGTCGCTCGGCCTGAAAGACAATGCCGCGGGCATTGCCGCTGAGCGTGAACGAACGGCGGCGGCGGATCGTGGAAATTTCATCGTAGAGGAATCCAGATCATTGCCGCCACCTCTCAAGGTCGACTTCAGCAGCTTTCCGCGCATGTAAGCGTGCATTCTCGAACAAACACCATGTCTACTAGCATTGCAGTCGTCGGTGACGCGACCGACCATGGCGGCCGGATCATCACCGGTTCCGAAACACATCAGATTCGCGGCAAGAAGATCGCGCGCCTGTACGACCTGGTCGATTGTCCGGCGATTTACCCGGACGGACGCCCACACGGCATCAACAAGATTGTCGAGGCGCATCCGACGCTCAGCATGGGCGGGCGGCATGTCGCGTTGCACGGCCACCGCACCGAATGCGGTTGCAGGCTGATTGCCGCGTCGACGGTCAAGGTGGGGCGCTGACCATGTCTACCGTGAGAAAGTCCAACGGGCCCGTAGATGGCATGCATGCAGCCCCCGAAGGTCAGGAGGCGTTGACAGAAGCGTTGAACCGGAAGGACGAAACGCCCCTGGATCGACCTGCTGAGCCGCGCGAAAGCTTGGCTCAGCGTCTGGACAAGATCAAGGCTGCGCGAAATCCGCTGCTGGAAGCGTCCCGCGTTCTGTTGCGAGCCCAGGCCGATATGCCTTACATGCTTTCGGCCGGTGAGGCGACGCGCTTGCGTGACCTGCTGGCGAGCGAAATCCACGCCTTTGACAAACTCTGTACGCAAGCGAACATCCGCCGAGATCATGCGCTTGGCGCAAGCTATTGTCTCTGCACGGCATTGGACGAGGCCGCCATGCAGACGGCCTGGGCACGCGGCAACTCGCTCGAGGCCGTGTGGGTGCAGAAGAGTCTGGCGGCGACCTTCCATCGGGATGTCGAGGGTGGGACGAAGGTATATCTGCTGATCGGGCGTTTGCTGCAGGATTCCGAAGAGCATCGCGATCTGCTGGAAGTCATCTATCGGGTATTGAGCCTCGGTTTTGAAGGCCAGTACCGTGGCGTGCCTCGACAACACGCTGCTGTACGCCAGCGCGTCTACAACGAGATCATGCGCGGCCGTGAGCCCGTGCCCCAGGCATTGTCGCCGAACTGGAAGCCCCATGATCGAAAGCGCCACATGTCGTTGTTCGAGTTTCCGGTATGGGTGACGGCTACCGTATTGTCGATCGTTCTGCTGGGAATCTTCGGTTGGTTCAAATATGAACTAGTGAGCCGGAGTAACGCCGTGCAGATGCAGATCGCCGACATCGGTCGGATGACACCGCCACCCGCACCACCGCAATTGCATCTGAAGCAACTGCTCAAGGACGAGATCGCAGTACGCACCGTGAGCGTTGACGAGGACGCGCGTCACAGCGTGGTGACGTTCCGAGGTGATGCGATGTTCCTGCCCGGCGGCGTCACGATCAAAAGTGCAATGGCGCCGCTCATTGCGAAGATCGCGGGAGAAATCGTGAAAGTGCCAGGCAAGGTCACCGTCCTGGGTTACACGGACAACCAGCCAATCCGTAGTCGTCAGTTCCCGTCGAACGGGGCGCTGTCGGAGGAGCGGGCATCCCAGGTCATGCAGATGCTGCAAGGTGCCGGCGTGCCGGCCAACCGCCTTGAGGTGGTGGGCAAGGGCGACGCCGATCCGATCGGGGACAACCGCACCGCCCAGGGCCGCGCGCAGAACCGGCGCGTCCAGATCGTCGTCGCGCAATAGACAGGATTCGTTTCCCAGATAAGACATGAAAAAGTATCTGCCGTTTTTTGTATCGCGCGCATTTCTCGCGTTCCTTGCGCTGGTCGTCGTTGCGTTGGTGATCTGGTTCGTCGGTCCGTTCTTTGCATTCGGTGGCCTCAAGCCGCTTGCTGCAGCCGGCGTGCGCGTGCTGCTGATCGTTCTGTTGATGGTGGGTGTATTGCTCTGGCTCGCAGGCAAGCCGACGAGCATCGTGTTTGTTACGCTGTTGTGTTTGCTGATCTGGTATGCGGCACCGCTGCTGTCGTTCGGTCATGCGTCACCGTTCGAACCTGTGTCGGCGCGACTTGCCACGATCGCGCTGGTGGTGACCCTCTTTGTCCTTTTCTGGGCGATCCGAACCTGGCGCAAGATGCAAGAGGACGAGGCCTTCTTGAAGAAGGTGCTTCATTTCGGCGCGAAGAAGGTGGATTCGCCAGCTGCACCACGGTTGAAAAAGGTCGAAGCAATCGTTACGGCCGCGCTGGTGCGGTTGAGGTCGATGCGCACCGGCGCGCGCGGACTGGGCAAGTTGTTTCAGGGCAAGCGCTATCTTTATGAACTGCCCTGGTACGTCACATTAGGTTCAAGCGGTGCAGGAAAGACGAGCATGCTGCTCAATGGCGGGCTGGCGTTTCCGATCGCAGAGCAGATGCAGCGCGCAGCCGGAACATCGGCGGACGAAGCGGCTTCCGTCGACTGGTGGCTCACGAATGACGCCGTGCTGATCGACACGGTCGGTTACTACACGCGTCATGGAACCTCGGAGGTTATGGACGCCGACGTCCCGGCTGAAGCAGCTGACAAGTCGGTTGCCGAGGAGCGCGGCGACGACGGGCCAGCAGAAGCGCGTGACCACGGTGGGGTCGAGGCATCCGCCGTTTCCCAGGCGGCGAGATCGAAGTCGGGTGCGAATACCGCTTCGATTAGCGGAGATACCAGAGGGTGGCACGAAACACTCGACCGCGGGGAATGGCTGGGTTTTCTCGGCATGTTGCGCCGACATCGGCCTCGTGCCCCGATCAATGGGGTGTTACTCGTGGTCGACGTCGCCACACTGACGAACTCGGATGAACAGAAACGCATCGCCGAAGCGGCCGCGTTGCGCGCGCGCCTCGATGAACTGCGCAGTGAGCTGGGAATTCGCTTTCCTGTCTATGTACTCGTCACGAAGATGGACCGTCTGACGGGATTTGTGGAGTATTTCAGCGATCTGGCGACGGAGAGTCGCGCACAGGCATGGGGGGTAACGTTGCCGTATGGCAAGGACGCCATTGAAAAGTCGCGTTTGCATGTGCGCTACCGAGATGAACTGATGCAGCTGTCAGGGCGATTGTCTGACATGGTCCATTCGCGATTTCAGGATGAAGGCGAAACCATCAAGCGCCGACAGCTCGTTGCGTTGCCGGAAGCGTTCTCCGCACTGATCGTTCCGCTCGTCGACCTGATTGACCGTGTGTTCCTCGATTCCCGATACGACGATACCCAGCTTCATTCGACGCTGCGTGGCGTTTATTTCACGAGCGCGCAGCAAGACGGGAACCTCGTTATCGCGGAACGCGACACGGTCGTGCAACGTCTTGCGCCGCAGCACGGGCAGGGCGGCGGCGCCGACACGCATGAAGGCAACCGGAGCTTTTTCCTGCACGACGTCCTGACCCGCGTCGTGTTTCCGGAAGCGCATCTTGTCAGTCCCAACCTGCGCTGGGAGTACCGGTACCGGCTGCTGCGCGTGATCGGACATGCACTCGCGTTGCTGCTTTTCGTCTGGCTCGCGTTCGGGTTGCGCGTGAGCTTTGGCAGCAACAGCGAGTATCTCGACGCCGTCGGCCGCAAGGTCCACGCATTGGCGGCCCACGTGACGCAGCTGTACAAGGCGCCCAAGCCGGAGGCCGTACCCGATGTGCTGACCGAAGCGCACTATTTGCCGACGTATCCGAATCTGGACCTATCCGATCCCGGCAGCACGTGGCGCTACGGTCTCTATACCCCACCGGACATCGTGACGGAGAGCGGTCGCACCTACGACGCGCTGGAGGACAACCTGCTGGTGCCGCAGATCGTGCGCCGGATGGAAGACGTGATGTCCCGGGCAATTGCCAACAAGGATCCGAAGGCCGCCTACGATGCGCTGCGCGTCTACTTGATGCTTTACAACAACGCGAAATTCAATGCTGGCGACGTCAAGGCGTGGGTACTCGACGATTGGGCGAAGAATGACAGCGCGGCAATTTTCGGCGGCCGTGCTTCGATGATCGATCACGTGCAGCAGCTGTTCTCCGGCGATCGCGTCGTGAAGTCGCCGTTGATCCGCAACGATGCGCTGATCCAGCAGGCTCGCTCGTTCCTCGACGGCAGCAACGCGACCGACCGCCTGTATCAGCGCGCAAAGGCGGCGATGCAGCAGGAGGCACCGGACGAGTTCACGCTGTTGCGTGCCGTCGGACCGCAAGCCGGCACCGTGTTCACGCGGGTGAGCGACCAGCCGCTCTCGCGCGGTGTGCCGGGTCTCTTCACGTTCGACGGGTACCGCAACCTGTTCGACAAGCGGCTTCCGGAATTCGTCCAGATCGCGCGCGACGACGATGCGTGGGTGATGGGTCGCTCGTATCTCGGCGAGGCTCAAAAAAAAACGGCTGAGATCGTGAGCAAGGCGACCGGGCGGGACGATGCGCTGACGGATGCGGTCCGTCGCGAGTACCTGGTGGAGTACGCGCGGCAGTGGGACGCTTTTCTCGGCGACATCCGGACGGTGAGCGGCACGAGCCTCGCGTTCAACCTTCAGGTGTTGCGCGGCTTCGCCGCCCCCGACTCGCCACTCGCGAGGCTTGCCCGCGCGGCCGTGCACGAAACGACCCTCACGGCTGCGGCGACCGGATCGGACGGTTCATTTCTTCAGAAGGCGGCCGACCAGCTCAACCAGAAGGCCGACAAGGTGCTCGGCATCCGCGCATCGGAACGTGTCGAACGCGAGCTCGTCGACAGCCAGTTCGCTGCGCTGCGCGAGGTCGTGACGGGCAATGCCGACTCGCAGGCCGACTCCCGGGCGACGGCCGCGCAAGCCGGCACGACGGGACTCGACGGCGTGACCAACCTGTTGAACGATTACTACACGGCGCTCACGGTTTCCGACAATGCATTGTCGAACAACAGCATGCCGCCCGCGACCGATACCGGTGCGAAGCTCAAGATGAGCGCCAACACGATGCCTGCGCCTTTCCGGGCAGTGCTGCTGCAACTCGCTGCGGACGGCTCCCGCGAAGTCAATCAGGGGATCGGCCAACTGCTGTCCCGGCAGATGCAGGCAGTCGTCGGCGACGCGTGTCGGCTCTCCATCGAGGGCAGCTATCCGTTTTCGCCCGACAGCAAGCGTGACGTCAGCATCGACGACTTCACCCGGGTGTTCGCGCAAGGAGGCGTGATCGACGATTTCTTCGCGAAGACGCTTGCGCCGTTCGTCGATACGTCCGCGAAACCGTGGCGTTATCGGACGCTGCCCGGCGCGACCGAGCCTGTCCAGGGGCCCGACCTGGAGCCGTTCGAGCATGCGAAGGCGATTCGCGACGTGTTCTTCAATGACCCGGGCCACAAGCAGCTTACGTGGAAGGCCGACATCCGCATTCCTGAACTGGATCCCACGATCACGAGCCTGTCACTCGACATCGACGGCCAGAGCTCGCTCTATCGGCATGGCCCGGTGGCACCCTTCACGGTGTCGTGGCCGGGGCCGCGCGGTGGTGTTCACACGGAGATCACGGCCAGTCCGCGCATTCGGCCGGATACGTCGACGATCGTGGCCGACGGACCGTGGGCGCTGATGCGGTTGTTCCGGAGAGGGCAGGTTGTCGAGACGGCCACGCCCGGACGTACCCGCGTTGCATTCGACTTCGATGGTCGCAAGGCGGTGCTCGACATTGAGAGCACGGGAAGTGTCGCGAATCCGTTGACGAGCGATGTGTTGAAGACATTCCGCTGCCCGACCTCGATGCCGGTATTCAATTTGTCCGATAGCGGACCGCCTCCGGGGTTGCCGCGCGGCGCGATGCCGACGAGCCCGGCAGGCGTCTTCCAATGAGCCGCGAGGAGCCTGCGAAGTGACGACTTCGACTACCGATTCGAGGAACCAGACCGGGTTGCCGGTGTCTCCATCGCTTGCCGCGCGACTGAGGGCTGCCGAACTAGCGGTGAATCCGTTGCTTGAATCCGCACACGTGTTGTTGCGCGCGCTGGCCAGCACACCCGCCTCACTGGATCCTGAAGCTGTCGTGTATCGACGGCAATGGCTGGAACACGAGCTCAGGCTGTTCACGCGTGTCTGCAACGAGCTGAAGCTTCGATCCGGGCACGTGGTTCGCGCGAGTTATTGCCTGTGCACCGCGCTCGATGAAGCAGCGATGAAGACGTGTTGGGGAAAGGGCGAGGCAGCAGGGCGGGACTGGCAGTCAAACAGCCTGGCGCTCGCGTTGGGCCACGATCGGCAGGGCGGTGATCGGGTGTTTCGATTGATCGATGAGGCGATGGAGAGCCCGCGCGAGCACCTCGACCTGATCGAGTTGTTTCAGAACATCCTCGATCTCGGATTCCAGGGGCGCTATCGCTTCGCGAGCGAAGGTGCGACGCGCTTGTTGAACATCCGCGAGCGGGTGCATGACGTCGTGATGACGGGCGGACTCGGGTTAGTTCACGACATTGAACCGATTCGGCTGCCCCGACAAACCGCAGTTGATCCTTGGGTGCGCCCTGTGACGGCGCGGCGACCGCGCCGGTGGATTCTCGTCGGCCTGATCGTTGCGTTGTTGCTGGCGGCGATCGGATATGCCGCTGTCGGCCATTGGGCGGACAGCTCGCAACCCGCTTCGGCGACGGCCTCTCTCGATGCGCTGACGGTGCAGCTCGGATCAAGTTTGCGCGATGAAATTGCAGCGGGGAATGTCGATTTGCATCGCGATGTCGCGACGAACACGCTGACACTCAGGTTCAACGGCATGTATGGGTCCGGCGACGTGATGGTGGCGCCGTGGTGGGCTTCGATGATGGCTTCGATCGGTCGGACGATTGCCGCGTCGGCACCATCGGCGCACGTCCGCGTCGTCGGCTACACCGACGCGATACCGGCGGATACGACGCGTCAGGGTGGCAATCAGGTGCTGTCCGAAGCCCGTGCCCGGCAGGTCGCGCAGATTCTCGTGGCGTCCGGTGTGCCACAGGAACGCATCAGCGTAGCAGGACAGAGCGATGCCGATCCGCTGGCCGACAACGGCTCGAAGGAAGGGCGCGCGAGAAACCGTCGCGTCGAAGTGACCGTATCGAATTGATGCAGGAAACCGAACATGTTTGGCGCGAGGCTCGATAAACTGCAACGCAATGGGTGACCGCCATTCGTCGTAAGGCTTCAATGGGTGCGGCACCGGGCACCATCGAGGCGCCCGGTGCCGTTCCGACGCATGCGCCGGTCAGGTCTGGATCGTGTTCATCACGTTGGCCGGCGTGATGAGATCGAACACCACGGTTTCGGGAATCGCGGTGGCGCTGGTGCCGGTCAGGCAGACCCTCGCCGCACTGCTGATCGACCTCGGCCGATACGACAACGCGATCGACACGCTTCACGCGTCGCTCGGCGGCGACGACCCGAATCGCAACCTGTACATGAATTTCAAAGGCAACGGTTGGGCGTATTTCGGGCTGACGCAGGCGTATGAACGCAAGGGGATCGAGAACCTGACGCCCGACCAACGGAGGGACTACGACAGCGCACGGAAGCGGCTCGCCGAATACTGTCCACCGGGCAGTGACGCATGCGCGTTGTCGCTCGACCGGATGCAGGCGGGCCGTGCCGGCCGGCTGAATTGTTTCGCAAATCGATTTTTATATTCAAATAATTAAACCAATCAACACCGATTATTTCGTATTGATTAAATTGACATTACAATATGTAATGTTATATCTTGATTGCCCAAAAACAATCGAGAGAAAACAAAGTGGCAATAAACGACGTGCTTCAAAAAAGCCGCCGCTGGTCGGCCATCGTCGCGTGGTCGGTATTCGCCGGACTGGCCGGCACCGCGTCGGCCAATACCGAGCCGGCGCAGCCGACGCAACCCAAGCAGGCGCGCATGCCTCGCGTGCCGCAGAATCTGCCCGTGTCGCCCGAGCAGGCGCAGTACAACCTGCCGCTCAGCGAGCAGGATCGCGCGGCGCTGACCAGGCCTTCGCAGCTCAAGCAGTCGGCCACGCGCAGCAAGCGCAGCACGTCGGGCGTCGATTGCCGCGACATGTCGGTGATGACCCAGTATCGCGGCGCGGCACTCGCCGATTACATCGCGGATCTTCCTGATTACGAATGCCATTACGGCCTGTTCTCGGTCGATAAAGCGCAGGCCACACAGATCTTCAATGCCGAAAACGTGCACGCTGTCGCGAGTCGTTTTGTGCAGGAAATCTATCAATACGATGCGAGCAATTTGATCCTGGTCAATTTGCTGATTTATCTGCGTGCCGCTTATTACCAATATGATGTATCGGGCATCGCGAACCCGATTCCGAATCTCGCGGTGTCGCTGCGCCCGTATATCAAGCAAAGCCTGGAGGGCGATGCGCTCTATCGCGACAATTCGCGTGCGCCGAGCACCGCGAACGAGCTGATGAAGCTCATCACGAACATGCGGGACGAAGCGTACTACCTGCCGACGCTGAAGAACCGCATCGCGTCCTACACCGTGAGCGCGGCGAATCCGCAGGCGGCGGCGCCGCTGCTGCAGCGCAGTGCGGCAGGCGGCTTCACCGGCTTGCTCACGGTGTTCTTCTACGCGCACCAGCGCAGCGGCGCGCAGCCGATGCTCGACAGCGACGCGACGCTTCCGGAGACGCTCAACCGCTTCGTCACCGCGAACCGCGCGAGCCTGTCGAACACGAGCGCCGCCTATCAGCTGGCCGACGCGGCGCGCGAAACGTTTCGCTTCCTCCGCTATCCGACGCAGAAGCCGCGCGTGAAGAAAATGATCCAGGACCTGCTCGCGTCGACGAGCATGACGGGCGCGGACAGCGATCTCTGGCTCGCGGCGGCGGAAGCGGTCGACTACGGCGATCCGGGCAACTGCGCGGACTACGGCACCTGCGACTACAAGAAGCGGCTGGCCGACGCGGTGCTCTCGAATCGCTACGCATGCAACGCGGGCGTGCGCATTCTCGCGCAGGACATGACGATGCCGCAGTTGCAGTCGGTCTGCACGGCGGTCGCGCGGCAGGACGACTACTTCCACCGGATGATGAAGACCGGGCGCAAGCCGGTCGCGGGCGATCGCAACGACACGATCGAACTCGTCATTTTCGATGACTACGCGAACTATCGAAAATACGCGTCGGTGATCTACGGCATCAGCACCGACAACGGCGGCATGTATCTCGAGGGCGATCCGTCCGCGCCCGGCAACCAGGCGCGCTTCATCGCGCACGAGGCATCGTGGCTGCGGCCCGAGTTCAAGGTGTGGAACCTCGAGCACGAGTTCACGCACTATCTCGACGGCCGCTACGACATGGCGGGCGACTTCTCGGTGAGCACCGCGAAGCCGACCGTGTGGTGGATCGAAGGCGTCGCCGAGTATCTGTCGAGAAAGAACGACAACCAGGAGTCGATCGACGCGGTGCGCACGGGCGCGTACCGGTTCTCGGACGTGCTCGGCACGCGTTACTCGTCGAGTGACTACGTCACGCGCGCGTACCGGTGGGGCTACATGGCGACGCGCTTCATGTTCGAGCGCCATCGCGCGGACGTCGACACGATCGTGTCGCGCTTCCGGGTGGGCGATTACGACGGCTACGCAAACCATGTCGCGTACATCGGCAATCGCTACGACACCGAGTTCGCTGACTGGGCGCGCAGCGCGACGACGGCGGGCGAGCCGACGGTGCCGGCGAAGCGCTGACCGGCACGGGCCGGCGCCGCGTGATCGGGCGCCGGCCACCGTGGCGCCCGACGCACCCGAGCAGGGAGCAGGGAGCAGGGAGCAGGAAGCGGCCCTCGAACGGAAGTTCGAGGGCCGCGTCGCGTCGACATGACGCGCCGCCACCGCGCTAGCGATCCGTGCCGATGTCGGCAACATAGTTTGCGATACTGAAGAATCGATAGTCGCTCAGCAGATCCGGCGCCGGGAACCCCTCCGGATGAATCCGCCCGTAAATCGGGCTATCGGGGCGCAGGCCGGCCAGCGTCAACGCGAGCGTGAATTCGTTGAACGGCGCCATGAACTGACGCGACACGAAATGCATGCCCCAGTTGAACACCGACGGAAGCTGCTCGGTGCGCAACCACGTGTCCGGCCCGCCCGGCGCACGCGCGCACAGATTCTCCGCCCACGGGCTATGTCCTTCCACGATCAGGAAGCCATGCTTCGCGTGGCGCTTCCAGCGGGTCAGGAAATCGATGAGATCCGCAGCCGCCACGTAACCGGGAACAAGGCCTTCCGCGTCGCTATACGCCACCTTGAACGCTCGCTTGATCTGGTCGAGCGTAACCGGCAACTCGGCCTGATCCGATACCGTCAGGGCGCCCGCATAGTACTGGTCGATCACCGCGCGCAGGCGTGCTCGGTCGACGGTGCGGAGATGGCGCTCGAGGATCGCTTCGGCGGCGTCCTTGCGCCGGATGCTCAACCGGCGGTTATGGACCAGGAACATGAAGGTATGCAACAGGTCGCTCAGTCGCGCCGGGCGCACGCTGCCGTCCGGCTGCTCGACGGTCAGGCCGCTTTCGGCGACGGCTTCGTCGTAGCGGTCGGGCTGGGAAATGTCGGCGGCGATCACGCGTACTTGCACGCCGGGGATGTCCTTCAGCGCAGACAGCGTGGCGGCGGCGCGGCCGCGCGCGGATTCGTTGTAGTCCGCGCCGATCACGAGCAGCGGATGGGTCGCGAGGTGCCGGCCGCGCCGCGTCGACGTAATGACGTATTCCGCCAGGCGCTTCAGCGCGCTGCCGTCGCCGCAGCCCATGTCGGCGATGCCGGCCGGCTGGCGATCCAGCAGCGTGTCGTCGAACAGCGCGCGCAGGATTTTCGTCGTGATTTCCTGCGATGCCGGCCCGGATCCGGCGCCGCTCGACGCGTACACGTTCATCACGCGATCGATGTGGCCGTCGCTATCGATATCGAGCGGATCGGGGTTGCGGAACAGGAGTTCGTCGAGCAGCGCATACGAACGCAGATAGGACGCGGGCAACCCCGCGTAAGGGGCGGCAATCGGCCGGTGAATCCGGCCCGACTCGGTGAGGCGCACCTTTTCCCGATCGATTTCCGCCATGCCGAACTTGCACATCAGCGCCCATGCCGCGTGCAGCACGACAGGATCGGCCTGTGTCCACGCGCCGACCGCGACCCCGTCGGGCTGCGCGTCGAGCTTGCCGAGGATGCCGGGCGCCGATTGCGCGTACTGGCCATCCGGCTGCCTGTCGAACACCGGCATATCGAGCGCGACCCAGGTCGGGCCGAGCAGCAGGCCGTCCATCGCCGTGCGCAGCTGTCCATTCACCTGGCGCTCCAGATCGGTGGCCGGGAGCGGAAGCTCCGGCCAGCCCGCCACGCAGATCCGCGCGAGCTGCGCATACAGCACGCTGTCGTTGGCCGCCACGCGCGTTCGATGACACAGGGCGTGCAGATGCTGGAGCACCGACGTGGCATTCGCCAGTTGCTCGAACAGCGGCCGGGTGCGCTCGACGCACGCGACGACATATTCACCGGCCGGGGTGAGCGCATATTCGGCGTCTTCGTCGCCGCGATCGAGGGTCAGCCAGCCGGCCAGGCTCAACAGGTTGAGGGCGCCCCACAGCACCCCCAGGTTACGGGTCGGGTCGGGCTGGCGGGATTCCGCGAACGCGCGCATCGCGCGGGGCGCGCCGGCCCGCAGGCCGCGGAACGCGCCGGCAAACACCAGACGCGCCAGCGTCGGCACCAGCACGATGCCGTTCGCCCAGTTGCAACTGCGCGTATAGGCCATCACGCGCTGAGCGTCGTGGCGGCCGATGCGCAGCGTGGCTGCATGCGTGTGTTGCTCGAGCTTGACCGGCAGTTCCATGTCGAGCACCTCGACGCCGATCGCGGTACCGGCCGACAGGCCGAGCAAGGTGCGCGTTTCGTCGGGATAGGCGTGGAGATAGTGTTCGAGTTGTCGGGCCAGCGCGGCGGTGGAATCACCAAGGTCGAATCGGGCGTGCATGTTGGACGGTCTCACAGGATCGAAGGTTGGGCTGCAATGGGTGAAGGTGCATCCGGATCGGCGTGCGCGACGGCAACCGCCGGCGCGGCGCCGTGCGTCCGGGGCGCGAGATGGGCGGCCAGCGCGCGAATGGACGGGTAGTCCCAGACCGCGGACGGATCGACGGTCACGCTGAACGCCTCGCTGAATACGAGCGTCATTTCGACGGCGAGGATCGAATCGAAGCCGATCTCGGCGAACGTCGACTCGCGCGTCAAGCGAAGCTTGCGGTGCTTGAGGCGCTCGCCCAGCCACGCGATGAGCCATTGTTCGACGGCATGAACCTGCTGGCGATCGAGCAGGCTCGCCGGTTCGCTCACGATCGGGGCTGAGGCCGAACCGGCGTCTTCGCCGGCTGGCGCGTCGGGCGCGCGGGAGGCCGGACGCGCGTCGGCATGGGCGTCCAGCAACGGATCGACGAGCTGGCTTGCGCCCGGGATCGTTTGCTCGATCGCGCCGATCTCGAACCCGGTGCGCGCTGCCCAGTCGTTCAACTCCACCGACGTGGACAGCGCAGCGCGCAGGCCGACTTGCCGTTGCGCCGCTTCGATCGCGCGTTCGTACTGGCTCTGCGCCCAGCGTAGCGCGCCGTCGCCGATGCGCTGCTGCGCAGCCGCGCGTTCGATCACCGCCAGCAGCAAGCCCCATTGCGCGACCGTGCCGAGCCAGTAATTGACCCAGACGTCGGCATGCGCGGCGCCGCCGAGTTTCGCCGCATTGGCGAGCCCGTCTTGCGACAGCTGTGCGCCCAGTTCGCGCAGCTCCGTGGCCAGCACGCCGGCGCCCAGCGCATGCTCCAGATAGCGCAGCAGATCGTCGCTTCCGTTGAGCAGGCGGCTGCCCAGATGAACCAGCAGCGTTTCGGTCGGCCCCTCGAAGATGCGGGTCAGGCGCGCGTCGCGGAAGATCTGCGGCGCGAGGTTGGTCTCGATGTAACCGCGGCCGCCCAGGAACTGCATCATCTCGTCGGCGGATTGAGACAGCAGCTCGGAGCCGAGAATCTTCGAAATCAGCAGGCAGTCTTCAGGCAGCACGACGCCGAGGTCCAGCTCGGTGGCGAGGTGCTCGACCAGCGCGTTGAGCCCGTCGATGCGGTCCCGCAGCTCGCCCAGGCGCAGGCGGCTCAGCGGGTTGTCCAGCAGGAGGCCGGTGCCGACCTGGCGCCGCGCCCCGTAGCGATGCATCAGCTGCGCACAGCGTTTCATTCCGCCCACGCAGACGGCCGCGATGCCGAGGCGCGCAATGTTCATCGCGTGCTGCGCCACGAACATCCCTTGCCCGATGTCGCCGAGCCGGTATGCGTCGCTGATGCGTGCCCGATCCAGATGCAGCGAATTCTGGATCATGCCGCGCACGCCCATCGTCAGCTCCTCGGCGCCGATCCGCACGCCTGGCGTGCCGGGGCGCACTGCCAATCCGACCATTCCGGTGCCGTCGGCCTGTTTCGCGAACACGTTGATGATCCCCGCCCACGCGGATGAGCCGCTCCAGCTCTTGTTGCCCGTGACCAGCCAGTCGCCGGACTCGATGCGCTGCGCGCGGGACGCGATCGCGCGCACATGCGAGCCCGCGGCCGGCTCCGTGATCGCGAATGCGGCGAGCATCCGGCCGCTCGCGAGGCTCGGCAGCAATTCCTCGCGCAATGGCGGCTGCGCATGCTGCATGATCGGCAGGATCCCGAGCGTGTTGTTCAAGGTGACGAAGAAAGCCAGCGTCGAATCGATCGCGGCCAGCTGCGCCAACACGCGCGACATGTCGCGCTGGCCGAGGCCGAGGCCGCCATGCGAACGATCGATCGGCATGCCGAGCAGGCCACGGTTCCCGAAATCGAGCACGATGTGCGGCGGAATGGTGCGGCGCTCGTCGATGGTGCGCGAATCGATTCGCGTGCGGGCGTAGTGCCTGAGCCAGTCGTTCAGTTCGTCGACGGTGGCGCTGGCATCGCGCCGGCGATCGTTGGCCGCCGGTTTGTCGACGACCGCTGCCGGGCGCGAGGGCTGCCGGTGATCGGGCGCGGGCGTCTCGACGCCGCCCTCGACGTCCCACTGCGCGAGGATCGTCAGCGCGCCGTCGTGCAGCTGCGTGCGGCACGTGCTGCGGCGCACCTTGCCGCTCGACGTTTTCGGTACGCTGCCGGGCGATACCAGCACGATCGCGCTCGGGCCGATGTCGAGGCGGTTCCAGATCGCCTGGCGAATCGCGTCGATGAAACTGTCGAGATTGCCCTTGCGCTGCGTGCGCTCGACTTCCGCCACGACGATCAGGCGCTCCGCGTCGACCTGGTCGTCCATGAAGGCCGCGCAACCGTTCGGCACGAGTTCCGGCACGCCGACGATCAGCGCGTACTCGATGTCTTCCGAGTAGTAGTTGCGGCCGGCCAGGATCACCATGTCCTTGAGCCGGCCGGTGACGTACAGTTCGTTATCCAGAATGAAGCCGAGATCGCCGGTGCGCATGAATGCCTGATCCCGGTCGCCGGCCAGCGTGTGCCGGAAGGTCGAATGCGTCTGCTCGTCCAGACGCCAGTAGCCGGCGGCGATGCTCGGGCCGGCCACGCAGATTTCGCCGATGGTCCGATCGTCGCAACGCGCATTGGTCTCCAGGTCGCGCACGATCACCTGTTGTTCGCCGTCGGTGCGGCCCACGCCGACCAGCACCCGTTCGCCCGGGCGGTCCAGCGGCTGCGGCGACACGCCCTGGAATTCGCTGCGCAACACGACGGATTGCCGCTGGAGCGCGGCCTGATCGACGCACAGCGTGCGGATCGGATGCCGCTCCGTGCGGCCGGCGACGTACAGCGTGCCCTCCGCCAGCCCGTAGCACGGCAGGAAACCGTCGGCGGCGAAGCCCGCGGCGGCGAAGCGCTGCGCAAAATCCGTCAGGGTGCTGGCGCGCACCGACTCGGCGCCGTTATAGGCGACCCGCAGGCACGACAAGTCGAGCGTTGCCAGCTGTTCGTCGGAGATCCGCCGGCAGCACATCCGGTACGCGAAATCCGGCGCGCCCGTCAGGTCCGCACGGTACTGGCTGATCGCACGCAACCACAGGTACGGATGCTGGATGAAGCGTTCCGGGGCCATCAGCACACTCCGGAAGCCGCCGTAGAGCGACGTCAGGATCACGCTGATCAGGCCCATGTCGTGGTACGGCGGCAGCCAGCTGACGATCGTGCTTGCCTCGTCATAGGCGAGCCATTCGCGCATCAGCCCCAGGTTATGCATCAGGTTGCCGTGCGACACCATCACGCCCTTGGGGCTGCCGGTGGTTCCCGACGTGTATTGCAGAAAGGCGATGTGGGACGGCTGTACGTCGGCGGGCGCATCGACGGGTTCCAGCACCTGCGCGCCGCCGACGTCGAGCAGCGTGCTGCCGGATGCGTCGGTATCGGCGAGCCAGGTCGTGCAGCGCGCGTGGTCATCGGCCGAGCACAGGATCGTGTTGGCGCCTGCGTTCTCGACGATGCCGGCGATCCGCACCATGTGCTGCCGGTTGCGCGGCGGGTAGGCGGGCACCGCGATCGCGCCCGCATACAGGCACCCCATGAAGGCGCTGACGTAATCGAGCCCCGGCCGGCACAGCAGCAGCACGCGGTCCCCGATCTCGACCGCGTTCTGCCGCAGCAGTGCGGCGACCTGGCGGGCGCGTACGTCGAGCGCCGCGAAGGTCATCGATTCGGCCTGTTCCTGCTCGGGCGGCCCGCTCAGGAACACGTAGGCGGTTTTGTCGCCGAGGGTGGCGGCGCGGTTCTGAAGCAATTCGCTGAGCGTGGTCGGCAAGGTCGCAGTGGTCATGATGTCGTCGGAAGAGGAATGAAAACAGCGAGCAGCGGCCTGACGCCGGGCGGCGCCCATGCGTTGCTGCGGCGGGAATCCGAAGGAGGCTATTCGGCGCGATGGAACAGATCGATCATGTGCATCATGCTTTTGAGATGCAGGAAATGCGGCACCACCTTTTCGCTTCTTGCCGCGTAACGGGCAGTCCAGTGGTGGGCCAGTTCCTGCGTGGCGGCGGCATTGCCGCGAACCGCGCGCGCGTCGGCCTCGCGTGCATCGAGGCATGCGCGTGCTTGCCGCGCGGCCGATCGGGCGAGCGCACCGGCGAGGATGCCGTGGTGCCCCAATGCAAGCCGCGGCGCGTGTAGCTGCTCGATGACGCCCAGCGAGTGCCGATAGGCAAACAGGTCCTGAAAGACCAGCGGCAGCCAGTGGCTGGCGCCGTGAAACTCGCCGAGCGCATCCGACACGAAACCGATGTCCAGCTGCGGGCAGTAGTAGCCGAACTGGCAACGGCTGTGGCCCGGCAGCGCGATCGTGCGAATCTGCATCCCGCCGCCGATGTCGAGCTGCGTGCCCGGATTGACCGGGTAGAACGGCAGGTCGGACAGCTCGGTGAAGTCGACACCGACGGCGGGCGCCCACGACCGGGACGCGTGCGCGTCGAGCTGACGGATGGTGCGGCAGGCCGACGGGCTCTGGAACGCATCGAACGCGTCGGGCGAACCGGATACATGGAGCCACGGCATGCGCGACTTGAGCGTCATTAGCAGGCTGCAATGGTCATAGTGCGAGTGGGTGATCAGCCAGTAGCGCAAATGCCGGATGCCGCCGAAGTCCCGCAGCAGATCGTGAAGCTGCTGCCACACGAGTTCCGTCATGCCGCTCAGGCCGCCCTCGATCAGCGTCGCGGCCTCGTCGTTGACGATCACGTACAGCGGCACGTCAGCCGTGCCGACGAGGGCCAGCCGCGGCTCGATCCACCCCGGGGTAGCGTTCAGCATGTCGTTCAGCTCCGATAGAGCGCACAGGCCCAGGTCGCGCCCGCGCCGTAGGTCACGAAGAGGTTGAGCTGCCCGGCCGGCATGCGGCCTTGCTCGCGCGCGATGGCAAGCGCGACCGGAAACGCCGCGCTTGCCATGTTGCCCAGCTGATCGACGGAGATCATGCAGCGCTCGCGGGGCAGCCCGAGCCGCTCGATGACCGCGTCGAGGATGCGCAGGTTCGGCTGATGCGGCACGACCAGGCCGATATCACCGATCGTCAGCCGGTGCTTGTCGAGCATCTGCCGGCACGCGTCGACGATGCGCCGCGTGGCGTCTTCGAACATGGGCCCGCCTTTCATCCGGAAGTAATGCCGGCCGGCCGCGAGGTCGTCTTCGTCGATGAAGCGGGGGCGTCGCGCGCCGGGCGCTTCGGTGCTGAGCAGGTCGAACTGGGTGCCGTCGGCGCCGAGCGTCAGGTCGATCAGCCCGTGCGCCGGGTGGTCCGTCGCTTGCAGCAGCAGCGCGGCGGCGCCGTCGCTCAGCAGGATCGACAGATTCCGGCCGGCATTGCTGGTGTCGATCCGCCGCGACAGGGCTTCGGCGCAGATCAGCAGCACGTTGCGATACAGGCCGCTCGCGAGGAAATGGCGCGCGATCTCGACCCCGTAGAGCCCGCCGCTGCATTGCGCGCGGATATCGAAGCACGGGATTTCCCGCAAGCCGAGCCGGGGCTGGATGTAGCATGCCTGCGACGGATCGTGATGATCCGGCGACAGCGTATTGACGATCAGCAGGTCGACGTCGTGCGCAGTGACGCCGGCGTCGGCCATCGCCCGTTCCGCAGCCGGGCACGCGAGATCCGCCAGATCCTGATCGGGGGCGAGATAGCGTCGCGCGACGACGCCGGTGCGTTCGCGGATGAACGCGTCGCTGGTGTCGATCATGCCGGCGACTTCGTCGTTGCTGACGATCCGCTCCGGCAGCGCATGGCCCATCCCGGCGATAACGAGTCTGGTGGTCATGCCTGCGCCTCCTGCTCGGTGACGGCGGCGACGGTTTCGCCCGCATCGGTCACGACGGTTTCGCCCCAGCGCCACAATTGCGCGCCGAAGCCCCAGCCGGCGCCCGCGCCGGCAATCACGACCAACGATCCCGGCCGGATCACGCCTTCGCGGATCGACTCGAACAATGCAAATGGCACGGCGGCCGATACGAGGCACGCACAATCGGCCACGCGAATCACGTATTGGTCGGGCTTGAGCCCGAGCCGCTGGGCCCATGCGCGCACGAGCAGCGCCGACGGCTGATGGAACACCATCGCATCGACGTCGGCGATGCCTGTTCCGCTCCGCTGCAACAGCCGCTCAACGATATCGGGAATGGCCACCGGCATGAAGCGCGAGATCGCCTCCTGCGCTTCGGGCTTGAGCGTGAAATACACGCCGAACGGGTTGTCGGCGTCGGTTGCCGCGTTGTCGTCTGCCGCGGCCCGGGCGTTGCGCCACTGCATCGTCACGAGGTCGTAGTGCGTTGCATCGCTGCGATACGCGGCATCCAGCCAGTCGGCACCGCCGGGATCGGCCGGCTCGGCGACGAGCACGGCCGCGGCCGCACCATCGCCGAAGTTCGTCGACGATTTGCTGGTGTAGTCGACTACCGCCGACATGCGCTCCGACGAGCACACCAGCGCGCGTTTCACCCGCCCCTGCTTGATGAGGTTGGTGGCGAGCTGCAGTTGCAGCACGAAGCTCGCGCATTCCATCTCGACATCGGCGTCGAGCGCGCGCGTGGCGCCGAGCCGGTCGCGCAGCGCGCGCGACAGCCGCGGCGCGAAACGGCGCCGGCCGTCGGCGAGCGAGACGAACGGCGACGTCATGTTGAACAGCACCAGATCGAGTTCGGCGGCCTCCACGCCGGCACGGGCGAGTGCGTCGCGCGCCGTGCGCTCGGCCAGCGCAAGCTCGGATTCGCCGGCATCGGGATCGATCATGTAGCGCGATTCGATGCCCCAGAATTGCCACCATTCCGACGGAATGGGCTCGACGTCCGCGAACACGGGATCGTCGTTGGGGACCTGGCGTGCCGGCAGGCGGCACGCGAGACTTGCGATTCGGACGTTGTGCACCATCAGACCTCCATCGTGCTGCAGGCGATGCGCGGCCTGAACGGATCCAGCGTCATGGCGACCACCGACCGTTCATCCTCACGCAACGACATCGAATGTGCGACGCGGGACGTGAGCCACGCGGGCAGCTGGAACGGGTTCGGGATATCCGTCGAACCGGCGACGACATCGACGTGGAAATCGCGACCCACGCCGGTGGCGATCGACGGCCATCCGCTCAACCACGATTCGCAAAACAGCGTGGCGGCGCGCCGGTCGATGCGGCTCTGCGCCGCGTCGACCATCGCGCGCACCGCGCTGGCCGCATTGGCCGGTTCGGCGTCGAAGCGACCGGTTGCGTGATCGAACCGGCTCTCGAAGCGGGCCAGCGACAGGAGGCCGTTCACGCGCCGGGCGGGCAGTGCATCGAGCGTCGCGAACGGGGGTGAATCGAGGTCCGCGTAGCGGCTCGCATCGACGCGGTCCTGGCCGGCAGGCGTCAGGACGATCGCCCCCGCACCGTCGGCGAAGCCGCTCGTGGCCACCTGTTCGACGTCCGCGAGCGCCTCCGCGCGAACGACGAGCGCGCGTCGATAGCCGAGCTGTTTGCAATGGCTTTGCGCGAGATCGAGTGCGAGCGTCCAGTCCGCGTCGAGCAGATCGAACACGGCCGCATGTCGCGCACGCAGGTCGCGCTGCACCGAGTGCGCCAGCCGCGGCCCGGCGATCGTCGGCGCGTCCGCCATCCGGCTGGGAGAAATCGACAGGCTGACGATCAGGTCCAGTTCCGACGGCAGGCAACCGGCTTGCTGCAGCGCCTGCCTGGCTGCCTTGATCGCGTAATCGTTGGCGCAGGATTGCGCGGTGATCGCGGGGTCCGGAATGGCCACCGCGGCGCCGAGAATTTTCATAAGGCGTGCTCGTTGAGGACTGCTTGATTCAGGGGATGCGTCACGCCATGACCCGCCTGCCGGAGCACGGCACGCCGCAATTTGCCCGATTCGTTGCGTGGCAAACCGCCGGCGTGATAGGTCACGCGATGCGGACATTTGTACGGCGCAATCACGTTCTTGACGTGCTGCTGCAGCTGCGTCGTCAATGCGTCCGAGCCGCCGACGCCCGGTCGCAGCACCACATGCGCGCAAATGAGCGTGCCGCCCCATTCGTCGATCTGTCCGACGACGCCGCATTCGGCGATATCGGGATGGCGCAGCAGCGCCTGCTCCACTTCGCCGGGAGACACCGTGTAGCCTGAGCTGATGATCATGTCGTCCGCGCGCGCCTGATAGAACAGATAACCTTCCTCGTCCAGGTAGGCGCTGTCGCCCGTCAGGTTCCAGCCGTGCTTCACGTAGTCGCGTTGCCGCGCGTCATTCAGGTAGCGGCACCCGGTCGGCCCCTGCACGGCCAGGTAGCCGATTTCGTAGGGCGGCAGGCATTGGCCGTGCTCATCCAGGACGGCAAGGCGGTAACCGGGCACCGCCTTGCCGATTGCGCCGTCCTTCGTGCCGGTGTCGCCGGTCGACGCGAAGATGTGCAGCATCTCGGTCGACCCGATGCCGTCGATCAGGTGCAGGCCGGTGCGCTCCCGCCATGCGTCGCGTGTCCAGGACGGGAGCGCTTCACCCGCCGACACGCATTTGCGCAGGGACGACAGGTCATGCGTGTCGAGATGGTCGAGCATGGCCCGATAGGCCGCCGGCGCCGTAAACAGGATGCTGACCCGATGCCGGTCGATGGCGGCCAGCAGCCGCTCCGGGCTCGCTTTCGGCAACAGCACGACGCTTGCGCCGACACTGATCGGAAACAGCAGCAGCGCGCCGAGGCCGAACGTGAACGCGAGCGGTGGCGACCCGCAGAAGACGTCATCGGCCGTGGGCCGGAGCACATGCTGCGGAAAGCAGTGGCAGGCCGCCATCACGTCGCGATGAAAATGGACGGTGGCCTTCGGTTCCCCGGTCGTCCCCGACGTGAACGCGATGAGGCAAGGATCGTCCGCGCGCGTGTCGGCTGCCGCGAATACCGCTGAATAACCGCCGAGCCAGTGCGCGTGCGGATGCGTGTCATCCGTTTCGTAGTACCGAACGTCGCCGCGCCACTGAATGCGCGCCATCGCCGTGTCGAGCTCGGTCGACAGCCCGGCTTCGCAGATGACGTGCGTGACCCGGGCTCGCCCGATGATGGTCGACAGTTCGCCGGCGCGCAGCTTCGGCATCGTCGCGACGGCCACGCCGCCGGCCTTGACCACGCCAAACCACGCGGCGGCCAGCATCGGGTGATTGGCGCCGTGCAGCAGCACCCGATTGCCGGCCACCAGGCCCGCATCGCGGACCAGCATGTTGGCGATCCGGTTGCCGGCGTCGCGCAACTCGCGATACGACCACGTGATGCCCGACTCGGTCCTGATCGCAACGCGATCGCCCCAGCCCCGTTCCTCGACTGCGGTATCCAGCAGCGCGGCGGCGCAATTGAGAAACGGCGGAAACTGCAGCCCCGGCAACTCGAAGACAAACGCCGGCCAATCTTCGGCAGGGGGCAGGTTCGCGCGGCAAAAGTCGTCCATCGTCAGCGCTCGCAAGAGTGTGAGTTTGAAGTCCGCGATAGCGGTACGGCGCCGGCCGGGCCATAGGATCGGGCCCGTCCCGCGCAACCTGAATCGCGATGCCAAAGAAGCGTGGTCGGGGCGGCAGGCACCTGTCGCCGCGCGACGCACGGAGAGCCCGGTCAATCACATGATGGCTTGCCGGTTTTTATGGATTTATTCCATCTCATTCGATTTTCAAAATAAACAATAATCGATCGATTTAATGCGGATTGCTTGGGGTTGGAAATTCGCCGATCGATTTGGTGGGTTTAAAAACGTGCCGTAAGCTTAGCGGAAGTAAAATTGAAAAGTAAATGGCCAAATGGATGGATGGTTGGAATTATTGATTGAAATCGATTCCATTAAGCATCGGCATTTGATTGAGTTAATCGATTTCGGTTAATCATCTCGCGATTTGTTGACTCCGGTGGAATCTGGCTGCCGGATTGCTGAATAAAGCATCGCGACGTTCACCGGGGCGAAACGAGCGTTGCGTCACGAAGCGGATTGCTTCGCGCGAAAGACGAAAGACCCGCGCTCCCGGGAGCAGCGGGTTATCGAGTCGGTTTGGGTGGGAAATCAGGGGAGGCGGGCGCCGGGGTCTCGGGTTGCGCCCATATGGATTTGCGTAATTGTATTAACGAATATTTTGTTTCAAGTGCGAAATCGGAATGCCGCGGTTCGAGGATTCGAACACATCCTAGCTGTCGAGCACCGATAAATCTTCCGGCAATGTCCGTTTGAACATCGCGAGAATCCTGCGCGCCGCCTTCGGCGGCAGCTCGATCGCATGCCGCACCGCTGCAGCGATCAACACCATCGTCAATTCCGAGAATGCGGCCAACTGCGCGTCGGGTACCGCCGGCGCGAGATCCCGCAACGCACCGGTCAATAGCCCGGCCAGAAACACGCCGTCCGCCCGGTCGAGTTCCTGCAGCGCGCGGTCGGCTTGCGTGGCCCGCCAGATGTCCCGCATCAGCGGCTCGTCGACGAACATCTGGTAGTAGCTGTCGGTGATGCGGCACAGCGTGCCGTGCAGATCCTCGATCCGCTTCATCTTCGCCAGGTCGCGCCGCACGCAGTCGTGCCCGACTGCGTTGTAGCGTTCCGCGAGCGTGCCGATCACGGCTGCCTTGTCCGGAAAGTACTGATACAGCGAACCGAACGAGATGCCCGTGCGCTCGACGATGTCGCTCATCCGGAACGCGTCGCAGCCTTTCTCGATCATGACTTCCGACGCGCACGCGAGGATGCGTTCGAACCGCTCGCGGCTGCGCTGCTGCGTCGGTACCAGCCGCGCGCGCGCCGGCGCGTCCGCTGCCACCGCTTCAGGCTCGTCGTTCTGCCCCGATTTTTGTCGGCCCATGCCGCCTCCAGAAAAACTTGACGTTGCTAATGCGAGAGTCTATCGTGTTTTTGAAACGCGAGACATTCTCGTATTTTGACCCAAGGAGACACACATGTCGGCACTTCCCATCCTCATCGTCGGCGGTTCGGGCAAGACGGGCGCCCGTGTCGATGCGCGGCTGCGCGCACGCGGCATCGCTACCCGGCCCGTGTCGCGCACGTCGGCCGTCCGCTTCGACTGGACGGCGCCCGCGACCTGGCCCGCCGCGCTCGACGGCGTGTCGGCCGCGTATGTGACCTACCAGCCCGACCTCGCCGTCGACGGCGCGGTGGACGCGATCGCCGCATTCGCGCGGCTCGCCCGTGACAGCGGCGTCGAACGTGTGGTGCTGCTGTCGGGGCGCGGCGAGCCACGCGCGCAGGCGGCCGAGGCCGCGCTGCAGGCGTCAGGTGTGGGCTGGGGCGTGGTGCGCGCGAGCTGGTTCAACCAGAACTTCTCCGAGGGTTACCTGATCGACGGCGTGCTGGCCGGCGAGGTCGCGCTGCCGGCCGGTGCGGTGCGCGAGCCGTTCGTCGATGCGGACGACATCGCGGACGTGGCCGTGGCCGCGCTCACCGATGCACGGTTCGCGAACCGTGTGATCGAGGTGACGGGCCCGCGTGCGCTGACGTTCGCCGAAGCGGTCGGTGAAATCGCGCGGGCTGCCGGCCGGCCGATCGCGTATCGCGAGATTCCGCCGGACGCGTTCGTCGCGGCGCTGCGCGAGGTTGGCGTGCCGGAGCCGGTCGTCGCACTGCTCGACGAACTGTTCGGCGTGGTGCTCGACGGGCGCAACAGCGCGGTGATGCACGGCATCGAGGAGACGCTCGGGCGGCCCGCGCGCGATTTCTCCGACTATGCGCGTGCGACGGCCGCGACCGGCGTGTGGAGCGCATGACCATGATCGCGCTCGTGACTTCCGCGTTGCTGTGGGGTTCGGCCATCGGCTGCGGGCTGATGGCCGGCGTGTACTTCGCGTTCTCGACGTTCGTGATGACGTCGCTCGCACGGATCGCGCCGCATGCCGGCGTGGCCGCGATGAATGCGATCAACGTCGACATCGTGCGCTCGCCGTTCATGCCGCTGTTCCTCGGCACGACGCTGATGGCGCTCGCGCTGGTCGTGATCGCGCTGTTCGATCGCGACCAGCCGGGCGCGATGGCGGCGGTCGCGGGCGGCGTGCTCTACGTGTTCGGCATGTTCGCGGTGACGATGGCCGTCAACGTGCCGCTCAACGATGCGCTGGCCGCGGCCGATCCGCTCACGACGCACGGCGCGGCGCTGTGGACGCGCTACGTGCACGACTGGACGATGTGGAATCACGTGCGCACGGTGGCGTCGGCGGCCGCGTGCGTGTTTTTCATCGCGGGGATTGCGGCGCGGTAGCGGTGCCGTCGCGCCGAACACGCGCTACGCATAAAACGCCGACGGCGACACGCCGAAATGCCGCTTGAACATCGCGGAGAACGCGCTCTGGCTGCTGTAGCCGTGATCCATCGCGACGGTCAGCACTTTCTCGCCGTGCGCCAGGCGCTTGAGCGCGAGCAGCAGCCGCGCCTGCTCGCGCCAGCGGCGGAAGCTGAGCCCCGTCTCGCGGCGGAATGCGCGATGCAGCGTGCGCACCGACAGGCCGAGCACGTCGGCCCACTCGGCGATCGTGCGCAGGTCGTCGGGCGTGGCGACGAGCGTGTCGCAGATCGTCCGCAGGCGCGCGTCGTGCGGCCACGGCAGGTACAGCGGCAACAGCGGCGCGACCGTCACCTCGGCGAGCAGCAGGTGCATCAGGTGATCGTGGCGCGAGCCCGGTGCGTAGTCGAGCGGTACGTCCACCGCGGCGAGGATCAGCTCGCGCAGCAGCGGATGCACTTCCACGACGCAACTCCGTGCGGGCAGGTGCTCGACCGCGCCGGGCTCGACGAACACGGTACGCATCTGCACGTCGCCGCTCATCTGCACCGTATGGTCGAGGCCGGCTTCGAGCCACACGCCGCGCGTTGGCGGCACGACCCACGACGCGCCTTCGGATTGCACGTGCATCACGCCCTCGATCGCATAGAGCAGTTGCGCGCGGCGGTGGCGATGCGGCTCGATGCACGTGCCGTGCGCGTACGTCGCCGCCATCGCCGACACGGGCATCGGCGTCGATTCGTAGCGCAGGTGCGCGAAGGGTGGGGTGGACTCGATTGTCCGATTGGCGATAAGTCCTGACATTTTGGCGTGAGACAGGCAGTTGGGCGGGCGGGCACGATGGCGTTCCGATGCACGCCAGATCCCTGTCACGATATTAATCCGTCAAACGCGATGAACAAGTCTCCTTTTCTGTTTCCCTTCTGCGCGATCGCGCTGTGGGCCGGCAACGTCGTCGTGTCGAAGCTGTCGGCATCGACGATTGACCCGTCGGCGATCACGTTCTACCGGCTGCTGCTCGCCGTCGCGCTGATGAGCGTGTTCACGTTGCGCCCGGCGTGGCGCAATCGCGCGGCGCTCGTCGCGCACCTGCCGAAGCTCGCGGTGCTCGGCTTCCTCGCGATGGCGCTGTTCCAGAGTCTGTCCTACGAGGCCGCGAAAACGACGAGTGCGACCAACATGGCGATCATCACCGCGCTGGTGCCGCTGATGACGATGGCGCTCAGCTCGCTGCTGCTCGGCGATCCGCCGGGCGCGGGCATGGTGGCCGGCGGCATGCTGTCGCTCGCGGGCGTCGTGTACCTGATCGCCGAAGGGCACCCGACCGCGATCGCCGCGCGCGGCGTGCATGCGGGCGACCTGCTGATGCTGGCCGCGTCGGCCGCGTATGCGCTCTACGGCGTGCTGCTCAAGCGCTGGCGCATCGGTGCGCTGCCGGCGTGGCAGTCGACCTACGTGCAGGCGCTCGCCGCGCTCGTGTTCATGGTGCCGATGTTGCTGCGGCTGCCCGCGCAAGCCGCATGGCCGACGCGCGCGAGCGTGCCGCTGATCCTGTACGCCGGCGTGCTGGCGTCGGTGGTGCTGCCCTATCTGTGGATGCAGGGCGTGCGGCTGCTCGGCCCGAGCCGCTGCGCGATGTTCATGAACCTGCTGCCCGTGATGACGGCCGGCGGCGCGATCGTGCTGCTCGGCGAATCGCTGCGGCTTTATCACCTGATCGGCGGGGGCGTTGCGCTGCTCGGCGTGGCGCTCGCGCAGCGGTTCCCGTTTCAGGCGAGCGCGTCGCAGGGCGCTCGGCAATGAGCGGCGATCGCGACGTGCAGGACCTGATTGCCGCGCTGCCGGATGGGCGCGCACCCGTTGCCGTGTCGTCGCTCGCGCGTCAGCTCGAACGGATCGCGGTGGCGCTCGAAGCGATGGCGCACACCGGGCGGCCGGCGGCCGTCGATTTCGAGGCGGCCGTTGCGTTTCGCTGGCGCGGCTTTGGCGGCGCTCATCACGCGGCACCGCTCGAGCCGATCCCGTCGCCCGCGCTCGTCGCGTTCGACGCGCTGCGCAACGTCGGCCGGCAGGCGGCGATCGTCGAACGGAACACGCGGCAGTTCGTGCGCGGGTTCGCGGCCAATCACGTGCTGCTGACCGGCGCGCGCGGCACCGGCAAGTCGTCGATCGTGAAGGCGTGCCTGCACGCGTTCGCGGCACACGGGTTGCGGCTGATCGAGGTCAGCAAGGAAGGGCTGAACGACCTGCCGGCGATCGTCGAGCTGGTGCGCGCGCGGCCCGAGCGCTATATCGTGTTTTGCGACGACCTGTCGTTCGAGGCGGGCGAGACCGGCTACAAGGGGCTAAAGACCGTGCTCGACGGATCGGTCGCGAGCGACCTGTCGAACGTGCTGGTGTACGCGACGTCCAATCGCCGCCACCTGATGCCCGAGCACGCGAGCGACAACGCGAACGTGTCCCGTGCGGAGAATGGCGAGCTGCATCCCGGCGATGCGGTCGAGGAGCGGATCTCGCTGTCGGAGCGCTTCGGGATCTGGGTCACGTTCTACGGCTTCACGCAGGACGAATACCTGGCCGTCGTCGACAGCCGCCTCGGTGCGGCAGGTTTCGACGTCGAGCAGATCCGTGCGGCGCGCGAGCCCGCGCTGCAATGGGCGCTCGAGCGCGGCGCGCGCTCTGGCCGCATCGCCGTGCAGTTCGCGCGCGATTACGCGGGGCGGTTTGTCGAAGAAGACGACGCGGCCGAACGCGAACCCGTGCGGCGGACGGGCTGAGCGCCGCGCTACAGCCGCCGCTCGGACAACACGCGGAACGCAACGTCAGTCACGACCCAACGCATCGTCCTGATGCTGCCCCGGGCCGGATCAGGTCAGAGATCGCTGGCGACCCGGGCGACGAACGCGGCGATGGCCGTGTCGTTGCGGGCGACGAAGATCCACTGCCCGACCGGCGTCGCGACGATCAGGCCCGCGTCGCGCAGCAGCGCGATGTGGGCCGAGACGGTCGATTGCGATAACCCGCTGCGCGCCACGATCGACGCGAGCGGTACGCCGTGGCACGAGTGGAGCCGCGCCGCGCGCGGGAACGTGTCCGGTGAGTCCGGCGCCTTCAGCCAGCGCAGCACGTCCCGTCGAAACGGATGCGCGAGCGCCTTATGAATGAGGTCGAGGTCGGTCATCGCGCACGCCGGATCAGCGCCGCCCCATGCAGCGATGCACGAGCGCGGCGGCGAGCCCGGCCGCGATGCCGAACGCGACCACGCCATGCCAGCCGAAGCGGGCCATCAGCGCGCCGCTGACGGTTGCGCCGAGCGCGCCGCCGACGAAGGTCGCGGTCATGTAGAGGCTGTTGATGCGGCCCTGCGCCTTCGGATCGGCGGCAAACGCGCGCGTCTGGTTCGCGACCAGCCCGGCCTGCACGCCGATGTCGAGCACCACCACGCCGATCACGAGCAGCGCGAACGAGCTGCCGGCGCCGGCCAGAATCAGGTAGGAGACCGTCACGATCGCGATGCCCAGGCCGATCACGCGCCGCGTGCCGATCCGGTCCGACGCCCGGCCGCCGATCGTGGCGGCCAGCGCGCCCGCCGCGCCGATCAGGCCGAAGCCGCCGGCCCACGCGCTGCCGAGGTGCCAGGGCCCGTCGGCGAGCAGCGCCGCGAGATTGACCCAGAACGCATTGAAGGCGGCCCACAGCAGCGCCTGCACGATCATCGATTCGCGGATCGGGCGATGCGCGCGCGCCAGCGTCCACAGCGACGCGAGCAGCCGGCCATAGGACAGCGTCGTGCTCGGCACGCCACGCGGCAGCAGCCACGCGGCGGCGATGCCCACCGGCACCATCGCGGCGGCCTCGACGCCATACACCGCGCGCCAGCCATAGTGCGCGGCGATCAGGCCGCTGACCGCGCGGCCGAGCAGGATCCCGACCATGATGCCGGTGACCACCGTGCCGACATTGCGACCACGTTCGGTGGGCGCCGACATCACGGCCGCGAACGGCACCAGTTGCTGGGGCACGCAGCTGACCACCCCGAGCCCGAATGCGGCACCGACCAGCGCCCACACACCCGGCGCGAACGAGGACGCCACCGCGAACGCGAAGGCCAGTGCGATCTGGCCCAGTACCAGCTTGCGCCGATCGTAGCGGTCGCCGAGCGGCAGCAGCAGCGCCAGCCCGGTCGCGAAGCCGAGCAGCGCCGCGCCGGCCACCAGGTCGGCCGTCGCCGGGTCGGCCTGCAGGTCCTGCGCGATCAGCGGCAGGATCGGTTGCGTGCAGTAGATGTTGGTCACCACCGCGCCGGCGATGGCGGCCATCGCGACGATCTTGCCGCGCGAGGCGGTGGCGGGCGGCGCGACAGCCGCGACGGGCGGCATGCCGGATGCAAGGGGCAATTCGTTCATGGCGGGTTCCTTTCGTGGCGATCCGTTTTTGCCGGCAGCGGATGCTGTCGGCGGGATGACCTGGAAGCAGCCTACCGCCTTGCACTGGTAAAGATAATCCAGCATAATTTGGAATCATCTTTCCAAAATTCGAGAGGCAACATGAACCGCCTCGAGTCGATGTCCCTGCTGGTGGCGGTGATCGATGCCGGCAGCATGTCGGCCGCCGCGCGCCAGCTCGGCATTCCGCTGGCGACCGTGAGCCGCAAGATCTCGGACCTCGAGACCTACCTGAATACGCGGCTGCTGCATCGCACGACCCGGCAACTGTCGCTGACCGAGGCCGGCGAGTCGTATGTCGCCGGTTGCCGGCGCATCCTCGACGACATCGCGGAAACCGAGCGCGCCGCCACCGGCGAATACGCGGCGCCGCGCGGCGAGTTGATCGTCACCGCGCCGATCGTGTTCGGGCGCCTGCATATCGTGCCGGTGGTGGCCGCGTTCCTCGCCCACTATCCGGAGATCGACGTGCGGCTGGTGCTGACGGACCGCGTGACCCATCTGATGGAAGAACAGATCGACGTCGCGCTTCGGATCGGCGAGTTGCCCGACAGCACCTTTATGGCCACGCGTGTCGGTAGCGTGCGCCGTGTGATCTGCGCGAGTCCCGCCTACCTCGCGGCACATGGCGCGCCCGAAGCGCCCGGCGATCTGGCGCAGCATCAATGCATTACCTTCGAGGTGCTGGCGTCGCGTCGCGCGTGGGTGTTCGACGGCGAGAAGGGCGAACTGACGGTGCCCGTCCACTCACGCTTTGCCGTGAATACGGCCGAAGCGGCCATCGACGCCGCCGTGCTCGGCGTGGGGCTGATCCGCGTGCTGTCGTATCAGGTCGCGCAGGCACTGCGCGATCGGACGCTGGACGTGGTGCTCGACGCGTTCGAATCGCAGCCGCAGCCGGTCAGCCTGGTGCACAAGGGGCAGGCGCCGATGCCGCTGAAGTTGCGCGCGTTTCTCGATTTCGTCGCGCCACGGCTGCGTGAGCGTATTGCGGGGCTCACGACCGGCTGATGGCCTGATTCGGGACCGCGTACCGGCTAGGATCTGTTGTCACGATCGGTGTGCCCGAAAGCCTGCCTCCCCGTCTGCGCGCGCAGGACACGCTCCATTGCCGAGCGCAGCTTGTCGCTCGGCACCGGCTTGTGCAGCAGCATGAAGCCGCCGTGCTTCGACCGGCCGGGCCGGCGCGCCGTCGTGTCGCCGGTGATCAGCATCGCCGGAATGGCCGTGTTGTATTCGTCGCGCAGCCGCGAGATCGCACCGATTCCGTTCTCGTCGCCGTGCAGGTGCAGATCGCAGATCAGCAAGGTCGGGCGTACGTCGTCCGACGCCAGGCGTGCGATCGCCTCGCTTGCCGACGCGGTCGCGACGACCCGGTAGCCCCATTGCGCGAGCAGGATCGACATCCCGGTGCGGATGGCCGATTCGTCGTCGATCACGACCACGAGGTGGGCGGCCGCCGCGGCCGCGTCGACGGCGATCTCGTCCGCAACGGCGCCGGGCGGCTGGGCGGTCGCCGGCATTCGCGCGACCTGCAGTTCGAAGCACGAGCCCCGCCCGGGCGCGGAGCGCAGCATCAGCGGGCAATCAAGCAATTCGGCCAGGCGTCGCACGATTGCCAGCCCGAGGCCCATGCCCTGTTCGTGCCCGCGGCCGTGATGGGTCAACTGATAGTAGTCGTCGAACACGCGGTCCTGCTGATCGGCCGGGATGCCGCGCCCGGTGTCGATGACTTGCACGCGCACGTGCGTGCGGGTGCGCCGGCAGCCGACGACGATGCGTCCGGTGTCGGTATAGCGCACCGCGTTCGACAGCAGGTTGCGCACGATACGCTCGAGCAGTACCGGATCGGAGTCGATGACGACGGTGCTGCGCACGTACGTCAGTTGCAACCCCTTCGCATGCGCGTCGACGGCCACGTCGCTGCACACGCGCTCCAGCATCGTGTCGATCGCGAACGGTCGGCGATGCACGGGCACGACGCCCGCGTCGAGCCGCGAGATGTCCAGGATCGCGGTGAACAGTTCGTCCATCGCATTGACCGACTGGTTGATGCGCTCGACGAGCAGCGCACCGTCGGCGGGCATCTGAACGTGCCGCAACGCGCCGACGAACAGGCTGAGCGCATGGACGGGCTGGCGGAGGTCGTGGCTCGCGGCCGCGAGAAAGCGCGATTTGACGTGCGAGGCCTCGGTGGCGAGATCCTTCTGCAGACGGAAGTTTTCGGCGAGTTGCGCGGCGCGCAGGCGCTCGCGTTCGGCGATCCGCTGCGCGTCGATCAGCTGGAGCTGCATTTCGATCTGGTCGCGGAATTCCTCGACGAGCCGGATGTACCGTTCCGAATACGCATTTTCCTTGCAGTCGAGCACGCAAATCGTGCCGAACGTCGTGCGGTCGGGCCAGTGGATCGGCAGGCCGAGATACGAGACCATGTTGACGCGCAGGTCCGGGTTGTCGTGCCATTGCGCCGATTGCCGCGCATCGGGCACGACCAGCGAGCGGTCGCTCTCGATCACCGCCTCGCAATAGAGCCCCGAGCCGGACAGCTCGGCCGATTCGCCCTGATAGAACGGATTGGTTTCGTTGCGGCTGGCCACCACCACCTGGATGTCCTTGCCGACATGACGCATGATCAGCCCGGCCGGGACGCCGACGATATCCGCCATCAGATCGACGAGGCGTTGCCATCGCTCGATCACGTCCGCGGCGAGATCGAACGGGCCGTCAGGGTCGGTCGGCGCATCGGGCGGTGCGTGACCGTCCGTGGGGCGAGACGTGGAGGCCATCTGCGATCCCGCTGGCGATGAGAATGAAGAAAATCTAGGCGATTCGCGTCGGGTTGGCAATTCGCGCGGCGCACCTCCCGCGCCAACGGGCCGGTTCGACCGGTGCGACGCAGGCAGGCGATCAGATCAGCCCGGCCTTCCTGCCGGCGGCGGCCGCCTGGGTCCGGTTGATCACGTTCAGTGCCTTGAAGATCGCGGTGATATGCGCCTTGACGGTTTTTTCGGACAAGCCGAGCTTGTCCGCGATGACCTTGTTCGGCACGCCTTCCGCAAGATAGCGGAGTACTTCGATCTGGCGTTGCGTCAACGTCGAGTCGCGTAACGCGGGTGGCGGGCTCGTCGCGCCGTCCGGGGGCGGCGCAGCCTGCTCGTCGAGCAGGAGCGGCGGGACGTAACGTTCACCGTTGAGTGCGATCCGGATGGCGGACAGCAGCGTGCGCGGGCCGGCGGACTTCGGGACGTAGCCCATTGCGCCCTGCGCGAACGCGTTGCGCACCGCGCTCAGATCCTCCGACGAAGACAGCACGATGACGGGCAGGCCCGGGCGCATCCGCGCGAACACGGCGAGCGCTTCGAGCCCGTTCATGCCGTGCAGTTTCAGGTCGAGCACGATGGCGTCGAGGTCGGTGTGCTGGTCGAGCATCCGCACCGCGTCATCCGCATTGCCCGCCTGAACGACGACCGTGTTGCTGTCCTCCTGACGGAGCAGCATTTCCACGCCGTCCCGCAGGATCGCGTGATCGTCGACGATCAGAATTTTCATTGGGGTGATGAAAGGTGGGACGGCCGATGCTGATTCGGTCTGAGCGAACCGGATTGTACAAGACGAAAGTCTTAATACTAAAGTCTCATTTGTCCTCTATTTATCCTGCATTTGTCTTGCGCCTAACGTCGCGTTTACATTCGACGGGATATCGCCGAGACTCAATCGTGACGGTTTGCAATGCAGGCCGTTACGGGGGCGCTGCGCGAGGCACCGCGCGCATTGCCGCGACGCGGTCTGCGACGCCTGAGGCCACGCCAGAATTGAATCGCAGCCCCATGCATGCGCGCGCTGTGAATCGTTCTGGAATGTCCGGTTTCGATATTTCGTACTGCCAGAAGAACATAACGATCCGTAATAAGAATTTTATCGGCACGCATTTTGACGACGACTCATTGACCCTGGCCGTGCATTAATCGAGGTGAACGATGAAGCTTGTCAACGACAGTGACGCAATGTGGGAATTGAACATGTCGTATCTGTGCCTGGCGCAGCGGCTGTTGCAGTCGGATCGCGCGATCGGCATGTTCCGTCTGGGTGTGAGCGCCGACGTCGCCGCCGCGCTGGCGGCGTTGTCGGTGAAGCACATGAACGATCTCGCGTCGGCGGGACAGCTCATCTGCGCGTTGCGGCCGAGCCGGCACGGCGTGATATCGGCGCTGACCCGTGCGACACCGCCGGTCGACATCGTGCGTCTCCATACCGCGCTGGCGCTGGCGGGTCTCGCGCTACCCGACGAGGCCGCATCATGAACGATCCTGTCAGGCGGCACGACCTCGTGGACGATGCGCAACGCACGATGCAGGCGGTGGCGCTGATCCGGCTCGGCGCGCGGCTCCAGATGCTGGAAATCGAGTGCGCGCTGCCGTACGACCGTCTCGCGCGTCTTTACCGGGAGGTGCGCGGTGTCGCGGCGCCGAAAGGGATGCTGCCGTCGTCGACGGACTGGTACATGACGTGGCTCGCGAATCTTCACGCATCGCTGTTCCATGGCATCTATCGTTTCCTGCGCAACGACGCGGGCTGCTCCCGGCTCGAGGCACTCGTCAAGAGCTACACGCTATACGCCGAGCACGGTGGTGCGGCCGACATTGCGCTGCCGCTCGACTTGACGCGGGCCTGGATGCTCGTGCGCTTCATCGACGGCGGCGTGCTCGACCTCGCGCCATGCGCGCGTTGCGGCGCGTCGTTCGTCACGTATCGCTACGCGTTGCGGCGCCATACGGTCTGTGTTGCGTGCCGGCTGCCGGCACGCGCCGGCAAGCGTGCGGTCGACGCGCCGCCGCGTGTCGACCCCGTCGCGCCCTGCGCGACGCGGCAGGACGCGCGCGCGACGATCATATCCCGCTGCAAGGGCGGCACGGTCGCGACGCGCGGGTGCGGGGCGGGCGGTTGGCGGGGAGAACGCGATGCCGGTTAGCGGAGCGGACGAGGCCGCGTGCGTCGCACGTTCGTTGCGAACCGGGCCGGCATCATGACCCCCGGCGGTTTTTCGATCCGGCAGCGGATGCGTGCCGGCTTCGCGCTTGTGGTGGCGCTGACGGCGGTGGCGTGCGGGACGAACGTCTGGGAAAGCTACCGGCAGTACCGGCAGGGGAGCCTCGACCTGCGCGACTTCGAACAGGTCGAGCGCGCGATGATCGCGTTGAACCTGATCTCGGCCGAACGCTGGCCGGCCAATGCGCTGCTCGCGCATCGGCGGCGCGACGCGGCGGCCGACGTGACGGCCGTGAACGCCGCACGGGTGCGCTCCGACCAGGCGCTCGACGCGCTTCGAACGCATCTCGCGCAGGCGAGCGTGCTCGACGCGCCCGAACGCGGGATCGCGCTGCATGCGATCGAAGCGATCCGCGCCGAGCTGGCCGGCGCGCGGCAGGAGGTCGACACGCTCGCCGCGCAGCCGCCGGACGCGCGCATGGTGTGGCAAGTACAGTCCGCGCAGGACCGGATGTTCGCGGCCGCCGACGATCTCGCGACCCTGGCGCACGACGTGATGGCGGGCACCGCGATGCGCCACCCCGATACGGCGAACGCGCTGATGCTCGCGCACCTGCTCGGCGACCTGCGCGAATACACCGGGCGTCTCGGCTCGCTGTTCGTCGCATCGCTGATGCGGAATGCGCCGCTCGACGACGAGCGGATCGCGCGCATTCTCCAGATGCGCGGGCGCATCGTGCAGCTGCGTGCGCTGATTGCCGGCGCGATCCCGCCGCAGCTCGCCGACGCAACGCTCGCGAACGACTTCGCACGGCTGAACGATACGATGGAGGGCAGCCTCCTGCCGCTTGTCTCGGCGACGATCCGCGCCGGCCGGACGGGCAGCTATGCGATGAATGCCGAGGACTTCACGCAGCGGATCATGCGCGACCTCCGACCGGCGGAACAACTGCGCGATCGTGTGATTGACGTCACGCGGGCGCGCGCGGTCGAGCTGCGCGATGCGGCTCGTTTCAGGATGGCCTTGTCCGCCGCCGAAGCGGCGTGCTGCATCGCGATACTGTTCCTGCTTGTGCGCGGCACGCAGCGGACGCTGTCGAAACCGCTCGACGCGTTGAGCCGGGGCATCGTCGCGCTGAGCCAGGGCGACGTATCGCCGATCGTCGCGGTGCCGGGCACGGGTCCGGAGATCGCGCGGTTGAACGACGCGCTGGACCGGCTGCGCGGCGCGTACGTCCGCCGCGAGGTGCTCGAGCGGCAGCGCAACGACATGCTGACGCTGTTCTCGCACGACATGCGTGCGCCGCTCACGTCGGTCGTCGTGCTCGTGGGCGCGCCGGCAGCGTGCCCGCTCGACTGCACGTTACGCGAACGCCTTCACGAGATCGGCAGGCTGACGCGTCATACGCTGGCGATGGCGGACGGCTTCGCGCAAGTGTCGCGGGCCGAGGCTGGCGAGTACGCACCGGAGCTCGTCAATGTCTCGGACCTGATGAATCAGGCGCGGGACGAAGTCTGGTCGCGCGCGAGCGAAAAGGAGATCGACGTCGACGACGTGCCGTATTGCGACGACGCGCTCGTCCACGGCGATCCGGTGCTGCTGTCGCGCGCGCTGGTCAAGTTGCTGGGGAACGCCGTCGAATACAGCGCATCGCATACGCGCATCGAGTGCAGCGTCGAGCTGGCCGAGGATCGCGCGTCGGTGCGCTGCGTGATCCGCGATCACGGTTACGGGATCGCGGCCGAGGATCAGGCGAGACTGTTCGAGCGCTACCGGCGCTTTCGCCTGAAAGGGCAACCCGACGCAAAGGGCGTCGGGCTCGGGATGGCGTTTGCCAAGGCGGTCGTGGAGCGCCATCGCGGCGAGATCCGCGTGCACAGCGTTGCGTGGCAGGGTACGACGGTGACGGTGACGTTGCCGGCGGCGGGCGTGTGCGGTCCGGCGGAGACCATGCATTCGATGGAGGCCGAGGCCGCGCGCGAGTGACGCGGCGCTTCCCTGCCAGCCGGGAAGCGCCGGATGTCGGTGGGATCGCGCAGCCGGGTTTCCGGCACCGCGTTGTCAGTACCCCGCGTCGTTGCTGCCCTGGTCGGTGACGATCGCCACTCCCGAACTCGTGCCGAGCCGCGTCGCGCCGGCTTCGAGCATTGCGAGCGCGGCCGCGCGGTCGCGCACGCCGCCGGATGCCTTCACGCCGAGATCCGGGCCGACCGTGCGGCGCATCAGCGCGACATCCGCGAGCGTCGCGCCGCCGTGGCCGAACCCGGTCGACGTCTTCACGAACGCGACGCCGAGATCGCGGCACATCTCGCACACGCGCACCTTCTCGTCGTCGCTCAGCAGCCCCGTCTCGAGGATCACCTTGAGCGGCACCGAGCCGCACGCGTGGTGCACGGCTTCGATGTCGGCCTTCACGTCGTCGGCGCGGCCGCTTTTCAGCGCGCCGAGGTTGATCACCATGTCGATCTCGCCGGCGCCCGCCGCGATCGCGGCCGACGCCTCGAATGCCTTCGCGGCCGACAGCCCGGCGCCGAGCGGAAAGCCGACCACCGCGCACACGAGCACGCCGGTGCCGGTCAGCTCGCGCGCGGCGAGCGGCACGTTCGCCGAATTCACGCAGACCGAATAGAAGCGATGCCCGGCCGCCTGGCGGCAGAGTTCGCGGATCTGCGCGTCGCTCGCGTCGGGCGCGAGCAGCGTGTGATCGATGGTTTGAGCGAGCTGGGCGTTGGAAAGCGGCATGTTTCAGGACTCCACGGATCGAATGCCGGAAAGGCACACGGAAAGTTGATGTTTTCACATCGGTTTGTGACAAATACGACATTCCGGCCGGCTCCGCACGCCCGGCACGACAAGCGGCAGGTGCGACGGGTACGCAGGATACAGGCATGGAAACGAAGAAGGGCGAACGAATCAAGACGCTGATGAACGTGCTGCAAGGGCAGAACGCGATTCATCTGAGGGAAGTGGCCGAGCTGTTCGGCGTGTCCGAGATGACGATCCGCCGCGATCTCGCGGACAACCCGCATGGCCTCAGCCTGATCGGCGGTTACGTGACGCGCCATTTCGCCGCGCAGCGCAGCGACATCGGCGAATACCTGATCAGCGCCGAGAACAACCGGCAGACCGAGGAAAAACGCCGCATCGGCAAGCTTGCCGCGCAGTTCGTGACCACCGGCGACACGATCTTCGTCGACTGCGGCTCGACCACGCCGTTCATCGTCGATTTCATTCCGGACGACCTCGAATTCACGGCCGTCTGCAACGCGCTGAACGTGTTTGCGAAGCTGCAGCAGAAGCCGCATTGCAACGTAATCCTGTGCGGCGGCGCGTATCACCGCCAGAACATGGTGTTCGAATCGGTCGCCGAAACGGGCATCCTCGACTCGGTGCGCGTGTCGAAGGCGTTCATCTCGGCGGCCGGCGTGAGCGACCGCTGCGGCGTTACGTGCTTCAACTTCCACGAAGTCGACGCGAAGAAGAAGGTGATGGCGCGCGCGCAGAACCGCTTCCTGCTGGTCGACCACACGAAGTTCGACGAAGTGCGCGCGGCCTATTTTGCCGAACTGACCGACTTCAACTACGTGATCTCCGACGGGCAACTGAGCCGCCGCTACGAAACGACGATCCGCGAACACGGGATCGCGCTCGTGACCTGACGCAACGCGGCCGCGCATCGCGTTATGCATCGCGTGCTTCCGCCGCGCTCAGATAGCCGGTGACGACTTCGAAGCGGCGCGTCGCGCCCGGCGCGAGCGACGCGACATGGCCCTTGCGGCGTTCGGCTTCGTAACCTTCCGGCTCGCAGGTCGACGGCAGCGCGAACGCGGCGACCTGCTGGTCCGCGTTGTGCAGGATCCAGCGCGTCGCGTGCGGGAACTGTTCGGGGCGGTAGGCGGTATGGAATGCGCCGCCGTCCGGATGCGCGAGCCGAAAATGCGCGACGCCGTGTGCGTCCGCTTCCACGCCGTTCATGAAGAACACGATCTCGGGGTCGTACAGCGCGGGCGTATCGAGTGTCGCGAGCCGTTCCGGTTCGCGCGCGAGCGTGGCCGTGTAGTCGCGCCACGCGGCGGTCGGCTTCACGTGCGCGGGCACGCTGTCACGCAGCCGCACCCCGCCGCGCGACAGCGACTGCACGAACCGGCCGCCCGGCACGTACGCGTAGTTCAGGTGCGCCATGTACATCAGGTCCATCGGCGCGCCGCCGAGATTCTTCACGTCCATCGTGATCGTCATCTGCGCGTCGTGCTCGGCGAGCCGCACCGACGGACGCGCGACGTATTGGCTGCCGAAACCCTGCACGTATTCGTATTCGCCGGTCACTTCGACCGTCGCGCCATGTGCATCCGCGCCGACGACCAGGCTCGCGCGGTCCATCGGCGCGCACGGCATCTCGCCGTGCAGCGCGTGCGTGTCGCCGGGCCCCGGGCAACCGTTGCGCAGCAGCCCGCTGTGGAACATGAAGCAGCCGTAGGTATCGATGATCGATGCCGTGCGCTTCGGCTGCCGGAACAGGTGTTTCATCGTCAGGTCGCGACCGTCGAATGCGGCGGCCCAGATCATCTGGCCGAGATAGGGCAGCACGACGAGGTGGCCGCGGCGATTCTCGAGCTTCAGCGCCTCGACGCCGGACGGATACGCGAACGCGGTGACCGTGACGCCGTCGGTGCGATACAGCGTGCGCGGTGCTTCGCGGAAGTCGTCGCGCCGCAGTTCGATCTCGCCTCGCATGCTTACGCTCCCGACGTGTTGCGCGTCGCGGTGTAGCGCGCGCGGCCGTTGCCGTCGGCCGCCGTATCGGGTATCGCGGCTGCCTGGTGACGCAGGCAGTAGAAGCCGTAGTAGACGATCACGACGAAGCACACGAGCGGCACGACGAACGCGAGCTGCATGTTGCCGCCCGTATGGTCGGAGATCAGCCCCTGGATCAGCGGCACGACCGCGCCGCCGACGATGCTCATCACGAGGATCGAGCCGCCGTATTCGGTGTCCTTGCCGAGGCCGTCGATCGTGAGGCCGTAGATCGTCGGCCAGCACGGGCCGAGGAATACGCTCACGCACACGGCCGCATAGACGGCGGTGATGTTGTGCACGCTGATCGTGTACGCGAGCAGCGCGATGCACAGGATGCCGTAGACGATCAGCACCTTGGCCGGCCCGACGCGCTTCATCACGAGCGTCGCGATCAGCTTGCCGACGAAGAACGCGAAGAAGGTTGCGAGCAGGTAGTGCGATGCGCCGCGCTCGGTGAGGCCGCCGATCTGCATCGCGAGCCGGATCGTGAAGCTCCATACGCCGACTTGCGCACCGACATACAGGAATTGCGCGACGACGCCCGCGACGAAGCGCCGGTTGCCGAACAGCCGCGCGAGCGTGCCGCGCGCGTCGATCCGGTGCGTGGCCGCGCCCGGCCCGTTGCCCTTGCAGGCCGGATACGGCGTGAGCGCGAACACGATGAACACCGCGACGAGCACGACGATCAGCCACTTGTACGGCTCGAGCGTGGCCTGGATCATCGCGAGCTGATGCACGTGCGCGTCGGCTGCCGACATCGCCGCGAGCTGCGCATGCGACGCGTCGCCTTCCTTGAAGATCAGGAAGCTGCCCATGTATACACCGGCCATCGCACCGAACGGATAAAACGTCTGCGAGATGTTCAGCCGCCGCGTGCTGGTGTCGCGCGGGCCCATCAGCGTCGAATACGAGTTCGACGCCGTTTCGAGGAACGACAGGCCCGCGGCGATCACGAACAGCGCGACGAGGAACATCCCGTACTTCGCCATCGACGCGGCCGGGAAGAACAGCAGGCAGCCGGTCGTGTAGAGCAGCAGGCCGACCAGGATCGTCGTCTTGTAGCTGAACTTCTTCACGACGGTCGCGGCCGGAATCGCGAGGAAGAAGTAGCCGAGATAGAACGCGGACTGCACGAACGCCGACTCGAAGTCGGACAGGAAGAACGATTTCTTGAACTGCGCGATCAGCACGTCATTCAGGTTCGCGGCGGTGCCCCACAGCGCGAACAGGCAGCACAGCAGCGTGAACGCGAAAAGCGGCGTGCGGTTCAGGTAATAGCCGTCGGGTGTGTGTTCGATTCTGGTTCGGCTCACGGGTGTCTCCTTCCCGGGTTGTCTCGTCGATCAAGGCGCCGTTCAGAGGCCGGCGTCGCGGAGGAAGCGTTCGAACGTCACGGTGTCGGCGTACGACTTCTGCGTGCCGAGGCCGGTGACCGAATGCGCGGCATACGCGGACGCGTAGCGCATCGCGTCGACGGCATCGCGCGACGCGGCGTAGCAGCGCGCGAAGCAGCCGATATACGCATCGCCGGCGCCTGTCGTGTCGCGTGCGTCGACCGGCACGCCCGGCACGTGCCGCACGCCATCGCGCGACGCGAGCAGCGAGCCCTTGTCGCCGAGCGTGACGAGCACGTGCTTCAGCCCGCGCGCGACCAGCGCTTCGGCGGCGCGTGCCGCGGTGTCGTGCGAATCGACCGGCATGCCCGACACGATCGCCAGCTCGGTTTCGTTCGGCACGAAGAATTCGACCGAGCGGATGCGCTCGAAATCGAGGTCGGCCACCGCGGGTGCGGGGTTCAGCAGCACGGGGATGCCATGCCGCGCGCCGAACGCGATCGCGTGATAGACGGTGTCGAGTTCGATCTCGAGCTGCAGCACGATCAGCGCGCATTCGGCGAGCGTCGGCGCGGCCGCGTCGATGTCGGCCGGCGTCAGGTGGCGGTTCGCGCCCTTGACGATCAGGATGCTGTTGCTCGAATCGGGTTCGACGAAGATCGGCGCGACGCCGCTCGGCACGCCGGCGACCTTGCGCACATGTGTGGTGTCGATGCCTTCGCGCTCGAAGTTGCGGATCGTGTTGTCGGCGAACACGTCGTCGCCGACCTTCGTGACCATCACGACGCGCGCGCCGAGGCGCGCGGCCGCGACCGCCTGGTTCGCGCCCTTGCCGCCGCAGCCGAGCTCGAAGTTCGGCGCTTCGAGGGTTTCGCCCCGGGTGGGCATGCGCTCGACATAGGTCACGAGGTCGACCATGTTGCTGCCGATGACGGCGATTGTCTCCATCTGCGTCTCTTCCTTGGTATGGGGTGCGGCCGCACGCGTGGTCGGCGGCGGCTTGCAACAAGTGATAATAAAATCACATTGAATGTAAAAATGCAATCATCGGATGTTTTTCAAGTCACGGAATGAGGAGGGAATTGGGGGCGCGGATCTTGCCCGGATAGTGGTGTGGGCTGCCGGCCGGCCGAGGCGATGGATCCCGGCCGGTTTGCCGTCGTCGAGCGGGGTTTCGCCCCGCGACGCCTCTCGCGAAAAAACCGGACGCTTTGGTAAACGACGCGATCAGCCGTCAAGGACTTCGACCGCGCACGCGCATACCCTCGATCTGGCCAATCAGAGGGGACGACGATGAAGGAAATCCGAGTGGGGCGCGGCCGCGCCGCGCGAGCGCTGGTTCGAGCCGTGGTGGCCGCGTCGGTCGGCGCGGCATGCGTCGTCGCGCACGCCGCCGATCCGGCAGCGCGCGTGCACGAGCTCACGACGACCCGTTGCGCGGCGTGCCATGGCATCGACGGAAACAGCAGCGCCGACATTTATCCGCGACTCGCGGGACAGTATCCGCAATATCTGTACAAACAGCTCACGCAGTTCAAGGGCGGGCCGGGCATCACACCGCTTCGCCATAGCGCGGTCATGCAGGCGATGGTCGAGGATCTCAGCGACGAGGACATGAGAGCGCTGGGCGACTACTACAGCGCGCAAAAGCCCACGCAGGGCGAGAGCCAGCATCGGGAACTGGTGGACGCGGGGAAGGCGATCTATACGCACGGCGGCGCAGGTGGCGCGCCCGCCTGCATATCCTGTCACCGCGAGGCCGGCGGCGGCATCCCGCCGGATTTCCCGCGTATCACGGGGCAGCACGAGTCCTACGTGAACGAGCAACTGCATGCGTGGAAGAGCGGCGCGCGCGGCGGCAAGGGCAAGCTGATGAGCCTGATCGTGCCGCTGCTGAGCAATGACGAGATCGCGCAGGTTTCTGCATACGTCGCGTCCCTCAAGCAATGATTGGCGCTCAGAGGTAATCCCTGATCAGCATCGTGACCCAGCGCCAGGCGCCACCGCAGCCGGCGGCCCGGCAGCGCGCAACGGTATCCGCCGCCAGGCGGTGATTGGCATCGCTCACCGGGCGTGAGTTGCGCAGGTAGTACGCCACGCTGTCCCGCAGGGGATCGATCCCGTCGTCGGGGATATCCATCCACAGGCCGTTTTCGGTATTGGAGCGGGCCGACAACGGGTCGAAATTGAAGCTGCCGAGATAATAGCGATGGCCGTCGATGAGAATCAGCTTGGCGTGCATCATGCGGTTTTTCCCGTCGTCATACTCGCGCACCTCGATCCCTGCATTCACCAGGCCGGCCAAATCGTCGGCATAGGCGCGGCCGACCGCAGGGAATTCCTGCGTGGTGCTCGCCAGCGACGCGCTCACGACGGTCACGCGGACGCCTTCGCGCCGCTTGCGTTCAAGTGTCGCGCGCAGTTCCGGCACCAGGATCAGGTAGGGGGTGACGATCAGGATCTCGTGCTGCGCCGTCTCGAACTCGTGGAGCATGTCCTGCAGCGTGCCCGGCGAGCGCTTGTCGGGCCAGTCGTGGACATATCGCAAGCGATCGCAGGCGATCGGCGTCCAGCCCGGGTCGAAATCCGCGCCCGAAGCGGGCGGAGCGCCGGGACCGTCAGCCGTATCGGCGGCGGCCGGGTCCGCCGTCAGCGCTGCACCGTCGAGCGGCGCCAGCAGCTGTTCGCGCCAATAGCGGATGCGCGCCGGGTCCAGCGTCGCGTAACCCTGCGAGGCGCGATAGGGGCTGGCGATGTCGAGGAATTTTTCCGGCTCGGGGCGAACCGCTGCCGAGCTGTTCCAGAACAGGTCGAAATGCTGGCGCATGGCGTGCAGCGCAGAGGCGTTCTGGCTGGCGTCGCCCGCCACCATCAGGTCGCGTTCACTGAGCCAGTTGCGGAAGCTCGGATCCCAGATCGAGGTACTGCCGATCACGGCCGTGTCGCCAACCAGGAACAGCTTGTCGTGCATGCGATGCGCAAGCTCGACGAGATGCGATCGCGGATGGAAGATCCGCAGTTCGATGCCGGGCGCCACCTCGTGCAGGGCGACGATGAGCTCGTCCTCGAAGGGGAAGTGCGGCTCGGGGCCGATGCCGTCGATCAGCAGCTTGACGGGCACGCCGCGGCGTGCGGCGGCGACCAGATGATGCAGCATCTGGCCGCCGGTCTGATCGATCTCGAAGATGTACGCGAGGACGCGGATCTGCTCGGCGGGCGTGGCATGGTCGACCAGCGCGATCCGCGACTGCATCAGTTGGCCGTCGTCGAGATTGGCGATCAGGTCGACGCATTGCGCGTGGCCGTGCAGGGAAAAGGCAAGCAAACATGCCGGGATGAGCGTCAGGCTTCTTCTTGCAGCGGTCATGATGCGGTGAACGGGTTCGATGTGTTTCGCGCCGGCTGTTGCACGGGTTCGCATGCGCTTATGCGTACGCGTCGATCAGCATGTCGAGATTGCGTTGCGCGAGCGGCGTGAGCGGCGCGAACTCCGCCGATCGAAACAGCGGATGCTGCCCGCGCAGATGTTCGAGCGCCTGCTTGCGGCCCGCGCGGAACGCCGCCGACGGCGCATCGGGATCCTGCGCCCACTCCCGCGCGATCGCGCGGTCGTACTCGCGCAGCCGGTCGGGCGCGGCGGCAAGGATCGCGAGATCCGCGTCGAGAAAAATCCACCCGGCACGCTGCAAGTCCGGATCGGATGCGAACGTATCGGGCAACCGGTGCGATTTCGTCGCGAGCACGAGATCGTGTGCAACGGACACATGTGATGCGTGCGCATGCAACCAGGTTTCGCTGCAGCGCTCGTTTGTGACCTGCACGAGCCATTGCGCGCTGCGCGCTTCGTTGTCCGCGTAGTCCGGCAGCGTCGTCGCGTAGACGAAATCGTGCGCCCATACGGCGAGTTCGATGGCCGGCCATAGCGGATCGGCGCGGAACGGCGCGAGATGCGCGAACAGTTCGGCCAGGTGCGCGAGCGTGTGGTAGAAGCGCTGCGGCTCGCGATACGCGCGCTCGACGAGCGGCCAGACGGCGGCCGTGCCGAAGCAGGCGTCGCAGGATGCGCGCAGCGTGCGGGCGAGGTCGGAGGCGGGGTCGTTCATGTCGGCGATCGGCTCGGGCAGGCGATGCGCGCAGCATAACAAACGCGATGGCGTGCGCGGCATCTACACGTTGACGACGCCGCGTCCGAGTTCGATCACGCGCCCCCCGACACCGATTTTTCCGTTGGCGCTGACCGACAGCCGCAGCAGACAAGGCCGGCCAACGGCTTCGCCCTGTTCGACCTGAAAGGCGGCAGGCAGCGCGTGGTTGCCCGCAAGCAGCCAGCCGCCGAGATTCGCGCAGGCCGACCCGGTGCCCGGGTCCTCCGAAATGCCGGCGCCTTGCTTCACGAAGAAGTAGCGGGACACCACCGTCCCCGGGCGCTCGGCGTCGAACGCGAACACATACGCCGTTTTACGGCCGAGACTGCTTTGCGGCCAGATGTCGAGGTGTGCGCTGTCGGGTCGCGCGCGCCGCACGGCCGCGGGGTCCTTGAGCGCGATCAGCAGTTGATCGGCGCCGGTATCGACCCAGATCGGCGGCGCGAGCAGATCGTCTTTCGTCAGCCCCAGCAGTGCCGCCGTTTGGGCATCGGACAACTCGCAGGGTGCCGTTTTCGGCATGCCTGCATGCGGTGCGATGAACGTCCACACGTCGTCGTGTGCATTGACGTCGACCACTCCGGCCTTGAATTCGAGCGCGAGCGCGTCGCCGGCATTCAGCAGGTCGCGCACGACATGCGCGGTGCCGAGCGTCGGATGGCCTGCAAAGGCCATTTCATACCCCGGCGTGAAGATGCGGACCCGTGCATGCGCGCGCTCCGACGGCAACACGAAGGTCGTTTCGGACAGATTGAACTGCACGGCGAGCGCCTGCATGGTCGCGTCGTCCATGCCGCGCGCGTCTTCGAACACGCAAAGCGGGTTGCCGCCAAACGTCGATTCGGCGAATACATTCAGCAGGCGGTAGGCATACGGGGTCATTGGAATCTCGCGTGGGGGTGACGATTGTCGGACAGGGTGGCATGGTGGCGGGCTGCGTGCACCGGCAGCCATGCGGCGTCGCGCGGGTCAGCCCTTCCCGTCGGGCGGCGCGAGCATTGCCTGCATGTCGGGATGCTTCAGGACTTTCTTGTATTCCGCCGGACTCAGTGCGTCGATCAACACGCGCCCGCTGACGTCCGCCTTGATGTATTCGACCGCGAGCAGCGCAATGACCGGATTGGTCGTCAGGGTTGCCTGATCGGGCGAATGGTCGCCGAATTCCGCCACCACCGCCTCCGTGTCGTCCGCCACCGCAACGGCGAGCCGGCGTCCGGAAAGCCGGAGCCTCGCGCTGGCGCCGCATTTGGCCATGTCGTAGTGACGCGGCCCGCTGAGCGTGCGGTTGCCGTAGATCGCCACGTGCGTGTCGACGCCCCTTGCCGCTGCGGCTTCGAGCAGCGGCCCCAGGTCGTCGATCTCTTCGTCCCAGAGGCCCGCGAAAATCTGCGTTTTCGCATTGACGATGACGCGCGCGAAGGCGCTGGTGATCGCCGCCCGCCCGCTCAACGACCAGACCAGCCCGGGCTCCTGCTGTACCGGCAGCCGATCGAGCGCGCCGGCGGCCAGCTCCAGATCCGCGTTGAAGCGCGTACGCAGTTCTTCCAGCAGCGACCGGTGAGGCACGGCGGCATAACGAACAGGCTCCGACCGGTTGATGAGCACCGCGCCGCGCGCTTCCAGGCGAGTCAAGGTTTCGTAGATTTTCGATGGCGGCATGCCGGCGCGCCGGCCGACTTCCGCGCCTGTCAGCGCGGCTTGTCCAACGAGGGCCGCGTATGCCTGCGCCTCGTACTGGGTAAATCCAAGCCGGATCAACGACGTGATCAGCTCCGCGTTTTCGTTCATGTGTATGGGCTCCGGCTCCCACGGCGACCTGCATGGGATTCCTTGATTAACTACCGCAGTAGTATACAATCGCCTACACTTACTACCCAAGTAGTAGGTTGTGTCCATGAACCTTATCGAAGGGATCTTCACGATGCGTCAAAGGATCAGCACCGGCTCCCCGTGGGAGCCCAAGGTTGGCTACTCGCGTGCAGTCGTCGTCGACAACACCATCTACATCTCGGGGACGGCCGGCAAAGGAGACGACGTGTACGCGCAGACACGCGATGCGCTGGCGACGATCGAGAAAGTTCTGGAGGGCAGCGGATTCTCGTTGTCCGACGTGGTCCAGAGCCGCCTCGTGGTCGCGGACTTCGACAATTGGGAGGCTGCGGCCCGTGCGCATGGAGAGATCTACGGAGATATCCGGCCGGCGTTTTCGCTGGTGCATGCGCTTCCCTTCGTCGATCCGGAGATCCTGGTCGAAGTCGAGGCGATCGCGGTCAGGACCGGAGCATGACGGTCGCCGGCCAGAGCCCGTATCTGTCCCGCGCCGCGATCGCGGCGCTTGCGCTGGCGGCGGGCGTGGCGATCGCCAACGGTTATGCGCTGCAGCCGTCGCTGTCGGTCATCGCGAGCGACTTCGGCGTGCCCGCATCGCGGATGACGGCCCTCGCTTCCGTGACGATGCTCGGTTATCTGGTCGGCCTTGCACTGCTGGTCCCGCTGGCTGACCGATTCAGTCCGCGCACGCTTGTTTCGGCGCAAATGGGCATGCTCGCGTTATTGCTTGCATGCGCGTCGTGGTCGTCCGGGCCGCTCACGCTTGCCATCGCCTTGTTCCTGGTCGGTGCGGCGACGACGGTCGCGGCGCAGTGCAGCACCGTCGTCGGAAAACACGCGGAGCCGCACCGACGTGGCGCGGCGATGGGCGTCGTATCCGCGGGCATTTCTGCCGGCATCCTGCTGAGTCGCTTCGTCGGTGGCGTGTTGTCGCAATGGTGCGGGTGGCGCGGCGCGTTGCTTGCGCTGGCCGGATGCGTTGCGCTGGCTGCCGTTGGCGGTGCATCGCTTATGCCGGGCGGCCGACCGCAGGGGCGGCCGCCCGGCTATGCGACCATGATCGTTGCCATTCCGCGTCTGCTGCGCGACAGCGTTCAATTGAGACGCCGTACTTGCGCCGGCATGCTGTGGTTCTTCGCGTTCAATCTGGTATGGGTGGGGCTGGCGATCCGTCTGGCCGAGCCGCCCTATGGCATGAGTGCGGCGGCGATCGGCGCGTACAGTCTCGTCGGCGTGCTTGGCCTTGGCGTCACGCGTGTCGCCGGAAAATTCACCGACCGATTCGGCGATCGTGCCGTCATCCGTTGCGGGCTCGTCGTGGCGGCGCTTTCGGCGTTGCTGCTTGGCGTTGCGCTCGGAAGTCCCGGGTGGATGGGCGTCGGGTTGGCGACATTCGACGCAGGTTGTTTTGCTGCTCAGGTTGCGAACCAGTCACGTGTCGTCGCGATTCAACCGGCGCGGGCCGGTGCGTTGAGTGCCGCCTATCTCACGCTCTATTACGCGGCCGGCGCCGTCGGCGCTGTGGCCGCGGGGATGCTCAACGAGCGGGTCGGGTGGGGCGCGATGATGATCGTCACGGCTGTTGCGATCACGGCGGCCGGGTTAGTCGGACCCGCACCCGCGCGCGTGGATGCGTCGGGTGAGCCGACGTCCGCCGGTTGAATGCGCATGAGATGCGCTCTCGTATTCGATCGGAATTTCATTTCTCATGCGTTATCAGGTGTCTCCGATTTGTCGATGGCGATCCGGCACGCGAATTAAAATTTCCGCGACGCTGACGGATTTTTTTGCGTTGGAGCAGACTGTCGTTTTCGCGCTCTCGCCATTTTCGATCGCATGCGAACACGGCTACACCCGAATTCGCAACAACGACGCCGTGCCACGGCAACCCGTATCGGGTTCGGTGTCGTCCGGAGCGCTCGACGGTGCAGGCGTCAGGAGGAAGACATGGAATCCGGCAGAAGCGTCCCGAATACCGGTGGCTTGCTTGCGAGTGGACAGTCGGATGCCGGTTCGCCGCAGGCCGTTCTGGATACGATCGTACGCGGCGTGGAAGGCTTCCGGATCCCTGCCGAAACGGATTGGCCCACGGCGAAGCAATATCTTGTGGACGACGACCGACAGTGGAAATTCTCGGCTGTCCTGGTGGCGATCGTCGCGCGGCGCGAGCCGACGATCCTGCTCACCAAGCGTTCGTCGGGACTCAGCGAATATTCGTCGCATGTGAGTTTCCCCGGTGGGCGTCCGGCGGAATCCGACGGCAATATCGGCGCGACTGCACTGCGCGAAGCGTTCGAGGAAATTCGCCTCGAGCCCGGCGCGATCCGGGTGGTCGGGTGCCTGCCGATTCATAAAACCCGAAAGCGCAATCACGCCATTTTTCCGGTGATCGGCATCGTGCCGGAAACGGCCGAATGGGAAGCGTCCCCGGCCGAAGTCGAGGCGATCTTCGAGTTTCCGTTCGCCACGCTGCTGAATCCCGCTCTGCCGCGGCAATACAGTGAAGGCGAACGCGCCGGCGCCTGGTACTGGGCCGATCAGACGCAGGACATCTGGGGCGTGACTGCGGTCATCCTGAAGTCGCTTGCGGGTCTGGTTCTCGATGCCGCGCGATGACAGCGTGCGGCACAGGTCGCGGCCCGGGTCACGCGCCTCTCAATGCGACGACACAAAAACCGCATCCTCGAATGCCTCCGGAATTGCGAAGCTCTCGCGCATGCGCTGCGTCTCCTTCGCCGGCGTCAAGCCGAACAGACGCTTGAATTCCCGGCTGAACTGTGACGGGCTCGTGTAACCGACCGCGTAGCCGGCCGCTTCCGCCGTCAGGTCCTGGCGCACCATCAGCAGCCGCGCCTGATGCAGGCGCGTCGACTTCAGGTACTGCATCGGCGACACCTGCGTGATCGCCTTGAAGTGGCTGTGAAAGCTCGGCACGCTCATGCCGGCTTCGTCGGCCAGTTGCGGCACGTCGAGCGGCTGCGCGTAATCGGCATGGATCACGCGCAGTGACCGGCCGATCCGGCCGAACTGCCCGCGCATCGCCAGCGCGCTGCGCATCGCGCTGCCCTGCGCGCCGGTCAGCACGCGGAAATACAGCTCACGTAGCAACGCCGGGCCGAGCACCGCGGCTTCGAGCGGCCGCTGCATCGCCTCGACGAAACGCAGCACCGATGCGTGCATCGCTTCATCCATCGGCGTCGACATCATGCTCCTCGGCGCCTGCACGTGTTCCGCCACACCCTCGCGGTCGATCTGCGCCGCGAGTTCGGCGGCCATCGTGAAATCGAGGTGCAGGTACAGCGCGAGAAGCGGGCGCTCGGGTGTCGCGTCGGTTTCCATGCTGAACGGCACGGGCACGGACACCGCCAGATAGTGGTGCTCGTCGTACAGATAGCGCTCGCCGCCGAAGTAGCCGCGCTTGCACCCTTGGCAGACGATCACGATGCCGGGGTCGTACAGAACCGGCGTGCGCGACAGCGCGCGGTTCGAGCGCAGGATGCGGACGCTCGGCAGCGCCGTCAGGTTGTAGCCTTCGTCGGGCGCCAGCGCGCGCAGCAGCGTGACCAGGCGCTTCCGGTTGCGCGGCGACAGCGACGGAGGCTGGGTGGAGGTAAGTGCGGCGCTCATAGTTTTGTGCAAGAAAATCAGCGGAATCGGGCTTATTCGATATTGTTCGTCAGACTAGCATGCATGCTTCAATCGACATTCGGGAGAAGCGAAATGGCATCCGGCAACATCATGCTCATCACCGGCGTCAGCAGCGGTTTCGGCCGCGCGCTCGCCCAGGAGGCGCTGGCGGCAGGCCACACGGTGGTCGGTACCGTGAGAACCGCGCAGGCGGCGCAGGATTTCGAATCGCTGTCCGCGCAGGCGGCTGTCGCGCGCGTGCTCGACGTGACCGACTTCGAGCGCATCGACGGCGTGGTCGCGGAAATCGAGGCGAACGTCGGGCCCGTCGACGTGCTGGTGAACAACGCCGGTTACGGTCACGAAGGCGTCATGGAAGAAGCGCCGCTCGCGGAGATGCGCCGTCAGTTCGACGTGAACGTATTCGGCGCGGTCGCGATGATGAAGGCCGTCGTGCCGTTCATGCGCGTGCGCCGGCGCGGCCGCATCCTGAACATCACGTCGATGGGCGGCCACATCACGATGCCGGGAATCGCTTATTACTGCGGTAGCAAATTCGCGCTGGAAGGCATTTCCGACACCCTCCGCCAGGAGCTCGAGCCGTTCGGCATTGCCGTGACGGCCGTGGCGCCCGGTTCGTTCCGCACCGACTGGGCCGGCCGCTCGATGGCGCGCACGCCACGCACGATCGTCGACTACGACGCGATCTTCGATCCGATCCGCAAGGCACGCGAGGAGAAGAGCGGCAAGCAGCTGGGCGATCCCGCGAAGGCCGCGCGCGCGATGCTCGCGGCGATCGCGGCGGAACATCCGCCCGCGCACCTGCTGCTCGGCAGCGATGCGCTGCGGCTCGTGCGGAACAAACTGGCGGCGCTGGAAGAGGAAATCCGTGCGTGGGAGGCCGTGACGGTGTCGACGGATGGTTGATCATCGACCGGGCGGGGGGGGCGGGAGTTGTTGGTGCGATGCGGCAGGGCAAGAAAACGGCTTGACCGACAGTCCGTCAGGCTTGGTGTGCCTCTTGTCCGCGCACCGACATCGCTCGCATCCCGGGTGTTCATTTCCCATCAGAGGAGGGGCGGCAATCGCTGCACGCTGCTGCATCGTGGCTTCACAATAATGTCCGATAATGGCTCCCGGCCGTACGCCGTGTTCGTCCACCTCACCGGAGTCAATCGCGATGCCATACGTCACTACGCAGGATAACGTCGAGATCTTCTACAAGGACTGGGGCCCGAAGGACGCACAGCCCATCGTCTTCCATCATGGCTGGCCGTTGTCTTCCGACGACTGGGATGCGCAGATGCTTTTCTTCGTACAGAAGGGCTATCGCGTGATCGCGCACGACCGGCGCGGCCACGGCCGGTCGGCGCAGGTCTCGGACGGCCATGACATGGATCATTACGCAGCGGACGCGTTCGCGGTCGTCGAGGCCCTCGACCTGCGCAATGCGGTGCATATCGGTCATTCGACCGGCGGCGGCGAAGTGGCCCGCTATGTCGCGAAGCACGGCCAGCCGGCCGGGCGCGTCGCGAAGGCGGTGCTGGTCAGCGCGGTGCCGCCGTTGATGCTGAAAACCGAATCGAACCCCGAAGGCTTGCCGATCGAGGTGTTCGACGGCTTCCGGAAAGCGCTTGCCGACAATCGCGCGCAGTTCTTCCTCGACGTGCCGAGCGGCCCCTTCTACGGTTTCAACCGGGCCGGCGCGACGGTGCATCAGGGCGTCATCCGGAACTGGTGGCGGCAGGGGATGGAGGGCAGCGCCAAAGCGCATTACGAAGGCATCAAGGCCTTTTCGGAAACGGACCAGACCGACGATCTGAAGTCGATCACCGTCCCGACGCTCGTGCTGCATGGCGAAGACGACCAGATCGTGCCGATCGCGGACGCCGCGCTGAAGTCGATCAAGCTGCTGAAGAACGGCACGCTCAAAACGTATCCGGGGTATTCGCACGGCATGCTGACGGTCAACGCTGACGTCCTCAACGCCGACCTACTGGCTTTCGTGCAGGCGTAACGGTGTCGGCAGGCGATCCGGCAGCGCCGTTGGGAACGGCGGCCGGATCACCTGCCGTATCCATCCGTACTCACCGCGTTGATTGCCACGGACCGCCGGGCGCGATGACGGCCGGACCGGTTGCGGCATCTCGCAGCCGGCGCATGACTTCCAGCACTTCGTGCCGATCACATTCATGCCGCCGACTTTATCAATCGAAAGAAATGCTGCGTTGCGGGTGTGAGTGTGTCATGGCACTCCGCTTTTGAGCTGCTACAAACAATTGGGCTGGATCGAAAAACGTAAATCCAACCCCTATCGTCAAATACCGATAGTTTCCAGGTGATTTTATGATTATCGAATGGCGAAGCGAGTGGCCGGTGAGCCATTCGCGCAATTATTGCCGTAGATAAACAAATTTCTATTTTCGGAATATGCCGAGTAAATCAGAGGGTACACTTCCTTGGCGCCGAATAAATAGGAGCCGTCACCAATGGTCACCAGCAGGTTGCCGGTGGCGTCGGTTTCGATCTTGTCGATCTTGCCGGCCTTGCAAAGTGCCTGCGCAGAAGCGTACGAGGAGGCGAACATCAGAGCTGAAAAAAGCACAGTCGCAATCTTTTTCATGTTTTTCCTAGGGTAATGAATGGAGTAATGCGGGTTTGTGTCGCATGATCATGCCCGGGACTACATGTCTGCTTTTCTAGATCGCTGATTCTCAAATATCGAGAAGTCCGCGATGGCCTGGCCATGCCGAAACTCACAACTAATTAATGTTTGAAAAAATATTTTATGCGCTCCGTCATCTTGTCTATTTCGAATCGCGATGCTGCGGAGCACAACGCATACTATTGATCGGAATCGGTGGATTCCAATCAAAATTATTTATCGGTAATTCAATGCGATAATTCCCGTATGAATTTTTCCTGTAAATTTTCCGTGATGCTGTTTTTATTTATTGATTGCTGTCGGAAATTGAATAATCGGCAATGACTATTGATTCGATAGTTGATCGTGTTGTGAACTGGCAGGCCAGGCGCACGGGATTGGCGCCAGAAATGTTGACGATCAAGTGCAGCAGTACCGGCCGGATTCCATGTCTTGCCGTGCACCCGGGCGTCCCCGACGTCATTCGGCGTTGCCTCATCGGTCGCGAACGTCAAGCGCCGCCCGGCGGCATCGATCGAACGACTGCCGGATTCACCGCCAAAGCCGCACGTTTCAGCCCAACCCGTTGAAGCGGACGCCCGGATACGTCAGCCGCGGCATCCGGCTTTCCAGGAACGCATGCAGTTCGCGCACTTGCGCAGCCTTGCCGGAGTCTTCCGGCCAGACGAGGTAGTACGCGTCACCGGTGCTGACGGCCGTCTTGAACGGCAACACCAGTTGCTTTTCATCGATGGCCTTGGCGCACAGCGCCAGGTCGCCGATCGAAATGCCGTGGCCCGCTATGGCCGCCGCGATGCCCTGTTCGAGCATGTCGAACACCTGCCCGCGCGTGATGTCCACCTCCAGGTCGTGGCCGCTCGCCTTGAGCCAGCGGCGCCAGTCGCGGCGATCGGGCGACGGGTGGATCAGTTCGCACGCGGCCGGATTCGCGCGTGCGACTGTCGCGGTTGCGCGCGAGCACACCGGAATCAGCCATTCGTCGAACAGCTTCACGCTGTGCGTGTCCTCGCCGAACCTGCCTGCGCCGAGCAGGATCGCGCAATCGTAGGATTCGCTGAAAAAATCGACGGTATCGACATCCATCCACACGCTCGCGATCTGCACCTCGAACGAGGGCCGCGTCTCGCGAAAGGCGGCGAGCGCGTCGAGCAGCCAGCGCATGGTGAGCGTGGAGGGCGCCTTGAGCCGCAGCACGTCGCGTTGCGACCGGAACAGCATGCACGCTTCCTCGATCTGCCGGAAACCGCGCCTGAGGCCCGACGCGAAGATGTGCGCTTCCGCCGTCACGGTCATTCTCGGGCCGCGCCGGACGAACAGCTTTCGGCCGAAGTAGGCCTCGAGCGTCCGGACGTGTTTGCTGACCGCGCTTTGCGTCAGGCTCAGTTCGTCGGCGGCCAGCGTAAACGAGCCGGTGCGCGCGGCGCTTTCGAACGCGCGCAACGCATAGACGGGAGGAAGCGGTTTGGCCTTCATGGGTTTTTAGTGTGAATAAAACTCATGTCGTGCGACAGGATTTTCCGTTTTTCAGCGGCGAATGGGCGCGCGATACTACGAAAAACCGCGAAATTTACCGCACGGGGCGTCCATGATGCCATCGCGACGAGCCGGTGCGTCAAACCATCAAACAACTTTTTGTCATGTCACTCCACTACCCGCTGCTGTTCGCCTATCTTGCCGCGATCGTGTTGCTGATCGCGACGCCCGGCCCGGTCGTCATGCTCGTGGTCGGCACGGTTGCGCGGCGTGGCTTCCGCCAGGGCGTGCTGACCGCGGTGGGCGCGAATGCCGCGAGCCTCGTGATGATCGCGGGAGCGATGCTGATGGTGTTCGGCGTCGTGCTCGTCAGCGATCGCCTGCTCAAGGGGTTGCATGTGCTCGGCTGCGTGTTCATCGCGGTGCTGGCAATCCGGACGCTGCTTGGCGAATGGCGCGCGGGCCGCACACGCGCCGGCGATGGCGATGCGCAACGCGAACCGGTAGCGCGGGTGCGGCGTTTGCCCGGCGTCGTGCGCGGTTTTCTGGTCGGCATCGCGAACCCGAAGGACCTGCTGTTCTTCGTCGCGTTCTTTCCGCAGTTCGTCGGCATCACGCCGGATTCGCGCGTGAGCCTGGCCATCCTCGCCGCGTTGTGGATCGCGGTCGATTTCACGATCCTGACCGGCTACATGGCCGCGATCAACCATCCGCTGATCCATCGGAAGCAGCGCTGGATCACCGCGTCGTCGGCGGGCGCGTTGCTCGTGATCGCGCTTGCCGGGCTCGGCGGTGCGATCTCGGGTGGGGCGTAGCGAGCCGGCGATTTGCGTTACGCTTCGTTTGCCCTGATCTTCCTATCGAGCTCATCATGTCCAGCACCGACCAGACTTTCTCCGAACACCTTTTTTCCTATGGCACGCTGCAACTCGAACAGGTGCAGCTCGCAACGTTCGGCCGCAAGCTCGACGGTCATGAGGACGCGATGCCCGGTTACGCGATGACGATGCTGAAGATCGACGACCCCGAGGTGGTCGCGACGAGCGGGAAGACGCATCATCCCGTGGTGGCCTATACCGGCCAATCCGGCGACCGCGTCACGGGCACCGTGTTCGCGATCACGCGCGAAGAGCTCCAGCACGCGGACGACTACGAAGTCGACGCGTATCGTCGCGATCGCGTCGTGCTCGAGTCGGGCGTCGCGGCATGGGTGTACGTGGACGCCAGTTCGCCGCGCCCGGACTGAAGCCGGTTCGCGGGCGGGATCGCTGTTGCCGGGTTTTCGCCCGTCAGTCGTTGCGCAGAAACATGACGTAGCCGCGGAATCACGGAGTCGTCGAGAGGCAGGGCGGCGGGTCCCACTCGCCGCCGCATTCGTTGTTGCCCGTCGGCGCATGGCACTTGACGGAAACGGATCAGGCCGACGATCTGAAGTCGATCACCGTCCCGACGCTCGTGCTGCACGGCGAAGACGACCGGATCGTGCCGATCGCGGACGCCACGCTGAAGTCGGTCAAGCTGCCGAAGAACGGCACGCGGATTATTGGCACGGCATGCTGACGGTCAACGCCGACCTGCTGACTGTCGTGCAGGCGTAACGGTGTCGGCGCATGCACGCTTCCTCGATCTGCAGGAAACCGCGCCTGAGGTCCGACGCGCAGATGTGCGCTTCCATTGTCACAATCATTCTGGGACCGCGCCGGACGAACAGCTTCCGGCCGAAGCAGGCCTCGAGCGTCATGACATGCTTTCTGACCGCGCTTTGTGTCAGGCTCGGTTCGTCGGCGGCAAGCGTAAACGAGCCGGTGCGCGCGGTCTTACGACGTCGCGCGATCTATGTCGTATTTACGAATGATGTGCACGAAATAGACTGTTTGATGAGCACCGGGAAAGATTCGGCAAGTTCGGTTGAAAGCCGACGCCCGACCACGCTCAGGATTGCAGTTCGGGTTGATTGGTTCGAGTCCGATCACGCAGTGCCGGCGCCGTCGGATTGAGCTTTTCATACAGGGGATATGCATGTGCGCCGACGCGCGAACAGGCGGCCGGGTATCAAGCGCGGCTACGTGCCGATGCTCGGTTGCCGTTGCCCCATCGTATCGGTGGAGCAATTTAATTTCGTAGTGCAGATCATCCGGCGGGTATGCCACTCTTCGGACGATCTCGTTGCACGAACGCTCCGCAGCCGTCATCAGGCCGTGACGGGCGAACGCGCATGCGAGGGGAACCATGGATAAGTCATTCAACGTATTCGTTTCTAATGTAGCTGTCTTCGTGATTTGCACTGCATCTCTCGTCTCGTCGCCGTCCGTTGCCTTCACGTCGGGAGGCGCGTGGCAAGCACACATGTCGCGCAAATCGCAGATGCTTCCGGTCGTGACCGTCGCGCCAACGGCGAACGGCGGCGATCAGACCGACGCGTTGCAGGCAGCGTTCGATGCGTTGCAGCCGGGTCAGCGCCTGGTGCTGGCGCCGGGAAGTTATTCCGTAAGCCGGTCGTTGACGGTCGCGAAGGTGGACGTCGTGATATCGGGCTATGGTGCAACGCTGGTCGCCACGAATCCGGGCGACCAGACCATCGTGATGAGTGGCAGCGGTTCGACACTCGTCGGCGTGACGTTGATCGGCACGGGCACGACACGGCTCGTGACGCGCGAGTCGACCAAAGTCGAGGTGACGGGCACGGGCGTTCAAGTGCTCGATGTGAAAATTCAAGGCGGGGCCAGCGCCGGGATCTTCGTGTACGGTGGCACCAATGTTGCGATCGTGAACAACACCGTGCGGTCGACGCTGGCCGACGGCATCCATACGACCTACGGTTCGAGCAACGTGCTCGTGCAGGGGAATACCGTGACTGGCACCGGCGACGACCTGATCGCCGTCGTCAGCTACCAGGCCGACGGCCGCATCAGCAGCAACGTGCTGATCGACCATAACTCGGTGTCGGGCAATTACTGGGGGCGCGGCATCGCGGTGGTCGGCGGGCAGGCCGTGACGATCTCGGACAATACCGTCGACGGCGTGCAGAAAGCGTCGGGCATCCTGGTTGCACAGGAGGCCAGCTGGAACACGTATAACGCGACGAACGTCGTCGTCAGCAACAACACCGTGTCGAACATCCAGAACTCGAACGTGAACAATGGACTGCAGCCGACGCAACTGGCCGCGATTCGACTGAGCGCGTGGCCGGGAACCGTGTCGTCGGTTGACGTGAAAGACAACCGAGTGTCGAACTCAGGTTATTCGGGATTCCAGGCGGAGGGGAATATCTGCCAGTTCAGCGTCACCGGCAATGTGTTCTCATCGATCGCGGGCGCGGTAGTGTCGCTGCTGCAGAGCGGATGCACCGCGAGCCAGGTCGTCGCAACGGGTAACACGCTGGGCGGAGTCGCGCTGGTGTCGCCGGTCGGCGCTTCCACGTCCGCGACGATCTGGGCGGGTGGCGCGTTGACTACAACGCTGCCGACCGTGCGCTGGAGTCTGATGCAGACGAAGTGACCCTGACCCGGGAAATGGTCCGGTTCAAAAGCAGAGAGCTTGTCGCTCGTGTTCATGACTGGCAGCCAGGTTTCCTGTTCCTCGTATGCGGGCTTCCGGGCGGTTGGGAACGTCTGCCAGTCTCTTGTCTTCGCCGATGTGTTCGCGTCGATAACAGGTGCGCCGGTCTCGGTACTGTCGCAAGGTTGCACACCGAGCTCGGCCGATTTCCGGGTGCAGGCAGGCCATGGGCGCGAACCCGACACTGTGCGCGGCGCCATGCCGGCGATCAGGTCAAATGAGGCCGGCCTTCCGCCCCGCGACCGCGGCCTGCGTGCGATTGAGCACGTTCAGTGCCTTGAAGATTGATGTGATATGCGCCTTGACGGTTTTTTCCGAGAGGCCCAGCTTGTCCGCGATGACCTTGTTGGGTACGCCAGCGGCCACGTAGCGAAGTACTTCGATCTGGCGCTGCGTCAGCAGCATGTCCATCGGTGCCGATGACTGCGCTCGAACGATGCCGGCGTGTCGCGAAACAAGTTCGTCCAGAACGATCGGCGGAACATAGCGTTCTCCTTCCAGCACCATTTTCATGGCCGTCATCAACGTGTGCAGACTGGACGTTTTTGTCACATAACCCAGTGCGCCATGCGCGAACGCGTTCCGCACGTCCTGCGGGTTTTCAGACGCGGAAAAAATGACGATTGGCAACGCGGGGCGGATCTTCGCGAACTCGGTGATGGCCGCCTGACCGTCCATCCCTTTCAGTGTCAGGTCCAGCAATACGGCATCCAGATCGATGTGCTGATCGAGCATCCGCATGGCTTCATCGGCGCTGCTTGCTTGTACGACGACCGTGTCGTCGCCGCCCAGCTGAAGCAGCTTTGCAACACCATCCCGCAAGACAGGATGGTCGTCGACGATCAATATTTTCACGAGGTTGGATCGGGCGTTAAGAGAACTACGATGGGGACCGTCGTCAGGCATCCCGATTTCGTTGCGATGCCATGTCCTAAGACTTTAGTCCAATTTCCATGTCGTGGGTCCTGAGGCTTTGATTCAGTTTCGCTTGGGTCGATCGCACGCCGAATGTCGGATTTACAATTGCGTCGGAATTGGCAAGACTAGATCGCGCCGGTATGTAATGTGATGGAGGTGTCGATTTGACCAGGATCGCCGTCCGGCGAACGCCTTACATGGATGCGTGTCGAGAACGGCCGCTTGGTGTTTCTGTTGATCTACAGAACATTGCCGGGCGATCAGCGTGGCCAACCGGCACATTAATCCTTTTCATGCATGAATCGAGATGAATGGCGATTGCTATCGAGTGACGTGACGCAATTCGCGAACCGGGCATGTTTCGCTTGAGTATCGTGGGTGACGTCGCGAGCGTCCTGGAACATGAGATAGAAGAGCGGCACGCTCTAGCCATCCGCACTGTCCGATCCGGTTGCGATGAGATTGCCGATTGCCGCTCTCAGCTTGCCGTGCGGAATCGGTTTGTGAAGTAAAACAATTCCGCTTGCGTGCGCATCGGTCAATCGGTCAGCGGCCGTATCACCACTAATCAGCATGGCTGGAATGTTGTGGTTGTATTCCATGCGGACTCTTTCGATCACGGTGATGCCGTTCTCGCCGCCACGCAGGCGGAAATCGCAGACCAGCAGGTCAGGCCGCCTGGCGCAAGTCGAGAGGCTCGCGATGGTCTCGTCTCCCGAGCCGGCCGCAACGACTGCGTATCCCCACATCTTCAGAAGTTTCGACATCGCGTCACGTATGGGCTGTTCATCGTCGACGACCACCACGAGCCCAGCCGTGGATGACGTGTCGTGACCTTCACCGACGGGGATCTCGAGCGGCATTGGCACACGGTCCGAGCGTTCGATCGCAATCTCGAAGCACGACCCTCGGCCAGGCTCCGAGCGCACGGCCGGCTTGCATCCAAGGAGGTCGGCCAGGCGTCGAACGATTGCCAGACCGAGCCCGAGTCCTTGTTCGCGATCCCGCTCGGAATTGCCGATCTGGTAGTACTCCTGGAACACGAGGTCGAGCAGGTCGTGCGGGATGCCACGCCCCGTGTCCCATACCTGAACGGCGACATGTGTGCCGCGGAGCCGGCATCCCACGACGATTTTTCCGGCGTCGGTATAACGCACCGCATTGGACACCAGGTTGCGCACGATCCGCTCGACCAGTATCGGATCCGAATACACGACTGCGTGAGTGGGAACACGGGAAAGCGCGAGCCCTTTAGCCGAGGCATCGCTCGCGTAGTCGCGACAGATTCGAGCGAGAACCGCGTCGATCGCGAATGATTGGTATTGCACCTCTACGACACCCGCATCGAGCTTGGAAATGTCGAGCAGGGCGGCGAAGAGCTTGTCGAGGGCCGCGGTGGAAAATTCGATCTGCTCGACGAGGAGTTTTCCGTCCGGGTTCATCGGGATGCCACGAAGTGCGCCGACCAACAGTCCGAGGGCGTGCGACGGCTGGCGCAGGTCGTGACTGGCCGCTGCGAGAAAGCGGGACTTCGCGAGATTGGCCTCTTCCGCGATCTGCTTCTGGTTTCTCAGGTCATCCGCCAGTTTGACAACGACATCGTTTTGAGCCTGAAGGTCGACAGCCAGCTTTTCCGCCGCATATCTCAATCTGATGTTCTGCGTTGCCGTCCGGTTGGCGAGGATGCCGAGGTAGCCGATCACGCAGACAAACAGCGACATCATGGGCGCGGTGGCTTGTTGCACATGGTTCTGCGAGAGGGCGGCGGCGGCGACATAAGGCAGGGTTGCAGGCAAAAGAAACGCCAGGAACGCAGGGAAATATGCGCTGAAGACCGGGACGGAACCTGCTACGACGCCAAGCGTGGCGGTAACCGCGAGATACTGGATTTCGAAGCTGCCGGCGGTGACCAGTCGAATCGATGACCATCCCCATCCCATTCCCGCAGCGAGACTGAAAGCGGTGAACCACGCGGCCCAATATGGCCACCTGCTGACGGATGATGCCGATTTCTTGTACAGGCGGGAAAGTATGATGTGACCACCCGAACATACCCCGATGTATAGAACCCACGCAGGACCGATCACAAGATCGAGTTGCCCGAGGCGGTGAAGCGAAACGGCGAGCACCACCGCAAGCAGCGTGCCTCCGGTGACACTGAGCTCGACAATGCCGTACACGATCTTGAGCTGTTCGGATGCAATTGTGTCGTTGAATTGTGTCGTCGTATTCATCAATCGTTCTCGCCAATCCGGATTCGATACGAATATGCGGCTTCGGAAGATCATCAACGCACGCGGCCACTTTTAGCCGGGACTCGATTTGACAGGGAGTCGGGCCGACAAAGAACGAGTCATCAATGGGGGATGCGTTTCTCCTTGGCGAGTTCGAGCGAATCGAGGACAGTACGCATCGGCGTCGTGTCATAAAACCAGCGCCCCGGATGCTCTCGTTCATTGTTGTACTGGTCGAGCCACGCATCAAGGTCTGTCTCGGATTTGTATTTCTGTACTTTCCGATTCGCGTGCGTGATCGCCGTTGCCGGGTTTCCGCCGGTCAGTCGTTGCGCAGGAACACGACGTAGCCGCGGAACCACGGATTCGTCGCGAGGTAAGACGGTGCGTCCCACTCGCCGCCCTGGATCACGCCGATGCGAAACGGCAGTTGGAGCCGCGCGACGCGCGGCAGGTAGGCGGCATAGTCGGGGATCGTGCTGCGCCCCTGGTAGGTCTGCACGATGACCTCGTCGACGATGCCCCTGAGCTGGTTGACCTGGTCGGTATCGATGCGGCTGCTCCAGTCGAGCAGCCCGGTGATGCTCAGCCGGCAATCGGCGGGCAAGGTTGCGCGCAGCGTCCGCAGGAATTCGAGGTAGTCCTGCAGATGGCGCGTACGCGCATCGAAGTCGATCTGGATGCCGGTGATCGTGCGGCCCGACGCGCGCCAGCGCTGGAGCTGCGCGAGCATGATCTCCGTGACGCGCGGTGTCCAGCGCAGCGTATGCGCGCGATAGACGAGCCAGACGCGCGCATTCGGCGCGGGCGGCAGTGCGACGCCCTGCGCGATGACGCGCACCTGCGACTCGTCGCGCGGCGACGCTTCGATCTGCCCTTGCAGCACGTAGACGGTGCGTGCGCCATGCACGACCGCCTGCGGCTTCACGCCCGCCCACAGCCAGAACGCGTCGTACCGTGACGCATCGACCGTGCCGGCCAGCGCGACGCGTCCGGCCAGCAGCAGCGCGATGCACACGATACGCGTCATGCCGCGCTTACCAGTAGTAGCGGAGCTTCTGCGCCCACGGGCTGCCCGGATAGGTGGCCTTCAGCGTGTCGTACCAGCGCTTGCGGGTGTTCTTCGGCACGTCCTTGCCGCCGCATTCGTTGCTGCCCGTCGGCGCATAGCACTTGATCGCGCGGTAGAACGCATACGCGCGGTCGTTCGGGTTCGCCTGCGCATCGGCCATCACCGTCACGTAGCTCGACATCCGCTCGTACGGTTTGCCCGTGAACTGCGATGGCGAGGCGCCGAGCGTCGGCGGGATGCGCGTGGTGCTCGCCGACGACGCGTTGCGCATCCACGGCGGTACCGGATCGCTTTCGAGGCCGAACGCGGGCGGATGCAGGCGCACGAAATCGGCGAGACAGTTCAAGCCTTTCGCATCGCCGGGATTCTGCTGGAGCGCGGTAGCGATGTCGTGCGCGGACAGGCACGCGTAGCCGTCCTCGTTCTTGGCGCCGGGCGCGGTGAACGGTTTCAACGGATCGGCAGGCGTGCCGGACACCAGCGCGGCATCGGCGATGAACTCGGCGTAGTGCGAGCGCGTGAGCTCCTTGTACAGCAGCGTGTATAGCGCGGTGTCGCGCAGCGCGCCGCCGGTTGCCTGGTTCTGTGCCTGCGCGCGCAGCAGGTCCGCGTTGGCCGAACGCTGCAGCAAGACCGCACGGATCGCGGCGTTCTGCACGAGCGAATCGTCGGCGAACACGTCGTTGACGAGGCCGGCCTGTTCCAGGTTGATCGCGAGCGCGAGTTCCAGCGCCTCGCGCTGGAAGCGGAATTTCGCGAGCGGGATCAGGTCGCGCCACAGCTGGCGGGCCTTGTCGGTCTGGCCGCTATCCTCCAGCGCGAATGCGCGCAGCGCCTGCTGGCTCAGGCCGAAGTAGTCGAGCGGCGCGGCGGGCGTCTGCGGCAGCAATTCGAGGGCTGCGTCGGGCTTGTGCCCGATCTGGACATACCAGGTTGCGAGCAGATAGTCGTGGAGCGCGGGCGCGCTCGCGAAGCGCGGCTTCTGCGCCTGCAACTCGTCGAGCGTCAGCGGCTTGTCGCGGCTCGTGTCGCTGCTGTTCGACGTGCGCATGCGCAGCAGGTCGACGGTCGCGAGCACGGTCGGCGACTGGATCTGGCGCGCGTCGAGTTCCGACCCAAACAGCAGCTTGCTGTCGAGTTCGTTCGCCAGTTGCATCAGCGGCACGTTCGAGGTCTTCGGTGACCAGTGCGCGAGTGCATTGCCGTACAGGTCGGCCTGTTGCGTGACGTTCCCGCCGAGCCACGCGACGCGTCGCAGCAGCCCCGTCGCGGACACCGCATAACGCCCTTGCGGATACACCTTCAGGTAGGTGCGAAACACCGTGTTCGCTGCGTCGAGCGAGACCTTCGCCACGCGCGCGCGCGACGGCGTCGGGTTGTCGTTGTCGAACACATTGGCCTGCGCGGCGTTCAACTGCGCGCGTCCGGCCATATAGAGGCCGGTTTCCTTCAACCATGGGTTCGCGCTGTGCGATGCGTTCGCGAATGCCTTGGTCGCGGTGGTGAAGTCGGCGCGGTAGAACGCGTTCGTGCCGTCGAGGTAGGCGGCGAACTGCTGACCGAGCGGCGACTTGACCGCGGGCCGCGTCCACGCGGCGCTCGCGCCGCCCGCGGGGCAGGTCTTGTGCGCGATGTCGGCGCGTGCCGTGCTCAAGCGTGTGGCTTCGTCGGCGGGGATGCCACCGGCGGCGTCCAGCGCGTCGTTGAACGCGTCGGTGCCGGCGGTCATGCTGCGGCAGATGCTGCCTTCGCCGTCGGCGTACTGATTCGACGGCGCATCGGTATCCGACGCGGCGCCGGTCTTGTCGGGCTGCTTCTGGCCGATGTCGATCCACCCGGAAAAGTCCATCGGGAACGGCACGATGATCTGGTTGATCCGGTCTTTCGCCGGGATGGTCTTCGGGTCCGGGAATACCTGCGCGACCTTGCTGCTATCGACCATCAGCAGCATCGCGTTGACGCGCGTGTCGTTGGCGGGGCTCAGCATCGGCACGTTGCCGCACGAGTAGGTGTTTTGCCGGAGCGTGGCCGGCACGTTGCAGCTGTCGTCCGAGCTGGCGTGGGCGCCGGGGATCCAGAGCAGGCTGGCCGCCAGCGCGGCGAACAGGTTTCGGTGCAGCAACGGGGTTTTAGGCATTTTTCTTATGCTGGTTGGGGCCGCGATGGCCGGGTCTCTCAGGGGGCGCCGTGCCCCGGCGCGTATCGTACCTCACGGGCGGCGCGTTGCCGTCGTGCGGCGGCCCGGCTTGCGCATCACGCGCACACGCTGCTTGCGACGCCGCCTTCATCCGCATCGCCGATCGCGGCGCGCAAGTCGTCGATCGCCACCATCAGTTCGCGGACCTGCCGCAACGACGGATATTGATGCAGCACCGCATGCCATTGCGGCAGCGTCAGCAGTGCGTGCCAGATGACGCCGAGGCCGCCCGGATCGGCGTCCGGCTGCTGCGCGAGTGCGCTCGCGTATTCGAGGCTTGCGGACGCCGACAGCAACTGCATCCGGCTCGCGGCACCCAGCAAACGCGGCGTCGCGTCGGCGGACGCGTCGCAGCAATAGAGCGCTTCCCGTTGCAGCGCCGCGTCGTCGGTCGTCAACGCGCGGAGCGACGCACCGTGCACGCGCACCGTGCCCTGGTGCGTCTCGAACGAATAGACCGTGTCCGGGTCGGCCTGCGCGAGCAGGTTCAGGCCGCGCAGCAGGCGCGGCAAATCGGTCGTCGCGGCATCCGCGGACGCTTTCGCCTCGACGAGGAAACGAACGTTCCAGATGGGCGCCGCTTCGTCGCCGCGCGGGCGTTCGAGCAGGATCGCGTCCCATTCGGTTTTCGCGCGGTCGTGCCGGCCCGGTATCGACGACGGCACGCGCATCGACGTGACCACGCGGTACGTGCGCCGCTCGTCCACCGCGTCGAGCCTGCGGGCCAGTGCCTCGAGCACCTGCGCAGCCAGCGCTTCGACGGCCGCGCCGCGCTGCTGCGAAGCCGCGCCCTGCGCGACGGCGATCGTGCTGCCTTCGAGCGGACCCTGGCGAACCCATAACGCGCGGTATCGACGGACGTGTTCGTCCGATGCCAGTGCGTCGACACGCAGCATGCGTTCGAGCGCGGGGCTGTCTTTCAGCTTGACGATGTCCTGCTCGAACGCGGCGTCGGTTGCCATGTCGGGCAGCGCGAGCAACGCCTGCAGCGTTGCATGAAGATCGGCCCACGACGCGGAAGTGGCGGCCGCATGCAGCCGCGCGAGCCCGTCGCGTTGCCACGCCTGCGCGCTGCGCTCGAGCTTGGCCGGGTGCGCGATCGCGTTGACGGCCGAGTGCAGCGCGCGCCGGTCCTGATCGGCATGCGCGGACAGCGACGCGTATTCGCGCACGCTCGGTGCATCGTGCCGCAGCACCGCGGCCTGAAACGCGGGATCACCGGATCGCGTATCCACGGCGTCGCGGATCATCCGCGCGAGCGCACCGACGAAGCGCTGCTGCAACTCCGCGCCGGGAGACTGGCCGTCGCCGCGCAGGCGACGCGCTTCCTCGATCGTCGTCGCCAGGATGGTGGCCGGGTTCGTGGCATCGGTCAGCGACGACGTGCTGTCGAGCGGCGGCAGGCGGTAACGGCGCGCGACGGTGCGCAGCGTTTCGTCGAGCAGGGCGGGAAGCGGTGTCAGCGACATGGCGGTTATCGGAATGAGCGCGATTCGCATGCCCGGGGTTCGGGTCGGGTCGCGCGATGATGTGCAACGTTATCACGACGGATCGGGTCGAGCCGATGGCGACGGGCTTGCGGCGGCGCGGGACGCGATCGCACGCAACATCAGTCGCGCGCAAAGTCCTTGGTCAATGTCTCGATCGTCAGGTTTTCGTCTCGCGGCATGCCGACGCCTGCGTCGAACGGGTAGCGCATCAACTCGCCGGTTCGCGTGTAACCGCGGCGCAAATAGAAGTCGATCAGTTCGTGACGCACCGACAGGACGACCATGACAGCCTTCCCGATGTTCCAGCGCCGGATCGCGAATTGCTCGGCCTCGTTCAGCAGTGCTTTCCCGAGTCCGTGGTCCTGCATGGTCGGCGATACGGCCAACGTGCCGATGTAGGCCGCGTCTCCGGTTGCCTTGACTTCGATGCAGCCGGCAATGCGTTCTTCCACCTCCGCGACCAGCAATACGGAATCCGGTGCCTGCAACGTATCGACGAGCTGGGATGACGTAATCCGCGGGCCTTCGATGATCGCCGCTTCGTGCGTCCATCCGGCCGCGGTTGCAGTCGGGCGGTACGCTGCATTGACGAGTTGAACGAGTGCGTCGACGTCGTGTTCGTTTGCTGCTCGGTAGCGGGCGATGCCCTTGATCGCGTCGGTCGTTTCACCCATTGAATCACTCCGTTTTCGTTGCCGCGGTTCGTCCCGAACGTCACGTCAGCCAAGGATATATGAACCGCCGAACGAAGCCGGCATCCGTCAGGCGCGGCCGACCACACGGCAATCCATATTTCGCATCTCGCTGAAGCGTTCGGGCCCGGCCGTCGGCACAATCTGCTCATGCGACCCGATGCGAACCGGGGCGATCCCAACCTCGCCACGGACCGAGAACGCGAGCGACCCGACATGCAGCCAGCCGTGCCCCGCAGCCATCCCGCCGTCGCCGATCTGCTCCTGCTCCTGACGCTCTCGACGTTATGGGGCGCTTCCTATACGTTCATCCGGATCGGCGTCGCAACGATTCCGCCGCTGACGCTGATCGCCGCGAGGACCTTGATCGCGGGCTCGGTGCTGCTGCTGTGGATGCGCATCCGGCGCATTCCGATGCCGCGCGACCTCGCGGTCTGGCGTCGCTTCGTCGTGCAGGCGCTGCTGAACAGCGTCGTTCCGTTCACGCTGATCGCGTGGGCCGAACGTTCGGTTGAAGCCGGTCTCGCGACGATCCTCAATTCCGCGTCGCCCGTGCTCGCGTTCGTCGGCACCTGGCTGATCACCCGCCATGAACCGCTGACGTCGCGGAAGCTGTTCGGCGTCGTCGCGGGGCTGGTCGGCATCTCGCTGGTGGTCGGCGTCAGCGCGTTCGACGGACTCGGCCGGCAACTCGTCCCGCAACTGGCGATCGTCGCGGCGACCGTCTGCTACGCGGGCGCGGCCATCTACGGGCGGTCGTTCAACGGGTTGTCGCCGGCGGCGCCGGCTGCCGGCTCGCTCATGGTCGGCGCGATCGTGCTGGTGCCCGCCAGCATCGTCGTCGACCGACCGTGGACGCTTCATCCGTCGTGGCAGTCGCTGCTGGCGCTGGCGGCGCTCGCGGTTTTCTCGACGGCGCTGGCGTTCGTCATCTACTTCCGGCTGGTCCAGACGCTCGGCTCGGTCGGCACGACAGCGCAAGCGTATCTGCGGGTTCCGATCGGCGTCGGCATCAGCATCGTGCTGCTCGGAGAGTCGCTGTCGGTGTCGGCGTGGCTGGGGCTCGGATGTGTGGTCGCGGGCGTGGCCGCGATGACGCTGCCGTCACGCAAGGCCGGGCAGCAACGCACCTGACGACCGCAACGAAGCGGGTCGCGCGGCCATCACACCGCGGCAAGCGACAGGCCAGGCCTGTCCGCGTGCCGCGCGCGCATCACGCCGTCAACGTCACCGACAGGCTGCCGAGCTCGCCGAAGCGGACCGTCAGCGCATCGCCGAGCGGCACGTCGATCGCGCCCGCGTACGAGCCCGTCGTGACGATCTGACCGGCGCGCACGGCATCGCCGCGCGACGCGAGGAAGTTGACGAGCCACACCAGCGGCTTCAGCGGATCGCCGTCCGGATGGCGGCCGTCGATCGCGCGGTTCAGCGCGCCTTCGAACGACAGCGCCAGCGTCGCGAGCGGCACGTTCAACCCGTCGTGCACGACCGGGCCGACACACAGCCCCTGGTTGAACTGCCCGTCGGCCAGCAACTCGAATTTCGACGCGCGCGCCGGCTCCGCATAACGGCAGCCGAGCACCTCGAGCACGATGCGCACTTCGCGGATCGCGTCGCGCACGTCCTGCTCGTCGTACGGCTGCGCGCGCGCGGGCAGGTCGCGATCGAGCACGAAGGCGATTTCCGGTTCGATCCGCACGATCGGCCCGCCGACGACGCGGTACGGCGCATCGGCTTCGCGGATCGTCGACGCGAAGATCGGCGCGAGGATCACGCGGTCGGGCGGCGGCAGCGCGCATTTCCATCCGCCGACGGGTTCGCCGAGCAGGTCGGCAACGCGCTGCTGGATCGTGAGCGCGGTGTCGACGTCCTCGGGACGCAGTGCATCGGGCAACAGCGGGCCGGGCGAGCCGGCATGGCGGGCGGCGACGAGATGCTGGGCGGCGCCGTCCACGCGTTCGGTAGTCGTTGTCATGTCGGTTGAGCGAGTTGAAGGTGAGCCGGCAAAAAAGGGCCGGACGAAAGTCGCACATTCGATGATAGCGCCTTCGGCGCGATGATCGCTCGATCCGGTCGCGCATGGACGGCCCGAGGCCGCCACGGCACGCCCCCGGGATATCCCCTAGACGATCGATTCACCCCGGCGCTTGCAAGCCGGGCACGTTGTGCGACACAATAGGGAAAGCGCTTTCCCAAATGAATCGACCGACGGGAAACGCGGGCTTCCAGCGCGACGGAACACGGCCGCACACCGCACGTCACTGGCCGTGCGCAACGATTCAACAACAACGTGGAGACAGCAGATGTTCAACAGGCTTCGGGCGGCAACTTTCGCAGTCCTTTCAGTACTGGCGGCGCAGGTGTGCGCCGCGCCGGTCACGCTCGACGTGACGGGCTGGAAGGGCGGCGGCGCCGAGCCCGCCAACATGGCGGCGCTGATCGCAAGGTTCGAGAAGGAAAACCCCGACATCAAGGTCAAGTTCGAATACATGTCGCGCAACGACACGACGACGGTCGTGTCGTCGCGGCTGCAGGGCGGCAACGGGCCCGACGTGCTGATGGTCGACCGCGAGCTGATGCGGCAATGGCAGGGCGCGCATCAGCTGCTGGACCTGAGCGCCGAGAAGTGGGTGCCGACGATCTGGCGCGGCGTGCGCGGTCACACGCAGATCGGCGGGAAGACCTACATGCTGCCGATGGAGCTGGTCGGCATCGGCCTGTTCGCGAACCTCGACCTGTTCAAGCGCGCGGGCGTTGCGACGGTGCCGACCGACGTCGACCAGTTGAAGGCCGCGTGCGGGAAGCTGGCGGCGGCCGGCATCACGCCGATGCTGCTGCCCGCGAAGGAAGGCTGGGCACCGGCGGCGCTCGTGATCGCGTCCGGGCTGGCGGCCGGCGGCGGCGACGCGGATGCGCGCGCCGAGTCGTTCGTCGGCGCGGGCAGCGCACGCTTCGCGGCCGATCCGGCGTTCAAGCAGTCGATGGCCGCGCTGAAGGTGCTCGCGGACGCGAAGTGCTTCGTGCCGCGCCTGAACAATGGCGTGAGCGCGTGGAGCACGGGGCTCACCGAGTTCCAGGCCGGTCGCGTCGCGATGATGCCGCAGGGCGCGTGGAATATCGCGAAGTTCAGCGCGACGAAGGGGCTCGCGTTCCAGTTCGCGCCGCTGCCCGCGCTCGTGCCCGGCAACGGGCCGGTCGCGCTCGACATGCTCGGCACCGCGTGGGCGGTCAACGCGGCGTCGCACCAGGCCGACGCCGCGAAAAAGTGGCTCGCGTTCTGGGCGCGCCCCGACAACGATCGGCAGTTCCTCGACGCGGAAGCCGCGTTCAGCCCGTTCGAGGGCGGCACCGACGCGATGCCGCCGCAGGCGCAGCCGTACGCGGCCGCGCAGAAGAACGGGCACGTCGTGCTGTATCCGAAGGGCGTGTGGGCCGGCTCGCTGTTCACGGCGATCTGGAATTCGATGTCCGCGTATTTCCTCGACATCGGGCAGGACCCGGCGAAGCTGCTCGCCCGCTGGGATGCGGCCGCGCGATGAACCGCCGCTCCGCTGACATGTGCCGTGCCGCGCGAGGTCGCGCGGCGCGATTCGACGAAGGAGGTGCGCGATGAAGCGCAACCGGACCTTGCTGTGGTGCGCCGTTCCGGCGCTCGCGCTGTACGCGCTGCTGAGCCTGTACCCGCTGTTCAAGGCCGCGCGGATGAGCCTGACGGATTTTTCCGGCGTGGGCGACGCGCACTGGATCGGGCTCGCGAACTATGCGGCGGCGTTTCGCGATCCCGCGAGCCTGCATACGCTCGTCGTCACGTTCGCGTACGCGGCGATCGTCGTGATCGTGCAGAACGGGCTCGGGCTGCTGTTCGCGGCGCTGCTGTTCTCGCTGCCGCGGCTGCGCGGCGCGTTGCGCGTCGGGCTGCTGGTGCCGAGCATGTTCTCGGCGGTGATCGCCGGGTTCGTATGGGAATACCTGTACTCGCCGCTCGGCGGCGGCATCAACGAGTTGCTGCATCTCGTGCATCTCGACGCGCTGCAGCAGGTGTGGCTCGGCGATCCGTCGGTCACGCTGCCGGCCGTCACGGCCGTGCACGTGTGGATGTACGTCGGTTATTCGACGGCAATTTTCCTCGCGGGCTACCTGAACATTCCGTCGGAGCTGCACGACGCGGCGAAGCTCGACGGCGCGAACGCATGGGTGCGCTTCACGCGCATCGACCTGCCGCTGCTCGCGCCGGCCTTCACCGTGAACATCACGCTGAGTACGATCGGCACGCTGAAGACCTTCGAGCTGCCGCTCGTGCTGACCAACGGCGGGCCGGACGGCGCGACGACCACGCTCGGGCTGCAGATCTTCCACAGCCTGTTCAACGACTACAAGTTCGGCTTCGCGAGTGCGCTGTCGATGATCATGCTCGCGATCGTCGTGGTGGTCGCCACCACCCAGAACACGATCCTGCGCCGCCGGGAGGACAACCTGTGAACGTCATCCGTCAACGCTTTCATGCGGACCGTCCGGCCGCCGGCACGTCCGGCGGCGGGCTGCGCGCGGGCACGCTGCTGCGCCGCATGCCGGGGTTCGCGCGGCTGGTGGCCGCGATCGCGATCGTCGCGATCGTGCTGCTGCCGACGATCTACATGGTGCTGATGTCGCTGCGCACCGGCGACGACATCATCGCGCGCCCGCTCGGGTTGCCCGACCACGTGTTCTTCGGCAACTACGCGGCCGTGTTCACGCAGATGAACTACTGGCGCAGCGTCGCGAACACGATCGGCATCACGCTCGCGGTCACGCTGCTCGTCGCGCTGCTGTCGTCGCTCGCGGCCTATCCGCTGGCGCGCGTGAAGGGCCGGCTGTCGACCGCGGTCTACATCGTGCTGACGCTCGGCCTGACGATCCCGATGTTCGTCAGCCTGACGCCGCTCTACGTGCTGTTCCGCGACCTGCACCTGCTCAATACGTATCTCGGCGTCGTGCTCGCGTACACCGTGCAGAGCCTGCCGCTCGGCGTGTTCTTCTACACGAGCTTCCTGAAGCGGATTCCGCTCGAGCTGGAAGAAGCCGCCGTGATGGACGGCTGCAGCCCGCTGCAGGTGTACTGGTACATCGTGCTGCCGCTGCTGCGGCCGATCACGGGCACGCTTGCGATGTTCGTCACGCTGTCGGTGTGGAACGACCTCGTCTATCCGCTGCTGTTCCTGACCGACTCGTCGAAGTTCACGATCACGGTCGCGGTGTTCCGCTTCATCGGCACCAACGACATCGATCCGACCAAGCTGTTCCCGGCGGCCGTGATGGGCACGCTGCCGCTGCTCGTGCTGTTCTTCCTGCTCCAGCGCAGGATCGTCGCGGGCATCACGGCCGGCGCGGTCAAGGGGTGAAACCATGAATCCATTCGAATCGCTCGACGGCCGCGTGGTCGTCGTCACGGGCGGCGGCGACGGCATCGGCCTCGGTATCGTCGAGGTGCTCGCGTCATGCGGCGCGCAGGTCGTCGTCGCGGAAAAGAACGCTGCGCGCGCCGACGCCGTGCGCGAACGGCTCGGCGGCCGCGACGCGCTGTTCGTCGAGACCGACGTCGCGGACCCGGCGAGCGTCGCCGCGCTGTTCGAGCGCGTCGACGCGCATCACGGCCGGCTCGACGGGCTCGTGAACAACGCGGGCATCACGCTGCACGGCCCGTTCGACGCGTTCTCGCTCGACGACTGCGATCGCCTGTACCGCACCAACCTGCGCTCGATGTTCCAGTGCGCGCAGCTCGCGGCGCCGCGCATCGCGCGTGCGGGCGGCGGCGCGATCGTCAACATCGCATCGAATCATGCGGGCGCGAGCGTGCCGGGCTTCGAGATGTACGCGGCGACCAAGGGCGGCATCGTCGCGATGTCGCGCGCGATGGCGACGAGCCTCGCGCCGCAGCGCATCCGCGTCAACACGCTGAGCCCCGGCTTCACGCTGAATGCGCCGATCGGCGCGGCGCTCGAGCGCGATCCCGCGCTGCTCGACGCCTATCGCGCGCTGCATCCCGCGCAGCGCATCAACGAGCCGGCCGATATCGGCCGGATCGCCGCGTTCCTGCTGTCGGACGCCGCGACCGGCATCGCCGGCGCGGATCTCGTCGCCGACAACGGCATGTCGGCGCTGCTGTTCAACCGCACCCGTTCATCCACATGAAGATCACCGAAATCGAAACATTCGCGGTCGCGCCGCGCTGGCAGTTCGTGAAGGTCAGCACCGACGAAGGCCTCGCCGGCTGGGGCGAGCCGATCGTCGAAGGGCGCGCGGCCACGACCGCGGCCGCCGTGCACGAACTCGCCGACTACCTGATCGGCCGCGATCCGCGCCACATCGAGGACCTGTTCCAGGTCATGTACCGCGGCGGCTTCTATCGCGGCGGCCCGATCCTGACGAGCGCGATCTCGGGCATCGAGCAGGCGCTGTGGGACATCAAGGCGCGCGCGCTCGGCGTGCCGGTCTACGACCTGCTCGGCGGCCCTGTGCGCGACAAGGCGCGCGTCTATGCGCACGTGAAGGGCGACACGCCCGACGAGATGGCCGCGAACGCGCGGCAACTCGTCGAGGCCGGCTACACGGCGCTGAAGATGGGCGTCGTCAACGCGACCGACTGGATCGAATCGCCGGCGGCGATCGATCGCGCGGTCGCGCGCTTCGGCACGGTGCGCGACGCGATCGGCAAGGAAGTCGGGCTCGGCATCGACTTCCACGGTCGCGTGCGCCGCCCGGTCGCGAAGGCGCTTGCGAAGGCGCTCGCGCCGTTCGACCCGATGTTCTACGAGGAACTGCTGCTGCCCGAGCACAACGACGCGTTGCGCGAAGTCGCGCGCGATTGTGCGGTGCCGCTCGCGACGGGCGAACGGCTGTTCACGCGCTGGCAGTTCAAGGAATTGCTGCAGGAAGGTGTCGTCGACATCGTGCAGCCCGACGTGAGTCATACGGGCGGCATCTGGGAGTTGCGCAAGATCGCGGCGATGGCCGAGGCGTACGACGTCGCGGTCGCGCCGCATTGTCCGCTCGGGCCCCTGACGCTCGCGGCATCGCTGCAGATCGATTTCTGCACGCCGAACGCGTTCATCCAGGAGCAGTCGACCAATGTGGCCTATCACGACGACAACGCGATGTACGCGTACACGCGCGGCATTCCGTTCGCGTTCGACGCCGGCTACGTGGCGCGCCCGGATGCGCCGGGGCTCGGCGTCGAGATCGACGAGGAGAAGGTGAGGGCCGCCGCCGCGACGGGGCACCGCTGGCGCAACCCGGTGTGGCGCCGCGAGGATGGTTCGGTCGCCGAATGGTGAGCGACGGAAACGGACGAGGAGAAACCCAATCATGGCAAGTGTGTCGCTCAAACAGATCCGCAAGCGCTACGACGACGGCGCGGACGTGATCAAGGATGTCAGCCTCGATATCGAGGACGGCGAATTCATGGTGTTCGTCGGGCCGTCGGGCTGCGGCAAGTCGACGATGTTGCGGATGCTGGCGGGGCTCGAGGAGATCACGTCGGGCGACCTGCTGATCGACGGCCGCCGCGTCAACGACGTGCCGGCCGCGAAGCGCGGGCTCGCGATGGTGTTTCAGAACTACGCGCTGTATCCGCACATGACGGTGTTCGAGAACATGGCGTTTGGGCTCAAGCTCGCGGGCGTCGACGCGGCCGAGACGCGCACGCGCGTCGGGCAGGCGGCCGAGGCGCTGCGGCTGTCCGCACTGCTCGAGCGCAAGCCGAAGGCGCTGTCGGGCGGCCAGCGGCAGCGCGTCGCGATCGGCCGCGCGATCGTGCGCAAGCCGGGCGTGTTCCTGTTCGACGAGCCGTTGTCGAACCTCGACGCGGCGCTGCGCGGCGGGATGCGGCTCGAACTCGCGCGGCTGCATCGCGAGTTGGGCAGCACGATGATCTACGTGACGCACGACCAGGTCGAGGCGATGACGCTCGGCGACCGCATCGCGGTGTTCAACGGCGGGCGCATCGAGCAGGTCGGCTCGCCGCTGTCGCTGTACGAGCAGCCGGCGAACCACTTCGTCGCGTCGTTCCTCGGCTCGCCTTCGATGAACTTCCTGCCGTGCCGCGCGCACGGCGGCGCGGACGCGCCGCGCTACGACGTGCCGGGCGGCTCGCTCGCGGCGACGCCCGGCGCGTCGCGCGCGTGGCCGTCGGGCTCGCTGCAGCTCGGCATCCGGCCCGAGAACATCGCGGTCGGCGCGCCCGGCACGGGCCTCGACGGCCGTGTCACGCACGCCGAGCATCTGGGCGACGCGACGATCGTCTATGTCGAACTCGCGGGCCACGACCGGCCGCTGTCGGTGCGGCAGAACCGCGACGCGTACACGGTCGTTTCGGGGCAGCCGGTCGGCGTGCGCATTGACATGCGGCACGCGCACTTCTTCGACGACGCGGGCCGCGCGCTCTGAGTCCGGCCCGGCCGGCAGGGTCCGCCCGCCGCACCGGCGGGCGGCCGAACGCATGCATAGAACAGAATTTCGATGACGACAATAAAGCTGGTACAGGGCGCGAACGCGATCCTGGGAGAGGGCCCGCTCTGGTGCGAACGCTCGGCGTCGCTCTACTGGATCGACATCAAGCGCACCGCGCTCTACCGCTATACGCCCGGTCAGGGGCAGACGGGTTTCTGGCTGCTGCCGGAGCTGGCCGGCTGCGTCGCGGGCGTCGACGACGGGCGTTTGCTCGTTGCGCTGAAGAGCGGCCTGCACCTGTTCGATCCCGCGCCGGGCACGCTCGAACGGCTGGCCGACGCCGCGCATGCGCGGCCGTCGCTGCGCTACAACGACGGCGCGGTCGATGCACGCGGCCGCTTCTGGGTCGGCACGATGGCCGACGACGGCGACGGCCCGGGCGATCTCCATTGTTTCGAGCACGCACGCGCATCGCGCGTCGCGGTGGCCGGTTTCGCGTGCGCGAACGGGATGGGCTGGAGCCCGGACGGTACGACGATGTACGTAACGGATTCCGGGCGCCGCACGATCTTCGCGTACGACTTCGACGTCGCGGCCGGACGGCTGTCGAACGCGCGGCCGTTCGCGACGTTCGGCGACGCGCGCGGCGTACCGGACGGGCTCGCGGTCGATGCGGAGGGCGGCGTGTGGTCGGCGATCTGGGACGGCTGGCGGCTGCATCGTTATGCGCCGGACGGCGCGCTCGACGCGGTCGTCGAGATGCCGGTGCAGCGGCCGACCAGCGTCGCGTTCGGCGGCGCCGATCGCGCGACGCTGTTCGTCACATCGGCGTCGGTCAATGTGAGCGCGGACGGGCTGCTGCGCGGGCCGCTCGCGGGCAGCCTGTTCGAGACGCGCCCGGGCGTGGCCGGGCTCGAACAGCATTGCGTCGCGCGCGCGTGGCTGGGCGAAGCGGTCGCGGCCGCGCCGCGCTGATCAGCGGGCGGGTTGTCAGCGGCGGCGCGCGTCGCGCGGCCGCACCGTCGATTCGCGGACGACGAGCCGCGCCTCGAGCATCGTATGCGGGTCGGGCGACTTGCCCGCGAGCGCATCGAGCAGCGTCGTCATCGCGACTTCGCCTGCGCGTTCGGTTTCGGTGTCGATCGAGGTTAACGTGGGCGACGTGAGCTTGCCGAGTTCGAGGTTGTCGAAGCCGCACACGGCGACGTCGTGCGGGATCGAGATGCCGAGCCGTTCGGCTTCCTTGATGAAGCCGGCCGCGATCATGTCGTTGTAGCAGATCACCGCATCCGGCGGCTCGGCGGACAGCATGACCGACGCGCACACGCGCTCGCCGTCGGCGACGGTGGCGCGCGGCACGCTGAACGTGCGCAGCGGCAGACCGGCACGCGCGAGCACCTGCTCGGCGCCGGCGCGGCGTTCGTCGTCACCGCGCGCGTTCGGCAGGCTGATGTACGCGAAGCGCTGGTACTTCTCCATCAGCAGGTGCTGCCCGAGCATCTCGCCCGCGCGGACCGGATCGGAGTGCAGCGTGAGCAGGCCGTCGCGCGGCGCGGAGCCGACCGCGACCACCGGCTTGCCGAGGTTCGCGGTCCAGCGCAGGTCGTCGTCGGGCATGCTGGTGTTCAGGATCAGCCCGTCGACGCGCCGGCTCAGCTTCGTCAGCGCCGGCCGTTCGCCCTTGCGATTTTCGTCGGCATCGACGATCAGGACGACGAAATCGTTGCGTTGGGCGATCCGGTTCACGCCCTTGACCATCGCGGTGAAGTACGGGTTCAGGATGTCCTGGATCACGACGCCGACCGCGCCCGTCTGGCCGGTGGCCATCGAGCGCGCGAGCGGGTTCGACTCGTAGCCGAGCTGCTCGATCGCCTCGGCGATGCGACGCTCGACGTCCGGCGAGAAGCGCTTCGTCTTGTTGATGAACTTCGAGACGGTTCCGATGGAGACGCCTGCGGCGGCAGCGACTTCGTTGATCTTGGCCACGATGAAAGTGAGTGTCAGTGCATTTTGCCGGCGAGCATAGCATGCGCGCCGGCGGCGGCGACCGCACGGCGACAGGGCAGGCGTGCCGCGCGATCGGACTCGGTAGTATCCCTTGGGGGACCAGAATTTTCTTGAAAAAGCGCAATCACGCATCGACAATGAAAGCGCTTTCCCTTTTCGCGAGCATAGCACGCGCGCATTCCGGTCGAGACATATCGGAAAACGACGCACGACAACCGCCGCGAAATTTTTTTGCTTCAAAGGGAAAGCGTTTTCCCAATCAAATGAGACGTGAACGAAAAGAAGGAGGAGATCTTGATGCGACAGTATGGGTGGATCGCGGCGCTCGCCCTGGCGGTGCCGGCGGTGGCGCAGGCCGAATCGAGCGTCACGGTGTGGGGGCGCGTCGGCGGCGACGTGCAGTACCTGAGCGGCGTGCAGAACGGCCCGCATTCGACGGGCTCGCGTTTTTCGGAAGGCAACGACTGGGGGACGAGCATCCTGGGCTTCACAGGCAAGGAGGATCTCGGCGGCGGTAACCAGGCCGTGTTCTGGCTCGAATCGGCGATCAACGCGGCGAACGGCAACTACGGCGGCGGCGTGCTGTTCCAGCGCGGCGCGTGGGTGGGGTTCAGGAACGAGCGTTACGGCTTCCTGCGGCTCGGGCAGGGCTCGTTCATCAACAGCTATATCTGGTCGTACGATCCGCTGCTCGAGGAGAACTATTCGGTCGAGTCGCTGACGTCGTACCGGAACGGCCCGAAGCTGTCGAACGGGATCCGCTATGAATCGCCGAAGTTCGGCGGCTTCTCGTTCGCGCTGCAGGCGAACCTCGGCAACAGCTCGAATGGCTGGCTGCGCGGCTCGCCGAACAACGTGAATGCGACGGGCCTGTCCGACGGCGCGACGGTGGCCTACACGCACGGCGACTTCGAGGTGCGCGCCATCTGGAACGAGATCCGCAACCAGTACGGCCGCGAGGACAACCTGTTCACCGCGTCGCAGGAAGCGTTCATCGGCGTGCGCGAGCGCTTCGGCCCCGCGCTGGTGCAGCTCGGTTATACGCGCTACAGCGCGCCCGATACGCCGGCCGGCCTGTCGCGCACCGCGAACTACTACTGGGGCGGCGTGACGTACGACGCGACGCCGTTCCTGCATCTGCAGGGCGCCGTCTATTCGATGAAGATCGACGCGGGCCAGTGGACCGCCGATCACAGCGGCGAGGGGCGCTCGACGATCATCGGCCTCGGCACGATGTACGACCTGTCGAAACGCACGTTCCTGTATGCGACGGCCGCGCACGTGTTCAACAGCGCGAATGCGAACCTGGGCGTGAACCCGCAGTCGCCGGGGCTCGGCAACGGTAACGGGCTCGGGGCGTCGCCGATGCCGGGGCACGGGCAGACGGGCGTCTACGCAGGGATCGAGACGCTCTTCTGATGCAGGCCGAACGACGCGGCGAGTCGCAACCGTCAAACAGAGGAATCCTATGCAAGATGCTGAACCACGGCACGACGCGCCACGCCCGTTGCCGCGCCTGATCGCGCTCGACTGGGGCACCACGTCGCTGCGCGCGTACCTGATGGCGGACGCGCGGACCGTGCTCGACGAGCGGGCCGCGCCGAAGGGCGTGATGCAGATAGGCGGTGCGGGCGTCGCGATTGCGGACGCCTGCGATGCGGCGTTCGAGGACGTGTGCGGCGCATGGCTCGATGCATGGCCCGCGTTGCCGGTGGTCGCGGCCGGCATGGTCGGCAGCGCGCAGGGCTGGCGCGAGGCGCCGTACGCGGACGTGCCGATCGACGCGGAACGGCTCGGCGCGTCGCTGCAGGCGGTGCGTGCGCGGCGCGGTGCGACCGTGCACATCGTGCCGGGGCTGATCCAGCGCGGCGAATTGGCGAACGTGATGCGCGGCGAGGAGACGCAGATCGTCGGCGCGCTGCATGCGGGCGGCACCGCGCACGCGTCGTCGTCGTCGCGCTGGATCGGGCTGCCGGGCACGCATTCGAAATGGGTGGCCGTGCGCGGCTCGCGCATCGAGCGCTTTCGCACGTTCATGACGGGCGAGCTGTACGCGCTGCTGTGCACGCACAGCCTGCTCGGCCGCACGATGCGGCCGTCGGCCGGGTTCGCGCAAGCGGCGTTCGAGTGCGGCGTGCGCGCCGCGCAGGCCGGCCATGCGACGGGGCTGCTCGCGACGATTTTCGGCAGCCGCGCGCGGCTGCTGGCCGGCGAACTGGCGCCCGACGAGCAGGCCGACTACCTGTCCGGCGTGCTGATCGGTCATGAACTCGCGGGGCTGGCGGCCGAAGACGGCGGGCCGGCCGGCGCGGCAAGCGCCGACGCGCCGCGACCGATGCTGATCGGCGACGCCGCGTTGTGCGCGCGTTACCAGCATGCGGCATCGCTGTTCGGCTGGCCGCCCGTCGACACGATCGACGGCGCGGCGGCAGCCGGCCTGTGGGTGCTGGCCGAGCGGGCGGGGCTGTTGCCCGCGGCAAGCGAAGGGGCACCGGTTCGTCTCGACGAACCGGCTGCCGGAATGGGCGGCCGGCGTGCGGATCGACTTGCGGTCGATCCGATGCCGGATCACGAATGCAATATTTCGGGAGACTGACTTTGAAACACTGGAAGATTGTCGCAGCGCCGTTGATCGGCGCGCTTGCCGCGTGCGGTGGTGGAGAGTCGCCGGACGGCGTGACCGGGCAGCAGCTTGCCGCCGCGCCGGCGGCCGGACAAGCGGCAGAACTGCCGGCCGGCGCGATGCCCGGCACGCTGCACGTCGACTGTTCGCTCGGTGCAACCGGAACGGGATCGGCCGCGCCGGTCGGCACCGCGGCGCATCCGATCAACGATCTCGCGACGCTAAACCGGATCGTGCTCACACCCGGCACGCACGTGCGCTTCAAGCGCGGCACGACCTGCAACGGCAGTTTTTCTCCCGCACCGGGGAGTGCCGGCGCGGCCGGCGCGCCGATCGTCGTCGATGCGTACGGCGACCCGAAGGCACCGCGGCCTGTCATCGCGGCCGGCTGCACGGATGCGACGGCGGACCCCGACCAGTCGATCACCGAGCAGCACAAGACGCCGAGCGGGTTCAGCGGTTATTACTCGCTGTGCAAGTCGGACAACCCGGTCGTGAACCGGGCGGCCATCTATCTTTACAACACCCAGTACTGGGAGATCCGTTCGCTGGAGCTGACCAACGATGCGTCGACGCCCGGCGGGCGCCTCGGGTTGTACGTGCGGCTCGAGGATTACGGTACCGGCAGCCACTATCACGTCGACGACGTGTACGTGCATCACGTTCGCGGCTATCTGCACGACGTCGCCGGCAATACGGTCGGGTCGTACAAGACGACCGGCGGGATGCTGTTCGAGGTGACCCGCGACAACGAAGCGGTCGGCACGAAGGAGAAACCGACCAATTTCGACGACATCGCGGTCGAGAACAGCGAAATCTACAACGTCGACGCGGTCGCGCTGTCGACCCGGTCCGCGTGGATGTGCCGAGAGGGCGGCGCGCCGTGCGGCGACTATCCGCCGTACAAGGGCAATCCGGCCTACCTCGCGAATCCGGCCACGCAGGCGGCGTCCGACTATTTCCCGATGACGCGTGTCGTGTTCCGCAACAACCTGCTCCATAACGTCGGCGGCGACGGCATCATCGTTCGCACGGCCAGCGCGCCGAAGGTCGAAGCAAATCACCTGTTCGACATCTGGATGCGTGCGCCGGGCAATAGCGCCGGTGCGTGGGCGATCAACACGGACGATGCGCTGTTCCGGTACAACGAAGTCAATGGCGTACGGCTCCAGAACAATATCGAAGCCGGCGACGGGATGGCGTTCGACGCCGATCTCGGCACGCGGAACACGCGTGTCGCCGCGAACTTCAGCCACGACAACGACGGCGGCCTGATGCTGTTCTGCGGATGCGGTTCCGACGGACTGGGCCACGTCGCGCAGGAGACGGGCGCGCTCGTCGAAAACAACCTGAGCCTGAACGACAAGCGGCGGATCATCTCCGCCGCCGGTTCGGACCAGTCCGTCGTGCGCGACAACGTCGTGATTTCGCGCACGCCGGGCCTGGTGACGCCGATCGTCGAGAACCTCAGATACGCGAACGCGTTCCAGGTGACGGGCAACCGCTTCTATAACGCATCGGATAGCGGTGCCATTTTCCGCACGAAGAATCCGCAAGGCAGTTACGCGAACATCGTGTGGAGCGGCAACACGTACTTCGGTTACGCGGCGGATGCCGAGTTTACCGGGCCGAACTATCGGCACGGCGCCGAGCCCGATACGGTTTTGCCGTTCGGCGGGCAGGACGTGGATGCGGTTGCCGGCGAATGGTCGCGGGCCAGCGGGTTCGACAAGCACAAGTACCGCGCGCCGCACGCGCGATGACGGGATGGGCGCTGCGGCGCCCGGTCGCAGGCCGAACGCGTGCACGGTTTGACCGCCGTCAACGTTCGAACCCGCCATCCGCCGATGATGGTGACATGGCCGCGCGCGACAGGGCGCGCGGCAGTTCACCCCAGCGAGGTTCGCATGTACGAGAAGATCATGGTAGCCGTCGACGGCAGCGCTTCGTCGAGACAAGCGCTTGCCGAAGCATTGAAGGTGGCACTGGCGGGCGACGCGCACGTCAGCGTCGTGTATGTGGTCGACAAGTCGGTGCTGTTCACTTACGCGGGCCGCATCGATCCGCATGCGCTCGTCGAGGAAATCCGCGGCGACGGGTACAAGGTTTTGCGCGAGGCCGAACAGATCATCGCGCTGGCCGGTGCGAAGGGCGAAGCCGAACTCGTCGAGACCGAGAGCATCGGCGAGGACATCGCGGAACGCCTGCAGCGCTACGTGAAGGAGCGCGGGATCGATCTCGCGGTGGTCGGCACGCACGGGCGGCGCGGCATCCGCCGCGTGCTGCTCGGCAGTGTCGCCGAGCGCTTCGTGCGCGGCTCGAAGTGCCCGGTGTTGCTGATTCGCGGCGATGACGCCGACGTGTCGGCCGCCGCTGCTGCTGCGTAACGCGGCGCGCGATGATACGTCGCCAGTACCGGATCGTCGTCGCGGCGATCGCCGTATTCGTGTCGCTCGCGGGAATGATGGCCGTCGTGACCGGGCTGCTGTTCGATGCAACGATGGCGCTGCGCGGCGGCGCCATCGCGTTGGTCGTCGGCGTGGCCGGCTTCGTCGTGATGCTCAATCCGGGCGCGAAAGGCGAGGAATGACGCGCGCGTGCATGGCCGGTTTCTTTCGGCCGACGGTGCCGGAAGCAACCGGCAACCGCTTTCCGAAAGACCGGCGATAGCCACCGCCACGCCGGCCTCATTGCTTCGCGCGGCCATGCCGCGCGATTGCTCCGTTTACTCGCTTGCGGTACCCGGCGCCTTCGCGCCGTCCTGCCCGACCTGTATCTCCAGCCGCTTCAGCGTTTCCGCCAGCTCCGCGTTCTTCGGCTGAATCTTCGCCGCCTGCGCGAACGCATTGCGCGCTTCATCCTGGCGGCCCAGTTTCCACAGCACTTCACCCTTGTGCGTCAGGCCGGTTGCATAGGCTTCGCGCGCGTCGCTGTCGTCGTCGCTGTCCTTCGCGAAGATCGCGATCGAGCGGTCGAACCACGTGAGCGCTTCGTCGTTGCGACCGAGGCGATACAGCGCCCAACCCTTGCTGTCCAGCGCATACGCATCGTCCGGGGATTCCGCGAGATGCGCATCGATCATCGCGAGCCCGCGATCGACGGCGATACCCGCGTCGGCGAGGCGATAACCGATGTCGTTCCGGCGCTCGTCGGGGATGTCGCCGAGGTCGAGCACGGCGGCGACGCGGCCCGCATCGCGGTCGGCGATCGCGAGCGCCAGCAGCTTGGTGACGATCTGCTGCCGCAGTTCGGTGCTGATCCGGTCGCCGTTGGCGACCAGACTGCCGAGGTATTGCGTGTACAGGTCCGGCGCACCCGGATCGCTCTCGCTGTTCGCGATGGCCGCGCCCGGGCCTGCGCACCAGGCGGCGTCGGCTGAACCGGCGAGTATCCCCGTATAGAGATTGATGTTCCGCGGCGTGCGCGATTGCGCGTAGTAGCTGTAGCCGTTGGCATCCGAGTAGCCGCACGCGAGATATTCGCGGTCGACGTCCAGCACATACGGAAAACCACGGAGCGGCGCCTTGCCGGATGAATCTTCCAGCCGGAACGATTCGCCCATGTCGCCTTCGCCGATGATCGGGTTGAACACCCATTGCTTCTCCGGATGCGATTTCGGCAGCCGGATCTTGACGGTGCGCCCGGCGGCGTCGGTCGTGCCGAAGATCACGCTGTCGTGCTGGTCCGGCTTGACGGGCAGGCCCGCGATGACCTGACCGGGCAGGAACAGCCGGTACCGCGCATTCGGCAGCGGCTGGTGCGTGACGGGGTCGCGCAGCACGAACTGGTGAACGTAGGCGCCTTTCCCGAACGACGCGGTCGGCGCGACGTAGGTGCGAGCGTGGGCAGCGGGCAGCGCGGCGCAGCCGAGCGCGGCGGCAACGAGCGTGGCGAGAAGACGTGATGTCATGAAGTTGCGGTTCTTATATGGGAAGACGTGATGGACCGACGGCCGGAACTGCACTGCACGTCCGACGCCGCGTTCGATACACGACGCGCCGAGGCCCGTGAACCCTGCTGCGAAACGCGGGGTCGTCCAGTGCACTTCAATGCGGATTCCGCTCGCGGCTCCGCGATGCGCGGAGGGGAACGAAACGGATGACGCGGGAATGCAGTGCGCAGCATAGCAGGCCGTGCCGCGCAGTCGCGCCCCATTTGGGTTTCGTTGTTGCGTTCGAATGAACGATACCGTGATTTGTATCAAATCATGATATGTCGATGCGCACGACAATCGGTTTGACCCGGGTGAAAAGGGCGGAACGATCGAAATCCGATCGACCTTTACAACCGGTATTTCACCTCCTTAAATAATCAGGGTCTGCCAAAAGACCGGAAAAAACGAGATCCCCATGAGCCATTTCCTGGATAGATTGCGTTATTTCTCCACCACGCGGCCACGCTTTTCCGACGGTCACGGCGCCGTCACGGATGAAGACCGTCAATGGGAAGACGGCTACCGGATGCGCTGGCAGCACGACAAGATCGTCCGCTCGACGCACGGCGTGAACTGTACGGGCTCGTGTTCGTGGAAGGTCTATGTGAAAGGCGGGATCGTCACCTGGGAAACCCAGCAGACCGACTATCCGCGCACGCGCCCCGACATGCCGAACCACGAGCCGCGCGGCTGCTCGCGCGGTGCTTCGTACTCCTGGTACCTGTATAGCGCGAACCGGCTCAAGCATCCGCTCGTGCGCAGCGCGCTCGTGAAGCTGTGGCGCGAGCGCCGCCGCACGCTCGGCCCGGTCGAAGCGTGGCGCTCGATCGTCGACGACGACGCGGCGCGGCGTTCGTACCAGAGCCGGCGCGGGCTTGGCGGCTTCGTGCGCGCGAGCTGGGACGAGGTCAACGAGATCGTCGCGGCGGCCAATGTCCACACGGTGGAGCGGCACGGTCCCGATCGCGTGGTCGGCTTCTCGCCGATTCCGGCGATGTCGATGGTGTCGTACGCGGCCGGCTCGCGCTACCTGTCGCTGATCGGCGGCGTGTGCCTGAGCTTCTACGACTGGTATTGCGACCTGCCGCCCGCATCGCCGCAAACGTGGGGCGAGCAGACCGACGTGCCGGAATCGGCCGACTGGTACAACTCGACGTTCATCATGATGTGGGGCTCCAATGTCCCGCAGACGCGCACGCCGGACGCGCACTTCCTCGTCGAGGCGCGCTATCGAGGCACCAAGGTCGTGTCGGTGTTCCCCGACTACTCGGAAGGCGCGAAGTTCGGCGACCTGTGGCTGCACCCGAAGCAGGGCACCGACGCGGCGCTCGCGCTCGCGATGGGGCACGTGATCCTCAAGGAATTCCATCTGGCGAGGAAGAGCGATTACTTCGCCGACTACTGCAAGCGCTATACCGACATGCCGTGCCTCGTGCGCCTCGTGCCGCACGGCGACGGTTACGTGCCCGAGCGCCTCGTGCGCGCATCCGACTTCGACGACGCGCTCGACGAGGCCGCGCATCCGGACTGGAAGACCGTGATGATCGACGACGCGAACGGCGAGTTCGTCGTGCCGGTCGGCTCGGTGGGCTTTCGCTGGGGGCAGCAGAACGACGCCGACAAGGGCAAGTGGAACTTGCGCGGCGAGACGTCGAAGGGCGCGGCGCTGTCGCCGCGGCTGTCGTGCACGACCGCGCACGACGACGTGGTCGACGTGCTGTTCCCGTATTTCGGCAACCAGCCGCACGCGCATTTCAACTCGACGCAGCATGCTTCCGAGCTGTCGCGCCGGATCGGCGTGCGGCGGGTCGCGACGCGCAACGGCGACATGCTGGTCGCGACCGTCTACGACCTGTTCGTCGCGAACTACGGGCTCGACCAGGGCCTCGGCGGCCGCGACGTGGCCGCGAGCTACGACGACGACCTGCCCTACACGCCGGCATGGCAGGAGACGATCACCGGCGTGAAGCGCGCGGACGTGATCTCGGTCGCGCGGCAGTTCGCGGAGAACGCGCACAAGACGCAGGGCAAGTCGATGGTGATCATCGGCGCGGGGATCAACCACTGGTTCCACATGGACATGTCGTACCGCGCGATCATCAACATGCTGATCATGTGCGGCTGCATCGGCAAGCCGGGCGGCGGCTGGTCGCACTACGTGGGCCAGGAGAAGCTGCGGCCGCAGACCGGCTGGACGGCGGTGTCGGCGGCGCTCGACTGGAACCGCCCGCCGCGCCAGATGAACGCGACGTCGTTCTTCTACGCGCATACCGACCAGTGGCGCTACGACTCGATGGACCCGGCCACGCTGCTGTCGCCGCTCGCGGACAAGTCGCAGTTCCACGGCGCGCCGATCGACTACAACGTGCGCGCGGAACGGATGGGCTGGCTGCCGTCCGCGCCGCAGCTCGCGGTGAATCCGCTGAAGGTTGGCGCGGCGCTCGCCGATCCCGCGCACGCCGGCGCCGACATCGCGCAGCAGTTGAAGTCGGGCGCGCTGAAGATGGCAAGCGAGGATCCCGATGCGCCCGGCAACTTCCCGCGCAACCTGTTCGTGTGGCGCTCGAACCTGCTCGGTTCGTCCGGCAAGGGCCACGAGTATTTCCTGAAGCACCTGCTCGGCACGACCAACGGCGTGCAGGGCGAGGATCTCGGCGCGACGGGCGGCCCGCGCCCCGAGGAAGTGACGTGGCACGACGAAGCGCCGCGCGGCAAGCTCGACCTGCTCGTGACGCTCGACTTCCGGATGTCGACCACCTGCATGTATTCCGACGTCGTGCTGCCGACGGCGACGTGGTACGAGAAGGACGACATGAACACGTCCGACATGCACCCGTTCATCCATCCGCTGTCGGCGGCGGTCGATCCCGCGTGGGAATCGAAGAGCGACTGGGACATCTTCAAGGGGATCGCGAAGCGCTTCTCCGAGCTGTGCGACGGGCATCTGGGCGTCGAGCGCGACGTCGTGCTCGCACCGATCGCGCACGACACGCCGGGCGAACTCGCGCAGCCGTTCGACGTGCAGGACTGGAAGCGCGGCGAATGCGAGCCGGTGCCGGGCCGCACGATGCCGACCGTGACCGTCGTCGAGCGTGACTATCCGAACACGTATGCACGCTTCACGTCGCTCGGGCCGCTGATGGACCAGCTCGGCAACGGCGGCAAGGGGATCGGCTGGGACACGAAGGACGAGGTGAAGCTGCTCGGCGAGCTCAACTACAAGGTGGCCGACGGCGCCGCGCAAGGGCGGCCGCGCATCGACACGGCGCTCGACGCGGCCGAGGTGATCCTGGCGCTCGCGCCCGAGACCAACGGCGAAGTGGCGGTGAAGGCGTGGCGTGCGCTGTCCAGCATCACCGGCATCGACCATACGCACCTGGCCGCCGCGCGCGCGGACGAGAAGATCCGCTTCCGCGACATCCAGGCACAGCCGCGCAAGATCATCTCGTCGCCGACGTGGAGCGGGATCGAATCCGAGCACGTGTCGTACAACGCCGGTTACGTGAACGTGCACGAACTGGTGCCGTGGCGCACGATGACCGGCCGCCAGCAGCTCTACCAGGATCACGCATGGATGCGCGCGTTCGGCGAATCGCTGTGCGCGTACAAGCCGCCGGTCGATACGGGCAGCTACGCGCACATGGTCGGCACGCGCTCGAACGGCAACCCCGAACGCGTGCTGAACTTCCTGACGCCGCACCAGAAGTGGGGGATCCACAGCACGTACACGGACAACCTGCTGATGCTGACGCTGTCGCGCGGCGGCCCGATCGTATGGATGTCGGAAGACGATGCGAAGGCGATCGGCGCGGTCGATAACGACTGGATCGAGTGCTACAACTCGAACGGCGCGTTGTGCGCGCGGGCGGTCGTCAGCCAGCGGATTCCGTCCGGGATGGTGATGATGTACCACGCGCAGGAGAAGATCGTGAACACGCCGGGCTCCGAGATCACCGGCACGCGCGGCGGCATCCACAACTCGGTCACGCGCATCACGCTGAAGCCGACCCACATGATCGGCGGCTACGCGCAACTGGCGTACGGCTTCAACTACTACGGCACCGTCGGTTCGAATCGCGACGAGTTCCTGATCGTGCGCAGGATGAACAAGATCGACTGGCTCGACGGTGAGGAAGCCGGAGCTGCCACTGAAAACGTTCGCACCGGAGAAACGTCATGAAGGTACGCGCACAGATCGCGATGGTGCTGAACCTCGACAAGTGCATCGGGTGCCATACCTGCTCGGTGACCTGCAAGAACGTGTGGACGAGCCGCGAAGGGATGGAATACGCGTGGTTCAACAACGTCGAGACGAAACCGGGCATCGGTTATCCGAAGGACTGGGAGAACCAGGACCGCTGGCGCGGCGGCTGGCAGCGGCGCGCGGACGGCAAGATCGAGCCGCGCCTTGGCGGCAAGTGGCGACTGCTCGCGCAGATCTTCGCGAACCCGCACCTGCCGGAGATCGACGACTACTACGAGCCGTTCACGTTTGACTACGCGCATCTGCAGGAAGCCGGCAATACGCGCGCGATGCCGGTCGCGCGACCGCGCTCGGTCATCAGCGGCCAGCGGCTCGAGAAGATCGAGTGGGGGCCGAACTGGGAGGAAATCCTCGGCGGCGAGTTCGAGAAGCGCGCGAAGGACTACAACTTCGAATCGGTGCAGAAGGACATCTACGGGCAGTTCGAGAACACCTTCATGATGTACCTGCCGCGCCTGTGCGAACACTGCCTGAACCCGGCGTGCGTCGCGTCGTGCCCGTCGGGCTCGATCTACAAGCGCGAGGAAGACGGCATCGTGCTGATCGACCAGGACAAGTGCCGCGGCTGGCGCATGTGCGTGTCGGGGTGCCCGTACAAGAAGATCTACTACAACTGGCAGAGCGGCAAGGCCGAGAAGTGCATCTTCTGCTATCCGCGCATCGAGGCCGGCCAGCCGACCGTGTGCTCGGAAACCTGTGTGGGCCGCATTCGTTATCTCGGCGTGCTGCTGTACGACGCCGACCGGATCAGCGAGGCGGCCAGCGTGGAAAACGAAAAAGACCTGTACGAAGCGCAGCTGTCGCTGTTCCTCGATCCGGAGGATCCGGCCGTGATCGCGCAGGCCGAGCGCGACGGCGTGCCGGCCGCGTGGATCGACGCCGCGCGGCGTTCGCCGACCTACAAGATGGCGATCGACTGGAAGATCGCGTTCCCGCTGCATCCGGAATACCGGACGCTGCCGATGGTGTGGTACGTGCCGCCGCTGTCGCCGATCAACTCGGCCGCGAACAGCGGCGCGCTCGGGATGAACGGCTACCTGCCGGACGTCGAATCGCTGCGCATTCCGCTGCGTTATCTCGCGAACCTGCTGACGGCCGGCGACGAGGCGCCCGTGAAGCTCGCGCTCGAACGGCTGCTCGCGATGCGCGCGTTCATGCGCGCGCGGCACGTGGACGGCATCGATGCGCGCGGCGTGCTCGACCAGGTCGGGCTGTCGCTCGCGCAGGTCGAGGAGATGTACCGCTATCTCGCGATCGCGAACTACGAGGATCGTTTCGTGATCCCGACGACGCACCGCGAGTACGCGGAGAACGCGTACGACCTGCGCGCATCGTGCGGCTTCTCGTTCGGCAACGGCTGCTCGGACGGCCGCTCCGAGGCGAGCCTGTTCAGCCCGAGGAAGGGCACGAAGACGATTCCGATCCACGAGGCATCGCGATGAGCACCGCACCCGATCCGACCTATGCGGCGCTCGCGGCGCTGCTCGATTATCCCGACGAGTCGCTCGTCGCCGCGCTCGACGCGATCGAAGCGCATCTGCGCGACCGTACGCGCATGCCGAAAGCGGTGCGCGCGGGCCTCGACCGGTTCTTTGCCTACGTGCGTGAGCGTGACTTGCTCACGCTGCAGGAGAACTATGTCGGCCTGTTCGACCGTGGCCGCGCGACGTCGCTGTACCTGTTCGAGCACGTGCACGGCGAATCGCGCGACCGCGGGCAGGCGATGGTCGACCTGCTGCAGATGTACGAGCGGCACGGGTTGTTCCTGAACCCGGGCGAGTTGCCCGACTACCTGCCGGTGTTTCTCGAATACCTGTCGCGGCTGCCGGCGCCCGACGCGCGCAAGCTGCTCGCAGAAACCGGCGAGATCCTGCGCGCGCTGGCCGGGCAGCTCGCGCAGCGCGGCAGCCATTACAACTTCGTCGTCGGCGCGCTGCTGCCGCTGGCCGGACTCGCGCCGGTCGACGCGCCGGATGACGTCGACGACGACGTGGCCGCCGAGCGGCCGAGCGTCGATGACTACCGCGCACTCGATGCGTCGTATGCGGACGAGGCCGTGCGCTTCGTCGGCGCGACCACGCCGGCACAGGCGGAGCAGACGGTGCGGTTCCACGACAAGCGACCGGCCCGCGGCGCGTAAGCGCGGGCCCAACTGGGGACACTCATGAACGGTTATCTACATCAGTTCCTGTTCGGGATCTACCCGTACATCTGCCTCGCCGTGCTGCTGGTGGGCAGCCTGATCCGCTTCGACCGCGAGCAGTACACGTGGAAGAGCGATTCGTCGCAGCTGCTGCGCCACGGCATGCTGCGGCTCGGCAGCAACCTCTTCCACTGGGGTGTGCTGGTCGTCGTGCTCGGGCACTTCGGCGGCTTCCTCGCGCCGCACTGGCTCGTGTCGCCGTTCCTGTCGGCGTCCGGGCACCAGCTCGTCGCGATGGTGGCGGGGGGCGCCGCCGGCGTCGCGGCGATCATCGGGCTGACGATCCTGATCTGGCGGCGCCTCGGCGACCCGCGCATCCGCCGCAACAGCCGCAAGTCCGACATCCTGATCGTGCTGATGCTGTGGGTGCAGCTCGCGCTCGGGCTCGGCACCGTCGTGCTGTCGACGCGCCACATGGACGGCGCGATGTTCGAACAGCTCACCGACTACGTGAAGGGCGTCGTCACGTTCCGGCCGGACATCGCGAGCCTGCTCGTTGGCGTGCCGCTGACCTACCGGCTGCATATCCTGCTCGGCTTCACGATCTTCCTCGTGTCGCCGTTTACGCGGATGGTGCACATCTGGAGCGGCATCGCATCGGTCGCATACCTGATCCGTCCGTACCAGCTCGTGCGCAAGCGCTGAGGAGGCCGCATGAACGACGTTCTTTCCGATGCACCGGCCGCGTTGCGCATCAACGGCGTCGCGATCGGCGACGACGCGATCGCGGCCGAGGCCGCGTTTCACGGCGACACGCCCGATCCGCTCGATGCGGCGCGGCGCTCGCTCGCGGTGCGCGAGCTGCTGCGGCAACGCGCGGTGTCGCTCGCGCTGCTCGACGAAGGCGCGCCGCTCGACGACGCGGCCGTCGACGCGTTGCTCGAGCGCGAGCTGACCCACGTGCCCGAACCCGACCGCGCGGATTGCGAGCGCTACTACGCGCAGTATCCGGCGCGTTTTCGCCGCAACGACATTGTCTATGCGAGCCATGTGCTGTTCGCGGTGACGGACCGCGTGCCGCTCGCGCCACTACGGCACCGCGCGGAAAGCGAGCTGGCCGACGTGGTCGCCGCGCCCGATACGTTCGAAGCGGTCGCGCGCGCGTCGTCGAACTGCCCGTCGGCTGAAGTCGGCGGCAGCCTCGGGCAGTTGCTGCGCGGCGACACGGTGCCGGAATTCGAAGCCGCGCTGTTCGAGACGGAGGGGCTCGGCGTACTACCGAAACTCGTCAACACGCGCTTCGGTTTCCACATCGTGCGCATCGAGCGCCGCGTGCCGGGCGATGCGGTGCCGTTCGACGAAGCCGCCGCGCAGATCGCCGCGTACCTGTCGGAACGTGTGCGGCAGCGGGCGATGCGGCAGTACGTGGCGATTCTCGCGGGCGGCGCGCGCGTCGAAGGGGTGACCTTCGACGGCGCGAACGGGCCGCTCGTCCAATGAAACGAGGTTTTGCGTATGGCAACTCAACAAGGTAATGCGGGGCCGGTCGCGAACGTGCCGGCCATCCCGCTGCGCGCGTGGTCGGTACTCGCCGCGAGCACGCTCGCGTTCATGGTGTGTTTCGTCGTGTGGATGATGTTCGGCGTGCTCGGCGTGCAGCTGCGCACCGATCTCGGGCTGAACAGCACGGAGTTCGGGCTGCTCACGTCGACGCCGGTGCTGACCGGCGCGTTGATGCGCTTGCCGCTCGGCACGTGGACCGACCGCTTCGGCGGCCGCATCGTGATGACGGTGCTGCTCGTCGTGTGCGCGGTGCCCGTCTATATCGTCAGCTACGCGACGCAGCTCTGGCAGTTCCTGCTGATCGGGCTGTTCCTCGGTTGCGTCGGCGCGTCGTTCGCGGTCGGCACGCCGTATGTCGCGCGCTTTTTTCCGCCGCAGCGGCGCGGGCTCGCGATGGGCGTGTTCGGCGCGGGCACGGTCGGCGCGGCCGTCAACCTGTTCGTCACGCCGCTGCTGCTCGACGCGTACGGCTGGCGCTTCGTACCGCGCGTGTATGCGGTCGCGTTGCTCGTGACGGCCCTGATCTTCTGGTTCGCGTCGGCGCCCGATCCGGGCGCGGGCAAGCGCGGCGGTTCGCTGCTCGATTCGTTCAAGGTATTGCGCGACCCGCGCGTGTGGCGGCTCTGCCAGTACTACTCGATCACGTTCGGCGGCTTCACCGCGCTGTCGCTGTGGATTCCGCAGTACCTGAAGAGCGAATACGGGATGTCGCTCGTGATGGCGTCCGCGTTCGCGGCCGGCTTCTCGCTGCCGGGCTCCGTGCTGCGCGCGCTCGGCGGCGCGCTGTCCGATCGCTTCGGCGCGCATGCGGTCACGTGGTGGGGGCTGTGGGTCGCGTGGATCGCGCTGTTCCTGCTGTCGTATCCGGCGACCGACTTCGTGATCCACACGATCGACGGCAGTGCGACGCTGAACGTGTCGATGCCGGTGGCCGGCTTCGTCGCGCTGACCTTCGTGCTCGGCGCGGTGTTCGCGCTCGGGATGGCATCGACCTTCAAGTACGTTGCCGACGATTTCGCGGACAACATGGGCGTCGTCACGGGCATCGTCGGGCTCGCGGGCGGGCTCGGCGGCTTCCTGCTGCCGATCCTGTTCGGCGTGCTGCTCGACCTGCTGCGCGTGCGCACGACCTGCTTCATGTTCCTGTACGGGATCGTGTGGGTGTCGCTGATCCTCATCTATCTGTCGGAAGTGCGGCGCACGCCCGTCACGGGCTGACGATTGCGGTTCGATGCGCTTGCGCGATGCCGGGACAGCTCGGCGTCGCGTAAGCGCATCGTGGTGCGGGGAAGCCCTCGCACGACGTATCCGGCCGCACGCGCTTCTGTCAAACTGGCGCCCATGAAACCGCGCCTCGCTTCACCGCCTTCTCCCGATTCCGCGCCTGCGCCCGCAGGCTTTCCCGATGCCGACGAACTGGCCGCGCTGCGCGCGTGGTACGCGGGCATGACCGTGCGCCAGGCCGTCGAGCGTTACCTGCCCGATCGTCTTGGCGAAGGGCGGTCGGCGCGCGGCGTGATCGGCGGCATTCGCCGCCGCCTCGTGCGCGTCGCACGGCAGGCCGGTCGGCCCGATCTTGCGGAGCGGCTCGGTCATCCCGACGGTGAGCGTTTACGGGAGGCGAAGGCGGCTAACGAAGCGATCGGCCTGCTGCGTCATGCGCGCGCGCCGGCGCCGCAGATCAGCGATGACGTCGGCCTGTGGCTGCCCGCGCGCGCGGTCGCCGCGCTGCGTGCGCACGGGATCGCGACGCTGGCCGATCTCACGGTGCGGATTCCGCGCCGACGCCAGTGGTGGAGCGCGATCGCGGGTCTCGGCGTGGCCAGCGCGCGCCACATCGAGGCGTTTTTCGCCGCGCATCCGGACCTGACCGAACGGGCGCGCGCGCTGATCGCCGCGACGCCGCGCAGCAGCATCGTGCCGTGGGAGCAGTTGAAGCTGCCGCACGAGGTCGACGGCTCGGCCGGCACGTTCCGCGCGCCGCGCGCGACCAGCACGCTCGACGCGGACACCGATTACGCGGCCGTGCACGCATGGCTGTCGCTGCACGAATCGGCCGCGACGCGGCGCGCGTACCGCAAGGAAGCCGAGCGGCTGATCCTGTGGGCGATCGTCGAGCGCGGCCGCGCGCTGTCGTCGCTGACGACCGAGGATGCGGTCGCATATCGCGGGTTCCTGCGGCGCCCGACGCCGCACGAGCGCTGGGTCGGGCCCGTGCGGCCGCGCAGCGCGCCCGACTGGCGGCCGTTCTCGGGCGCGCTGTCCGCGCGTTCGGCGGCCTACACGCTGTCGGTGCTCGGCGCGCTGTTCCGCTGGCTGATCGAGCAGCGCTACCTGCTCGCGAATCCGTTCGCGGGCGTCAAGGTGCGCGACACACGCGGCGCGAACGCACTCGACACGTCGCATGCGTTCACCGAAGGCGAGTGGCTGCTCGTCCGCACGATCGCCGACGGGCTCGAGTTCCGCAAGGAGGCGTCGTCCGGCTGGACGACGGCCGCCGCGCAACGGCTGCGCTTCATCCTCGATCTCGGTTATGCGACGGGGCTGCGTGCGAGCGAGCTGGTCGGCGCGACGCTCGGCGACATCGAGACGGACGCACACGGCGATGCGTGGCTGAAGGTGATCGGCAAGGGGCGCAAGGCCGCACGCGTCGCGCTGCCGCCGCTGGCGCGTACAGCCCTCGATCGTCACCTGGTCGCGCGCCGGTTGCCGGTCACGCCGGCGCGCTGGCGGCCCGATACGCCGCTGATTCCGAGCCTCGCGGAGGACGGTGCGGCCGCGATCACGAGCGTGCGGCTGTGGAAGGTGATGCAGCGCTTCTTCGCGCAGACGGCCGACGCCGTCGATACCGACAATCCGGCGCTCGCGCAGAAGCTGCGGCAGGCGAGCCCGCACTGGATGCGTCATACGCATGCGACGCACGCGCTCGCGCGTGGGGCCGAGTTGACGACGGTGCGCGACAACCTGCGGCATGCGTCGATTTCGACCACGTCGATTTATCTGCATGGCGACGATGTGAAGCGCGCGCGGCAGATGTCGAGTGCGTTTGCGGCGGACAAGTAAGTAGCGGAATACACGGACGCGTCATGTCCGCGTCATTTTTTGTGAAGCGCCATCGGGCGATTCATCGGGCCGCGATGTAACTGTCAGGTGTGTCAGGAAATTGTTGGCCGGAAAGGACGCCCGTACCTGAATGCGTTTTCGGTCGACGCATCGACGACTTGCGGCAACGTAGCCGCCGATACAACGGAACGGTCCGGCACACACGGCGGTCATACGTTTTTTCACCAGGAGCAACGGATGGCATCGAGCCAGGGTACGGTCGATTTCATCGTCGAGCAGATGGCGGCGGCCGGTACGGTTTCGGCCCGCAAGATGTTCGGCGAATACGGCATCTATTGCGACGGCAAGATGGTTGCGCTCGTCTGCGACGACCGGCTGTTCGTCAAGCCGACGCCCGAAGGCCGCGCGTTTCTCGGCACCTGCGACGAAGGCCCGCCGTATCCGGGCGCGAAGCCGCACCTCGTGATCGCCGGCGATCGCTGGGACGACCGCGAATGGCTGTCGGCGCTGATCCGGATCACGGCCGCGCAGTTGCCGGTGCCGGTGAAGCGGAGCCGTTAGCGGCCATGAACCCCGCGTAACCACGCGTAACGTCGTGCCGGGCGCAGGCGTATTCTGTGAATCATGCGCGCGACCATCGCGCCCCCGGCGGGAGCACAAGAATGAAGACATCCGGACATCCGCGCGGCACGTGGCGTGCCCGTCGCGTCTGGCACGCGCTCGTCGCGGCCGTGTGTGTCGGCTGGAGCGTGCTGTCGTTCGGCGCGGAGGGCGGCAACGGCGCGGCGGCGCTGCTCGACCGTTACCACAGCCTCGGCGCGCAACTGAAGGACAACGCGTTTCGCCGGCCGCTCTACCTCGAATCGTCGGAGTCGTCGTCGTCGCTGAAGGGCGACATCTACGCGGTGGTCGACTATCCGTTCGCGGTCGTGAACAGCCAGCTCAACGATCCCGCGCAAGGCCCCACGAATTGGTGCGCGGTGCTGATCCTGCACCTGAACACGAAGTACTGTCATGCATCGAGCGGCAGCAACGGCCCGGTGCTTGACGTGAACGTCGGCCGCAAGATCCAGCAGAAACTGTCGGATACCTATCGCCTGCAGTTCCGCTATCGCGTGGCGGCCGCAACTGCCGACTACTTCCAGACCGACCTGACTGCCGACAGCGGCCCGATGGGCACGAAGGATTACCGGATCGCGCTGGAGGCCGTGCCGGTCGGCGCGTCGCGCACATTCCTGCATCTCACTTACTCGTACGGCTTCGGCACGGTCGGCCGGATGGCGATGAAGACCTACCTCGCGACGGTCGGCAGCGAGAAGGTCGGCTTCACGCCCGCCGGTGATGCATCGGTCGCGAAGCCGCAATACATCGGCGGCGTGCGCGGGCTGCTGGAGCGCAACACGATGCGCTACTACCTCGCGATCGACACGTATCTCGCGACGCTCGACAAGCCGCTCGACCAGCGCCTCGCGCGCTGGTTCGACGCGACCGAGCAGTATCCGCTGCAACTGCACGAAGTGGAGCGGAGCGCATATCTGCAGATGAAAGCACAGGAAGTCCAGCGGCAGCAGGCGGCGCGGTAGGCGGCGCCTGCTGCCGGTTTGCCGCTCAGTTCGACGCGCCGCCGACCGTGCGGATGCTGTGCCACTGTCCCTGTTCGACGCGGAACAGCGTGTAGGGCGGCTTGATCAGGTCGCCGCGCTCGTCGAACGAGATCTTCCCGGTCACGCCCGTGACCGACACGCCGGGCAGGCTCGCGACGATCTTGCCGCGATCGACCGAATCGGCCTTGCGGACCGCCGCGATCATCGCGAGCGCCGCGTCGTACGCGAACGGCGCATACAGCTCGACGTCCTGGTTGAAGCGTGCCTTGTAGCGCTGCGCGAACGCGATGGCCGACGGCAACTTGTCGAGCGCCGGGCCCGGTTCGAGATCCTGCGTGCCTTCGCCCGAGTTGCCGGCAATCTTCAGGAATGCGTTGCTTTTCAGCGCGCCGGCGCCGAACAGCTGCGCGCGGATGCCGAGCGAGCGCATCTGCTTGACGAGCATCGCACCCTGTTCGTCGAGCCCGCCGAAGAACAACAGGTCGACGTTGCTGCTCTTCATCGTCGTCAGAATGGCGCGGAAATCGACGGCCTTGTCGTTCGTGTATTCGCGGTCGACGACGCTGCCGTGCGCGTCCTTCACGCCTTTCTCGAACGCGTCGGCAAGGCCCTGGCCGAACGCGGTGCGATCGTCGATGATGCCGATCCGCTTCGCCTTCAGCTGCTCGACCGCGAAACGGCCGGCCACCACGCCGCCGACGCCGTCGTGTCCCATCGTGCGGAACACGTTCTTGAAGCCCTGCATCGTCAGTTGCGGATTGGTCGAGCCGGGCGTGATCATCGCGACGTTCGCTTGCCGGTAGACGGCCGACGCGGGGATGCTGCAGCCCGAGTTGTAGTGGCCGATCACGCCGACCACGCCGTCGTCGACGAGTTTCTGCGCGACCTGGATCGCGATGCGCGGATCGGCCTGGTCGTCCTGCACGTCGAGCACGAAGCGTACGGGCTTGCCGCCGACGGTCGGATGCTTCGCGTTCTCCTCGTCGAGCGCGAGCTGCGCACCGTATTGCAGATCCTTGCCGACACGCGCGACGGGCCCCGTCAGCGGACCGGCGAAGCCGATCTTGACGGTTTCCGGATCCGCGGCCTGCGCGGACGCGGCGACCGTGCCGATCGAGCAGACGGCCAGCCATACCAGCCAGTTACGACGATTCATGATGCCTCCTTGCAGTGGTTGAAATCGCGGCGCGCGTCAGAATCGCGCGGCCCGGTAAGGTGTGAGGTCCAGCGGCGGCGCGCGCTGGGCGACGAGGTCGGCGACGATCCGCCCGGTGATGCCGGCGAGCGTCACGCCGAGGTGCTGATGCCCGAACGCGTGGATCACGCGTGCGCTGTCGCGGGCGCGGCCGATGACGGGCACGCCGTCCGGCAGCGTCGGGCGGAAGCCGAGCCAGCTGCGCGTCGGCGCGCCGAGCGACGGCAGCGCCTCGCGTGCCGAACGCGTGAGCAGTGCGACGAGCGACGGGTTCATCGGCGCGTCGAAGCCGCCGAGTTCGACGGTGCCGGCCGCGCGCAGCCCTTCGTCGAGCGGCGTCATGTAGAAGCCGCGTTCGGCCCAGCCGACCGGCCGCGTGACGATTTGTTCGTGCGCGGCGAACTGCACGTGATAACCGCGTTCGGTATCGAGCGGCACCGCATCGCCGCAGGCGGCCGCGAATGCGCGCGAGCGCGCGCCGGCGGCAATGACGACCTGATCGAAGGTACGCGCCACACCGCCCGCATGGACGTTCACGCCGTCACCGGCGGGCTCGATTCGTTCGACGCGCTCGCGTTCGAGCGTCGCACCGCCGGTAGCCAGATGCGCGAACAGTTCGCCGAGAAAACCGTGCGGATCGGAGAAATGCCAGCTGCCGACAAACAGCACGCCGCGCGCGAAGATCGGCGCGAGCGCGGGCTCGAGCCGGCGGATCGCGTTCGCGTCGAGCAGCTCGAACGGCACGCCGAGCCGGCGCCGCAGCGCGAGCGACGGCTGTGCGGCATCGAACGACGCCTGCCGCGCATACAGGTACAGGCACTCGCGCGGCCGTACGAACGCCGCGAGCCGCGTGGTCGAGAGCAGCGGCGCATAACCGTCTGCGGCGCGCGACAGCAGCGCGGCCAGCGCGCTTGCGCTGCGCTGGTGGCGCTCGGGTGTCGATGCGAGCAGGAAGCGCGCGAGCCACGGCGCGCCACGCAACAGGTATGGCCAGCGGATGCGCAGCGGGCTGTCGGCGGCGAACAGGAAGTGCGGGAGGTCGCGGAACACGGACGGGCCGTTCACGGGCACGCAGCCGTACGGCGCGAACGTCGCGGCGTTGCCGAACGACGCGCCGTGGCCGACGCCGTCCGGATCGAACAGCGTCACGCGATGCCCGTCGCGCTGCAGCCAAGCCGCCGCGCCGAGCCCGATGAAGCCTGCACCCACGATGGCGACGTTCGCCATGACGCATCCCCTCCGGCACACATGGTTCACACAAAGTTGAGATTAAGAATCACACAGTAATTTTTTGTGTGCAATCAAAATGAGATTGTGTGGCGCTAGTGTTTACCCGATTTCAACCGGCTGATTCAACAGACTTTTCCGCTGACGTTTGACGGGGAGGGGATGTCATATACAATCGCTGGGCAGGTCAAAATGGCAGACAAACGCTTTTTGTGTGGTCACAGGCGACAAATGGCATCAGACAAACTTTCCGGCGAGCGCGATGGCGGTGCGCCGGCACCGGCGAAGCGGCCGACTTATGTCGAGGTATCGAGCTCGATCGAGGCGGAAATCCGCAACGGCATGTATCCGCCGGGCAGCCGCCTGCCGCCGCAGCGCCAGCTCGCGACCGAGCTCGGCATCAACGTGTCGACCGTGTCCCGTGCGTACAAGGAACTGCAGCTGCGCGGCCTCGTGATCGGCAGCAAGCGCCGCGGCTCGCTCGTCACCGGCGGCGCGATGCCGAGCATCGAGCCGGCCCGCGCGTCGCTCGCGGCGGGCAACGGCGTGATCGACCTGACCGTGAACCGCCCGGCGACCGGCGAGTTTCTGGCGAGCCTCGCGCAGACCTTCGGCACGCTGCCGAACGACCCGCGTTTCGCCGCCTTGCAGGAATACCAGCCGCCGCAGGGGCCCGAGTGGGCACGCGCGGCCGGCGCGCAATGGCTGGCCGCGCCCGGCTTCGCGCCGTCGCGCGACCAGGTGGTCGTCACGAGCGGCGCGCAGCACGGGCTGTACGCGGTGCTGAACAGCCTGATCGGCACCGACGGCGTGATCGTTGCCGATCGCCTCACGTACTACGGGCTCAAGGCGCTTGCGCCGGTATTCCAGTTCGAGATCGTCAGCGCGCCGGCCGACGACGATGGCCTGCTGCCCGACGAGATCGAGCGGATCTGCCAGCGCATGCCGGTCAAGGCCATCTTCGTCGTGCCGAACCTGCAGAACCCGACCGTGACGACGATGAGCCTCGCGCGCCGGATGGCGCTCGTTGACGTCGCGCGGCGCCATCATGTGACGATCATCGAGGACGATGTGTACGGGCCGCTCGTGCGCGACCGGCTGCCGGCGATCGCGGGGCTGTGCCCCGAACTGACGTTCCATATCGGCGCGACGTCGAAGATTCTGGCGCCCGGGCTGCGCCTCGGCTACCTGAGCTGCCCGCGCGACAGCGTCGCGCTGTGCGCGGAAGCGGTGCGCACGACCGCATGGATGCCGGCGCCCACGTCGATGCTGATCGCGACGGTCTGGATCGAGGACGGCACCGCCGAGCGGATCATGGCCGCGCAACTCGCGGAGATTCGCGCGCGCGTCGATCTCGCGCGGGAACTGCTGCCGGCCGGGCAACTGAAGTCCGACCCCGCGTGCATGTTCGTGTGGTTGCGGCTGCCGCCGCCGTGGCGGGCCGACGATTTCGCGGCGAACGCGAAGGCGCGCGGCGTGATCGTGATGCCGTCGTCGACGTTCGCGGTCGATCGTGCGGAAATCGAGCACGGCGTGCGCATCAACCTCGCGTGCCCGGCCACGCGCGACGAACTCGTCAACGGGCTGCGGATTCTGTCCGGCACGCTGAAGGACCGGCCGCGCGCGCTGTTCGGCTCGATCTGACGCCGTCGCTCAGTCGAGCAAACCCGCGACGACGTCGACGATCCGCTGCAGCAGCGCTTCGTCGTAAGGCAGCCACGGCACCGCGCGAAGCGGCGACGGCGGCGGCTCGATCGCGGCATCGACGGGTTCGCCGTCACGCGTCACGCGGCCGGTCGCGCAATGCACCGACCATGCGCCGACGCGCACATGACGTTCGTCGATCGTCATCCTTCCTTGCGCAATCGGTTCGGCGAACACGAGCGACAGCACGTGCTTGCGATGCCGCGCCATCACGCCCAGCGGCAGATCCGACAGCCGGTTCAGGCGCTGCCAGCGTTCCGCTTCGATGTCGCGCTGGCGAACCGGGTCGACCGTTTGTGCGGAGGCTGCCGCGCGCGTCGCGTCGTCGTCGAGTGCGAACGCGGCCACGCTGACGAGCAGGTCGACCGCGCGCGCCACTTCCGAGAACACGACACGATCGATCTCGCCGATCGGCAGCGGCACCCAGCGTCGTCCGTGCCGGCGTTCGACATGCAGCCGGCGCGACGTGCCGTGGCTTTCCGAGCCGGGATAGAGCCGTGCATCGACGAGGAAGGTCGCGCGCACGTCGCCGAACTCGCGCACGAGCCCGTCGTCGTACGCGCGGATCGACCAGCCTTCGCGGCGCGCGACGCCGAGCAGCGGCCGGCTCGACAGCACATGACCTTCGAACATCGCGGAATCGCTTGACGAGGCGTCGTTTTCCGCCGGCACGTAGTACTCGCGGAATGCCTGCCTGACCGGCTGCCGAAGTGCGCGGCCGACGATCGCGCGCTGCCACGCGAGCCGCTCGTCCGCGTCGGCCAGCAACGGGTGCCACAGGCGGATGTCGCTGTCGTCGGCGATGTCGCACGCGTGCCCGGCCGCGTCGCGCAGCACGACCTTGCCTTTCACGATGTCCGGCATGAACGACTGCGTCGATCTATCGCCGGCGCGTGCGTGCCAGATCATGCGCGCGGAGAACGCGGCGCCGGCCGGCGCATCGACGAGCCGCTCGCGCCACTCGGCATGACCGAGTGTCATCGGCTGCCAGAAGCCCGCTTCCATGCACGCGGCGAGCATCGCGAGCTGCTTCTTGTCGGGCTTTGCGTCGAGCGTCATGCGCAGCGCGGTGTGCGGCCGCTCGCCGAGCGCGCGTTCGGCCGGCTTCAGGTTGCGCGCGAGCTTCTTCTGCACGCCGGCATGACGCACGACGGCCAGCGCATCGCGCAGCGCGCGCACGCTCTCGGGGGTGGGAATCGTTTCGACCGCATGGCCGAGCGCGATCGCGAGCGACTGCGACGGCGCCGTCTTCGCGGCCGTCGGCGCGACGCATACGCCCGTCAGCAGCGGCCCGATCAGCGGGCGCAACCACGCTTCGTCGCGGTAGGCGGCCACGCGCGCGGCGCGCGCGACGACCTGCGCGTCGTCGGTTGTGAACGCGCGATCGGCCTGATACGGAACGGTGCCTGCATGCAGCGCCGCGACCTGCCGCGCGGCCTCGGTCAGCGCATCGCGTGCGAATTCGACGTACGCGGCGTCTTCCGCGAGCGTGACGGCCGGATCGCTGAAGTCGATCCACAGCCGCTTCGGCGCGAAATAACCGTCGTGCGTTGCGGCCAACGCGAGCAGCGCGGCCGGCCCGAGCTCGGGCAGCACGTCGAGTTCGCGCACGCGAAACGGCGAATCGGCCAGCGCTTGCGCATACGTGTCGCGTCGTGCCGAGAAGTCGCGGCGGCCGGCGAACCAGTCGAGCGCATAGGCGCCGTATGCGGATGCGGCGCGCAGGCCGCCTTCCTCCGGTTCGCCCGCGATGCGGGCGAGTTCGGCCTGCAGCGCGGGCGATGGCGGCGCGTCGAGACAGGGCAGCTCCTCCAGCGCACGTTGCCACGCGCCGGGCGGGATGTCGCGGAACAGTTCGAGCGCGGCATCGGCGTCGACGAGCGGCACAAGACCGAGCGCATCGATCTGGCCGCGTAGCCAGCGCGCGAATTCGGCGCGCGGATCGTTGTATGCGCAATCAGGCGGCACGATCTCGCGCTCGGTGCGGCGCAGCGCCGGCCAGACCGCGCCGAGCGCGTGCGCGTCGAGCGCCGACAGGTCGATCGGCGCGCCGGTGAAGCGCGGATGGTCGGCGGTGCCGGTCAGCCGCGCGACGAGCAGGGCGACGAGCGCGCGGTCAGTCATGCGGGGTCTCCCGATTCGCGCCGCGCCCGGCCGCTTCGTTCGGGCTCCATTTCTGTACTTTTCGGGTGGCGCGGATTGTGCCGCCGGGGGCGAATGCCTGTTCGATCGTGTGCTGCATGGTCTGACTCCGGCAATGAAAACCGTGCGATCGCACAGTATTGCATCCCGATCAGAACAGTCTGGAGAAAGGCTGTCGGCCGCCCGGCCATTTCATAAGACGTACAGTTCTCCCGCCATGCGCGATTCGCGCCGAACTGTACTCTTGTTCGCATGATCGATGTGTGTACTCCTCGCCAACTGTTCTGCTTTTAAGATTAATCAATCAAGTGCACAGTGCCGCAGATCCTGTTGTTCCGGACCCCTGGCGGCGCATCTTCAAGAGAGAGCCAGTGCGATGGAAAAGGCAAAACCGGAGGGAAAGATCAGGAATCACGACGGCCCGGTCGGCGGGCGGAACACGTGCGACCCGGACGCACACGGCATGGCGGCGCGGCTGCGCATGCCGGCGGGAGGCGCACGATGAAACTCTATGAAAAACTCGCGGACGACATCGAGCGCCTGATCCGCCAGGGCGTGTACCGGCACGGCGACCGGATTCCGTCGGTGCGGCAGGCGAGCCAGCAACACCGGATCAGCATCACGACCGTGCTGCACGCGTATCTGCTGCTCGAAAGCCGCGGGCTGCTGGAAAGCCGGCCGCAGTCGGGCTACTTCGTGAACCTGCGCCGTGACGACAGCCACGCGCCGGTGCGCGAGCTACGGCCGTCGAAGCCGATCGCGATCTCGTCGTCCGTGGACGTGAGCCGGCTCGTGCTGTCGACGCTGCGCTCGATCGGCACGGACGACGCGGTGCCGCTCGGCTCGCCGTATCCGGACCCGAGCCTGTTCCCGTTCGAGAAGCTGAACCGCTACGCGTACGCGGCCGGCCGCGACAAGGCGCTGTGGGGCGTGACGGACGGGCTGCCGCCCGGCCATCCGCGACTGATCCGGCAGATCGCGCGCCGCTACCTGGAAAACGGGATGTCGGTGGATCCGAACGAGATCATCGTGACGGTCGGCGCGACGGAGGCGATCAACCTGTGTTTGCAGGCGGTCGCGAAGCCGGGCGATACGATCGCAGTGGAGTCGCCGACGTTCTACGCGATGCTGCACGCGATCGAGCGGATGGGGATGAAGGCGATCGAGGTCGCGACGCATCCGGAATACGGGATCGATATCGCGGCGCTGGCCGCGATCGCGAAGTCGCAGCCGATCGCCGCGTGCATGGTGATGCCGAACTTCCAGAACCCGCTCGGCTTTCAGATGCCCGACGAGCGCAAGCGCGAACTGGTGGAGTTCGCAACGAAGGCCGACATGCCGCTGATCGAGAACGGTGTGTATAACGAACTGTATTTCGGCGATACGCATCCGAGTTCGCTGAAGTCGTACGACCGCAGCGGGATCGTGCTGCATTGCGCGTCGTTTTCGAAGAGCCTGACGGCCGCGTACCGGATCGGCTGGGCGTTGCCGGGCCGTTATCGCGATCAGGTCGAAAAGCTGAAATTCTTGAACACGCTCGCGACGCCATCGCTGCCGCAACTCGCGATCGCGGAGTTTCTCGAACGGGACGGTTACGAGCATCACCTGCGGCGCTTGCGCAAGGCGTATGCACAGCAGGCGAACCTGATGCGTGCGATGGTGTCGCGGTTCTTTCCGGAGGGCACGCGTATTTCGAGTCCGGCGGGCGGGTACGTGCTGTGGGTCGAGCTGCCCGCGCAGGTCGATGCGATGCGGTTGTACCAGCTTGCGCTGGAGCAGGGGATCACGATCGGCCCCGGCTACATGTTCTCGATCACGGACAGCTACCGGAACTTCATCCGGCTGAACTACAGCAGCCCGTGGTCGCCGGAGATCGAGCAGGCGGTGATCGCGGTCGGGAAGCTGGCTGCGGCGTGCATGAAGTGACGGGGGGTTGTCGCTTGCGGGGGAATGACGAAGCCGGCCTGGGGCCGGCTTTGTTTTTGGGTTGTTGCGGGGAGGGGATGGGGGGCGCGATGCGATTTGTTGGCGTTCGGCCAGTTTTGGTCATTCGACGGGGCAATCCAGATCGAACTGTACGGAAGACCGGTCAAGCGGCGTCGTTCCAAACGCCGGCATAGAGGTCGTAGACGCGTGCATGTCTTAACGCGGCTCGGATTGTCTCTTCCTCGACAGGGTCGAGCAACACCGTTGGAATGGAAATCCCAACGTTGTTCGTATCGATTGCGAATACCTCAGCAGCGTCGCCACAGGAGGGTGCAAGCACGGCCTCCACATCGGCGACACTGCCACATTGCACTACGAGTTGAAGACTCATGATCGCTTCACCCTAACCTCGGCAACGTCCTTAAGAGCGTTGGTGAGGCGCACTTCAATGTCGTCCACAACCTTTTGCCCACGGACGTCGTAGTACACCACAAACCTCGCTGAGGACAATGGGATGTGTTGACGTCCGTAATGGACGCGAGCGCGAACGAACGCGAGACTGAGCCGGAGTGCTTTCTCGGTCTCGATGAAATGATTGACAACCAAGATGTGTTCAGTTCGATCGCGTGCCGAAAACTCTGGGGTGAACATGGTGAAATTGTCCGTGTTGCGGTGCTCCACCGAACGACCGCTTTCGGGAATTCTAACTGACCGCTTGGATCGCGACCACCCAGCCGCGACCCGCCGCCAGCGCGGCGACGGTCCTCCTCGCAATGTCGCGTCAGCGCGAAGCCCCGCCGTCGCGGGGCGACGATCCTCGACAGCCGGCGGCATTCAGGCTGCTGCCGCCTTCTGAATCGAGTCGTGCTGATCGCCACCCAGGATATCGACAAGACTGGTCAACATCCGCGCCAATTCACCCGTCATCAGCGTGACATCCGAATCGAAGCGTTCATCGTCGTTCTGCGCGGTGGGATCCGTCGCTTCCTTGATCACGTCGAGCGGCGTGACACGCTTGATCGTCAGCGACGGTGTCAGCACGAAGGAGATTCGGTCATCCCAGGTCATCGCGAGGCGCATGCATTGTTTGCCGGCCTCGATGTGCCGGCGCATGTCGTTCGCTTCCAGCGCGTGGCCGACGTATCGCACCGTGGCGCCGCCTTCGCCGGTCGAGCGCAACTCGGCGTCCTGGTCGACGGTGAATCCGCCCGGCGCCTCGCCGGACAGCAGCCAATCCGTCATCGCGGCGACCGGCGAAAGCGCCACATGAACGCCGGCGAGCGGCAACTGATCGATCGATTTGACGAGCAGGCCGCGAACGTCGTCGGCAAGCGCCTGTGCAGCCGCATCGATGACGAGCCAGCCGTTCACCGTATCGATCCACACGCGGGTATCGCGGCGAATGGTGAACGCGCGCGGCAGCAGTTCATCGGTCACCTGCTCCTTGAGTTCGCGCAGCTGTTTTCGCCCGACCTTGAAGCCCTGTTGCTCCTCGACCTCAAGCGCCCGGGCCTTGGTCACCTGATTGACGACCGACGCCGGGAGCAGCTTCTTTTCGGCACGAAACACCAGCAGCATCTGCCGGTTGATCGAATACACCAGCGCGCCGTCGTCACGCGGCGACGCCCATCCGTGGCGCTGCATCTCGACGCTGCTGCCCGGCTGAAACGCGTGGGGCGCCAGCCATTTTTCCATCTGATCGGGGGTAACGGCCCAAGGGGCCGGAAGACGATGAAGCTGAAGATTCTTGAACCACATAGGGGTACGGGCAAAGCGCACCATTCTATATGACGGTGATGCTTCGTGGCCATGAAGTGCCGTTCGTCTCGTCGCAGCTAGCGACACCTGAACGTCCGCAACTTACTCGAGACACGCCGTTCCATCGGCACTTTTTGCCGTCAACCCGGCACCTGACCCGGTACGGAGGAATACAACAGCCGACGCGTAGACCTTCGCTTGAAGAAGTCGACGCCGAATGCGACGGTTGGACGATTGATTCGTGTGCCGCGGGTTCGGCCACTTTGAGACGTCCGGCATCGTCGTCTGGATCACCAACAATCACTGAGCAAGGAATGTAAGCCGGCTTCTGACATTTATTGACCGTCGGTCCGCTCTATCCGGGAGTAGGATTTGAGTCGCGGAAACGAGCGCCGCGCGTTTGTACGGATGGAGCTCGTGAGGTCATTTTGATCGGTTAGAAGGAACCACCGGCATGAGAAGAATCGCATTGCTTTGGAAAGTTGTCAGGGGCGATCTGCGTGTTCTCGGATACGCACTGCGTCATCCCGACCGCCCGGGATGGTTGATTCCTGCTGTCGCTCTGGTCGCGTTGTACGCGATCGATCCTTTCAATTTCGCAGTCCCATTCGTCGGGATTGTGGACGATGGCGTGCTGGTTCCGTTGGCGTTGCATTTGATGATCCGCTGTCTCCCGACCCAGCTGCAACATCTACGCCGCAGATGAGCTCCCGTCCGTCGGTCAATCGCATCGCGCGATTGCAAGGTTCCACCACAGCGCGGATGTGGAGTCGGCTGCTGCTTGCGACCGTCTTCGCGGTTGGCAGTCACGCGATATGCGCGGGCGAACTGGTTTCCGTGAAGAGCCGCAATGAAACCCAAAACATCTACATCAATTCCCCATCGACCCCACCAGCATGGGTCATCGTGCTCTTCGCGGGAAGCGATGGCGTCGTTGCTCTTTCAGAAAATGGACCGACCAACGAACAGGGAAATTTTCTGGTGCGAACCGCACCTTACTGGACGACGGTAGGTGATGCCGCGGTCGTTTTCGACGCGCCATCGGACCAGGCGAAAGGGATGGATGACGAATTCCGGCTGAGTGGGGCGGCAAGTCAGGACGTTGTCGCCGTCGTTACGGAACTGAAAAAACGTTACCCGGCCGCCAAAGTTGCACTGGTTGGTACGAGCCGTGGAACGATTACGGTGGGTAACGTGCTGTTACGCAATCCCGACCTCGCGGATGCTTTCGTGCTCACTTCGCCGGTGTCGGTAGCAGTTCACGGCAAGCCGGGATTGTCTGATGTCGCCTGGCCGCGAAACAAGGCGCGTGTATTGGTGCTATCGAATGAACATGACGTTTGTGCCGCGTCGCCATTCTGGGCAGCCAAGCGTATGGCAGCCGACAACAATTTTGATTTCGTTGCTGTATCGAGCACCATGGGCGGAGGTAACAAGCACGCCGAATGTGGTGGGCAGGCTCCGCACGGGTACCTGGGAATCGAATCGACGGCGCTTGCCGCCATCAACGAATGGCTTAACGGGCGCAGAACCGAATCGCGGCCGTAGCGGCAGCGCAGTCCGGCATTCAAACACGATAGACGAGCGCTTGGGAAAGCGGCGGGAGTCTACCGGTGTACGGCACGCGGGTGGCGTGCGCCTCCTTGCCCACGCACCGCATGGCAGCCCGCTCGGACGCATCCAGCTGCAGTTTCCAGGTTCATGGCAACTGATCGCGCGCCAATGAAGTCGCCCAGCGTTTCGACCACCGATCCAACGGAAGGAGGAGTTCAAACAAGCTCCTTCCCATGGACGTCGGCTGGTAGCCCTCGGCACCAAGCTCGACGAGTTGCGACTCGCGGAGTTCCTTGAGACGCGAGTTGAGGACACCAGGAGAAACGGACTCACACCGACCTTGCAATTCTCGAAACGTGCATGGTCCGTGATGGCACAACTCCCACAATATTCTCATGGTCCAGTTGCGCCCAAGAAGATCGAACAGCGCCATAACGGGCTGGCCTGTGCGGGAGCCACGCACCGGATTGCCCGGGAGAGGTGTGTCGGCCACGTCTTTTGCTCCAAAGATGCTATCAAATCAGTAGCGCATGTCGGGAAAATTCGCTACATTCTCTTTGCTACGAAAAGAGTAGCACATGTCGAGGTCGTTGCTACTCCCGTCCCCAGCATCCGGTACCTGAACTCATGACCAAAGCGCGCGCCGTGCCCATGCCTAGTGACAGTGTGCTTGTGCCGCTCTACGCGGGTGCGGACCTGCTGGATGCTTTTGCAATTCGATTGCCGGCGGAAGCTAGCGACAATCTCGAGGTGCTGGCACGTACCGCGTTCGAGCACCAGGCGGGATGGATTCGTGCGCTCACGTATGTCCGCGATGTGGTGATGGCGACAGTCGGCGTCAAATCGTCTCGCGCCGTTGGTCTTGCCGGCGCGGCGCGCGGACCGGTTATCGGCTACTTGCCGGTGCTGTCAATGAGCGCGACGGAGTTGATCGTTGGCGCGGATGACCGGCATCTGGACTTTCGCGTCACCATCCAACTGCTCGCCGATGCGGAAAATGGGCGCGAGCTGCTTGCGGGCACAGTGGTGCACTGTCATAACAGACTGGGACGTATCTATCTTGCGAGCATTGCGCCGTTTCATCGCGTTATTGTGCGGGCGAATCTGGAGCGAGCAGTAAGGGAAATGAGGACTTGAGTATGCGTTGGCGGTAGGGCGGGCGGAAACATGACCGAGCACGATGCAGAACTCCACGGTTGCTGGCGGCTGATCTCTTTCGATGCCGAGCTTCAGGATTCAAACGAGCGCACTCAACCTTGGGGCGCAGACCCGAACGGGTACCTTATCTTCAGCTCTGATGGGCGAATGATGGTATTGGTTACCGCAAAGACGCGGGAGCCAGGAAACACGGATGAGAAGATGGTGGCACTCTTCCGTACCGTGATGGCCTATACAGGACGGTATCGGATAGATGACGACAGGTTCATTACAAAGATTGACTCGTCCTGGAATGAAGCCTGGAACGGCAGTGAGCAGGAACGCTTCTACAAGCTTGATGGAGAAACGCTTGAGGTCAGCACGGCCTGGATGCCGAATCCGTTAGTGGCCGGAAATCCAATCGGACGGGCTATTCTCAGCTTTAGGCGTGAGTAATTTTCGCGACGCCGAGTTCGCAATTTTTGACCCAGTAACGGACCACCGGGGAGGTATCCGGCGGAGTTCGACCATTATGAGCAATTCACGACCAGTGCCCGTATTGGCGCTTAAGTGCCAGCGTGCCGCTCGCGGCGATACGCTCGAAACTTGTTCTGCGATCCGCCACGCCCGGTTGTTTTCATCGCTGTGCTTGCAGTACAGAAAAATGAGTATCCTGTCGCCCGTGCGGCCCCGACGAAGTGGCGCACTCGAAGGCGTGAACCTCCCAATCATGGTGCCTTTGCACGGGCCAAACATCGGCGCCAGGCGGCGTGTTGCACCGTGCGGATTCGAGGCACCTGCCCGGGTGCGGCCCGCGCGATGATGCGCCCTGACTAACATGAGAGATGGAATGACGACTACATTCGACGAGGCGACAACGGCGGCGATCGCCGCGTTTGCCCAACTGGATTTCTACACGGCCGTGCAAGCGATGCGCGCCGAGGCCGATTACGACCACGAACGAGACCAATGGATCTCGCGCTATATCGACGAGCATGGCGGCGGTGCGGACGATGCAGCATACGATGCCTTGCACGCGCAGGCCCAGGCAACCCCGGAATACGCGCAGTTCATCGATGCGATTCGCCGGGAAATCCTGGAATACTTCGGCGTGACCGACGATCAACTGGACGGGATGGTCCTGCTGCGCAATGACGACAGCGATGAGCTTTGGGCGGAAGTCAACCGGCAGCGGAGCGCGCTGGGAACCGGTGAAGTGCGCGGAGATCTCTGATCATTGCTTGCCATTGGGGTCTCAAGTCGTGCTGAGTGCAACGGCTCGAGTGGCAGCAACGGTTCGCTAGCCGACAAACACCCTCGAAAATCCCTAAAGAGCCTCGTTCTTTCCGCCCACATCAATCGCGCCGCTCCAGATACTCGCAAAGAAAATCGATAAACACGCGCACCTTCGCCGACAGGTTCAGCCGCTCCGGATAGACCGCATAGATATCCGACGGCGGTAACGACCAGTCCGCAAGCACTCTCGTCAGCGCGCCCGAATCGATGAACGGCTGCGCGTCCCACTCGGACCGCACCAGCACGCCGTGCCCGTCGATCGCCCAGCGCAGCGTCGCTTCGCCGTCGTTGCTGCTCATCACGCCATGCACCTTGACGAGTTCATGGCGTTTGCCCTTCGTGAAGTGCCACGTGCCATACGCGGTGTCGTTCTCGCGCAGCACGATGCAGCGGTGACCGCGCAGGTCGCCGGGCACCTTGGGGACGCCGTGCGCCTTCAGGTAGCCCGGCGCCGCGCAGACGAAGCGCCGGTTCGCCGCGAGCTTGCGTCCCACCACGCGCTGGTCGGGCAGTTCGCCGAACCGGATGCCCACGTCGTACGCAAGTTCGGCGAGGCTCATCGGGCGGTCGGTGAGCTCCAGCTGGATCTCGACCTCCGGATGGCGCTCGCGAAACGCGGACAGCGCGGGCACGATGTGGCGGCGCCCGAAGCCGAAGGTCGCGTTGACCTTCAGCAAGCCCTGCGGCTGGTTGCGGCTGCTCGACACGGTGCGCTCGAGTTCGTGCACCTGTTCCAGCAGCTTCGAGCCCGTCGCGAGATACACCTCGCCCTCGTTGGTCATCGCCAGCCGCCGCGTGGTGCGGTTCAGCAGCTTCACGCCGAGGCGCCGTTCGATCTGGTTGAGCCGCGCACTGACGGCGGGCGGCGTCACGCCGAGATCGCGCGCCAGCGCCGACAGGCTGCCGTGCGTGACGAGCCGCGCAAAGAACTCCAGGTCTGCGATCGGATCCATCTTAAAGTTTCATTTAATAATGGGTTAAGCCACGACGCATTTTAAGGCGTCACCCTCTAAATTACACTTGCCGAAACGTCCGGACCAGGGCGTTTTCGCAAGAAAACCGGAGGAACGATGGGACAGACGCTTTACCGGAAGATCGTGGCGAGCCACACGGTGTTCCCGGTCGACGAGCAGCATGTCGTGCTCTACGCCGACCTGCACATCATGAACGAGTACACGAGCCCGCAGGCGTTCGCGGGGCTCGCGGAAAAGAACCTGCCGGTGCGCTGTCCGGAAAAGCAGATGGGCATCGTCGATCATGTGATCCCGACGCATCCGGTGCCGGTCGACAAGCGCACGATCGTGATCGACGCGGCGGCCAGCCAGGCGGCCAATTTCACGCGCAACTGCCGCAAGCACGGCATTCACCTGTTCGACGTGCAGGACACCGAGCAGGGCATCGAGCATGTGGTCGCGCCCGAGATCGGCCTGATCCGGCCCGGCATGGTCGTGCTGTGCGGCGACAGCCACACGACGACCTACGGTGCGCTGGGCGCGCTCGGCTTCGGCATCGGCACGTCGGAAGTCGAGCATGTGCTCGCCACGCAAACGCTGGTGTACCGCGTCGCGCGCGACATGCGCATCCGTGTCGACGGCGCGCTGCCCGTCGGCACCACGTCGAAGGATCTCGTTCTCTACATCATCTCGAAGATCGGCGCGCAGGGTGCGCGCGGTTTCGTCGTCGAGTACGACGGGCCGGCGATCGCCGCGCTGAGCGCCGAAGCGCGCATGACCCTGTGCAACATGACGGTGGAAGCCGGCGCGCGCGGCGCACTCGTCGCGCCCGACGAGACGACGCTCGCTTATGTACGCGACCGGATCCGCGATCTGCCCGCCGATCAAATTGCGGAGGCTGCCGCGCAGTGGACGCAACTGAAATCCGACGCGGACGCGCAGTTCGACGTCACGCATCGCTTCGATGCGGCGGATGTCGCGCCGTTCGTGACCTGGGGCACGAGCCCTGACCAGGCGATCGCGATAACCGCGCGCATCCCGACGCTGTCGGCCGAACCGCTCGAACGCGACAACGCACGCAAGGCGCTCGACTACATGGGGCTCGATGCCGGGCAGGCGATCGATGGCCTGGCGGTCGACCACGTGTTCATCGGTTCGTGCACGAATGCGCGCATCGAGGACTTGCGCGCCGTCGCGGACGTCGTGCGTGGCCGCACGGTCGCGCCGTCGGTGCGCGCGATGGTCGTGCCGGGGTCGATCGCGGTGCGCGAGCAGGCCGAACGCGAAGGCATCGCGGGCACGTTGATCGACGCGGGCTTCGAATGGCGTCAGCCCGGCTGCTCGATGTGCCTCGCGATGAACGACGACATCCTGCAACCCGGCCAACGCTGCGCGTCGACGACGAATCGCAATTTCGAAGGGCGCCAGGGCCGCGGCGCCCGTACCCACCTGATGAGTCCGGCGATGGCCGCCGCCGCCGCGCTGGCCGGACGCATCGTCGACGTACGCAAGGAGTTCGACCATGCCTGAGCACGCATTCGTCAGCGGCATCGCCGCGCCGCTGCCGCTGAACAATCTCGATACCGACCAGATCATGCCGAAGCAGTTTCTGTTCGGCATCGACAAGTCGGGGCTCGCGCGCGGCGTGCTGTACGACCTTCGCCACGACGGTGCGGGTGTGCAGCGGCCGGATTTCGTGCTGAATCGCCCCGAGTATCAAGGTGCGCGCATCCTCGTTGCCGGCGCCAATTTCGGTTGCGGCTCCAGCCGCGAACACGCGGTGTGGGGCTTGCAGCAGGCGGGCTTCGACGCGGTGATCGCGCCGAGCTTCGGCGAGATCTTCTACTTCAACGCGCTGAACAACCGGCTGTTGCTGGTGATGCTCGATCCCGCCGTCGTGTCGACGCTCGTCGAACAGGCCGGTAATCCGGCGACGAGCATGCTGACGATCGACGTGCTGCGTCAGGTCGTCACGACCGCGGACGGAAGCGAATACCCGTTCGATCTGCCCGAGCGGCAGAAGCGCATGTTCGTCGAGGGGCTGGACATGATCGGCATGACGCTCGCCGACAGCAACGCGATCGATGCGTTCGAGGCGCGCCATTACGCGGCGCATCGGTGGATGAAGATCGATCTGCCGAAGCAGCAGCGCGCAGTGTGACAGAGGCGCCTGAGAGCGCCCGCAGCACGGGGCCGGCCGCGTGCCACGCGGTTCCGGCCGGCCCTGCCGAAGTGCGATCGGAATACAAAACTGGAGACATGAAATGGAAGCTTCCCCCGTGCAGACGAGCGTGCCGCCGCACACGCGACTATCGTCGCGGTTCAACCTGAAGATCGGCGGGATGCCGCTGCCGATGTTTGTCGCACTCGCGCTCGTCGCGGTCCTGGCGGCCATCACGAAACGGCTGCCGAACGACATGATCGGCGGCTGCGCGGTACTGATGCTGTCCGGGCTGCTGCTCGGCGAGATCGGCCGCCGGATTCCGGTGTTCCGCCATATCGGCGGCCCCGCGATTATGTGCCTGTTCGTGCCGTCGGCGCTGCTCGGCTACCGGCTGATGGACGATGCGACGCTCAAGGCGATCACGGTGACGATGAAGACGGCCAATCTTCAGTATCTCTACATTGCGTGCCTGGTCGCCGGGAGCATGCTCGGGATGAACCGGAAGATCCTGATCCAGGGCTTTCTCAAGATGTTCGTGCCGCTGTTCGTCGGCACCGTGGCCGCGATCGCGGCGGGGATCGCCGTCGGCCTCGCGTTCGGCTACGACCCGCAGCACACGTTCTTCTATATCGTGATGCCGATCCTCGGCGGCGGTATCGGCGAAGGCATCCTGCCGCTGTCGATCGGTTATTCGGAGATCACCGGTGCCGCGCAAGGGCATCTGATCGCGATGATGGTGCCGGCCGCGCTGATCGGCAACGTTGTCGCGATCCTCGCGAGCGGCCTGCTGAAGCGCTTCGGCGAAAAGCATCGCGCGTACAGCGGCGACGGCTTGCTGGTGAAGACCGGCGAGGACCGCGAATTGCTCGCCGCGCAAAAGGCCGAGGCCGAGCTGGACCTGCGGCTGATGGGGTTCGGCCTGCTGCTCGCGTGTACGCTGTTCATCCTCGGCGGGCTGCTGGCGCCGCTCACCGGCATCCCGGGCCCGGTGCTGATGATCGTCGCGGCGGCGCTGCTGAAGGTGTGCCGCGCGATTCCCGAGTCGATGGAAGTCGGCGCGTACCAGATGTACAAGTTCATGTCGACGAACCTGACGTTCGCGATCCTCGTCGGGCTCGGCACGCTGTTCGTGTCGTGGGACAAGCTCGTCGGCGCATTCTCGCCCGGATACTTCGTGATCTGCGCGTCGATCGTGATCGCGATGGTCGTGTCGGGCTTTTTCGTCGGCGCCGCGCTGAAGATGTATCCGGTGGAATCCGCGATCATCACTGCGTGCCATAGCGGGCTCGGCGGCACCGGCGACGTGGCGATCCTGTCGTCGTCGAACCGGATGGGGCTGATGCCGTTCGCGCAGATCTCGACGCGCATCGGCGGCGCCGCGATGGTTGTGTTCGCGACGATCATGATGAAGTGGCTGCATTGAAGCCCGCAGCTGCTTGACCGTCAATCGCGTGACGGTTCGTCCGAGCGGCGCAGCACGAACCCGTCAGGGCGGACCAGCACGTGGCCGTCGTCGGGCAGCGCGGTCAACGCATGCCAGCCTGCCTCCGCTTCGACGAAGTCGAAATCCCTGGCGGCTACGAGGACGGCTGGCGTGGCGCGGTTCAGGCTCGCGCGGCTCGACGATGCGACCGACGCGTTCGGGCCCGCGAGCAGCACGTAGCCGCTGCCGAACAGATCGAGAGTCGACACCTGCCGGCCGTCACGCCGGATCCACGCATGCGGAAAGCGCGTGCCGGTTTGCGCGCGCAGTTGCGCAACGGAAGCGGGCGGCGTGTCGCGCGCCGGTGCGCCGGCATCGGGATAACGATGCCGCAGCAGCACGTCGCCGGTGTCGAGCAGCTTGGCGAAGACATCCCGGTTGGCGTCGGTCTCGATGCCGAAGCGCGCGTCGAAGTCGGTGCGCAACAGCGCCTGGTGCCCGTTGCGCACGGCCAGCGGCCGTCGCTCGATCTCGTAGCTGTCGAGCAGCGACGCATCCGCGTCGCCGCGCAGCGTCGCGGCGAGCTTCCATGCGAGGTTGTGCGCGTCCGCGATGCCGGTGGTCGCGTTGAATCCGCCCCACGGCGGCATCATGTGCGCGGCGTCGCCGCACAGGAACGCACGGCTCGACCGGTAGCGGGTTGCCACGCGCACGCCCGTGTTCCACGTGCCGCGGCTCTGAATGTCGATCTCGACGTGGTCCAGCCCGAGTGCGGCGCGCACGAGGCCGGGCAGCGCGTGGTCGGCCGGCGGGCCTTGTGCCGGGTCGTACTCGAGATGGAAGGACCACTTGTCCGCGTTGTCCATCGCGAGAAACAGGCCGCGCACGGTCGGGTTCGCGATCTCGCACTGGCTGAACGTGCGGCCCTGCACGATCTCGCCAAGATCCGCATGAAAGAAGATATTGACGAAGTGCTGCGGCGCCGGCGTATCGGCCGTGTCGATGCCGAGTTGCCTGCGCACGAAGCTGCCGCCGCCGTCGGCGCCGACGAGCCACGCGGCTTCGATCGCCGTTTCCTGCCCGCCCGGGCCGCGCACGGTCGCGAGGAGGGCGTCGCCCGTCGCGGCGAACGACACGAGTTCATGGCCGAAGCGCACGTCCGCGCCGCGCGCTTCGACGTGCCGGCGCAGCACGGGCTCGATCAGCGTCTGCGGGCATGCGGTGAAGCTCGATGGCGACGGCGCGATCGCGGCCATCTTCGAGCGCATCGCGGCGACGTCGACGACCGGCTGCGCGTCGACCAGCGTGCGCCCGCGGCGCGCGCCGCCGAACGCGCCCTGGCGCCACGCACCGGCCGCCGTTTCCTTGACCGCGTCTTCCACGCCGGCCTGACGGAACAGTTCCATCGTCCGCAGGTGGATGCCGCGTGCGCGCGGCAGCGGCGACACGCCTGCGTTTTTCTCGACGAGGATGAACGGGACGTCGAGGCGCTGCAGGAACAGCGCGGCGGACAGGCCGACCAGCCCGCCGCCGGCGATCAGGACCGGCGTCGTGGTGACAGGGGTAGGCATCGGGCACACCTTCGCGTAGAATTTATCATTGATAAGTTTATCTATCGTCGATAGAGAAAATCAAGCATGGCGAAGATACGACGTGACGAAATCGTGGAGGCGGCGCTCGAACTGCTCGACGAACAGGGGCTCGATGCGCTGACGACGCGGCGTCTCGCGCAGCGGCTCGGTGTCGAGTCGGCGGCGCTTTACTGGCATTACCGCGACAAGTCGGTGCTGCTGGCGGAAATGGCGGCTGTTGCCTTGGCGCGGCATCACACGCCCGACGTGCCGGCCGATATCGCGCAGTGGGACAGCTGGTTTGCGGACAACGCGCGCAGCTTCCGGTGCGCATTGCTTGCGCATCGGGACGGCGCGCGGCTGCATGCGGGCTCGACGCCCGACCCGGATGCGGTCGAGCGGATCCGGCCGAAAATCGCGTATCTGGTGCGTGCCGGCCTGACCGAGCAGGAGGCCGGGATGGCGCTGCTGGCCGCCGGCCAGTTCACGATCGGCTGCGTGCTGGAGCAGCAGGCCGCGCACGGAGGCGGGGTCGACGAATCGGCGCGGTCGGATGAAGCCGACGGCCGGCAGCGGACGAGCGGGATGGCGATGGCGCCGATCGATCCCGGCCTAGCGTTCGAATTCGGGCTCGGGCTGATCGTCGACGGCTTGCGGCAGCGGGTGGGGCGCGCGTAGCCGGGCACCAGTGCGACCTGCGCGCCTTGCGTGTTATCCGCCCGTCACCGGCGGGAAAAACGCCACCTCGCTGTCCTCCCGCACGACGAACCCGCCCGTCACCATCTCGAGATTGACGGCCGCGCGCACGGGCCGGTCCATCCGCAGCGCTTCGGCACTGCGCGCGTCGCGTGCGGCCAGCGTGCTGCGCAGCGCGTCGACGGTGAGTTCCCGCGCGTCGATCTCGACGACTTCCTCGTCGAGATCGAGTTGCTCGCGAATGCTTGCAAAGTATTTGATCGTCAGTTTCATCGCGGTGTCTTGAGCGGGATCGGCGGAGTCGGAATCGGAATCGGAAAACGCGCAACGGGCGCGGTCAGCCCCAGCGCCGCATGGCCTGGTCGTCGTGCGTCTTCGCCTCGACCCAGCCGGATTCGCCGTCGTGGCGGATCTCCTTCTTCCAGAACGGCGCGTGGGTCTTCAGGAAGTCCATCAGGAATTCGCACGCATCGAACGCGGACGCACGATGCGCGGCGGCCACCACCACCAGCACGACCGCCTGGCCGAGCGGAATGCGCCCGACGCGATGCACGATCTTGACCGCTTCGAGCTGCCAGCGCGCGCTGGCTTCCTCGACGATGCTCCACAGGGCCTGTTCGGTCATCGTCGGGTAGTGCTCGACCTCGAGCGCGACGACGTCGTCGACGTCGCCTTCCTTGCGGACGACGCCGAGGAAATTCACGACCGCGCCGACATTCGGATTGCGAACGATCGGCGCGAGCTCGGCGCCCGCATCGATCGGCGCGTACTGCACGCGCACTTCGAAGCCGGCGGCAATCGCCGGCGGCGGCTCGGTGTGCGGGGTGGCCGCGTCGGCCGGATGCGGGTGGCTACCGGCGCGCAACGGATCGTCCGGCAGCCCGGCGCGGGATTCGGTGAAGGTCGTCATGACGGTTCTCCTGTAGGCAATGCGTCGTGCGGCGCGCGGCGGCCGGTCAGCCGCCGACGAGCGACATGCGCACGGTCGGATAGGTCTTGCCCGGCGCACGGGCCGGCCGTGCAGCCCGGCGCTCGGAATAACGATCGTCGCGCTGCGTCCAGCGCTCGCGCACCGCGGCGGCGAGCGTGTCGACCGATGCCGCGTCGTCGAGCCACGGCCGCAGGTCGGTGCCTTGCGTCGCGAACAGGCACGTATAGAGTTGGCCGTCGGCCGACACGCGTGCGCGCGAGCAGGTGCCGCAGAACGGATGCGACACGCTCGCGATGAAGCCGACCTCGCCCGCGCCGTCGAGGTGCCGGCAACGAATGGCGGTCGCGTCGTGCCCCGGTTCGCCGACGAGCACGAGCGGATAGTGTTCGTCGATCAGCGCACGCATCCGCGCGGCCGGCACGACCTTGTCGCCGGACCAGAAGCTCGCGCCGCCGACGTCCATGTATTCGATGAAACGCACGGCCACGCCCGTATGCCGGAAGTGCCGCACGAGCGGCAGGATCTGGTCGTCGTTCGCACCGCGCTCGATCACCGCGTTGACCTTGACCGGCGCGAGCCCGGCTACCTGCGCGGCCTCGATGCCGGCGAGCACGCGCGACACGGGCACGTCGGCGTCGCTCATCCGGCGGAACACCGCGTCGTCGAGCGCATCGAGGCTCACGGTCACGCGCGACAGGCCCGCGTCGCGCAGCGTGCGCGCCTTCGCGGCGAGCAGCGAGCCGTTGGTCGTCAGCGCGATTTCGACGGGTTTGCCGCCGACGGTCGTCAACGCGGCAAGCCGTTCGATCAGCGCTTCGAGGTTGCGGCGCAGCAGCGGCTCGCCGCCCGTGATGCGGATTTTCTCGACCCCGAGCGACGTGAACGCGCGTGCGATCTTTTCCAGTTGCGCGAACGACAGCCGCTCGGACGACGGCATGAACGCATAACCCGCGCCGAAACTTTCGCGCGGCATGCAGTAGCCGCAGCGGAAGTTGCATTGATCGATCACGGACAGGCGCAGGTCGCGCAGCGGGCGGCCGAGCGTGTCGGACGTGCGGGGGAAGGCGCCGGGCGATGCGTCGCCGGATGTGGCGGCGGCGTCCGGCGCGGCGGAAACGATGGCATTCACGATCGGTTCGTCGGCCTGCATGAAGTAAGCGGAGGGGCGTCGCCGATCGGCCGTGCGGATGCCGACGTGTCGGCGCACAGGTCGTGACGGGCCTCATCGTGAGGATAGTCCGCGGGACTTTTCCGGCAGGGACACAATCGCGCCCGAATTGCAGGAATACAGTTCGCCGTGCGGCATGCGCGGCGAAGGCGTCGCAGCGGGCGGGTGTCCGGCGTCGCGCTCATGCGAGCCAGTGCGCGAATTCGTAATACGGAACCGCGTCGCCGCGCGCGATGCGCCGCCCGGCCGGCAGCCGGGCGAGCCCGCTCGCCAGCACGAGCGACTGCAGCGTGCCGGCGCCTTGCTGTCGCAACGTATCGAGCACCGGCGCGCCACCGGGGCCGACGGCACAGCGCACGCGCACGAAGCGCTCGCGCTGCGCATCCGGCTCGAAGTCGATGTCGATCGGCAGCGACGGCACGATAGGCACGCGTGCTTCACGCCCTTGCAGGCACCGGATCAGCGGCGCAACGAACAGCGCGAACGCCGTCATCGCGGCGCCTGGGTTGCCGGGCAGCAGCACCACGGGCCGCGCGTCGAGCCGCGCGAGCGCGACTGGCTTGCCGGGTTTCATGCGCACGCCGGCGACGACGAATGATGCGCCGAGCGCGGCCAGCGCGGGGCGCAGCAGATCCTTGTCGCCGACCGATGCGCCGCCGACGCAGATCACCAGGTCGCAGCACGCGTGCAGATCGCGCAGCGCACGATCGACGGCGCTTGCCGTGTCGGCCGCATGCAGGCGCATCGCGACGCTGGCGCCGGTGCCCGATACCAGCGCGGCGAGCATCGGCGCATTGCTGTTGTAGATCTGCTGCGGCGCACGCGGCTGGCCACAGGCGACGAGCTCGTCGCCGGTCGTCAGGATGCCGACGCGCAGCGCCGGGCGCACGTCGATGTGCGCGAACCCTTGCGCGGCGGCCACACCGACGTGCATCGCACCCAGTCGCACGCCGGCCGGTATGAGCAGGTCGCCGGCTCGCACTTCCTCGCCCCGGCGGCGGATGTGCGAGCCGCTGCGCTGCGGTGCGTCGAACGCGACCCAGCTGTCCTGTTCGCGTGCGTGCTCCTGCATCACGACGGTGTCCGCGCCGGGCGGAATCATGCTGCCGGTGAAGATGCGCGCGGCCGTGCGTGCGGCCAGCGGCGCCGGTGGGTCGCCCGCATAACAGCGCTGCGCGACGTGCAGCGGCTCGCCGTGCGCGAGGTCCGCGTGACGCACGGCGTAGCCGTCCATCGCGCTCTGGTCGGCCGGCGGCTGGTCGAGCACGGCGGACAGCGGCGTGGCCAGCACGTGGCCGGCCGCGTCCTCGACCGGTACGGAGACGACCGCGTCGAGCGGCGCGAACGCGCCGAGCGGCGCGAACGCGCCGGCGAAATGCTGCTGCGCGGTATCGAAATCGATCAGTTGTTTCATGAAGTGAGGGCCGGATGCGTTTGCGCGAGCGCCGGTTGGTCGGGATGAGCGGCGTCGGGTGATACGTATTCGACGAAGCCGTCGTTGCGGCAGAAGCCGAGCAGCCGCACGCCGGCTTCGCGGGCGACGCCGATCGAGAGCGACGTCGGCGCCGAGATCGTCGCGATCATCGGGATGCCGACTCGCGCGGCCTTGCGCACCAGTTCGTAGCTTGCACGGCTCGACAGGAATACGAAGCCCGCGTGCAGGTCGGCGCGGCGCCGTGCGAGTGCGCCGATCAGCTTGTCGAGCGCGTTGTGGCGGCCGACGTCCTCGAACACGTCGAGCACGGCGCCGTCGCGGTCGCACCAGGCGGCCGCGTGAATGCCGCCCGTCTCGCGCATCAGTGTCTGGCGGGCCGGCAATGCGCGTGCGGCGCGTGCGATCGCATCGGCGCCGATGCCTGCGGCCGCGCCGGCTGCTGCGATGCGCGGCGGGTGCAGGTCGAGCTGCGCGATGCTTTCGATTCCGCATACGCCGCAGCCGGTGCGCCCGGCCAGTGCGCGCCGGTGCGCCTTCAGCGCCATGAACGCCTGCTGCGACACGGTGAGCCGCACTTCGGCGCTGTCGGGCCGACATTCGCTGTCGATGTCGAATACGTCCGACGCACGCTCGACGATGCCTTCGCTCAGCGCGAAGCCGAGGCCGAACACGTCGAGGTCGATCGGCGTCGCCATCATCACCGTGTGCGAGATGCCGTTGAACACGAGTGCAACCGGCGTTTCGTCGACGACGCGATCGACGGTGTCGCGCGCTTCGCCGGCACGATGACGCGTGACATCGCACGCGGTGCTGCCGGTCGGATCGTCTCGGTGGGTCATGCGGTTTTCTCCAGGGGGCGGGCGGGTGCCGAGGGGCGCGCCGCTGCCGCGATCAGGCGTTGCATAACATGTTAAGCGTGGTGAACCGCGCGCCGGATGCACAGCGGCGCAACGCGGAAAGCAGTACAGCTTGCGGCGCGCGGCACCGGTTGTGCCGTTTCCGTACACACATCTTTGCCGGGACGGAAAGCACAGTTTCAGGACGCGTTCGCGCGATTGCGAGTATCGTGGCAATCGCGATATCGTCATTCACGCTTCGATGCCATGCGAGTGACCGTCTGTGTTCGCATGTGTTGTCGCCAAGCCGTCGCGCGATTTCCTGCTTCGGGCGGACGTTCTCACAACCACGAGCAAATTACGGTCATGGAAATCTTCGATGCGTTCCATCTCGCACGATTGCAATTCGCGTTCACGGTGTCGTTCCACATCGTGTTTCCCGCGATCAGCATCGGCATGGCGAGCTTCCTGGCGGTGCTGGAATGGCGCTATCTCGTCACCGGCGACGCCGCCTACAAATCCATGTTCCAGTTCTGGTCGAAGATCTTCGCGATCGGCTTCGGGATGGGCGTGGTGTCCGGCGTCGTGATGGCGTACGAGTTCGGCACGAACTGGGCCGGCTTCTCGCGCGTCGCGGGCAACATCACGGGCCCGCTGCTCACGTATGAAGTGTTGACCGCGTTCTTCCTCGAAGCCGGTTTTCTCGGCGTGATGCTGTTCGGCTGGCAACGCGTCAGCCCGCGCGCGCACTTCTTCGCGACGCTGATGGTTGCCGTCGGCACGCTGATCTCGACATTCTGGATCCTCGCGTCGAACAGCTTCATGCAGACGCCGCAGGGCTACAAGATCGAGAACGGTCTCGTCGTGCCGGTCGACTGGTTCAAGATCATCTTCAACCCGTCGTTCCCGTTCCGTCTCGCGCACATGACGATCGCGGCGTTCATCGTCGCGGGCTTCATCGTCGCCGCATGCGGCGCGTGGCACCTGCTGAAAGGGCGCCGCGACGAGCCGGTGAAGCGCAGCTTCTCGATGGCGCTGTGGATGCTGCTGCTGCTCGCGCCGGTCCAGATCTTCGTCGGCGATGCGCACGGGTTGAACACGCGCGAATACCAGCCGGCGAAGATCGCGGCGATCGAGGGGCTGTGGGAAACCGAGAAGGGCGGCACCTCGCTGAACCTCGTCGGGCTGCCCGACATGCAGGCCGAAACCACGCGTTATGCGATCCAGGTGCCGCATCTCGGCAGCCTGATCCTCACGCACAGCTGGGATGGCGAGATTCGCGGACTGAAGGAATTCCCGCCGCAGGACCGCCCGTATTCGCCGATCATCTTCTGGACGTTCCGGATCATGGCCGGCCTCGGGATGCTGATGCTGCTCACCGCGCTGCTCGGGCTGCTGCTGAGAAAGGGCGGGCGCCTGTATGAAGCGCGCTGGTTCCAGTGGTTCGTGGTGGGCATGGGGCCGTCGGGCATCGTCGCGCTGCTGGCCGGCTGGATCACGACCGAGGTCGGGCGGCAGCCGTGGACCGTGTACGGCGTGCTGCGCACCATCGATTCGGTTGCGCCGCTCAGCGCGCAGCAGGTCGGTGTGTCGCTGCTGATCTTCGTGGTCGTGTATTTCCTGGTATTCGGATCGGGCATCTACTACATGATGAAACTGATGAGGCGCGGGCCGGCTGCACAGGCCGGATACATCGAGCTCCACCGGCATCCGGGGCTGCGCAACCGCGCGCTGTCCACGTCGCTGGATACCACGGAGGCGGAGTAATCATGCAAATCGATCTTCCTGTCGTGTGGGCCGCGATCATCGGCCTCGGCGTGTTCATCTACGTGATGCTGGACGGCTTCGATCTCGGCATCGGCCTGCTGTTTCCGTTCTTCGACGCGAAGGCCGAGCGCCAGGTGATGCTCGACACCGTCGCGCCGGTGTGGGACGGCAACGAGACGTTCCTGGTGCTCGGCGGTGCGGGTCTCTATGGCGCGTTCCCGGTCGTGTATTCGACGCTGCTGCCCGCGAATTACCTGCCGCTGGTCCTGATGCTGGTCGGGCTGATCTTTCGCGGAGCGGCGTTCGAACTGCGTGCGAAGGCGACCCGCACGCAGCACATGTGGGATCTCGCGTTCATCGGCGGCTCCGCGCTCGCGGCGTTCTGCCAGGGCATCGTGCTCGGTTCGCTGCTGCAGGGCATCCGCATCGAGAACAACCAGTTCGCGGGCGGGCCGTTCGACTGGCTGTCGCCGTTCAGCCTGCTGTGCGGGATCGGCGTGCTCGTCACGTATGCGACGCTCGGCTGCGGCTGGCTGATCCTGAAGGTCGACGGCGAACTGCAGCGCAAGATGCGGCTGCTGATGAAGCCGCTCACGGGCGTGCTGCTCGCCGTGATGGCCGTCGTGAGCCTGTGGACCGTGATCGGGCTGCCGGCCGTCGCGCACCGCTGGTTCGGCAGCGGCAACCTCGGCTGGTTCCTGCCGGTGCCGATCCTCGTCGTCGCGTGCGTGTGGGGCATCTTCCGCACGGTGAAACGCGAGCACGAGGCCACGCCGTTCCTGCTGACGCTCGCGCTCGTGTTCCTCGGCTACACGGGGCTCGTGATCAGCATCTGGCCGAACATCGTGCCGCCGTCGCTGACGATCTGGGAGGCCTCGTCGAGCCATTCGAGCCAGCTGTTCGCGCTGGTCGGCACCGTGATCGTGCTGCCGATCATCCTCGTGTACAACGCGATGCAGTACCGCGTGTTTCGCGGCAAGGTGCGCGAGGGCGATATCGGTTATCACTGAACGGCGCGATGTGACGGGCACGGCGTGAGCGGGCGTATCATCACGCGCAGCGCGGCGCCCGGCACGGCATCCACCCGAAAGCGGCCCGCCACGCGCGGGCCGTTGCGCATCGGGCGGGTCGCGCAGCGTCATTTCCTGGCCGTCGAGAAAACACCATGATCGTCCGACCACGACAAAACTGGCTCAGGATGCTGTTCGTCTGGAACGGCTCCGTGCTGCAATCGATCATTCCGCAACTCGTGTTCATGGCGATCGTCAGCACGCTGGCGGTCTTCACGAACGGGCGCATCTTCGGCGAGAAGATTCCGCTCAACACCGCGCCGTTTACGCTGTTCGGGCTCGCGCTCGCGATCTTCCTCGCGTTTCGCAACAACGCGAGCTTCGAGCGCTTCAAGGAGGCGCGGCATCTGTGGGGCAACCTGCTGATCGCGGCGCGCACGGTGACGTCGCAACTGAATCGCTACTTGCCCGACAGCGTCGATGATGCCGAGCGCAACCGGCTCGCCGATCTGCTGATCGCGTTCACCTATGCGCTGAAGCATCAGTTGCGTCATACCGATCCGGCGGAAGACTTGAAGCGGATTCTCGGCGCGGAGCGTGCCGGTGCGCTCGCGCGCAAATGCTTCAAGCCCGTTGCGATCCTCGACGAGCTGCGTGGCGGCATCGTCCGCGCGCTGGGCCGCGCGCCCGGCAGCGACGCCACCTGCTGGATGTTCGACACGCAGCTCGACGAACTGGGCAAGGCGGTGGGTGGTTGCGAGCGCATCCTGTCGACGCCGATCCCGTTCTCGTACAGCGTGCTGCTGCATCGCACCGTGTATGCGTACTGCGTGTTGCTGCCGTTCGGCCTCGTCGATTCGACGGAGTTCTTCACGCCGCTGATCTGCGTGTTCATCTCGTACACGCTGATCGCGCTCGAAGCGATCGCGAACGAGGTCGCCGAGCCGTTCGGCCTTGCGCCGAATGCACTCGCGCTCGATGCGATGGCGCGGACGATCGAGCGGTCGGTGCTCGAACTGGGCGACCGCCCGATGCCGGAGGAATTCGTGCCGGCGTCGACGTACCAGATCACGTGAGCGGGCGCGCGAAACGGGCCAGCAAGCGGGCCGCGTCGGGCGCTAGAATGGCGCTTGCCTGTTCTCCGGACCCGACGCGATGACCCTCGTCGACACCTATCTCGCCGGCCTGCGCGCCGCGCTGCCCGACGCCGACAATGCGTCGCTCGCCGTCGCCACGGGTGCGACGCCGGCGCAGCTCGATGCGCTGCGCGCGGCCTATCCGCAGTGCCCGGCCAGCCTGCTCGAACTGCTCGGCAAGCTCGACGGCACCTACTGGCGCGACTACGGCGGCACGACGATCAACGTGCTCGTGCTGGGCTCCGACGTCTACGAATACCCTTATTACCTGCTGTCCGCCGCGCAGATGCTCGAAGAAGGCGCGAAGTACCGCGACAGCATCGCGGACATCTACGGCGACGACGCGAACGACGACGGCGAACTTGTCGATTCGCGCATCGACATCGCGCTGCCGATGAGCCGGCGCCTGTGCTTCGCGCATTGCATGAACAACGGCGGCACGTCACAGCTCTACATCGATTTCGAGCCGGCGCCGGGCGGCAAGGTCGGGCAGGTCGTGCGCTTCCTGCACGATCCCGACAGCTACGCGGTGATCGCCGACGACTTCGATGGCTACCTGCGCGAGCTGATCGACGGCGGTTATGCGTTTGTCATCGATTTCGACGAAGAATAGCGAAGGGCGGGGCGGTTGCCCCATTTCGACCATTCAGCGCGACCGGGCGGACGACGTTCGCCGGTTGCCGTGACAGGAGCGTGCATGATGCGAATCTACGTGACGAACGTGTTCGTCGACGACCAGGACAAGGCGTTGGCGTTCTATACCGACACGCTCGGGTTCCAGCTCAAGTACAACGTGCCGGTCGGCGAATTTCGCTGGCTGACTGTCGTGTCGAAGGATCAGCCCGACGGCACGCAGTTGCTGCTCGAACCGAGCAATCATCGCGCGGTGGGGCCGTACAAGCAGGCGCTGTACGAGGACGGGATACCCGCCGCGTCGTTCCAGGTCGACGACCTCGACGCCGAGTTCGCGCGGCTGAAGGCGCTCGGCGTTCACTTCACGCTGGAACCGACGGATGCGGGGCCCGTGCGTGTCGCCGTGATCGACGATACGTGCGGGAACCTGATTCAGCTGATGCAGATGAAGTAACGCATAGCACGAACCGTTCAGAGCGCCGCTACCGGCGGCGCGTTGTGCATCCAGCTGCGCTCCTGCATGCGGCTCTGGATGCGCCATCCGCATTCGGTCCGCACCAGCAGGTCGCGATACCACAGCCCGACGAAGCACACGCGATCGTCGCCCGTTTCATCGGCCGAGACCATCATCACCTGGCCGGCCGTTCGCGCGGTCGCGGCGTCGCCGTCGACGATCAGCAGCGACGTCGAGATCGTGTGCTGCGTGCCGCGCATCGCCGACGTGACCTGTTTCAGATAAGCCGCGATCTCCGCGCGGTTGCCGACCGGGCCGCCGAACGCCGCGTAATCGAGCATCGCGTTGCTCGCGAAGAGCCGCTCGAATTCGCGCCAGTCCTGGCGGTCGACCGCGTGGCAGTAGCGTGTCAGCAGATCCTGGATCTCGATCCGGTCGATCGTTTCCTGTGGCGTCATGATGTTGCGGGTAGAGGTGGATGACGGGGAAACGATAACGAGCGCGCGCGGGGGCGGCATCGGCGGAGTGGACTAAGGGCCTGTCCGCAATCGCCGGTTGTCCGCTAGCGGTCGGGGGCTTCGGTGCGATATGCGACGCTTGTGTAGACTCGTGCTCGTCCAACGGAGCAAACCCCATGCAACTTCTCGATCACGTGTCCATCGGTGTTCCGGATATCGAGCAGGCACGCCCCTTCTACGATGCCGTCATGGCTGCGCTTGGCGCGAACAAGGTCTATGACCGGCCCACCGCGCTCGGCTACGGCGAACGTTGCAATGCCGACGACACCGCATCGACTTATCTGGCTGTCTATCTGGATCCCGCCGAAGTCGGGACGAGCAAGCGGCACTGGTGCTTCAAGGCCGTTTCCCGTGAGCAAGTGGATGCATTTTTCGAGGCCGGACTGTCCGCCGGCGGCCAGTCCGACGGCGACCCCGGATTGAGGCCGCACTACCACGGCGACTACTACGCGGCCTTCCTTGTCGACCCTGCGGGAAACCGGATCGAGGCGGTGTGTCATGCCGCACCGCCCGCGCCGCTCACTCGAAATACGTGAGCCCCAGCGCGCCCTTCACCTCCGCGAGCGTCGCCCCTGCCACATCCCGCGCGTGCATCGTGCCGCGCTTCAGGATTGCCATCACCTCGCCCTTGTCGGCCTCGAACTCGCGTCGCCGCGCGCGGATCGGCTCGATCAGCGCCTGCAGCCGCTCGTTCAGCACGCGCTTGACCACGCTGTCGCCGAGCCCGCCGCGCCGATAGTGCGCCTTCAGTTCATCGACCTTCTGCACGTCGGGCTCGAACGCATCGAGGAACGTGAAAACGACGTTGCCCTCGACCTGGCCGGGGTCGCTCACGCGCAGGTGGTTCGGGTCCGTGTACATGTCCTTCACGGCCTGCGTGATCTCGTCCGGCGTCGAGCCGAGCGTGATCGCGTTGCCGAGCGACTTGCTCATCTTTGCCTTGCCGTCGATTCCCGGCAGCCGCGTGACCGACGACAGCACGGCCTCGCATTCGACCAGCACGGGTTGCTCGACGGTCGCGTTGAAGCGGCGCACGAGTTCGTTGGTCTGCTCGATCATCGGCAACTGATCGTCGCCGACGGGCACATGCGTGGCCTTGAATGCGGTGATGTCGGCCGCCTGGCTCACCGGGTAGGTCAGGAAGCCGGCCGGGATGTCGCGCTCGAACCCGCGCAGGCGGATCTCTTCCTTGATGGTCGGATTGCGTTCGAGGCGCGCGACCGTGACGAGGTTGAGCAGGTATTGCGACAGCTCGGCGAGCTCGGGCACCTGCGACTGCACGACGATGGTCGAGATCGCCGGATCGATGCCGACCGCGAGATAGTCGAGCGCGACCTCGATCACGTTCTCGGTCACGCGCTGGCGGCGGCCCATGTTGTCGGTCAGCGCCTGCGTATCGGCGAGCAGCAGGAATTGCCGCGCGTCGTGCTGCATCTGCACGCGTGCGCGCAGCGAGCCGATGTAGTGGCCGAGATGCAGCGGGCCGGTCGTGCGGTCGCCGGTGAGGATGGTCGGTCGGTTCGGATGGGTCATGGTGGTCGTGGGTTCCGGGTTGTCGAAGCCGCCAGCCATGATGTCAGCGCAGAAACGCGAATGCCGCCATCGCTGGCGGCATCACGTTTGGGACATGCAAAAGGAAACGGGCCGCCTGGGTCAGGCGCGCCACCAGCAATGCAGGTTCGGCAGGGCGGGTTTCGTTTTCATCGCGGCAGTATAGCGTATGGCGCGGCGTCGGGCTGGCCGAGCGTGTCAGCGGATCACCGACTCCATCGCGAGGTATGCGGTTTCGGCGGACGGCCACAGCAGGTACAGCAGGCCGGCCATCAGCAGCAGCGCGCTCGCGCGCACCAGCGGCGTGCGGTCTTTGTCGCGCGGGATGCGGACGGGTTGCTTGAATCTTTTCATGCTTGCAGGCGCGTCATGCGCCACTCCAACGGTTACTGCAACGGGTCGTGTGAAACGACGCCGGGGTGTTGCGGGGTTCAACGGAGGCTGGGGCAGGGTTGGCCGGTTGCGGGGCATTAAAAAGGGGACGGTTGAACGTCCCGTGGCTGCCGTCCATGCCGAGGCGACGGGCATCCTACCAGTTCGGCGGTCCGGGCACAGTCAAGAATTGTCGGGGTGGGCGCGGCCGCGCTGCCCATCTGCTCAAAACGCGCGTCGCCCGGCGCGTCGCCGCGCAACGCCAACGTCGGCGCCGACTGACTTCACAGACCCGTCGCACGGTTCGTCCCTGCAGCGGTCCTGCCGAAATTTCCGGCAAGGCCGTCGCGCATCCATTTCCCGGAGAACACCATGCGATATCCATTGCGGCACGCCGACCAACGCGCCCCGGCGCTGCGTCCATCCGAACCCGATCCGCACGCACCGGCGCCGCGGGCGGACATCGACGAGGGGTGAGCCATGAGCAACGAAGCCCTCGACCCCCTGCTGCGGCAGTTCGCGGAGAAGCGATTGGGACGGCCTCTCGAGCCGGGCGAAGAACAGGCACTGCTGGAGCGGTTGCCGGGCAGGCACGGGAACCCGCCGGCGCCGGTCGCCGGCACGGCCGCGCAGGCGAGCGCCGCGAACCCGCCATTGCCGCGGTTGAAAACCCGGCAGGAGGCGCGCGAGCAGGTCAAGCATTTTTTGCAGCTCAACCAGCAGAAGGCATACGAGAAGATGCGCGGCATCCTGCAGACGATCGACGCGCAGAACGAGACGACCCTCGGCATGCTGGCGTCGGAACAGCAGAAAGTGTCCGGCGTACTCGACGCGCACGAGCCGCCGGGCGACGCGCAGGCATCCGTCGCGGCCGACCTCCAGGACAGCACCCGCGAGGCGCTGGTGTTGATCGGCGAACAGCTGACGGGCCTCATCCGGCAGGAAATCGACGCATGCTTCCGGCAATACGTCGATGCGTTCGCCGAACGGCTCGCCGTACGTCTCGACGTGATAGACGACCGGCTGCAACGCATTGGCGCCGGTCCGGCCGAACCATCTGAACCGATCGCGCCGGATGCTGTCGCCACCGCTGTCGTTCACGATACCTCCGGCCCAGCGTCCATGGAGTAGCACGCGGGTCATGCGGCTGAATGCGAAACCGGCCGGCCCCGATGTGCGACCTCTCAACTACGTGAACCAAGGAGCAACAAATGGCTGATACGTGTCAAGTGTGCCAGGTCAATCCCGCGATTACCGATGCGGTCACACAGGTCAACGTCAAGGTGGTCGCGGAAGCGCCGGCAATGGCGATGGGCTCGCTGTACCAGGCCCAGAGCCATTCGCTCAGCATCCTGTTCGAGAACGCGGTGCAGCAGCAGTCGCAGGCCGCGATCCAGTCGCAGACGTCGACGAACGTGGGGACGATGCAGCTCTATACGATCGGGCCGGAAAGCGCGGGTGCGGCGGCCACGGAAATCGGCTCGAGCGGGATCATCTCCCTGCTGGCCGACGTGATCGCGATCGGGAAGGCGATGCACACCTAAGGCGCCGTCGCAACGCCGTGGTCGAGCGGCGGCGCAAGCGGTATGAGTCGCCCATGCCGCCGCCGTGCCGCGAATCCGCAGCACGGCCGCCGGCACCTGAACAGCGGTGCCGCACGGTGTTCCGGAGCAACCGACAGGACGGGCAGAGCCGATTCGATGCGGCGCCCGTTTGCAAACCAGGAGAAATACGATGGCAGATGACGCAAACGCAAACGCGAAGGACCCGAAAGACCCCTGCAACTGCAAGACGTGCGCGGTCAATGCCGCGATCACCGACGCGGTCACGCAGACCAACGTCAAGGTGGTGGGTGAAGCGCCCGCGATGGCGACCGGCTCGCTGTACCAGGCCCAGAGCCATTCGCTCAGCGTGCTGTTCGAGAACGCCGTGCAGCAGCAGTCGCAGTCCGCTGTGCAGCTGCCGACCTCGACGAACGTGGGCACGATGCAGCTCTACACGCTCGGGCCGGCGAGCGCCGGTGCCGCCGCGACGGAAATCGGCTCGAACGGCGTGCTTTCCGTGCTGGCTGACGTGCTCGCGCTCGGCAAGGCGCTTGCCTGACGCGTAACCCGGCGTCTACGCCGGGCGGCGGCCTCGATTCCGGTGGCTGCCGCCCGGCGCCCGACGTCGTGTCGACGCCCGCGACGGCGAGCGCCCGCGGCGCATCGACGGTGCCGTGCGGCGTGCGTCGCAGACCGACCCACTCATGCTCTCGCCGCGACTGCGTCGCAGCGGCGACCCAACCAGGAGCAACGACATGCCGGAACAGGTTTCCGCCGCGATGACCGATGCCGTCACGCAAGCCAACGTCAAGGTGGTGGGCGAAGCACCCGCCGTGGCGTTGGGCACGCTCATGCAGTCGAACAGCCATGCGTCCGCGATCCTGCTTCACAACGCGGTGCAGATGCAGGCGAACCAGGCGGCGTCCAACCTCGCCGCCACGACCGTCGGCATCATGCAGCTCTATGCCGGCTCGCCGGTGGCGGCGGCCAGTGCGGCGCGGTCGGCGAACGATAATTTTGCGTCGCAACTGGCCGCCGTCGCGCAGTTGATGAACGCCATCAGCCACTGGCGCGGCTGACCTGCACCGCGCGCCGCGCAATACGGCGCGCGCAACCTCCCCGCGCCGCGGCACGACGCACGTGCTTGCCGGCGCGTCAATTGGCGTCGACGATGTACCGGAGCTGCTCCAGTTTCTCGATCGTCACACCATGATCGTGAAGCCGGATCAGGCCGTCGCGCTGCATCTTCTGCAGGCTGCTGTTCAGTCGCGGCCGGCTGACGTTGAGCATCGCGGCGAGGATGCTCTGGCTCTCCGGCAGCGCCACCTCGAGATCGTTCCCTTGCATGCGGTTCAGCAGATGGCGCGCGAGCCTTGCTTCGAGCCGGTACAGGCACGCCGACTCGACGAAGTCGCTCAACTGGTGGATGTGCCGGCACAGCTGCTCGTGGATGCGCTCCATGAAATCCGCGTTGGCCAGCAGCGGTGCGAAGTACTGGCGATGCAGCAGCGAAACGCGGCAGTCGGGGCTCAACTGGGCGGTGAAACTGCGCCGGTGTGCGCGAACGAGTGTGTTTTCGCCGATGAGTTCGCCCGGCATCGAGTGGCCGAGAATGATTTCGCGTCCGCCGGGTTCGTGCAGCGTGTTGTAGACGCGGCCGCGGTGCACGAACGCGACGAAATCGCCCGGATCGCCCTTGAAGAACAACAGGCGATTGCCGTGTTCGGGCCAGGGTGTGACATGTCGCTCGATGTGAGCCAGCAGGCTTTCCGGGAGATCGGTAAGTATCGGTATATTGCGCAGCGTTTGAACGTTAGCAAGGGCAGGCATGTTTTCCGTGCGAGGTTGTTTGACGATGCGGCCACCTAGCGAAAAACGCTGCCTTTGGCACTCCGTGAAAAATGAATAATGAAGATAGCCGGATAATCGGCAAGCAGTCCGGATCGGGCGGCATTTCGGCGGCAGTCGTTCTTGTTCCTCGCAATACCTTTATTCACGCCCGGCGGCCCGCCTGAAACGACGGACGGGGCTATGCCGGGCGATTGGAATTTCTGTTCATAATAATCAAGAAAATTTACGAAACCGATTATCGTAGTAATGGTGTTACGCGGGTAACAGCGTCATTCGAGGCATCGAATCGATTCTGTGTTTTCCATGAAAAAGGAAGGCACGGGATGACAACCTCGAACCAGCACGCTGCCCCGACGCCTGAGTCACCGGCGCAGCAGCTCGATCGCACGTGGCGGGAAATGCAGGGGAAATTGCGGCGCCGCGCGCGCCTGTTGTGCAAGGGCGATATTTACCGTGCCGACGAACTGCTTTCGGATACCGCACTCAAGGTCCACATTTACCTGCAGCGCTCGCCCGAGCGCGTTCAGAACCTGTCCGGCTTTCTTTTTCTGGCGCTGAATCACGCGTTCCTCGATGGCGCGCGCCGGCGTATTCGCGAAAGCGGCAGGCTCGAATTCGACCCGGACTGGGACGACGATCACACCGTCGAGCTGGCTGGCCACGCGCCGTCGATGGAGCAGCAACTGCTGCTCCGGCAGTTGCTGCTGCGTCTCGAGCAGGCGCTGTGCACGCTCCCGCCTCATCAGCAGATGCTGTTCACGCTGAAGTTCGAGGAGGACCGCCCCTATCTGCACATCGCCGCGACGCTCGGGATCAACGAGCCGCTTGCCAGAAAGCGCGTCGAGCTGCTGCGCAAGAAATTGCGTGAGGAACTCGCGTGAGCGCGTTCACGAACGCGGGCACGCAGCGTTCCTAACGGCATGCGCGGCGTCGATGGCCTGCCGGCCCGCCGTTCCTTCCATCGCATGCCGGAGCCGAGATCCGAGGAGGCCTCGTGGCAGACAAAGTCAATGAGCAGGTTACCGACGCGCTGACGCAGACCAATGTCAACGTCGTCGCGGGATCCCCGGCCCAGGCGCTGGGCATGCTTTACCAGATGTTCAGCCAGGCCGTCGGCATCTCGGCGCAGAACATGACGCAGCAGCAGGCGGCGCTGAACCAGATTTCGAACGCGGTCGTGTCGAAGGCGGTGGCCATGATCCTGTCCGTCGAAGCGTCGCCGAAGCCCGCCGCGGGCGGCGCGGCGCACGCGCCGACGGCCGGGCCGCAGACGGGTTCCGCGCATTAGCGCGCGATGACTCTCGGGATACCTGAACCATGAACATGAAAGGCCTGTTGGGCGGACGCGACGACGGCGCGCCGCAGACGCCGGGCGATGCCGCCGACGACGCCGACACCGCAGCCGAAGCCACGACGCGGGCCGAAGCCAAGACGCCGGCCGAGGTGGCGCCGCTCCCCGCGGCGTCGAAGGCCGGCGCGCGCACGTGGCCGGTCAACCGGCTGCGCAGGCTCACCGATGCGCTGAAGGCACCGAACCAGGTCGCGGATGCGGCCGGGTCCGGCGGCTCGGCACTGAAGACCGTGCAGGCGATCAACGCGGAGGCTGCGTCCTACGCGACGACGCAGATCGCCGTCGGCCCGAACATGATGATCACGCAAGCGGGGGGGCTCGTCGCGCAGGCGGCGGCCAACTACTTCGAGGCGTCGACGTCGCTGGCGATCGCGGGCAAGAGCGTGCTGATGAAGGATCTGGCGCAGAAGACCATCGACGAGGACGAGCTCGGGATGGCGATGGATGCGGTGGGCCTGCTGTTGACGGACCTGTTCGTCGCGACCGCGGCGCTCGTCGCGGGTGCCGCGGAGGCGATCGAAGGGGAGGCCGCGAGCATCGCGCTCGACAGGATCGACGACAGCCTGCAGAAGTATCAGGGGCTGCTGGACAAGAAGGGCACGTAGCGCGCGCCGCCGCGCATCGCCGTTTCACGTCCGGTGGCGGCGGATGTTCTTAAGGAGGCAGGGCGGACGACATCGATGACGGTTCGGAGCGAAATGACCCGCATTGAATCGATGCGCGCGCAATCGTTCGTGCGGCGGCGGTGAGCGTTTGACTTCCACGCGCGCAGCGACAAAGAATCAATCGACACGACCCGTCGGGCTATCGGGCCCGACGCGGGATGTGAGCGGCGGGACCAACGCACGTCCGTTGTCTCGAATGCGTCGCGGCCCTGCCAGGCACCAGCAGTCCCATCGAGTCATGCGAGGAACCCATGCCCTACATCATTCAGAACGTACAAGGTCCCGCGCCGCTGGCGGTTGGCGAGCGCAACTGGGGAGATGCGACGGAAATCGATTTCGGCGCGATGACGAGCTGCATCGCGCTCGTCGAGCAGACGCCGGGCCAGCCGGCGTCGGTGCGCGCAATCCACCTGTCGATCGTCAGCGCCGACGGCACGCCAGTCTACGATCCGGCGTCGAACGTGGCCGGACAGGTCGACACGATCATGCAACAGAACGGCGACCTGCGCGCGTGCCTTGGGCGTATCGACCTCTGGCAGGCCAGCCAGTCGCAGCAACTGCAGGATTTCTTTGCCGGGCTGATGCAGAGCCTCGACATGACGACCTGGGTGCAGTTGCCGGACGGCAACCTGCGGGTGCGGCTCACCGGCGGCGCGATCCAGTATCAGCAGGGCACCGGCGCGTGGACCGACGTGTAGCCGGCACGACCCGTTGAAGCCGGCGCCCGCCACGCGAGCGGGCGCCGGTGCCATACCGGTTGATGGTTTCGAATTTCCGCTCGATCGCGTCGAAACATCCATTCTTCGAAACCGAAGCGCATGGGTCGAACCGTTCTCGGCCATCACGCTGTCAAGGCGATTCGAAGCGGCGCGCCGTCTTGCGCCGCTCGCCGGCCACGCCACGGCCAGCTTTTTGCTCGTCAACACCAACAAAAAACATCATTTCGCCGCTGGCGGTGTGTCAGCAGAATGTCTCCATTCCAACTCACGCGACAGCACGAGCGTCGCAGCGAGCCGCACTTCCGAAGGAGACAGCCGTGGCAGTCGAAACAACCTCAATCGATACGCTCGTCGTCGGCGCCGGGCAGGCCGGCGTGGCCATGAGCGAGCACCTGGGCAAGCTGGGCGTGCCCCATTTCGTGCTGGAGCGCAACCGCATCGCCGAACGCTGGCGCACCGGGCGCTGGGATTCGCTGGTCGCGAACGGCCCCGCTTGGCACGACCGCTTCCCGGGGCTCGAATTCGACGGCCTCGATCCCGATGCGTTCGCGTCGAAAGACCAGGTCGCCGACTACTTCGAAGCGTATGCACGCAAATTCAATGCGCCGATCCGCACCGGCGTCGACGTGAAGCGCGTCGTGCGCAACACGGGCAAGCCGGGTTTCGTCGTCGAGACGTCGGACGGCACGATCGAGGCGAACCGCGTGGTCGTTGCGACCGGGCCGTTCCAGCGCCCGGTCATTCCGCCGATCGCGCCGGACGACGCGCGTCTCGTGCAGATCCACTCCGCCGACTACCGCAACCCGGGCCAGCTTCCGGAAGGCGCGGTGCTGGTGGTCGGCGCGGGTTCGTCGGGCGTGCAGATCGCCGACGAGCTGCAGCGCGCGGGCCGGTCGGTCTACCTGTCGGTCGGGCCGCACGATCGTCCGCCGCGCGCCTATCGCGGCCGCGACTTCTGCTGGTGGCTCGGCGTGCTGGGCGAATGGGACAAGGAAGTCGCGACGCCCGGCCGCGAACACGTGACGATCGCGGTGAGCGGTGCGCGCGGCGGCCATACGGTCGATTTCCGTGCGCTCGCGAACCAGGGCGTGACGCTCGTCGGGCTGACGAAGTCGTTCGATGGCGGCGTGGCCGTGTTCGAACGCGATCTCGCGATCAACCTGGCGCGCGGCGACGAGAACTACCTGTCGCTGCTCGACGCCGCCGACGCCTATGCGGCGCGCAACGGCCTCGACCTGCCGGAAGAACCCGAAGCCCGCCGCATCCTGCCGAACCCCGACTGCGTCGCGCATCCGATCCTCGCGCTCGACCTGGCCGGCGCCGGCATCACGTCGATCGTCTGGGCGACCGGCTATGCGGTCGACTACGGCTGGCTGAACGTCGACGCGTTCGCGGCGAACGGCAAGCCGCAGCACCAGCGCGGCGTGTCGAAGGAGCCGGGCATCTATTTCCTCGGGCTGCCGTGGCTGTCGCGGCGCGGCTCCAGTTTCATCTGGGGCGTGTGGCATGACGCGAAGCACATCGCCGATCACATCGTGACGCAGCGCAAGTACCTCGCTTATCACGACGCGTCGCAGCACCGCGCGGCCGCGCCGTCGGCACCGGCCGACGCACGCCCGCTCGCCGAAGCGGCGAACTGACCCGAACCCGCCGCGCCGCGTCTGCTTCCGGCCCGGCGGGTGTTACCACCGACGATCGAAGGACCTCGATGAGCCAGCCTACCCATACCCGTATCCGCATGTTCAACACGAAGGATACCTACCCGAACCAGACGCTCGACAACGACCTGTGCCAGGCCGTGCGAGCCGGCAACACCGTCTACGTGCGCGGCCAGGTCGGCACCGATTTCGACGGCAAGCTGATCGGCCTCGGCGATCCGCGCGCGCAGGCCGAGCAGGCGATGAAGAACGTCAAGCAGTTGCTGGAGGAAGCCGGCAGCGACATCACGCACATCGTGAAGACGACAACCTACCTGATCGACCCGCGTTATCGCGAACCGGTGTACCAGGAAGTCGGCAAGTGGCTGAAGGGTGTCTATCCGATCTCGACGGGGCTCGTCGTGTCCGCGCTCGGCCAGCCGCAGTGGCTGATGGAGATCGACGTGATCGCGGTGATCCCGGACCACTGGCAGCCGAACCGCGCATAGGAGGCGACATGACTTTCTCCATCGTCGGGCGCTGCCCGGAGACGGGCCAGCTCGGGATCGCGATCAGCTCGTCGAGCATCGCGGTGGGCGCGCGCTGCCCGTGGGTGCGCGCGGGCGTGGGCGCCGTCGCGACGCAGAACATCACGCTGCCGGCACTCGGCCCGCAGACCCTCGACCTGATCGAACACGAACAGCTCGCGCCCGCGGCGGCGCTCGACCGCGCGCTCAGCGCGAACGGCTGGAGCCAGTACCGGCAGGTCACGGTGATCGACGGGCAAGGGCAGACGGCGTGCTTCACCGGCAAGGAAGCGCTCGGCACGCATCACGCGGTGCAAGGCGAGCAATGCGTGGCGGCCGGCAACCTGCTGGCGGCGCCGGCCGTGATCGATGCGATGGTGGCGGCATTCGAACAAGCGCCCGGCCTGCTCGCCGAGCGCCTGCTGGCCGCGATGCAGGCGGCCATGGCGGCCGGCGGCGAGGCGGGACCGGTTCATTCGGCCGCGCTGAAGGTGGCCGGCGATGTGACCTGGCCGATCGTCGACCTGCGCGTCGACTGGGCCGATGTCGACCCGATCGGGCAGCTCGACGCGCTGTGGCGCGCATATCGCCCGCAGATGCAGGACTACCAGACGCGCGCGCTGAATCCGACCGCCGCGCCGAGCTACGGAGTGCCGGGCGATGAGTGACACGTCGAGCCGCGCGTTGCTCGAACGGCTGATCGGTTTCGCGACGGTCAGCCGCGATTCGAATCTCGAGATGATCGGCTTCATCCGCGATTATCTCGACGGCTTCGGTGTAGCGAGCGAACTGTTCTACAACGCGGAACGCACGAAGGCGAGCCTGTACGCGACGATCGGGCCGCGCGATCGCGGCGGCATCGCGTTGTCGGGCCATACGGACGTAGTGCCGGTCGACGGGCAGGCGTGGACGGTCGAGCCGTTCCGGCTGACCGAACGCGACGGCCGCCTGTATGGTCGCGGCACCGCCGACATGAAGGGCTTCATCGCTTCGGTGCTCGCGGCCGTACCGAAGTTCGTCGCACGGCCGCTGAGCATGCCCGTGCATCTTGCGTTCTCGTACGACGAGGAAGTCGGTTGTCTCGGCGTGGGGCCGATGCTCGACGCACTGTCCGCGCGCGAGCACCGGCCGCGCCTGTGCCTGATCGGCGAGCCGACCGAACTGAAGCCGGTGCTCGGTCACAAGGGCAAGCTCGCGATGCGCTGCCACGTGAAGGGCGCCGCGTGCCACTCGGCGTACGCGCCGTCGGGCGTCAACGCGATCGACTATGCGGCGAAGCTGATCGGCCGGCTCGGCGAGATCGGCACGGCGCTCGCACGACCCGAACGGCACAACACGCGCTTCGATCCGCCGTTCTCGACCGTGCAGACGGGCCTGATCAAGGGCGGCCGCGCGCTGAACATCGTGCCGGCCGAATGCGAGTTCGATTTCGAGGTGCGCGCGCTGCCGGATTTCGATGCGCATGACGTGCCGAGGAGGCTGCAGGACTATGCGGAATCCGAACTGTTGCCGAAGATGCGCGCGGTGCAGCCCGATACCGACATTCGGCTGCAGCCGCTGGGCGCGTATCCCGGGCTCGCCACCGCGCCGGACAGCGAGGCCGCGCGCCTGCTCGCGATGCTGAGCGGTTCCGACGCGTTCGGCACCGTCGCATTCGGCACCGAGGGCGGGCTGTTCGGGCAGGCCGGCATTCCGACCGTGGTGTGCGGGCCGGGCAGCATGGACCAGGGGCACAAGCCGGACGAGTTCGTCACGCTCGAACAGCTGCACGGATGCGACGCGATGCTGGACCGTCTGGCCGCGCATCTCGCGTCGGCCGCCTGAACCCGCAGCCGACACGCACGCGCCCGTCTTGCGGCGCGTGCGTTTTCTCCTTCGTTATCGCACCGTTTCAGCGATGATCTGCGCGAGCCGCTCGCGACAGAAATCGACGAACGACTGCGCCTGCTTGGTCAGTTGGCCGCGCTTCAGGCGTGCGCTCACGAGCCCCGACGGGCTCACCGTTTCGCTGAGGCCGATCGTCACGACGCGCTGACCGTCGTACGTGTATTCCGAATGCGGGCGCGTGACGAGCAGCGAAAAGCCGAACCCCTGGCCGACCATCCCGCGCACCATCTCGATCGACGGCGAGCCGAACACGATGTTCGGCGTCAGCCCCAATTCGTGAAACAGGCTGACGAAATACGTGCGGCTCGGCTGCACATCGAGCAGGATCATCGGCTCGACGCAGAGGTCGCGCAGCGATACGTGCGTCTGGCCCGCGAAACGATGGTTCTCCGGCAGCAGCACGTACGGTTGCTGCGGCGGCATCAGCGGCTCGGTTTCGATCGTGCCGTCGAGATCGTGGTCGTACATCAATGCGAGATCGAAGGTGCCGGACGTCAGGCCCTGCACGAGCTCCTGCTGGTCGCCGTCGCGCAGCCGGATGTTCACGCCCGGGTAGCGCTCGCGAAAACCCGCGATCAGTTGCGGCAGATAGAGCGGCGCGACCGTCTCGAAGCAGCCGATGTCGATCTGCCCAGTGATCACGTCGTTGTCGGCGAGCGCGTTCTGCTCGAATTCGTGCGCGATGCGCAGCAGCTCCTGCGCTTTCCGGTAGAACCGCGTGCCGCTCGGCGTCAGTGACACGCCCTGTGCGTGATGGCGGATGAACAGCTTCACGCCGAAGCTTTCTTCCAGCCCCTTGATCGCGCTGGAGATCGACGGCTGCGCGATGAAGAGCTGGCGCGACGCCTCGGCGACGCTGCCGGATTCCACCGTCGTCACGAAGTATTTCAGTTGCCGCAAAGTGTAGTGAGCCACAGGCACCTCTGATGCACGGCCCCCCGGCGTGTCGCGGCGGGGCGCATTCTGTCCATTGTTTCGCGTAGCACCTTACCTGAAGAAGCCCGAAGCCGGAATTTCCGCTACAGAGCTTTTTCGTATGTCTCGGAAATATTTTTAGTATTTTCCGGTCCCGGCGCGCGTGGCGCACCATCGTTTCCAACCTGGATCACGACGAGGCTGCGCACGTGCCGGCGGGACATGTCATCCGTCCCCGCATCTCGCGTATCCGGACCCGATTGCAGGCGCGCGCACCGTCGCGCGCAGGTTGAAACGGCAAGCGCGCATCGCCGCGCAGGACAGGAGACATCACCATGACGAACGTGGACCGCAATGCGTCCCCGATGATAGAGAAGCACACGATCGGCTACGTGCCGCCCGCGGATCGCCACGGCAAGGTGCGCGATCTGTTCACGCTCTGGTTCGGCGGCAACATCGCGCCGCTGCCGATCGTGACCGGCGCGCTCGGCGTGCAGATGTTCCACCTGAACCTGATGTGGGGCATCGTCGCGATCGTCGTCGGCCAGGCGGTCGGCGGCGTGCTGATGGCGCTGCATTCCGCGCAGGGGCCGCAGATGGGCATTCCGCAGATGATCCAGAGCCGCGCGCAGTTCGGCTCGTGGGGCGCGCTGCTCGTGACGGTGATCGCGGCCGTGATGTATGTCGGCTTCTTCGCGTCGAACATCGTGCTGGCCGGCAAGTCGGTGCACGGCATCGCGCCGTCGGTGCCGGTGTCGGTCGGTATCGTGATCGGCGCGGTGGGATCGGGCTTGATCGGCATCGTCGGCTACCGGTTCATCCACATCCTGAACCGTATCGGCACGTGGGTGCTCGGCATCGGCATCGTCGTCGGCTTCTGGATGATCCTCACGCACGTGACGACCGACGATTTCCTGACGCGCGGCGGCTTCGACTTCGCGGGCTGGCTCGCGACGGTGTCGCTGTCGGCGTTGTGGCAGATCGCGTTCGCACCGTACGTATCGGACTATTCGCGTTATCTGCCGGAGGATGTCGGCGTCGCGTCGACGTTCTGGGCGACCTATCTCGGCTGTACGATCGGCTCGACGCTCGCGTTCATCTTCGGCGCGGTGGCGGTGCTCGCGGTGCCGGCCGGCATGGACACGATGGATGCGGTCAAGCAGGCGACGGGCCCGCTCGGCCCGCTGATGCTCGTGCTGTTCCTGCTGAGCGTGATCAGCCACAACGCGCTGAACCTGTACGGCGCGGTGCTCGCGGTGATCACGTCGGTGCAGACGTTCGCGTACAAGTGGATTCCGACCGCGAAGGCGCGTGCGGTGGTGTCGGTCGTGATCTTCGTCGCATGCTGCTACGCGGCGATCGGCGCGTCGACGAACTTCGTCGGCAACCTCGTCGATCTCGTGCTCGCGCTGCTGGTCGTGCTGGTGCCGTGGACGGCGATCAACCTGATCGACTTCTACGTGATCCACAAGGGGAAATACGACATCAAGTCGATCTTCATGGTGGATGGCGGGATCTACGGCCGCTTCAATCCGCAGGCGCTGCTCGCGTATGCGATCGGCATCCTCGTGCAGATTCCGTTCATGAACACGCCGATGTATGCGGGCCCGATTCCCGCGCATCTCGGCGGCGCGGACCTGTCGTGGGTGGTGGGGCTGGTGCTGACGTCGCCGCTGTACTACTGGCTCGCGACGCGCGACAGCGCGTATCGGCGCCGGCAGACCGGCGCGCAGCTGCCGCCGACGGCGGCCCGCTGAAGAGGTTTTTCGAAGCGACTGAAGGGTGTGGCCGCCGCATCGGTTGCGATGCGGCGGCCCGTACATCACACGAATCACACGACCGCCGAGCGCGCCACCCGCACCGGCACCGACTTGTACGACGGCGTGCCGCTTTCCTTGTCGATGTAGTCGAGCGGCACCAGCACGTTCGCTTCCGGGTAGTACGCACCGACCGAACCCGGCGCGATGTCGTACTCGATCGCGGTGATCTTCTCGAGACGCAGCGTTCGGCCCGACGCGGTGATTGTCTCGATGTCGACGAGGTCGCCGTGTTCGAGGCCGTACTTCGCGAGATCCGCCGGGTTCATGAACAGCACGTCGCGCCGCCCGAACACGCCGCGATAACGATCGTCGAGCCCGTAGATCGTCGTGTTGTACTGGTCGTGGCTGCGCAGCGTGATCAGCCGCAGCACCTGCTCGCCGCCGAGCACGTCCGCATCTTCCGCGACGCCCTTGTAGATCGAGAACATCGCCTTGCCGGTCGGGGTGGGCCACACGCGCTCGGTGGGCGGCAGCGGCAGGCGGAAGCCGCCCGGCGTGCGGATGCGCGCGTTGAACGCCTCGAAGCCGGACACCGTGCGGTCGATCAGGTCGCGGATGCGGTCGTAGTCGGCGATCAGGTCGAGCCACGCGACCTTGCTCGCCGGCAGCGTCGCATGCGCGATCCCCGCGACGATCGCGGGCTCCGAGCGCAACTGGTCGGACGCCGGCTTGAGCTTGCCGGCCGACGCGTGGACCATCGACATCGAATCCTCGACGGTGATCGACTGCCGGCCGCTCTCTTGCATGTCGAGCTCGGTGCGGCCGAGCACCGGCAGGATGAAGGTTTCCTTCCCGACCAGCAGGTGCGAACGATTCAGCTTCGTGCCGAGATGCACGCTCAGGTCGAGCTTCGCCATCGCCGGGAACGACTGCTCGGGATCGGGCAGCGCGACCGCGAAGTTGCCGCCGAGGCACAGCAGCGCCTTCGCGCTGCCGTCGATCATCGCCTGCATTGCCTGCACGGCGTCGTGCCCGTGATGGGCGGGCGGCGTGAACCCGCACACGTCCTCGATCTTCTTCAGGAACTCGGCCGACGGTTTCTCGGTGATGCCGACCGTGCGGTTGCCCTGCACGTTCGAATGGCCACGCAGCGGGCAGACGCCGGCGCCGGGCTTGCCGATGTTGCCGCGCATCAGCAGCAGGTCGGCGATCAGGCGCACGGTTGCGGTGCCCTTGTTGTGCTGCGTGACACCCATCCCGTACGTGATGATGGTCGCGTTCGACTTCGCGTAGGCGAGTGCGACCTGTTCGAGCTGCGCCTGGCTGAGGCCGCTCGCGCGTTCGATGTCGTCCCACGACGTGGCCCGCAGGTCAGCCGAGAACGCGTCGAAGCCGTCGGTGTGCTGCGCGATGAAGTCGCGGTCGAGCACGTCGCCGCGCTCGGCTTCGAGTTGCAGCAGCGCTTTCATGATGCCCTTCAGCGCGGCCGCGTCGCCGCCGGCGTCGACCTGGTAGTACGTCGATGCGATCCGCGTCGAGCCGAACGATGCCATCTCGATCATGTCCTGCGGATCCGCGAAGCGTTCGAGCGCACGCTCGCGCAGCGGATTGAACACGATGATCGGCACGTTGCGCCGCGAGCACTCGTGCAGCGTGCCCATCATCCGCGGATGGTTCGTGCCGGGGTTGTGGCCGATCGAGATGATCAGCTCGCACCGGTCGAAATCCTCCAGCGACACGGTGCCCTTGCCGATGCCGATCGACTGCGGCAGGCCGACGCTGGTCGGCTCGTGGCACATGTTCGAGCAGTCGGGGAAGTTGTTGGTGCCGAGCTCGCGCGCGAACAGCTGGTACAGGTACGCGGCTTCGTTCGACGCGCGGCCCGACGTATAGAACTCGACCTGTTCGGGCGGCAACGCGCGCAACACTTCGCCGATGCGCGCGAACGCGTCGTCCCATTCGATCGCGCGGAACGTGTCGGTCGCGCGATCGTAGACGAGCGGATGCGTGAGCCGGCCCATGTTCTCCAGTTCGTAGTCCGACATGCGCAGCAGCGACGACACGGTGTTCGCCGCGAAGAACTCGGGCGTCACGCGCTTGGTCGTCGCTTCCCACGTGACGGCCTTCGCGCCGTTCTCGCAGAACTGGAACGTCGACTTGTGTTCCTTGTCGGGCCACGCACAGCCGGGGCAGTCGAAGCCGTCGGGCTGGTTGGTCCGCATCAGCACGATCGGCGCCTCGATGGTTTCCATCTGCGTGCGCACGGCATCGGCTGTCGCGCGAAGCGCGCCCCAACCGCCGGCGGGCCCATCGTACTTCCTGATGCCTGGCACTTCGCGTCGATTTGTCATATGAGTCTCCGTGAGCCGGGCCCGGTGCGGGCGGCTCGGGTTGCGCCGTGTCGTGGCGTGGGGCGGCTCCGTCGGATGGACGGAGCCGGTTATGCGTGCCCCGGGCTGCAGGGCAGGCGGGGTTTCAGTGCGCGTCCTTCTTCGCGTCGGCCGGCGCTTCGCCGGCCTTCGATTCGCCTGATGCCTTGGCGGCCGCCTTGCCGTTCGGCTTCGCCTTGCCGTCGGCGTCCTTCTTCGCGTCCTTCGTATCCTTCGCTTCGGGTGCGGCGAGCTTGTCGAACGTCACCTCGTCGCTGTCCTTGTCGTAGTCGACCTCGACGCGATCGCCGGACTTCAGCCGGTCGGCGAGGATCTCCTTCGCGAGCTTGGTCTCGATGGTCTGGCGGATCTGACGCTTCAGTTCGCGCGCGCCGAACTCCGGCTGGTAGCCGGCTTCGGTCAGGTGATCGACGAGCGCATCGCCCATCACGAGCGTGATGTCCTGCGCGGCGGCCGTGCGCACCACGCGGTCGAGCTGGATTTGCACGATCGCGCGGATGTTGTCCTTCGACAGCGCGTGGAAGACGATCACCTCGTCGATCCGGTTCAGGAACTCGGGCCGGAAATGGCCCTTCAGCACCTGCATCAGTTCCTCGCGGATCGCCTTGTCGGTCTTGCGCGCGGCTTCCGGCTGCGTCAGGTTGTCCATGATGATCGCGGCGCCGAGGTTGCTCGTCGCGATGATGATCGTGTTGCTGAAGTCGACCACGCGCCCCTTGCCGTCGGTCAGGCGGCCGTCGTCGAACACCTGCAGCAGCACGTTGTAGACGTCCGGGTGCGCCTTCTCGATCTCGTCGAGCAGGATCACGCTGTACGGGCGGCGCCGCACGCGCTCGGTGAGTTGGCCGCCTTCGTCGTAGCCGACGTAGCCGGGCGGCGCGCCGATCAGCCGCGCGACCGCGTGCCGTTCCATGTATTCGGACATGTCGATGCGGATGATCGCCTGCTCGTCGCCGAACACGGTCTCGGCCAGTGCCTTCGCGAGCTCGGTCTTGCCGACGCCCGTCGGCCCGAGGAACAGGAACGTCGCGATCGGCCGGTGCGTCTGGCCGAGCCCCGCGCGCGACAGCCGCACGGCGTCGCTGACGGCGACCACCGCGTCGCTCTGGCCGACCACGCGCTCACGCAGTTGCTCTTCCATCTTCAGCAGCTTCTGACGCTCTTCCTGCGTGAGTTCGGACACGGGGATGCCGGTCAGCCGCGACACGACCTCGGCGACCGATTCGACGGTGACCTCGAGCGTTTCGGAGCCGGTCTTGCGCTGCCACGCTTCCATCATCTCGTCGACCGTCTTCTGCTTCGCGTTGATCTGCTCCTCGAACTGCTTCGCTTCGTCGAAGCGCTTGCGCGACGTCGCGTAGTCCTGCTCGCGCTTCAGCTGTGCGATCTGCGCTTCGCCTTCCTGGATGGCGACCGGGCGCGACGTCGCGCCAATCCGCACGCGCGCGGCGGCCTGGTCGATCAGGTCGATCGCCTTGTCGGGCAGGAAGCGCGACGTGATGTAGCGGTCGGCGAACTCGGCGGCCGCGACGAACGCGTCGTCGGCGAACGTCACCTGGTGGTGCGCCTCGAGGCTGTCGCGCAGCCCGCGCAGGATCACGATCGTCTGCTCGACGCTCGGCTCCGGCACGAACACCGGCTGGAAGCGCCGTTCGAGCGCCGCGTCCTTCTCGATGTACTTCTGGTATTCGTTGAGCGTCGTTGCGCCGATCAGGCTCAGCTCGCCGCGCGCGAGCGCGGGCTTCAGCACGTTCGCGATGTCGAGGCCGCCTTCGCCGCCGCCCTGGCCCGCGCCGACGATCGTGTGCAGCTCGTCGATGAACAGGATCAGTTCGTCCTGCTTCGCGGTCACTTCGTCGATCAGCTGCTTCGCGCGCTCCTCGAATTCGCCGCGATACTTGGCGCCGGCCACCATCGAGTTGATGTTGACTTCGACGAGCCGCTTGCCGCGCAACACCTCGGGTACGTCGCCGTTGACGATCCGCTGCGCGAGCCCTTCGACGATCGCCGTCTTGCCGACGCCCGGCTCGCCGATCAGCACCGGGTTGTTCTTCTTGCGGCGCGCGAGCACCTCGATCGTGCTTTCGATTTCCTGCGCGCGGCCGAGCACCGGGTCGAGCTTGCCCTGGCGCGCGATCGCGGTGAGGTCGCGGCCGAACTTGTCGAGGTTCGGCGTGCCGGTCGGCGCATCGACGCGGCCGTCCTCGGCACCCTTGCCGACCACCTTCACGACCTTCTGGCGCAGCGCCTCGGGCGTCACGCCGTATTTCTTCAGCAGCGTGCCGGCGATGCTGTCCGGCACCGACGCGAGCCCGATCAGCAGGTGCTCGGGGCCGATGTACGAGTGGCCGAGATCGCGCGACGCCTGGAACGCGTATTGCACGGCCTTCTTCACGCGCGGCGAGATCGACAGCTTGTCGAGCGGCGCGTCGGCGGCGGCCGTGCCGGTGTGCGCATGTTCGTCGATATACGACTGGATGTCCTGCGGCGACAGCTTCAGTTCTTTCAGCAGCGCGGCGCACACGTCGGTGTCCGCGAGCGCGTAGAGCAGGTGTTCGGAGTCGAGTTCGCTGCGGCGCAGCTCGTGTGCCTTCTCGGCCGCGCGCTGCAGCAGTTCGAGCGTCTGTTCGCTGAACGCGTCGGTCGGGTCGACCGATTCGCGCGGCACCTCGGCGGCGAGCGGCGATTCGTCGCCGAGCTCGCCGAACAGCGACGACGGGCCGCCACCGCCGAGCAGCGAATCGAACGGGTTCAGCATGCTCTGATGCCGCATCAGCTGACGGAAGTGGTAATCGCAAATCGAGATCGTCTTGCGCTCGCCTTCCTGCATCACGGTTGCGCGCGCGACGGCCGGCCGAGCGTGGCAGATATCGCAAAGTGCGGGCATGGTGGTCTGGCTCCTGTCGGTGAAGGTGGATCGAAGGGTGAAGTCCCGATGCGGTGCGGCGCTCGTGCGTCCCGACCGCGAATACGCGACGCGCGGCGCGGCGGCGCGCGTGCCGCACCCACGCTGTCGCGCAGTGCGCGCCGGCGTGGCGCACGGTCGCGGTCGGGGCAAAAAGCGCGAGTGCTGCGAGGAGCCCGCGGCATCGCTTCGACTGCGTTCAAAATAACGAATCGGCGAGCACCATCCAAGACACAGTTCCGCGCCGGGCCGGCTGCGAATTGCACCCTCACATGCGTGCGGGAACGGGTGGCAAGGAGTACAGACAGGCGCGCACGCGGTGGCGCGGGCGTGTGCGGCATGCGCCGCGTGCGGGGACTGGAGGCGGGGAGGGACGAAGCGCGAACGAATCGTGGTGCGACATCGGCGCGCAGCGCGCCGGTTGCCGGTAAACGGGCGGTGATGCGAGTGGACGCGCGCGGCAGAGCTGCCGCAGCGTGAGCGCGCGCGAACCGGTCATGTTCGACCACGCGCGCACCGCAGATGCGTGCGTTACGGCCGAAGGAAGGGGCAGGTTGCACGGTGCGGGCCGGACATGGCGCCGCCGTGGTGGACTGCGATCAGTCGGAGAGTTTCATCGCGAGCCGCTGCCGGCCGATCTGCTTCACGTCCGTTGCGAGTGCCGGATCCGGCAGACCATTGGCCCAGACGGAGAACGAATCCTCGATCAGGTTGCGCGTGTCGGGCGGCAACTCGGCCAGCATCAGCGACACGACGGTAAATAGCACGGCGGTGTCGCCGGCCTGGCTGCCCGCGTTCGCGTCGACCGTCTTCTTCAGGCTGTCGACCGACGCTTGCAGCGCCTGCAGTGCCTCATTCGACTCGCTCATCACATCCTCCATGCAAGATGGGCTCGATCGGCGACGAATGTGCGGCCCGCGGCGCGGCCGGTCGCGCGCGATGCCCGGCAGGCATCGCGTGCGGGCAACCGTTGTCAGGCCGCCGGATTACCCTGCGGCGCCACGGCCACCGATGCTTCGCTCGTCAGCATCAGGAACGTGAACGTTTCGCGCAGGTACAGGCGGACGGCCTTGTCGTTATGGCTCGTGTAGCCGATCGATACGTCTTCCCCGAGGTGCAGCTCGTAGTCGCCGCCGCGCGTGGACAGCACGCAGCCGCCGCTGATCGCCGGCGCCCAGATGATCTCGCCGCTGACGATCCGCTTGATATGGCCGAGGACCGGATAGCCCTGGTCGCGCGCTTCGCTGAGCGCCGTGTATGCGTCGGAGCCGAGCACCACCGAATACGGGCCGTCGACGCCGGCGAGCCGCAGCGCTTCCAGTGCGTCGCTGATCGCGTCCGGATACGCGCCGACGTCGGCCGGCAGCGTGAGCTTGCGGTTCGACGTGCCTTCGCGGATGCCGACGATGCCGGCAGCCTGATAACCGTCGAAAATCGCGTTGTCTTCGGCGAACGCGAGCCGCTGCGCGGCGTCTTTCGCCGGTTGCCAGTCGGCATCGCGCGCGCCGCGCTCGACGCTGTCGATCGCATCGCGGCTCAACTCGAACGGCACCGTCAGTTCGACGATCCTGCGGACTTCGCGCAGCCGTGCGCTCACCTGCTCGCGCGGCGCGGCAACTTCCACTAGGTGCCCGGTGCCGACCGCCGACAACTCGGGGCCTTCGGGGCCGTCGACGTCGACGACGCGGCGGCCGGCCACCGATCGCTTGAAGGTGCGCGCCACTTCCTCCTCGATTTGTTCCCAGGCGGAGGCGGAGATCGGGGCGAGTTCGCGGTGCAGGTTATTCATAGGCTTGGGTTCCTTTCAGCGAGCCGATTTTCAGCGAGCCGTCGCGATGCGGCGCGGACGACGAGGATTCGGGTTGCGCGGCGTCGGCGGCCGGCGCCGCACGGTCGGCGAGCGCTTCGAGCAGGTCGGCTGACGGCACGAAGAACAGCGAGCCGGTGACTGCGCGGCTGTAGTCGAGCAGGCGGTCGTAGTTGCCGGGCGGGCGGCCGACGAACATGTTCTCGAGCATCTGCTCGATCGGTACCGGCGTGCGCGCATAGCCGATGAAATAGGTACCGAATTCGCCGGCGCCCGGGCGCCCGAACGGCATGTTGTCGCGCAGGATCTTCACTTCCTGGCCGTTCTCGTCGAGCGTGGTCAGCGAGCTGTGCGAACACGACGGCTTCACGTCCGGCGCGAGCTCGATGTCGGACAGCTTGGTGCGGCCGATGATGCGCTCCTGCGTCTCGACCGCGAGCGCGTTCCAGCCGGCCATGTCGTGCAGGTACTTCTGCACGATCACGTAGCTGCCGCCCGAGAATGCCGCATCTTCGTCGCCGATCACCGTGAAGTCGACCGCCTCGCGGCCTTCCGGGTTCTCGGTGCCGTCGACGAAGCCGATCATCGCGCGCTGGTCGAAATTGCGGAAGCCGTGCACCTCGTCGACGACCGTGACGGCTGCGCCGAGCGCGCCGAGCAGTTGCGTCGCGAGTTCGAAGCACAGGTCCATCGCGTCGGCGCGGATGTGCAGCAGGATGTCGCCCGGCGTCGCGACCGCGACGCGCTGCCCCGCGCCGAATTCGCGGAACGGATGCAGCGACGCGGGGCGCGGGTTGCCGAACAGCGCATCCCACGCGTCGGCGCCGAAGCCGCACACGCAGGTCAGGTTGCCGCCCGGCACGCGCTTGCCGACCGAGCGCACCAGCGCGGCGATGTCGCCGCACCATGAACGGATCGTGTCGGCGTGATCGGCGCCGGAATTGATCGTCGCCACGAGGAAGATCGCGCTGCGCGTGATCGGGCTGTGGACGGCCTGGGAGAGTGGGGGAGGTGTCTGCATCGCGGCCTGCCGGTCAGTCATGTCGAGGCGGGCGAGCTGCGGCTGCCGCGGCGCGCGAAGGCGAACGGTTGGACTGTGTCATGCGACTGTTCTCTTTGTGACATGCGGATGAAGGACGTTGCGCGGGCATCGCGCAACGGGCCGCAGCGGCGGCGGCCGGCCGCCCGGTGCATGACCTGTGTGCACCGCGTAACGTCGTCGAGCATGCAATCTAGCAGCTTCGGCGGGTCTTTGGAACACGTATCGGCAATCTGTCATTCGAATGGATCAAACAGGGCCGGATTTTGTGCGGCACCCGCGCAGCTGTACTCCTGGCGTGCGCCGCGCTGTGCTCTTGAGCACGCGTGCAGCGTGCAGTAGATTAGGTCCCGCTGCGTCCGCCGACGAGGAGCGTCACCATGAATCTGCTGGAAGCGATGCGTGTTTATGTCGCGGTGGTCGAGCATGGCGGCCTGTCCGGCGCGGCGTCCGAACTGAAGCTCGGCGACGCGCAGGTGAGCGACCGGATCGACTGCCTCGAACGGTATCTCGGCTGTCGCCTGCTGTTGCGCCGCGCGCACGACGTCGCCTGCACGGACGCGGGTGTCGCGTTCCACGTGTGCTGCCGTCACACGCTGTCCGCGGTCGCGCAGGCGACCGGAGTGTCCGGCACGCCGGCGCTGGATGCGCATGACACCGCGCTCGACACGGCGGTTCCCCCGCCCGGCACTGCACATGCATCATCACATCGACTGTCGCCTTGAATACGTCTACCGTTTCCTGTTCGCCCGCCGAGCGCATCCGCCGCCGCTTCGGCCATTTCCTTCACGCGGCCGAACTGGCCGGGCTGATCGTGATCGGGCTCGCGACCGCGTTCGCGATGGTGCAGGAGGCATGGAAGGTCGTGCTCGCGGGCGAGGTGTCGCTGACCGATCTGCTGCTGATGTTTCTCTATCTCGAAGTGCTCGCGATGGACGTGCGCTATCTGCGGCTCGGCCGGCTGCCCGTGCGGTTTCCTCTGTTCATTGCGATGACGTCGCTCGCGCGCGACCTGATCCTGCGCGGCGCGACCGACAGCCCCGAGCGGATGCTGATGACGACCTTCGGCATCGTGCTGCTCGCGGTGGGCGTGCTGATCCTGAGCTTCGGCCAGCATCGTTTTCCGGCGGACGTCGACGATGTCGAGGACGATGCGCATGCGCGCAGATGACAAGCGAGCGGCATGCCGCATATCCACGCAATGACGCTACAGGAGGGCGCTAGATGAGCACGCATGCCGTCGACACGAAGCAGGCGATCGAATTGCAGCAAGCGGCCGCGAAGGCGTTTGTCGCAGCGTCGCGCGCACGTGTTGCGGCGACCGGCACCTGAATCGAACACCGGGTTACCGGCGCGCCGTGCGTCGTGCGGCGGTCGTGCAGCCCATCCACGTGAGAGAGGGTTCGAATGACCAAGCAACTGATCGTCGCCGTGTTCGGCAGCGTCGACACGGCCCGCCAGGCCGCGAACGATTTCGAGGCGTTGTCGGAGAAGAACGAAGGATTCCACATCGAAAACGGCGTCGTCGTGGAAAAGGACCCGGCCGGAAAGCTCGCGGTGCTCGACGCCGAATCGCGGCCGTTCAAGGGCGGCGTAATCGGCGCGATCGCGGGCGGCCTGCTCGGTTTGCTCGTCGGGCCGCTTGGCGTGATCACAGGGATGGCGGCCGGCGCTGGCGCCGGCATTCTCGCGGAAGCCGCCGGCAACGCGCTGCTTGACGGCACGTTCGTCGAGACGGTGGCCGCACGGCTTTTGCCCGGCAGCGTCGCGATCATTCTCGAGGCGAAGGAAGCCACGCCGTTCTCCGTCGACAACATCGTGACGGGATTCGGCGGCAAGGTGTTCCGCCAGGCGCTCGGCTGAGCGCCGCCTTCGAACCGATTCGGGAGCACAGCATGCGCATCGATCAATCGTACCGGCGCTTCGACATCGCGGCGACGCTGTCGCCGCTACCCGGCAACCGCGCGATTGTGACCGTCGACGTGACGACCGACGATCCGGCCCGCATCGCCGATCTCGGCACCGGTTATTTCCTGCAGGTCAGGAAGTGGGTCGAGTCGAACGATATCGAGCGGCTGACGGTGGTGTTCGACGAGTGCAAGGTCGCGGTCGACCATTACGCGGACAACGTCGACGACGCGTGAGGTCGCGCATCGCCGCACCGCGCATCGCGTCAGTTCAGCCGGTACGATTGCGCGCCCGTTCCCGCGAGCGTGCCGCCGTCGACGACCAGGTATTCGTTGCGGATCGGCTTGCCGTCGAACCAGCATTGCAGGATTTCCAGCGTGCCGGCCGCATAACGCGCCTGCGCGGACAGCGACGTGCCGGAGATGTGCGGGCTCATCCCGTTGAACGGCGTTGTGCGCCACGGATGATCGGGCGGCGCGGAATGCGTCATGGGCGGCAGCGGCGTGTTGCGCCGCAACGTTGATGACGTTCTACGCCGGTCATGGATCGCGTACAAGCGACAGTCGGTGTTTGCGTGCGCTGCGGGGTCGTCTGTACCTGTTCTTTTCGTGAAGGGCGCCGATAATGGGATCGTTACCTGACTCTGCGGGAGCGAAGCCATGTCCGGAAGCGACTCTGCGTCTTCACGCCCTGATCTCGCGCAGGGCATCGCGCTCGACGATATCGCCGACGGCGCGATGATCGAGGGCCATGTCGGCGACGCGGCGGTGCTGCTGGTGCGCCGCGCCGATGAACTGTTTGCCGTGGGCGCGAACTGCACGCACTACGGCGCGCCGCTGGCCGACGGCCTGCTGGTCGGCGACACGATCCGCTGCCCGTGGCACCACGCGGCGTTCTGTCTGCGTACGGGCGAGATGCTGCGCGCGCCGGCGCTCGACGGGCTGCCGTGCTGGCGCGTCGAACGCCGCGACGGCCGTGCCGTCGTGCTCGATGCGCGGCCGGCCGTACTGTCTGCGCTGAATGCGGCGGGCTTGCCCGAATCGGTGGTGATCGTCGGTGGCGGCGCGGCCGCGATCGCGGCGGCCGTCACGCTGCGGCAGGAAGGTTATCCGCATCCCGTCACGCTGCTGAGTGCCGACAGTGATCCGCCGTACGACCGGCCGAACCTGTCGAAGGACTATCTTGCTGGCACGGCGGAAGCCGACTGGCTGCCGCTGCGCGCGCCGGCGTTCTATGCCGACCAACGCATCGATGTGCGGTGCGGCGCGCGTGTCGTGCGGATCGACCCCGCGCAGCACGCAGTCGAGCTGGCCGACGGCAGCCGCGTCGGATACGGCGCGCTGCTGCTCGCGACGGGTGCCGAGCCGAATCGGCTGACCGTGCCCGGCGCGGATCTGCCGCATGTGTGCGTGCTGCGCTCGCGCGCCGATTGCGATGCGCTGATCGGCAAGCTGAAGACGGCACGCCGCTGCGTCGTGGTCGGCGCGAGCTTCATCGGCCTCGAAGCGGCCGCCGCGTTACGTACGCGCGGGCTCGACGTGCATGTCGTCGCGCCCGATGCGCAGCCGATGGCGCACGTGCTCGGCGCCGCGCTCGGCGACACGATCAAGGCGCTGCACGAGTCGCATGGCGTCGTGTTCCATCTCGGCGCGACGCCCGCGCAGATTGCGCCGGACAGCGTGACGCTGTCGACCGGCGACGTGCTGCCGGCCGATGTCGTGGTGGTCGGTATCGGCGTGCACCCGAACGTTGCGCTCGCACAGGATGCGGGGCTTGCTGTCGAGCGCGGCGTGACGGTGGACCGTTTCCTGCAGACGAGCGTGCCCGGCATCTACGCGGCCGGCGATATCGCGCGCTGGCCCGATCCGCTGACGGGCGAGCGGATTCGCGTCGAGCACTGGGTTGTCGCCGAACGGCAGGGGATCGTCGCGGCGCGCAACATGCTCGGGCAGCAGCGGCCGTTCGACGCGGTGCCGTTCTTCTGGAGCCAGCATTACGACATGACGATCAACTACGTCGGGCATGCGGAGCAGTGGGATCGCGTCGAGATCGACGGCGACCTCGGCGCGCACGACTGCTCGATTGCGTACTGGCGCGGCGACACGCGGCTCGCGGTCGTGACGGTGGGTCGCGATCTCGACAGCCTGGAGGCGGAAGCGGCATTCGAGCGGCAGATTGCCGCCGCGTGACGGCGGCCCGGTGACACGTACGAACCTCGAGGCACGATAAGCCCCGGAACTCGCGTACGTTTCTACTCGGCGTTGTCCAGGTGACTCGAATCGATCAACTCCAGGCGATAGCCGTGATTGTAGACAGCTCGAAGCCGAACACCGTTTTCGGGCCCGATTCGCAGCTTGGATCGCACGCGATAGACATGTGTATCGAGCGTACGGGAGATATTGTCGCTATGGCGCCCCCATATCGACTTGATCAGTGCTTCTCGGGGCACCGCGCGACCACAGTTTTGAAATAGCGCAACGGCGACGTTGAACTCCCGGGATGTCAGTTTGATTGCCTCGTCGTTCAGGAATACGGTTTCGGTCGCAAGATCCAGGCGATAACGACCAACGTTGATCGACGACGGCGTCGAGTTGGCTGGATAAGCCCGCCGCAGAAGGGCGCGCACTCTCGCGATCAATTCACGGTGGCGAATGGGTTTGACCATATAGTCGTCAGCACCTGCTTCAAGTGCAACGACAAGTTGGTCCTCGCGCACTCGACTCGTCAGGAACAACACGGGAAGATCTCTGCCGATGCGCGCACGGATCCAGGCGAGGACTTCCAGTCCGGAAATATCCGGCAAGTTCCAGTCGAGCACGACCAGATCGACGGTATCCGTTTCGAGGAAACGGATGGCTTCTGCGCCGTTGGTGGCGCTACGTACATTGAACCCCTCGGCGATCAGTGTGTCGTGGAGAAGCGCTGCCTGTGCCGGCTCGTCATCAACGGCAAGAATTTTCATTGGCACTATTTTTTTCGTGTTGCTCAACTCTGCGCATGCCAACGTGCTTGCATTGGCGTTGACCTATTCGTTAGATCAAAGCGAAAGGAAATCGGAATCTTCTGCTTGGGTACCGTGCTGCCGATGGCAGGATTGATCCCTGAAATAGATTGACATTTCCCCGTAGGGTTTTTGTCAACTTTTATGAACATGAGGGTTTTTGGGGAGGGAGTGACGATGTGTGACAAATGTTGTCAATCACACTTCATCATCGATATAGCATGCGTGGTATGGATGGTTTAGGCAGATGTGGATGCGCTTTGAATGTGTTTGTGGCTTGATCGTTTTGTGAGGCGAAACGAGGCAGGGTTATTAACAGTTTTTGATATAGCGTATTTCACTGCGGTGGCCGGCTGAGGGTGAGCCGAATCGTGTGATTTTCACGGGTTGTTGAATCGAGCGAAATCCCCAGCGTTTGTGTCGATTGAGCTGCTTCAGGTGGGATATAAATATAAAACCGGTTGTCGTGCCAATCGACATGGCAATCCTGGTGCCGTAGTGATCACGGTTTATGTCGTGAGCTGGGCATCGGTTTTAGTTTCCTTGAGGCGCCTCAAAATATTTCGAATCGGTGTGGTGCGTTGGTCGATCCCGGTCGAAGTGAGATTTCCAGGTCTTGAGCAGAGAGTCGAGTGTTTTCAACGGGATCGACTCGCTTTGGTTTCATTTCCTTCCCTATGTGCAGATTCCGAATATCCGGAAGCTCGTCGACGGATGGTTTTCCGTCACGGCTGCACGGGTGCGCTCCTTCTTTCCTGTTTTCGTCAGGCGGATTGGGTCTCGATGGCTTGGAGGATAGGCCAGAGGTCGAGTCGTGTCACAAAGGTTCGCAATGTGGGCCCGGGTGGCCAATAGACTCTTGGTGAGAGTCGCGGTTTTCGAAATTGAATCCGTCTGAAAATAATTTCGTTGTGGATTGCGAGGCGAATGATTTTGTTCGAACTCGTTTTTATTTAAACAAAATTTAACAAACTGAACCGGGTCATGGAGTTCATGTGTGACCGGGCGAGTAAAGCGGGCGGGGAGTGAGCGATGAATAGGGCGTATCGTTCGATCTGGAGTGAATCACTGGGAACCTGGGTTGCTGTATCGGAGCTGGCTTCCGCCCGAGGTAAGCCGAAGAAATCGAAAGTGGTTCAGGCCGCCGCTGTGGCGGTATTGGCGTTGGGCGCGCAAGTGCATGATGCCCATGCGCAGTACGCTGCAAATGCCAGCTCTTCTGCAACACAAGGTGCATCGATCGCCATCGGTAGCGGTGGCGGAGGGATTGCCTCCGCGAGTCAGCAATGGGCAATCGCGATTGGCGGTTACGCTACTGCCGGCAACACATATGCAGTAGCGCTTGGCGGATATAGTCTTGCGAGCGGGAGTACCGCTACTGCGCTCGGATGGGCGGCTAATGCTACTGATACAAGCGCTACCGCCGTAGGAGCGAGCGCCACTGCTAGCGGTACTTCCAGCGTCGCTCTCGGAAGCTCTTCCAGTGCTTCTGTTAGCAACGCCGTAGCCATAGGAGCGTCGTCGACAGCAAATGTCACGAATTCGGTCGCACTCGGCAGCAGTTCGGCGACGACCAGTGCACTGACAACTTCGAGTGCCGGCACCACCACGGTCAATTCCACGTCGATCGGTGGTCTGACGTTCGGCAACTTCGCCGGCGCCGGCTCGGCAGGCGGCGTCGTCAGCGTCGGCCAGGTGAACTCGGAACGTCGTATCCAGAACGTCGCGGCAGGCCTCGTCAGCGCGACCAGCACCGACGCCATCAACGGCAGTCAGCTCTACTCGGTCGCAAGCACCACGACTTCGAGCATTACGAGCCTGTCGACCTCCGCTTCGACCGGGCTGTCGTCGGCCAATAGCTCGATTTCTTCGCTGTCCACGTCGACTTCGACGGGCATTAGCTCGTTGTCGACCGGCCTGAGCTCGACCAAAAGCTCGGTGTCGTCGCTGTCGACCTCGACGTCGACGGGTTTGTCGTCGGCCAACAGCTCGATCTCTTCGCTGTCGACCTCCACATCGACGGGCTTGTCATCGGCGAATAGCTCGATCACGTCGTTGTCGACCTCGACCTCGACCGGTCTGTCATCGGCTAACAGTTCGATCACGTCGCTGTCGACTTCCGCGTCGACCGGCCTCTCGTCGGCCAACAGTTCGATCACGTCGCTGTCGACCTCGACGTCGACCGGCTTGTCATCGGCTAACAGCTCAATCTCTTCGTTGTCTACGTCGACCTCGACGGGCATTAGCTCGTTGTCGACCGGCCTGAGCTCGACTGGTAGTTCGGTGGCGTCGCTGTCGACCTCGACGTCGACCGGCTTGTCATCGGCTAACAGCTCAATCTCTTCGTTGTCTACGTCGACCTCGACGGGCATTAGCTCGTTGTCGACCGGCCTGAGCTCGACTGGTAGTTCGGTGGCGTCGCTGTCGACCTCGACGTCGACGGGTTTGTCGTCGGCCAACAGCTCGATCTCTTCGCTGTCGACCTCCACATCGACGGGCTTGTCGACGGCGAATAGCTCGATCACGTCGTTGTCGACCTCGACATCGACGGGCCTCTCGTCGGCCAATAGCTCGATTTCTTCGCTGTCTACGTCGACCTCGACGGGGCTGTCGTCCGCGAACAGTTCGATCACGTCGCTGTCGACATCGACGTCGACCGGCTTGTCGTCGGCTAACAGCTCAATCTCTTCGTTGTCTACGTCGACCTCGACGGGCATTAGCTCGTTGTCGACCGGCCTGAGCTCGACTGGTAGTTCGGTGGCGTCGCTGTCGACCTCGACGTCGACGGGTTTGTCGTCGGCCAATAGCTCGATTTCTTCGCTGTCTACGTCGACCTCGACGGGGCTGTCGTCCGCGAACAGTTCGATCACGTCGCTGTCTACGTCGACCTCGACCGGTCTGTCGTCGGCGAATAGCTCGATCACGTCGCTGTCGACCTCGACGTCGACCGGCTTGTCGTCGGCCAACAGCTCGATCTCTTCGTTGTCCACGTCTACCTCGACGGGCCTGTCGTCCGCGAACAGTTCGATCACGTCGTTGTCGACCTCGACGTCGACGGGCTTGTCGTCGGCGAATAGCTCGATCACGTCGTTGTCGACCTCGACCTCGACGGGCCTGTCGTCGACCAATAGCTCGATTTCTTCGCTGTCCACGTCGACCTCGACCGGTCTGTCGTCGGCTAACAGCTCGATCTCTTCGCTCTCGACGTCGACTTCGACGGGCATCAGCTCGCTGTCGACTGGCTTGAGCTCGACCGATAGCACGGTGTCGTCGCTGTCGACTTCGACATCGACTGGGTTGTCGTCGGCCAATAGTACGATCACGTCATTGTCGACCTCGACTTCGACTGGCTTGTCGTCAGCGAACAGCTCGATCACGTCACTGTCCACGTCGACCTCGACCGGCCTGTCGTCGGCCAATAGCTCGATTTCCTCGTTGTCGACGTCGACCTCGACCAGCATCGGATCGCTGTCGACCGGCCTGAGTTCGACAAATAGCTCGGTGTCGTCGCTGTCGACTTCGACGTCGACGGGCTTGTCATCGGCCAACAGCTCGATTTCTTCGTTGTCCACCTCGACGTCGACGGGCATCAGCTCGCTGTCGACGGGCCTGAGCTCGACCAACAGCACGGTGTCGTCGCTGTCGACGTCGACGTCAACCGGTTTGTCGTCGGCCAACAGTTCGATCTCTTCGTTGTCCACGTCGACCTCGACGGGCATCAACTCGCTGTCGACTGGTCTGAGCTCGACCAACAGCACGGTATCGTCGCTGTCGACCTCGACCTCGACGGGCCTGTCGTCGACCAATAGCTCGATTTCTTCGCTGTCTACGTCGACTTCGACGGGGATCAGCTCGCTGTCGACGGGCCTGAGCTCGACCGATAGCTCGGTGTCGTCGCTGTCGACGTCGACTTCGACTGGCTTGTCGTCAGCGAACAGCTCGATCACGTCGCTGTCCACGTCGACCTCGACCGGCCTGTCGTCGGCCAACAGCTCGATTTCTTCGCTGTCCACGTCGACTTCGACGGGCATCAGCTCGCTGTCGACGGGCCTGAGTTCGACCAATAGCTCGGTGTCGTCACTGTCGACTTCGACGTCGACCGGTTTGTCGTCGGCCAACAGTTCGATCACGTCGCTTTCCACGTCGACCTCGACCGGCTTGTCGTCGGCCAACAGCTCGATTTCTTCGCTGTCCACGTCGACTTCAACGGGGATCAGCTCGCTGTCGACCGGCCTGAGCTCGACTAATAGCACGGTGTCGTCGCTGTCGACCTCGACGTCGACCGGCTTGTCGTCGGCTAACAGTTCGATCTCTTCGTTGTCCACGTCGACTTCGACGGGCATCAGCTCGCTGTCGACCGGCCTGAGCTCGACCGACAGCACGGTGTCGTCGCTGTCGACCTCGACGTCGACCGGTTTGTCGTCGGCTAACAGCTCGATTTCTTCGCTGTCTACGTCGACTTCGACGGGCATCAGCTCGCTGTCGACGGGCTTGAGTTCGACCAATAGCTCGGTGTCGTCACTGTCGGCTTCCACATCGACCGGTTTGTCGTCGGCCAACAGTTCGATCACGTCGCTGTCGACCTCGACGTCGACCGGCTTGTCGTCGGCTAACAGCTCGATTTCTTCGTTGTCCACGTCGACCTCGACGGGCTTGTCGTCGGCCAACAGTTCGATTTCTTCGCTGTCCACGTCGACTTCGACGGGGATCAGCTCGCTGTCGACTGGCTTGAGCTCGACCGACAGCACGGTGTCGTCGCTGTCGACCTCAACGTCGACCGGCTTGTCGTCGGCTAACAGTTCGATCTCTTCGTTGTCCACGTCGACTTCGACGGGCATCAGCTCGCTGTCGACCGGCCTGAGTTCGACCAATAGCACGGTGTCGTCGCTGTCGACCTCGACCTCGACCGGTTTGTCGTCGGCCAACAGTTCGATCACGTCGCTGTCGACCTCGACGTCGACCGGCTTGTCGTCGGCTAACAGCTCGATCTCTTCGTTGTCCACGTCGACCTCGACGGGTATCAGCTCGCTGTCGACCGGTCTGAGCTCGACTAATAGCTCGATGTCATCGCTGTCGACTTCGACGTCGACCGGCTTGTCGTCGGCCAATAGCTCAATTTCTTCGTTGTCCACGTCGACCTCGACGGGCATTAGTTCGCTGTCGACCGGCTTGAGCTCGACCGATAGCACGGTGTCGTCGCTGTCGACTTCGTCGTCGACTGGCTTGTCGTCGGCCAATAGCTCGATTTCTTCGCTGTCCACGTCGACCTCGACAGGCATCAGCTCGCTGTCGACCGGCCTGAGCTCGACCGATAGCACGGTGTCGTCGCTGTCGACTTCGACTTCGACCGGTCTGTCGTCGGCCAATAGCTCGATTTCTTCGTTGTCTACGTCGACCTCGACGGGCATCAGCTCGCTTTCGACTGGTCTGAGCTCGACCGATAGCTCGGTGTCGTCGCTGTCGACCTCGACCTCGACGGGCCTGTCGTCGGCCAATAGCTCGATTTCTTCGCTGTCCACGTCGACTTCGACGGGCATCAACTCGCTGTCGACCGGCCTCAGTTCGACGGACAGCACGGTGTCGTCGCTGTCGACCTCGACGTCGACCGGCTTGTCGTCGGCCAACAGCTCGATCTCCTCGTTGTCCACATCGACTTCGACGGGTCTCTCGTCTGCGAATAGCTCAATTTCTTCGTTGTCCACGTCGACCTCGACGGGCATTAGTTCGCTGTCGACCGGCTTGAGCTCGACCGATAGCACGGTGTCGTCGCTGTCGACTTCGACATCGACGGGCCTGTCGTCGGCGAATAGCTCGATCACGTCGTTGTCCACCTCGACCTCGACCGGCTTGTCGTCCGCGAACAGTTCGATTTCTTCGTTGTCTACGTCGACTTCGACGGGCTTGTCGTCTGCGAACAGCTCGATCACGTCGTTGTCGACTTCCACGTCGACAGGTCTCTCGTCTGCGAACAGCTCGATCTCTTCGCTTTCCACGTCGACTTCAACGGGGATCAGCTCGCTGTCGACCGGCCTGAGCTCGACCGATAGCACGGTGTCGTCGCTGTCGACCTCGACGTCGACTGGCTTGTCGTCGGCCAATAGCTCGATTTCTTCGCTGTCCACGTCGACTTCGACGGGCATCAGCTCGCTGTCGACCGGCTTGAGCTCGACCGACAGCACGGTGTCGTCGCTGTCGACCTCGACGTCGACCGGCCTGTCGTCGGCCAACAGCTCGATTTCTTCGCTGTCCACGTCGACTTCGACGGGCATCAGTTCGCTGTCGACTGGCCTGAGCTCGACCAATAGCACTGTGTCGTCGCTGTCGACCTCGACGTCGACCGGTTTGTCGTCCGCGAACAGCTCGATCACGTCGTTGTCGACCTCGACCTCGACCGGTCTCTCGTCGGCCAACAGTTCGATCTCTTCGTTGTCGACGTCGACCTCGACGGGCATTAGCTCGCTGTCGACTGGCCTCAGTTCGACGGACAGCACGGTGTCGTCGCTGTCGACCTCGACGTCGACCGGTCTGTCGTCGGCCAACAGCTCGATTTCTTCGTTGTCTACGTCGACCTCGACGGGCATCAGTTCGCTGTCGACTGGTTTGAGCTCGACCGATAGTTCGGTGACGTCGCTGTCGACTTCCACGTCAACAGGTCTTTCGTCGGCGAATAGCTCGATCACGTCGTTGTCGACCTCGACCTCGACAGGCTTGTCGTCGGCCACCAGCTCGATTTCTTCGTTGTCCACGTCGACCTCGACAGGCATCAGTTCGCTGTCGACCGGCCTGAGCTCGACCGATAGCACGGTGTCGTCGCTGTCGACTTCCACGTCGACCGGCTTGTCATCGGCTAACAGCTCGATTTCCTCGCTGTCCACGTCGACTTCGACGGGTCTCTCGTCCGCGAACAGCTCGATCACGTCGCTGTCGACTTCCACGTCGACCGGCTTGTCGTCGGCCAACAGCTCGATCTCCTCGCTGTCCACATCGACTTCGACGGGCATCAGCTCGCTGTCGACTGGTCTGAGCTCGACCGATAGCACGGTGTCGTCGCTGTCGACCTCGACGTCGACCGGTTTGTCGTCGGCTAACAGTTCGATTACGTCGCTGTCGACCTCGACCTCGACGGGCCTGTCGTCGGCGAACAGCTCGATTTCCTCGCTGTCGACGTCGACGTCGACGGGCATCAGCTCGCTGTCGACCGGTCTGAGCTCGACCGATAGCTCGGTGTCGTCGCTGTCGACTTCGACGTCGACCGGCTTGTCGTCGGCGAACAGCTCGATCACGTCGTTGTCGACCTCCACGTCGACCGGCCTTTCGTCGGCCAACAGCTCGATCTCTTCGTTGTCCACGTCGACCTCGACAGGCATCAGCTCGCTGTCGACTGGTCTGAGCTCGACCGATAGCACGGTGTCGTCGCTGTCGACCTCGACGTCGACCGGTTTGTCGTCGGCCACCAGCTCGATTTCTTCGCTGTCCACGTCGACTTCGACGGGCATCAGCTCGCTGTCGACCGGTCTGAGTTCGACTAATAGCTCGGTGTCGTCGCTGTCGAC